>NZ_JBXVVZ010000001.1:0-1503117 GCF_057219775.1 Aquabacterium sp. T101
CTTCGTGTGAGACTTCACTCTGGTGGCTCCTTCGGTTGCTTGTGAGGCAACCCGCATGCTCGCGCATGCGGGTCGAAGGAGCCGCCACCTCAGCTCATGCGTTCAACAGACTCCGGGACATCGCCCGCATGGGTGGGGCTGTCCCTGGATGGCCCTGTCCTTGGCCTGTCGATGTTGCCGGTGCTGACTGAACTGCCGGCGACTCCCATGGCGGTTCCGGCCGCAGCAGAGGTTCCGGCTGCCGGCTGGATCCAGCTCGATGACTTGGGGTCACTCGACCGCATGCTGCTGCACGCTTGGCGCTTGTCGCGAGCCCTGCCTAACCAACTTGAAGTGCGCTACACGGAACTGCTGGCGACTGTATCTGCCACTGAGCGCGAGGCGACGGTCCGCCAGCGCGTCGGGCAGGACCTGTTTCGAGATGGCCTGCTGACCCTTTGGCGTGGCCGTTGCGCTATCTCGGGCCTGGATGTTCCGGAGCTCTTGCGCGCCAGCCATGCCAAGCCTTGGGCAGCCAGCACTGATGCCGAACGCCTCGATGTATACAACGGACTGCTGTTGGCGGCGCACCTGGATGCTGCGTTCGATTGCGGGCTCATCACTGTTGATCCTGAAGGCACCGTCGTGCTTTCAGCTGCTCTATCTAGCGAAGCTGTGAAGCTGCTCGGACTTGAAGGAACGGCACATGTGAACCTATCCGCGAGACACAAGCCGTATCTCTCCTGGCATCGACAGCACGTGTTCGATCAGTAGATGTGCACTGCCTACGCCAGGCAGAGGCCTACCGTCCCAATCGCCTGAATGAATTGCCGCATGTATGTAATTGGCCTTGATCCGGGCGGGTCTCTGAGCTTCGGTTGGGCCGTCATGGAGTTTGGTTCGTCCAAACTTGTCTCGTTGAAGACGGGGACGAGTTCGACCGCGCGTGATGCCGTTGCCGACGCTTGGCTGCATCTAGGTGGTGAGCTCTGTGCTGTTGGGATCGACGCGCCACTCTTTTGGACCCAGTACGGTGACAGGCAGGTCGACCTCACCGTTCGGCGCATGGTCAAGAAAGCCGGCGGCCATTCGGCAACCGTCAGCCACATCAACTCATTGCGCGGAGCCTGCCTGGTTCAGGGGGTGTTGGCTGCCGTCGAGGTGAAGAAGCGAGAGCCCTCGCTGTTGGTCACTGAAGCCCATCCGAAAGCGCTCCTCCGGGTCTCCTCTGCACCAAAGCGCTTCATTGACATGGTTCCACATCGCTACGGTAACGATCATGAGTACGACGCCGCCGTTGCTGGCTTTTCTGCGTGGGCGGCCTTTACGAGGATGGATGGCTGGCACGACCTCGCCACAACTGAAAGGAATCCGTTCTTTCCAGTGGGGGCAAGTGTTCAATACTGGTTTCCGCGTGAGCTAGCCCAGTTGGGCGAGGATCATTGAGGATTGTGGGTGCCGATTGCCTGGAGGGTCGAATGACCGCTCACTGCCGGTTGATGGCATTTGCGGCCGTGTACCGTTACGGCTGTGGCAGCGCTTCCTTGCGATCCTTGTGCCGATAGCGCGGATGCATGTGACCGCCGTAGACCAAGGAATCGGTGGATAGCGGACGCCGGGTCGGAGCAGTGGGCGCGAGTTTGGGATGTCGCCCAACTGACTGGCTGAAGACACGATTCGCACAGACCTCGTAGGGTGACGAAGTACGCCCCAGGCGCTGCTGAAGCCCATCACATGGAGTCCGACGCCCGATGACTGCTTGCACTGGTCCTCCTGTGCTGGTGTCGCATCTGGCTCATCTGGTGAGCTTCTGGGTGCCTAGGCTGGCGCGCACGACTGAACTGGTCAGTCGCCTGCGACGAGCTGCGGGCACGATGGTCAAGGACCCGTCCAACCGTAGAGGCCACCGCTGAGGAGTCTGCATGCCCGCACCCACCCCCCGCTACCTCACCAAGTCGCGATTCACGCTCGCCGTCGAATGCCCGACCAAGCTCTTCTACACGGGCAAGAAGCACTACGCCAACACCAAGCTCGACGACGAGTTCCTGGCTGCGCTGGCCGAGGGCGGGTTCCAGGTGGGCGAGCTGGCCAAGGTGATGCATCCGGGCGGCGTGGAGGTCACGGCTGCGGGCAACGCGGAGGCCCTGGCGCAGACGGCGCAGCTGCTGCAGCAGCACACCGTCACGCTGTACGAGGCGGCCATTGCCCACGGGCCGTTCCTGGTGCGTGTGGACGTGCTGCGCAAGGTCGGCAACGCGGTGGATCTCATCGAGGTCAAGGCCAAGTCGTTTGACTCCCGCAACCCGCATGCCTTTCGGCTCAAGCGCGGGGGCATCGACAAGGCCATGCTGCCCTACCTGCTGGACGTGGCTTTCCAGCGCTATGTGCTCGGGCTCGCGCATCCGGATTGGACCGTGCGGTCTTTCCTGATGATGGCGGACACCTCCAAGGTGGCCACCGTGCCCGGGCTGAACCAGCGCTTTCGCATCCAGCGCTCAGGTAGTTCCCGCCAGCGGGTGATCGTGCGGCCGGGCACCACGGCGGACACGATCGGCGAGCCGGTGCTCACCGCCGTGTGCGTGGACGAGTACGTGGCCGAGCTGCTGCGCGCGCCGCTGGGTGCCGCCGGCAGCACCAAAACGCTGGACGAGCTGGCCACGCACTGGGCGCAGCACTACGTGGCGGACCGCAAGATCGCGCCCGACTTGGCAGGCCGCTGCGCGAAGTGCGAGTTCCGGTCCGACGGCACCCACGGGCTCGCCAGCGGGTTTCACGAATGCTGGCAGCAGGCCATGGGATGGCCCCGCGAGGTGCTGGACCAGGGCACCGTGCTCGACATCTGGGGCTTCCGCCGCCGCGACGAGCTGATTGGGCAGGGCATCGTCCGCCTGGCCGACGTGAAGGCGGAGGACATCCGCGTCAAGGAAGGGGATGACGGCCTGTCCCCGTCCCAGCGGCAATGGATGCAGGTGAGCGGCCAGTGGCCCGGCGGTGGCGAGTTCTATCTCGACCGCGACCTGATGCGGGCCCAGATGGCCACCTGGGCCTACCCGCTGCACTTCATCGACTTCGAAACCGCCCGGGTCGCGCTGCCGTTCTACGCGGGGCAGGGGCCCTACGCCAACATCGCGTTCCAGTTCTCGCACCACCGCGTCGACGCGGACGGCACCGTCACCCACGCGAGCGAATACCTCAGCCTGGAGCGTGGCGTGTCGCCGAACTACGAGTTCGTGCGCCAGCTGCGGGCGGCCGTGGGCCCGGCCGGCACCATCTTCATGTGGACGCCGCACGAGAACACCACCCTGCGGGCGATCCTGCAGGAGCTGGAGGCTGACCCCCAGCCGCCGGCCGATGCCGACGTGCTGCGCACCTTTTTGCTGGACATCACGCGCGAGCCCGGCGTGCGCGAGGGCCGGCGGGCGATGGATGACCTGTGCGAACTGGCCAAGCGCGCCTTCTTCCATCCGGCCACGAAGGCCAGCTCGTCGCTGAAGAAGGTGCTGCCGGCGGTGCTGGCATCGTCGGCCTACCTGCGGGCCCGCTATCAGCTGCCGATCTACGGTGCCGCGGGCGGCATCGCCAGCAGGAACTTCCAGAACTGGGTGTGGTGGCAGCCCGGCCCCCACGGGCCGGTGAACCCCTACGACCTGCTGCCCCCCGTGTTCAGCGACATCCCGCAGGAGCTGCTGCAAAACCTGGACTCCGACGAAGACATGCAGCTCGCCGAAGGCGGCGCCGCCACCACCGCCTGGGCGAGGACGCAGTTCGAGGAGACCGACACACTGGAGGTGGACCGCATCCGCGCCGCGCTGCTGCGGTACTGCGAGCTGGACACGCTGGCGATGGTGATGGTGTACGAGGCGTGGCGGGATTGGCTTAAAGGCTCTTAGGCAAGTCGAGTCGCCGCCGGCTCGACGGACACGATCCGAAGGTGAAGATCGCTGCTGCCGCCACCCCACCGTCTGAGTCTTGGAGACGGCAGTGCCCGGCCGGAACAGGCCCATGCGGGCTCGCGGCGGCTATCCTTCCGCTCGTGCATCGCTCCTGCTCCCAGGCCGTCTCCCCCGGCCCTCATTCGCTCGCGCAGCGGCCACGGCGTAGCCAGTCCCCGGGCCGCCAGCGCGGCTTCGCCGCCCTGATGCTGACGATGCTCGTGCTGATGCTGGTGCTGGTGCCGGCCATGTGGCTGTACCAGTCCGCCGCCGACCGCCAGCGGGTGCTCGACGCGCAGGTGCGGGCGATGCTCAAGGCCGCACCGCGGCCCGCTCCGGCGGCGCCGGCGCCCGCGCCGCCGGCCGAGGCCGCGTCGGGCAACGGCGCGGGTTCGGGCGAAGCGCCGGCTCAGAGCCGGTAGATCCGCACCGCGTTGCCGCCGAGCACGGCGGCGCGTTCGTCTTGGGGCCGGTGGGCCAGCAGCTCCTGTGTGTCGTCCCACCAGCGGCCGTAGTCGGCCGCCAGTTCCAGCACCGGCCAGTCGCTGCCCCACAGCACGCGCTGCGGGCCGAACACGTCCAGCAGGTGGGCGGCCCATCGCCGCGCGGCGCCGGGGGGCGGCTTGGGCCCGGCCTCGGTCAGCAGGCCGGACATCTTGCACGCGGCCTGCGTGTCCTGCGCCAGCTGGCGCAGGTCGTCGGCCCAGGGCTGCCACTGGCCCTGGGCGATGGCCGGCTTGGCGCCATGGTCCACCACCACGCGCAGCGTGGGGTGGCGCTGGCACAGCAGGAGGATTCGGTGCAGGTGCTGCGGCAGCACCAGCGCGTCGAACACCAGGCCGCAGGCGGCCATCGCCTGCAGGGCGGGGGTCAGCGCGGGCTGCAGGATCCAGTCGGCATCGGCGATGTCCTGCAGCATCGGCCGCAGGCCCTTCAGGCGCGGCCGGGCCGCGGCCAGGGCCTCGATGCGTTGCGGCGCGTCCGCGGCCAGCAGGTCCACCCAGCCGACCACGCCGCGCACGTCGTCGTGCGCGTCGGCCTGGTCCAGCAGGAAGGCCGTCTCGGCCTCGGTGGGCGCGGCCTGCACCAGCACGCCGGCCTGCACGCCCCGCGGCCGCGCCTGGGCGCGCCAGTCGTCGACGCTCACGTCGCGGTGGATCGGCGCCAGCGCCGGCGTGAGCCAGCCGTAGTCGCCGCGCGCAAGACGCCAGCAGTGGAAGTGCGCGTCGACGATCATGCCGCGGGCACCGGCGCGTCATTGGGCACCGGAGCGTTATCCGGCAGCAGGCCCTCGGCGCGCAGCTCGCGCCAGTAGTCGGCGGGGATCGGGTGCCGGGCCATGGCCACCGCGTCGTGCCATTCGGCGGCGCTGCGGGCGCCCACCACCACGGTGTCCACCGCCGGGTGCGCCAGCGGAAACTGCAGCGCCGCGGCGCGCAGCGGCACGCCATGGCGGTCGCCCACGGCCTCCAGACGCGCGGTGCGCTCCACCCATTCGCGGGCGGCCGGCGCGTAGTTGAAGCGGGCCGCCGCGCCGCTGCGCGTGCCGGTGGCCAGCAGGCCGGAATTGAACGCACCGCCCAGCGCCACGCGCACGCCGCGCGCCACGCACTCGGGCAGCAACCGGGGCAGGGCGCTGTGGTCGAGCAGGCTGTAGCGCCCGGCCAGCAGCAGCACGTCGAGGTCGGCCTCGCGCAGCACGTCGCACACGATGTTCACGTCGTTGACGCCCAGGCCCACGGCGCGGATCGTGCCTTCGCGGCGCAGCGCGTGCAGCGCGGGCAGGGCCTCGTCGATCACCTGGCGGCGCACGGCGTCGGCGTTGGCGCCGTGGGTCAGGGCGTCGCAATCGTGCACGTAGGCCACGTCCACCCGCGCCAGGCCCAGCCGCTGCAGGCTATTGTCCAGGCTGCGCTTCACGCCATCGGCGCTGTAATCCCAGTGCTGAGCGAACGGCAGCCCGCCCACGTAGCCGTGCTGCTCGCGCGGAGCGTGGCGGTCGGGCGTGAGCAACCGGCCCACCTTGGTGGACAGCACGAAGGCGTCGCGCGGCTGATCGCGCAGCGCGTCACCGACGCGGCGTTCGGACAGGCCGTGGCCGTAGTGCGGCGCGGTGTCGTAGCTGCGGCAACCCGTCTGCCACGCCGCGGCCAGCAGGGCCCGCGCGTCGGCGTCGGCCACCTCGGCGAACAGGTTGCCCAGCGGCGCGCCACCCAGGCCCAGGCGCGGGCCGGACGCCGCGCAGGGCGGGAAGTGGAATCGCGGTGGGGTGGCGGAGGCTGCCAAGGGTTTGCACGGGTGATTGCGCAGCATGCTACGACTAACATGTCAGTGTGCGCATGGGGACAACCCGAGCCCTCGTCGCGCACTTCCTGCCCGTTGCCCGCCATGCTCAAGCACATCCCGCCGCTGCTCACGCCCGACGCGCTCCACGCGCTGGCGAGCATGGGCCATGGCGACGTGCTGGCCATCGTCGACGCGCACTTCCCGGCCGCCCGCATCGCCGCGCGCGCCGGTGCGCGCCTGGTGCACCTGCCCGGCGCGGACACGCCGGCCGTGCTGCGCGCGGTGCTGGCGCTGATGCCGCTGGACGAGGCCACGTCCGAAGCCGCCTGGACCATGCAGGTCATCGGCGAGCCGGCCACCGTGCCGCCCGCCGTGGCCGAGATCCGCGCCGTGCTCGCCGCGGCCGGCGAGCGCGACGCCGGCACGCTGGAGCGCCATGCCTTCTACGACGCGGCGCAGCAGGCCTTCGCCGTGTTCCAGTGCGGCGAGGCACGCACCTACGGCAACGTGCTGCTGGCCAAGGGGGTGGTGCGATGAGCCTGTCGGGCCGCTGCCGGGCGCGCGGGCCTGAGCGCCAAGCGCGAGGGCTCGTCGGATGAGCGCGCCGCTGTCCCAGCGCGCGAAGGCGTACGAAAGCTTCCAGCAGCAGATCCTGCAGGCCAACATCCGCCCGGGCCAGTTCATCTCGCAGCGCGAGCTGGTGCAGCTGCTGGGCATGCCGCTGGGCGCCGTGCGCGAACTGATCCCGCGCCTGGAAGCCGAAGGCCTGCTGCGCACCGTGCCGCAGCGCGGCCTGCAGATCGCGCATGTCGATCTGGCGCTGATCAACAACGCGTTCCAGCTGCGCCTGATGCTCGAGCGCGAGGCCGCGGTGCGCTTCTGCAGCACCGTGTCCGACGCGGACCTGTCGGCGATCGAGGACGCGCACCTGCGCATCGTCGAGCGCGCCCGCAGGGGCCCGGTCGACGAGGCCCTGCTCACCGACGCGCAGACGGTGGACTGGGGCCTGCACGACCTGATGATCGACGCCCTGGGCAACGCCCTGGTGTCGGAAACCTACCGCGTCAACAGCCTGCGCGTGCGCCTGATCCGCCTGGAGCGCGCCATGCTGTCGGACGACGCGCTGCTGCCCGCCATGGAGGAGCACCTCTGGTTCATCGCCGCGCTCAAGCGCCGCGACGCCCAGGCGGTGGCCGCCCGCCTCACCCACCACGTCGAGAGCGCGCACCGCCGGGTGCTCGGCCTGCCGCGCCCGCCACTTCCCCAGGACACCCCATGACCACCGACTCCCAGGGCGCGCCCGGCCTGCACGGCATTTGGCCCGCCCTCATGACCCCGCTCGACGCGTCGCTCGCCATCGACCATGCGCGCTTTGCGGCGCTGGCACGCTCGCTCATCGAGCGCGGCTGCGGCGGCGTCACGCCCTTCGGCACCACCGGCGAAGGGCCGGCGTTCTCGGTGGCCGAGCGCCGCGCCGCGGTGGAAGCGCTGGTGGCCGGCGGCGTGCCCGCGTCGCGCGTGCTGGTGTCGGTGAGCTGCGTCGCGCCCACTGACACCGTGGCCCTGGTGCGTCATGCGCAGGACGTGGGCGCCTGGGGCGTGCTGCTGATGCCGCCGTTCTTCTTCAAGGGCGTGTCCGACGCCGGCATCGTGGCGGCCTACCGCTACATCCTCGACGCCACCGCCGATCGGCCGCTGCGCGTGGTGCTGTATCACATCCCCCAGGTGGCGGCGGTGGGCGTGTCGCAGGACGTGATCGCCGAGCTGATCCGCCTGTACCCGCAGCGCATCGTCGCCATCAAGGACAGCGCCTGCGACCGCGCGCACTCGGTGGCGCTGGGCCAGCGCTTCATGGCGGGCGCCGGCCCGCGCATCGGCGTGCACGTCGGCAACGAGCTGGACCTGCCCACGCTGGCCGCGCTGGGCAGCCGGGGCGCCGTCAGCGGCCTGGCCAACTTCATGCCGCGCGTGGTGCACCGCCTGGCGACCGAGCCCGACGCCAGCCGCGCGCTCGCCGACCATGCGCTGGTGCAGCGCCTGCTCACGTGGCTGGGCGGCTACGCGTTGATCCCGGCTCTCAAGGCCGTGATGGCGGCGCAGACTGGCGACACCGCGTGGCTGCGCGTGCGGCCCACCCTCGCGCCGCTGGAAGCGGCGCAGTTCGACAACTTCCGCCGAGAGCTGGCTGCGATCGGCCTGGACCCTGCCAACAACTGACCCAAAGAAGGAGACCCCCATGACCCCGAAGTTCCTGCGCCGCAGCCTCGTCGCGGCCACCGCCGCTCTGGCCACCGTGCTGGCCGCCCCGGCCGCCCTGGCCCAGAGCAAGGTCACGCTGCGCATTTCCACGCCCGCGGTGCCCGACGACTGGCACGGCAAGATGTGGACCGTGTTCAAGGACACGCTCGACAAGAGCGCGCCCGGCGAGTTCGACGTCCAGATCAACCTGAACGCGTCGCTGTTCAAGCAGGGCACCGAGCCGGCCGCCATGGCGCGCGGCAACCTGGAGCTGAGCTCGATCTCGGCCTTCGACATCGCCAAGCTGGTGCCGGAGTTCTCCATCTTCACCGCCGGCTACATCATCCGCGACCCCGACCACCAGCAGAAGGTGTTCAACGGCCCGATCGGCGAGGAGCTGTACAAGCTCGTGTCCGAGAAGATGGAAGTCACCGTGCTGTCGCCCATTTACCTCGGCACGCGCCAGGTGAACCTGCGCGAGGCGCGCAACGTGCGCACGCCGGCCGACCTCAAGGGCGTCAAGCTGCGCATGCCCGGCAGCAAGGAGTGGCTGTTCCTCGGCGAGGCGCTCGGCGCCACCGCCACGCCGCTGGCCTTCGGCGAGGTCTACCTCGGCCTCAAGACCGGCACCATCGACGGCCAGGACAACCCGCTGCCCACGGTGCGCGCGGCCAAGTTCTACGAGGTGACCAAGCAGCTCGTGCTGACCAACCACCTCGTCGACGGCATCTTCATCGCCATCTCCAACAAGAGCTGGAACGCGATGACGCCGGCCCAGCGCGACAAGGTCCGTGCCGCCGCCCGCGCCGCCGCCGCGTTCAACAACGACAACCGCATCAAGGAAGAGGCGCAGATCGTCGACTTCTTCAAGCAGCAGGGCCTGCAGGTGACCACGCCCGACGTGGAAGCCTTCCGCAAGGCGGTGCAGGCGGCCTACGCGCCGTCGGACATCGCCAAGACCTGGCCCAAGGGCCTGCTCGAGCGCATCAACAACACCCGTTAAGCGTCTCCCATGCGCCGCTGGCTCAAGGCCGGCGCCGACGCGGTCGGCGCCGGGCTCTTCGCGACCCTGTTCGTCGTCTTCCTGATCCAGATCGTGGCGCGGTTCGGCTTCGGCCGGCCGCTGCCCTGGACCGACGAGCTGGCGGTGGTGCTGTACGTGTGGGTCATCCTGTGGGCCGCGGCCTTCATGGTGCCCGCGCGCGAGCATGTGGCGTTCGACCTGCTGTACCACCTGATGGGGCCGCGCACGCGGCGCGCCATGCAGTTCACCGGCGCGCTGCTGATCGGCGTGCTGGCGGCCTGGGCCCTGCCGGGCAGCTGGGACTACGTGCGCTTCATGGGGCGTGAGGGCACGCCGGTGCTGGGCCTGCCGTTCTCCTGGGTGTACGTGCCGTTCGTCGCGCTGCTGGTGGCGCTGGTGGTTCGCAACGCCTGGCTCGCCTGGCGTCTGGTGCGCGGCGCCCCGCTGGAAGAAGCCGGCCTCACCGAGGGCCGCAGCGCATGACGCCGGGGCTTGCAGTGCTGATCGGCGTGCTGGCGCTGGGCATGCTGCTGCGCGCGCCGATCGGCTTTTCGATGCTCGCGTCGGGCATCGCCTACCTCGCGTTCAAGCGGCAGGACATGGGCCTGGCCGCCGAGCAGGTGCTCAACGGCCTGTACAACAGCTACGTGCTGCTGGCCGTGCCGCTGTTCATCCTCGCGGCCAACCTGATGAACGCCGGCACCATCAGCGAGCGCATCTTCGACTTCTGCCGCATCCTGGTGGGCCGCCTGCGCGGCGGCCTCGCGCAGGTGGACATCCTCGTCAGCGTGGTGTTCTCGGGCATGAGCGGCAGCGCCATCGCCGACGCCGCCGGGCCGGGCCTCGTCACCATCAAGCAGATGCTCAGGAAGCCCGGCTACTCGCCCGGCTTCGCGGGGGCGGTGGTGGTGGCCAGCGCCACCATCGGGCCGATCATCCCGCCGTCGATCCCGATGGTGATCTACGCGCTGGTGTCGGGCACGTCGGTGGGCGCGCTGTTCCTCGGCGGTGTGGTGCCGGGGCTGCTGATGGCGCTGGTGCTGATGATCGCGGTGCACATCATCGCGATCCGCCGCAACATGCCGCGCGACGAGCCGGTGCCGCTGTCGCAATACCCGCAGATCCTGCTGCGCGGCGCGCTGCCGCTGTCGCTGCCGGTGGTGCTGCTGGGCGGCCTGTACAGCGGCGCCTTCACGCCCACCGAGGCGGCGGCCGTGGCCGCGCTGCATGCGCTGCTGCTGGCCGGGCTGGTGTACCGCGCGCTCAGCCTGCGCACGCTGTGGGCGGTGCTGGTGGAGTCCACCCGCTCGTCGGCGGTGATCACGATGATCATCGCCGGGGCCTTCCTGCTCAGCTACGCCTTCACCGCCGAGGGCGTGCCCCAGGCGCTGGCGCAGTGGGTGTCGGGCATGCAGCTCGAAGCCTGGCAGTTCCTGCTGCTGGTGAACCTGGTGTTCCTGGTGCTCGGCTGCTTTCTCGACACGGCGGTGATGCTGCTGGTGTTCGTGCCGATGCTGCTGCCCGCGGCCAAGCTGCTGGGCATCGACCTCGTCCACTTCGGCGTCGTCGTGGTGATCAACATGATGATCGGCCTGGTGACGCCGCCGTTCGGCATGCTGCTGTTCGTCACCAACGCGCTCACCGGCATCCCCATCAAGGACATGCTGCGCGAGGGCTGGCTGTTCCTGGTGATGCTGATGGGCCTGCTGCTGCTGCTGACCCTGGTACCGGAGATCGTGCTGTGGCTGCCGCATTCCATGGGCTACGGCAAGGGCTGAGCCCCAGGCGGAGCCGATGACATGACCATCGACGTCGTCTGCGTGGCCAGCTTCAACGCCGACCTCGTGTCGCGCGTGACGCGGCCGCTGGCGCGCGGCGAGACCGTGCTGGCCTCGGGCTTCGACATCCAGCCCGGCGGCAAGGGCTCCAACGCGGCCATCGCCTGCGCGCGGCAGGGCGCCCGGGTGGCAGTGCTGGCGCGCCTGGGCGACGACGACTTCGGCCGCATGGCGCTGGCGCTGTGGGCGCGCGAGGGCGTCGACGCGTCCGCCGTGGAAGTGGCCGCGGCCGAGCGCAGCGGCGTGGCGCAGATCCTCGTCTACGACGACGGCGACAACAGCATCGCGGTGGCGCCCGGCGCCGGCGCGTCCCTGGGCGCGCGCCATGCGCAGGCGGCCGCCGCGCTGCTGCGCGGCGCCAAGGTCGTGATGGCGTCGTGCGAGGTGCCCTTCGACGCCACGCAGGCCGCTTTTGCGCTGGCGCGCGAGGGCGGGGCGGTGACGCTGCTCAACCCGGCGCCGGCGCGGCCGCTGCCGGAGGGCCTGCTCGCGCTGACCGACCTGCTCACGCCCAACGAGACCGAGCTGCAGGCGCTGGCCGGCACGGCGGACACCGAAGCCGCGGCGCAGGCGCTGCTCGCGCGCGGCCCGCGCGCCGTGCTGGCCACGCTGGGGGCGCGCGGTGTCGCGCTGTTCCAGCGCGGCCGGCCGCCGCTGCGGCTGCCCGGGCATGCCATGGCCGTGGCCGACACCATCGGCGCGGGCGACACCTTCACCGGCGCGCTGGCGGCGGCGCTGGCCCGCGGCGAGCCGATCGACACGGCCGCACGCTGGGCCAATGCGGCCGCGGCGCTGTCGGTCACGGGGCACGGCGCGATCGGCGGCATGCCGACGCGCGACGCGGTGGCGGCGCTGCTGGCGCCGCCGCCTTCTGAAACCTAGAACGAGGAGACAGCAATGGTTCGGTTCGGCAGGACAGCGGTCGCCGTGGCGGCCCTCTGGGGCGCCGCGCTGGCGGCACAGGCGCAGACGACGGTGCTGCGCTGGGGCGACGTGGTCGGCGGCACGCACCCGCAGGTGCAGATGATCGAGCGCGTGGCGGCGGAGGTGAAGACCAAGACGGGCGGCCGGGTCGAGATCCAGGGCTTCCCGGGCGGCCAGATCGGCGGCTCGCGCGACATGATCGAGGCGGTGGCCAACGGCTCGCAGCAGCTCGTCACCGAGGGCGCGGCCAACTTCGGCGCCTGGATCCCGAGCATCTCGGTGGTGGAGGCGCCCTACATCTGGCGCGACCCGCAGCACCTGATCAAGGCGCTGAACGGCCCTCTGCTGGCGCAGTACAACGACCAGCTCGTCAAGGCGCGCGGCATGCGCATCCTGGGTGCGGTGTACTACGGCACTCGCCACGTCACCACGTCGGCCAAGCCGGTGCAGTCGCTCGACGACATGAAGGGCCTGAAGCTGCGCGTGCCCGAGAACGACGTGTTCCGCGCCATGGCCGAAGCCTGGGGCGCGCGTCCGACGCCGATGAACTTCAACGAGCTGTACCTCGCGCTCAAGCAGGGCGTGGTCGACGGCCAGGAGAACCCGCTGCCGACGATCAAGTCGGGCAAGTTCCATGAGGTGCAGAAGTACATCGTGCTCACCGGCCACATCATGACGCCGCGTCTGGTGGTGGTGAACGACGCCGCCTGGCAGAAGATCGCCGCCGCCGACCGCAAGGTGGTGGAAGACGCGATGCGCTCGGCCATGAACTGGGCCGACGAGCAGATCCAGGCGCAGGAGAAGACGCTGCTCGACGAGTTCAAGGCCGCCGGCGTGACCATCGTCGCGCCGGATGTGGCCGCGTTCCGGCGCGCCACGCTCGCCGCGGTGCCGCCCAAGTTCGAGGCCAAGTGGGGCAAGGGCACCTATGAGTCCATCGCGACGATGAAGTGATGGGCGCGTCCGCCGCCCGCTGGGCCCGCGCCGCGCTGCACGGCAGCGCGGCGCTGATGTTCGCGCTGATGGTGGGCCTGGTGCTGGCCCAGGTGGTGGCGCGCAAGTTCTTCGAGCCGCTCGTGTGGAGCGAGGAACTGGCGCGCTACGTGTTCACCTGGGTCGCCTTCCTGGGCTGGGTCATCGCCACCGACCGGCGCAGCCACATCGCCATCACGCAGGGCCTGGACCATGCCGGCCCGCGGCTGCGCCGCGCGCTGCGGGCCTTCGGCGACCTCGCCACGCTGCTGTTGATGGCGCTGCTGCTGTGGCAGGGGCTTCGGCTGGTGGCCAACAACGTCGGCATCGACGCGGTGAGCCTGCCGCTGTCGATCGCGCTGGTGTATGCCGCGGTACCGCTGGCGGCCGCCGGCGTGGCCGCCGTCGTCGTGGCCCGTCGCTTCGCCCCGGCGACTCGGGAGCCCGCATGACCACCGTGATGCTGGTGATCCTGGCGCTGTGGTTCGTCTGCCTGTTCACCGGCGCGCCGATCTACGTGACGATGGCGCTGGCGGCCGCGGCCTTCGTCTTTGCGGCGGGCATCAACCCGGTGGTGGTGGCGCAGCGCCTGGCCAAGGCGGCGGACAGCTTCCCGCTGCTGGCCGCGCCCATGTACATCCTGATGGGCTCGCTGATGAACTCGGCCGGCGTCACCGAGCGCATCTTCCGCTTCGCCACGGTCTGCGTCGGCTGGTGGAAGGGCGGGCTGTGCCACGCCAACATCCTGGGCAGCGTGATCTTCGCCGGCATGAGCGGCTCGGCGGTGGCCGACGCCGGCGGCATCGGCACGATCGAGATCAAGGCCATGCGCGACGCCGGCTACGACCCGGAGACGGCCGCCGCGATCACGGCGGCGTCGGCCACCATCGGCCCGATCATCCCGCCGTCGCTGCCGATGATCATCTACGGCGTCGCAGCCGAGGCGTCCATCGGCGATCTCTTCCTCGGCGGCGTGGTGCCGGGCCTGCTGATGGCCGCCGCGCTGATGGTGATGGTGCGTGCGATCGCGATCCGCAAGGACCTGCCGCGCGCCCCGTTCCCGAGCCTCGCCGACGTCGCGCGCGCCTTCGGCGGTGCGTTCTGGGCCCTTCTGTGTCCGGTGGTGCTGTTCGGCGGCATGCTCAGCGGCGTGTTCACCGCCACCGAGTCGGCGGCGGTCGCGGCGCTGTACGCGCTGGTCGTGGGCCTGGGCTACCGCGAGTTCCGGCTGCGCGACCTGCCGCGCATCCTGGTGGACACGGTGGAAACCACCGGCGTGATGATGGCGCTGGTGATGAGCGCCGGCCTGCTCGGCTACGCGCTGTCAATCTCGCGCCTTCCACAGGAGTTCGGCGCCTGGCTCACCGGCACCATCGACTCGAAGCTGGCCTACCTGCTGCTGGTCAACGCGCTGCTGTTGGTGGTGGGGTGCTTCATGGAGGCCATCGCCGCTATCCTGATTCTGGTGCCGATCCTGGTGCCGCCGGCGATGGCGCTGGGCATCGACCCGGTCCAGTTCGGGCTGGTGGTGGTGCTCAACCTGATGATCGGCACGATCACGCCGCCGGTGGGGATCGTGCTGTTCGTCACCGCGCGCGTGTCGGGCGTGCCCTTCGAGCGCGTGTGCCGCGCCACGCTGCCGTTCCTGTGGCCGCTGCTGGCGGTGCTGGCGGCGATCACGCTGGTGCCTTCGCTCACCACGGCCCTGCCGGCGGCGCTGCGCTAGGCTTCGCGCCATGCAGCAAGCCCTGCGTGCCGCGCCGGTGGCCACGGTCGCCGTGGCCGAACTGCTCGGCACCTCGCTCTGGTTCAGCGCCAACGGCGCCGCCGACGACCTGGCGCGCGCCTGGGGCGCGACGCCGGCCGACATCGGCGTGCTCACCGCGGCGGTGCAGCTGGGCTTCATCGCCGGCACCCTGGCGCTGTCGCTCGGCGGCCTGGCCGACCGGTTCGCGGCCAGCCGCATCTTCGCGTTCTGCGCCGTCTGCGGCGCGCTGCTCAACGCCGCCTTCGCGCTGGGCGCGCAGGGCGTGGTCGACGGTGCCGTGCTGCGCTTTGGCGTCGGCCTGTGCATCGCGGGCATCTACCCGCTGGGCATGAAGCTGGTGGTGGGCTGGGCCCCCGACCGCGCCGGCGTGGCGCTGGCGTGGCTGGTGGGCATGCTCACGCTCGGCACGGCGCTGCCGCACGGCTTGCGATGGGCCGGTGCGGCGTGGCCCTGGCAGGGCGTGATCGGCGCGTCCTCGCTGCTGGCCCTGGTGGCGGCGGCCCTGGTGCTGATGCTGGGCGACGGCCCCCAGGCGCCGCGGCCGGCCGTGGCCCGCGCCCGCCCCGGCGAGGTGCTGGGCGTGTTCCGCGTGCCGGCCTTTCGCGCGTCGGCGCTCGGCTACTTCGGCCACATGTGGGAGCTGTACGCCTTCTGGACCGTGCTGCCGCTGCTGGCGGTGCGCACCGGCCTGGACGCGCGCCTGGGCGCGGGCGGCGCCTCGGCGCTGGCCTTCGCGGTGATCGCCGCCGGCGCGCTGGGCTGCGTGCTGGGCGGCCGCGCCAGCCGGCGCTGGGGCAGCGCCCGCGTGGCGGCGCTGGCACTGGCCACGTCCGGCGCGTGCTGCCTCGTCTTCGCCAGCGGGGTGCTGGCCGGTCAGCCCGCGGCGCTGCTGGCGCTGCTGCTGCTGTGGGGCGTGGCCGTGGTGGCCGACTCGCCGCAGTTTTCCGCGCTGTCGGCGCAGGCCTGCCCGCCGCGCCTGATGGGCAGCGCGCTGGCGATGCAGAACGCGATCGGCTTCGCGATCACCGTGGTGTCGATCGGCCTGGCCAGCGCGCTGATCGAGCGCTGGGGGGTCGGCGTGGCGTGGCTGCTGCTGCCCGGCCCCGTGCTCGGGCTGTGGGGCCTGGCCGCGCTGTGGCGGCCGGCCCGGCCCTGAGCCGCTGCGTCAGGCGCCCGCGGCGATGCGGCGCGCGATGGCCTCGCCCATCTCGGTGGTGGAGGCGTTGCCGCCGAGGTCGGGCGTGCGCGGGCCTTCCACCAGCACCTGCTCGATGGCGCGCACGATGGCGTCGTGCGCGGCCCGGCCGGCGCCCTGGCTTTGGGTCAGGAAGTCCAGCATCAGCGCGCCCGACCAGATCATGGCCACCGGGTTGGCGATATTGCGGCCGTAGATGTCCGGCGCCGACCCGTGCACCGGCTCGAACAGCGACGGGAAGCGGCGCTCGGGGTTCAGGCTCGCCGACGGCGCGATGCCGATGGTGCCGGTGCTGGCCGGGCCCAGGTCGGTGAGGATGTCGCCGAACAGGTTGCTCGCCACCACCACGTCGAAGCGGTTGGGCTGCAGCACGAAGCGCGCCGACAGGATGTCGATGTGCTGCTTGTCCATCGCCACGTCCGGGTAGTCGGCCGACAGCGCGTCGGCGCGCCGGTCCCACCACGGCATGCTGATCGCGATGCCGTTGCTCTTGGTGGCCACGGTGAGCTGCTTGCGCTGCCTCGAGCGCGCCAGCTCGAACGCGTAGCGCATCACGCGATCGGTGCCGAAGCGGGAGAACACCGTCTCCTGCACCACGATCTCGCGCTCGGTGCCCTCGTACATCACGCCGCCGATGGAGGTGTATTCGCCCTCGGTGTTCTCGCGCACGATCAGGTAGTCGATGTCGCCCGGCTTGCGGCCGGCCAGCGGGCAGGGCACGCCGTCGAACAGGCGCACCGGGCGCAGGTTGATGTACTGGTCGAACTCGCGCCGGAACTTGATCAGCGAGCCCCACAGCGAGATGTGGTCGGGCACCTTGGCCGGCCAGCCGACGGCGCCGAAGAAGATCGCGTCCATGCCGGTGAGCTGCGCCTTCCAGTCGTCGGGCATCATCTGGCCGGTCTTTGCGTGGTAGTCGCAGCTGGCCCAGTCGATGGGCTGCACCTGCAGGCCGAAGCCGAATCGCTCGGCGGCGGCGTGCACCGCGCGCAGGCCTTCGGGCATCACTTCCTTGCCGATGCCGTCGCCGGGGATCGCGGCGATGCGGAAGGTGGGCTTCATGGGGGCGTCTCCTCGGGGTCGTCCGGCGCGGCGGCATGCGGCGCGGGGGCCCGATGGTAAGCGGCCGTGGTGCGCGGCCGCCGCGCCGCGTGACAGGGTTGGCGCGGCTCGGCCGTTACATGCGGCGCGCCGTGCGGGCGGGCGCGCGCCGGGCTAAGGTGCGCACCATGCCGTCCGTCCAAGCCACCGCGGTCTCCGGCCTGCAGGCCGCCCAGGCGCGCCTGTCGGTGTCGGCGCACAACATCGCCAACGCCGCGACGCCGGGCTTCCGGCGCCAGCAGCTCGCGCTGTCCACCGACGCCGGCGGCGGCGTGGCCACCAGCGTGGTGCGCGCGCCCGCACCCGGTGCCGCCCTCGAACGCGACGTGGTGGACCAGCTCCAGGCACGGCACGAGTTCGCCGCCAACCTCGCCGTGTTCCGCACCGCGGACCGCATGACCGGCACCCTGCTCGACGTGCTGGGCTGACGCCGCCCGGCGCCGGGCTCCGGCGCACGCGCGCCCTATTGGGCCGCATTGGGCGGCGCACCCCGTGACAACCCGGTTGCCACTCCGCAGACCGGGGCGGACGATGGCTTCGTATCGCACGGCATGTTGCTCGTGCACCTACGGAGCCCCTTCATGACGATTCTTCGTTCCCTGGCGCTGCGACCGGCCGGCATGGTCGCGCTGTCCGGTCTGGTCGCCTGCAGTGCGCTGTACCCGGCCTCGGCCGACGAGGGCGACGCGCCCCCACAGGACACCCGCGTCGGCAAGAGCCACAAGCCCAAGGCGCCGCCGCCGCCGCCGCTGGCGTCGGGCACCGGCTACCGCAAGGGCGTGGTGGCGGTGGCCAATCCGTATGCCGCCGAAGCCGGCGCCAAGGTGCTGGAGCGCGGCGGCAACGCGGTGGACGCCGCGGTGGCGATCGCCTATGCGCTCAACGTCGTCGAGCCGCAGTCGGCCGGCGTGGGCGGCGGCGGCTTCATGATGATCCACCTCGCGCACCGGGACCGCACCTTCGTGATCGACACGCGCGAGAAGGCGCCCGCCGGCGCCACGCCGGACATGTTCGTCGGCGTGCCGAACTCCAGCCTGCAGGGCGTGGCGGTGGGCGTGCCCGGCATGGTGCGCGGCACGGCCTATGCCGTGCGCCGCTACGGCCGGCTCGACCTCGACGACGTGCTCGAGCCCGCCATCGTGCTGGCCGACCAGGGCTTCGCCGCCACGCCGCGCTATGCCGCCGTGAGCTGCAACGCGCGCTCGCAAAACTCGCCGCTCGCGGCGTCGGTGTTCTGCCCCGGCGGCGCGGCGCCGGTGGTCGGCACGCTGGTGCAGAACAAGCCGCTGGCCGAGACCTTCCGCCTGATCGCGCGGCACGGCCCGGACTGCTTCTACAAGTACATGCCCGAGAAGGGCTGCGACATCGCCAAGGGCATCGTCGAGGGCCAGAAGTTCGCCAAGCCCGGCACCCTGGGCGGCGTGGTCGTGCCGGGCAAGGGCGGCTCGATGACCTACGAGGACCTCGCCGCCTACCAGCCGGCCGAGCGCAAGCCGGTCGAGGGCACCTACCGCGGCTACCGCATCAAGGCCGCCGCGCCGCCGTCGTCCGGCGGGCACACGGTGATGCAGATGCTGAAGATGCTGGAGCGCTTCCCGATCGGCGACGCCGCGCAGGGCTACGGCTTCGGCAGCCCGCGCACGGTGAACGTGATGGCCGACGCGATGCGGCTGGCGTTCGCCGACCGCTCGATCTGGCAGGGCGACGCCGACTTCGTGCCGGTGCCGGGCAAGGGCCTGCTCGACGACACCTACACCGGCCTGCGCGGCGCGGCCATCGTGCCGGGCGCGCGCATCAACCCGAACCCGCTGCCGGGCGACCCGCGCCCCTACGAGGTGGCGGGGCTGAAGACGGGCACGCGCCTGGCCGTGGCCGAGCCGGTCACCGGCCCGGGCGAGACCACCACCCACTTCGTGGTGGCCGACCGCTGGGGCAACCTGGTGTCCTACACCAACACCATCGAGTCGTCGCACGGCATCGGCGTGTTCGCCGGCTACACGCAGGACGACGGCACGTTCAAGAGCCACGGCTTCCTGCTCAACAACGAGCTGACCGACTTCAACACCGTGCCCAGCACGAACCCGTTCACCGGCACGGTGGGCTACAACGACGTGCAGCCGGGCAAGCGGCCGCGCAGCAGCATGACCCCGGCGATGATCTTCACGCCCGACGGCAAGCCGCTGGTGGCCTACGGTTCGCCCGGCGGTGCGACCATCATCAACTCGGTGCTCAACGTCACGCTGAACCTGATCGACCACCGCATGACGCTGCAGGACGCCGTCAACGCGCCGCGCGTGTCGGTCACCAGCACGGCCAGCAGCATCGCGCGCGACAACGGCATCGCGCCGGCCGCGCCGCTGCCGCAGGCCACGGTGGACGCGCTGGTGGCGCTGGGCTACACGGTGGGCAACCCGGCGGACATCGGCTCGGTGCAGGCGGTGTTTGTCGACCCGCGCACGCGGCTGCAGTACGGCGCCGCCGACGCGCGGCGCGAAGGCACGGTGATCGGCCTGCCGCGTTGATCGAAGGGCCGGCGGGCGCCCGGGCGCCCGCTGCGCCCGCGGATCAGGGGTCGGTGGGCGGCCGCAGGCAGGGCCGCCACACCGGCCAGGTGAGCGCCAGGGTGGCCAGGCCGCAGGCCGTGCTGATCACGATGGCGACCGGCGCGCCCAGGCGCTCGGCCAGCGCGCCCACCATCAGGAAGCCGATCGGCGCCATGCCGATGCACATCGTCAGCAGGCCCATCGCTTCCATGCGGCGCGGCGGCGGTGCCGCCACGTACACCAGCGTGGTCTGCATCACCGCGAAGCCGGCCTGGGCCATGCCCACCATCAGCAGCGCCGCGCCGGCGGCCACGGGGTTGGGAGCCCAGGCGAACAGCGGCAGCAGTCCGAAGAACAGCGTCACGCCGCCGACGTAGAACCAGCCGTAGTGCGCGCGCCGCGCCTGCGACGTGAGCACCAGGGCGCCGATCAGCGACCCCACGCCGTCCATGCTGGCCAGCGCGCCGGTGCCCTGCGCGCCCAGGCCGAACTGGTCCTTGGCGATCACCGGCACGAGGCTCAGCGCAGGCCAGCCGAACAGGTTGAACACCACCGTGATCCACAGCGCGGCGCGCAGCGGTGCGCTCTCGCGCGCGGTGCGCAGGCCCGTGGCCAGCATCGCCCACACGCCGCCCGCGGCGGGCCCCGCGGGATGGGTCGGGCGGGCGCGCAGGCCCAGGGCCGCCACCAGCACCGGCAGGTAGAGCAGGGCCGCGAACAGGAACACCGCGGGCATGCCGCCGCCGGCCAGCAGCAGGCCGCCGAGCCCGGGGCCGGCCAGACGGCAGCCGTTGGTGGCCACGGTGTCCATCGCCATCGCGCGGCCCATGCGCTGCGCGCCGGCGATGTCGCCCATGAAGCCGCGCCGCATCGGGTTGTCGGCGGCCCAGACCACGCCGCCGATGAAGCTGGCCAGCGCGAGGTGCCATACCTGCAGCGCACCGGCCGCCGACACGCCGAGCAGCACCAGGGTCATCGCGAGCATGACGGCATACGACACCACCAGCGCATTGCGGCGCGACACGCGCGAGGCCAGCGCGCCCATCGCCACGCCGAACAGCGCCATCGGCAGCATGCGCAGCAGCGTCATGCTGGTGACCCACATCGCCGAGCCGGTCTGCTGGTAGGTGAACACGCCGAACACCAGCCATTCCAGCCAGCGCACCAGCGACCCGAGCAGCCCGGCCACCCACAGGCGGCGGAAGTCGCGGTCGAGGTGGATCGGCGGCCCGGCGCCGTGCCGGTCGGTGTCGTCGCTCACCCGGCCGCCTGGCTCCAGGCGCCGCTGGCGCTGCGCAGCCGCTCGCTGAGGTGGCGCGCGAGGTTGCGGTGCACCTTGGCCGCCAGCGCCGGATGCTCGCGCTCGATGCGCGCCATCGCCGGCACCGACAGCGCATGCACGGTGCTGGGCATGTCGGCCTCGGCGTTGGCGGTGCGGCCGCCGCCGTCGAGCATGGCCATCTCGCCGAAGGTCATGCCGGGCGAGAAGCTCACGAAGCGCGGGCCGCGCGTGCGCCCGACCACGCTGATCGAGCCCTGCGTCAGCACGAACAGCGCGTCGCCGGGGTCGCCCTCGGCGAACACCAGTTCGCCCGCGGCCAGGCTGCGCGGCTGCATCGCCGCGGCGAGGTGCTGCGCCTCCTGCGCGTCGAGCCCCTCGAACAGCGACGAGGCCGACAGGTCGATCGGTTCGTGGTCGGCGCCGGCATGCTCGGCCTGCAGCAGCGCCTGCTCGGCATGCTCGGTGGCATGGTCGGCGTCGAGGAAGAGACGCCACGCGCCGGTGCCGTTGGCGTCGTCGCGCAGCACGCCGTGGGCGCGCAGGGCCAGGCCATGCCGGTTGCCCGGCGTCACGCCGGCCAGCAGCAGCGTCGTGCCGAGCGCGGCGAGCCGGTCGCGCAGCCGCGCCAGGCCGACCGCGCCCGACGCGTCGAGCGCGCTGATGCGGCGCAGGTCCAGCACCAGGAACGCGGCGCCGGCGGCGACGCGCTCGCTTTCCTCCTGCAGGCGGTCGACGTTGCCGAAGAACAGCGCGCCTTCGAGTTCCAGCACCTGCACCCGGTGGCGCAGCGGGGCCAGCCGGGCCTCGGCGGCGCGCCCGCGCACGCGCCGGCTCGGCATCCGGGCCGCGGTGTACCGGGCGCGCACCAGCGACCCATGCAGTGCGCGCACGAACAGCACCATCGCCAGCAGCACGCCCACGGCCACGCCGGTGACGAAGCCGGCCACCACGGTGACGGCACACACCACGGCCACCACCAGCAGGCTCCAGGTCAGCTCGCGCTGGGTGGGGTCGTCGTCGCCCTGGCGGCGATGGCGCCACCACTGGCGCAGCCGGTCGAGCGTCCAGTCGTCCACCAGGGTCCAGGCGAGCATGACCACGATGCCCGCCACCACCGCGGTGGGCAGCTGTTCCATCAGCGGCAGGCCGAGCGTGAACACCAGTGCGAGCAGCACGCAGCCGGCCACCACCGAGCGCCAGGTGCGTCCGCCGCCGGCGTGGGTGGCCAGGGCGCGCAGCCGCATGTACACCACCGGCAGGCCGCCGAGCGCGCCCATCAGCAGGTTCACTGCGCCCATCGACATCAGCAGGCGGTTGGGGTCGGTGCGCTGGCCGAGCTTCTGGTCGACCGCGGCGACGTTGAGCACGGTCTCCAGCGCGCCGATCAGTGCCAGCAGCAAGGCGGTGACGAGCACCGACGGCGCATGGCGCCACAGCAGGTCCGACTGCGCCGCGTCGAACCACGCGCCCAGCGTCTGCACGCTCGGCAGCTCGAACTGCAGCGCGCCGATGTGCACCAGCGGCGAGGTCACGCCACGCGTCTGCAGCCACGCTTCCAGGGCCAGCACGGCCATGGCGGCGACGACCAGCGCGATCAGCGGTGCCGGCGCGCCCGGCGCCAGGTGGCGCACCACCTGTACCAGCACGGCCGTGGCCAGCGCCGTGGCCAGCGCCGCCGCACTCGCCGGCCCGAGGCTGGCCAGGGCGGTGAGGCTGTCCGCCTGCACGCCCAGCAGCGGCGGCAGCTGCGACAGCACGATCAGCGCCGCCACGCCGTTCATGAAGCCCGCCAGCACCGGCTGCGGCACGTAGCGCACGAGCTGCCCGGCACGCAGCTGACCGAGCAGCAGGTAGCACACGCCGGCCAGCGCGGTGGTGGCGCCGCTGAGCGCCAGCAGCTGCGGCAGGGCCTGCGGCCCGCTGCGCAGGGCAGGGTCCTGCAGCCAGCCCAGCACGGCAGCCCCCAGGATCAGGCAGCTGCTGGCGCTGGGCGACGCCGACGCCAGGGCCATGCGGCCGAACAGCAGCAGGGCCAGGCCTCCGATCACCACCGCCTGCACCGACGCGGCCAGGCCCACCTGCGCCGCCGAAGGCCCCAGTGCGCCATAGACGATGAAGCCGTAGCTGAGCACGAACGGCAGCATGGCCGCCGTGGCGTTGAGCGCGCCGCGCAGTTCTGACGCCCAGCCAGACAACGGCACAAACGGGGACTGGCTGGGGAGGGCGGACATGCGGGCAGGCAGGGCGGCGGGCGGTACGACCAGGGGCGCCGCAGTTTAAGGGGCCGCCTCGAAACCGTTGCGCTCTACACGAAGCGGGCGATGCCCTCGACGTCTTCCGGAAACAGCTGCCCGGCTTCGCTCATGACGACGCGACCGTCGCGACCGATCACCACCGTGACCGGCAGTCCCCTGGGCTTGGGCAGGGCGCGGGCCAGCGCCGGCGACACCCAGGCGGAGGCGAACGTGTAGCCCTTGCGCGCGAGGTGGGCCGTGGCCTCCTGCGCGGTCTTGTCGATCGACAGCCCGATCACGCGCAGACCGCGTGCGGCCTGCGTGCGCGCGAGGTGGTCCACGTGCGGCGACTGCACCGCGCAGAACGGGCACCAGCTGGCCCACCAGTACAGCACCACCACCTGGCCGGCCAGGTCGGCGGGCCGAACGGTGCGGCCGTCCAGCAGCGGGAACTCCGGCAGCGACAGCCGCGAACCCACGGGCGGGGGTGGAAGGGGCTGGGCTTCGCCGGAGGGCGCGGCCGGGGCCTGCGCCCAGGCCGCGCCGCTGCCGGACAGGCCGATGGCGCCCAGCAGCAAGGCCCGCCGGGGTGTCGACGGGCACGTCGTGGGCGCGGCATGCGCAGGCGGTCTCATGTCGCGGATGATGGCACGCCGACCTCGATCCGGCGAGCGGGGCGTGACCTATGCGCGCGTCGGGTGGGCTGCTGCCGCCTCGTCGAAGGCCTTGATCGCGCTGGCGGCATACATTAGCGACGGTCCGCCGCCCATGTAGACGGCCACGCCGAGGGTCTCGTCCACTTCCTGCCGGGTGGCGCCCAGCTTGACCAGCGCCTGGGTGTGGAAGCCGATGCAGGGGTCACAGCGAACCGCGACGCTGAGCGCGAGTGCGATCAACTCCTTGGTCTTCTTGTCGAGCACGCCGTCCGCGGTGGCCGCTCGGCCGAGCTCGCCGAAAGCCTTCATCACTTCGGGCGTGCTGGCACGCAGGCCGGCCAGCTCCGCCGAAACCGCCTGTGTCAGGCTCTTGTACGAGTCGTTGGTCAGGGGCATGAACGGCCAGCTCAGCGCGGTTCGCCCTGGCCCGCCCGCGCTGCGTCGCCGCGGATCTGGCGCAGGAAGTAGAGCAGGTAGAACACGCCCATGCCGAGCGTGATGGCGATGACGGCCAGACTCATGATGCCGACGTCGGACGTGAACAGCTCCTTGAGTGCTTGCATGGCAGGCTTTCAGTGACTGTGGAGGCCCCATTGGGCGCCCGCGTCGTGGCGGCCGGCTTGCACTGCATCAATGTTGCGGTGCGCCGAGGTCCTCGAGCAACAGGGCGGCGCCCCGCTCGCCGATCATGATGCTGGCCGCGTTGGTGTTGGACGAGACGATGCGCGGCATCACCGACGCGTCGATCACCCTCAGGCCCTCGACACCCTGCACGCGCAGGCGGGCGTCGACGACGGCCCGGTCGTCGCTGCCCATGCGACAGGTGCTGGTGGGATGGAACACGGTGCCGCCGAAGTGGCGGGCGAAGGTCTCCAGGTCGGCGCTGCCGGGCAGCTTCTCCTCGACCCATCGGCCGGCGAAGGCCGGCTGCCGGTAGATGTCGCGGCAGATCTGCAGCCCCTCGACGAGGGTGCGAACGTCCTTCGCTTCGCGCAGGTAGTTGGAGACGATCTGCGGCGCCGCGGTCGGGTCCGCGCTGCGGATGCGCACCGAGCCTGTCGACTCCGGCCGGCACTGGCACACCGACACCGTGAAGCCCGGATAGCGGTGCAGGGGCGTGCCCGGCTTGTCGACCGACAGCGGCATGACATTGAACTGGATGTCGGCGCGGCCGCTGGTGGCCTGCGACGTGCACGCGAAGCCGCCGACCTGACCCGCTCCCACGGTGAGCGGGCCGCGTGCGTCCGCCGCCCACTGCCACGCCATCCGCGCCAGCCCGATCGGGCTGCGCACCTGGTTGTTCAGCGACACCGGGTCCTTCAGGCGCACGATCGTGCGTGCCTGGTAGTGGTCCTGCAGGTTGGCGCCCACCTCGGGGCTGTCGTGCCGCACCGCGATGCCGAGCCCGCGCAGGTGATCGGCCGGGCCGACGCCGGACAGCTGCAGGATCTGGGGCGTCTGAAGGCTGCCCGCGCACAGGATCAGGTCGGACTCGCAGCGCCATTCGGTGCGCTGCCCGTCGTGAAGGCACTCGATGCCCACGGCCCGGCTGCCGTCGAAGAGCACGCGGGTGACCAGCGCACCGGTGCGCAGCGACAGGCCCGGATGCCCGAGCACCGGCCTGAGGAACGCGGTGGCCGCGCTGGAACGCCAGCGGCCGCTCAGGGTGAGCTGATAGCGGCCGACCCCGAGCGACGAGGCCCCGTTGAAGTCGGCATTGGCCGGCAGGCCGAACTGGCGTGCGGCGTCCAGCCAGGCCAGGCAGCTCGGGTCGTCGTTGCGCAGCTCGCTGACGCCGAGTTCGCCTTCGGTGCCGTGGTAGTCGTCCGCCGGGCCGTCGAATCGTTCCGAGCGACGGAAGCAGGGCAGCACCTCGCGGTAGGACCAGCCGGTCGCGCCCGCATGCGCCCAGTCGTCATAGTCCTCGTGCTGCCCGCGGATGTAGAGCAGCCCGTTGATCGAGCTCGAACCGCCGAGGATGCGGCCGCGTGGCCAGACGATGCGCCGGTCACCGGTCTCGGCCTGGGGCTCGACGTCGAACTGGCGCGAGAAGCGCGGGTCGAAGATCGAGCGGAAGTAGCCCACCGGCAGGCGCAGCCAGAGCGAGCGGTCGGGCCCGCCGGCTTCCACCAGCAGCACGCGCCGGCCGGCACGCACCAGCCGGTTGGCCAGCACGCAGCCGGCCGACCCGGCGCCGACGACGATGTGGTCCCACGCCTGGCCGGCGCCCGCGGCCATGGCTCAGGTCTTGACGTTGTCGACCAGCAGCTTGGTGTCGAAGTACGTGCGGGCCGGCACCGGGTTCTGGATGCCGCCGAAGCGGACGTAGAAGTCCGTCACCTGCTGCAGCCAACCCAGGGCGGTGCCGTCCTGGTAGAGCTTGTGCCACTCGGCCGACGTGTAGTACTTGGATGCCTTGAACTGCTCCTGCAGTTCGGCCAGGGGCACCTGCGCGTAGTTCTTCTCCTGGATCACGGGCAGGATGTTGGCCGAGTCGCGGATGAGGTCGTCGTTGGACGCCGCCCAGCCCCGCACCACCTGCGCCAGGATCGCGCGGTTCTTCTCGTAGTAGTCGGCCCGCGTGGCCCAGCCGCCGACGATGGCCGACTTGGGGAAGTAGGCCGACGCGTCGACGAGCATCCGGGCCGTGGGCACGCGCTGGCGCACCTGGATGTTGAACGGCACCCACAGCGCCACGGCCGGCACGGCGCCGGAGATGAAGCTGGTCACCGCCACCGCCATGCCCTGGTTGACGAGTTCCACGTCCTTGGCCGGGTCCAGGCCGTTGGCGCGCAACGCGGCGTCCAGGAACACGTGCGCGGTGGTGCCCAGCGTGGTGGAGATCTTCTTGCCCTTCAGGTCGGCCCAGGTCTTCACGCCCTGGTCCTCGCGGATCCACAACTGCGCGGTGGCGAACTCGATGTTGTTGATCAGGAAGGCCTTGCCCTGGCCGCGCGCGGGGAAGTTGGAGATCACCGCGCCGGTGCTCAGCATGTCGAGGCTGCCGCCGATCATGGCGTTGAACAGATCCAGGCCGGTGTTGAACTTGACCGGGTCGAACTCCAGGCCTTCCTTGGCCCAGTGGCCTCGATGCATGCCGGTCCACAGCTGGCCGGTGACGGCGAGCGTGTCGACGTAGCCGATGCGGATGCGGGTGCGCTGCTGAGCGATCGCGGGGGCGCCGATGCCGGCCAGGCCGACGCTGGCCAGGCCGGCGGCCACGAGGGTCCGGCGGCGGGGGTGGAAGTTCCTGTCCATGGCTGTCTCCTGAGGACGTTTCAAGGGGCGGCGGATCCGAGCTTCTGCTGGGCCTCGTACTCCGCCATGACGAGGTCGCGAACGTGGGCCTTGAGGGCCCCGAACTCCGGGGTTTCGTGCAGGCCCTCGTGGCGCGGATAGCCGAAGGGCACTTCGATGACTTCCTTGATGCGCGCCGGGCGCGCCGTGACCACGACGATGCGCGACGCGAGGTACACGGCCTCGTCCACCGAGTGCGTGATCATCACCACCGTCTTGCCCTCGCGTTCGAGCACTTCCAGCAGCAGGTTCTGCATCTTGGAGCGCGTCTGCGCGTCCAGGGCGCCGAAGGGCTCGTCCATCAGCAGGAACTCGGGCTGGGCGGCGTAGGCACGGGCGATGGCCAGGCGCTGGCGCATGCCCCCCGACAGGGTCTTCGGGAACGCCCGCGCGAAGTCGCCCAGACCCATCAGGTCGAGGTAGCGGCGGCAGATCTCCGGGTGCTGCGACGAGGGCACCTTGCTGCTGCGCAGGCGCAGACCGAACAGGATGTTCTGTTCCACCGTGAGCCAGGGGAAGACGCCGTACTCCTGGAAGATCACGCCACGGTCGCGGCCCGGACCGGTGATGGGGCGGCCGTCCAGCGCGACGCTGCCGGCCGTGGGCTGCACGAAGCCGGCCACGATGTTCATCAGGGTCGTCTTGCCGCAGCCCGAGGGGCCGACGATGCAGATGAAGTCCTTCTCGCGCACGCTGAAGGACACGTCGTCAACGACGCGCAGCGGCCCCTGGTCGGTGGGGAAGTCGACCGAGACGTGGTCGAAGACGATGCGGGTGGTGTCCATCGGTGCCGGCCTCAGTGGCCCTCGACCCGGTCCTGCCAGCGGATCAGCCGGCGGGTCAGGGCGCGCAAGGCGAGGTCCATGCTCAGCGCGACCGCGCCGATGCAGACGATGCCGACGTAGATGACGTCGATCTGGAAGAACGATCCGGCGCTCTGGATCAGCGCGCCCAGGCCGTGTTGCGCCGCGACCAGTTCCGACGCCACCAGCGTGGCCCAGGCCACGCCCAGCGCGACCCGCAGCGCGGTGAGGATGTGCGGCGTGGTCATCGGCACGATCACGCGCACGAAGATCTCGGCATCGTTGGCGCCCAGGGTGCGGGCCACCTTGATGAAGATCGGGCTGATCTGCGCCACGCCCTCGTACATGACGATCACGCCGGCGAAGAAGCTCGCGTAGAAGAGGATGATGACCTTGGCCGGCTCGTCGATGCCGAAGTACACCACCACGAGCGGGATCAGCGCGATCGGCGGCAGCGCCCGGAAGAAGTTGATCAGCGGGTCGAGGAAGGTCCTCACGCCCTTGTACCAGCCGATCAGGAAGCCCACCGGCACCGCCACCAGGATGCCCAGCGCGACGCCGATCGTGACGCGCTGCGTCGAGCGCAGGATGTCGATGGCCAGGCGGTCGGTGGTGAGCAGCTGCCACAGCTTCGTGGCCACCTGCCATGGCGTGGGCATCAGGCCGGCGTTGACCAGCCCCGACACCGCCACCGCGTGCCACAGCAGCACGAGGATGCACCAGGGCAGCAGGACCAGGCCCAGATGACGCAGGCGAGCGGCGATGGGGGACTCCGACCGGTTGATGTTTCTCGGAGACTAGATACTATTGTTGGAACTTTAAAGTTCATCCCAGGTTTTCCCGATGACCGTGCTGGATCCGGCCGATCCCGTGCCCCGCTATGCGAGGCTGGCGCAGCTGCTGCGCCAGCGCATCGAGAAGGGCCAGTGGAAGCCCGGCGAACGCCTGCCGCGGCTCGAGGACCTGATGACCGAGTTCGACGTGGCGCGCGTCACCGCCCGGCAGGCCGTGGGCATCCTGGCGCGCGAAGGGTGGGTCGACGTCGGGCGCGGCCGCGGCACGCTGGTGCGCGACCGCGCCGCCGCGGGGCGCACGCTGCGCCTGGAGACCTCGCTCGCGGCGTTGGCCGAGGCCTACCGCAGCGACAAGCCGACCCTGAGCCTGATCGACGAACGCCGCACCGAGCCGCCGCAGGCGGCCCGCGAGTGGGGCACGCCGGCGGCGGCCTACCGTCACCTGCGGCGCGTCCACTCGCGCGACGGCGAGCCCTACTGCGTGATCTCGATCCACCTCGACGAGCAGATCTTCCGGCTCGCCCCGAAGCGCTTCCGCAAGGAGACGATCATCCCGGTGCTGGTGGAGCTGCCGCAGGTGAAGATCGCCCATGCGCACCAGACCCTGCGCATCTCGGCGGCCGACGTCGAGACGGCGCGCCTGCTCGGCATGCCCGTGAACTCCGCCGTGGCCGAGGTGGTGCGCGTGTTCCGCGACGCCGACCAGCGCGTGGTTTACGTGGCCGAGATCGCCTACCGGGCGGACTTCATCCGCTTCCAGATGGACCTCAAGGTCTGAGCGAGGCCCGCTGATCCCCACCATGCCGCGCATCGCATTGACGGTTCATCCGCACGACAACGTCGCCACCTTGCTGGACTCCCGGGTCGACGATCCGGTCACGCGCGACGGGCTGCCATTGCTGGCCGCGGTGCCCTTCGGCCACAAGGTGGCCCTGCGGCCCATCGACCAAGGCGAGGCGGTGGTCAAGTACGGTGTCGCGATCGGCGTGGCCACCGAGCCGATCCCGGCCGGAGCCCATGTGCATGTCCACAACTGCCGTTGACGACTCGACGTTCCACGGCTACGTCCGCAGCGACGGGCGCGTGGGCGTGCGCAACCACCTGGCGCTGGTGTCCACGGTGGCCCTGACCAACCGCACGGCCGAACTGGCTGCCGCCCAGCACGACGCCCGCCGCGAGCCGGGCGATGCGCCCGCGCTGCTGGTGCGCGGTGAGTTCCAGCGCGGGCTGCAGGCGCCCGACGCGCGCCTGCTGGATCAGGTGCTTGCGCAGCTGGCGACACATCCGAACGTCGGCGCCGCGGTGGTGCTGTGCCACGACCGTCGCGCTGCGCGCGCCTGGCAGGAGCGGCTGGCCGGATGCGGCCGGCCGGTCGAGGTGCTCGCGCTGATGGACAGCCTGGGCGTGCAGCGCGCGATCGACCGCACTGCCGAAGCGCTGGCGCGGGCGGCGCTGGCTCTGCGCGGGGCGCAACGCGTGCTCTGCCCGCTGTCGTCGCTGACCTTCGCCCTCGAGTGCGGCGGCTCGGACGCTTCCAGTGCGGTGTGCGCCAACCCCGCCATCGGCCGCTTCGTCGACCGGGCGGTGGCGCTGGGGGCACGGGTCATCGTGTCGGAGACAGCCGAGTTCATCGGCGGCGAGGCCGTGGTGCGCGCCCAGTCGGCCCGGCCCGAGGTGGCCGAGGCGATCGTCAGGTGCATCGCCGCCACCGAGGCGCGCATGGCGGGCGACGGTGACCACTATCGCGGCGTCAACCCCACGGCGGAGAACATCGACGCGGGCCTGACGACGCTGGTGGAAAAGACCATGGGCGCCGTGTGCAAGATCGGCGATGCTCGCTTCGTCGGCTGCCTGGACTTCGGCGAGTGCCCCGCGCAGCCGGGCCTGCACTTCATGGACACGCCGTTCTTCAGTCCCTGCTCGATCACCGGCATGGTGGCCGCCGGTGCGCAGCTCACGCTGTTCGCGATGGGTGTGTTCAATCCTTCCGGCAATCCGCTGGCGCCCACGGTGAAGGTGTGCGGCAACCCGGACACCCTGCGCGACTGGCCGGATGGCATCGACGTGGCGCTGGCCGACCTGATCGAAGGCCGCATCTCGCTCGACACGGCGGCCGACCGCCTTGGCGGGGTCGTCCGGCGCGTCGCAGACGGCGCAGCAACGCACACCGAACGCTGGGGCGAGGGTCAGTTCATCGTGCCGCGCATGCTGCCGACGTTCTGACCGCGGGGCTAGGCCACACGCCCGTACCAGCGCAGCGACAGTCCCGCGCCCGTGGCCAGCACGCAGGCCGCCAGCAGGCACAGCAGCGCGGTCAGTTCGGTGTCGCGCTGGCTCACCTGCAGCCGCGAGCCCAGCTTCTGGTAGACCGTGCGCAGCGCCTCGGCGCTGGCGGCATGGTGGTACTCGCCGCCGGTGATCTGCGCCACCAGGCGCAGCGTGGGCTCGTCGAGCTGCAGGAACATGCCCATGCCTTCGCCCATGGCGGCATGGCCGTCCGGCGTGCCCAGGCCCACCACGTAGATGCGCACGCCGCGGTCGGCGGCCAGCTTCGCGGCCTCCAGCGTGTCCACGCCCACGGTGCGACGGCCGTCGCTGAGCAGGATGATCGCGGCCGACTCAAACGACCCGGGCGGCACCGGCGCGATCTCCTTCGGCGGCGGCTTGCCCTTGCCGGCCTTGTCGTCCAGGCCGCGCGGCAGGCCGCGTGCGCCGAAGGTCATTTCGCCCACGTCCAGGCCGTGGTCGGGGAACAGCTCGGCCAGGCTGACCACGATCGCGTTGCCGATGGCGGTGCCGTACTGCATCTGGATCGCGTCGATGGCGCCGACGAGCGCGGGGCGGTCGACGGTGGCGCGCTGCGCCACCTGGGCGGTGCCCGCGAAGGTGACGAGGCCGACCTCGATGTGCCGCGGCACCTCGGCCAGGAAGGCCTTGGCCGCCGCCTGCGCGGCCACCATCCGGCTGGGCTGCACGTCGCCCACGCGCATGCTGCGCGAGATGTCCATCGCCAGCAGGATGGTCGACCGGGACCAGGGCAGCGCCACCGGCGCCGTCGGCCGCGCCAGGGCCAGCAGCACCAGCGCCAGGGCGGTCAGGAACAGGGCGGGGGGCACATGCCGCTGCCAGCGCGGGCCGCCGCCCACGACGCGCAGCGCCGGCAGCGGCGGCGTCGACGCGCGGCGCTGCATGCGCCGCCGGTACAGCAGCGCCAACAGCGGCAGCAACGCCAGGCACCACAGCAACTCGGGCCAGAGGAACTGCATGGCGGGCGGCGTGGGCCGGCAGGTTCAGGGAGCGCGGCCGTCCGCCAGCGCCTGCACCGTGTCGCGGATCAGGTGACCGGAGATGCTGAACCGCGGCGGGATCGAGGGCAAGGCGTCGAGCGCGAACCAGCGCGCGTCCTCGATCTCGCCTTCCTGCGGCACGATGTCGCCGCCGCTCCAGCGCGCGGTGAAGGCCACCATGAGGCTGTGGGGGAAGGGCCAGCTCTGGCTGCCGTTGTAGCGCAGGCCGTCGACCTGCACGCCGACCTCCTCGGCCGTCTCGCGCACGACGCACTGCTCGATCGTCTCGCCGGCCTCGACGAAGCCGGCCAGGGCGCTGTAGACCCCCGGCGGGAAGCGTGGCGAGCGCGCGAGCAGCACCTCGCCGGGCCGCCACACCAGCACCATCATCGCCGGCGTGACGCGCGGGTAGGCCAGGTGCCCGCACGCCGGGCAGCGCCGCGCGCGCTCGTGGCCGACGGTGTCGGTGGCCGTGCCGCACACGCCGCAGAAGCGGTGCGTGCGGTCCCATTCGACGAGCTGTGCCGCGCGCGACGCCAGGCCCATGTGCGGGGCCGGCATGGCCATCATGGCGCTGCGCAACGGCACGCGGCGCCAGCCCGGCGGCTCGGCGTCGAGGCCCAGCGCCCAGGCATCGAGCCCGCCCAGGCGGCCGAGGTAGTGGCGCACGGCGGCTTCGGGCAGTGCGCTGGGCGACGGCAGGTCCTCGCCGTCGCGCAGCAGCAGCTGGCCTTCGACGAAGGCGAAGGTCCACGCCAGTTCGGTGTGCGTACCGGGGTGGACGACGGCCGGTTCGTAGATCACGGGTGCAGTCTACGGCCAGCGTGTGTCAGTCGTCGCCGAGCCGCAGCGTGCCGGGCTTGCGGCGCTCGATCGCCCACTTGAGCAGGGCCGCCGACCGGTAGGCCGCGTGGGCGAACTTGCCGTACGGCAGCGTCAGGAACAGGGCCATCACGCCGCCCAGGTGCAGGCACAGCACCACGGTCATGGCGGCGGACGCATGCAGGAAGGGCAGGGCCAGGCCGGTGGCGGCGATCCACAGCAGCAGGCCGATGAAGCCGAGGTCCATCGGCCGCTGCGACGGGTCGCGCTGCAGCGCGTGGCGGCGCAGGCTCAGCGCCAGCAGCCCCGCGCTGCCGATCAGCAGCGCCGTGCCGCCGACCATGCCGAGCAGCTTGGGCAGGGTGTCGAAGGCATAGGGGGCCGGGCGCGCCAGCAGGTAGTGGTACAGCGTGGCCACGGCCGTGGACAGGAAGCAGAGGCCGAAGCCGTAGAACGCGAGGTGATGGAAGCGGCGGCGCGACAGCGTGAAGCGGTCGCTGTCCTCGTTGCAGCCGTCGCCGTGGCCGCCGTCCAGGTAGCGCAGCGTCAGCGCGTCGTGCGCCGCCTGCGCGGCGGCGGGCGCGCTGACCGGGCCGTCCCCGGCCACGCGCCAGAAGCGCGCCACGCCGACGGCCAGGGCCACCATCGCAAAGGCGAACACCGGCAGGAACATCGCGACCATCGTGCCGTGCGGGAACACCGCATAGAACGCCGACGGGTCGCGCACCGGGGCGTACAGGCTGCCCGTGGCCGCGGCCGCGAGCGCCAGGAACAGCGTCAGTGCCAGTGCCAGCACCACGGCCACCACCAGGCCGTTGCGGCGGTACAGGCCGCCCAGCGCGGCAGGCCAGGCGTAGGTGGCATAGGTGTTCACGCGCACGCGCGACATCGCCTGCGGCACGTTGACGGCGAACGCGTGCGGCGGGGCGTACTGGCAGGCGTGCAGGCAGGCGCCGCACTGGTGGCACAGGTTGGCCAGGTAGTGCACGTCGGCACGCGGGAACTCGAGCCGGCGCGTCATGGCCGGGAACACGGCACAGAAGCCTTCGCAGTAGCGGCAGGCATTGCAGATCTGCAGCACGCGGGCGACCTCGGCTTCCGCCGCGTCGGCGTTCTGCGGCGGCCGCTCGTTGGCGCCGAGGGCGGCGGCCTCGCGCGTCAGGGCCTCAAGCGACGGCATGGTCGGTCTGCGCGTGTTGCGCCGGGTCGGGGTGGCGCAGGCCGAGTGCGGCTGCCGCCTGCACGCCGGCGATGCGGCCGAAGGCGGTGCCGATGGACATGCCCACGCCCGCGGTGTAGCCCTGGCCGAGCACGTTGCCCGCCATCATCTCGCCGGCCACGAAGAGGTTGCGGCTCGGCCGGCCGCCGAAGTGCACGCGCGCGCGGGTGTCGGTCTTCAGGCCCAGGTAGGTGAAGGTGACGCCCGGCCGCACCGCGTAGCCGAAGAACGGCGGGGTGTCGATCGGCCGGGCCCAGTGCGTCTTGGCCGGCTCCAGGCCCTGGGTGCGGCAGTCGTCGAGCGTGGTGTGGTCGAAGGTGCCGGGCCGGCAGGCCGCGTTGTAGGCCTGCACCGTCTGCACGAAGCGGGCTTCGTCCAGGTTGAGGGCGCGGGCCAGGGTCGGCAGGGTGTCGGCGCGCACGCCGGGAAACACCGGCGGCATGAAGCGGCCCACGGCCTTGGCGTCGATCACCGAGTAGGCGATCTGCTCCGGCTGGCGGGCCACGAGGCGGCCCCAGATGGCATAGCGCTTGGGCCAGAAGTCCTCGCCCTCGTCGTAGAAGCGCACCGCGTCGCGGTTGACCACGATGCCGAGCGAGACGCAGTCGATGCGCGTGCAGATGCCGCCGTCGTACAGCGGCGCGCGCGCGTCGATGGCCACCATGTGCGCCTGCGTCGGGTCGCCCACGGCGTCGGCACCGGCGTCGAGCATGAAGCGCAGCAGCTCCCCGGTGTTGAAGCGCGTGCCGCGGATCAGGAAATTGTCGGCCGGGCTGCGGCCCTGCGCGTCGACGCCCCAGGCCTCGCGCAGCCACGGAATGTTCGACTCGAAGCCGCCGGCGGCCAGCACGCAGCTGCGCGCCGCGATCTCCTCGGTGCCCACCCGGGCTGCGACGAAGTCGCCGTCGTGCAGGCGCAGGCCGTGCACCGGGCTGTCGTAGCGCACCTGCACGCCCAGCGCCTCGGCGCTGCGGTAGTAGGCATTGACCAGGGCCTTGCCGCCGCCCATGAAGAACGCATTGGTGCGCGCGGTGTGCAGCGCGCCCGACAGCGACGGCTGGAAGCGCACGCCGTGGCGTCGCATCCAGGGCCGGCAGGTCGAGGACGCCCGGATCACCAGGCGCGCGAGGGCCTCGTCCGTGCGGCCGCCGGTCACCTTGAGCAGGTCCTGCCAGAACTCCTCTTCCGGATAGGCGTCCACCAGCACGTCCTGCGGTGCGTCGTGCATGCAGCGCAGGTTGCGCGTGTGCTGCGAGTTGCCGCCGCGCCATTCGCGCGGCGAGCTTTCCAGCAGCAGCACGCTGGCGCCGGCCTCGCGCGCCATCAGCGCGGCGCACAGGGCGGCATTGCCGCCGCCAATGACGAGCACGTCGATCAAGCGTGTCCTCCGCGACCCGGGGCGTTGGCCCCGGCACGACTGTAGCGCCGCCCGCGGGGCGGTCCCGGCCCGGTCTAGCGGAACAGCGCGTCCGCCAGGAACACGAGGCTGCGGCCCAGCGCCCGCGCCGCGCTGGCGGGATGGTAGGTCTGCCGAGCCCAGCAGTTGAAGCCGTGTTCCGCGCCGGGATAGTCGTGGAACTGCGCCTGCGCCCCGGCCGGCGCGCCGGCCATCGCCTGCTTCACTGCGGCGACGGCCTCGGGCGGGATGCTCGCGTCATGCCCGGCATGGTGGAACTGCACCGGGCAGCGGATCGACGCGGCCAGGTCGAGTTGCTTCGCGATGCCGCCGCCGTAGTAGCAGACCGCGGCGTCGACGTCGCAGGTGGCCGCGGCGGTGAACGCCAGCCGGCCGCCCATGCAGTAGCCGATGGCGCCCACCGGCCCCGTGCACTGCGGCAGCGCGCGCAGCGCCGACACGCTGGCGCGCAGGTCGGCCACGGCGTCGTCGCGCGTCACGGTCTGCATCAGCGCGATGCCGCGGTCGCGCTCGGCGCCCACGTAGCCGAGCTGCACGCGGCGCTCCTGGCGCCAGAACAGGTCCGGCGCGAGCACGCAAAAGCCCGCCAGCGCCCACTGGTCGGCCACGCCGCGGATGTGCTCGTTGACGCCGAAGATCTCCTGCAGCAGCAGCAGCCCCGGCCCGCGGCCGGCCGGCGGCAGGGCGAGGTAGGCGTCCATGCGGTCAGGGCCGACGGCGACGCTGATCCAGTCGGTGCGCAGGGGCGAGGGTGGGGTGGTGGTCATGGGGCAGGGCCGTCGGCGGGGATGCGTGGCATTGTGCGTTCATCCTGCAGCCGCCGGAACCTCGTTCAGGAGGCGGACGGCACCGACAGCGCCACTCAGGCGTCGCGCGCCGTGGAGACCAGCACATCGGTGCTGCCCTCGGCCAGCACATGCTTGCTGACGCTGCCCAGCAGGAGATCCTCGGTGGCCGACTGGCCATGCTTGCCGAGCACGACGAGATCGCAGTCCTTCTCCTGCTCGTGCTCGACGATCCGCTGCGACGCCTCGCCTTCGACGACGCAGGGTTCCCACTCGCCAGGCTTCAGGCCGCTCGCGGCAGCCAGCGCGTGCACGCGCCGGGTGGCATCGGCGTGAGCCTGCCGCCGGTAGGTGTCGATGGTTGCGGCATCGACTCCGGCGAAGTGCAGCTTCTCCTCGAACGGCACCTGGTAGGCATTGAAGAGCATCAGCTTCCCCTGGGGTGCCAGCCGCCGCGCCAGCGTGACGGCCTGCGGGGACCAGGGTGAGAAGTCCAGGGCGACCAGCACCCGTCGGTAGGGTTCGTGCGGTGTCTGTCGAACCACCAGCAGGGGCCGCGTGGTGCGTCGGAGCAGCCGCTCGGACGTGCTGCCGAGCACCATGCGGCGCAGGAAGCCGGCCCCTCGGGCACCCAGCACCAGCAAGGCGGCATCCATCGCCTCGGCCTCCCGGCGGATCTCGTCCAGCACGGACCCGCTGGCTTGCACCACCTGCGGGCTCACCTGCCGGCGCGTCTGCAGCTCCGAAAGCAGGGCGACCAGCTCGCGATGCGCTTCGTCGTGCAGCCGCTGTTCCACCGAATGACCGGTGCCCAGCCAATGGCGAAGCTCCTGCAGCGCGTCACCCGGCAGCACATGCATCAGCGTCAGTGGGGCACCGGTTTCCTGCGCCACGAGCGCGGCACGTTCAGCAGCGTGGCGGGCCGGGGCCGAGAAGTCGGTGGCGGCGAGGATCGGGCCGAGACGGCTCATGGGGCCTCCTTGTCGGACGTGGTTCGTGCGGATCGCATCAGTTCGCTGAGATGCTCGACGGCAAAGTCCACCGCGTTGCGCACAGGGTAGAGCACGATCGGGACTCCGGCTCGCTTGAGAGCAGCCCCTGTGGCGTCGTCGCGCGCAACGATGGCCAGGTCACCGCTGTAGCCGCGCGAGGTGAGGGCGTGCAGCAAGTGCCGGTTGGAGTCCAGGTCCGGCATGGTGCTCACGACCCAGGGCGTTCGGGACAGGGGCAGCGACTCAAGGAACTCGGGGTCCTGTGCGTCACCGAAGCGAACATCCAGTGCGCCGGGTGCCGGCGCCCGCACGACCTCGGGGTCGAAGTCCACACCGAGCACACGCACGCCTTCGTCCTGCAGCTTGTGCGCCAGTCGCCGCCCGTAGCGGCCCAGGCCGATGACGATGGCGTCGGGACCGGGTGCGTCGGCTGGCGCGTCAAGCGCTTCGCGGTGGGGCTGACGGCGCTCGAAGATGCGCAACCATGGCGCCAACCGCTCGTACAGCGGCTGTGCATACAGGATCATGTAGGTGGACGCCGTGATCGTCACCAGCCCCACCAGCGTGGTCAGGCTCAGAGCCTGCACGCCCACATGACCTAGCGTGATGCCCATGGCCACGAAGACGATGGAGAACTCGCTGATCTGTGCCACCGTCAGGCCGGCCATGAAGCTCGTGCGCCGACGGTAGCCCATGCCGCCCATGATGATCATGACGATCAGCGGGTTGCCTATCAGCACGAACAGCGACAGCACGATGGCGGGCACCACCTCGGCACCCAGGGCCGAGAGCTCGAGCTTGGCGCCCAGGTCGATGAAGAAGAACAGCAGCAGGAAGTCGCGGATGCCGGTCAGCCGCGCATTCATCGCTTCGCGATACGGCGTGGAGGCCAGCGAGAAGCCAGCCAGGAACGCGCCCGCCTCCTTGCTGAAGCCGGCCCACTCGCCCAGGGCGGCGAGCGCCACGCCCCAGGCAACGGCGAACACCAGCAGCAGTTCCTGCGAGCGCGCCATGGCCGAGACGATCGCCGGCAACACCCAGCGCATGAGCACGAACATCGCCATGGCGGCTGCGCCCAGGCGCCAGCCCAGGGACATCAGGATGTCCAGCCAGTCCGCGCTGTCCGCGCCGGCGTCACCGGCGCCCGTTCCGCGCAGCGCACTCATGGCCATCATCGCGATGACGACCGCCAGGTCCTGGACGATCAGGAAGCCCACCGCGATGCGGCCGTGCAGGCTGTCGAGTTCGCGCTTGTCCGACAGCAGCTTGACGATGATGATGGTGCTGGAGAACGTCAGCGCCACGGCCACGTACAGAGCCTCCAGCGGACCTTTGCCCAGCGCGAGGATCAGCGCAAAGCCGATCACGATGGTGAATGTGAGCTGCCCCAGACCGGTGGCGAGCGCCACCGGGCCGATGTGGCGCACATGGTGCAGGTCGAGCTTCAGGCCCACGGCGAAGAGCAGGACCGCCACGCCGATCTGGGCGAGCAGGTCGATCTGGTCGTGCGCCGTCACGAGCCCGAAGCCGGCGGGACCCACCGCGATGCCCACGACGATGTAGGCAATCAGCACCGGCTGGCGCAGGCGCACGAACATGGCGCCGGCCAGCGCGCAGACCAGCAGCAGCAATGCGAATTCGGAGAACGGTCCGTGCATGAGAGTGTGGTGGGCGTTCGTGCTTGCGGGCGCTCAGACCTCGCCCAGGTAGACCAGCGCCGCGTTGACGACATACGTCGCGGCCAGACCGACACTGATCCAGCTGACCGTTCGCAAGGTACGCCCCTGCGGTCGCATCAGCAGGCCGATGATCACGAGCCCCGTCATGACCAGGGCGGTGACGGCGGTGCCGGTGTGCACGGCCGCGGCATCGGCAAGCAACGGGCCACGGACGTAGAACGCATCGTCCACCGCCAGGATCGCGACGTTGAAGAGGTTGCTGCCCAGCAGGTTGCCTATCGCCATGTCCAGCGCGCCAAGTCGCAGGGCGCCGAGCGTCACGGCCATCTCCGGCAGCGTGGTCACGACGGCCATCAGGACAGTGCCGACGAAGCTGCGCGACAGGCCGAGCGACGTGGCCAGCCCGTCGGCCGCCTGGGGCAGCCAGCTGCCGGCGGCCACCACGACCAGCGCAGCGACGCCGAATCGTCGCCACTCGCGGCGGGTCGCCCCGGCCGGTGCGGGTGGGCGTGTTGCCTCGGCGACCCGCGCCCGGCGCTCGTGCGCATGCACTGCCTTGAGCGCCAGCAGGTACAGCGCCAGCAGCAGTGGGCTGTAGACACCGACATGCAGCACGGCTGGCGCGCGGGTGCCGGTGAGCAGGCTCAGGGCGACCAGGCCCAGCATCACGACGCCGAAGCCGGCCGACAGCAGATGCGTCGCGCTGGCCTCGCGGTACATCGGCTGCCGGCGCTGCAGCGCGTCGACGACGACCAGGAACAGCAGGTTGACAACGCAGGCTCCGAGCGCATTGCCCACGGCCAGGTTGGGGGCGTCGACGAAGGCCACCGCGCTGATCCCCGAGGCCAGTTCGGGCAGCGAGGTCACGGTGGCCAGCAGCGCAAGGCCGACCCAGCCACGCCCCCAGCCATGGGCGTCGGCCAGCGCATCGGCGCTGCGGCTGAGCACGTAGCCCGCCCGTGCGATCAGGGCGGCGCAGCCGGCGAACTGGAGCAGCAGCCAGGCCAGGCTCACGGGCGGCTCCTGCGCGCCGTGCGAACCCAGAGCTTGCGTGCCTCTTCCGCCCACAGCACGACGCTCGCCAGTGCCAGCAGCGGCAGCAGCGAATGCAGCGGCAGCGGCACGGTGTGGAACAGCGCGTTCATCGGCGGCGCGTAGATCACCACGGTCTGCAGCAGCACCGACAGCGTGAGCCCGCCCAGCAGCCACCGGTTGCGCACGATGCGCAGGCCGAGTGCCGAGGCGCGCGCCGACTGGCAGTTGAGCACGTTGAACCACTGGCACATCGCGAGCACGGTGAAGGTCTCGGTGCGCACGATGTCCAAGGCTGCGCCCTGGCCGAGCCGCCAGGCGAACCAGCCGAAGGTGACGCCCGCGATCAACGGCGTCATCAGCGTGACGCGCTTGAGCAGCTCGGCGCCGAGCAGGCGGTCGTTGCGAGGCACCGGCGCGCGGCGCATCTCGTCGCCGTCCGCCGGGTCCATCACCAGGTTCACCGTCACCGTGCCCTCGGTGACGATGTTGATCCACAGGATCTGCACCGCCGCCAGCGGCAGCGGAAAGCCGCCCAGCAGCGCCAGCAGAAGCACCAGCACCTCGGCCATCGAGGTGGCGAAGAGGTAGAGGATCACTTTCTTCAGGTTGGCGTAGACCACGCGTCCCTGCTGGACGGCGCCGACGATGGTGGAGAAGTTGTCGTCGGTGATGACGATCTTGGCGGCGCTCTTGGCGACCTCGGTGCCCGTGATGCCCATCGCCACGCCGACGTCGGCCCGCGCCAGCGCCGGCGCGTCGTTGACGCCGTCGCCGGTCATCGCGACCACCTCGCCGCGCGACTGCAGCGCCTCGACGATGCGCAGCTTCTGCGCCGGCTGGACGCGGGCGAAGACGGCGATCCGCGGCAGCTCGTCGCGAAGGTCGGCCTCGCCCATGCGCTCGAGCTCGGCGCCGTCGACGGCACGTTCGCCGTCGCGCGCGATGCCGAGTTCGCGCGCGATGGCCAGGCCGGTGAGCTTGTGGTCGCCCGTCACCATGATCGGACGGATGCCGGCAGCACGGCATTCGGCGACCGAACGCCGGACCTCTTCGCGCGGCGGGTCGATCTGCCCCACCAGGCCGAGCAGTCGAACCCGCCCGACCAGGGCATCGAAGCCGGCGGACGGATCGAGCCTGTCGTCGTCCACGGTGGCAAAGGCCAGCACGCGCAGCGCCTGCATGGCCATGCTCTCGGCGGCGCTGCGCGCCGCCTGCAGTGCCGTGGCGTCTGCGCCCGGACACAGGCGCAGCACGGCTTCCGGGGCGCCCTTGATCCACACGCGGCGGGGCGCGTCGGCCATGCGGTGCCGTGTCGCCATCAGCTTGGTGTCGCTGTCGAAGGGCAACTCGGCCTCGCGCGGCGCGTCACGGCGCAGACCCTCGATCGCGAGGCCGGTCTTGCGTGCCAGCACCAGCAGCGCTCCCTCGGTCGGATCGCCCAGCACCGACCAGCCCGCGCGTCCATCCTCCGGTGGCAGCAGTTGGGCGTCGTTGCACAGCGCAGCGGCCACGCACAGGTCGCGCAGCGCCGGGTCGGCTGCGTCCGCGGGCCGTGCTTCTTCGGTCAGGCTGCCTTCGGGCACGTACCCGATGCCGCCGACGGCGATCTCCCGGCCACCCGGCAGCCACAGCGCCACCGCCGTCATCTCGTTGCGGGTGAGGGTGCCGGTCTTGTCGCTGCAGATGACGGTGGTGGAGCCCAGCGTCTCCACCGCCGAGAGCCGGCGGATGATCGCCCCGCGCTCGGCCATGCGCTGCATGCCGACCGCCAGCGCGATCGTCATCGCCACCGGCAGGCCCTCGGGCACCATCGAGACCATCTGGCTGATGGCCACCATCAGCACCTCTGACAGCGGCAGCTGGCGCCAAAGGCCCAGCAGCACCACCATCACGAACAGGCACAGCGCCGCCACGACCAGCGCTCGACCGAACTGTTCGAGCCGCAGCTCCAGCGGCGTCCTGGGCTCCTCGGCTCGTTCGGTCAACCCCGCGATGCGACCGACCTCGGTGTGGACGCCGGTGGCGACGACGACGGCACGCGCTCGTCCGGCGGTGACGTGGGTGCCCGAGTACACCATGCAGTGGCGGTCGGCCAACCCGGTGGCCTCCGGCACCTCCAGCACCGACTTCGAGACCGGCACCGACTCCCCGGTGAGTGCGGCTTCGGCCACCTGCAGTTGGGCCGCTTCGACCAGGCGTGCATCGGCAGCGACCGCGTCGCCTGCGGCGAGCAGCACGATGTCCCCGGGCACCAGCTCGCGTGCCTCGATGACCCGTTCACCATCGTCGCGCTGTACCCGTACGTGCAGCGCCGACAGCCGCCGCAGGGCGGCCATCGACCGCTCGGCGCGTCCCTCCTGGAAACTGCCGATAAGGGCGTTGACCAGCACCACAGCGAGGATGACCCCGGCATCGCCGTAGTGTCCGAGCGCCACCGCCAGCACCGCGGCGACGAACAGGATGTAGATCAGCGGGCTCCTGAACTGCCGTGCGAAGGTCTGCCAGAACGGCTTGGGAGGCACCTCGGGCAGAGCGTTGGGGCCATGCCGAGCCTGGGCGTCGCGTATCGCGGCGGCATCGAGGCCGCGCTGCGGGTCGAGCTCGAAGTGGCGAAGCAGATGCTCGATCGACTGGGCGTGCCAGACGGGCTGCAGGGCGTCGGACTTCTTGTCCGTCATCCGCCGCACTCCCGGATGGCCCTGGTGCAGTCCGTCGACGGCAGACGATGGACGGAGGACCGACACCGCGTGCTCGGGTGGCCCGCGCAGACGGGCCGCCGCGAGCGAGAGGTCCTGGTCATCGTGGTCTCCTCCATCCGCAAGAGATGGAGACGACAGCGTGGCGCTCGGTTCCCCGCCTGCAGTTGACGGAGATCAACGTTCGGGGCGGGCCCTCACGAGCCGGCTCCACGTGAGGCCGCGACGGGGGCGCGACGCCGGGGCCTAGTCGCTGCTGCGTTCGGTGGTCGGCGCCCGCGACGACCCCAGCTCATGCAGGCCCAGCGCCCAGGCCTGCCACTGCGCCGCGTGGTCGCGCGTGGCCCGGGACGCGTCGGCCGCGATGTGCGCCATCGTCGTGGCGACGATGCCGCGGATGTGATCGGCCTGCTGCTGCTGGCTGGCATGGGCCGCCACGTCGGCGAGCGCCTTGAGGTTGTCGGCCCTGGCGTCCTGGCCGTTGGCCAGGACAGCGGCCTGCTCGGCCGGGGATGCGTGAAGGTCTTGGGTCATGGTGTCGCCTCGGTGAAGTCGTGTGGAAGGGCCGCCAGGTGACGGTATGGGCGACGCAGGGTCGGGAAAAGCGAGAGGCCCGCAGCGCTCTCGCGTTGCGGGCCTCTTCGGGACTTCGGAATTTGGCTCCCCGACCTGGGCTCGAACCAGGGACCTACGGATTAACAGTCCGGCGCTCTACCGACTGAGCTATCGGGGAATAGCCGCGCATTATAGCTGGCGTTCCAGGGTCGCCTTTCCGGGGGCTAGATCTGGAACTGGGCGGTCAATCGCAGGCTTCTCGGCGCCAGGGGGTACAGGTAGGCGTGGCCGAACTCGTAGGGGGCCTCGCGCCAGGCGCGGCGGTCGGTGGCGTTGTCGATCGCGGCGCGCCAGGTCACGCGCGTGGCGCCCCAGCGCTGCTCGGCGCGCACGCCGAGGTCGAGGCGGGTCCAGCCGGGGATCGACGCGCTGTGATCGGGCAGGGCGGCGCGCGGGCCCTCGTGCACCAGCGCGGCCAGCAGCTGCAGGTCGTCGCCGAGAGAGCGCTGCAGTTCGGCGCGCAGGCTGCGCGAGGGCACGTTCACGGGGGCCAGGCCGTTGAGCGCGGGGTCGGCTGCGCCTTCGCGGCGCGCATGCAGCGCCATCGCGCTGCCCTGCAATCGCCACGGGCCGCTGCGCCAGCCCAGGGCCAGCTCCAGCCCGCGGTGGCGCGCGCTGCCGTCGGTGGTGCGGGTGCAGCTCGCGTCCACGTCACAGGTGCCGCTGTCGCCGGTGTAGGGCCGCGTGATCGAGAACAGCGTGGCGGCCAGGTCCAGAGCGCCCTGTGCATGGCGCAGGCCCAGCTCGGCCTGGCGGCTCTTCAGGGCGGGCAGCGGCCGGCCCGCGTTGGTGTAGAGCGGCAGGTCGGGTGCCACCTCGGTCTCCACACCTTGGCCCCAGCTGGCGTAGACATGAGTCCGGTCGGCCAGGCGCCAGCCCAGCGCCAGCCAGGGCGTGGTGAAGTCCTGCCGCGCCTCGCGGTCCAGTCGCGTGTGGCGCAGGCCGAACCACAGCGTCGCGGCGCTCCACGCGCCGCCCGGCTGCACGCGGTCGCGCAGGTAGAACTCGGTGCTGCGCTCGCGGCGGCCGCCGGCGTCGGACAACGGCAGCGGTGCCGCGGGCAGCGCGACGCTGCCGTCCACCCGGCCCACGCCGGCGTAGTTGAACGCCTGCGGCGGCAGCGTGGCCGAAAAGCGGGTGGCCAGCACGCCGGCGCTCAGGTGATGCATCGCGCCGGCCGCCTGCAGCCGGCCGCTGAGCTGGGCGTCGACGGCGTCGCTGCGCCGGCGCTCGCCGTCGGAGCGGTAGTCGTACACGTCCATCGTGCCGTCGCTGCAGTAGCGGTCGAAGTTGCCGTCCGCGCTGCAGCCGTAGTTGAACGCGATGCGGTCGTCGCTGCGCAGGCGCTGCGCCATCGCATGCACGCGGGCGGTCCAGCCGTCGGCCAGCGGCTGCGTCCAGCGCAGCGACGCGATGCGCCCGTCCATCACCACGGGCAGCGACCAGGGCTGGTTGTTGAGGTTCAGGCGCGGGTCCACCCGGCGCGCGTCGGGCACCACGCTGCCCAGCAGGCTGAAGCCCGACTGGCTGGGCTGGCGCTGGTGCGACACCTCGGCCTCGGCCTCGAGCAGCGCACCGCCGGGCAGGCGGGTGTCTGCGGCCAGGGCGAGCATCCAGCGCTCGCCCTTGGCGTCGCGCAGCGCCGGGGACAGGCGCTCGTGCATCGCGTTGACGCGCAGGCCCGGGCCGCTGGCCGCGTCGCCCAGGCGCCGGCTCCAGTCGGCGGCCACGAGCACGCCGCCATGGTCGCGCACGGACAGCTGGCCCGCAGCCAGCGCCGCCACCGGGCGCTTGACCACCAGGTTCACCAGGCCACCGGGGGCGCTGGTGCCGGCCTGCATGCCGCTGGTGCCCTTGAGCACCTCGAGACGGTCCTTGTTGTCGAGCAGCAGCGCGGTCTCGGCGTTGATCGGCAGGCCGTCGCGTCGGTAGTTGGCGCGGTTGTCGAGGCGGAAGCCCCGCACCGACAGCTGGCTCCAGTAGCCCTCGGCGTTGTAGGCGTCGGACACGCCGGCGTCGATGCGCGCCAGCTCGGCCAGGCTGCGCACGCCGCGGTCGCGCAGCACGGCGTCGTCCACGGTGCGCACGGACAGCGGCGCGGCCTGCGCGTCGATGCCGGGGCCGAAGCCGGCCACGTCGGGCAGCGCGGGCTCGCTGCGCCCGGTGATCACGATGCGCTGCGGGTCGGCCGTCTGCGCGTGGGTGCCCAGCGCGGCCAGAGCCAGCGCCACGGGCGTCAGGGTGTGTCGGAATGCCATCGTCGTCCTTGCGTTGAAGCGGGCGACCCATGGCAGGTCGGCTGCGCGGACAACGGAAAGCGGCGGTGGCGTGCTTTGCGGTTCGGCATGCTTCCCTGCGCGAGGATTACCTCAGTCAGGTTCGAAGGGTTTTTCTCAGCCGGGGCCCTTGCGGGCCGCCAGCACCCCTAGCGGAGCCACGGCACCGTGCCGTGGCGAGACGGATTCTAGGGCCGCCGGAGCGGCCTTGTCGTCACACCGATTTCTCGGTGGTTCTCAATCGTCGAAGGTGGGCGATTCCACGCCCAGCACCTTGTGCAGCTTCGGGCTCGTGGTCGTGTACTGCAGGTGGATGCGCTTGTCCGGGAAGATGATCGGCGCGGCGCCGAACGCGGCCAGCGCCGCCTCGTGGAAGCCGCTGAGGATCAGCTTCTTCTTGCCCGGGTAGGTGTTGATGTCGCCGACGGCGAAGATGCCTTCCACGTTGGTGGAGAAGCGCTCGGTGTCCACCACCAGCTGCTTGCGGTCGATCTCCAGGCCCCAGTTGGCGATGGGGCCGAGCTTGGGCGACAGGCCGAAGAACACCAGCAGCATGTCCAGCGGCACGACGCGCGTGACGCCGTCGCCGCCGGTGACCTTGACCGCCGTGAGGCGGCCGTCGCGCTCGTCCAGGCCGGTGACCTGGCCCACCATGAACTGCATCTCGTAGGCGTCGCACAGCTCCTTCATGCGCGCCACGCTGGCCGGTGCGGCCTTGAAGCCGTCGCGGCGGTGCACCAGGATCACGCTCTCGGCCTTGTGCGGGCCTTCCTGCACGAAGTTCAGCGTCCAGTCGAGCGCGGAGTCGCCGCCGCCGACGATGACGAGGTTCTTGCCGGCGAACTGCGCCGGGTCGCGCACGCGGTAGAAGAGCTGCGAGCCGTCGAACTTGTCCAGGCCCTCCACCTTGAGCGTGCGCGGCTGGAAGGCGCCCACGCCGGCGGCGATGAAGATGGTCTTGGTGAGGAAGCGCGTGCCCTTGCTCGTCTCGACGAAGAAGCGGCCGTCGGCCTGCTTCTCCACCACGCTCACCTCCTGGCCGAGATGGAACGTGGCGCCGAACGGCTCGATCTGCTTGAGCAGGTTGTCCGTCAGTTCCTTGCCGGTGCACACGGGCACGGCCGGGATGTCGTAGATGGGCTTGTCGGGATAGAGCTCGATGCACTGGCCGCCGGGGTAGGCGAGCGAATCGATGATGTGGGCCTTGATCTCGAGCAGGCCCAGCTCGAACACCTGGAACAGGCCCACCGGGCCGGCGCCGACGATGACGGCGTCGGTCTCGATGGTCGTGGTCATGGTTTCCTGGTCACCGGATCAGCTGATCCAGCTTGTCCTTCTTGTCTTTCCAGTCGTCGGCGTCGGGCTGCGGCGCCTTGCGCTTGGTGATGCTGGGCCACTTCTTGGCCAGCTCGGCATTGATCGGGATGAACTTCATCTGGTCCTGCGGCACGTCTTCCTCGGGCAGGATCGCGTTGACCGGGCACTCGGGGATGCACACGGCGCAGTCGATGCACTCGTCCGGGTCGATCACGAGGAAGTTGGGGCCCTCGCGGAAGCAGTCGACGGGACAGACATCGACGCAGTCGGTGTACTTGCAGCGGATGCAGGATTCGGTGACGACGTGGGTCATTGCGGTGACGGAGGTTGCGGTACGGCCAGCGACCTCCGGCCACGGGCCGCCGCAGGGCGCACAAAGCGCGGATTTTATGTCCGGGCGGTCCGGGCTCCGGCCCCGGCCCTGACCGAAACCTTGACTTCCGGCAGGTTTGCCACAGCCTGGGCCCCCACACCCACCGTGACCACGGTGGGTCGCCCGGCGTGCAGCAGGGCCGCTTCGGCCAGGGCGCCGATGCGGTGGTCGGTGGCGATCTGGTCCGGCCAGCCGGCCCGGGACACCACGTTCGCGGGGGTGTCGGCCGGCCAACCGGCGTCCTGCAGGCGGCGCGCCAGCGCCCCGAGCTGGCGCCCGGCCATGTAGAACACCTCGGTGTCGGCACTGCGCGCCGCGCGCAGCTCGCCGCTGCGGGTCATGGCGGTGGTGAGCGCCACGCTGCGCCCCGCGCCGCGCCGCGTCAGCGGTCGCTGCTGGGTGGCGGCCGCGGCCAGCGCCGCGGTGACGCCGGGCACCACCTCGGACGGCACGCCGGCCTCGGCCAGCGCGAGCAGTTCCTCCTCGAGACGGCCGAACACGCTGGGGTCGCCGCCCTTGAGGCGCACCACGGCGCGGCCGGCCAGCGCATGGCGCACCAGCAGCGCGTTGATGCGGGCCTGGCCGGTGCTGTCGCAGAAGCCGCGCTTGCCCACGTCCAGCCACTGCGCCTGCGGCGCCATCGCGCGCAACGCCGGGTCGGTCAGCGCGTCGTGCAGCACCACCTCGGCCTGTGCCAGGCGCTGCGCGCCGCGCAGGGTGATCAGGTCGGCCGCGCCGGGGCCGGCGCCGACGAACACCACCGGCTTCATGCCGCGCCCTCCGACGCGTCCGGCAGCGCCTGCACCAGCAGCGCGCCGCTGGTGCGGTGGCTGGCGGGGTCGACCACGATCAGCGCGCCGCCGACGCGGTTGTCGGTGTAGGTCTGCAGCGGCAGCGGCTGCTGCAGTTCCACGGTCACCTGGCCGATCTCGTTGGCCGCCAGCCGGTGCGCGTCGCCGGGCACCAGGGTGTGGATGTCCAGCACATGCTCGATCGACGCGATGCGGCCCTGCACCCAGCGGTTGCCGTGGCGCAGCAGGTACTTGCGGCCGAGCACGGCGGGCTCGTTGTCCAGCCACGCCAGCGTGGCGGTGAAGCGCCTGGCTTCGCGCAGGGTGCCGGGCGTGCCGATCCAGTCGCCGCGCGACACGTCGAGCTGCCGGTCCAGCACGAGGCCGGCGCTCTGGCCGGCCGCGGCCGAGTCCACGGTGCCGCCGGCGCGGCGCACCTCGGTGACCGAGGCGCGCTCGCCGCTGGGAAACACCTGCACCGCGTCGCCGGCCGCAACGCCGCCCTGGGCGATGCGGCCCCACAGCACGCGGGGCTGGTGGCCGGCGCCGGGAGCGCCGGCACGGTCCTCGCGCGCCACGTACTGCACCGGCAGCGCCAGCGCGCCGTCGGCGCGGTCCTGCGCGGTGGGCAGCGATTCCAGCACCTGCAGCAGCGACGGGCCGTCGTACCAGGGCGCGTCCAGCGGCCGGGTGACGTTGTCGCCGCGCAGCGCGGACACCGGCACGATGGCGGCCACGTCGATGCCGGCCTCGGCGGCAAAGGTGCGCAGCGCGGCGCGCACCGCGTCGAACGCCGGGCCGGGCTCGTCCACCGCGTCGAGCTTGTTGACCGCGAACACGATGCCGGGCACGCGCAGCAGGCGCGCCAGCAGCGCGTGGCGGCGCGTCTGCGGCAGCAGGGCCACGGGGCGCGAGCGCCAGTCGAGCTTGGTCACGTCCACCAGCACCACCGCGGCGTCGCTGCCGGCGGCGGCGGTGACCATGTTGCGCGTGTACTGCTCGTGGCCCGGCGCGTCGGCGATGATGAACTTGCGGCTGCGCGTGGCGAAGTAGCGGAACGCGACATCGATGGTGATGCCCTGTTCGCGCTCGGCCTCCAGGCCGTCGGTCAGCAGCGACAGGTCGATCGGCGCGCCGGCGGCACGGCGCTCGAGCGCGTCGATCTGGTCGGCCAGGATCGCCTGGCTGTCGAACAGCAGGCGGCCGATCAGCGTGCTCTTGCCGTCGTCGACGCTGCCGGCGGTGAGGAAGCGCAGGGCGCGGGCGTTGGCGCTCATCAGAAGTACCCTTCCTTCTTGCGCCGCTCCATCGACGCGTCGCTGGTGCGGTCGTCCATGCGGGTGGCGCCGCGCTCGCTCACGGTGACGGTCAGCGTCTCGGCCACGATGTCGGCCGCGCTGGCGGCGCTGCTTTCCACCGGGCAGGTGCAGGTCATGTCGCCCACGGTGCGAAAGCGCACGGTGGCGGTCTCGACGCTCTCGCCGTCCTGGGCCGGGGTCACGTCGGTCAGCGGCACCAGCAGGCCCTTGCGCCGGATCACCGGGCGCGCGTGGGCGTAGTACAGGTCGGGCAGGGGGATCTGCTCGCGGGCGATGTACAGCCACACGTCGAGCTCGGTCCAGTTGCTGATCGGGAAGGCGCGGAAGTGCTCGCCGGAGCGGTGCCGCGTGTTGAACAGCGTCCACAGTTCGGGGCGCTGCTCCTTGGGCTGCCACTGGCCGAAGCTGTCGCGGTGGCTGAAGATGCGCTCCTTGGCGCGCGCCTTCTCCTCGTCGCGCCGCGCGCCGCCGATCAGCGCGTCGAAGCGGTGCTCCTCGATCGCTTCGAGCAGGGTCACGGTCTGGTGGCCGTTGCGCGACTCGAGCGGATGCGCCAGGCGCACCGTGCCGCGGGCGATGGAGTCCTCCAGGTGGCCCACCACGAGGCGCTCGCCGAGTTCGGCCACCACGCGGTCGCGGAACTCGATCACCTCGGGGAAGTTGTGCCCGGTGTCCACGTGCAGCAGCGGGAAGGGCAGGCGGCCCTCGTAGCGGCCCTGCGCATGGCGCTGCTTGAAGGCCTTCTCGGCCAGGCGCAGCACGACGCAGCTGTCCTTGCCGCCCGAGAACAGCAGCGCGGGGCGCTCGAACGTGGCGGCCACCTCGCGCAGGATGAAGATCGCCTCTTCCTCGAGATGGTCCAGGTGCTGGTGGTCGAGCGCGGGCAGCAGCTGCTCGACCGGGACGCGGGCGTTCATGCGGTCGCTCCTTCGGGCTTCTTCACGTGCAGGCCGCACTCCTTGGCGCCGTCCTGCTCCCACCACCAGCGGCCGGCGCGGAAGTCCTCGCCCAGCGCGATGGCGCGGGTGCAGGGCTCGCAGCCGATGCTGGGGAAGAACTGGTCGTGCAGCGGGTTGTAGGGCACGCCGCGGGTGGCGATGTAGTGCCACACGTCGGCCCAGCTCCAGTCGGCCAGCGGGTTGAACTTGACGCGGCCGCCGGCCTCGGTCTGCGAGAACGGCACCTCGGCGCGGTGCTCGGACTGCTCGCGCCGCAGGCCGGTGACCCAGGCACTGCGCCCTTCGAGCAGGCGGCCCAGGGGTTCGAGCTTGCGCACCGCGCAGCAGGCCTTGCGCAGCTCGACGCTGTCGAACATGGCGCGCTCGCCGTGGTCGCGCACGAAGCGGACGACGGCCGCGTCGGCCGGGCGGAACACCTGCACCGCGACCCCGTAGTGGGCTTCGATGCGCGGGATCAGCGCCAGCGTGGGCGCATGCAGCTTGCCGGTGTCCAGCGTGGCCAGCGCCACCGGCAGCTGGTGACGGGCGATGAGGTCCGTGACGACCATGTCCTCCGCGCCCAGGCTGGTGGCCTGCACGATGCGGCCGGGGTGCGCGGCGGTGGCGTCGCGCAGCAGCGCCAGCGCCTGCGTCACGCGGGCGTCGAAGCCCTCGGTGGCGCGGGCGTGCAGCTCGATCGCGCTCACGTCGAGGCTCCCTCGTCGACGACGCGCCGGGTCGCGTCGGCCACGCGGCGCTCGGCGGTGCCGGCGGGCTGGGCGAACAGCGGACGGTTGTCGTGCACGTCGCCCTGGTAGTGGCCGGGGAAGAAGCCGAGCGCGCGGCGCGCGGAGTCCTCGCGCTGGTCGGCGCGCAGCACCACGGCGTCGAAGCCGGTGCGGTGCAGCAGCGGCAGCATGTCTACCAGCACGTCGCCGGTGGCGCGCACCTGGCCGGCAAAGCGCCAGCGCGAGCGCAGCAGGCGCGCCTGCGAGTAGGCGCGGCCGTCCACCCACTTGGGGAAGTGCAGGGCCACCAGCGCCAGGCGCGGCAGGTCGTCGGCGAGGCCTTCGATGTCCTGGTCGTTGGCCAGCTTCAGCCCCACCGGCAGGGCGGTGGGCCAGTGCGCGCGCACGGCATGCCATTGCGCCAGGTCCAGCAGCAGGTTGGCCGCGGGCGTGATGCTCACGGGCGGGCCGTCGTCGCCGCCGAGGGCGCGCCAGGGGTCGCGGTGCAGGTCGATGAACTTCATGGTGCGGGCTCGTGCAAGGTGCGTCAGGCCGCCACCGGGGCGGGGGCGGTACTGCGGCGCACCGCGTTGGCGGGGGCCTTGAAGGCGTCGACGCCGACGCGGCGCACGGTGTCGGCGAAGCGTTCGCCGGCCGCGCGCCGGGCGCGATAGGTGTCGAGCACGGCCTCCACCGCGTCGGCGATCTCGTCGGCGGCGAACGACGGGCCGATCACCTTGCCGGGCGTGGCGGTGCCGCTGCGCGTGCTGCCGTCGGCGCCGCCGAGCGTGAGCTGGTACCACTCGGCGCCGTCCTTGTCGACGCCGAGGATGCCGATGTGGCCGCTGTGGTGGTGGCCGCAGCTGTTGATGCAGCCGCTGATGTGCAGGTCGATCTCGCCGAGGTCTTCCTGCTCGTCGATGTCGGCGAAGCGCTCGGTGATCTGCGCGGCCACCGGGATCGAGCGCGCGTTGGCCAGCGCGCAGTAGTCGCCGCCGGGGCAGGCGATCATGTCGGTGACCAGGCCGACGTTGGGCGTGGCGAAGCCCGCGTCGCGCGCGGCCCGCCACAGCGCCGGCAGCTCGGCCGCGCGCACCCACGGCAGGACCAGGTTCTGCTGGTGCGTGACGCGCAGCTCGCCGTGGCTGAAGCGGTCGGCCAGATCGGCGGCGGCGTCCATCTGCGCGTCGGTGGCATCGCCCGGCGGCAGGCCGGCGCGCTTGAGCGACAGCGTCACGGCGCGGTAGCCGGGCACGCGGTGGCCGCGCACGTTGCGCTCCACCCAGCGCGTGAACGCGCGCGGCGCGGCCGGGTCGCCGGCCGGCTCGGGCTCGGGCTTCACGCCGGCCGGCACCGTGAACGACGCGGCCACGCGGGCCAGCTCGGCCGGCGTCACGAGGTGCGCCGCGCCGTCGGTGTCGCGGTCGAGGATGGCGCGGAACTCGGCGTTCACCGCGTCGAAGAAGCGCTGGCCCTCGGCCTTGACCAGGATCTTGATGCGCGCCTTGTAGGCGTTGTCGCGCCGGCCGTAGCGGTTGTAGACGCGCACCACGGCCTCGATGTAGACGAGGATCTGCTGCCAGGGCACGAAGGCCGACGCGAGCGAGCCGATGATCGGCGTGCGGCCCATGCCGCCGCCGACGTAGACCTCGAAACCCACCTCGCCGGCGTCGTTGCGCACCAGCTGCAGGCCGATGTCGTGCCAGCCGATGGCCGCGCGGTCCTCGCGCGCGCCGCTGACGGCGATCTTGAACTTGCGCGGCAGGAACGCGAATTCCGGATGAAGCGTGCTCCACTGGCGCAGGATCTCGCAGTAGGGTCGCGGGTCCACCACCTCGTCGGGCGCCACGCCGGCGAAGGCGTCGCTGGTGATGTTGCGGATGCAGTTGCCGCTGGTCTGGATGCCGTGCATGTCCACGTCGGCCAGCGCGTCCATCACGTCGGCGGCGCGGGCCAGCGGGATCCAGTTGAACTGCAGGTTCTGGCGCGTCGTGAAGTGGCCCCAGCCGCGGTCGAAGTCGCGCGCGATGCGGGCCAGCGCGCGCAGCTGGCGCGACGACAGCGCACCGTAGGGCACCGCGACGCGCAGCATCGGTGCATGGCGCTGCACGTACCAGCCGTTCTGCAGGCGCAGCGGCCGGAACTCGTCGTCCGTCAGCTCGCCGCTCAGGTTGCGCTCGAGCTGGTCGCGGAACTGGGCCGCGCGGGCGCGCACGAAGGCGCGGTCGAAGTCGGTGTACTGGTACATCGGAAAACCTAGTGGATGACCTTCAGGCCCGCGGTCACGAGCGACACGCACAGGAGCGCCCGGATCAGCCGGTCGGGCATGCGCCGGGTGAGCTGCGCACCGAGCCAGATGCCGGGCAGCGAGCCGACCAGCAGTGCCGCCAGCAGCGACCAGTCGACATGACCGAGCGTGGCGTGGCCGATGCCGGCCACCAGCGTCAGCGGCACGGCGTGCGCGATGTCGGTGCCGACCAGGCGATGGGCCTGGATGCGCGGGTACAGCAGCAGGATCAGCGTGGCGCCCAGCGCACCGGCGCCGATCGACGACAGCGTCACCAGCGCGCCGAGCAGCACGCCGGCCGTCACGGTGAGCGCGGGCTTGTGGCGCTCGGGCAGCCATTGCTCCAGCCACAGGCCGACGCGGGTCCAGGCGTCGCGGTAGGCCACCACCACGGCGGTGAGCAGCAGGGCGATGCCCAGCGACAGCGTCAGCGCCCCGGCCCAGGCCTTGGTGATGCCGGTGGCGTGCATCAGGGCGATCATGGCCAGCGCCGCCGGCAGGCTGCCGGCCAGCAGCAGCCGGGTGATGCGCCAGTCGACATGGCCGTGGCGCATGTGCGCCACCGCGCCGCCGGTCTTGGTGAGGGCAGCGAACCAGAGGTCGGTGCCGATGGCCACCGCCGGGTTCAGCTTGAACACGCCGATCAGCAGCGGCGTCATCAGCGAGCCGCCGCCCACGCCGGTCATTCCGACGATCGCGCCGACGGCGAAGCCGCTCAGGATGGCAATGGGGTCCATGCCCGGCACTCTATGAACCCCTCATATATTTGAGAAGAACAAAGAAGTGCATAGCTAATTCGCCAATGGCATTAAGCGCAGAGGCGGCCCGGTCGACGCCCGGACAAAGAAAAACGGCCCGGCGTTGCCACCGGGCCGTGAAAGGTACCGTCAGACCTGGTACCGAGGAGACAACCTTGGTTGCGCGCAGGCTTGGGGCCTGCGGGCGGCGCTCAGTTCAGGTGCATCACCTGCGCTCGTTCATCCAGCAAGCAACATGCGGGCCAGACGATGAGCAGCGGCTCTTCACCAGACCGATCAGGCCGAGCGCTTGGCCTTGGTCGTGCCTTGGGACGTGGCCTTGACCGCGGTGGCGGTCATGGCCTGGAAGTTGGCTTCGGCGACATCGGCAGCCTGCTTGGCAGCCTTCTGCACGCTCTCGAACGCGTTGTTGGCGGCGGCCACGGCCGAGCGCACCAGGGCGACGGCGTTTTCCGTGCCGGCCGGGGCGTTCTTGGAGGCGCTGTCCACCAGGCCCAGGAACTTCTTCTGGGCGTCGGCCACTTGCGCCTCGGCCACCTTGGCCACTTCGGCGTTGGTCGCGGCAGCGATGTCGTAGACGTGGCGGGTGTAGGCGGCGGCCTTCTCGGCGGTCGGCTGCAGGAGGCTGGCCTGCAGGCTCAGCAGTTCCTGGGCGTCCTTCACCGACAGGGCGGCGCTGGTGGCATCGCTGGCCTCGCCCAGGGCGGACTTGGCGACTTGCAGGTTCAGTTCGACGAGCTTTTCCACGCCCTCGAAAGCCTTGCCGGTCAGACCGAACAGGGTCTGGACGTTGGCCTTCTGGGCGGCGAGCACTTGTTCAGCGGTCAGCATGATGAGGTTCCTTGGAGAGGGGTTGCAGGGGAAGGTCGAAATTCTTTGCTGCAGTGCAGCATGGATCGAAGTATAGGGGTCTACCCCAGCATTGCAAGCCCTTTTTGCTGCGCTGCAACATTCTAGGGACGTCCTTCTAGAACCGGAGCGCCGGTCACAATCCGGACCCGATGCGGGCCTACTACGCCGACCACTTCGTGCTGCCACTGCCGCCAGGGCACACCTTCCCGATGGGCAAGTACGAGAAGCTGCGCGACCGCCTCGTGGCCGAGTGCCCGGGCATCCGGATGGGCCAGGCCCTGCCGGCCAGCGACGGCGAACTCGCGCTGGCCCACACGCCGCGCTATGTGGACGCGGTGGCGCACGGGTTCCTGAGCGCGGCCGAGCAGCGCGAGATCGGCTTTCCGTGGTCGCCGCGCATGGCCGAGCGGGCGCGGCGGTCGGTCGGTGCCACGATCTCCGCGGCCCGGGCGGCACTGATCGACGGCGAAGGCGTGGCCGCCAACCTGGCCGGGGGCACCCACCACGCCCAGGCCGACCGCGGCAGCGGCTACTGCGTGTTCAACGACGCCGCCGTCGCGGCGCGGCTGATGCAGGCCGATTGGCATCGCCTGCACCGCCAGCTCCTGCGGGTGGCGGTGATCGACCTCGACGTGCACCAGGGCAACGGCACGGCGTCGATCTTCCAGGACGACGACACCGTCTTCACGCTGTCGCTGCACGGGGCGAAGAACTTCCCCTTCCGCAAGCAGGCCGGCGACCTCGACGTGGACCTGCCCGACGGCTGCACCGACGAACCCTACCTGCAGGCCCTGGACGGTGCGCTGGACGCACTGTGGCGCCGCCATGGCGACACGCCGCCCGGGCTCGTGTTCTACCTGGCGGGCGCCGACCCGCACGAGGGCGACCGGCTCGGCCGGCTGCGGCTGACCGCGCAAGGGCTGGCCGAACGCGACCGCCGCGTGTTCGACGCCTGCCACGACCGCGGCATCCCGGTGGCCGTGAGCATGGCCGGGGGCTACGGCCGCGACATCGACGCCACCGTGGACGTGCACCTGACCACGTTGAAGACCGCCTTCCAGGCCTGGCAGCGCCGGGCCTCCGATTCACCCCGACAGGCGGCCTGAGCCCGCCCCACCGCACCGACGCCCTCCATGAGCATCCTCTCGCCCGCCCCGATCACGCCTGCCACCACCGCCGCCGTCGACGCCGCCATCGCCTCGCGGCGCTCGATCCGCGCCTTCCTGCCCACGCCGGTGCCGCGCGCCACCATCGAGGAGATCCTCGCCGTGTCGTCGCGCGCGCCGTCGGGCGTGAACACGCAGCCCTGGAAGGTGACGGTGCTCACCGGCGAGGCCAAGGCCGGCCTGTCGCGACGCATCCTGGCCGCGCACGACGCCAACGCGGCGTCGGGCTCCACCGGCGCCGACGTGGGCGAGTACGACTACTACCCGACCGAGTGGGTGTCGCCCTACATCGAGCGCCGGCGCAAGGTGGGCTGGGACCTGTACGGCCTGCTGGGCATCGCCAAGGGCGACAAGCCGCGCATGCATGCGCAGCACGGCCGCAACTACACCTTCTTCGACGCACCGGTGGGGCTGATCTTCACCATCGACCGCATCCTGCGCCAGGGCTCGTGGCTCGACTACGGCATGTTTCTCGAGAACGTGATGATCGCCGCGCGCGGCCGCGGCCTGGACACCTGCCCGCAGGCCGCGTTCATCGGCTTCCACAAGGAGATCGCCGCGCATCTGGCCCTGCCGCCGGGGGAGATGGTGGTGTGCGGCATGGCGCTGGGCTGGGCCGACGAGTCGGCGCCGGAGAACCGCCTCGTCACCGAGCGCGAGCCGGTGTCGGCCTTCGCCCGCTTCCTGGACTGAGCCGGCGCCCGATGCGCTGGTCGCAGGTGCTGTTCTCGCAGGGCTTCGGCACGCGGCGCGAGTGCGCGGCACTGCTGGCCGGCGGTGCCGTCGGCCACGCCGGGCAGGTGGTCGACGACGACGCCGACGTCGACACCGACGGCCTGGTGTTCGAGGTGGACGGGCGCGCCTGGCCCTTCCACGAGCGCGCGCTGGTGCTGCTGCACAAGCCGGCCGGCTACGAGTGCTCGCAGCGCCCGCGCCACCACCCGGGCGTGCTGACGCTGCTGCCGCCGCCGCTGCGGGTGCGCGGCGTGCAGCCCGTGGGCCGCCTCGACGAGGACACCACCGGGCTGCTGCTGCTCACCGACGACGGCGCGCTGATCCATCGCCTGACCTCGCCGCGACATCACGTGCCCAAGGTCTACGAGGTGGGATGCCGGCACCCGCTGGACGCGACGCAGGTGCAGCGCCTGCTCGACGGCGTGGTGCTCGACGACGACCCCGCGCCGGTGAGCGCGGCGGCGGCCGTGCAGGCCGGCCCGAGGGACCTGCGGCTGACACTGACGCAGGGCAAGTACCACCAGGTCAAGCGCATGCTGGCGGCGGTGGGCAACCGCGTGGACACGCTGCACCGCAGCGCCTTCGGCGGCCTCACGCTCGAAGGCGTGCCCGAGCCCGGCCAGTGGCGCTGGGTCCCGGCGGCCGAACGCGCGGCCCTGCTGGCGGCGCCGGCGCCGTCAGGTTCCGGTCAAGTGCCCGCCTAGAATCGCCCCGCCTCGACGCCGCTGGCGACCGTGCGTGCAGCAGCGCTGCAGAGCCGGGCCGGTTGCCGGTCCGACCCTTCACCGCCCGACGCCATGCCGCTTTCGATCCCGCGCCTTCCACGGTCCCTGGCCCTCGGCGCCGGCCTGGCCCTGCCGAGCCTGCCGTCGATGGCCGCCGATCTCGACGGCAGCCGACTCAGCGCGTGGTGGGGCCTGCCCTTCGCCGGGGTGCTGCTGTCGATCGCCCTGATGCCGCTGCTGCTGCCGCGGGTCTGGCACCACCACTTCGGCAAGATCGCCGCGGGCTGGGCCCTGCTGTTCGTGCTGCCGTTCGCGGCCACGCAGGGCGCGGCCATCACCGGGGGCCTGCTGGTGCACACGCTCGTGGCCGAGTACATCCCGTTCATCGTGCTGCTGGTGGCGCTGTACACCGCGGCCGGCGGCATCTACGTGCGCGGCAACCTGCACGGCAGTCCGGCCACCAACGTCGCGATCATGGGCGTGGGCTCGGTCCTGGCCAGCATCATGGGCACGACCGGCGCGTCGATGCTGCTGATCCGCCCGCTGATCCGTGCCAACGACAACCGCAAGCATGTGGCGCACGTGGTGGTGTTCTTCATCTTCACGGTCAGCAACGCCGGCGGCTCGCTGACGCCGCTGGGCGACCCGCCGCTGTTCCTCGGCTTCCTCAAGGGCGTCGACTTCTTCTGGACCGCGAAGCACATCTTCCCGGAGACCCTGCTGCTGCTGGGTTCGCTGCTGGCGATCTTCTACGTGATCGACACGTACTACTACCGCAAGGAGGGCGTGCTGCCCACCGACCCGACGCCCGACACGGCGCGATTCGGCCTCGACGGCGCGATCAACTTCCTGCCGCTGGGCCTGGTGGTCGGCCTGGTGCTGATGAGCGGCACCTGGAAGCCCGGCGTCTCGTTCGACGTGTGGGGTACGCAGGTCGAGCTGCAGCAGATCGTGCGGGACGTGCTGCTGGTGGGCGTGGCCCTGCTGTCCCTGGCGATCACGCCCAAGGGCGTGCGCGAGAAGAACCACTTCAGCTGGGCGCCGATGCAGGAGGTGGGCAAGCTGTTCATCGGCATCTTCGTCACCATGGTGCCCGTGCTGGCCATGCTGCGCGCCGGCGAGGCCGGGCCCTTCGCCGCGGTGGCCCGCGCGGTCACGGACGGGACCGGCGCGAACCTGCCCTGGGCCTACTTCTGGCTGTCGGGCGGGCTCAGTTCGTTCCTCGACAACGCACCGACCTACCTGGTGTTCTTCAACCTGGCCGGCGGCGACCCGGCGGCCCTGATGACCACCCATGCCGCCACGCTGGCCGCGATCTCCGCGGGCTCGGTGTTCATGGGCGCCAACACCTACATCGGCAACGCCCCGAACTTCATGGTCAAGGCGATTGCCGAGGACCGCGGCATCGCCATGCCGAGCTTCTTCGGCTACATGGCCTGGAGCGGCGTGGTGCTGCTGCCGCTGTTCGTGCTGATGACCTTCCTGTTCTTCGTCTAGCGAGGCATCGCCGATGCGTCCGTCCGTCCTGATCGCGCGCCAGATCTTCCCCGAGGTGCTGGCGCGCCTGCGTGAGCACTTCGACGTCAGCGTCAACGACGCGCCGGTGGACTGGCCGCGCGACGAGCTGGTGCGCCGGCTGCAGGGTCGGCAGGGCCTGTTCGTCGCGGCCAGCGAGCCCGTCGACGCCACCCTGGTGGCCGCCTGCCCGGACCTGCGCGCCGTGTGCTCCATGGCGGTGGGCTACAACAACATCGACGTGGCGGCGTGCGCCGCGCGCGGCATCGTGGTGACCAACGCGCCGGACGTGCTCACCGAGACCACCGCCGACTTCGGCTTCGCGCTGATGATGGCCACCGCGCGCCGCGTCGCCGAAGGCGAGCGGTTCCTGCGCGCCGGCCAGTGGAAGCGCTGGTCGCACGATTTCTTCTGCGGCGCCGACGTCCACGGGGCCACCCTCGGCATCCTGGGCATGGGCCGCATCGGCCAGGCCATCGCCCGCCGCGGCGCGCTCGGCTTCGGCATGAAGGTGATCTATCACAACCGAAGCCGCCTCGACCCGGCGCAGGAAGCGCCGCTGGGCGCACGCTGGGTCGACAAGGCCACGCTGCTGGCCGAGGCGGACCACCTCGTGCTGGTGGTGCCGTACTCGCCGTCGAGCCATCACGCCATCGGCGCGGCCGAGCTGGCGCAGATGAAGCCCACGGCCACGCTGACCAACGTGGCGCGCGGCGGCGTGGTCGACGACGCCGCGCTGGCGCAGGCGCTGGCCGAGCGCCGCATCGCCGCGGCGGGCCTGGACGTGTTCGAGGGCGAGCCGGCGGTGCACCCGGCGCTGCTGCAGGTGCCCAACGTGGTGCTCACGCCGCACATCGCCAGTGCCACGCTGGCCACGCGCATGAAGATGGCGATGCTGGCCGCCGACAACCTGATCGCCGTGCTGTCGGGCCGTGCACCGCTGACGCCGGTGACGCCCGCCGCGCGCTAGCGCGCGGGGCAGGGCGCCTGCCCGGCCCGCGTCAGGCCGTGTCCGGCACCGGCAGCAGCGCGTCGATCGCCTCGAGGAACCGGGTCAGGTCGATCGGCTTGGTCCAGTAGTCCGCGAAGCCGGCAGCCCGTGCGCGCTGCATGTCCTCGGCCATCGCATTGGCCGACAGCGCCACGCAGCGGGTGCCGGCGATGCGCGGGTCGGCGCGCAGCCGGCGCAGCACCTCCAGACCGTCGATGTCGGGCAGCTGCATGTCCACCAGCAGCAGGGCCGGGCGCAGCTCGGCGGCCAGGGCCAGCCCGCGCAGCCCGTCGGGCGCGCCGTGGAAGGCGATGTGCGGTCGCTGCGTCAGCAGCTCGCGCACGATCATCATGTTGACCTCGTTGTCCTCGATGTAGAGCACCGTCGGCCGGCCGGGGGCGCCGGCCGCGGGCGCGCGGCTGGCGGCCAGCGGCAGCCGCAGCTCGAACAGGCTGCCCTCGCCGCCGGTGCGCGCCAGGCGGATCGACCCGCCCATGCGCTGCGCCTGCGCCTGGGCGATGGCCAGGCCCAGGCCGTGCCCCTGCACCAGCGTGCTCTCGAAGGCCTCGAACAGCCGCTGTGCCACGGCCGGGTCGATGCCGGGCCCGCTGTCGGCCACCGTGAGCACCGCCTCGTGTTCGTCCTGCCGGGCGCTGATGCGGATCGAGCCGCCGGGACGGTTGAACTTGACGGCATTGCCCACCAGCTGGGCCACCACCTGCTGCACCCGCGACGGGTGCCCCCACACCAGGGCCGACAGGTTGCCGCGCACCACCTGCTGGCCGCGCACGGCGATGGTGGTGGCCAGCGGCGTCAGCGCGGCGTCCACCGCCGCCGCCAGGCTGACCGGCTCGCCCCCGGAGTCCGGCGCCGCCGGCTCGCTCAGGTCGAGCACACCGTCCACCAGCGTCAGCAGGCTCTCGCCGGCGGCCTGGATCTGCTCCAGCCGGCGCCGTCGCTGGGCCGGGTCGGTGCGGTCGCCCTCGGCCAGCAGCAGCTGCGTGAAGCCGAGCACCGCGTTCAGCGGCGTGCGCAGCTCGTGGCTGATGCGCGAGAACAGCAGGGACTTGGAGCGGCTTTCGCGCAGGGCCAGCTCGCGCTCGCGCTGCGCCCGCTCGAGCGAGCGCGACTCGGTCACGTCCCAGTTGACGCCCAGGCGCCGGATCACCCGGCCGTCGGCGTCGGTCAGCGCGACCGAGCGCGACGCGATCGTGCGCACCTCGCCGTCCGGGCGCCGGATGCGGAACTCGTAGGCGATCGGGTCGGCGCTTTCCAGCAGCGGCCGCGCCGCCGCCTCGGCCACGGCGCGGTCCTCGGGCAGCACCAGCTCGAGGCGCTCCGCCAGCGTCAGCGCGCGGTCGCGCGGGGGCAGGCCGCGCAGGCGGAACATCTGCTCGTCCCAGACGTCCTCGGACGTGGCCACGTCGTGCGACCAGGTGCCCATGCCGACGCTGGACACGGCCAGCGTCACGCTCTCGTGCGCCTCGCGCAGCCGCGTCAGCACCTCGCGCGGCTCGGTCACGTCGAGCATCACGCCGAAGGCGCGGCGCACGCCGTCGGAGTCGACCTCCTGCGCGCCGCGGATCTCCATCCAGCGCACCGCACCGTCGGGCCGGACGATGCGCGACTCGACCACCAGCGGCGTGCCCACCGGGCCGCGGAACCATTCCAGCACCTGCTGCGCGACACGGTCGCGGTCGGCCGGGTGCGCGTAGTGGCGCAGCGAGTCGCCCAGCCGCAGCGCGCCCAGGGCCGGGTCATGGCCGAGCAGCGTGAACATGCGCGAGCTCCACTGGGTGGAGCTGCCGTCCAGTGCCACCGACCACAGGCCCACGCGCGCCGCCTCGGCCGCGGCGTCGAGCCGGCGCGCCAGCTGCAGGGCCTGTTCGGTGCGGGCCTGCTGCTCGGTCACGTCCAGGCCCACGCCGATCATCGTGACCGGCTCGCCGCCGGCGCCGCGCTGGACCACGCGGCGCGTCAGGATGGTGCGATAGGTGCCGTCGGCGTGCCGGTAGCGCGTCTGCGTGTCGACCGGCAGGCCGGTGTCCACGGCCTTCTGGAACGCGAGGCGGAGTTCCTCCAGGTCGTCCGGGTGCACCCAGTCGCGCACCGTCTCGATCGGCACGCCCTCCGGGCCCATCGAGCGCCCCACCTGCTGCTGCACGCGCTCGTCGTGGTGGATGCGGCCGGTGGCGAAGTCGTAGCGCCACAGGCCGATGCCGGCCACCTGCAGCGCCATGTCGAGCTGGGCCGAGGCGCGCTGGGCCTGCACCGCGAGGCCGTGCGTCTCGGTGTCGTCGAGCATCACGCCGATCACCTTGTCGGGCCGCCCCTGCGCGTCGGCCGCGACGCGCCAGTGGGAGTGGATGTGCTTGAGCGAGCCGTCGGGCTGGCGCACGCGGTAGCGGTGCGAGTACAGGCCGGGCCGGCTCAGCGAGGCGAGGAACGCCTCGTCCAGACGGTCCTCCGGCAGGATGCGCTGCGAGGCCACGCCGAACGGCGGCGTGGAAGAGGCGTCCGCCTCGAAGCCGAAGAAGCGGAACACATGCCGGTCCCAGCGGCCTTCCAGCGTCCGCGGGTCGCGCTCCCAGATGCCGATGCGGCCGAAGTCCTGCGCCATGTCGAGCAGATCGTTCAGGCGGCGGTTCTCGGCCTGAAGGCGCGCCACCTCGGCCAGCGCGCGCTGCAATGCGTCCGTATCGTCGGGTCGTGACATCCTGTTCCGGAGTCTATGCGGTCGTTGCGGCCGGCAACACGGCGTTCACACGGGGTCGGCAGCATGCCGCCATGGACCGACGCAGTCTGCTGGCCGGCATCGCGGCCGCCACCACCCCGTTCGGCCCCGGCATCGCCCGGGCCTCGGCCGCCCACGAGGACCTGACCTGGCGCGACCCGGCCCGCGGCCGCGATCTGCCGCTGCGGGTGCGCTGGCCCGACGGCGACGCCCCCTGCGGCCTCGTGATCCACTCGCACGGCCTGGGCGGCAGCCGCGAGGGCGGCGACGTGTTCGGGCGGGCCTGGCGCGACGCCGGCCTCGCGGTGGTTCACGTGCAGCACCCGGGCAGTGACAGCCAGACGCTGCGCGATGGCCTGGTCGCACTGCGGCGGGCGGCCAGCGCCGACCAGCTGCTGGCGCGCGTGGGCGACGTGCGGTTCGTGCTCGACGAGGTGCTGCGCCGCGTTCGCGAACCGGGTTCGCCCTGGGCCCGCGTGCGGCCCGACGCCATCGGCGCGTCCGGTCATTCCTTCGGGGCCCAGACCGTGCTGGGCCTGGCCGGCAAGGCCTACCCGCGGCGCGGGCCGGTGCTGGCCGACCCCCGGTTCGCCGCCTTCGTGGCCTTCAGCCCCGCACCCGGTCGCGACGACCCGCAGGCTGCCGGCGCGCCGTTCGGCGACCTGCAGCGGCCGCTGCTGCTGCTGACCGGCTCGCTCGACGGCGACCCGCTGGGTCAGGCGTTCGGCGGCGAGGACCGGGCCCGTGTCTACGACGGCCTGCCGGCCGGCATCGACCGGCGGGCGCTGCTGTGGCTCGACGGCGCCGACCACATGACCTTCGGCGGCAACGAGGACCGGCGGCTCGCCGGTCGGGCCCGCGGCGGCCGCGGGGCGCGCGAGGCCCGCACGCTCGCGCTCGAGGCCGCCCACCAGGCGCTGATCGCGCGCATCACCACGCTGTGGTGGCACGGCCGGCTGCTGGGTGACGCGCAGGCGCGCGCTGCGCTGCAGCCGCCGGCCGGCCTCGGCCCCGGCGACCGCTGGCAGGCGGACTGAGCCGCGGGCGGCGCGGCACGCCCGCGCGCGGCGGGGCGGCTATCCTCGCAGCCCCACGACAGGAGACGCACCATGTTCCGCACCGCCATCGCCGGCAGCCTGCCCAAGCCGCACTGGCTGGCCGAGACGGGCAAGCTGTGGCCGCGCTGGCAGGCCGAGGGCGAGGCGCTGGCGCAGGCCCAGCGCGACGCCACGCTGCTGTGGATCAAGACGCAGGAGGACGCCGGGCTGTCGACCATCGGCGACGGCGAGCAGTCGCGCCAGCACTTCGTGCACGGCTTCCTCGAGCGGGTGCAGGGCATCGACTTCGAGCACAAGGTCGAGATGGGCATCCGCGCCGACCGCTACAAGGCGATGGTGCCGCAGGTGGTGGGGCCGCTGCGTCTGGACTGCCGCGTGCACGAGCCCGAGGCGAAGCTGCTGCGCGCCCATACGACACGCACCACCAAGTTCACGCTGCCCGGGCCGATGACCATCGTCGACACCGTGGCCGACCGCCACTACGGCGACCGCGCGAAGCTCGCCTTCGCGTTCGCCGAACTGCTCAACCGCGAGGCGCTGGCGCTGCAGGCCGACGGCATCGACATCGTGCAGTTCGACGAGCCGGCGTTCAATGTCTACATGGCCGAAGCCGCCGACTGGGGCGTGGCTGCGCTCGAGCGCGCCGCCCAGGGCCTGACCTGCCGCACCGCGGTGCACATCTGCTATGGCTACGGCATCGACGCGAACCGGCAGTGGAAGGACACGCTCGGACAGGAGTGGCGCCAGTACGCGCAGGTGTTCCCGGCGCTGGCGCGCAGCCGCATCGACCAGGTCAGCCTGGAGTGCATGCACTCGCACGTGCCGCTGGACCTGATCGGTCTGCTGGAAGGCAAGGACGTGATGGTGGGCGTGATCGACGTGGCCAGCGATGCGATCGAGACGCCCGACGAGGTGGCCGACACCATCGGCCGCGCGCTGCAGTTCGTGGCGCGTGACCGGCTCATCGCCTGCACCAACTGCGGCATGGCACCGATGGACCGCGGCGTGGCGCAGGCCAAGCTGCAGGCGCTGGCGCGCGGGGCCGAGGCCGCCGCGGCGCGCGCCTGAGGGCCGCGCCTTGCTCGCGCCCCCCATCACCGCACCGGCCGAGGTGGACGCGGCGCTGCGGCGCGACGGCCGCGCCGTGCTCGACGCCGCCGGTCTGTACCGCCTGCTCGGCGTGGCCTCCGGCGCGCTCGACCCCTGGAAGCCGTTCTGGGACCGGCTGCCACCGGACGCCCACCTGCGCGACGGCGGCCGCTACCGCCAGCGCCGGCACGGCTCCTTCGTCGTCGACACCGACCGCGTCACGCTGGCGCCGCACCGTGCGCACTGGCAACCGGTGGAATACAACGCGCTGCACGGCGGCATCGAGCGCTGGTTCGAGCCGATCGAGGCTGCACTGACGGCCGACGCCCTGTGGCCGCGCCTGCTGCGGATGCTGGCCGACCGCGCCGACGCGCTGCGCGGCGTGCAGCCCTGGTACGTGGAGGCGCATCCGTTCCGCATCGACACCGCGGGCGGCATCGGCCGTCCCACGCCCGAGGGCGCGCACCGCGACGGAGTGGACCTGGTGGCCGTGATCCTGGTGGCGCGCGAGGGCGTCAAGGGCGGCGAGACGCGCGTGTTCGACGCCGACGGGCCGGCCGGGCTGCGCTTCACGCTGGCCGAGCCCTGGTCGGCGCTGCTGCTCGACGACGCGCGCGTGATCCACGAGACCACGCCGATCCAGCCGCTGGACGCGTCGCGGCCGGGGCACCGCGACACGCTCGTGGTCACGCTGCGGGCGGGGGGCTTCCAGGGGCCGTGATCGCGGCCGGCCCGCCGTCGGCGCGCGGCAGGTACTGCGGCGAGGTCAGGCCCATCGACACGTAGATGCTGGTCACGGCCTCGACGCCGATGTCCGCCGGCGTGATCCAGGACTCGGGCACGTAGAGCAGGCCGCCGCCCACCGGCACCGGCGCGGTGGGGATCAGCACCGCCAGGCAGCGCTGGCCGTTCACCAGCACCGGCACGTCGCTGCCCAGCAGGGCCAGCGCCGCGCTGCTGCCCTGTGCGCTCGGCCCGCCGAAGTGGCACCACACCGCGCTCATCGACTTCAGGCCGCGCCCGTCGCCGGCCTCGTTGCTGCGCAGCAGGCCGACCATGCGCTGGATCAGGTCGTATACCGAGCCCACCAGCGGGATGCGCGACAGCAGCGCATGGGCGGCCGCGGCCAGGCCGCGCTGCAGCCCGGCTTCCACCAGCAGGCCCAGGCCGAAGATCGCCACCGCGACGATGGCCACGCCGATGGCGTAGCCCACCACCTCGGAAGCCCCGACGCCCAGGCCGATCGACACCAGCGTGCGCCCGACCACGCTGTCCGGGCCCAGCCACTTGATCAACACGCCGGCGGCCCAGGCGAAGATCAGCAGCGTGGCGGCCAGCGGCAGTGCGGCCAGCGCGCCGGTGGCGAAGATGCGCAGCAGGGTGCGGACGGGACGGATCATGCGCCGCGATGATACGGACCGCGCCGGCCCGTCATTCGAAGGGGTAACGCACGCCGATGCGCTCGCGCATGGCGTCCATCAGCTCGACCACCGCGAGCGACTCCGCCGGCGGCAGCACCGGGCTGGCCGCGAGACCGGCGCTCACGCAGCGCATCGTCTCCTCGATCTCGTATTCGAAGCCGTTGACGCGGAACGGGGTCTGCACGGTCTGCGGCGGTGCGCCGTCGCGCTCCAGCGTGGCGGCGGTGGCCTGCCAGAAGCCGCCACCGTGCACCACGATGCGGCCGCGCTCGCCCTGGATGCGGAACGCGTTGCTGCCGCTGCCGAACCAGCCGCAGGAAAACTGCGAGGTGCGGCCGTCGCCGAAGTCCAGCGTGGCGGCCAGCTGCACGTCCACCGGCTCGTCGCCCAGGCGCGCGCGCACGTCGAAGCCCTGCACCGGCACGCCGGGCAGCACCATGCGCGACACCGTGATGCTGTAGATGCCGATGTCCAGCAGCGTGCCGCCACCCAGCGCCGCGGTGTAGCGCCGGTCGCCGGGCCGTGGCGGGCGGTCGATCACGAAGTCGGACTGCATCGCCCGCACCGTGCCGATCTCGCCCGCGTCGAGCCAGGCACGCACCTCGGCGTACACCGGCAGGAAGCGGGTCCACACCGCTTCCATCAGGAACACGCCCCGTGCGGCGGCCAGTTCCACCAGCGGCCGCGTGGCCGCGGCACTGGGCGTGAGCGGCTTCTCGCACAGCACCGGCTTGCCGGCCAGCAGCGCGGCGCGCACCGGCGCCGCGTGGTGCGGGTGCGGCGTGCACACGTAGACCGCCTGCACGTCGTCGCGCGTCAGCAAGGCGGTGAGGTCGCTGCCGTGCACCGCCGGCGCCGTGCCGGGCACGGACCACTCGCGGGCGAAGGCCTCGGCGCGGCCGGCGTCGCGGCCGGCCACCACCGCCAGGCGTGCGCCCGGCACGCCGCGCAGCGCGCCCGCGAAGCGGCGCGCGATGTTGCCGGGGCCCACCAGGGCCCAACCGAAGGTGTCAGTCATCGACGAGCGAGTCCTTCTCGGGTGCGGGCCGGCCGGAAGCAACGGCCTCTTCGTCGACCTCCTCGCCGAGGAAGCCGCCGCTCTGGTGTTCCCACAGCCGCGCGTAGATGCCGCCGCGCGCCAGCAGCTCGCGGTGCGTGCCCTGTTCGACGATGCGGCCCTTGTCCATCACCACCAGCCGGTCCATCGCCGCGATGGTGGACAGCCGGTGCGCGATCGCCACCACCGTCTTGCCCTCCATCAGCCGGTACAGGCTGGCCTGGATCGCGGCCTCGACCTCGCTGTCGAGCGCGCTGGTGGCCTCGTCCAGCAGCAGGATCGGCGCGTCCTTGAGCATCACGCGGGCGATGGCGATGCGCTGGCGCTGGCCGCCGGACAACTTGACGCCGCGCTCGCCCACGTGGGCGTCGTAGCCCTTGCGGCCCTTGGGATCGACCAGGCTCTCGATGAACTCGCCGGCCTCGGCCCGCGCCGCCGCGGCGCGCATCTGCTCCTCGGTGGCGTCGGGACGGCCGTACAGGATGTTCTCGCGCACCGACCGGTGCAGCAGCGAGGTGTCCTGCGTGACCATGCCGATGTTGGCGCGCAGGCTTTCCTGCGTCACCGCGGAAATGTCCTGCCCGTCGACCAGGATGCGTCCCTGCTGGATGTCGTAGAAGCGCAGCAGCAGGTTCACCACCGTGCTCTTGCCGGCGCCGGACCGACCCACCAGGCCGATCTTCTCGCCCGGGCGGATGGTCAGCGAGAGGTCCTCGATCACGTGCCGCGTCGGCGCCGCGTCGGTGCCGTAGTGGAAGCCCACCGCGTCGAAGCGCACCTCGCCGCGCGGCACGGCGAGCGTGCCGGCACCGGGCTTGTCCACCACGCTGTGATGGCGCGACAGGATGCCGATGCCGTCGGCCACGGTGCCGATGTGCTCGAACAGCGACGCCAGCTCCCACATGATCCAGTGCGCGATGCCGTTCAGGCGCAGCGCCATCGCACTGGACGCGGCCACCGCGCCGGCGCCCACCTGGCCCTCGGACCACAGCCACAGCGCCAGGCCCATCGAGCTGCCGATCAGCGCCACCGACAGCGCCTGGTTGATCTGGTCGACCATTGTCACCAGGCGCATCTGCTGGTGCACCGTGCCGAGGAACTCGCCCATCGCCGAGCGCGCATAGGCCGCCTCGCGGTGCGTGTGCGAGAACAGCTTGACGGTGGCGATGTTGGTGTAGGCGTCGGTGATGCGGCCGGTCATCAGCGAGCGCGCGTCCGCCTGCTCCTTGGCCACCGCCGCCAGCTTGGGCACGAAGTACCACAGCGACGCGGTGTACAGCAGCAGCCAGCCCAGGAAGGGCGCCAGCAGCCAGGCGTCGAAGCCGGCCAGCACCCCGATCAGGGTCAGGAAATACACCACCACGTAGACCAGGATGTCCGACGCGATCATCCAGCAGTCGCGCACCGCCAGCGCCGTCTGCATCAGCTTGGTGGCGATGCGGCCGGCGAACTCGTCCTGGTAGAAGCTCATGCTCTGGCCGAGCAGCAGCCGGTGGAACTGCCAGCGCAGCCGCATCGGGAAGTTGCCCGCCATGGTGTTGAAGCGCATCAGCGCCCAGGCCAGCGTGACCACGAGGCTGGCGCCCAGCGCCACCGCGAGCCAGCCCAGGGTGTTGCCGTGGCGCTCCCACAGCTGCGCCGGCGGCACCGAGGCCAGCCAGTCGACGATGCGGCCCATGAACGCGAACATCAGGCCTTCGAAGGCACCGATGGCCGCGGCCAGCAGCGTCATCGCCAGCAGGTGCGGCCGCAGCCCGGCGGTGCAGGCCCACAGGAAGGGCAGCAGCCGGTCCGGCGCCGGTCGCACGGCGGCTTCGGGGTAGGGCGGGATCAGCCGTTCGAAGAAGGCGAACAAGGAAGGCGGCCTCGAGCGTGAAAAAGGGCGCAAGCGTAGCGCAGATGGGGCCGGTCCCCGGTGCTGTTCCGGGGACCGCGGCGCTGCGGCAACGCTAGGATGGCGGCTACTTCTGGCGAGCAATCGACCGCAACACTGGGCGGACCCCGGAACCCGTCACCGGCGCCGAAGTACCCCATCCCCCCGCGACGGCCGCGCCGTCGCTACAGCTTCATCTCCAGCCGCAGCTGCGCATTCACCCACGACCGCACGGTCGTGCGCGTGGATTGAAGCTGACCCTGGCTCTGCACCAGGGTCGTGTTCCAGGTGTCGGGCGCCAGCACGTTGGACAGCGTCAGCCGCAGCTTGGTGTCGGCGTCGAGCGCCCACAGCGCATAGGCGTCGACCACCGTCTTGCGCGACTGCACCGCCACCCGGTCGGCGTCCAGGCGCGTGCGGTAGCCGGGCGTGTGGTTGATGTTGCCGCCGAGCGTGAACGGCGTGCCGCGGAAGCGGTGGTCGGCGCCGAGGTTGAGCGTGCCGCCGGGCTGCTCGGCCAGACGGTTGTCGGGCCCCGGCACGGCGTCCACACGCGAGCTGTACAGCGATGCGTTGGCGCGCACCTCGGTGCGCGGGCCGTCGGTCACGAGCTGGTCGAGGCGGAACTTCGCCTCCAGCTCGATGCCGCGCGACAGCGCATTGCCGATGTTCTGCGGCCGCGACACGTAGCGCGGCTGGCCGGGCGACCAGCTCACGTCCTCCAGCGCCACCACGTTGCGGATCAGGTCGGTGATGCGGCGCACGAACAGGTTGGCCGACAGCACGCCGCCCTCGGCCAGGTAGCGCTCGGCGGCGAGGTCGATGCCCAGCGCGACCTCCGGCCGCAGGGCCGGATTGCCGGCCGTATCGGCCGAGATCTCGCTGTTGGGTCCCGGCGCCGGCTCGACCCGGTTCACCGAGGGGCGGCCGATCAGCTGGCCCAGGCCCGGGGCGCGGTAGCTGCGCGTCAGGCTGGCCCGCAGCTGGTCGCGCGCGCCGGGGGAGGGCTTCCACACCGCGTGCAGCAGCGGCGTCGTGACGCGGCTGCGGTTGCGGTTCTCGTCCTGGCCCTCGCCCTGGCCCCGGGTCGTGATGCCCTCGATGCGCAGACCCGCATGCACCGACCACTGCGGGTTGACGGTCCACTCGTCCTGCGCGTAGAGCGCGTAGCGGCGCGACGAGGCCTCCAGGTTCTCGCCGAACTCCGTGAGCTGCGGCACGCCGTTGCGCAGCGTCGTCTTGCTCTCGCGGCGCTGGTTGTCTTCCAGTTCGATGCCGCCCACCGCCTGGTGTCCGTCGCCCAGCAGCGACGACACCTTCAGGCTCAGCGTCGCATTGCGGTCGCGGTTGTCGGTGTCCTCGTCGTAGGTCTGGCTCAGCGTGTCCGTGGCGTCGAACTCGTCGCGGTGCTGCCGGCCGCGCCAATGCCCGTCGCCGAAGCCGGCGCGCCACTCCACGCGCGGGCCTGCGCCGAGGCGGTGGTTGACGTTGGCATTGAGCCGCGCCAACCGGAAGCGGCCTTCGGTGAGCGTGTCGCTGCGCGCGAACTCCGGCGGCGTGGCGCCGAACGGCTGGTCGAGCGTGCCGCGGCCGCGGTTGTCGCCCTCGCTGGCGATCAGCAGCGGCATCAGCATCAGGCTCGTGCCCTGGTCGTCGCGCCACTGGAGCCGGGCACTGGCATGCAGGCCGCGGCGCTGGTCGTCGCTGCGGAACAGGCCCGTGCGCTGCAGCACCGGCACGCCGGTGGCTTCGACGGTGTCGAGGCGGTCGCTTCGGCTCGGGGTGACGGTGCGGCGGTCGAACAGGGACAGCGAGCCGTTGACGATCCAGGGGCCGAAGGTGTCGTTGCGGGTCCAGGACAGCGACGGCGACACATGGCCGTCCTCGACGGCCAGGGCCACGTTCAGGTCGTTCAGGCGCTTGCGGAAGCCCTCGCGCAGCACGATGTTGATGGTGCCGGCGATCGCGCGCGCGCCGGTCTCGGCGGTGGGCGCGCGCAGGATCTCGATGCGCTCGATCTGCTCCGGCGGGATCGAGTCGAGCGAGAAGCCGGGCGCGATGCGCTCGCCGTCGACGAGGATCTGCGTGTAGCCGCCGGCCATGCCGCGCATGCGCGGGTTGCCGCCGCGGCCGGGCGCGCCGGGCACGGTGACGCCGGGCAGGCGCTTGAGCACCTCCAGCGTATTGGCGTCGCCGAAGCGCTCGATCTCCTCGCGGCCGATCACGATCTTGGCGGCGGTGGAGCGGCGCCGCTGCTGCTCGTCGTCGCCGCGCTGGCCACTGATTTCCACCCGCTGCGGTGCCCCGGCCTCCGGTGCCGGCGCGGGCGAAGGGGCGGGCGCGGGTGCGGGCGCCGGGGCCGGCGTCTGCGCCTGCGCACCGTGCGGCACCCAGGCGGCGGCCGTCACGGCGAGCATCAGGGGGCGCCATGCGAATGCAGTCATGGGAAATGATTGTGGTCGAGCGCTGCGGCCGTTGCCCGCGTCGGGGCTTGTCGCCGCCGCCGGACAATCCGGCCCGTGCAAGGCCTCACGCTGCTGTACTGCGACGACACGCTGCTGGCGGTGGACAAGCCCGCCGGCCTGCTGGCGGTGCCCGGCCGCGGGCCCGGCAAGAGCGACTGCGTCGCCGCGCGCGTGCAGTCCGACTGGCCCGACGCGCGGGTGGTGCACCGGCTGGACGAGGCCACCTCGGGCGTGATGCTGTTCGGCCGCGGCGCGGCCGCGCAGCGGGCGCTGTCGCAGGCCTTCGCCGGGCGCCAGGTGGACAAGCGCTACGAGGCCGTGGTGCATGGCCTGACGGCCGACGACGCCGGGCGCATCGAGCTGCCGCTGGCGGCCGACTGGCCGCGCCGGCCGCGCCAGAAGGTCGACGTCGAGCGGGGCAAGCCGTCGCGCACCGACTGGACGGTGCTGTCGCGCGACGCGCTCCTTCGGCGCACCCGGCTCGCGCTGGCGCCGCTGACCGGCCGCTCGCACCAGCTGCGCGTGCATCTGGCGTCGCAGGGGCATCCGATCGTCGGCGATGCGCTCTATGGCGACGGCACCGACGCCGAGCCCCGGCTGCTGCTGCATGCCTGCGAGCTGCGCCTGACGCATCCGGTGACCGGCCGGCCGGTCACCCTCGCCAGCCCGGTGCCGTTCTAGGGGCGGCGTGCAGGCATCGGGAACCCATGCCAGCATCGACGCTCCTACCGCGATCCCCTGGCCTGCCGGAGCCGCCGATGACCATGCCGTCGAACCACCGTCGCCACCTGCTGCGCCTGGCCGCCGCCAGCGTGGCGCTGCCCGCGCTGCACCTCGGGGCGCGCGCCCAGGCCGGCACGCGGCTGCGTCCGACGCCGGCCCAGACCGAGGGCCCGTTCTACCCGGTGGCGCTGCCGGCCGACAGCGACGCCGACCTGCTGAGCAACGGCGCACTGCGCTATGCGCAGGGCCGGCCGGCCTGGGTCGAGGGCACGCTGACCGACCTGGAAGGGCGCGCCCTGCGCGGCGGTGCGGTGGAGATCTGGCAGTGCGACCACCAGGGGCGCTACCACCATCCCGGCGACGGCGACCGCGCCGACCGCGCGTTCCAGGGGTTCGGCCGCGTCGAGGCCGACGCGCAGGGCCGCTGGCGCTTCCGCACGCTGCGGCCGGTGGCCTACGGCAGTCGCGCGCCGCACATCCACGTCAAGGTGAAGCTGGGGTCGCGCGAGCTGCTGACGACGCAGCTCTACGTCGAGGGCGACCCGGGCAATGCGCGCGACTTCGTCTGGTCGCGTCTGGGCGCCGAGGACCGCGCCCTGGTGACCGTGCCTTATGTCGCCGGCGCCGAGGGGCACCTCGCCGCGCGCTACGCGCTGGCCGTGGCCGCCTGACCGAGTCGCCGGACGCGCCGGCCTGACGGGCCCGCCCGCGCGGGGCCGCGTATCCTTGCGGCATGACCCCGCAACACCTCTTCATCGTCACCGGCGCGTCGCGCGGCCTGGGCCGGGCCGTGGCCGAACGGCTGGCGGGCACGGTCGGTCACGTCGTGCTCGGCCTGTCGCGAAAGGCGCCGCCGGCGCCCCCCGGCATCGAGCAATGGGCCGTCGACCTGGCCGACCCGCAGCCGGTGGCCGAGCGCCTCGCGGCGTGGCTCGGCGCCATCGACGCGTCGCGCTTCGCCAGCGCCAGCCTCGTCAACAACGCAGCGCTGCTGACGCCCCCCGCGCCGCTGGCGGACACCGACCTGGCCCTGCTGTCGAAGGCGGCGCGCGTGGGCCTGGAGGCACCGCTGCTGCTGTCGGCGGCATTCCTGCGCGCCACCCGCGGCTGGGCCGGGGTGCGGCGCGTGCTGCACGTGTCGTCGGGGCTCGGTCGGCGCGCGATGGCGTCGTCGGGGCCCTACTGCGCGGTCAAGGCCGGGCTCGACCACCTCGCCCGCGCCCAGGCGCTCGAGGAGGCGCTGCAGCCGAACGGGGCCCGCGTGTGCTCGCTGGCGCCGGGCGTGATCGACACCGACATGCAGGTGCAGTTGCGCAGCGCCGATGCGTCGGCGTTTCCGGACGTGGCCAACTTCCGCCAGATGAAGTCCGAGGGTCGGCTCGACACGCCGGCCGCGGCCGCCGCCCGGCTGGTGGCGTTCCTGCTGCGCGACGACTTCGGCAGCAAGCCGGTGGCCGACGTGCGGCAGGACTGACGCGCGGGCCGGTCGCGGCCCGGTCGGCGGCGCGGCGGGCTCAGGCCGGCCCGCCCTCGAAGCGCAGGCATTGCTGGCGCACCACCTCGGGCAGGTACTGCTCGCGCCCCTGTGCCGCGCGCAGCCAGGCCGCGTCGGTGCCCAGCGGCTGGTCCAGCGCCTCGCGCACCAGGGCCAGGCCGCGTTCGGCGTGCAGCTCGATGGCGTGCATCTCCACCGCCGCCAGGGTCTCGCGGATCAGCTCGCGCAGCGGCCGGTGCTCGGCGGTCTGCGCGTCCACCACCTCGCCGTCGAGGCCGAAGCGGCAGGCCTGGAAGCGGTTGTAGGTGTAGGCGAGATAGTCGTCCTCCTGCGGCTCGAAGGGGCGCTCGCGCGCCAGCCAGCGCGCCACGCATTGCAGGTAGGCGGCGATGGCCGCGGCACGTTCCACCGTCAGCGGCGTGTCCATCACCCGCACCTCGATCGTGCCGTACTCGGGCTTGGGGCGGATGTCCCAGTAGAAGTCCTTCATCGAGTCGACCACGCCCGTGCGCCGCATCTTCTCGAAGTAGACCTTGAACGCGTCCCAGGTCAGGTGGAAGGGCGAGCGCCCGGACAGCGGGAAGGCGAACACCGAGTTCAGGCGCGCCGATTGGAAGCCGGTGTCGGTGCCCTGCACGTAGGGCGACGACGCCGACAGCGCGATGACGTGCGGCACGTAGCGGCTCATCGCGTGCAGCAGCCACAGCGCCTCGTCCGGGCCGGGGCAGCCGATGTGCACGTGCTGGCCGAACACCGTGAACTGCTTGGACAGGTAACCGTACAGCTGCGACACCTGCTTGAAGCGCGGCGTGTCGAAGATGCGGCGCCGGCTCCAGTCCTGGAAGGCGTGCGTGCCGCCGCCGGCCAGGCGCAGGTTCAGGCGCCCGGCGTCTTCTACCAGCGCGTCGCGCACCTCGTGCAGCTGGCCGATCACGTCGCGGTGGCGCTCGCACACGCCGGTGGACAGTTCGATCATCGAGCTGGTGATCTCGGGCTTGACGTCGGCGGCCAGCTTGCGCCGGCCGGTCAGGCGCAGCAGGTCGGCCGCGCCGGGCGCGAGGTCGTAGTCGTGCCGGTTGACGATCTGCAGTTCCAGCTCGACGCCTAGCGTGAACGCGCGCGAGGGGGCGAACTCGCCGAGGCTCATCGCAGGGCCTCGCGTCGCGGCGGCTGCATGTCCACCTCGCCGGCGGCGCGCAGGCCGGCCATCACCGCCAGCGGCGCGGCCAGCTCCAGCAGCGCGATCACCGCCAGCATCACCGGCATCAGCTGCGCGCCGATGGCCGGGTGCTGGGCCGAGAAGTCCAGCGCCAGCACCCAGGCGGTGGCCGACATCGGCGTCAGGCCGATCGCCAGGCACGCGGCCTGGCCATAGCCCAGACCGCTCGGGCGCGCCGTGGCCATCACCGCCAGACCCTTGGCCAGCGCCCGTGCGGCCACCAGCGCCAGTGCCACGCCGGCCGCGGCGGCCAGCGCCTCCAGGGTCCAGGCCGACGACACGGCCACGAACATCACCAGCACCAGCACGCTGCCGGCGCTGCCGAAATGGCGCGGCCAGACCCAGGGCCGTTCGCTGCGGTTGGCCAGCCACATGCCCGCCAGCAGCGGCACCAGCAGCGCGGACAGCTGAAGCGTCTTGGCCAGCACCAGGGCCAGCAGCACGGCGGCCAGCAGCAGCACCATCGCGTTGTCCTCGCGCAGGTCGAAGCGGCGCGCGATCAGCGCCAGCCCCTCGCCGAGCGCGGCGCCGAGCAGGATCGAGCCGCAGAACGAGAACAGCACCGGCGACAGCGCGTCGAGCCAGGTGCGCGGGTCCGACAGCAGCAGGCCTGCCGACAGCAGCTTCATCGCCAGCACCGCGTACAGGGTGTTCAGCGCGGCCAGCGCGAGCAGGCGCTCGGTCACCTGGCCGGCCGCGTGCAGCTCGCCCACCACGCGCTGCAGCACCGCGGGCGACACGCACACGGCCAGGATGGCCAGCGGCGTGGCCACGTCGCCGCCCACGCCCAGCGCCTGTAGCACCACGAACACCGCCACGCCGGCGAGCAGCGCCTCCGCGATGCTGGTCACCAGCAGCCAGGGGTTGCGCACCAGCCAGCGCAGGCGAAGCCGGGCGCCGGCCTCGAACAGCAGCAGCGCCAGCGCGCCGTCGATGGCCACGCGCAGGGCCGGCTCGTCGCCTTCGGCGCCGCGGCCGGCGATCGCCAGCGCCGTGCCCACCAGCGCGTAGCCCACCAGGCGCGGCCAGCGCATCAGGCGCCACACCGCCTCGCCCACCAGGGCGGCGATCACCGCCAGCAGTGTGGCGCCGAGCAGCGTGTCGGGCGCCAGGGTCCAGGGGGTGGTGACGAGGGGCCAGAGGGAGTCGAGCATGGCGTCCAGTCGTGGTGTCGGGGCGGGTCGCGCATCGTGACCGCGCGCGGCGAAGCCCCTGTGTCAGAACGTGCACCAAAAAAGAACCCCACGGCCCGTGGGGTTCGAAAGCTCCTGACCTCGCGCAGTGCCGCGGACGGCGGGCTGCGTTCGGTAGGCCGACCTTACGCCAGCAGGGGGGAGGTCGAATCGGGGTATGCGAGCGGGAACTCCGGCGCCCGCGGCGGATCAAGGGCCGGCGCGGGCGCTGCGGGGCACGGGCGAGCCCATGGGGGGCCGCCTCATGCGGCCGCCAGCCAGGCCGCGAGGTCGCGGGCGAGCTTGTCCAGGTCGGCCTGCCGCGTGTACATCATGTGGCCCGCGTCGTAGTAGTGGTGCTGCACCCGCGCCATCACGTCGGCGGGCACGTCGAGCTGCGCCAGCGACCAGTCGCTGGCGCTGTAGGGCGTGCCCAGGTCGTAGCGGCCGCTGGCCACCAGCACGCGCAGGTGCGGGTTGCGGCGCAGCGCGCGCGACAGGTCGTTGCTGGTCGAGCAGAAGGCGTTGCCCATGTCGTCGCCGCGGTTCCAGTTCCAGGCCTTGTTCGTGTCCATCGACAGCAGCTCGTAGCGGCGCTCGTCCACCAGCCCGAGGGCGTCGGCGAAGTAGGCCAGCGCGGCCATGCCGTAGGGCGCGGCGATGGCCTCGATGCCGGGGTCGAACTCGAAGGCGCGGCCGCGCCGCGCACCCATCGGGCCGGTGGCGCGCGCGTCGAGCCGGCCCACCTGCCGCCCCTGGTCGCGCAGCAGTTCGAAGAAGAAGGTCTGGTCGTCGATGCGCAGGTTGTGCGCCTCGACCAGCGCGGCGGGCAGGCCGGTCAGCTCCGCCACGCGGCGCGCGATGCGGCGGCGCGCTGCGCCGCCCAGGCGCGCGCCGGCCTGCAGCGCCGCCACGTAGTCATCGGCCACGAAGGCCTCGGCGGCCTCGCGGGCCGCCTCGGGCGACGCGCCCGGCGCACCGCGCAGGCGGCCGTGGTACTGGGCCGTGGCGGCGAAGCCGGGCAGGAACAGCGAGTACGGCAGGTCGTTGCGCGGCGCGAAGACGAGGCTCTGCAGGTCCATCGCGCAGGACACGAGCACGAGGCCGGCCAGCGCCACGTTGGCGTTCTGCAGCGCGTCGGCCAGTGCGGCGCCGCGCGTGGTGCCGTAGCTTTCGCCGGCCAGATAGACTTTCGAGCCCCAGCGGCGGTGCCGCGTGAGCCAGCCGCGCATCACCTCGGCCAGCGCGGCGACGTCGCCGTCCACCGACAGCAGCGTCTTGCGGGCGTCGTCGCCCGCGGCGATCGACCAGCCGGTGTGCGGCGGGTCGATGAACACGAGGTCGAAGTGCGCCAGCCAGGTCAGCGGGTTGTCGGCGACCGCGTAGGGCGGGGCGGGCATGCTGCCATCGTCGGGCACCACCACGCGCTTGGGTCCGAGCGCGCCCAGGTGCAGCCACACCGACGACGAGCCCGGCCCGCCGTTGAAGGCGAAGCACACCGGTCGCTCGCCGGCGGTCGCGCCGTCGCATTGGTAGGCGGTGGTGAAGACGGCGGCCTGCGGCTCGCCGCGGTCGCTGCCGAAGCCCGTGGCCACGACCGGCAGGTACTCGCAGGTGCTGCGGTAGCTCAGCACGCGGCCGTCGGCCAGGGCGACGCGGCCGGTGGAGGCCACGGGCGCGCGGGCGAGGCGTTCCTCCACCGCCTTCTTCTCGCGGTCCTTGGTGTCGTCGGCGGGCTTGGTGTCGTCGGCCATGGTGTCGTGGGGTCTTGGAGGTGAATCGAGTGTAGGGGGGACAATAGCGCCGGTGAGCACCGCCACCCCCACCGCGCCGGCGCCCGCGCGCGCCCTGACGGGCTACCGCCCCTACTGGGCCAAGCGCTTCGGGCCCGCCCCCTTCCTGCCGATGAGCCGCGCCGAGATGGACGCGCTGGGCTGGGACGCGTGCGACATCATCATCGTCAGCGGCGACGCCTACGTGGACCATCCCAGCTTCGGCATGGCCGTGATCGGCCGCGTGCTGGAAGCGCAGGGCTTTCGCGTCGGGATCATCGCGCAGCCGGATTGGCAGTCGCCCGACGCCTTCCGCGCGCTTGGCCGGCCCACGCTGTTCTTCGGCGTGGCCGCCGGGAACATGGACTCGATGATCAACCACTACACCGCGGACCGGAAGATCCGCAGCGACGACGCCTACACGCCGGGCGGCGTGGCCGGCCGGCGCCCCGACCGCGCCACCCTGGTCTACACGCAGCGCTGCCAGGAGGCGTTCAAGGACGTGCCGGTGGTCATCGGCGGCATCGAGGCCAGCCTGCGCCGCATCGCGCACTACGACTACTGGCAGGACAAGGTGCGCCGCAGCATCCTGGCCGACAGCAAGGCCGACCTGCTGGTGTACGGCAACGCCGAGCGCGCCATCGTCGAGATCGCGCACCGCCTCGCGCGCCGCGAGCCGATCGAGGCCATGACCGACATCCGCGGCACCGCCTTCATGGTGCGCCAGGGCCGCGAGCCCGAGGGCTTCATGGCCATCGACTCCACCGAGGTGGACCAGCCCGGCCGCATCGACGACCACATCAACCCCTACCTGAGCACCGAGGACGCCGCGGCCTCGCAGGGGCAGGCCTGCGCGAAGGACGGCGACGCTGCGCCCGCCGCGACGGCCGTTCCCGCTACCGCGGTGGTGGCGATGCCGGTGTCGCGCCGCACCGGCGCGGTGAAGATGCCGCCGCGCGAGCGCACGGTGGTGCGCCTGCCGTCCTACGAGCAGGTGCGCGCCGACCCGGTGCTCTACGCGCATGCCAACCGCGTGCTGCACCTGGAGACCAACCCGGGCAACGCGCGCGCCCTGGTGCAGCGCCACGGCGAGCGCGACCTGTGGGTCAACCCGCCGCCGATCCCGCTGGCCACCGCCGAGATGGACCACGTGTTCGACCTGCCGTATGCGCGCAGCCCGCACCCGGCCTATGCCGACGAGACCGGCGGCCACGACGGGCCGACCAAGATCCCGGCCTGGGAGATGATCCGCTTTTCCGTGAACATCATGCGCGGCTGCTTCGGCGGCTGCACCTTCTGCTCGATCACCGAGCACGAGGGCCGCATCATCCAGAGCCGCAGCGAGGACTCGATCATCCGCGAGATCGAGGACATGCGCGACAAGGTGCGCGGCTTCACCGGCGTGGTCAGCGACCTGGGCGGCCCCACGGCCAACATGTACCGCATCGGCTGCAAGAGCCGCGAGATCGAGGCGGCCTGCCGCAAGCCCAGCTGCGTCTACCCCGGCATCTGCCCCAACCTGAACACCGACCACGGGCCGCTGGTGCGGCTGTACCGCCGGGCGCGCGCGCTGCGCGGCGTCAAGAAGATCCTGATCGGCTCGGGCCTGCGCTACGACCTCGCCGTGCGCAGCCCCGAGTACGTGAAGGAACTGGTCACGCACCACGTGGGCGGCTACCTGAAGATCGCCCCCGAGCACACCGAGAGCGGCCCGCTGTCGAAGATGATGAAGCCAGGCATTGGCAGCTACGACCGCTTCAAGCAGATGTTCGAGCAGTTCAGCGCCGAGGCGGGCAAAAAGCAGTACCTGATCCCGTACTTCATCGCGGCGCATCCGGGCACGAGCGACGAGGACATGATGAACCTCGCGCTCTGGCTCAAGCGCAACGGTTTCAAGGCCGACCAGGTGCAGACCTTTTACCCGTCGCCGATGGCCACCGCCACCGCGATGTACCACACGGATCTGAACCCGCTCAAGGGCATCAGCCGTGTCGAGGGCCGGGCGGACAGCGTGGACGTGGTGCGCGGCGAGCGGCGGCGGCGGCTGCACAAGGCCTTCCTGCGCTGGCACGACCCGAACAACTGGCCGCTGCTGCGCGACGCGCTCAAGCGCATGGGCCGCGCCGACCTGATCGGCAGCGGCAAGCACCAGCTGATCCCGACCTACCAGCCGGCCACCGACGGCGGTTACACCAGCGCGCGGCGCAAGAACTCCACGCCGCCGCGACCCGCGCGCGGCACCGTGCTCACCCAGCACACCGGCCTGCCGCCGCGCGCCGGCGTGGCGTCCGCGTCCGCGGCGGGCAAGCCCAAAGGCAAAGCGCGTGCCGGGCGCAAACCGGGAACACCCTGAGGCAGGAAACGGGGCGCTGCTGCGTAATCCGGGCACCTTCAACCGAAAAACCGGAGTCCCGCCCATGCGTCAAGCCCGCGTCCTGGCCCTCGCCGCCGCTTCCGCCGTCCTGCTCGCCGCCTGTGCCACCACGCCGCCCACGGGCCCGATGAGCTTCTTCATCACCAGCGTGGGCAGCGGCAAGGGCGCCGACCTTGGCGGTCTGGCCGGCGCCGACGCGCACTGCCAGAAGCTCGCTGCCGCCGCCGGCGCGGGCGGCAAGACCTGGCGCGCCTACCTGAGCGTGCCGCCGACCTTCCCGCAGGGCGCCACCCCCGGCGTGCCGGCCGTCAATGCGCGCGACCGCATCGGCAACGGCCCGTGGTTCAACGCCAAGGGCGAGATGATCGCGCGCGACGTGGCCCACCTGCACAACGGCAACAACATCACCAAGCAGACCGCGCTCGACGAGAAGGGCGGCATCGTGCGCGGCCGTGGCGACACCCCCAACGAGCACGACATCCTGACCGGCTCGCGCGCCGACGGCACCGCCTTCGCGCCGCAGACCGACACCACCTGCAAGGCGTGGACGAGCAGCACCGACGGCTCGGCCATCGTCGGCCACCACGACCGCATCGGCCCGATGCCCGAGAACTGGGCCAAGTCCTGGAACTTCTCGCACCAGAGCGCCGGCTGCAGCCAGGAAGCGCTGGTGCGCACCGGCGGCTCGGGCCGCTTCTACTGCTTCGCGACGAACTGACCATGGCCGCGGTGTCCGTGCGCGGGTCGGTGGCCCTGGCGGGCGCGGTGCTCGCGCTCGGCGCCAGCTGGGTGGCGGTGGGCCAGCAGGCCACCGTCGCGCCCGGGCCCAACAAGGTGGCGTTCCCGGAGAACTGGTCCAAGGGGGTGATGTACGGCACCGTGGACCGGCCGGACACCAAGCAGTACCGGGAGTTCTACACCACGCCCGACGTGATCGACGCCGTGCGCGCCGGCCGCCCGGTGCCCGACGGCGCGGTCATCGTGCTGGCCGCCTATGCGGCGCAGGTCGACGCCGCGGGCGTGCCGCTGAAGGACGCCAACGGCCGCTTCGTCAAGGGCAACCTCGTGGCGGTGAACGTGCAGCAGAAGAAGAAGGGGCACGGCGACGACATCCCGGCGTCGATCCGCAACGGTGACTGGCAGTACCAGTCGTTCGCGCCCGACGGCAAGGTCAACGACAAGGCCAACCTCACGGCCTGCTACCAGTGCCACCTGCCGTTCGCGCGCGACGAGTACCTGAGCAACCTGGCCAAGCTCAAGGGCACGTTTCCGAGCCAGGCGCAGGTGGCCGCGCGCAGCGGGCCGACCGAGGTGGCGATCGCCGGCTTCCAGTTCGGCCCGGGGGCGCTGAAGATCGCGGCCGGGCAGAAGGTCACCTGGACCAATGCCGACGACACGCCGCACCAGGTCACGCTGACCGGCGCCGACGGCCGGCGCAGCGACGTGATGCTCAAGGGCCAGAGCGCGACGATGCAGTTCGACGCCGCCGGCAACATCGCCTACGTGTGCGGCCTGCACCCGACGATGAAGGGCACGATCGAGGTCGCGGCGAAGTAGCGCCCGGCCGGGGCGCGCGCGTTGTGCGCGTCAGCTTCCGATGCGCGTGCCGAGCACCCGGCCGGTCTTCGGGTCCACCGAGCAGTGGTACGTGAAGTGCGTGGACGGCGCGTCGGACGCCGGCTGCGCCGTGCCCTGGCCGCGCAGCGCCGCATTGCCCAGGCTGTCCTGGTCCATCGCGCGCGTGTCGGGGTTGAACGCGATGCGCGACACGGTGGGCCAGCGCTTCTTCAGCGCAGCGGCGGCCGCCGACTCGCAGGCCAGCGGCGACACGTTGCTCAGGTCCGGCTCGACGCTGCGCACGGTCGGGGCGGCACTGTCGCCCGAGGGCGCCGCCTCGCGCACCACCACGCCGGTGACCTCGGCGCTGCGGGTGTCGAAGTTGCAGTTGTAGCTGAAGGGGCGCACGCCCGCCGCGGTCTTGACGCGGCCGGCGCCGCGCAGCACCACCTCGGCCGAATCGGCCGGGCCCGGCACGGGCGACGGTGCGGCGGTAAAGCTCACGTCGGTGGCGCCGGGGCGGGTGGATCCCATCGTGGCGCGCGCGGCGCGCTCGCAGGCTGCGGCGGCGGGCGACGCACCGGAGGCCGGGCGCGCCGCCGCAGCGGCGGACGCGGCCTGGGCGGCGGCAGGGCCGGCGCACACCGCGGCGCCGACGGCGATCAGGGCCAGTGACAAGGCACGCATGGGCGCAGTGTAGGCCCGTGCGCGGCGGCCCGGGCCCACCTACTTGCTGGTGGCGCCCGGGGGCACGGGCAGCCCGCCCCACAGCTCGCGCAGGCGCTCGTCGCGGCCGCAACCGTTGCGGTAGTAGCGGTAGCGCACCGGGTTCTTCTTGTAATAGTCCTGGTGGTATTCCTCGGCTGCGTAGAAGGGGCCGGCCAGGGTGATCTCGGTCACCACAGGCTCCTTGAACGGCTTGGTCTTCTCGAGCTTCTCGAGCGAGGCGCGGGCGGCGGCGAGCTGCTGCGCGTCGTGCACGAAGAGGCCGGTGCGGTAGGGCGAGCCGGCGTCGCAGAACTGGCGGTCCTTCGTGGTCGGGTCGATCGTGCGCCAGAAGTACTCGACCAGCTGCTCGTAGCTCACCACCTTGGGGTCGTAGATCACCTCCACCGCCTCGGCATGGCCGGTGCCCTTGGCCGCCACCTGCTCGTAGGTGGGGTTGGCGACCTTGCCGCCGATGTAGCCGGACACGGTGGACTTGACGCCCGGCACCTTGTCGAAGTCGGCCTCGACGCACCAGAAGCAGCCGCCCGCGAAGGTGGCCTTGGCCAGACCCGCCGGCGCCGCGGCGGGCGTGCGCGTGGTCTGCGCCTGCGGCGCGCCGAGCGCGAACAGCAGGCCCAGGGCCAGCGCCGCCAGGGCGCCGGCCGTCGCACGCCGGGACAGCAGGGCGGCGCGCATCATGCGGCCGCCGGCACGAACTTCAGTGCCACGCCGTTGTTGCAGTAGCGCAGCCCGGTGGGTCGCGGCCCGTCGTCGAAGACATGGCCGTGGTGACCGCCGCAGCGCGCGCAGTGGTACTCGGTGCGCGGCAGCACGAGCTTGAAGTCGCGCTTGGTGCCGAACACGCCCGGCAGCGTGGTGAAGAAGCTCGGCCAGCCGGTGCCGCTGTCGAACTTCATGTCGCTGGTGAACAGCGGCAGGTCGCAGCCGGCGCAGTGGAACGTGCCCTTGCGCTTCTCGTCGTTGAGCGGGCTGGTGAAGGCGCGCTCGGTGCCTTCCTCGCGCAGCACGTGGTACTGCGCCGGCGTCAGGCGCTGGCGCCACTGCGCGTCGGTCAGCACCAGCGGCTCGGGCCGCGGCGTGCCCGGCGGCGTGTCGGTCTTGCGCTGCGCCGCGGCGCTGCCGCCGAGGCCCAGGCCGGAAAGCAGGCCAAGCCAGTCGCGTCGTGTCATCGGAAACCTCGTTCGGTGGGGTGGTGCTGCACCAGTCGCACGGACAGCGCGCACCTTACACCCACGGAAAGAGCCTTGCAGAGCAGGCCCGGGCCGCCCCGACTCACGAAGGCCCGCCTCCAGCGCCGCGAAGCCGGCGCCGTTCCAGCAGACGCCGCGGATCCGGCTATGCCGGTCCGCCGGCGTCGCCCCCCCTGGGGGGGAGCGGCGAAGCCGCAACGGGGGGGGGGGGGCGTCGCTACGCCGCCCGTCGCGCCCCCCGCAGGTCCACCTGGTCGTCGTAGAAGCCCGAGGGCACCGGTTCGAGCTTGCCGTAGTCGGTGCTGTCGCCGTCGGCCAGCAGTTCCTGGATCTCGGCCACCGGCAGCAGGCGTCGCCCGCCGGCGTCGATGCGGGCCTGCTCCTCCTTCGACGCCGACTTCGGCACGAACAGCTCGCGCGCCTCGGCCACGCTGGGCAGGTCGTCCTCGTTCCACTCGTACACCTCGATGCCGGCGGCGCGCAGCACCTCCATCAGCCGCTGGTGGCGGCGCGCGGAGCGCTGCGATTCCTCGGCCGTGCGGACCTCGATGGCGGCGATGGCGCGCGAACTCGAATCGCACACCAGCACGTCCACCGCGAGCCGGCCGGCTCGCTGCAGCCATTGCTGGTACGGGTTGCGCGTGGGCACGCTGATGAAGCGCGACAGCGGCACCTGCGACAGGATCACGTGCCCCGGCAGGGCGCGGCGCAGCACCTCGAAGGCCTGGCGTTCGCCCAGCGTCATCACGCGCACGGCCTGCGGCGGCCAGGCCGCCACGGTGTCGAGCGAATCGTCGCGCTGGGGCGGGGGCGCCGCCTGGCGGCGGCGGATCAGCATGGCCGCCAGCAGCAGTCCCAGGCTGGCGATCAGGGCGGCGAGGGTGGTGGGCGTGAGCAGTTCCATGGGCTGGACAACGAAGGGTCGATGGGACGGAGGCGGTCGCCGGGTTATCGACAAGGCTAGGGCCCGCTCGATGCGCCGGCAAGGCGCCTTCCCGAGTTGTCGGCGTGAAATGTTCATTCCTTCGCATCGCGACGCGCCAATTCGGTAAGCAGGTGTTTCGCGGCCTGCCGCGACGCGTCGCATCGGCCCTCGGCTAAGCTGCGACCCCCTGCCCGACCCCCCAGCGCCATGGCCGCCAGCAGCCTGCTTGCCCTCATCGACGACATCGCCACCGTGCTCGACGACGTGGCGGTGCTGACCAAGGTGGCCACCAAGAAGACCGCCGGCGTGCTGGGCGACGACCTCGCGCTCAATGCCCAGCAGGTCGCCGGCGTGCGCGCCGAGCGCGAACTGCCCGTGGTGTGGTCGGTGGCCAAGGGCTCGGCGGTCAACAAGGCGATCCTGGTGCCGGCGGCGCTGGCCATCAGCGCGCTGGCGCCGTGGCTGATCACGCCGCTGCTGATCCTGGGCGGCCTGTTCCTCTGCTTCGAGGGCGTCGAGAAGCTCGCGCACAAGCTGCTGCACGACAAGGCCGACGACGACGCGCACCACGCCGATCTCACCCGCGCCCTGGCCGATCCCTCGGCCGACCTCGCCGCGCTGGAGCGCGACAAGATCAAGGGCGCGATCCGCACCGACTTCATCCTGTCGGCCGAGATCATCGTCATCGCCCTGGGCACCGTGGCCGGGCGGCCGCTGGGCACGCAGGTCGCGGTGCTGGTGGGCATCGCGCTGCTGATGACCGTGGGCGTCTACGGGCTGGTGGCGGCGATCGTCAAGCTCGACGACTTCGGCCTGCTGCTCACGCGCCGCGGCGGCGCGTCGGCGGCCGTGGGCCGTGGCATCCTGCGCGCCGCGCCGTGGCTCATGAAGGGCCTGTCGGTGGCCGGCACCGCGGCGATGTTCCTCGTCGGCGGCGGCATCCTGGTGCACGGTGCGCCGGCGCTGCACCACGCGCTCGAGGCGCTGCTGCAGCGCGTGGGGGGCGCGATGGCGCCGCTGGCCGAGATGCTCGGCAATGCGGTGGCCGGCATCGTCGCCGGTGCCGTGGTGCTGGCCGGGGTGACCGCGGTGCAATGGCTCTGGCGCCGCCTGCGTCCGGCGCAGCCTGCGTGACCCTGCGGCAGGCCGCTGCGGCCGCCCTCGCCACGCTGGTCCTGACGGCCCTGATGGCGCTGATGGCCGGCCCGGCCCGGGCCGCCGACCTCGACCTCGCCCGCGTCAACCGCGCCCAGCTCGAGCAGCTGCGTGGCATCGGCCCGCCATTGGCCGAAGCCATCCTCGCCGAACGCGCGGTGCGCCCCTTCGCCGACTGGCCCGACCTGATCGCCCGCGTCAAGGGCATCCGCGAGTCCAAGGCGCGCCAGCTCTCCGCCCAGGGCCTGCGCATCGACGGCAAGGCCTACGAAGCGCCGTAGCGGCGAAGCCGCTAAGGGGGACCGCTACTTCTTGATGCCCAGAAGCTCCACCTCGAAGTGCAGCGTCGCATTCGGCGGGATCGGCCCACCCGGCGTGCCGCGTTCGCCGTAGGCAATGCCCGGCGGGCAGGTGAGCTTGGCCTTGCCGCCCACCTTCATCTTCTGCACGCCCTCGGTCCAGCACTTGATGACCCCGTCGAGCGGGAACTCCGCCGGCTGGCCGCGGCCGTACGAGCTGTCGAACTCCTTGCCGTTGGGAAACGTGCCGCGGTAGTGCACGCGCACGACATCGGTGGCGGCGGGGCTGGCCCCCCTGCCGTCCTTCAGGGACTGGTAGACCAGCCCCGACGGTGTCGGGGCCTCGGCCTTCTTGGCCTGGGCGAAGGCGGGCGTCAGGGTCGCGCACAGCAGGGTCAGGGCGAGGATTGGTTTCATCGGTCGTGCGGGAGAGTCGGTTCGGAAGTGCGGATCATGGCACTGCGGCCGGCAACCAGGGGCTTCAGCGGCCCCAGCCGTCCTTCAGGCCGGTGATGCGGTTGAACACCGGGCGTCCGGCTGCGTGGTCGGTGCGGTCGGCGACGAAGTAGCCGTGGCGCTCGAACTGAAGCCGCGTCTCGCGCCCGCAGGCTCCGGCCGCCGGCTCGACATAGCCCTGCACGACGCGGCGGCTGGCCGGGTTGAGCACGCTGCGGAAGTCGCGACCGTCGGCGTCGGGCTGGTCCTCGGTGAACAGGCGCTCGAACAGGCGCAGCTCCGCGCCCACCGCGTCGTGCGCGCCGACCCAGGTGATCGTGCCCTTGACCTTGACCGCGTCGGCGCCGGGCGTGCCGCTCTTGGTGTCGGGCACCACGGCGGCCAGCACCGCCGTCACGCGGCCCGAAGCGTCCTTCTCGCAGCCGGTGCACTCGACCACCATGCCGTACTTCAGGCGCACCTTGTTGCCGGGGAAGAGGCGGAAGAAGCCCTTGGGCGGCACTTCGGCGAAGTCGTCGCGCTCGACCCAGACGCGCGGCCCGAGCGAGAAGCGGCGCTGGCCCAGGTCGGGCCGCTGCGGATGGGCCGGTGCCTCGCAGGGTTCGCGGTGCGCGTCGCTGCCGAACACGTCGGCCCAGTTGGTCAGGCGCAGCTCCACCGGATCGATCACCGCCATCGCCCGCGGCGCCTGGCCCTCCAGGTCCTCGCGCAGCGCGCCGTCGAGCACCGACATGTCGACCCAGATGTTGGTCTTGCTGGCGCCGGTGCGCTCGGCCATCAGGCGCAGGCTGGCCGGCGTGTAGCCGCGCCGGCGCAGGCCGAAGATGGTGGGCATGCGCGGGTCGTCCCATCCCTGCACGTGGCCCTCGTCGACCAGCGCCTTGAGCTTGCGCTTGCTGGTCATCACGCCATTGACGTTGAGGCGGCCGAACTCGTACTGCTTCGGCAGCGGCGCGGCCAGCAGCCCCAGGCGCGCCAGGTGCTCGAGCAGCCAGTCGTAGAAGGGGCGCTGGTCCTCGAACTCGAGCGTGCAGATGCTGTGCGTGATGCGTTCGAGCGCGTCCTCGATCGGGTGCGCGAACGTGTACATCGGGTACACGCACCAGGCGTCGCCGGTGGCGTGGTGCGTCGCATGCTTGATGCGGTAGAGGGCCGGGTCGCGCAGGTTGATGTTGGGCGAGGCCATGTCGATCTTCGCCCGCAGCACCGCGGCGCCGTCGGGCAGGCGGCCGCTCTTCATGTCGGCCCAGCGCGCGAGGTTCTCGTCGACGCTGCGGCCGCGGAACGGGCTGTCGGTGCCGGGCGTGCCGAAGTCGCCGCGGCGTGCGCGCATCTCCTCGGGCGACTGTTCGTCCACGTAGGCCAGGCCGTCGCGGATCAGCGCCTCGGCGGCGCGCGCCATGAAGTCGAAGTAGCTGCTGGCGTAGAACAGGTGGCTGGTGCCGCCTGCGTTCCAGTCGAAGCCGAGCCAGTGCACGGCCTCGATGATGGCGTCGACGTACTCCTGCTCCTCCTTCTCGGGGTTGGTGTCGTCGAAGCGCAGGTGGCACACGCCGCCGTAGTCGGCTGCCAGACCGAAGTTCAGGCAGATGCTCTTGGCATGGCCGATGTGCAGGTAGCCGTTGGGCTCGGGCGGGAACCGGGTGCGGACGCGCGCCGGGTCCGGTGCACCGGCGGCATGGTGGACGGCGTCGCCGGGCGTGCCGGCGAAGCGGCGGCCATCGTAGGTGCCGGCCGCGAGGTCGCGCTCGATGATCTGGCGCAGGAAGTTGGTGGGCTTGGCCGCGTCGGCAGGCTTGTCGGAGGACATGCGATCGATTCTATCGACCGGTTTCGCGGCGCCCCTCGCTCAGCCCACCAGCGTGCTCACGGCGCCCCAGAACTGGCGCCCGAGGAAGCGGCCGGGCAGCAGCGTGAACAGTCCGGCGACGACGCAGCCGCCGATGTAGAGCCCGCGCATCGCCTGGCGGTGGGCCTCGACCTGGCCGTTGCGGATCGCCAGCACCGCCCGCGGCAGCTGCACCGCCACCAGCACGGTGAAGAAGTGGATCGGCGTGAAGCCGGCGAGGTTGGGCATGCGGTAATCGCGGATGAAGGCGCTGCTGACCGTGGCGCCGGCCATCAGCAGCACCCAGGTCCAGCCGAGCGCGCGGTGCGACGGGGTGCCCTTGCGCCGTGCGAGCACGATGGCGCCGATCGCGACGGCGGCCGCGGCGCAGACGAGGTGGAAGAAGATCAGCGGCCGCTGCGACAGGAGTTGGGCGAAGGCTTGCATGCGGGGCAGTGTCGGCAGCCCTGCGCGCCGGGACCAGCGCGGCGGGACGAATCGACGAAGGCCGCGACGAAGCGGCGCCGTCACGCCGCGGCCGGGGGCGGCCTAAAGGCCCTTGAACAGGTGCGCGTACAGCCGGCTGGCCGTCAGCGTCTCGGGGCGGCCGCGCAGCATCAGCGTCACCTTGCCGGACTCCTCGCGCCGCGCCTGTGCGATGCAGCGCGCCTGCACGATGGTGCCGCGGTGCACCTGCCAGAAGCGCTGCGGATCGAGCTGGGGCAGCAGCTCCTTCAACGACAGCCGGATCAGGTGCTCGCGATCGGCGGTGATCACGCGCACGTACTTGTCGGCCGCCTCGAAGTAGATCACCTCGTCCACCGGCACCAGGTGCACGATGGCACCGACCTGGGCCTGGATCACGTCCAGGCGCGGCGCGGCCGGTACGGCCGCCACGCCGAGCAGGCTGCGCAGCTGCTCCACCGAGCGCTGCAGCGCGTCGGCCTGCGGCCCGCGTGCGGCCAGGCGCTCGCGCAGCCGCGCCACGCAGGCCGCCAGCCGCTCGCGCTGCACCGGCTTGACGACGTAGTCGACGGCCTGGGCGTCGAAGGCCTGCAGCGCGTACTGGTCGTACGCCGTCACGAACACCAGCAGCGGGAAGGGCCGGCCGGCATCGCCGCCCGGCCAGTCCTCGGCCAGGGCGCGCGCGGCCTCCAGGCCGTCGGCGCCGGGCATGCGGATGTCCAGGAAGCACACGTCGGGCGCTCGGGCCAGCGCCTGCGCCTGCGCCGTCAGGCCGTCGCCCACGGTGGCCACCACGTCCAGTTCGGGCCACAGCGCGGCCAGCTCCTGGCGCAGCGCGGCGGCGAGCAGGGGTTCGTCTTCGGCGATCAGCGCGGTGGGGCGGTTCATGTCGGTGACGTGGTGCGGGGAAGGGTGATGCGGGCCAGCGTGCCGCCGCCCGGCGCCGGGCCGAGCGTGAACGACGCGGCGCTGCCGTAGAGCGCCGCCAGCCGTTCGCGCACCTGGTGCGTGCCGAAGCCGGTGCCGGCCGGCGAGCGGGCCCCGGTCAGGCCCACGCCGCTGTCCTGCACGGTGAGCACGATCGAGTCGCCGTCAAGCGCGGCGGACACCGCGATGCGGCCCCCCTCGACCTGCGGCTCCAGCCCGTGCTGGATGCTGTTTTCCACCAGCGGCTGCAGCAGCAGCGGCGGCACCGGCTCGTCGCGCAGCGCGGCCGGCAGGACGAACGACACGGCCAGGCGCGGCCCCATGCGCACGGCCATCAGCGCGAGGTAGTCGCCCACGCGGTCGAACTCGGCGTGCAGCGGATGGGTCTGCGCCCGGCTCGCGCTGAGCGTGGCGCGCAGGAAGGCGATCAGCCGGTCGAGCATGGCCTGCGCCTGCGGCGGGTCGAGCGCGATCAGCACGCGCAGGTTGGCCAGCGTGTTGAACAGCATGTGCGGCTCGAGCTGCGACTGCAGCAGCCTGAGCTGGTTCTCGGCGGCGGCGCGCTGCGCCCGCTCGGTCCGGGCCTCGCTGGCGGCCAGCCGCGCCCGTCCCCAGGACACGAGCGTGAAGCCGACCGAGGCGACCAGGCTCACCGAGACGATGATCACCAGCGTGCGCCACCGTTCGAGACCCGGCGCCGGGATCGGTGAGCCGAGCATCCAGCCGGCCAGTGCATAGCCGCCCTGGATGCCGATCGCCACGCCCACCACGATCACGACCATGGTGACTGGCCAGCCCGGCCAGCCCTCGCGACCCATCAGGCGCGCCGCAAGGCGCCGCCCGCCGTCGATCACGAATTGGCAGATCAGCCCGATGCACAGCGAGTAGACCAGGTTGATGACGAACCGTTCGTCGAACGCCAGCGCGAAGAACAGCGCGATCGCCGCCGCCAGCGGCACGCCGATCAGCAGGTGCTTCAGCACGAAGGCCAGCGGGCGGGGCAGGGCGTCGAGCATGGGGCGCAGCATGGGGCCTTGCGGTGCGCGGGTCGAGCGCCGGGCGACGAAGCGGCGCGGGCCGGCGCGAAACGACGCCGGTGCGCCGTCAGCCGGCGGCGGCCAGGCGCTGGCGGATCTGCTCGATGCGCGCGCGGTTGACGCCGAAGTCCTTGCGCCCCACGCGCGAGGCCGAGCGCACCTGCACCACGCCGGCCGACGGGTCGACCCAGAACTCCACGTCGTCGACGAAACGCATCATTGCGGTGGTGAAGCGGGCGTAGAGGTAGTCGTCGCGCCGCTCCACCACTTCGGCGCCGGGCAGGTCCTCCACCACGGCGGCGATGCGGGCGATGCTGGCGCGGGCGTCGCCGGCCATCGGCAGCGGGGCGATGCGGGCGTAGTCGCGCAGGGGCGCGTCGGGCCACAGGTCGGCCTGACTGGTGACGCTGTTGGGCGTGCGCGATGGCGGCTTCAGGCGCCCGTCGCGCACCCCGATCTCGGCCGGCGGCCGGCCGGAGAACGCCCCAAGCCGGGCGGCCACCAGCACCACCACGACCAGCAGGGCGAGCCAGATCACGGCATGCATCGCGGTGCGCCTCGCGTTCAACGGCGACGGCTGCCGCCGAGCAGCGAGCCGAGCACGCCGCGGACGATCTCGCGGCCCACCGCCGAGCCCACCGTGCGCACGGCGCTCTTGGCGGCCATCTCGGCCAGGCCGTCGCGCTTGCCGCCGCGCGGGCCGGTGCTGCCGAACAGGATGTCCTTCAGGCCGTCCATCATGCCGCCGCCGGAGGCGGCCGCCCCGCCGGCGCCCGCACCCCCTGCGGTGGCGGCGGCCGCGGCGTCGGCTGCCGCCGCGGAGCGCGCCTTGAGCTTCTCGTACGCCGACTCGGTGTCCACCGTCTTCTCGTACACGCCGGCCACCAGCGACGACGCCACCAGCGCCTTGCGCTCGGCCGCGTCGATCGGGCCGATGCGGCTGCCCGGCGGCAGCACGTAGACGCGCTCGGTCACCGATGGCCGCCCCTTCTCGTCCAGGAAGCTGACCAGGGCCTCGCCGACGCCGAGTTCGGTGATGGCGGTCTGGATGTCGAGCTTGGGGTTGGCGCGCATGGTGGAAGCGGCCGACTGCACGGCCTTCTGGTCGCGCGGGGTGAAGGCGCGCAGCGCGTGCTGCACCCGGTTGCCGAGCTGGCCGAGCACGGTGTCCGGGATGTCCAGCGGGTTCTGCGTCACGAAATAGACGCCCACGCCCTTGGACCGCACCAGCCGCACCACCAGCTCGATGCGCTCGAGCAGCACCTTCGGCGCGTCGGTGAACAGCAGGTGCGCCTCGTCGAAGAAGAAGGCCATCTTCGGCTTGTCGAGGTCGCCCACCTCGGGCAGCGTCTCGAACAGCTCCGACAGCATCCACAGCAGGAAGGTGGCGTACAGCCGCGGCGCGTTCATCAGCTTGTCCGCGGCGAGGATGTTGACGACGCCCTGGCCCTTCTCGGTCTGCATGAAGTCGTTGATGTCGAGCATCGGCTCGCCGAAGAAGCGGTCGCCGCCCTGTTCCTCGATCTGCAGCAGCCCGCGCTGGATGGCGCCCACCGACGCCGCGCTGACGTTGCCGTAGGCGGTGGTGAACTGCTTGGCGTTCTCCCCCACGTACTGCAGCATCGCGCGCAGGTCCTTCAGGTCCAGCAGCGCCAGGCCGTTGTCGTCGGCGATCTTGAACACCAGGTTGAGCACGCCGGCCTGGGTCTCGTTGAGGTCGAGCATGCGGGCCAGCAGCAGCGGGCCCATGTCCGACACGGTGGCGCGCACCGGGTGGCCCTGTTCGCCGTACACGTCCCACAGGGTGGTCGGGCAGCGGGTGGGCACGGGCGCGTCGAGGCCGCGGTCCTTCAGGATCTTGGCCACCTTCTCGGGCAGCGCGCCGGTCTGGCTGATGCCGGTCAGGTCGCCCTTGACGTCGGCCATGAACACCGGGATGCCCAGGGTGGAGAAGCTCTCGGCGATCTTCTGCAGCGTGATCGTCTTGCCGGTGCCGGTGGCGCCGGTGATCAGGCCGTGCCGGTTGGCCAGGGACGGCAGCAGGTGGCAGGCGATGTCGCCGTGCTTGGCGACGAGGATCGGATCGGGCATCGGACGGCTCCCCCGGGGCTGCGGATGGCGGCGAGTCTAATTCCGAAGCGGCGGCGGGCGCGGCCCCCCGTAGAATTCCGCCCTCCCCAACTGACGCAGAAGCGATTTCCCGATGGCCGGTCATTCCAAGTGGGCGAACATCCAGCACCGCAAGGGCCGCCAGGACGAGAAGCGCGGCAAGGTCTGGACCCGCGTCATCCGCGAGATCATGGTCGCCGCGCGCCAGGGCGGGGGCGATGCGTCGGCCAACCCGCGCCTGCGCCTGGCCATCGACAAGGCCAAGGCGGCCAACATGCCCGCCGACACGATCAAGCGCAACATCGACAAGGCCACCGGCAACCTCGAGGGCGTGCAGTACGAGGAGATCCGCTACGAGGGCTACGGCATCGGCGGCGCGGCCATCATCGTCGACACCATGACCGACAACCGCGTGCGCACTGTGGCCGAGGTGCGCCACGCCTTCAGCAAGTACGGCGGCAACCTCGGCACCGAGGGCTCGGTGGCGTTCCAGTTCAAGCACTGCGGCCAGCTGCTGTTCGCGCCCGGCACGAGCGAGGACAAGGTGATGGAAGCCGCGCTCGACGCCGGCGCCGAGGACGTGGTCACCGGCGACGACGGCTCGATCGAGGTGCTGACCGCGCCGGCCGACTTCGAGGCCGTGAAGAACGCGCTCGAGGCCGCCGGCCTGAAGCCCGAGCTGGCCGAGGTGACGATGCGCGCCGAGACCCCGGTGCCGCTGGCCGGCGACGACGCCCAGCGCATGCAGAAGCTGCTCGACGTGCTCGAAGATCTCGACGACGTCCAGGAGGTCTTCCACAACGCCGAGATCGCATCATGATGGTGCTGGTGATCGGCAGCGGCGCGCGCGAGCACGCGCTCGCCTGGAAGCTGGCGCAGTCGCCCAAGGTGCAGCGCGTGTATGTGGCGCCGGGCAACGGCGGCACCGCGCTCGACCCGGCGCTGGTCAACGTGCCGATCACCGACCTGGCCGCGCTGGCCGACTTCGCGGCCCGCGAGCGCGTGGCGCTCACCGTCGTCGGCCCCGAGGCGCCGCTGGCCGCGGGCGTGGTGGACCTGTTCCGCAGCCGCGGGCTGCGCATCTTCGGCCCCACCCGGGCCGCCGCCCGGCTCGAAAGCTCGAAGGACTTCGCCAAGGCCTTCATGCAGCGCCACGGCATTCCCACCGCGCGCTACGCCACCTTTGAGGACGCAGCCCAGGCGCATGCCTACGTCGACGCGCAGGGCGCGCCGATCGTCGTCAAGGCCGACGGCCTGGCCGCCGGCAAGGGCGTGGTCGTCGCCGCCACCGCCGCCGAGGCGCACGCGGCGATCGACTTCATGCTGTCCGCCGATGCCGGCGTGGCCCACGAGGCCGGGCGCGCGCGCGTGGTGATCGAGGAGTTCATGGACGGCGAGGAGGCCAGCTTCATCGTCGTGACCGACGGCCGACAGGCGCTGGCGCTGGCCACCAGCCAGGACCACAAGCGCATCGGCGACGGCGACACCGGGCCCAACACCGGCGGCATGGGCGCCTACTCGCCCGCGCCGGTGGTCACGCCGGCGGTGCATGCGCGCGTGATGCGCGAGGTCGTCAACCCCACCATCGCCGGCATGGCGGCCGAGGGCCATCCGTTCGGCGGCTTCCTCTACGCCGGCCTGATGATCGACGCCGCCGGCAACCCGCGCGTCGTGGAGTTCAACGCGCGCCTGGGCGACCCCGAGGCGCAGGTGCTGCTGATGCGCCTGAAGAGCGACCTGCTCGACCTGCTGCTGGCCGCCACCGACACCCAGGGTGCCGGCGTGCGCGACCTGGAGCTGCAGTGGGACCGGCGCAGCGCGCTGGGCGTGGTCATGGCCGCCGGCGGCTACCCGGCCAGCCCGAGGAAGGGCGACGCGATCACCGGCCTGCCCGCGGGCACCGAGGACATGCAGGTGTTCCATGCCGCCACCGTGCGACGCGACGACGGCACGCTGGTCACCAGCGGCGGCCGCGTGCTCACGGTCACGGCGCTGGGCGAGCCGCTGCGCGGCGCCCAGCAGCGGGCCTATGCCGCGCTGGAAGGCATCCGCTTCGACGGCATGCAGTTCCGCCGCGACATCGGCCACCGTGCGCTCAAGCCGCGCTGATCGGCACCGATGACCCCCACGCCGGCCGCGCTGCCCCCGGGTTTCGAGATCACCGAACGGCCGGTGCAACTGCAGGGCAGCGCGGTGGCCCGCGCCATCCTGGCGGCCTTCGGCTGGCGCATCGTGTTCGACGGCCTGCCCGGCAAGCAGGGCGTGCTGATCGCCTATCCGCACACCTCCAACTGGGATTTCGTCGTCGGCCTGCTCACCAAGTGGGCGCTCGGCATTCCGCTGCACTTCTGGGGCAAGGACTCGCTGTTCAAGGTGCCGGTGTTCGGCCGCTGGATGCGCTGGGTGGGTGGCGTGCCGGTGGACCGGCGCGACCCGCGCGGCGTGGTCGGCGACATGGTCGAGCGCTTCCGGCGCGCGCGCGAGGCCGACGAGTTCCTGTGGCTGGCCCTCGCGCCCGAGGGCACGCGCAGCTACACCGATCACTGGCGCAGCGGCTTCCACCGCGTGGCGCTGCAGGCCGGCGTGCCGCTGGGCCTGGCCTTCTTCGACTACGCCGAGCGCCGCGTCGGCGTGGACAGCTACATCCGGCTGAGCGGCGACCCGCAGGCCGACATGGCCGCGATCGCGGCCCGACTGGCCCATCGCCGCGGCTGCCGGCCCGAGCTGGCCGCGCCGGTGCGGCTGCCCCCCAACGACGCGAACACTGCCAGTGCCAAGGAGCCCCGGCCATGAAGCGAGAAGACGCCGTCACCCAGGTCCGCAGCTGGCTGCTCGGCCTGCAGCAGCGCATCGTCGACGCGCTCGAGACGGAGGACCCGTCTGGCCGCTTCATCCGCGACGAATGGGTCAAGCCGCCGGGCGAGCGGCTGCAGGGCGAGGGCGTCACGCGGCTCGTCGAAGGCGGCGCGCTGCTCGAGCGCGGCGGCGTGGGCTTCTCCCACGTGCGCGGCCCTGCACTGCCGCCGTCGGCCACGCAGCACCGGCCGGAACTCGCCGGCGCGCCGTTCGAGGCCATGGGCGTGTCGCTGGTGTTCCACCCGCGCAACCCGCACGTGCCCACGGTGCACATGAACGTGCGCATGCTGGCCGCCGGCCATGACGGGCAGGAGCCGGTCACCTGGTTCGGCGGCGGCATGGACCTCACCCCCTACTACGGCGTGCATGCCGACGCGGTGCACTTCCACCGCACCTGCCGCGACGCGCTGGCGCCCTTCGGCGACGACAAGTACCCGCGCTTCAAGCAGTGGTGCGACGAGTACTTCTTCCTCAAGCACCGCAACGAACCTCGCGGCGTCGGCGGCGTCTTCTTCGACGACTTCTCCGAGCTGGGCTTCGAGCGCAGCTTCGCGATGCAGCGCGCCGTGGGCGACGCCTTCCTCGACGCCTGGCTGCCGATCGCGCGCGCGCGCCGCGCCGCGCCCTACGGCGAGCGCGAGCGCGACTTCCAGGCCTACCGGCGCGGCCGCTACGTGGAATTCAACCTCGTGTGGGACCGCGGCACGCTGTTCGGCCTGCAGTCGGGCGGCCGCACCGAGAGCATCCTGATGTCGCTGCCGCCGGTGGTGACCTGGCGCTACGACTGGCGCCCCGAGCCCGGCACGCCCGAGGCGGTGCTGTACGACGAGTTCCTGCGACCGCGCGACTGGGCCGGCGGGGTGGACGGGAAGGGCGCTTGAGACGCGTCGGCCTGTTCGGCGGCACCTTCGACCCGCCGCACGCGGCGCACCTGGCCCTGGCCCGGGCCGCGCGCGACGAACTGCGGCTGGACGAGGTGCGCTGGATCCCCGCCGGAGCGCCCTGGCAGAAGACGCGGCGCATCAGCGCCCCCGCGCACCGCGAGGCCATGGTGCGCCTGGCCATCGAGGGCGAGCCGCGCTTCGTGCTCGACCGCTGCGAGATCGAGCGCGATGGCCCCACCTACACCGTCGACACCGTGCGCGCCTGCGCGGCGGCCGAGCCCGGCGCGCAGTGGTTCCTGATCATCGGCGCCGACCAGTACGCCGGCCTGCACACCTGGCGCGACTGGCGCGAGGTGCTGGCCCGCACGACGCTGGCGGTGGCCAACCGCCCCGGACCGATGCCGGCGCCGGACCCCGAGGTGCTGCGCCAGCCGCACCGCGTGGTGCCGCTGCCGATGCTCGACGTGTCCGCCACCGACATCCGCGCGCGCGTCGCGCAGGGCCTGCCGGTGGACTCGATGGTGCCGCCCGCGGTGGCACGCTATATTGACCAGCACCGGCTCTACAGGGACTGAATGGACATCCGCAAGCTGCAACGCGCCATCGTCGACGGTCTCGAAGACGTCAAGGCGCAGGACATCCGCGTGTTCAACACCGAACACCTGTCGCCCCTGTTCGAGCGCGTCATCGTCGCGTCGGGCACGAGCAACCGCCAGACCAAGGCGCTCGCGTCCAGCGTGCGCGACTCGGTCAAGCGGCGCGGCATGGAGGTGATGCGCACCGAGGGCGAGGACAACGGCGAATGGATCATCGTCGACTGCGGTGCGGCCGTCGCGCACATCATGCAGCCGGCCATCCGCCAGTACTACAACCTGGAAGAGATCTGGGGCGACAAGGCGGTCAAGCTGAAGATGGGCGACACCGCAGCGCGCGGGCTGCCCAAGGCGGAGACGCCGGCGCAGGCCAAGGCCGCGGCGAAGAAGACGGCGGCGAAGAAGACCGCTGGCGGGAAGGCGGCGGCCGGCAAGGCGGCACCGGCCAAGGGGGCCTCGGCCTCCGGCCCGGCCGCCCGCAAGGCGCCCGCCGCGCGCAAGGCCGGCAGCGGCACCGCCGCGCCGAAGAGCGCACCGCGCCAGGCCGCCGCGAAGCCCTCGCGCCAGGCCGCCGGCGCGCCCGCCAAGGCCGCACCGCGCCGCAAAGCCGGCACATGAAGCTCGCGCTGGTCGCCGTCGGCCAGCGCCAGCCGGCCTGGGCCGACGCGGCCTTCGACGACTTCGCCAAGCGATTCCCGCCCGAGTGCCGGCTCGAGCTGAAGGCCGTCAAGGCCGAGCCGCGCACCAGCGGCAAACCGGTTGACGCGCTGATGGCCGCTGAGGCCGATCGCATCGAGCAGGCCTGCCCCAGGGGCGCGCGCCGCGTGGTGCTCGACGAGCGCGGCGAGCGGCGCACCACGGCCCAGCTGGCCGAGCGCCTGCGCTTCTGGCTCGGCGACGGCCGCGACGTGGCCCTGCTGATCGGCGGCCCGGACGGGCTCGACCCGCGCCTGAAGGCCAGCGCCGACGAGACCCTGCGCCTGTCGGACCTGACGCTGCCGCACGCGTTCGCGCGCGTGTTGCTGGCCGAGGCGCTGTACCGCGCGTGGTCGGTCACGGCCGGCCACCCCTATCACCGCGAATAGGCGGATGACCCACGCCTTCGTCTACCTCGCGTCGCAGAGCCCGCGCCGGCGCCAGCTGCTCGACCAGATCGGCGCGCGCCACGAGCTGCTGCTGCCCGGCCCCGACGAGGACGCCGAGGCGCTGGAGGCCGTGCGACCGGGCGAGCTGCCGGCCGCCTATGTGGTGCGCGTCACCCGCGCCAAGCTCGGTGCGGCGCGCGAGCGCCTCGCGCGGCGCCGCCTGCCCGCGGCGCCCGTGCTGTGCGCCGACACCACGGTGGCCCTGGGGCGGCGCATCCTGGGCAAGCCGGCCGACGCCGCCGAGGCGCGCGACATGCTGCAGGCCCTGTCCGGCCGCAGCCATCGCGTGCTGTCGGCGGTGGCGCTGTGGACCGGCACGCGCCGCATCGAGGCGCTCAGCCTGTCGCGCGTGCGCTTCGCCGTGCTGCCGGCGCCGGTGATCGACGCCTACATCGCCGGCGGAGAGCCGTTCGGCAAGGCCGGCGCCTACGCGATCCAGAGCGCGCTGGCGGGCTGGATCGATCGCATCGACGGCAGCCACAGCGGCATCATGGGCCTGCCCCTGGCCGAGACGGCGGCGCTGCTGCGGCGCGCCGGCGTGGCCCATACGCTGGACGGCGCGCCCGCATAGACTGCACCCATGGCCACGCAGGACATCCTCGTCAACTGGACCCCGCACGAGACCCGTGTGGCGGTGATCGAGAACGGTGCGGTGCAGGAGCTGCACCTCGAGCGCGCGCTGGAACGCGGGCTGGTGGGCAACGTCTACCTGGGCAAGGTGGCGCGCGTGCTGCCGGGCATGCAGAGCGCCTTCATCGACATCGGCCTGGAACGCGCCGCGTTCCTGCACGTGGCCGACCTGCACAACGCGGCCACCGGCGGTACCGGCCGCGGTGGCAACGGCAACGGTGCCAGCGGCGAGGCGGCGGCGCAGGTGCCGATCGAGCGCCAGGTGTTCGAGGGCCAGACGCTCACCGTGCAGGTGGTCAAGGACCCGATCGGCACCAAGGGCGCGCGGCTGTCCACCCAGGTGAGCATCGCCGGGCGGCTGCTGGTGCACCTGCCGCAGGACAACCACCTGGGCATCAGCCAGAAGATCGGATCGCCCGAGCTGCGCGAGCAGCTGCGCCAGCGCCTGAACCTGCTGGTGGGCAAGGAGGAGGGCGCAGCGCCCTACACCGGCGGCGGCTTCATCCTGCGCACCAATGCCGAGGACGCGACCGACGCCGAGCTGGCCGACGACATCGCGTACCTGCGCAAGACCTGGACCGGCATCCGCGAGCGCGCGCTGGCGTCGCCCGCGGGCACGCTGCTGCACCAGGACCTGACCCTGGCCGAACGCGTGCTGCGCGACCTGGCCAGCGACGAGACCGGCACCATCCGCATCGACTCGCGCCTGCAGTACGAGCACCTCAAGGCCTTCGGCGACGTGTACACGCCCGGCTCGGTGCGCAAGCTCGCGCACTACACCGGCGAGCGGCCGATCTTCGACCTGTTCAACATCGACGAGGAGATCCGCAAGGCGCTGTCGCGGCGGGTGGACCTCAAGAGCGGCGGCTACCTGATCGTCGACCAGACCGAGGCGCTGACCACGGTGGACGTGAACACCGGCGGCTTCGTCGGCGCGCGCAACTTCGACGACACGATCTTCAAGACCAACCTCGAGGCGGCCGGCGCGATCGCGCGCCAGCTGCGGCTGCGCAACCTGGGCGGCATCGTCATCGCCGACTTCATCGACATGACGCGCGAGGACCACCAGCAGGCGGTGCTGGCGGAGTTCCGCAAGCAGCTCGCGCGCGACCGCGTGCGCACCACGGTGAGCGGCTTCACCCAGCTCGGCCTGGTGGAGATGACGCGCAAGCGCACGCGCGAGAGCCTGGCGCACCTGCTGTGCGAGCCGTGCCCCACCTGCGACGGTCGCGGGATCCTCAAGACCGCGCGCAGCGTGTGCTACGACATCCTGCGCGAGGTGCTGCGCGAGGCGCGCCAGTTCGACCCGAAGGAGTTCCGCGTCGTGGCCAGCGCCGCGGTGGTGGAGATGCTGCTCGACGAGGAGAGCCAGCACCTGGCCGGCCTGTCGGAATTCATCGGCAAGCCGATCTCGCTGTCGGTGGAGCCGTCGTTCACGCCGGAGCAGTACGACATCGTGCTGCTGTAGCCGCCCGTTGCCCCGCCGCGGCCCGCCACCGGCGCCATGCCAGCGGCGCGAGCATGCCGCCGAAGGCCATGCCCAGGGTGAAGACGAAGGGCTGTGGCAGGTCTGGGCCCAGGCCCGCCAGCCGCGCCGCCAGCACGCACCACAGCGGCATGGTCAGCCCCATGACGGCCAGTTCCGCCAGCGCCGATCGCCAAGGGCGGCCGTTCCCGGCGGGGTGCCTCCATTTGTTGCGCGAGGGCAGCCCGAGACACAGCAGGCCCATGGCCAGGAAGGACCAGGTCCACACCTGACCGAGGCCTTCGATCCACAGCGCAACGGCCCGGGACGGCGAAGCCACCGGCGCACTGCAGCGGTCGAGCCACAGCACGACGTCCAGGCTCTGCGCGTCGGCCCAGGCGGCCGCGGCCAGCAGCGCCGACGCGACAGCGGCGCGCCGGCCCCGGCTCATACGCGCACGATGCGATAGATCGCGCTTTCGAGGTCCGACGAGAAGTAGATCGTGCCGTCGCTGCCGACGGCCACGCCGGTCTGCAGGTAGCAGGGCGGGCCAGCGGGCGACTGGGCCCCGATCGGCAGGCCACCCGCGATCTCGGTGACCGCACCGGTGGCGACGTTGATCGAGACGATGCGCTGCCGGCCCACGTCCGCGACCACCAGGGACCCGTCGCGGGCCAGTGCGATGCCTTCGGGCCCCGTCAGGCCGGTGGCGATGCGCTGCGTCGCGCCCGTGGTGGCGTTGACCCGCGAGACGGCGCCGGCGGCCCACTCGGTGACGAAGTAGGACGTGCCGTCGTAGGCCAGGCCCACCGGCGTCACGAGCCCGGTGGCCAGCGCCGTGCGAGCGCCGCCGCCGGCGGGGACCCGGGTCAGCTGACCGAGCGCGAGTTCGGCCACCACCAGGGTGCCGTCGTTCTGCCGCACCGCGTCGTGCGGCGCCGTGAAGCCGTTCTGCAGGAACACCGTCGCCCCCGTGCTGCGGTCCATCACCTGCACCGTGCCGGCGAACCAGCTCGACATCACGATGTGCGTGGTGCTGGCCGTGACGCTGGACGGATAGGGCAGCAGGTCGGCCACGGGGCGCGCGATGTCCGTGACGGCGCCGGTGCGCGGGTCGATGCGGCGCAGTGCGAAGAAATCGGCGAGGTAGAGCGTGTCGCCGCCGCTGCCGGTGCCCAGGGCGAGCCCGGCCGCGGTGGACAGGGTCGACGCGGTGAGGGTGCGCACCGTGCCGCCCAGGCCGGTGGCGACCGTGTAGTTCTCGTAGATCTGGATGCTGTTGTCGGAGGGGTTGGAGATGTGGATGCGGTCCTGGGCGTCGATCGCCAGGTTGTCCAGCCCCTTCTTCAGCTGCGGCTGCTGGGCCGCCACGCTGACCTGCCGGGTGACCGCGTCGATGCGCACCAGCTGGCCGCGCGCCACGTCCACCACCCAGATGTTGCCGCGCGAGTCCAGGTTCACCGCGCCGGGCGTGCCCAGTCCCGAGGCCAGCGTCGTCACCGTCACCGGCGTCGTGGACACGTCGATCGAGACCACTTCGCCCCGGTTCCACAGCGGCCCGTACAGCAACCCGTTCGGCCCGAACTGGAAGCCGTTGAGACCGGCGGTGCCGATGCCCGGCGGCGCGGAGTCCAGGTTCTGCGCGATGCGCGTCGCGGCGCCCGTCGCCGGGTCCACCTGCCACAGTGCATCGGCCAGGAAGCACTGGCTGACGAACAGCCGCCCATCGGGGTGGAAGGCCAGGGAGTTGATCCCGGGCAGCGTGGCATTGAGCGTGCTGGCCGTGCCGTTGGCGCGGCGCACCTGCAGCTGACCCAGCAGCAGGGAGGTCCAGAAGATGTCGCCATTGGGGGCCACGGCGATGTCGTCGGCCATGCCCGAAGGCTGACCGGCGGCCGTGGCGGGCCCGAAGAGCCGGGTGGCGGCGCCCGTGGTGCGGTTCACCTCGAACAGGCCCTGGCCGAGCACGGTGCCGGCATACAGGCGCCCGGTGGCGTCGAAGGCCATGCCGTTGATGCCCTGGAACGGCGAGCCGCCGGTCAGCCGCTGGACCAGCCAGGCTTCGTCGTCGGAGCCGCCGCAGGCGGCCGACAGGGCACCGGCTCCCAGGGCCATCAGGTAGGCACGTCGGTTCATGATCATGTTGTCCTCCTCCTGCGGCGCGTCCAGCGCCCTGTGGGTCGTGTTCGCAGCGCCGATGGGCTGCGCCTGTGGGTGTCAGTCGCCGGACGGCGAGCAGCAGTTGCCGGGCAGCACCGGGGCCTGCACGCCGCTGTGCGCGCAGCAGCCGCCCTTCCACCACCTCGCGCCCTCGCCGCGGCAGTACTTGTCGTCGGCGCCGACCATGTGCATGAACATCGGGTGGTAGTTGCGGCAGACCTCGAGTTCGGTCTTCACCCAATGCAGCGGATCGCGCGCGTAGTGGTCCCAGTAGTTGCCGGCCATGTTGATGCCGGGCACGGCGGGGTTCCAGCTCTCGTCGAGCCAGAGGTCCGCGTTGCCGTACTTCGCGCACAGCTTGCGGATCGCGGGGTCGTCCAGCGCGAGCAGCCGGCCGTTCTCGATGATGTTCTCGTTGTCGCCCGAGCGCTCGACGCTGTAGGTCGGGAAGTACAGGTGCAGGTGCCAGTGGCCCACCGGGTGGCCCATGCGGGCGGCCTCGCGCTCGGCCATCGACGAGATGATGGTGCCGAAGCCCATGTGGATCACACCCGAGCGCACGCGCTCGTACAGGCAGTTCACGAAGCCCGACGGGAAGTCCTTGCGCGGCCGGTGGATGTGCGGGTTGGTGCCGATCGAGGCCTCCCACCAGTACATCAGGCCCTTGCCGGGGAAGGTGGGGTACTGCAGGTGCTCGGTCTGCTGCATCAGCGCGCGCAGCTTGTTGCCGAACTCGCCGCCGGCGTTGATCTTCGTGATCTTGGAGTTCTCCACCACCAGCTGCGTCCAGTCGCATGGGGCGATGTGGTTGGTGGTGCCCGCGATGACGCCGCAGCCGTCCTCCTTGAACGGCAGGAACATCCAGGGCCGGCCGGTCACGTGGCCCGGCAGGTAGGTCTTGCCGAAGTGCTCGTTGCCGCGCCACGTGGCCGCGGTGAGGTCGGGGTGGTAGAACTCGCGCCGCTCGTCCCAGTAGTCGTCGTGGTTCGTGAACTCGATGTCGGTGCCTTCGGGGTCGACGATGCGGGCGCGCCGGGCGGTGCGGATGCGGTCCCAGGTCCAGCGGTCGATCGCGTTGATCACCTCGATGGGCATCGCATGCGCCGGCGACGCCAGGATCTCGGGCGTGATGAACGGCATGCGCTGGATCTTGATCAGCCGCTCGGCCAGCACCGGGCCGCCGTAGCCCATCAGGATCTTGTCGTACTTCTGCTTCTTCTCCTCCTCCTCCCACATGTCCATCCACTCGGCCAGTTCCTTGGTGCGGAACAGGTAGTAGTCGACCTCGTCGGCGCCGACCCAGGGCTTCACGGGTCCCCGGTCGATGCGCAGGATCTCGTAGCGGACCTTGTAGCGCTCGAGGATCTTCTGGCAGGCGCGGATGACGAGCTCGCTGTGCCAGTTGTCCACCCGCAGCAGGACGCGCTCGCCTTCCTTCAGGTCCCAGCAGGCGTTCAGGCCATGGTTGTAGGGCCGGCGCGCCACATGCTCCAGGTACGGCAGCAGCTGGTCCTCGTGGCTGATCTCGACGAAGGGCGGGCAGCGCGGCTTGCGGCTGTCCAGCAGGGGCGGCGTCGCATGCCGGGGCAGGCCCGGCGGCGGCAGGGGAGGCAGGTCGAAGGTGTCCATCCTGAACGGGGCTTGGGGCAACGGGGCGTGGGGGGGCAGTTCAGTCCACGGTGGCGCCGGAGCGCTTGACGGCCGCGCCCCAACGCTGGATCTCGCTTTGCACGAAGCGGCCGAGCTCGGCCGAGGGCAGCGGGGCGGCCTCGGCGCCGCGGTCCTGCAGCTGCTTGCGCAGCTCCGGCGAGGCCAGCGCCTTCTGCACGGCCGACTCCACGCGGGCGATCACCGCCGGGGGCGTGCCCTTGGGGGCGAACACCGCGTCCCACGCGCTGACATCGAACCCGGGCACGCCGGACTCGGCGATGGTGGGCACGTCGGGCATGGCCTGGACGCGCTGCGCGGTGGACACGGCCAGGGCCCGCAGGCGCCCGGACCGCACCTGCGGCGCCGCGTTGGGCATGATCTCGATCATCACGTCCACCTGCCCGCCGATCAGATCGGTGATGGCCGGCGCGCCGCCGCGGTACGGGATGTGCACCACCGCCAGGCCGACCGTGGACTTGAGGATCTCCATCGCCAGGTGCGACGTGGTTCCATTGCCGGCCGAGCCGTAGGTGAACTTGCCGGGCTTGGACTTCAGCTGGGCCAGCAGCTCGGGCATGGTCGTCGCGGGGAAGTCCGGCCGCACCACCGCCAGCGTGGCGATGCGGGTCAGGCGCGACACCGGCTCGAAGTCGCGCGCCGGGTCGAAGCCCGTCGACTTGTACAGGGTGTGGTTGATGCCGAAGGTGCCGTTGGTGCCGTACAGCAGGGTGTAGCCATCGGCGGGCGCCTTGGCCGCGGCCTGCGAGCCCACGTTGCCGCCGCCCCCGGCGATGTTCTCGACCACCAGCGGCTGCCCCAGCTCGCGGGCCACCTGTGTCATCACCAGACGGGCCAGGATGTCGCCGCCACCGCCCGCCGGGAACGGCACGATCAGGCGGATCGGCTTCGAGGGATAGGGCGCCGCCGGCTGGGCCTGGGCCCCGATCCCGGCCCCGAGCAGGCCGGCGGCCAGGGCCAGTGCCATCCGGCGTCGCGCCGGCGAGTTCTTTGCTGTCGACATGGGACTTCCTGATGGGGTGTGGAGGGCTGTTTGCATGCATTGTCTTTGATTTAGATCATCAAATCAGAGTGGTAACCCTTGATTGCATGCATTCATGCGTGGTAGCTGCTCGTTCCAGTCCGGGTCTTGATCCACAATCCGGACATGGCATCCCAGATCGACCGTGTGTCCGCGGCGTTGCGCCAGCGCATCCTCAGCGGGCAGCTGACGGCCGGCGAACGCGTGCTGGAAGTGCAGTTCGCGGCCGAGCTGGGCGTGTCCCGGACCCCCCTGCGCCTGGCGCTGGAGGAGCTCGAGCGCCAGGGCCTGCTGGAGCGTCTGCCCAAGCGCGGCTTCAGGGTGCGCGGCTTCACCATCGACGCGGTGTCGATGGCGATGGAGGTGCGGGGCGTGCTGGAAGGGATGGCGGCCCGCAAGGTGGCCGAAGCGGGTGCGCCCACCGCCACGGTGCGCGAACTTCAGGAATGCGTCTGGCAGGGCCGCGAACTGATCGACAAGGCCCGTCGTGATGCCGCTCCCGTGGACACCGACGGCTGGGCCGCGATGAATGCCCGGTTCCACGGCGCGCTGGTGGCTGCGGCCGGCAACTCGGCGCTGACGTCGGCGCTCGAGCACATCGGCCGCACGCCGATGGTCTGGCCGGGGGCGCTGTGGGTCAGCGGACACAACGCCACGCTGGAACTCGACTTCGTGGAGCGCGCGCAGCGCGACCACGACGACATCGTGCGCGCCATCGAGGCCAAGGAGGGCGCCCGGGCGGACTTCCTGATGCGCGAGCATGCGCGCCGCAGCGCCGAGAACAAGCGGGCCCTGGCCGCGGCCCTGCAGGTCGACGCGGCGGCGATCACGCTGACGCGGGCGGTGCCGAGCCTCTAGCCGCAGGGACGGTGACAGGACGTTCGTCGCGTCCTGCCCCGGGCATGTACGGCGGTCACGGCGGTGGGCGACCGGGTCGTGTCAGTCGGACCGGACCGTCAGCGATTTCAGCCCGCGCAGGTTGATCATCGGCCGCCAGGCCGGCTTCCGGTCCTCCAGCGTCAGGGTGGGGAAGCGCCGCAGTAGCGTGTCGAACGCCACTTCGGCTTCGAGCCGCGCCAGCGGTGCGCCGACGCAGTAGTGGACGCCGCCGCCGAACGACAGCTGGGGGTTTACCGCGCGGCCGATGTCGAATCGCTCCGGCGCGTCGAACACGGCAGGATCATGGTTGGCGGCGCCGATCAGGCAGTAGAGCACCTCACCCGCAGGCACCGTGACGTCGTCGATATCCCAGGGCTCGACCGTGGTGCGCGCCACCATATTGACCGGGCTGTCGTAGCGCAGCATCTCGTCCACCGCGCACGGCAACAATGCGGGTTCGCGCCGCAGCCGGGCCAGTTGATCGGGATGCTGAAGCAGTGCCAGCAGGCCGTTGCCCAGCAGGTTGGTCGTGGTCTCGTGGCCCGCGATGAACAGCAGCACCAGGTTGGCCATCAGCTCGTCGTCGTCGAACCGGGGGTCGTCGCGCTGTGCCGCGAGCATGCGGTCGAGCACGCCCCGGCCAGGGGCCGCGCGGCGCCGCGCCACCTGCGCGCGCAGGAAGTCGCCGAGGGCCGCCACCGCCTCGGCGCCGCGGGCGCGCTCGGCACGGCTGGCCAGCGGCTCGACGACGCAGGCCGCGGCGTCCGACCAGGCCTTGGCCTGCTCGAAGTCGCCCCCGTCGACGCCCAGCATGTCGCAGATGACGCGGATCGGCAGCACCTGCGCGAAGCGGGCCATGAAGTCGAACGGCTGCGCGTCGGGCAGGGCATCCAGCAGGCGCTGCGCCGCGGTCTCGACGGCGTGGCGCAGGTCGCGCGTCGCGGCCGGCGTGAACGCCGCTGACACGGCGCGGCGCATGCGGGCGTGGGTGTCGGTGTCATTGAACAGCATGAAGCGTTCGGCGGCCTGCTCCAGCGCCGAGCCGGCGCCGAACGGGCGCAATGCGGCATAACCTTTGCTCCGCCTCGGGTCGCGGCTGAGATGGCTGCTCTGCATCGCGCGCCGGCAGTCGGCATGGCCGAGCAGCAGCCACAGGCCCTGCGTGTCGCGGTGCACGCGGCCACGCTCGCGCAGCCCGCGTGCGTGGTCGCGCGGACGCAACAGCCAGGCCGGGTCGCGCAGGTCGGCCACGTCGCGGGCCAGGGTCGGGATCGGCCGGGCTGCCTTGGGCGCCGGGGCGATGGTGTCGGTGTCGGGGTTCATCGGGCCTCCTTGCCGGTCGGCGGCGGCGCGGGAGTCCGGCGCCGCCTCGTGGCGTGCGGCGTCATGGTCAGGCGGCGGGTCGCCGTGCGACAGTCGGCGCCCTACGGTAGCGGGAGCCCGGAGCGGCGCCGCGACTACGGTAGAAGGCGGTACACGTGGGCCCGGCTCACCGCTTCGGAGCGGTTGCGCGCGCCCAGGGCAGCCAGCGCCCGGGCGACGTGCATCTCCACCGTGCGCGGGCTCAGGCCGAGGTCGCGCGCGATCTCCTTGTCGCCTCGCCCGCGTGCCACCTGCGCCAACACCTCGCGCTGGCGCGGCGTGAGCTGTGGCAGGGCCTGCGGGGCATCGCCATCCTCGCGCGGCAGCGCGGCGAGGAACTGCGACATCTCGCGCTGCAGCGTCGGCCAGCCGGCGTCGGTGTCCAGCGGGAGGTGGTTGCGCCCGGGTACCTGCACCCAACGGGCGCCGGGGATCAGCGACGCCACCAGCTCGCCCTCGCGCGGCAGGATCATCGAGTCGCCGGCCACATGCATCACCAGTGTCGGGCAGCGCACCTGCGGCGCGTCGGTGCGCGCGTCGAGCTCGAAGAACGCCTGCATGTAGCGCGCAGCCATCGGGCCGCTGACGCTGTGCCGATGCAGCGCGTCGTAGTCCTCCAGCACGTCCGCCGGTGCGGCCGGCAGCAGGTGGGCCGAGAACAGCCTGCGGAAGTTGCTCGCGTCGTGGCCCCAGCCCAGCTCGGCGATGCGCACCATTTCGGCGAAGACGGCCTGCGACTTGGGCGACAGGCCCTGGTGGAAGACGCCCCGCACGAAGCTGGCATACAGCACCAGCGCGCGCACCCGCTCGGGGTGGCGCACGGCGTAGCGGATGGCGATGGCGGCGCCCTGCGAGATGCCCAGCAGCACGAAGCGCTGCTGTCCGCTGGCGTCGGCCACGGCCTCCAGGTCGCGCACCCAGGCGTCGAGCGAGACCTCGTCGACGTCGCGGTCCGACAGGCCGCAGCCGCGAGCGTCGTACCAGAGAAGGGTGTGGTCGCGTGTCAGCGTGTCGACCCAGTGGCGCGAGGATCTCAGCTGCGAGTCCGCCTGCACGTTGCCGAGCCAGTTGGCGGCCTTGATGATCAGCGGCCCCTGGCCCGCGGCGCGCAGGGCCAGGCGCACGCCATCGGCGGTGCTGCAATAGCCGAGCGCGTCGGCGGTCGTGTTGGGCATGGCGCGGATCGTGGCGGTGCGCCCGGACACCGCGGCGTCGCCGGTCAGCCCTGGGGCCCGGGCACCCACTGCCCGTCCACCAGCACCTCGTTCGGGCCGAACTGGGTCTTGTAGGCCATCTTCGGGCTGGCGCCGATCCAGTAGCCGAGGTAGACGTGCGGCAGCTGCAGCGTGCGCGTCTGCTCGATCTGCCACAGCACGCTGTAGGTGCCGTAGCTGGTGCCGGCCTCGGGCTCGTAGAAGGTGTAGACGGCCGACAGCCCGTCGTCGAGCACGTCGAGGATCGACACCATCTTCAGCGCGCCCAGCGTCTGGCCCTCGGCGGCCGGTTCGCGGAACTCCACCAGGCGCGAGTTGACGCGGCTCTGCAGCAGGAACTGGGTGTACTGGTCGACGCTGTCGTGGTCCATGCCGCCGCCGGCGTGGCGCCCGCTCTGGTAGCGCAGGTAGAGCTGGTAGTGCTCGGGCAGGAAGCCCAGGCGCAGCACGCGCGCCACCAGGTGCGAGTGCGCCTTCCAGGCCCGGCGCTGGCTGCGCGTGGCCTGGAAGCCGGCCACCGGCACGCGCAGCGGCACGCAGGCGCGGCAGCCGTCGCAGTGCGGGCGGTAGGTGAACATGCCGCTGCGGCGAAAGCCCGCCGCCACCAGGCCCGAGTAGGCGTCGGCGTTGATCAGGTGGCTGGGCGTGGCCACCTGGGACCGCGCCATGCGCCCCGGCAGGTAGCTGCACGGGTAGGGCGCGGTCGCATAGAACTGCAGCGACGCGAGCGGAAGTTCCTTGAGGGCGGTCATGCGGCTTGGGCACCGGGCGCCAGCAGGGGGTCCCAGTGCGACGGATCATAGGTCCATGCGGGGGGCGGCGGGGCCCCCAGGTTGAGGGCGAGGTGGCGCTCGAACGCGGGGCGGGGGATCTCCCGGGCACCGAGGCTGGCCAGATGCCGGGTGGCCTGCTGGCAGTCGATCAGCTCGATGCCGTGCCCGCGGCAGAAGGCCACCAGCGCCGCCAGCGCGATCTTCGACGCGTCGGTGGCATGCGAGAACATCGACTCGCCGAAGAACATGCGGCCGATGCCCACGCCGTACAGGCCGCCGACGAGCCGGCCGCCGACCCAGGTCTCCACGCTGTGCACGAAGCCGGCGCGGTGCCATGCGCGGTAGGCGTCGCGCAGCTCCGGCACGATCCAGGTGCCGGGCTGGCCGTCGCGCGGGGTGTCGGCGCAGGCCCCGATCACCGCGTCGAACGCGCTGTCGAAGCGGATCTCGCAGCCCGGCGTGGCCAGGAAGTGGCGCAGCGTCTTGCGCAGCGACCGGTGCAGGCGGAACTGCGCCACCGGCAGCACCATGCGCGGGTCGGGTGCCCACCACAGCACCGGCTGGCGCGGGCCGTACCAGGGGAAGATGCCGTGGCGGTAGGCCTGCTCCAGGCGCCATGGGCTGAGCGTGCCGCCGCCGGCCAGCAGGCCCGGCGCGTCGGTGCCCGGGCCCAGCGCGTCGCGCGTGGGCGGAAACGGCGTGCGGTCCTGCGGGTCGTCGGGCAGCCAGGCGATCACCGGCGCGTCAGGCCACGCGGCCGAACCACCACACCGACAGGCCCGCGGCCAGCAGCATCAGCAGGGCGCCCACGCCGGCGAACAGCGCGGTCACCTCGGTTTCCTTCTTCTGCGAGGTCAGGCGCGCACCGAGCGACTGGTACACCTTCTTCAGGTCGAGCGCGGTGCCGGCGTAGAAGTACTCCGCGCGCGTGGCCATCGACACCTGCTTGAGCGTCTCCTCGTCCAGGCGCACGCGCATGCTCCAGCCGTCGAAGCCGATCGTGTCGCCTTCCTTGGTGCCGATGCCCACGGTGTAGACCTTCACGCCGCGGTCGGCCGCCATGCGCGCCGCGTCCATCGAGTCCGGGCCGGTGGTGCGCTGGCCATCGGTGAGCAGGATGATCGCCGCCGACGCATAGCTGCCGGGCTCCACCGGGGTGAACTCCTTCTCCTTGGGCTGCTCGCCCAGCGCGCGGGGCATCGTGCGCGCGCCGGTCACCTGCGACAGGTCGATGCCGGCGTCGGGGAAGATCGCGGCCAGGCTGAGGATCAGGCCGCTGCCGATGGCGGTGGCGCGCTGCAGCTGGAAGCGGTCGATCGCGGCGATCACCTCCTCGCGCGACAGCGTCGGCGGCTGCACGATCGCCGCCGTGCCGGCGAACGACACCACGCCCACGCGCACCGTGCGCGGCAGCTCGGCGATGAAGGCCTTGGCCGCGTTCTGCGACGCCACCAGACGGTTCGGCTCGACGTCCGTGGCGCGCATCGAGCCCGACACGTCCATCGCGAGGATCACGGTCTGCTCCACCAGCGGCAGCGTGATCACCGCGGTGGGCCGCGCGCCGGCGACGATCAGTGTGGCCAGCGACAGCAGCATCAGCACGGGCGGCACATGGCGCCGCCACAGGCGCTGGTTGCCCATGGCCTCCTTGACGATCGACAGGCTGGACCACGCCACCGCGGTGCGCTTGCGCCGCCGCAGCAGCCAGACGTAGCCCGCCACCAGCAGCGGCAGCAGCAGCAGCAGCCACAGGGCTTCTTCCCAGATGAAGTTCATGCAAGCCTCCGGGTCAGGGGCAGGGCGCCGGCGGCCATGCGGCTGCGCTGCCGCCGCGCGTCCACGAACGCCAGGATCGCGTCGGCGAGGTCGGCGTCGGTCGCCAGTTCGAGGGTGTCCACGCCGGCCCGTGCCAGGGCCGACCGCAGCTCGGCCTCGCGCCGCTGCGCCGCGGCCTCGAAGCGCTCGCGAAAGCCGCGCGCGCCGGTGTCGACGAAGATCTGCTCGCCGGTCTCGGCGTCCTGCATCAGCACCAGGCCCAGCTCGGGCAGCGTCATCTCCAGCGGGTCGAACAGGCGCACCGCCACGACGTCATGCCGCTGGGCCAGCCGCGCCAGCGGCGCTTCCCAGCCGGCCTCGCTGATGAAGTCCGACACCACGAACACCGTCGAGCGGCGGCGGATCGAGGGGCGCGCCCGGTCGATGAGGTCGGCCAGGCGCGTGGTGCCGGCCGCGGCCGCGGCCTGGCGGGCGCGCATGCGCTGCATCATGTGCATCACGTGCAGGCGGCCGCTGCGCGCCGGCAGCACGGTGTCGATCTGGCTGCCGTACATCACGGCGCCGGCGCGGTTGCCGTGACGCAGCACCAGGCTGGCCATCACGCCGAGGAAGGCCTCGGACACGTCGCGCTTGCGGCGCTGGGAGCCGAAGTCCACCGACGCGCTGAGGTCGAGCAGGAACCACGCCGTGAGGTCGCGCTCCTCGAGGAACTCGCGCACGTGCGGAACCGACAGGCGCGCGGTGACGTTCCAGTCGATGTGACGCACGTCGTCGTGCAGCTGGTACTCGCGCAGGTCGGCCAGGTCCACGCCGTGGCCGCGGAACAGGGTGCGGTAGTCGCCCTGCAGCGCGCCGTCCAGGCGCTTGAGCACGGTCCACTCCAGGCGCTGCATCAGCGCCTGCACCGACGGTTGCGCGACCGGGTCGACGTGGGCTTCAGGCATGGACTTCGCGCACCGATTCAGGCATTGGCGACCGCGCGCTCGTGCGCCAGCGGGCGCGGCGGCGCCGGCAGCGACTTGACCACGCGCTCGATGAAGGTGTCGGCGGTGAGCCCGTCGGCCAGCGCCTCGTAGGTGAGCGTGACGCGGTGGCGCAGCACGTCGGGCACCAGGTCGAGCAGGTCCTCCGGCAGCACGTAGCTGCGGCCGCGCAGGAAGGCCAGCGCGCGGGCCCCCTCGATCAGCCAGATGGTCGCGCGCGGGCTGGCGCCGAAGGCGACGTACTTCGCCAGGTCGGCCTGGCCCACCTTGGCCGGCTCGCGCGTGGCGGCCACCAGCTTGACCGCGTAGGTGATCAGCGCGGGGTCGACATAGGCATTGCGGCATTCGCGCTGCAGCTGCGCGAGCTGCTCGGTGGTCACCACCGAAGCCACCTCGATGGCCGGGCCGATGACGCGCTCGACGATGACGAATTCCTCGTCCTCGGTCGGGTAGCCCACCAGCACCTTCATCATGAAGCGGTCCACCTGCGCCTCGGGCAGCGGGTAGGTGCCCTCGGTCTCGATCGGGTTCTGGGTGGCCATCACGAGGAAGGGCTCGGGCACGCGGTGCGTCTGCCCGGCGATGGTGACCTGGCGCTCCTGCATCACTTCGAGCAGCGCGCTCTGCACCTTGGCCGGCGCGCGGTTGATCTCGTCGGCCAGCAGCAGGTTGGTGAACACCGGGCCGAGCGTGGTGCTGAAGTCGCCCGTCTTCTGGTTGAACACGCGCGTGCCGACCAGGTCGGCCGGCACCAGGTCGGGCGTGAACTGGATGCGCTTGAACTGGCCCGAGAACGACCGCGCCAGCGTCTTGACGGTCAGCGTCTTGGCCAGGCCGGGCACGCCCTCGACCAGCAGATGGCCCTGCGCCAGCATCGCCACCAGCACGCGCTCGAGGAACTTGTCCTGGCCCACCACCACCCGCTTCACCTCGTAGAGCAGCTGCTCCATGAGGGTTCCGGACTGGCTGGCTCCGATGCGGTCGGTCATGGATCGGTCTCCTGTGGGGTCAGAAAGGCGGCAGGCCCGCGGCCTGGGCGGCGTTCTCGATCGGCACGGCGAAACCGATGCCGACGAAGAAGCGCTCCTGCGTCGGGTTGTAGATGGCGGTGACGATGCCCACCACCTCGCCGTCGTCGGTGACAAGCGGGCCGCCCGAGTTGCCCGGGTTGGCGGCGGCGTCGAACTGGATCAGGTTGGTCAGGATGCGCTGGCCCTCGGGCGAGCGGAACTCGCGCTTCAGGCCCGACACCACCCCATGGCTCACCGACGGCCCGATGCCGAACGGGAAGCCGACCGCGGTGACATGGTCGCCCGGGGCGAGGTCGGCGGTGGAGCGCATCGTGGCGGCCTGCAGGTCGTCGGGGATCCTGCGCGCCTTCAGCACGGCCAGGTCGTTCTGCGGCTGCAGGCCGACGATGTCGGCGTCGGACTCCAGGCCGTCGGCGAAGATCACCTTGATGCGTTGCGCGCCGTGCACCACATGCAGGTTGGTCAGGATGGTGCCGTTGTCGACGATGACGACGCCGCTGCCGACGCCGCGCTCCTCGGGCTCTTCCGGCTCGGGGCCGACCTGCGGCTTCGCGCGTGGCGCCTTGGCCGACTTGGGGTCCTTGGCGTCCTTCGGGTCGGTCTTGGGCTGCGGCCGCGAATAGCCCACCACCTTGACCACCGAGCCGCGCACCGCCGCGTAGGCCTTGGCCGCCGGCGAGGGCAGGGTGGTCTTGGACAGCGTGTGCAGCACCGCGCGGTCGATGTCGCGCTGGGTCAGCGGCTTGGGCAGCAGGCCGGCGCCGAACTGCCAGGCCAGCACCGCCAGCATGCCGAGCAGGGCCAACAGCGGCAGCATGCGGCGCAGACGCCGCCGCGGGGCGGGAGCGGCTTCCACCGCGGGCCCCGGCGTGTCCGACGGGCCGGGCGTGGCGGCAGCGGGCGCGGAAGGCGCAGCCGGCGACGCGGTCCGGGCTTCGGACCGGCGGGGGGCGCTGTACAGCGGTGCTCGCTTCATGGCTGGACTCCTGCCGCGTAGTCGCCACGGTAGCATGCAGCGGCAGGCCGTGCATGACAATGGTCGCGATGAGTGCTCCGCCGCGGTGGGTCGACACCCACTGCCACCTCGATGCGCCCGAGTTCGACGCCGACCGCGACGCCGTGGTCGCGCGGGCCCGCGCCGCCGGTGTCGCGCTGCAGGTGCTGCCGGCGGTGAACGCGGCGGCCTTCGACTCGGTGCGCGCGCTGGCACACCGGCACGGCCTGGCCTATGCGCTGGGCATCCATCCCCTGGAGGTGGACGCGGCGCAGGACGCCGACCTGGACCGGCTGGAGGCCGCGCTCGCCGCGCACCGCGACGACCCGCGGCTGGTGGCCGTGGGCGAGATCGGGCTCGACCACTTCGTGCCCGGGCTGGACCGGGAGCGGCAGGACCGCTTCTATGCGCACCAGCTCAAGCTGGCGCAGCGCTTCGGCCTGCCGGTGATCCTGCACGTGCGGCGCTCGGCCGACGGCCTGCTGCGCCAGCTGCGCCGCATCGACGTGCCCGGCGGCATCGCGCATGCGTTCAACGGCAGCGACACCCAGGCGGCGCAGTTCGCGCAACGCGGGTTCCGTCTCGGCTTCGGCGGCGCGATGACCTTCGAGCGCGCGCTGCAGATCCGGCGCCTGGCCGCGGCGCTGCCGGAGGAGGTGCCGGTGCTGGAGACCGACGCGCCCGACATCCCGCCGCAATGGCTCTACGTGCGCGCCGAGCTGCGCGACGCCCGCCCGCCGTCGCGCAACGAGCCGGCCGAGCTGCCGCGCATCGCGCGCACGCTGGCCGACCTGCGCGGCTGGTCCCTCGACGACACGGCCCGGCGCACCCTGGCCAACGCAACGGCCGCGCTGCCGCGCCTGGGCGCCCTGGCCGGCGCATCCGGCGCCGCAGCCGTGCCGCCGGTGGCGGGGGGCGCGCCATGACGGCGGCGGCGCCGGCGCGGCCGGCCGACCGCCGGCGGGCCGAGCCCGCGCCTGCGCAGCGCCTGCTCGGCCTGCCACCGGTGGCGTCGCGCGAGGCGCGGCTGCTGGTGCTGGGCAGCTTTCCCGGCGCGGCGTCGCTGGCGGCGCAGCAGTACTACGCGCATCCACGCAACCAGTTCTGGCCCCTCGTCGGCGCGCTGTGGCGGACCGACCTCGCGGCCTGGCCGTACCGGCGCCGCGTCGCCGAGGCGCGCCGGCGCGGGCTGGCGATCTGGGACGTGTACGCGGCCTGCCGCCGCGAGGGCAGCCTGGACAGCGCCATCGAGGCGGCCGAGCCGAACGACATCGCCGCGCTGGCCCGGCGCCTGCCGCGCCTGGCCGCGATCGCCCACAACGGCGGCGAGTCGGCGCGCTCGATGCGCCTGACGGCCGCGCTCGGCCTGCCGGTGCTGCGGCTGCCGTCCACCAGCCCCGCCAACGCGAGCTGGAGCTTCGAGCGCAAGCTCGAGGCCTGGCGCGAGGCATTCCGCGTGGCGGGGATCGCATGACGCGCCACGAGTTGCCGCTGGCCACGATCGCCGAGCAGGACGGTCTGCGCACGCTGCACCTCGGCGACACCCCCTGGGTGCAGGGCGCCATGCTGGTGCATGCGCCGCGCGTGATCGTGCTCGAGTACGTGCAGCGCATGATGGCCTGGATGCTGTGGCGGCCGGTGGCCGAGGTGTCGCGCGGCCATGCGGTGCAGCTCGGCCTGGGTGCGGCCACGATCACTCGCCACTGCCGGTCGGTGCTGCGGATGGACCGGGTGACGGCGGTGGAGATCAACCCGGCCGTCATCGCCGCCTGCCGGCACGGCTTCCGGCTGCCGCCGGACGATGAACGCCTCTCGGTGGTGCAGGCCGATGCGGGTGATTGGGTCGCCGACCCGGCCCACGCCGGTTCGGCCCAGGTGCTGTGCGTGGACCTGTACGACCACGAGGCGGCCGCCCCGGTGCTCGACAGCGCCGCGTTCTATGCCGGCTGCCGCGACGTGCTGGCCGACGGCGGCGTGATGACCGTGAACCTGTTCGGTCGCGCGTCGAGCTTCGCCGCCAGCGCGCAGCGCATCGCCGCCGCGTTCGGCCGCGACCAGGCCTGGCACCTGCGCGCCACGCGCGAGGGCAACACCGTGGTGGTGGCCGGCCGTGGCCTGCGCGTGCCCGACCGTGAGGAACTTCTCGTCCGGGCCGAGGCCATCGAGCGGCGCACCGGCCTGCCGGCCCGAAAGTGGCTGCGGATGGTGCGACCATTGCAACCCTGATGAAAGCCTCGACGATTCCCTCCGGCCGGCTCGACTGGCGCTCGCTGCTGCAGGGCTTGCAGGGCGACGGCGTGGTCAGCGCGGAGGACGCCGCGCGGGTGCGCGCGCGCTTCGGCGCCGGCGACTCCAGCCAGCATCCGCTGCTGCGGCTGGGCAATGCCAGCCTGGTGGACGCGCGCCCGGGCGCCAAGGGCCGCACGCTCGACGTCGAGGCGCTGACCGAATGGCTGGCCGGCCACATGGGCCTGGCCTACCTGCGCATCGACCCGCTCAAGGTGGACGCCGGCCGCGTGGCCGACGTGATGTCGGTGGCCTATGCCGAGTCGCGCCGCGCGCTGCCCGTGTCGGTGGCGCTGAACGAGGTGACGGTGGCCACCTGCGAGCCGGCTGACGTGGACTGGGTGCGCGAGATCGAGGCCCACACCCGCAAGCGCCTGCGCCTGGTGGTCGCCAATCCGAACGACATCGCCAAATACACCACCGAGTTCTACACGCTGGCGCGCTCGGTGAAGGCGGCGGCCAAGACCGGCGAGGCCAGTGCGCTGGCGAGCTTCGAGCAGCTCGTCGAGCTGGGCCGCAGCAACAAGCAGCTCGACGCCAACGACCAGGGCGTGGTCCAGGTGGTGGACTGGCTGTGGCAGTACGCGTTCGACCAGCGCGCCAGCGACATCCACCTCGAGCCGCGGCGCGAGATGGGCGCCATCCGCTTCCGCATCGACGGCGTGCTGCATACGGTGTACCAGGCGCCGATCACGGTGATGAACGCGATGACCGCGCGCATCAAGCTGCTGGGCCGCATGGACGTGGTCGAGCGGCGCCGGCCGCAGGACGGCCGCATCAAGACGATCCGCCCCGACATGGCCGGCCAGCCCGGCGGCGAGGTCGAGATGCGCCTGGCCACGCTGCCCACGGCCTTCGGCGAGAAGCTCGTGATGCGCATCTTCGACCCGCAGACGGTGGTCAAGGGCGTGGAAGCGCTGGGCTTCGGCGCGTTCGAGGCGCAGCGCTGGAACGAACTCACCTCGCGCCCGCACGGCATCGTGCTGGTCACCGGCCCCACCGGCAGCGGCAAGACCACCACGCTGTACTCCACGCTCAAGCGTCTGGCCACCGACGAGGTCAACGTCTGCACCGTGGAGGACCCGATCGAGATGATCGAGCCCGCGCTGAACCAGACCCAGGTGCAGCCGGCGCTGGACTTCAGCTTCGCCGAGGGCGTGCGCGCGCTGATGCGCCAGGACCCGGACATCATCATGGTGGGCGAGATCCGCGACCTGGAGACCGCCGAGATGGCGATCCAGGCCGCGCTGACCGGCCACCTCGTGTTCAGCACGCTGCACACCAATGACGCCGCCAGCGCGATCACGCGCCTGGTGGACCTGGGCGTGCCGCCGTACCTGATCTCCGCCACCGTCATCGGCGTGCTGGCGCAGCGTCTCGCGCGCACGCTGTGCCCGGCCTGCAAGCAGCCCGACGAGCATGCCGATCGAGCGCTGCTGGACGCTGCCATCGCACCGTGGAAACTCAAGGGCCAGCCCAAGGTGTACCGGGCGGTGGGCTGCATCGAATGCCGCAAGACGGGCTTCCGCGGCCGCGTCGGCTTCTACGAACTGCTCGTGATGAGCGAGAACGCCCGGCTGCACGTGCACCCGGTGCTCGATGCCGACGCGCTGCGCCGGCAGGCGCTGGCCGAAGGCATGCACCCTTTGCGTGCGGCCGGCGTCATGAAGGTGGCCGAGGGCGTCACCACGCTCGAGGAAGTGCTGCGCACCACGCCGGCCTGGGAGGGCCACGGCGCAGGCTGATCGCCGCTCCTTCGAGGGGCGCGCGCATGGCGTTACGTGGAAACCACAGGGGGTCTCCGGAGGGCGCTGCCTAGAATGCGCCGAGCCGGCCCTGCCCGGAGGAGACCTTGAATGAAGATTAAGAGCGAGCGCGACTTCTGGTCGGGCCTGATGTTTCTCGTGGTCGGCATCGCCTTCGCCTGGGGCGCGACGGCCTACAGCTTCGGCAGTTCGGCCCGCCCGGGGCCGGGCTACTTCCCGTTCGGCCTGGGCGTCATCCTGGCCATCCTGGGCGGCCTCGTGCTGTTCAAGGCCCTGACCATCGAGACCGACGACGGCGAGCCGATCGGCGGCTTCGCGTGGCGGCCGCTGATCGTCATCACGGTCTGCGTTGGCCTGTTCGGCGCGGTCCTGCCGCGGCTCGGGCTGATCATCTCCCTGCCGCTGCTCGTCATCGCGTCGAGCTGGGCCAGCGACGAGTTCAGCTGGAAGGCCTCGGTGATCAACGCGGCCGTCCTCACGGCGATGTCGTGGGTGATCTTCGTCAAGGGGCTGTCGCTCACCATCCCCGTGTGGCCCGTGTTCGCCACCGCCACCTGACCGGAGCCGCCCCATGGACCTGATCCAGAACCTCGGCATCGGCTTCGCCACTGCCTTCACGCTCACCAACCTGCTGTACGCCTTCGGCGGCGCGGTGCTCGGCACGCTGATCGGCGTGCTGCCCGGCCTCGGCCCGGTGGCCACCATCGCGATGCTGCTGCCCAGCATCTACGCGCTGGACGCGACCCCGGCGCTGATCATGCTGGCCGGCATCTACTACGGCGCGCAGTACGGCGGCTCCACCACCGCCATCCTGATCAACGTGCCGGGCGAGTCGAGCTCGGTGGTCACCGCGATCGACGGCTACCAGATGGCGCGCCAGGGGCGTGCCGGTGCAGCGCTGGCCGCCGCCGGCCTGGGCTCGTTCTTCGCGGGCTGCGTCGGCACGCTGATCATCGCGGCCTTCGCGCCGCCGCTGACCGAGCTGGCCTTCAAGTTCGGTCCCGCCGAGTACTTCTCGCTGATGGTGCTGGGCCTCATCGGTGCCGTGGTGCTGGCCTCGGGCTCGCTGATCAAGGCCATCGCGATGATCATCCTGGGCCTGCTGCTGGGCCAGATCAACACCGACGTGATCTCGGGCGTGCCGCGCTACAGCTTCGACATTCCCGAACTCACGGACGGCATCGGCTTCGTCACGATCGCGATGGGCGTGTTCGGCTTCGGCGAGATCATGGCCAACCTGGGCCGTCCGGCCGAGCACCGCGAGGTGTTCACCAAGGACGTCAAGGGCCTGTGGCCGACCAAGGAGGACTTCCAGCAGGCGTGGCCGTCGGTGCTGCGCGGCACGGCGCTGGGCTCGCTGCTGGGCGTGCTGCCAGGCGGCGGTGCGCTGCTCGCGGCGTTCGCCACCTACACGATGGAGAAGAAGCTCGCCGGCCCGACCAGCCGCTTCGGCAAGGGCGACATCCGCGGTGTGGCCGGCCCCGAGAGCGCCAACAACGCCGGTGCGCAGACCAGCTTCATCCCGATGCTCACGCTGGGCATCCCGCCCAACCCGGTGATGGCGCTGATGGTCGGCGCGATGACCATCAAGGGCATCCAGCCCGGCCCGCAGGTGATGACCAGCAACCCCGAGCTGTTCTGGGGCCTGATTGCCAGCATGTGGATCGGCAACCTGATGCTGGTGATCCTGAACCTGCCGCTGATCGGCATCTGGATCAAGCTGCTGACGGTGCCCTACCGCGTGCTGTACCCGGCGATCCTGTCGTTCTGCTGCATCGGCCTGTACACGCTGAACAACAACAATTTCGACGTCTACATGGCCACGCTGTTCGGCATCGTGGGCTACGTCTTCTACAAGCTGCACTGCGAGCCGGCGCCGCTGCTGCTGGGCTTCATCCTCGGGCCCATGATGGAGGAGAACCTGCGCCGCGCGCTGCTGCTGTCGCGCGGCGACTGGACCACCTTCGCCACCCGGCCGCTGTCGGCGGGCCTGCTGCTGGCGTCGCTGGCGATGGTCGTCATCGTGATGCTGCCGTCGATCAAGAAGAAGCGCCAGGAAGCGTTCCAGGAAGAGGACTGATCGCATGCCCGCGTCGGCGGCACGCACCCAGGTCGCGATCGTCGGCGCCGGGCCGTCGGGGCTGCTGCTCGGGCAGCTGCTGTCCAACGCGGGCATCGACAACGTCATCGTCGAGCGGCAGAGCCCGGACTACGTGCTCGGCCGCATCCGGGCCGGCGTGCTGGAACAGACCACCGCCGACCTGCTGGACGAGGCCGGCGTGGGCGCGCGCATGCACGCCGAGGGCCTGTGGCACGACGGCTTCGAGCTGTGCTTCGGCGGCGCCCGGCACCGCATCGACCTGGCCGCGCACACGGGTGGCAAGCGCGTCATCGTCTACGGCCAGACCGAGGTCACGCGCGACCTGATGAACGCGCGCGCGGCGGCCGGCCGGCCCACCGTGTACGAGGCCAAGGACGTCGCCCCGCACGACTTCGACGGCACCTCGCCGCGCCTGACCTACACCCACGAAGGTCGCCCGCACGAGCTGCGCTGCGACTTCATCGCCGGCTGCGACGGCTATCACGGCGCCTGCCGCGCTGCCGTGCCGCCGGCCGCGCTGTCGATCTTCGAGAAGGTCTATCCCTTCGGCTGGCTCGGCATCCTGGCCGACACGCCGCCCGTGTCGCACGAGCTGATCTACTCGAACCACGAGCGCGGCTTCGCGCTGTGCTCGATGCGCTCGCCCACGCGCACCCGCTACTACGTGCAGTGCTCGCTGCACGACAAGGCGGAGGACTGGTCCGACCAGGCGTTCTGGGACGAACTGCGCCTTCGCCTCGACCCCGAAGCCGCCGAGCGCATGGTCACCGGCCCGTCGATCGAGAAGAGCATCGCGCCGCTGCGCAGCTTCGTGGCCGAGCCGATGCGCTTCGGCTCGATGTTCCTCGCCGGCGACGCGGCGCACATCGTGCCCCCCACCGGCGCCAAGGGCCTGAACCTCGCCGCGTCGGACGTGCGCTTCCTGTCGCGCGCGCTCATCGAGCACTACCGCGATCGCAGCGACGAAGGCATCGACCGCTATTCCGAGCGCTGCCTGGCACGGGTCTGGAAGGCCGAGCGCTTCTCGTGGTGGTTCACGTCGCTGACGCACAAGTTCCCCGACACCGGCGCCATCGGCCAGCGCCTGCAGCGCGCCGAACTCGACTACCTGGTCCGGTCGCGGGCCGCCACCACCGCCATGGCGGAGAACTACGTCGGGCTGCCCTTCGATGCCTGATCGCTGCTGAGGCTGCCATGCTGCTGGGCTGCATCGCCGACGACTTCACCGGGGCCACCGATCTGGCCAACAACCTGGTGCGCGAGGGCATGCGGGTGGTGCAGGCCATCGGCGTGCCGTCCGGCCCGATCGACGGCGTGGACGCGGTGGTGGTGGCGCTCAAGTCGCGCACCTGCCCGGTGGACGACGCGGTGGCCCAGTCGCTCGCCGCGGCGGCGTGGCTGCGCAGCCAGGGCGCGCACCAGCTGTACTTCAAGGTGTGCTCCACCTTCGACTCCACGCCGCAGGGCAACATCGGCCCGGTGGCCGAGGCGCTGATCGGCTTCACCGGCGCGCGCGTGGTGCCCGTGACACCGGCCTTTCCGGCCACCGGCCGCACCGTCTACCAGGGGCACCTGTTCGTCGGCGACCTGCTGCTGTCGGACAGCCCGATGCGGCACCATCCGCTGACACCGATGACCGACGCCAGCCTGGTGCGCGTGCTGCAGGCGCAGTGCCGCACGGAGCGCGTCGGGCTCGTGGCGCACCGCGACGTGGCGCAGGGCGCGGCCGCCATCGAGGCGCGGCTCGAGGCGCTGGCCGGGCAGGGCGTGCGGCTGGCCGTCGTGGACGGCATCGGCGACGCCGACCTGCGCACGCTGGCCACGGCGTCGCGCCAGCTGCCGTTGGTGGTGGCCGGTTCGGGGCTGGCCATCGGCATTCCGGTCCAGCATGGCCTTGTGCCCAGCGCCCAGGCCGCGGCGCTGCCGCCGGCCGGCGGCACGGCCGCGGTCGTGTCGGGCAGCTGCTCGGCCGCCACCAATGCGCAGGTGGCCGACTTCCGCGCCCACGGTGGCGCCGCGTTCGCGGTGGACCCGCTGCGCATCGCCTCGGGCGAGGACGTCGCCGCGCAGGCCCTGGCCTTTGCGCGGCCGCGTCTGGGCGACGCCCCGGTGCTGGTGCACGCCACGGCCGAGCCCGACGCGGTACGCGCGGTGCAGCAGCAGCTCGGCGCCGAGCGCGCCGGGGCGCTGGTCGAGGCCACGCTGGCGCGCGTGGCGCAGGGCCTGGTCGACGCCGGCGTGCGCCGGCTCGTCGTGGCCGGCGGGGAGACCTCCGGTGCCTGCGTGCAGGCCCTGGGGCTGACGCGCCTGCGCATCGGCCCGCAGATCGACCCCGGCGTGCCGTGGTGCCATGCGCCGGAGCGCGGGCTGCACCTGGCCCTGAAGTCGGGCAACTTCGGCAGCGTGGACTTCTTCCGCCGCGCGTTCGAGCGGCTGCCGTGATGTCCGACGAATCGTCGCTGCGCGAGGCGGTCTGCCGCGTCGGGGCGTCGCTGCACGCGCGCGGCTACGTGCATGCCACGGCCGGCAACATCAGCGTGCGGCTGCCCGACGGTTGGCTCATCACGCCCACCGACGCCAGCCTCGGGGCGCTCGATCCGGCGCGCCTGGCGCGCATCGACGCGCAGGGTCGGCAGACCGGCGGCGACACGGCCAGCAAGACGCTGGCACTGCACCGTCGCATCTACGACGCCGCGCCCGAGGCGCGCTGCGTCATCCACACCCACAGCACCCACCTCGTGGCGCTGACGCTGCAGGGCGTCTGGCGCGACGACGACATCCTGCCGCCGATCACGCCGTACTTCGTGATGAAGGTCGGCCACGTGCCGCTGATCCCGTACCACCGCCCCGGCGACCCGGCGGTGGGCGACGCGGTGGCCGCGCGCATCGCGGCGTTCGCCGCGCGCGGCACGCCGATCCGTGCCGTGATGCTCGACCGCCTGGGCCCCAACGTCTGGCACCGCACGCCGGCCGAGGCGATGGCGGTGCTCGAGGAACTGGAAGAGACCGCCCGGCTGTGGCTGATGTGCCAGCCGCGGCCCGAGCCGTTGTCGGAGGACCGCATCCAGGCGCTGCGGCTGGCCTTCGGCGCGGCCTGGTGATGGCCGGGCTGGCGTCGCGCCTCCTGTCGGTTCCGGCGCTGGCGCCGCTGCAGGGGCGCACCTTCCGCATGCTGTGGTTCGCCTGGGCGGCGGCCAACCTCACCATGTGGATGAACGACGTCGCCGTGGCCTGGCTGATGACGCAGCTCACCACCAGCCCGGTGATGGTGGCCCTGGTGCAGACGGCGTCCACGCTGCCGGTGTTCCTGCTCGGCATCCCCAGCGGTGCACTGGCCGACATCGTCGACCGCCGCCGCTACTTCGCGGCGACCCAGCTCTGGGTCAGCGTCAACGCCCTGGTGCTGGCCACGCTGCTGATGCTGGACCTGATGACCGCACAGCTGCTGCTGGCGCTGACCTTCGTCAACGGTGTCGGCCTGGCGATGCGCTGGCCGGTGTTCGCCGCCATCGTGCCCGAGGTGGTGCCGCGCGCCCAGATGCCGGCGGCGGTCACGCTCAACGGCATCTCGATGAACCTCGCCCGCGTGGTCGGCCCGGTGCTGGCCGGCGCGCTGCTCGCGGCGTTCAGCGACGCGCTGGTGTTCGCGCTCAATGCCGTGCTGGCCGCGGTGGCGTTCGGCCTGATCCTGACCTGGAAGCATGAGCCGCGGGCGAGCGCGCTGCCCGGCGAGCGCTTCGTCGGCGCGCTGCGTGCCGGCGTCAACTTCGCGCTGCAGTCGCCGCGCCTGCGCCAGGTGCTGCTGCGGGTGTTCCTGTTCTTCTTCCAGTCCACGGCGCTGGTCGCGCTGCTGCCGCTGGTGGCGCGCGACATGCACGGCGGCGGGCCGGCCACCTTCACCGTGATGCTGGCCTGCCTGGGCGGCGGCGCCGTGGTGGCCGCGCTGCGCTTTCCCCATTGGCGCGCGCGCTGGAGCCGCGACCAGTTCATCCGCGTGGGCACGCTGGTCCAGGCCGCGCTGTCGGTGCTGATCGTCTACGTGCACGAGCTGTGGGTGGCACTGCCGGCCATGGTGCTGGTGGGCATGGCGTGGATCTCCGTGGCCAACTCGCTCACGGTGTCGGCCCAGCTCGCGCTGCCCGACTGGGTGCGCGCGCGCGGCATGGCGATCTACCAGACCGCGCTGATGGGCGGCGCCGCCGCCAGCTCCATCGTCTGGGGCCAGGTGGCCGGATGGATCGACGTGCCGGCCGGCGTGGCGGGAGCGGCGCTGTTCGGCATGGCCGGGCTGGTGGCGCTGCGCCGCCAGACGCTCGAAGGCCGCCCCGACCCCGACTTCACGCCGCAGCCGGTGCGCACGCCGCTGGAGCCCGCGGTGGACGTGGCGCCGGAGGACGGCCCCGTGATGGTGATGGTGGAGTACACGATCGACCCGTCGCGCAGCGCCGAGTTCGCCCAGGTGATGCAGCGCACGCGGCGCGCCCGGCTGCGCCAGGGTGCGCTGTCGTGGGGCCTGTTCCGCGACGCGGCGCATCCCGAGCGCTGGATCGAATACTTCATCGACGAGAACTTCGTCGAGCACCAGCGTCGCCTCGAGCGCTTCTCCGCCTTCGACGCCGGCCTGCGCGAGGAGCGGCTGGCCTTCCACGTCGCCCCGGAGCCGCCGCGGGTCACGCGCTACATTGGGCAATCGCTCGACACGCAGTCCCCGCCCCCGACATGACTTCCACCGCTTCCCACGCATTCGACTTCGCCACCGGCTACGCAAGCCAGCGCTCGCCGGTGTTCGCCCGCAACATCGTCTCCACCTCGCACCCGCTGGCGGCGCAGGCGGGCCTGCGCATGCTGGCCGCCGGCGGCAATGCGGTCGACGCGGCCATCGCCACCGCGGCCTGCATGACCATCGTCGAGCCGTGCAGCAACGGCCTCGGCTCGGACGCCTTCTGCATCCTCTGGGACGGGCAGCGCCTGCACGGCCTCAATGCGTCGGGCACCGCGCCCGGCGCCTGGACGCCGGCGTACTTCGAGCGCCGCCATGGCGGCCGCATCCCGCCGCGCGGCTGGGACAGCGTCACCGTGCCCGGCGCGGTGTCCGCCTGGGCCGCGCTGTCCGAGCGCTTCGGCCGCCTGCCGTTCGCCGACCTGATGGCACCGGCGGCCGAGATCGCCGAGCGCGGCTATGCCGTGCCGGTGGTGGTGCAGCAGAAATGGACGCTGGCCGCCGGCGTGCCGGAGCTGGTGAGCCAGCCGGGCTTTGCCGACACCTTCCTGCCGCGCGGGCGCGTGCCGGCGGTGGGCGAGCGCTTCGCCATGCCGAACGCGGCGCGCGCGCTGCGCCTGATCGGCGCCACGCGCGGCGAAGCGTTCTACCGCGGCGAGATCGGCGCGGCCATCGCCGCCTTCGCGCGAGCCCACGACGGCGCGATGACCGAGGCCGACCTCGCCGCCTACCGGCCGGAATGGGTCGAGCCGCTGGCGCAGGCCTACCGCGGCTACACGCTGCACGAGATTCCCCCCAACGGGCAGGGCATCGCCGCGCTGATGGCGCTGGGCATGCTGGAGCACTTCGACCTCGGCTCGATGGACCTGGACAGCGCGGCCTGCCAGCACCTGCAGATCGAGGCGATGAAGCTCGCCTTCGCCGACGTGTACCGCTTCGTCGCCGACCCGCGCCACATGGAAGGTCCGCCGAGCCGGCTGCTCGACCCGGCCTACCTCGCGTCGCGGGCGCGCCTGATCGACCCGTCGCGGGCGCAGCAGTTCGGGCCCGGCTACGGCCTGAAGGGCGGCACCATCTACCTCACCGCCGCCGACGAGAGCGGCATGATGGTCAGCTACATCCAGAGCAACTACATGGGCTTCGGCTCGGGCGTGGTGGAGCCGACCTTCGGCGTCAGCCTGCAGAACCGCGGTCACGGCTTCACCACCGACGCACGGCATCCCAACGGCGTGGCGCCGGGCAAGCGGCCGTTCCACACCATCATCCCGGCCTTCCTCACGCGCGACGGCCGCCCGGTGATGAGCTTCGGCGTGATGGGCGGCAACATGCAGCCGCAGGGCCACCTGCAGACCCTGGTGCGCATGCTCGACCACGCCCAGAACCCGCAGGCGGCCTGCGACGCGCCGCGCTGGCGCTTCAACGCCGGGCTCGAGCTCAACGCCGAGCGCCACTGGCCGGCCGCCACGCTGAGCGGCCTGCAGTCGCTGGGCCACCAGCTCGTCGGGCTGGACGACAGCTACATGGACTTCGGCGCCGGCCAGTTCATCTGGCGCCTGGGCGACCCCGCCGTCGACGGCTATGTGGCCGCCAGCGACTCGCGGCGCGACGGTGCGGCCGCGGGCTGCTAGGCGCCGCTGCCGGACGTGACCGCCAGTCCTGCCCAGGCCGCGCCGCTGTGGCACGGCATCGCGCTGGCCACCGCGGGCGCGGTGGCGTTCTCCGGCAAGGCGATCCTGGCCAAGCTGATGTACCGGCATGGCGTCGACGCGGTGCAGGTGCTGTTCTTCCGCATGGCGATGTCGCTGCCGCTGTTCCTGGCGCTGGCGTGGTGGGCCGGCCGCGGCAAGCCGCCGCTGACGCGGCGCGACTGGATGGCGGTCACCGGGCTCGGCTTCTGTGGCTACTACCTCGCCAGCATGCTCGACTTCATGGGGCTGATGTACGTGTCGGCCAGCCTGGAGCGGCTGATCCTGTATCTCAACCCGACCGTGGTGCTGCTGCTGTCGGCGCTGCTGTTCAAGCGCGCGGTCGGCCTGCGCGAGCTGGGCGCGATGGCCGTCAGCTACGCCGGCGTGGTGATGGTGTTCGGCCAGGAGCTGCGCCTGCAGGGCAGCGACGTGGCGCTGGGCAGCGCGCTGGTCTTCGGCAGCGTGCTGGCCTATGCGGTGTACCTCGTGGCCGGCGGGGAGGTCGTGCGGCGGCTCGGGGCGCTGCGCCTGACCGGCGCGGCCACCAGCATGGCCTGCGTGTTCGCGATCGCGCAGCTGTTCGTGCTGCGTCCCGCCAGCGCCATGCTGGTGCCCGAGCCGGTGCTCTGGCTGTCGCTGTGCAATGCGGTGTTCACCACCTTCGCGCCGGTGCTGATGGTGATGATGGCCGTCGAGCGCATCGGAGCCACGCTGGCGGCGCAGTGCGGCATGGTCGGGCCGATGAGCACGGTGCTGCTGGGTACGCTGCTGCTGGGCGAGCCGTTCACCGGCTGGCTGGTGGCCGGCACGGTGCTGGTGTTGCTGGGCGTGTGGCTGCTGGCCCGCGCCAAGGGTTGAACGCAGGAGGAGCAAGGCGATGGATCTGGGCATTGCAGGACGCTGGGCGCTGGTGTGCGCCGCAAGCAAGGGGCTGGGCAAGGGCTGCGCCGCGGCGCTGGTGCGCGAGGGCGTCCACGTGGCGATCACCGCGCGCGGTGCCGAGGCGCTGGAGGCCACGGCCGCCGAACTGCGCGCGCTGAACCCGGCGGTGCAGGTGCGCACCGTGGCGGGCGACATCACCACCGCCGACGGCCGCGCCGCGGCGCTGGCCGCGCTGCCGCAGGTGGACATCCTCGTCAACAACGCCGGCGGTCCGCCGCCGGGCGACTTCCGCGACTGGGACCGCGCCGCCTGGATCGCCGCGCTGGACGCCAACATGCTGACGCCGATCGAGCTGATGAAGGCCACCGTGGACGCGATGGCCGAGCGCGGCTTCGGCCGCGTGGTCAACATCACCTCGGGCGCGGTGAAGGCGCCGATGGACGTGCTCGGCCTGTCCAACGGCGCGCGCTCGGGCCTCACCGGCTTCGTCGCCGGGCTGGCGCGCCAGAGCCGGCTGGCCAGCCGCAACGTCACCATCAACAACCTGCTGCCCGGGGCCTTCGACACCGACCGCCTGCGCAAGACGATGCAGGGTGCGGCGGACAAGACGGGCAGGAGCATCGAGGAGCTGGCGGCGGCGCGGGCCAAGGGCATCCCGGCGCAGCGCTTCGGCACGGCCGACGAGTTCGGCGCGGCGTGCGCCTTCCTGTGCAGCGCGCAGCTGGGCTACCTGACCGGCCAGAACATCCTGATCGACGGCGGGTCCTACCCCGGCACCTTCTAGGGCGGGTGCCGCGGCGGCGACAATCCACGCATGCCCACGTCCACGATCGACTACCGGATCGACGTCCACGATCCCCAGGCCCACCACTACCGCGTGACGCTGCGCGTGCCGGCGCCCGCCGCGGCGCAGCGCCTGTCGCTGCCGGTGTGGATCCCCGGCAGCTATCTCGTGCGCGAGTTCGGTCGCCACCTGTCGGGCCTGCAGGCGCGGCAGGGCCGGCGGGCCGTGGCGCTGGCGCAGGTCGACAAGACCACCTGGCAGGCCGACTGCCGCGGCGATCAGGCGCTGGAGGTCAGCTACCTCGTCTACGCCTTCGACAGCTCGGTGCGCACCGCGTTCCTGGACGCGCAGCGCGGCTTCTTCAACGGCACCAGCGTGTGCCTGCGGGTCGAGGGCCGCGAGTCCGACGTGCACACGGTCGAACTGGGCGGGCTGCCGCGCGGCTGGCAGGTGGCCACCGCGATGGCGCCGCGCGGCCCGCGCCGCTTCGAGGCGGCGGACTACGACGAACTGGCGGACCACCCGTTCGAGCTCGGCCCGTTCTGGCGCGGCCGCTTCGACGCGCACGGCGTGCCGCACGAGTTCGTCGTCGCCGGCGCCTGGCCGGGCTTCGATGGCGAGCGGCTGCTGGCCGACGCCAGGCGCATCTGCGAGGCGCAGATCGCGTTCTGGCACGGCCCGCGCAAGCCCCGGGCGCCTTTCGACCGCTACGTCTTCATGCTGGCCGCGGTGGACGACGGCTACGGCGGGCTGGAGCACCGGGCCAGCACGGCCCTCATCGCGCGGCGGCGCGACCTGCCGCAAAAGGGCGTGACCGCGCTGACCGACGGCTACGTGACGCTGCTCGGCCTCGTGTCGCACGAGTACTTCCACACCTGGAACGTCAAGCGCATGCGGCCGGCCGCCTTCGCCCGCTTCGACTACACGCGCGAGAACTACACTGACCTGCTCTGGTTCTTCGAGGGCTTCACGTCCTACTACGACGACCTGCTGCTGGTGCGCGCCGGCCTGATCGACGCGCCGCGCTACCTGGGCCTGCTGGCCAAGACGATCAACGGCGTGGCAGGCACGCCGGGGCGCCGGGTGCAGAGCGTGGCGCAGGCCAGCTTCGACGCCTGGGTCAAGTACTACCGGCCGGACGAGAACACGCCCAATGCGACGGTGAGCTACTACACCAAGGGCTCGCTGGTGGCCCTGGCGCTGGACCTGACGCTGCGCGCCGAGGGCCGGGGCACGCTCGACGACGTGATGCGCTGGCTCTGGCGCGCCAGCGGCGGCGGCCCGATCGACGAGGCCGGCATCGCCGCGGCGCTGGAAGCCGTCGGCGGGCGCTCGTATGCACGCGAGCTGGCGGCCTGGGTGCATGGCACCCGCGAGCTGCCCCTGCCGGCGCTGCTGGCCGGGGCCGGCGTGACGGTGCGCGAGGACAAGCCCGCGTTCGCCGCCACGCTGGGTCTGCGCGTGACCGAGGGCGCTGCGGGCGTCACCGTGAAGCATGTGCTGGCCGGCGGCCCGGCGCAGCGCGCCGGCGTGTCGGCCGGCGACGAACTGCTGGCGGTGGACGGCTGGCGCCTGCGCCGGCTCGACGAGGCGCAGCAGTGGATCGAACCGGGCCGCCGCTTCGAGCTGCTGCTGTCGCGCGACCAGCGGCTGCAGGCCCTGTCGCTCAAGCCCGACGCGAAGGCGCAGCCGACCACGGCCCTGATCCCGGCGGCCTCGCCGCCCCAGGCGGCCGCGACCCTGCGGCGGTCGTGGATCGGGCACTGACCGACGGCACCCCGGCGCGGTCGGGCCGGCCCCGCCGCGGCCGCCATGGCGCGTGGCTGGCGGTTGTCGCAGCGGTGTTGCTGCTTCATGGCCTGGCCGTCGTGTGGCTGCAGGACGCGCTGGGCGGCTGGGGCGCGGGCGCCCATGCCGCCGTGCACCGCATGGAGGTGGCCTTCGTGCAGCCGCTGGCGCCGGCTGCACCGCCCACGGCCGCGCCGGTGCCTGCGGCACGGCGCACGCCGCGGCCGACCCGTGCCGCCGCACCGGCCGAGCCCGCCAGCGCACCGCGTCCCGCCGAGCCGGCACCGGTTCCGGCGCCCGAGCCGACGCCGGCGCCCGTGGCGCAGTCCGAACCCGTGGTGCCGGACGGGCCGCCGACGGCCTCCGCTGCGAACGCCGTCGTGGCCGCAGCCTCCGAGCCGGCTGCCCCGGTCGCGGCAGCGTCTGCCGCGCCGGCCGTGGCCTTCGAGTGGCCGCCGTCGACGCGGCTGACCTATACGCTGCAGGGCAACTACCGCGGCGACGTGCAGGGCAGCGCACGCGTGCAGTGGGTGCGAGAGGGGCTGCGCTACCAGGTGCACCTCGACGTGATGGTCGGCCCGTCGTTCGCCCCCTTCGTGGCCCGGCGCATGACCAGCGACGGCGAGCTCGGCCCCGGCGGGCTGGTGCCGCAGCGCTACGAGGAGACGACCAAGGTCGCCTTCCAGTCGCCGCGGCGGGCGCTGGTGCAGTTCGCGCCGGGCATGGCGACCCTGGCCAACGGCAGCACGCGCGAGGTGCCGCCCACGGTGCAGGACACGGCCAGCCAGTTCGTCCAGCTGACCTGGCTGTTCACGACGCAGCCGGCGCTGCTGACGGTGGGGCGCACGGTGGAGGTGCCGCTGGCGCTGCCGCGCCGCACCGACCGCTGGCTCTACGACGTCGTCGCGCAGGAGCGTCTGTTCACGCCGGTGGGCGAGGTCGACGCCTTCCACCTGAAGCCGCGCCGCGCCGAGCAGCGACCGCGCGGCGAACTCAGTGCCGAGGTCTGGTTCGCGCCGTCGTTGCAGTACCTGCCGGTGCGCATCCGCATCCAGCAGGACGCGGACACGTATGTGGACCTGCTGATGGACGCCGCGCCGCTGCAGGCGGCGCCGCAGGCGCCGCGCTGAGACCGGCGCTCAGGGGTTGTCGTCGGACAGGAAGCGGTCAGCGAAGGCCTGGGCCGCCGCTGCGCCGCGCACGTTGAGCAGCAGCTGGGCGGCCGACACGAGCAGCGGGCGCAGCTCCGGCATGGCCTTGACCTTCTCGAGCTTGATCGAGATGCCCTCGGCGGCCGGGCCGAGCTGATCGTTCAGGTGGCGCACTGCGTCGCGGCGGATCGAGTCCACCGACACCACCGACTTGCGTGGCGCCGGGGCTGGCGCCGGCGCCGCGGCGGCTGCCGGCTCGGCACGACGCTCCGCCGGGGCGTCGGGCTGGGTCGAGACGACCTCGATGAAGCCGTCGCGCTCGAGCGATTCCAGCGTGGCCTTGGGTTCGGCCAGGATGAGCTTCTCCAGTTCGGTGTCGGACTTGCGTCCGTCGACCAGGATCAGCGCCTGGCGCAGGCGCGGCAGCAGCCGGTGGGCCCGAGTGTCGATCTCGGCCTGGCCCTTCGCGGTCTTGCGGTAGACGGTGCTCATCGGCGTCAGGATAGCGTCAGCCCGGCCCGCTTCCAACCCGGTGGGGCCCGCTGCGGCGCACCAGTCGTGTGCTTGCGCACGTATAGTCGATTGCAGGCGCGCAGGCCGCGCGTGCAAACGTGACATACACCATGAACTACGAATACATCCTTGTCGAAAGAAGGGACGCCGGCGACGGGGCCCTGGCCACCCTGCTGGTCACCCTGAACCGCCCCAAGCAGCTCAACGCGCTGAACGACCGGCTGATGGACGAGCTGGGCCACGCGCTGATCGCCGCCGATGCCGACCCTGGCGTGGGCTGCGTGGTCATCACCGGCAGCGACAAGGCCTTCGCCGCCGGCGCCGACATCGGCGCGATGGCCGACTACAGCTACATGGACGCCTACCTGGGCAACTACATCACCCGCAACTGGGAGAAGCTGCGCAACGTGCGCAAGCCGGTGATCGCCGCGGTGGCCGGCTTCGCCCTCGGCGGCGGCTGCGAGCTGGCGATGATGTGCGACTTCATCATCGCCGCCGACACGGCCCGCTTCGGCCAGCCCGAGATCAAGCTGGGCATCGTGCCCGGCGCCGGCGGCACGCAGCGCCTGCCGCGCGCGGTGGGCAAGGCCAAGGCGATGGACATGGTGCTCACCGGCCGCATGATGTCGGCCGAGGAGGCCGAGCGCGCCGGCCTGGTCAGCCGCGTCGTGCCGGCCGCGTCGCTGCTCGAGGAGGCCCTGGCCGCGGCGGCCACCATCTGCAACTTCAGCCTGCCCGCGGTGATGATGGCCAAGAACTGCGTCAACCGCGCCTTCGAGTCGGGCCTGGCCGACGGCGTGGCCTACGAGCGGCAGGTGTTCCACTCGCTGTTCGCCACCGAGGACCAGAAGGAAGGCATGGCCGCCTTCGTGGCCAAGCGCAAGCCGGCCTTCAAGCACCGCTGACGGCCCGGGGGGCCGCCCCGCGGGCGGCCCGTCGTCAGGGCTTGCGCAGCAGCACCTTCTTGACCCAGCCGTCGCCGTTGGGCGAGGTCACCTTGACGAAGCCGTTGCGTTCCTCGCCGAGGAACAGCACCTCGTCGGTCTTGGTCAGGCTCATCACGACCGCGCCGTTGTCGGCGGGCGTCTTCAGCACCTTGACGCCGGCGATCTTGGCCATCATCACGTCGCCCGCGTTGGCGGCACCGGCCTGCACGCTGGCGGCGGCATTGGCCTGCGACGCCGGCCCGGCCTTGGCCTGGACCAGGCTCGGGCTGTTGCGGATGGCGCGCACGATGTTGTTCCAGTTGTCGAGGAACGACGCCGTGATCACCTTGCCCTCGTTGGTGTTGGTGTAGCCGCCCAGCGAGGCGCCGCCGCCGGCGCCGAACAGCGCGCCGCCGAGGGCAAAGTCGGTCTGCTTGGCGCTGCCTTCCGCGGCCGCCACCTGGATGCCCGATCGCGTGTCGGACACCAGCATGCTGGTCTGGGCCTCCTTGAACTTCAGGCCGCCCGCCACCGCGCCGACCACGGCGCCGGCACCGCCGAGCCGGCCCAGCAGGCCACCGATCGCGCCGCCCACGCCGCCGGCATTGTTCTCGCTGAACACCACGTTGGGCGTCACGATGAAGTCGGCCGCGACCATCTGGCCCTTGCCGATGTTCTGGTCGGCCTGCATCTGACCGCCAGCCGCCAGCGCCCGCTCCTGCATCATGTTCTGCATCGCGACGCCGCGCTCGACCACCTGGAAGCAGTTGGACTGCTGCACCATCATGCGGATCAGCCCGGTGGGCGACTGCAACCCGTAGCGGCCGAGCGCCGCGATGACCTGGCTCTGCGCTTCCACCACCGCCAGCGTGCCCAGTGGCGCGTCGCACTTCTCGAGCTGTGCGCTCGCGTTCTGGGCGCCGCCGGGGCCGGCACTGCCCTGGGCGGCCGATCCGCCTTCACCGAGGGTCTGGGCCTGCGCGGCGGCGCAGAACGCGAAGGCGGCCGCGGCCACCGCAAGACGTGTCGTCATCGGGATCCTCCTGGGGGTCATGCGTCGATTCTGCGTCGCGCGACGGGCCCTGTCATGCGGGGAACGCGGGATGGCGCTGCACGCGCCAGGCCGGCGGGCCCGACCGCCAGGCTCAGCCGGCGTGGCGATCGCGCTCGGAGGTGAAGCTGTCGGCGAAGAACTGCCCGTCCGGCAGGCCGCAGCGGGCCACGAAGTCGCGCCGGGCGGCGTCCACCATCGCCGGGGCGCCGCAGGCGTAGACCTGGTGGCCGGACAGGTCCGGCAGGTCGGCCATCACCGCCTCGTGGACCAGACCGGTGCGGCCGCTCCAGCCGTCGGCGGCACCAGCCTCGGACAGCACCGGCACGTACTGCAGCCAGGGCAGGGCGGCGGCCGCCTCGAGGGCCCAGTCGTGCAGGTACAGGTCGGCGCGGCGCCGGCAGCCCCAGTACAGCACGGCGCGGCGCTGGAGGCCCTGCGCGCGCATGTGCTCGACGATGGCCTTGATCGGCGCCAGGCCGGTGCCCGAGGCCAGCAGCACGATCGGCGCGTCGCTGTCCTCGCGCAGGAAGAAGGTGCCCAGCGGCCCTTCCAGGCGCAGGATCTCCTTTTCCTTCATCGCGCCGAACACGTGGTCGGTGAACAGGCCGCCGGGCATGTGGCGCAGGTGCAGCTCGATCATCGGCGGGTTGCCGAGCGCCTCGGGCGCATTGGCCATCGAATAGCTGCGGCGCGCGCCGTCGCGCAGGATGAACTCCACGTACTGACCGGCGCGGTAGCGCAGCGACACGGTGGCCGGCAGCTGCAGCTTCATCACCATCACGTCGGGCGCCGGGCGCGCCAGGCTGGCCACGCGCGCCGGCATCTTGAGCACCGGCTGCTCGCCGGCGCCGGCCACCGTGCGCGCCTCGATCACGCAGTCGGTCTGCGGCGTGGCGCAGCACGGCAGCACCCAGCCGGCGGATTCCTCCTCGGGCGGCAGCGTGCGCACCTGGTGCGCGCCGTGGATCACGCGGCCCTCGACCAGCCGGCTCTTGCACGAGCCGCAGGCGCCGTCGCGGCAGCCGTAGGGCAGGCCGATGCCGGCGCGGATGGCCGCGGCAAGGATGGGTTCGTCGCGCGCCACGTCGAACGCGACGCCCGCGGGCTGCACGGTGACCTTGAACGTCATGAACGGAGCGGCCTGTCTCTACACTGTCGGCCCCACATTGTCCCCGACCCCGGATGACCCTGCCTTCCGCCGCCCTGCGCCGACCGACGCTGCTCGTCGTGGGCTGCGGCGATGTCGGCCTGCGCGTGCTGCGCCTGCTCGGTGGTCGTCTTCGCGTGCTGGCGCTGACCTCCAGCGCCGGCCGGCACGCCGCCCTGCGCAAGGCCGGTGCGGTGCCGCTGGCCGGCAACCTCGACGACCCGGCGTCGCTGGCCCGACTGGCCGGGCTGGCCGATTGGGTGCTGCACCTCGCGCCGCCGCCGGGGCAGGGTGCGGACGACCCGCGCACCGCGGCGCTGCTGCGCGCCCTGATGCGCAGCCCGCGCGTGTCGCGCGTGGTGTACGCCAGCACGTCGGGGGTGTACGGCGACGCTGCCGGCGCGCGCTTCGACGAGACGCGCCCCGCCGCGCCGCAGAGCGACCGCGCCTGGCGGCGCGTCGACGCCGAGCGCCGCGTGCGCTGGTACGGCCGTGCCACCGGCGCGGCCTGCAGCGTGCTGCGCGTGCCCGGCATCTATGCGCTCGACCGGGAAGGCGGCGACCCGCGCGAGCGCGTGCGGCGCGGCGCACCGCTGCTGGCAGCGGCCGACGACGTGTTCACCAACCACATCCATGCCGACGACCTCGCGCGATGCTGCGTCGCTGCGCTGTTCCGCGGCGCGCCGCAGCGGGTCTATCACGCCAGCGACGACAGCGAGCTGCGCATGGGCGAGCACTTCGACGCCGTGGCCGACGCGTTCGGCCTGCCGCGCGCGCCGCGCCTGACGCGCGAGGCGATGCGCGCCGCGGTGTCGGACATGCAGTGGAGCTTCCTGCGCGAGTCGCGCCGCCTCGACAACCGGCGCCTGCACCGCGAACTGCGGGTGCGCCTGGCGTGGCCGACGCCGGCCACCGCCTGGGCCGCGGCCTCCGGGCGGCGCTAGACCCCGCTGGCGCGCCGGAGCTGGCGCTGGCGGTCCACGGTGCCGACGGTCACCTTGAGCGCCTGACCCTGGCGCTCGAGATCGAGCGACACCTCGCGCTCGGCGTCGCCGCGCCACAGTTCGGTCCACAGCCCGTCGAGCGTGGACACCGGCTTGCCGTCGATGGCCACGATGCGGTCGCCGACCCGCAGGCCGCCGGCCTCGGCCGGGCTGTCGTCGGCCACGCGCACCACGCGCAACTGCCCGCGCTGCTCCACGCAGTTGACGCCGAGCCAGGCCCGCCGGCTGGCCGCGGACGCGCCGGTGCGCCGCATCTCGCCCAGGATCGGGCGCAGCAGGTCGGTCGGCACGAACATGTTGCCGGGCAGCCGGGGCGCGTCGTCGCCGGCGGCATTGCCCACCACCAGCGAACCGATGCCGACCAGCTCGCCACGCGGATTGAACAGCCCGGCGCCGCTGTGGTCGGTGCGCGGCGGCGACGTGAACAGCGCGTCGTCGATGCGGTACTCCCAGTAGCCGGCGAAGGCCCGGCGCGACACCATGCGCGCGGCGCTGAGCTGGCCGGCGGGCTCGCCGCTGACCACCAGCAGCGTGTCGTCGGCCGCGATCTCCGAGGACCGCCCGATGGGCGCCGGCACGACGTTCAGCGGCGCCAGCGCCTGCACGAGGCCGAAGCCGGTGGCCAGGTCGTAGGCCACCACGCGGGCCGGCAGGTTGCGCCCGTCGTCCAGCACGAGCTGCACTTGGTCGGCTTCGAGGATGAGGTAGCCGATGGTGAGCACAAGGCCGTCGGCGCCGATGACCACGCCCGAGCCCTGGCGCACGCGGCCGAGGGTATTGTTGGAGCGCGCGTCGGGGACGGCCAGGGTCTGCAGGCCGACCACCGCGTTGGCGGCCCGTTCGAGGGCGCGCGACTGGGCCTCGAGCGCGGAACCGCCGGCCGGCGCCGGTGACGGCGAGGACGCCAGCGCGGCGCCGCACAGGCAGCCCAGGCCGACCAGAAGCCATGACAGTCGCCACTTCATCGCACACCTCCCCAGGGCGCAAGGATGCGCCGGAAGGCCGGGCGATGCAACGACCGTGCCGTCAGCGGCGGCGGCCGAAGGGGGACTGGCCGCGCCAGTAGCGGATCATCAGGAAGCCGCCGAGCATGCCGCCCAGGTGGGCGAAGTGCGCGATGCCGCCGCTGCCGAGGAAGCCGAACACGAGTTCGAGGCCGCCGAACACCGCCACAAAGATCTTGGCCTTCATCGGGATCGGCGGGAACAGCGGCATGATGACCCGGTTCGGGAACAGCATGCCGAAGCCCAGCAGCAGCGCGAACAGCGCGCCGGAGGCACCCACGGTCGGGGCGCCCGAACCGATGAGGAAGGTCCAGCCCAGCTGCACGGCCGCGGCGGCCAGCGCGCCGGCCAGCAGGAAGTGCACGAAGCGCTTCTGGCCCCACAGCCGCTCCAGTTCGCTGCCGAACATCCACAGGCCGAGCATGTTGAAGAACAGGTGGCCCATGTCGCCGTGCAGGAAGGCGTAGGTCAGCAACTGCCACGGCATGAACTGTCCGCTGGCCAGCGGCCAGAGCGCGAACAGCGATTCCACCCAGCGCCCGGCCAGGAACTGCAGGCAGAAGATGGCCGTGCAGGCCAGCATGAAGGCTTTGGTGACCGGTGGCAGCGGGGGCATCGGCGGACGGGCTGGGAGGAGTTGGTGCCTCGGGCCGGACTCGAACCGGCACGCCTTTCGGCGGGGGATTTTGAGTCCCCTGCGTCTACCGATTTCGCCACCGAGGCCAGGTGCGCGCGCATCAGCGCGACGGGCGCGGATTATCACACGCCCCCCTGCGGCGACGCGGCGGCGCTGCGACAATCGCGGCATGCCCCAGTACAAGACCCTCGAAGACGCCATCGGTGGCACGCCGCTGGTGCGGCTGCAGCGCCTGCCGGGTGCCGACCACGCCCGGCGCGGCAACGTGTTCCTCGGCAAGCTCGAGGGCAACAACCCGGCCGGCTCGGTGAAGGACCGGCCTGCCATCAGCATGATCGCCCGCGCCGAGCAGCGCGGCGACATCAAGCCGGGCGACGTGCTGATCGAGGCCACGTCCGGCAACACCGGCATCGCGTTGGCGATGGCGGCGGCGATCCGCGGCTACCGCATGCTGCTGATCATGCCGGAGGACCTGTCGATCGAGCGCGCGCAGACGATGAAGGCGTTCGGCGCCGAACTGGTGCTCACGCCCAAGTCCGGCGGCATGGAGTACGCACGCGACCTGGCGATGCAGATGCAGGCCGACGGCAAGGGCCGCGTGCTCGACCAGTTCGCCAACCCGGACAACCCGCTCGTCCACTACGAGACCACCGGGCCCGAGATCTGGCGCGACACCGAGGGGCAGGTGACGCACTTCGTCAGCGCGATGGGCACCACCGGCACCATCACCGGCGTGTCGCGCTACCTGAAGGAAGTGAATCCGGCGGTGCGCATCGTCGGCGCCCAGCCGTCGGAAGGCTCGCGCATCCCGGGCATCCGCAAGTGGCCCGAGGCCTACCTGCCGAAGATCTACGACCCGACCCACGTCGACGAGATCGTGCTGGTGTCGCAGGCGGAAGCCGAGGACATGGCGCGGCGGCTGGCGCGCGAGGAAGGGCTGTTCGCCGGCATCTCGGCGGCGGGGGCCTGCGTGGCCGCGCTGCGTCTTGCCGAGCGCCTGGAGCGCGCCACGATCGTCTTTATCGTCTGCGACCGCGGCGACCGCTATCTCTCCACCGGGGTGTTTCCGGCCTGAGGGCCGGCCCGGTGCAGGCCCGACAACCCTGATTCGTGCGGCCGCTGCCGCGCGCCTAGAATCCCGCCCCATGCAAGCCCAGAAAGAACTCGACACGCGCGGCCTGAACTGCCCCTTGCCGATCCTCAAGGCCAAGAAGGCCCTGACGGACATGCTCTCGGGCGAGGTGCTCAAGGTCGTGGCCACGGACCCCGGCTCGGTGCGCGACTTCCAGGCGTTTGCGCGCCAGACGGGCAACGAACTGGTCGAGCAGGTGACGGGCGAAAAGGAATTCGTCCACTACCTGCGCCGCAGGTAGGCCGGGCGCCGACCCGGCGCGCGCCCCGGGCGCGGCCGTGGCGCTAGAGCTTCAGGCTCTTCAGATAGTCGCGGAAAGCCCCCCCGAGCACGGGGTGCTCGAGCGCCAGTTCGACATTGGCCTCCAGGAAGCCTTCCTTGCTGCCGCAGTCGTAACGACGGCCCTCGTACTGGTAGGCGAAGACCTTCTCGCGCCGCAGCAGCCCGGCGATGCCGTCGGTGAGCTGGATCTCGCCGCCCACGCCCCGCTTCTGCGTCGCGATCTCGTGGAAAACCCCAGGGGTCAGGATGTAGCGGCCCGCCACGCCCAGGCGCGACGGCGCGTCCGCGGGCTTGGGCTTCTCGACGATGCGTTCGATGTTGAGCAGGCGCGGCGCCACCGAGGTGCCGGCCACGATGCCATAGCGCTGGGTGTGCTCGGCGGGCACTTCCTGCACCGCCAGGATCGACACCCGCCACTCGGCGTACTGCTCGACCATCTGGGCCAGGATCGGCTTGTCGTGCACCATCAGGTCGTCGGCCAGCAGCACCGCGAAGGGCTCGTTGCCCACCAGGCGCTGGCCGCACAGCACGGCGTGGCCCAGGCCCAGCGCCTGCGCCTGGCGCACGTAGATGCACTCCATGTCATCGGGCTTGACGCTGCGCACGATGTGCAGTAGTTCCTGCTTACCCGCCTGTTCGAGGGCTACTTCCAATTCGAAGGTCATGTCAAAGTGATCCTCAATGGGTCGCTTGTGGCGGCCCGTGACGAAGATCATTTCTCTGACTCCGGCGGCGTACGCCTCTTCGACCGCGTACTGAATCAGCGGTTTGTCGACCACCGGCAGCATTTCTTTGGGCTGGGCCTTCGTGGCCGGCAGGAATCGGGTACCGAGACCTGCCACGGGGAAGATCGCCTTGCGGATGTGCATCTACTTACAATCAGGGTTGGGAGCCGCGCAGATTCTGGCATGCAGGGATGACCTGGCAGCCGTGAATCCTGCTCGTGAAGTCGCATGGATGTGCTGATCGTCGAGCCGCTCGAACCCGAGGTGATGCAGTGGCTCGGAGAGCGTCATGCCGTGCGCTACGCGCCGGAGCTGGCGCGCGACCCCCGCGCGCTGCGGCAAGCCCTGTTCAACGTGCGCGCGCTGGTGATCCCGCCGTCGGTGGCGCTGGACGCCCAGGCCCTGCACTACTCGCCCGTGCTGCGCGCGGTCGGCCGCCTGTCCGCCGGCGCCGAGAACATCGACCTGGACGCCTGCGGCCGCGCCGGCGTCGAGGTGGTCCGCAGCGTCACCGCCAGCGCGGTGGCCGAGGCCGAGTTTATGATCGGCGCGCTGCTGCAGATGTTCCGCCGCGTGCCGGTGCTCAGCCCCGAGGGCCTGCTGGTCGGGCGCGAGCTGGGCGGCGCGACGATCGGCCTGGTGGGCATGGTGCCCGCCGCCCGTGCGCTGGCGCAGCTGCTCACCGCGTTCGGCTCGCGCGTCATCGGCTACGACCCCGCGGTGCACGCCTCGGACAACGTCTGGAGTCGCTGGCGCGTGGAACCGGTGCCGTTGCGCGAGCTGATGGAAAACAGCGACGGCGTGTGCGTGCAGCTGACCTACTTTTCGCGCTACCAGGGCCTGATCGGCGAGCGCTTCCTGCCCTACTGCAAGCCCAACCAGGTCATGGTGAGCGTGGCGCATTCCAGCGTGTTCGACGAACACGCGCTGGCCGAGGTGCTGGCCACCGGCCGCATGGCGGCGGCGTGGTTCGACAGCCTCGAGCCCGGCCTGCTGGACGCGGGGCGGCCGCTGGCGCAGATCGACACGCTGCAGGTCACGCCGCGCGTGGCCGCCACCACGCGCGAGTCGCGCGTGCGCGCGGCCTGGGCCGTGGCGCGCCGCATCGACGAGCTGCTGTCGGCCGACACCACGCCGCAGCGCGGCGAGTTCAAGCCGACGGCAGACGTGCCGCTTGATCTGCCAGACGCTGAAGCGTCCGGCTGAATTCCGCCACGCGCTCGCGCTCCTGCGCCACCACGGCGGCCGGGGCCCGCTCCACGAAGCTGGCATTGCCCAGCTTGCCCTCGGCCTTGGCGATCTCGCCCTTCAGGCGGGCGATCTCCTTGGCCAGGCGGGCCCGCTCGGCGTCGACGTCGATCTTGACTTCCAGCGCCAGGCGCACGTCGCCGGCAATCGCCACCGGCAGCGACTGCGTGGCCGCGGCAAACGCCGCGTCCGCCTCGATGCGCTGCACGTCGCCCACCTTGGCCAGCGCCTTGAGCAGCGGAGCGGCAGCGTCGAGGAAGGGCGCGTCGCCCTGGGCCAGCAGCGGCACGCGCTCCGCCGGCGACAGGCCCATCTCGCTGCGCAGGTTGCGGCAGGCGCCGACCACGGCCTTCAGTCGCGCCATCCAGGCGTCGGCGGCGGTGTCGATGCGCTCGGGCTGGGCCACGGGGTAGGGCGCCATCATCACGCCGGCCGGGTGCGTGCCGGCGCGGCCGGCCACCGGGGCCACCGTTTCCCAGAGCTCGGCGGTGATGAAGGGAGCCAGCGGGTGCAGCAGGCGCAGCGTGGTCTCCAGCACGCGGATCAGCGTGCGGCGCGTGGCGCGCTGCTGCGCCGGGGTGCCGCCGGCGATCTGGGCCTTGGCGATCTCCAGGTACCAGTCGCAGTATTCGTTCCAGACGAAGTCGTACGCCGCCGCGGTGGCGAGGTCGAGCCGGTAGTCCGCGAAGGCCTGCGCCACGGCGGCCTCGACGCGTTGCAGCTCGCCGGTGATCCAGCGGTCGGCCTGCGAGAAGTGCAGGTAGGGCTCGGTGCTGCCGCCGGGCTCGCATTCGGCCTTGGCGTGGTCCTTCAGGCCGCAGTCCTGGCCTTCGCAGTTCATCAGCACGAAGCGGGTGGCGTTCCAGAGCTTGTTGCAGAAGTTGCGGTAGCCCTCGCAGCGCTTGGTGTCGAAGTTGATGTCGCGGCCGAGGCTGGCGTAGCTGGCCATCGTCAGGCGCAGCGCGTCGGCGCCGTAGGCGGGGATGCCCTCCGGGAACTCCTTCTTCACGCGCGCGGCGATCTTCGGCGCCGTCTCGGGCCGGCGCAGGCCGGTGGTGCTCTTCTTCACCAGCGTGTCCAGGTCCACGCCCTGGATCAGGTCCACCGGGTCGAGCACGTTGCCCTCGCTCTTGCTCATCTTCTGGCCGTGCGAGTCGCGGATCAGGCCGTGGATGTAGACGTGGCGGAAGGCCGGCTTGCCGGTGAAGTGCGCGGTCATCATGATCATCCGCGCGACCCAGAAGAAGATGATGTCGAAGCCGGTGACCAGCACGGTGGAGGGCAGGAACAGGTCCTGCTCGACGCTCTTGCCCGGCCAGCCCAGGGTGGAGAACGGGAACTGCGCCGCCGAGTACCAGGTGTCGAGCACGTCGGGGTCGCGCGTCAGCCTGCGGCCGGGCGCCTGGGCCTGCGCCTCGGCCTCGCTGCGCGCCACGTAGACCCTGCCGTCCTCGTCGTACCACGCGGGGATCTGGTGGCCCCACCAGAGCTGGCGCGAGATGCACCAGTCCTGGATGTTCTTCATCCACTGGTTCCAGGTGTTGACCCAGTTGTCCGGCACGAAGCGGACCTCGCCCGAGTCCACCAGCTTCATCGCCCGGCCGGCGATCGACTCGCCGTCGCGGCCGGCCTTGGTCATTGCCATGAACCACTGGTCGGTGAGCATCGGCTCGACCACCTGGCCGGTGCGAGCGCAGCGCGGCACCATCAGCTTGTGCTTCTTCGTCTCGACCAGCAGGCCCTGCGCGTCGAGGTCGGCCACCACGCGCTTGCGCGCCTCGAAGCGGTCCAGGCCGCGGTAGGCCGCCGGCGCCTCGCCGTTGATCTTCGCGTCGGGCGTCAGCACGCCGATCATCGGCAGGCCGTGACGCTGGCCGACGGCGTAGTCGTTGTGGTCATGCGCCGGCGTCACCTTGACCACGCCGGTGCCGAACTCGCGGTCGACGTAGTCGTCGGCGATGACCGGGATCGTGCGGTCGGTCAGCGGCAGCCGCACGCGCCGGCCCACCAGCGCCGCATAGCGCTCGTCCTCGGGGTGCACCATCACCGCGGTGTCGCCGAGCATCGTCTCCGGGCGCGTGGTGGCCACCACCAGCGAGCCCGAGCCGTCCTCGAGCGGATAGCGGATGTGCCAGAGGAAGCCGTCCTCCTCCTCGCTCTCGACCTCGAGGTCGGAGACGGCGGACATCAGCACCGGGTCCCAGCTCACGAGGCGCTTGCCGCGGTAGATCAGGCCCTCCTCGTACAGGCGCACGAAGGTTTCGTTGACCACGGCGGACTGCGTCGCGTCCATCGTGAAGTACTCGCGCGACCAGTCCACCGTGTCGCCGATGCGGCGCATCTGGCCGGTGATGACGTTGCCCGAGGTTTCCTTCCAGGCCCAGACGCGGCGCATGAACTCGTCGCGGCCCAGGTCGTGGCGCGACAGGCCCTGCTCCTGCAGCTGGCGCTCGACGACGATCTGCGTGGCGATGCCGGCGTGGTCGGTGCCGGGCAGCCAGAGCGTGTTGAAGCCGCGCATGCGGTGCATGCGGGTCAGCGCGTCCATGATGGCGTGATTGAAGCCGTGCCCCATGTGCAGCGTGCCGGTCACGTTGGGCGGCGGCAGCTGGATCGAGAAGGACGGCCGCGACGGGTCCAGCGTGGGCCGTGCCGCGCCGCTGGCTTCCCAGCGCGGGGCCCAGCGGGCCTCGATGGCGGCGGGTTCGAAGGACTTGGCGAGCTCGGAGGACATGCGGTCGGGCGCGTCGGTGACGGTTGTTGACAAGCGACTCCGCTCGTCGACGGACAATCCTGTCAACGCAAACGCAGCCTGCGGGGTTGCAACGATTGTAGATTCAGGGTCCGCCGCGGCCCGAGGAGAGCCCTGTGTCCCAGAACCCGACCCATGCCCTTCGACGCCTGGCCTGGGCGCTGCCGATGCTGCTGGCCGCCTGCGGCGGTGGCGGCGGCGACAGCGGCGGCCAGCCGCCCGCGGCCAGCTGCAACGTGCCCGACCGGCAGGCCTGGGTCCGCAACTACTTCCTCGACGACTACCTCTGGTACCGGCTGAGCCCGAGCCCCTCGCCGACGGGCTATGCGGACGTGGACTCCTACTTCAACGCGCTGCTCTATCGCGGCGGCGACCTCATCCCCAGTGGTGGCGGCGCGCGCTGGCCCGCCGACCGCTACAGCGGCTTCCAGTCCACCGAGAGCTTCAACCGCTTCTTCGGCGACGGCCAGACGCTGGGCTGGGGCGTGGCGGTCAACGGCCTGGAGGCCGTCGCCCAGGGCCAGACCCGACTCTTCGTGCGCTACATCGAGCCGGGCTCGCCGGCGGCCTCCACGGCCGCCCTGGCCGGCGGCATGCGCCGCGGCGACGAGATCCTGTCGATCAACGGCGTGCCCGCGGCCACCGTGATTGCCAACAACGACTTCAGCGGGCTGTCCGCGTCGGGCGAGGGCGCGTCGCTCCAGCTGTCGGTGCGCCGGGGCGCCGGGCCGGCCACGGCGGTCAACCTGTCGGCGGCGATCTTCGCGCTGACGCCGGTGCAGACGATCCAGAACGGCCAGGTGGTGCTCAGTCAGAACGGCCGCCGCATCGGCTACGTTTTCGTCAAGGACATGATCAACCAGGTGAGCACGCCGCTGGCGTCCACCATGACCAGCCTGCGCAACCAGGGCATGCAGGATCTGGTGCTCGACCTGCGCTACAACGGTGGCGGCCGGGTGGCCATCGGTGCCACGGTGGCGTCGCACGTGGCCGGCAACCGCGGTGCCAACCGGGTCTACGCGTCGCTGCTCTACAACGACCGGAACACCGGCAACAACCAGGACTTCCTGTTCTCCAACCCCGGCGCCTGGGTGGGCCTGGGCACGGTGTACGTGCTGGCCGGCGAGCGCACCTGCTCGGCCAGCGAGCAGGTGGTCAACGGCCTGCGCGGCGTGGGCGTCAACGTGGTGCTGATCGGCGACACCACCTGCGGCAAGCCGGTGGGCTTCAACCCCACCGACGACGGCTGCGGCACCACCTACAGCGTGGTCACGTTCGAGAGCGTCAACGCGCAGAGCCAGGGCCGTTACTTCGACGGGCTCACGCCCACCTGCGCCGTGGCGGAGGACTTTTCTCGACCCATCGGCGACCTGGCCGACCCGCTGCTGGTGACCGCTGCGCACGTGGCCGACAACGGTTCGTGCCCGGTGGCACTCACGCGCGAGACGCCGCAGTCGCGCTCGGTCACCGGCCGGGCCCGCTACGACGGTGCCGACGGTGGCGAGCGCACCGGCATGAGCGCGCGCTGAACGCGGATGCGGCGCGACCGGCGCGAGCGCCGGCGGGTCACATGAACAGGTGCTCGCCGGCGTTCTCGCCGCCCAGGATCACGTAGTTCACCTTCTTCAGGTCGGCCAGCTGCGTGCCGCCGGCATAGCTGATCGAGCTCTGCAGGTCCTCGCGCATCTCGCGCAGCGTGTCGGCCAGCCTGCCCTTGATCGGCTCGAGGATGCGCTTGCCCTCGACGTGCTTGTACTCGCCCTTGTTGAAGTCCGACGCGCTGCCGTAGTACTCCTTGTAGAGCCGGCCGTCGACCTCGACCGTCTGGCCCGGGCTTTCCTCGTGGCCGGCGAACAGCGAGCCGATCATCACCATCGACGCGCCGAAACGGATGCTCTTGGCGATGTCGCCATGGTGGCGGATGCCGCCGTCGGCGACGATCGGCTTGGTGGCCACCCGCGCGCACCACTTCAGCGCCGACAGCTGCCAGCCCCCGGTGCCGAAGCCGGTCTTGAGCTTGGTGATGCACACTTTGCCCGGGCCCACGCCCACCTTGGTGGCGTCGGCGCCCCAGTTCTCCAGGTCGATCACGGCCTCGGGCGTGGCCACGTTGCCGGCGATCACGAAGGCCTGGGGCAGCTTCGCCTTGATGTGCTCGATCATCGCGCGCACGCTGTCGGCATGGCCGTGGGCGATGTCGATGGTGATGTAGTCGGCGCCGGTGCCGTCGGCGGCGAGGCGGTCCACCGTGTCGCGGTCGGCGTCCTTGACGCCGACGCTGATCGACACGAACAGGCCCTTGTCGCGCATGGCCCGCGCGAACGCCACGTTGTCGAGGTCGAAGCGGTGCATCACGTAGAAGTGGTTCGCGCGCGCCAGCGACTCGACGATGGCCTCGTCGACCACCGTCTTCATGTTGGAAGGCACCACCGGCATCGCGAAGCGTCGCGGGCCGAAGGCGATGCCGGTGTCGCACTGGGCGCGGCTTTCCACGCGGCACTTGCGCGGCAGCAGCAGGATGTTGTCGTAGTCGAAGATTTCCATGGTCAGGCTCCGTCGGTTGCGGGGAGAGCGCTTGACCTGGTGCACCGGCGTTCCGAGAAGCCACGGGCTGGGCGTGGGCCGGAACTCGAACCGGGCACCAGAATTTGGGCCCGGTGGCGAATTCTACGCGGACGAACCGGCGTGCTTCGTGCTGCATTGCTCAACGTGGGCCCGCGCAGCCCCCGGCACAGGGGGGAGCGCTCCCGATAATCGATAGGGCCCGGATGGTCCGGTGCCGATGGACCTGCACGAGTGACGAGCCGTTTGCCGCCGGAGACGAGTTCCAGCGCCCAGGGCAGCCCCCTGGAGGCGCTGCGGCGCTGGCTCGGCGTGGGCTCGGGCTTCTCGTCGTCGACCCGGGACGCCCTGCTCGACGCGCTGTTCGAGCGCGCCGGCGACGGCCTGTTGGTGTGCGACGCCCAGGGCCTGGTCGTCACCTGCAACGCCGTGGCGGCACAACTGCTGCGCACCGAGGCCGCCTCCGTGGTCGGGCGCCCGATCACCGAGTTCGTCGAGCAGGGCCCGCCCGGGCGCCGGCCGCCGCTGCGCGACGGGCCGGCGGCCAGCCGCGCCGGCCCGGATGGCACGGCCCAGCCCTTGCAGCTGACGCTGACGCCCTTCGAGTCGTCCAAGGGGCCGCAATGCGTGGTGCGCGTGCGCGACGGCACCGAGCGCGCCGATGCGCAGGAGCGCTTGCGCCAGCTCGCCAACTACGACAGCCTGACCGGGCTGCCCAACCGGGCCCTGTTCCGCGACCGACTCGCCCAGGCCATGGCGCGATCCCAGCGCAGCGGCAGCGCGATGGCGCTGATGTTCCTCGACCTGGACCGCTTCAAGGTCGTGAACGACGATCTCGGACACGAGGTCGGCGACCGCCTGCTGCGTCACGTGAGCCAGGCGCTGACGCAGTGCCTGCGCGCGGCCGACTCGGTGGCGCGCGACGGCGAGCAGCCGCACACGCTGTCGCGCCTGGGCGGCGACGAGTTCACCGTGATCATCGAGAACGTGGGCAGCGCCGAGGACGCCGCGCATGTCGCGCGCCGGATGCTCGACGCGCTGAACGAGCCCTTCCGCGTCGGCGACGAGGAGATCGTCATCTCGGCGTCGATCGGCATCTCGATGTACCCGACCGACGACATCGACCTGGACACGCTGATCCGCCACACGGACATGGCGATGTACCGGTCCAAGTCGCTCGGCCGCGGCACCTACAGCTTCTTCAGCGACGACCTCACCGCCGCCGTCACCGCGCGCGTGTCGCTCGAGGGCAGCCTGCGCCGCGCGATCGAGCGCCAGGAGTTCGTGCTGCACTTCCAGCCCAAGGGCGACCTGCGCTCCGGGCAGGTCACCGGCGTCGAGGCCCTGGTGCGCTGGCACCGGCCCGGCCATGGCATGGTGCCGCCGGACCGCTTCGTCAGCGTGCTGGAGGACACCGGCCTGATCCTGCCCGTGGGCGCCTGGGTGATCCGCGCGGCCTGCGAGCAGCTGGCGGCCTGGGACCGCATGGGCCTGCCGGCGATCCGGCTCGCGGTGAACCTGTCGGCGCGGCAGTTCCGCCATCTCTACCTCGCGTCGCTGGTCGAGGACTCGCTGCGCCAGAACGACATCGACCCGCAGCGCCTGGAGATCGAGCTGACCGAGTCGCTGCTGATGGAGGACAACGACACCACGCGCTCGATGCTGGAGAGCTTCCGGCGCCTGGGCGTGCGGCTGGCGATCGACGACTTCGGCACCGGGCACTCGTCGCTCAGCTACATCAAGCGCTTCTCGATCGACACGCTCAAGATCGACCGGTCCTTCGTGCAGTCGCTGCCCGACAACGAGGAGGACGCGGCGATCTGCGCCGCGGTCATCGCGCTGGGCCGCAGCATGCGCATGAATGTGGTGGCCGAGGGCGTGGAGACCGCCGAGCAGGCGCAGGTGCTGCGCGACCTGGGCTGCGACGAGATGCAGGGCTACTGGCTGGGCCGTCCGATGCCGGGCGCCGAGTTCGCGGCCTGGCTCGTCAACCACAACCGCACCCGGTCGCGGCGCCGCTCGCGCAGCCGCTACAGCGACACCAGCCCGATGACCCTGTTCACGCTGCTCGACGGCGCCTGAGCGGCGCGCGGGCCCGGGCGGCGCGCGGGGCGCGCGCTCCTAGAATGGGTCGATGTCCCTGCCTGTCGATGCCGGCCCCGCCGATCCGCTGCTGCGCCACCTGAACCCCGAGCAGCTCGCCGCCGTCACGCTGCCCGCGGTGCCCGCCCTGATCCTGGCCGGCGCCGGCTCCGGCAAGACCCGCGTGCTGACCACGCGCATCGCCTGGCTGCTGTCCACCGGCCAGGTGTCGCCCGGCGGCGTCCTCGCGGTGACCTTCACCAACAAGGCGGCCAGGGAGATGCTGACCCGGCTGTCCACCCTGCTGCCGGTGAACGTGCGCGGCATGTGGATCGGTACCTTCCACGGCCTGTGCAACCGCTTCCTGCGCGCGCACTGGAAACTCGCCGGCCTGCCGCAGGGCTTCCAGATCCTCGATTCGGCCGACCAGCTGGCCGCGGTCAAGCGCGTCGTCAAGGCGATGAACCTCGACGAGGAACGCTTCGTGCCCAAGCAGGTGGCGTGGTTCATCGCCGGCCGCAAGGAGGACGGGCAGCGCCCGGCCGACGTGGACGCGCCCGACCCGCACACGCGCAAGATGGTGGAGGTGTATGCCGCCTACGAGGCGCAGTGCCAGCGCGAGGGCGTGGTCGACTTCGGCGAGCTGATGCTGCGCAGCTACGAGCTGATGCGCGACCACGATGCCGTGCGCGAGCACTACCGGCGGCGCTTTCGGCATGTGCTGGTGGACGAGTTCCAGGACACCAACCGCCTGCAGTACAAGTGGCTGCAGATGTTCGCGCCGCCGGGGCCCACGGGACAGGGCGTGTTCGCCGTGGGCGACGACGACCAGAGCATCTACGCCTTCCGCGGCGCGCTGGTGGGCAACATGGCCGACTTCGAGCGCGAGTACCGCGTGCCGCAGGTCATCAAGCTGGAGCAGAACTACCGCTCCTTCGGCCACATCCTCGACGCGGCCAACGCGCTGATCTCGCACAACCTGCGCCGCCTGGGCAAGACGCTGCGCACCGACGCCGGCGCCGGCGAGCCGGTGCGCGTGTACGAGGCCGCCAGCGACTACGCCGAGGCGCAGTGGCTGCTCGACGAGGCGCAGCAGCTGCACCGCGGTGGCATCGCGCGGGCGCAGATCGCGATCCTGTACCGCAGCAATGCGCAGAGCCGGGTGCTGGAGAGCGCGCTGTTCAACGCCGGCATCCCGTATCGCGTCTATGGCGGCCTGCGCTTCTTCGAGCGCGCCGAGGTCAAGCATGCGCTGGCCTACCTGCGCCTGATCGAGAACCCCAACGACGACACCAGCTTCCTGCGGGTGGTGAATTTCCCGGCGCGCGGCATCGGCGCGCGCACCGTGGAGCAGCTGCAGGACGCGGCGCGCGCCAGCGGCCGCAGCCTCGCGCAGAGCGTGTCGGCCGTGCCGGGCAAGGGCGGCGCCAACCTCGCGGGCTTCAACGCGCTGGTCGAGCGCATGCGGGAGGCCACCCACGGTGCCACGCTGCGCCAGATCATCGAGACGGTGCTGCGCGATTCCGGCCTGGTGGACTTCTATCGCCTCGAGAAGGAAGGCCAGGAGCGCATCGAGAACCTCGACGAACTGGTCAACGCCGCCGAGGCCTTCGTCACGCAGGAGGGCTTCGGCCGCGACGCGGTGGCGCTGCCGGTGGACGAGCAGGGGCCCGGCGCCATCGTCGGCGGTGTGCCGCTGCCCGCGGAGGCGCTGGCGCCCGACGCCGACACCGGCGAGATCGTCAGCCCGCTGGCGGCCTTCCTCACCCACGCGGCGCTGGAGGCCGGCGACAACCAGGCCCAGGCGGGGCAGGACGCGATCCAGCTGATGACGGTGCACTCGGCCAAGGGCCTGGAGTTCGACGCGGTGTTCATCACCGGCCTGGAGGAAGGCCTGTTCCCGCACGAGAACTCGATGTCGGACCACGACGGGCTGGAGGAGGAACGGCGCCTGATGTACGTGGCGATCACGCGCGCGCGCCAGCGCCTGTACCTGTCGTTCTCGCAGACGCGCATGCTGCACGGTCAGACGCGATACCACGTCAAGAGCCGCTTCTTCGATGAACTGCCGGAAGAGCACCTGCGCTGGCTGACGCCGCGCAACCAGGGTTTCGGGTCGGGCTATGCGCGCGAGTACCAGAACGCCTGGGCACGCGGCAGCGGCCTGGGCTCCATCGTCGGCGCGGGGCGCGTGGCTGCACCGCCCGCGACGCCGGCGTTCACGCCCAAGGCGGCAACGTCGCACGGCCTGCGGCCAGGCCAGGGCGTGTTCCACAACAAGTTCGGCGAGGGCGTGGTCGTCACGCTGGAAGGCAGTGGCGACGACGCGAGGGCGCAGGTCAACTTCGGCCGCCATGGCATGAAGTGGCTGCAGCTGTCGATCGCCAAGCTGACGCCGACCTGAGCCTGTCGGACCGCGCCGGATTCCTGCGCTTCGGTCAGGACGGCTCGGCCACCGGCTTGCGGCGCAGGACCACGGTGGCCTCGTCGCGGTCGGTCGGCCGGCGCACCCGCGCCACCAGTTCCCAACCCGCCGGCACGGCCACGGACTCGCCACGCCGCTCCTGGCGCAGCCGCACCGCACAGCTGCTGCCGGCACCCGGCCGTCCTTCGACGCGCCAGCGCCCGTACTGCTCCAGCGACGCCAGCGCCGCGCGCGAGTAGCCCGGCGCCGCCACGCAGGCCCCGGTGGGCACGTGCAGGGCAATGCGCGCCACCCACGGCCGGTTGCTGCGCGCGTAGTCCAGCAGCGGCAGCCACAGGGTCATCAGCAGCAGCCAGGCCAGAGCCACACCGCCCGCGGGGAGCACGAGACTCTTCCACAGCGCGTGCTGGTGGCGGCCGGTACGCCAGCGCACCAGCGCCAGCCACGCCAGCGTGGCCAGCACGGCCAGCGCGAAGGCCAGCGGCGAGAAGCTCGCCGCGAAGCCCGGCGCCAGCTTGGCGATGTTGGCGGCGGGCTTGGCCGGCACGCCGGTCAGCATTGCCGCGTACATGACCCAGATCGTGATCGCGATGATGCTGAAGGCGAAGACCGAGAACCAGTCGATGGCCGAGGTGGCGCTGCGCTTGAGCGTCGGCAACGCGAAGGCGGCGAGCACGGCGAAGGCCGGCAGGCCGATCATCAGCGCGCGGTCGTTGCCGCCACCGGCCACGCAGGCCGCCAGCGACACGCCGGCCAGCGCCAGCGGCACCGCCACGTGCCGCCGCGTCAGATGGTGGCGCCAGCGCCAGACCGTCCACAGGCCCAGCAGCCAGGCCGGCCACAGGAACCACAGCAGCAGCCGGGTCAGCTGCAGGCCCTGAGCGACCGTGGCTTCGAGTCCGACGCGCCAGGCCCAGGTGCCGCTCCATGCGGCGACGGCGGCCGCGAGCACCGTCGCACCGATGATCCACGGCGCGTAGGCGCGACCCTCGGCATAGCTGGAGCGGGCCGCGATGGCGGCGCCGGCCACCCCGAGCAGCACGGCCATCATCGGCGCTCCGCACAGCGCCAGCAGCGGCAGGGCCGCCAGCACGGCCCAGCGCGCGCGATGCACCCGGTAGGGTGCGGCCGCCAGCGACCACAGCGCCAGCGCGGCCGCGAACATCTGGACCAGCTCGGGCGTCGTTTCGTGGCCCAGCTGCAGCAGCCCCAGGGTGGCGATCAGCGCGAGCAGGGCACCGTCGGCCATGGCGCGGGCGTAGCCGACGAGGTCGGCCTCGCCGCCGAAGGCGAAGGCGACCGGCTGGGCGGCCTCCGTGCGGGCCAGCTGGAACGTGGCGTACCAGGTGAGGACGAGCACCAGCGCCAGCAGCACGGCGAACGGCAGGCGCGCCGCCAGGGCGGGGTCGACCCAGGGCGAGAGCCAGGCGATCGCGCCCGCACCGAGCCAGTGGGGCAGCAGCGCGTTGTCCAGCGGCAGGCCGCCCACGGTGGGCGCGAGCCACGAGGTACGTCCTTCGGCCATCGCCAGCATGTAGCCGAAGGCGGCCTGATCGGCATTGCGCCAGGGGTCGCGCCCGAACACCCCGGGCAGCACGTAGGCGGCGCAGAACAGCAGCAGCGCCAGGCGCGGCAGCCGCTGCACGGCGCGCTGGGTGACGAGGGCCGGCGTGGGCGTGACGGAATTCACGGGCGGATCATGGCGCGGGCACAACAAAAAGGGCAGCCGAAGCTGCCCTGATCGGTGCGCAACTGGCGCCCGGCATCACTTCTTGATGCCGACCTTGAACTTGTTGCGGAACTTCTCGACCCGGCCGCCGAGGTTGTCGACGCTCTTCTGGGTGCCCGTGTAGAACGGGTGCGACTCACTGGACGTTTCCATCTTGAACAGCGGCAGCTCGCGGCCGTCGTCGAGCTTGATGGATTCCTTGGTCTGCACCGTCGAGCGGGTCACGAACTGGAAGCCGTTGGACAGGTCCTGGAAGACCACGTCGCGGTACGCGGGATGGATGCCGTCTTTCATGGGGTTCTCGCTGGGTAGGTGGGGAGCCACGCTCGCGGGCGCCGGCCCCGGGCCGGCACCGCCACGGCGCACTTGCCCGTTGCGGAAAAACGCGGATTATAGGCGACGAGCCGAAACTCAGCCGCCGCGCCGCATCATGTCGAAGAAATCGAGGTTGTTCTTCGACGCCTTCATCTTGTCGAGGATGAACTCCATCGCCTCGATCTCGTCCATCGGATAGAGCAGCTTGCGCAGGATCCAAGTCTTCTGGAGGATCTCGGGCTTGAGCAGCAGCTCCTCGCGCCGCGTGCCGCTCTTGTTGATCAGGATCGACGGGTAGACGCGCTTCTCGGCCATGCGGCGGTCCAGGTGGATCTCGCAGTTGCCGGTGCCCTTGAACTCCTCGTAGATCACCTCGTCCATCTTGGAGCCGGTGTCGATCAGCGCGGTGCCGATGATGGTCAGCGAGCCGCCTTCCTCGACGTTGCGGGCCGCGCCGAAGAAGCGCTTGGGGCGCTGCAGCGCATTGGCGTCCACGCCGCCGGTCAGCACCTTGCCGGAACTGGGCAGCACGTTGTTGTAGGCGCGGGCCAGGCGGGTGATCGAGTCGAGCAGGATCACCACGTCCTTGCGCAGCTCGACCAGGCGCTTGGCGCGCTCGATCACCATCTCGGCCACCTGCACGTGGCGCGCGGCCGGCTCGTCGAAGGTGGAACTGATGACCTCGCCGCGCACGGTGCGCACCATCTCGGTCACTTCCTCCGGACGCTCGTCCACCAGCAGCACGATCAGGTGGACGTCCGGATGGTTGGCCACCAGGGCGTGGGCCAGCTGCTGCATCATGACCGTCTTGCCGGTCTTGGGCTGGGCCACCAGCAGGGCGCGCTGGCCCTTGCCGATCGGTGCCACCAGGTCGATGATGCGGCAGGTGATGTTCTCGTCGGCCTTCAGGCCGTCGCGTTCCAACTTGAACTGCTCTTTCGGGAAGAGCGGCGTCAAGTTGTCGAACATGATCTTGTGCTTGTTCTCCTCGGGCGTCACGCCGTTGACGCGATCGACCTTGACCAGCGCGAAGTAGCGTTCGCCGTCCTTGGGGACGCGGACCTCGCCTTCGATCATGTCGCCGGTGTGGAGATTGAAGCGGCGGATCTGGCTCGGCGACAGGTAGATGTCGTCGGTGGACGCCATGTAGCTGGTGTCGATCGAGCGCAGGAAGCCGAACCCGTCGGGCAGGACCTCCAGCACCCCGTCGCCGAACACCTGCTCGCCGGCCTTGGCGCGCTTCTTCATGATCGCGAACATCAGCTCCTGCTTGCGCAGGCGGGCGACGTTCTCGATCTCCAGCTCCTCGCCCATCTTGATCAGGGCGGAGACGTGCTGTGCTTTGAGTTCTGACAGGTGCATAGGAAGGATGAACCCTCGGTGCGACGGCCGCGCCTGCCAAGCGCTGCCGCCCGTGTCGGCCCCGTGGAGAAGGGGTGTACTGACCCTGCACCCCGACCCGGGCGCGCGTGTGGCACACCAGGGCAGGACGTCAGGGGAGGGGCCGGGACCGTGCGCCGGGAGCCTCAACTGAGGCCGTCGTCCAGCGCCGCGGTGGCAATCTGTGGCCGGCCCAGAGGACCGGCAATGCGGAGATTATAGGTGACTGTCGATGAAGGCCGTGAACTTGGCCTTCGGATGGGCGCCCACCAGGGTACCGGCCAGCTGGCCACCCTTGAAGAGCATCAGCGTCGGGATACCGCGGATGCCGAACTTGCCCGGCACTTCCTGGTTCTCGTCGACGTTCATCTTCGCGATCTGGAGCTTGTCGCCGTACTGCTTGGACAGCTCGTCCAGGATCGGGGCGATCATCTTGCACGGGCCGCACCATTCGGCCCAGTAGTCCACCAGCACCGGCTTGTCGGACTTGAGGACGTCGCCCTCGAACGAGGCGTCGGTCACGTGCTTGATCAGTTCGCTGCTCATCGCGGTTTCCTTAGGGGCTCTGCGGGCGACATGGGGCGTCGAGAGCACAATGATTCTGACACAGCCCCCGTGGCCCTGCAGGCCGGGGCACGGGGAGTCCTCAATGACGGCGATAGTTCGGCGGCAGCTTCATTCCTGGCTCATCGACGGCAGCTTCTGGCCCGCGCTTGCGGCCGAGGCCTGCCAGTGGTGGGCCGCCGAGGCCGTCCCGCTGCGCGAGGCCACGATGCTGCTGCCCCATCCCGCCCTGCTGCCGGTCGCGCGCTCGGCCTTCGCGCGCCGGGGCGGCTGGCAGCCCCGCATCGAGACGCCTGCGACGCTGGCTGATGCGCTCGGCCCGGGGCCGGCCCCGGCCGACGGCGCGCTCACGGGGGACCGCGTCACCGACCGCCTCGTGGTGTCGTCGATGCTGCTGCGCGAGCAGGCCTTCATGCAGTGGCGCGAGCGCGAACCGCGCGCCTTCGCCGCGGCAGTGGACGCGGTGGTCGACACGGCCCAGGGCCTGGCCCGGGCCGCGCGGGAGCAGCCGCCCGCCGCGCGGGCCGGCTGGTGGGGCGCCGTGCTGGACGCGCTGCCGCCGGCGGGCGGGCCGGGTGCGATCGAGCGCCAGTTGGCCCGCCTGGCCGTGCAATGGGCCGCCGAGGCGGCCGCGCCTGCGACCGATCGACTCTGGCACCGGCCTCTGCCGGGCCTGGCCGGTCTGGCCCTGGGCGGCGGGGACCCCTTCATCGACCGCCTGCTCGACGTGTCGGCGCAGGCCGGCCACCGCGTGCTCCGGCTCGAGGCCGACCCGCCCGCCGACGCCCCGTTTGCCGCCGCGGCCGCCTGGCCCGAGCCCCGGCGCCTGCGCGTCGAGACCCTGGAGGACGAGGCCGCCGCGGCCGCGCTGGCCGTGCTGGACGCCGTGGATGCCGGACGCGTACCCGTGGCGCTCGTGGCCGAGGACAGGCTGGTGGTGCGCCGCGCCCGCGCCCTGCTGGAACGCGCCGGCGTGGCCCTGGCCGACGAGACCGGCTGGACCCTGTCCACCACGCGGGCCGCGGCCGGCCTGATGGCCTGCCTGCGCGCCGTGCTGCCCACGGCCGGTCGCGACACCCTGGTCGAGGCGATGAAGGCGGCCGGACCTGCCTCGGCCGAGACGGCCGCCGCGCTGGAAGACGCATGGCGGCGCGAGCGGACACCGGGCGACGAGGCCCGGGCCGGCCAGCAGGCCTTCACCGGCCGGCTGGCGCTGCTGCGACTGGCGGGCACGCCGTCCCTGATGGCCTGGCTGGACGCGCTGGAGGCGGCGTTGCCGGACCTGACGGCCGCGCTCGCCACCGATGCCGCCGGGCGCCAGGTGCTGGGCGCGCTGCGATTGGGGCGGGACCGGCGGCGCGAGCCGGCGCCCTGGGTGCGCGCAGCACGGGGCACGCCGCTCGATCTGGCCGGCTTCATCGACTGGGTCGACCGCACGCTCGAATGCAGCAGCTTCGTGCCGGCCTCGCCCGCCGGTGCGCCGGTGGTCATCACGCCCCTGGCGCTGGCCGCGGGCCGTCCGTTCCCGGCCGTGGTGTTCCCGTCGTGCGACGAGCGCCACCTCGGGGCGTTCCGCGCGGCGCCGGGGCTCGTGCCCGACGCCGTGGCGCAGCAGCTCGGCCTGCCTGCCGCGTCGACACGCCAGCGAGAACGCGAGGCGTTGTCCTTCGCCGCCGTGCTGCGCACGCCCGGCGTCGTGCTGGTTCGGCGCAGCCATGACGGCGCCGAGGCGCTGGCGCCGAGCCCGTGGGTCGAGCTGGTGCGGCTGGCGCGGCGACGGGCGGGCAGGGACGACGCCGACGAGCAGGTGCTGGCGCTGCCGCTCGGGCGCGTGGCGCGTCAGCCGGTCACCCGCCCCGCGCCGTCCTTCGGCGACCGCCTGCCCGAGCGCCTGTCGGCCACCGCGGTGGAAGCGTTGCGCGAGTGCCCCTACCAGTTCTTCGTGCGCGAGGCGCTCGGGCTGCGCGAGACCGGCGAACTGGACGAGGAGGCCGACCACGGCGACTACGGTCGCTGGCTGCACGCCACGCTGCACGACTTCCACACGCGTCGCAGCGGTCAAGACGACCGGGCCGAGCTGATGGCCGCAGCCGACGCCGCCCAGGAGGCGCTCGCGCTGGACGCGGCGCAGATGTGGCCCTTCCGCGCCGCGTTCGGCGACTTCGCCACGCGATACCTCGATTGGCTGCACCAGCGCGACAAGGCGGGCTGGCGCTTCGCCGCGGGCGAGGTCGAGCGGCGCACCGCGCCGGGCGCCCTGGGGGGCGTCGCGATGGACGGTCGCCTGGACCGCATGGACCGGGACGCGCAGGGCCGCCTGATGGTCATCGACTACAAGACCGGCCGCGTCGACACGCTCAAGCGTCGCGTCAAGCAGCGGCTGGAAGACACGCAGCTCGCGTTCTACGCCGCCCTGGTGGCCAGCGACGACGGTGCGCCGCCGCGCGCGGTGTACCTGCCGCTGCGCGACAAGGACGCCGTGGTCGAGATCGAGCACGAGGACGTGGCCGAGACCGCGCGCCAGCTCATCGACGGCCTGGGCGCCGACCTCGCCGCGTTGCGCTCGGGCGCGGGCGCCGCCGCGCTGGGCGAGCCCCCGGCCTGCGACCACTGCGCCGCACGCGGGCTGTGCCGGCGCGACCACTGGAGCGACGCATGAGCGGCGCCGCCTACCGGCTCGACGGTCAGGTGGTCGCGCCCGGGGCCTTCTACGCCACCGCCTGCGACCCACGCCGGCATGTCGTGGTGGAGGCCTGCGCCGGGGCCGGCAAGACCTGGATGCTGGTGGCGCGCATCGTGCGGGCCCTGCTCGACGGCGCCGCGCCGCAGGAGGTGCTGGCCATCACCTTCACCCGCAAGGCGGCCGGCGAGATGCGCACGCGCCTCGTCGAAGGCCTGCGGCGCTGCTCCCGCATGACGGCCGACGAGGCGGCGGCCGAGCTGGTGCGCTACGGGCTGGCGCCCGAGCCCGCCCGGCAGCGGGCCCCCGAGCTGATTGGCCTGTACGAGCGGCTGCTGCACGGTGGCCGGATGGTCGAGGTGCGCACCTTCCATGCCTGGTACTCGCAGCTGCTGCGCGCCGCGCCGCTCGAACTGCTGGCCGACCTGCAGCTTGCGCCGGGCCTGGCGCTGATCGAGGACATCGAGGACCTGCGGCCCGACCTGATGAAGGCCTTCCACCGGTCGCTGCTGGGCGACGCTGCACTGGGCGACGACTACCGCCGGCTGGCCGAGCGCCACGGCCGGCATGTGCTGAACCAGTGGCTCGCCAAGGCCATCGAGCGCCGCACCGAGATCGAGCTGGCCGACGCCGCGGGGGTGCTGGAGCACAGCGTGGAGCCCGCGGCACGCCGCGACGCGCACCTGGAGGTGCTCGACGCGGGCTTCGTCGGGCAGGCGCAGGCGCTGGCCCGGGCCCTGGGGACGCGCGCGGCGAAGAGCGTCAAGGCCGAGGCCGCCGCGCGGGGCGTGGTCGACGCGCTCGCGTGCGACGACGCGGCCGGGCGCTACCAGGCGCTGCGGGAGACGCTGTTCACCGAGAAGGGCCGCGGCACGCCGCGCAAGCAGCTCGGCGACCTGCCCGAGCAGGCGCGGATGTGCGACACGCTCGACGCCATCGAGCGCGACCTCGCCCAGCAGCATGCGCACGAGGACCATGTCGCCCTGTCGCGGCTGTCGCGCCGGCTGTTCGCCTGCCACACCGAGGTGAAGGGCCGCCGCGGGCTGATCGACATGGCCGACCTGGAGCGGGTGGCGCAGGCGCTGCTGTCGAGCCACGAGCTGTCGGGCTGGGTGCAGGAACGGCTCGACGCGCGCGTGCGCCACCTGCTGATCGACGAGTTCCAGGACACCAGCCCGCTGCAATGGCAGGCGCTGCATGGCTGGCTGTCGGCCTATGCGGGCGCAGGTGGCGACGGGCCGCGCCTGTTCATCGTCGGCGACCCCAAGCAGAGCATCTACCGTTTCCGCCGTGCCGAGCCGCGTGTGTTCGAGGCGGCGCAGCGTTTCGTCGTCGACGCGCTGCAGGGCACGCTGGCGGCCTGCGACCACACGCGCCGCTGCGCGCCCGGCGTCGTCGCGGTGGTCAACCAGGTGTTCGCCGGCCTGGCCGCCGAGGGGCGCCTGCCCGGCTGGCGTGACCACACCACCGAGGTGGCGGCCGACCCTGATGCCGGCCCCGCGCTGCTCGCGCTGCCCACGGCCGAGCGGGTGACGCGGGCCGGGGCCACCGGCGACCGCGACCGCGTCTGGCGCGAGTCGCTGGTCGAGCCGCGCCATGAGCCCGACGAGGAGTCGCGCGGGCCCGAAGCCGCCGAGGTGGCCCGGGCGATCGCGGCGCTGGTGCGCGGGCAGGGCGTGCCGCCGGGCGAGATCTTCGTGCTGGCGCGCAAGCGCGAGGTGCTGCGCCATGCGGCCGACGCCCTGGCGGCCCTGCACCTGCCGCACGTGGCGATCGAGGGGCTGAAGCTGGGCGACCTGCCCGAGGTGCAGGACCTGCTGGCCGTGCTCGACGTGCTGGCGTCTCCAGGCCAGGCGCTGTCGCTGGCGCGCGCATTGCGCAGCCCGATGTTCGGCGCCGCCGACGAGGACCTGCTCTGGCTGGCGCGCCGGTCCGGCGCCGCCGGGGGGTGGCGGGCCGCCCTGGCCGGCGCGGCGGACGACCCCGCGGCGCCACAGTCCCTGCGGCGCGCCGCCACGCTGCTGGCGCGCTGGCAGGCCCAGGCGGCGATGCTGCCGCCGCACGACCTGCTCGACCGCATCGTGCACGACGCCGACCTGCTGCCGCGTCTGGCGGCCGCCGTGCCGCCGGACCGTCATGCCCGCGCGATGCAGGCCGTGCCGGCGCTGCTGGCGTGTGCGCTCGACCTCGACGGCGGCCGCTACGCGTCGCCGTATGCGTTCGTGCGGGAGCTGCGCCGGCGCAGCATCGAGGCCCCCCTGCTGCAGACGGAGCAGGCGGTGCAGCTGCTCACCATCCACGGCGCCAAGGGCCTGGAGGCGCGCCACGTGTTCCTGATGGAGGCCGCGCCCGTGCCGCCGCGCCCCGACACCGCCACCGTGCTGGTGGACTGGCCGGTCGACGCCGCGGCGCCGCGGCGCGTGGCCTTCGTGGCCAGGGAGACGCAGTGCCCGCCGTCGCTGCAGCCGCTGCTGGCCCAGGAGCAGGCCGCGCGCGACCGCGAGGAGGCCCATGCGCTGTACGTGGCGCTGACCCGCGCGGAGACTTCGCTCGTGATCAGCCGCACGCTGCTGAAGGGCGGGGGCGGGCCCGGCTCCTGGTGGGAGCGGCTGGCGCCGCTGGCCCAGGGCTGGACGCCGCCACCGGCCCCGCCGGGGGCCAGCGATCCCACCGAGGCGACCTGGGTCGACCTCCGGCTCGGGGACCGTTCGGGCGTGGCGGTGCCGCCGGATCAGCCGCTGCCGGCCGTTCCGCCGACGTCGGTCGCGCCGCCGGCCGACGCGGACGACACCCTGGCGCGCGTCGGCGACGCCTTGCATCGCACGCTGGAATGGGCGTCGGCCGGGCCGCTGCCGGACGCCGACGGCCTGCAGGCGCTGGCCGCGGCGGCCGCGCGCGCCTTCGGCGTCGCCGACGACACGGCCGTGCTGCAGGGTGCCCGCGCCATCCTCGACAGCCCGCAGTGCCGGCGCTTCTTCGACCCGCTCACGGTGGCCTGGGCCGACAACGAGGTCACCGTGGCGGGTGACGGCGGCGAGGTGCGGCGCATCGACCGCCTGGTGCGCCTGCGCGGCGACGACGCGGGCTGGTGGGTGCTGGACTACAAGCTCGGCGCCGCGCCGCAGGCCGTGCCCGCGTACCTGGACCAGCTCGGCGGCTATCGGCAGGCCGTGGCGCGGCTGGTGCCGGGCGAGCCCGTGCGCGCGGCCTTCGTCACCGGGCGCGGCGAGCTGATCGAGCTGCCGGGCACGTCGGTGCAGCCCTAGGCCGGCCCCGGCCCGAAGCTGGGCCGCAAACGCCCGGCTGTTCGGGCCTTCGACGCCGCGCTGCCCGGCGTCCAATCGGCAGACGACCCTGCCTGCGCGATGACCGATTTCGCCCCCAGTTCCCACGCCCCTCTCCAGCCCCTGCCGGGCGTAGCTGCCGCTCCGGGTGCACGGCCGGCGGCCGTGCGCCGCCTGGGCCGCTTCGAGCTGCGCTCGCTGGTCGGGCGCAGCGCGCACTCGATGGCCTGGCGCGTGGGCGACCCGCGCACCGGCCATGAACTGCTGCTGGTGATGCCGCGCCGGCAGCCGCCGGACCCGACGGCGCTGCAGGCCTGGCTGGACAACGCCCGCCGTGCGGCCCGCCTGACCCATCCGCACCTGGGGCACGTGGTCGAGGTCGGCGAGCAGGAACGCTGGCCCTACGTGGCCTACGACGGCGGCGACGCCGTCACGCTGGCCGAGCACGCCGCCGCGCGCAGCGCGCGCCGCGACACCGACGCCCCCTCGGACGTGGCGCGCTGGATCGCGCAGGCCGCCAGCGGGCTGGCCTTCGCCCACGACGCCGGCCACGCCCATCGCGATGTGCAGCCCTGGCTGATCACGCTGTCCGAGACCGGCGCGGTGCGCGTGCTGGGCCTGGAGGTGGCCCCGCCGGGTGCCGTGCCCGTGTCGGACTGGAAAGACGACGCCACCGTCGGCGGCACCGAGCGCCAGGCGCTGCGCGGCGCCGCCGAGCGCGACGTGCTCGCGCTGGCGGTCGTGATGCATGCCCTGCTGACCGGTACGCCGCCGCTGGACGAGCCCGACGTGGCGTCGGTGCTGTCGCGCATGGCACCGGCCGGTCGCGAGCCGGTGCGCCTGCCCTGGGACCTGCCGCGGCCGGTACCGGACGTGCTGCGCGCCATCGCCAACCGCGCCACCGACCGCCAGCCGCGCCAGCGCTATCGCAATGCGCGCACGCTGGTGCGGGCGCTCGAAGGCTTCCTCGAGGCCGACGCCCACCAGGGCGCCGACGCCCATGCGCAGCTGGTCGACCGTGTGCGCCAGATCGGCGTGCTGCCGGCCCTGCCCGGCGCGGCGGCCCGCGCGGCCCGCCTGGCCCTGATGGAGCGCGAGCACACGGAAGAGCTGGCGCAGGTGGTGCTGCGCGACCCGGCGCTGTCGTTCGAACTGCTGCGCACGGTGAACAGCGCGCAGCACAGCGTGGAGTCGCAGGCCTCGCTGCTGGCCGGCAGCGGCCCGGTGCTCACCGTGCGCCGCGCGGTGGCCATGCTCGGCCTGGACGGCGTGCGCCGCTGCGCCCTGGCGCTGCGCGACTGGCCGGGACCGCTCGACGCCACGGCGGCGCAGGAGCTGCAGCAGGCGATCGCCCTGGCCCAGCGCGCCGCGCGCCTGGCCCAGCTGCTGCGGCCGGCCGGCTACGACGGCGAGATGGTGTCGCTGGTGACGCTGCTGCAGAACCTGGGCCGGCTGCTGGTGCAGTACCACTATCCCGACGAGATCCGCCAGGTGCGGCGGCTGATGCTGCCGGCCCCAGGCCCGCGCGACGGCGACCCGGACCAGCCCGGGCTCGACGAACAGACGGCGGCGTTCGCCGTGCTGGGCGCCGACATCGAATCGATGGGCGCCGCGGTCGCGCGCTGGTGGGGCCTGGACGATTCGGTGCTGCACATGATCCGTCGCCTGCCCACCGGTGTGCCGGTGCGCAGCGTCGACACCGACGACGACATGCTGCGCACCGTGGCCAGCGCCGCCAACGAGGCCATGGACGTGCTGTCGCTGTCGGGCACGCGCCAGGCCGCGGCGCTCGAACGGGTGGCACTGCGTTACGCGCGCACGCTGAGCCTGAACGTGCGCGACCTCGTGGCCGCCGTGCAGGCCAGTGCGACCGTGGCCAGCGCTGCCGCTGCGCTGGCCGAGCCACCGGCGCCGCAGGCCCAGGACCCGTCCCCGGCGCCGCGTGCGGCGGACCCGGCATGAACGCGCGCACCGGCCACCAGCGCATCGGCCGCTTCGCGCTGCTGCGCGAACTCGGGCGCGGCGCCCAGGCCACGGTCTGGCTGGCCTACGACGACCGCCTGGACCGCGAGGTGGCGCTCAAGCTGCTGGACACCACGTCCGACGAGCTCACCATCGACCAGTGGCTGCACGAGGCCCGCTCCGTCAGCCGCCTGTCGCACCCCAACCTGGTGCCGGTGTTCGAGGCCGACGAGTCGGGCGGCCGACCCTACCTGGTGTTCGAGTACGTGGCCGGGCCCACGTTGTCGGCCCACCTGCGCGAGCGCGGCGGCATGCTGCCCGCGCGCGAGGCCGTGGGCCTGATGCTGGGCGTGCTGGACGCGCTGGCGGCGGCCCACGAGCGCGGCATCGTGCACCGCGACCTGAAGCCGTCCAACGTGCTGATCGACGCGCAGGGCCGCGCCCGCGTGATGGACTTCGGCATCGCCGCGCGCATGAAGGACCCGCGCGAGGCCGGCGTCGTGTGCGGCACGCCGGGCTACATCTCGCCCGAGGCGGCCCGCGGCGCGGCGCCTCAGCCGGCGATGGACCTGTTCGCCGCCGGCGTGATGCTGGCCGAGATGGTCGGCGGCCGGCGCCTGATCACCGAGCGCGACCCGATGAAGGCGCTCGAGCGCGTGCAGCGCGAGGACCTCCAGCTGGCCGCCACCACGGCGGGCGGCGAGGCGATCGACGAGTCGCTGCGCGCGATCGTGCAGCGCGCGCTGGCGCGCGACCCCGCGGCGCGCACGCGCAGCGCGCAGGCCCTGCACCAGGCGTTGTCGCAGTGGCTGCAGGGCGGCACGGCGCCCGCCCCGGGGGCCGACGCCGGGGCCGACACCGGTGGCGCGGCCCAGGGCCATGCCACGCTCGACTTCCTGCTGCGGCGCATGAAGACGCGCGCCGACTTCCCGGCGCTGTCGGACGCGGTGGTGCGCATCCAGCGCGTGGCCAGCTCGGAGAAGGACAACCTGTCGACGCTGGCCGACGAGATCCTGAAGGACGTGGCGCTCACCAACAAGCTGCTGCGCCTGGTGAACTCGGCGCACTACAGCGCCGCCGGCGGGGCCGTCAGCACGGTGTCGCGCGCGGTGGCGCTGGTGGGCTTTGCCGGCATCCGCAACATGGCGCTGTCGCTGGTGCTGCTGGAGCACATGCAGGACAAGCGCCACGCCGAGCAGCTGAAGGAGGAGTTCCTGCGCGCACTGATGGCCGCCACGCTGGCCAACGAGCTCACGCCCACGGCGCGCGAGGCCGAGGAGAGCTTCCTGGCCGCGATGTTCCAGAACCTGGGCCGACTGCTGGTGGAGTTCTACTTCCCGCAGGAGGCGATCCAGGTGCGCGAGCTGGCGCGCCCGGCCACGGCGCGCAGCGCGGCGCTGGACGAGGCCACGGCGGCGCAGCGCGTGCTGGGCCTGTCCTTCGGCGACATCGGCCAGGGCGTGGCCAAGGCCTGGGGCCTGCCCGACACGCTGCAGCGCGCGATGCGCGTGCCCGAGGGCGAGCCGCCGTCGCGGCCGGTGGGCCGCCACGGCCTGGACCGGCAGCGCTGGCTCGGCCGCATGGCCACCGAGGTGGCCGACGCGATGCTCGACGACGGGGCCGACGCCGGCCGCCGCATCGAGGCCATCGCCGAGGGCTACGGCCGCTCGCTCGAGGTGAAGCCCGAGCAGGTGCAGGCCGCGTCGGCGCGGGCGCAGGAGCGCCTGTCGCAGCTGGCCCAGGCGATGCAGATCAACCTCGGCAGCAAGGCGCGTGCGCGCCACCTGCTGCCCGCCCCCGCGGCCGAGCCGGTGCCTGACACGCTCGACCAGCACACGCTCAAGGCCACCGACATGGCCCCGCTGGACGCGGCCGACGACAAGACCCTGGTGCAGCCGCGCCCACGCGATGCGGCCCTGGTGGCAGACATGCTCGCCCAGGGGGTGCAGGACATCACCCAGCACATGGTGGCCGACGGCTTCAAGCTCAACGAGGTGCTGCGCATGATCCTGGAGACCATGATCCGTGCGCTGGGCTTCCGCCGCGTGGTGTTCTGCCTGCGCGACCCGAAGACCAACCAGCTCACCGGCCGCTTCGGCCTGGGCGAGGACGCGGCGCAGGTCGCCGCCGCGATCCAGGTGCCGCTGAAGCCGGCCCCGGGCGCGCCGCCCGACCTGTTCACCGCGGTGTGCGCCAAGGGCGCCGACACGCTGATCGCCGACGCGACGCAGCCCGCGATCGCCAGCCGCCTGCCGGCCTGGTACGTGAAGAAGGTGAACGCGCCGTCGTTCCTGCTGCTGCCGCTGCTGCTCAAGGGCGCGCCGTTCGCGCTGATCTACGCCGACCAGGCGCAGCCGGGCGGCATCGAGCTGGGGGAGAAGGAACTGGCGCTGCTGCGCACGTTGCGCAACCAGGGCGTGATGGCCTTCAAGCAGGCAGGGTGACGAGCCTTACCCCCGGCACTGGTTGCAACGCTAAGGGCTGCTTGGTTCCCCACCTGACCCGGTTGGGCGCGCTTCCATGCGGGGAGGCCCGTCGGGGCGGATTGTAGTCGGCCGGGCCGACCGGGGCCCGGCGGCCGCTCAGCGCAACTGCAGCGCGTCGTCGCCGTAGCGTAGGGACAGCGGCTCCACCAGCAGCTGCTTGTCGCCGGCTTCCACGCGCCCGGCCACCCAGGCGTCGACGCCCTGGGCCCGCGCCACGGCCACCGTGCGCTCGGCGTCCTCGGCGGCGACGAAGATCGCGAAGCCCGCCCCCATGTTGAAGGTGGAGTACGCCTCCTGCGCGTCGTGGCCGGCATGGCGCGCGATGAACGCCAGCACCGGCGGCACCGGCGGCACCTGCGTGATGCGGTAGGTGAAGCGCCCCGGGTGGCGCAGCAGCTTGCGCCAGCCGTGGCCGGTGATGTTGGCGCAGTAGTGCGGCGCGATGCCCGCCTTCCACAGCGCCTCGGTCACCGGCGAGTACAGCGTGGTCGGCGCGAGCAGCGCGTCGCCATAGGGGGTGCCGGCCGCGTCCACCGGCGTCAGCCAGCCCTCGGGCAGGCGCTCGACCACCTTGCGCGCCAGGCTCACGCCGTTGGCATGGATGCCCGACGAGGCCAGCAGCACGATCGCGTCGCCCGGCCCGAGGCGGTCGCCCACCGACAGGCGCTGCTTGGGGTTGACGATGCCGGTGCAGCTGGCGGCCAGGTCGATCCGCCCGGCCTCGACGATGCCGGCCAGCGCCGGCGTCTCGCCGCCGCCCCAGGCCACGCCGCACACCTCGCAGGCGCGGCGCCAGCCGGCCACCAGCGCCTGCGCCCGGGTCGCGTCGCCGAACCAGTCGCTGCCGCCGGCGGCCCAGTAGGCCTGCACCACCAGCGGCGTGGCGCCCACGGTGATCAGGTCGTTGACCGCCATCGCGATCGTGTCCTGCGCGATGCCGGCGTAGTAGCTGCGGCCGGTCAGGCGCGCCATCTCGTCGGCCACCAGCGCCTTGCTGCCCAGGCATTCGACGATGCTGGCCAGGTAGAACGGACCGACGTCGACCACGTAGGCCGACTCGCCGCGCGAGGCGGCCACTTCGGTGAAGCCATGGGCCGCCAGCTGCGTGGCGGTGGAGGCCGCGGCGCGCTGCGCGGCCACCTTCAGCGGGTCGATCTTGTCGTAGTCGACGCCGGCCTGGTCGTACGTCAGCGAGCTCGTGGTCATGGCGGCGGATTATCCGGCAGGCCCGGGCACGGGCCGCGACCGGGCCGCCCTCTAGAATCGTCCGCATGAGTTACGTGGTGCTCGCGCGCAAGTACCGGCCGCGGCGGTTCTCGGAGATGGTGGGCCAGGACGCGGTGGTCACCGCGCTCACGCACGCCCTCGAGCAGCGCCGCCTGCACCACGCCTACCTGTTCACCGGCACGCGCGGCATCGGCAAGACGACGGTATCGCGCATCCTGGCCAAGAGCCTGAACTGCACCGGGGCGGACGGGCAGGGCGGGATCACCGCCGCGCCCTGCGGCGTGTGCACCGCCTGCACCGAGATCGACGCCGACCGCTACATCGACTACATCGAGCTCGACGCCGCCAGCAACCGCGGCATCGACCAGATCCGCGACCTGCTCGAACGCGCGGCCTACAAGCCCAGCGTCGGCCGCTTCAAGATCTTCATGATCGACGAAGCGCACCAGCTCACGAAGGACTCGTTCAACGCGCTGCTCAAGACGCTGGAGGAGCCGCCCGAGTACCTGAAGTTCGTGCTGGCCACGACCGACCCCGAGAAGATGCTCCCCACGGTGCTGTCGCGCTGCCTGCAGTTCAACCTGCGCCCGATGGCGCCCGAGGTGGTGGCCGAGCACCTGCAGCATGTGCTCGACACCGAGCAGGTGGGCTACGACGCGGGCTCGATCCGGCTGCTGTCACGCGCGGCGCGCGGCTCGATGCGCGACGCGCTGTCCCTGACCGACCAGGCCATCGCCTACGCCGGCGGCACGCTCGGCGCCGAGGCGGTGCGCGCCATGCTCGGCAGCGTCGACCGCGGCCACGCCGAGCGGTTCGTGCGCGCGCTCGCCTCGCGCGACGGCCGTGCCGTGCTGTCTGGGGTGGCCGCACTGCGCGAGCACGGCCTGTCGGCCGCGGGCACGCTGGAGGAACTGGCCGGCCTGCTGCAGCAGATGGCCATCGAGCAGGCCGTGCCCGGCGCGCTGCCCGACACCGATCCCGACACGCCGGTCACGCGCGAGCTGGCGGCGCTGCTGCCCGCCGACGAGACCCAGCTGCTCTACAGCTTCGTGCTGCACGGCCGCCAGGAGCTGATGCTCGCCCCGGACGCCTATGCCGGCCTGTCGATGGTGTTGCTGCGCCTGCTGGCGTTCGCCCCTGCGGGCACGCCGGGGCCCGGGTCGGCCCGCCCGTCCGATCCGGCGGACCGGGTCGCCAGTCCCTCGGCGCCGACACCGGCCGCGGCCGACGCTGCCGTGCGGCCGGCGGCCGCGCTGGCCAAGTCGCCTCCGCGGGCGGTGGCGAGCACGCCGGCCGCGCCACGGCCGGTGCCGCCGCCGGTCGCCCGCCCGGCGCCGGACGACGTGCCGCCGTGGATGGACGAGCCGCCGCCCGACGAGGCCTTCGACGCCGCCCCGACGCGGCGCGAGCCGGTGCCGGCATCCGCGCCCGCGGCGACGGCATCGGTGGCGCTCGAACCCACGCCCTTGGGCGAGCGCTGGGCCGGCATCGTGGCCCTGCTCGTGCAGCGCCAGGCGGTCACGGCGCTCGCGCGCGAGCTGGCGATGCAGGCGCAGCTCGTCGACCAGCAGGACGGTGCCGAGCCGCAGTGGCGCCTGCGCGTGGAGCGCGAGTCGCTGCGGGCGGCCGGCCTGGTGGACAAGCTCCGCGCGGCGCTCGTCGACACGCTGGGCATCGGGCCGCTGCGGCTGGAGGTCGAGGCCGGCGCCGTCACCGACAGCCCGGCGCGCCGCGACGCCGCCGAGCGCGACCGGCGCCAGCGCGAGGCCGAGGAGCTGATCCGCAACGACCCGCTGGTGCAGGACATGCTCGCCCAGTTCCCGTCGGCACGCATCGTGCCCGGTTCGATCAAACCCCACTAGGAGTTCCCGTCATGATGAAGCAGCAGCTCGCCGGCCTGATGAAGCAGGCCCAGCAGATGCAGGACAACCTCAAGCGCGCCCAGGACGAGCTGGCGCAGATGGAAGTCGAGGGCGTGTCCGGCGCCGGCCTGGTCAAGGTGGTGATGACCTGCAAGCACGACGTGCGCCGCATCACCATCGACCCGAGCCTGCTGGCCGACGACAAGGACATGCTCGAGGACCTGGTGGCTGCGGCCTTCAATGACGGCGTGCGCCGTGCCGAGGAGGTGAGCGCCGAGAAGATGGGCAAGCTCACGGCCGGCATGCCGATGCCGCCGGGCATGAAGTTCCCGTTCTGAACGTGCCGGCGCACTGCCTGCCCGGCGTCGCGGGGCGTGCCCGTGGCTGAACCCGCGCTGTCAGGCCTGATCGAGGCGCTGCGTCGCCTGCCCGGCGTCGGGGTCAAGTCGGCCCAGCGCATGGCCTTTCACCTGCTGCAGCACGACCGCGAGGGCGCGCTGAAGCTGGCCACCGCGCTCACGGGCGCGGTGGCGCAGGTGCACCACTGCCAGCGCTGCCACACCTTCAGCGAGAGCCCGGTGTGCGACGTGTGCAGCGACCCGCAGCGCGACCCGAGCCGCCTCGCGGTGGTGGAAACGCCCGCCGATCAGGCGGCCCTGGAGCGCACCGGCAGCTATCGCGGCCTGTACTTCGTGCTGATGGGGCGCCTGTCGCCGCTGGACGGTGTGGGCGTGCGCGACATCGGCGTGGCCGAGCTGCTGGAGCGGGCCGCCGACCCGGCCGTGGAAGAGGTGATCCTGGCGCTGGGCTTTTCCGCCGAGGGTGAGGCCACCGCCCACGCGCTGGGCCAGGCCCTGCGCGCCCGGGGCAAGTCGGTCACCCGGCTGGCGCGCGGCGTGCCCGTGGGCAGCGAACTCGAGTACGTCGACCTGTCGACGATCGCCCACGCGCTGAGCGACCGGCGCTGAGCGTCACGGCCCGCGCGCCGGATCGGCTGGCGGCTATCGCTTGCGGGCGGCGTTGCGCGCCGGCCTCGAAGGCGCGCGCGCCGGCTTGTCGGCGCGTGCGCGCGCCTTCTGTGCCACATACACCACCACCGTGCTGCCGGCGGCGAACTGCGCCGTGGTGGACACCTGGTTCCACTGTGCCACGCTCTTGGCCGGCACGCCGAAGCGCCGCGCCACGCCGCTGACCGTGTCGCCGCGCTTGCCCACGCGCACCGAAACGCGCCGCAGAGCCGGGCCGTCGGCGGCCAGGGCCAGCGTCGCGCTCTCGGCCAGGCGCTCGGGCACGTCGTCGGTGTCGCGGTGCGGATGGCGCGGCACGAGCAGGGTGGAGCCGGCCTTGACCAGCATGCGCGGCGGGATGTCGTTCAGGTCGCGAAGGTCGGCCTCGCTCATGCCCACCTGGCGCGCGGCGTCGGCCGTCTTCATCGTGCGCGGGGCCACCCAGGCGGTCCAGCTCGCCAGCGGCCCCGGGTGCTGCGCCACCGCCTTCACGAAGTGGTTCGCGTTGTCGTAGGGCAGCAGCACCTGCGGCGTGCCGGCCGCCACGATCACCGGCTTGTTCATCTGCGGATTCAGCGAGCGGAACTCGGTCAGAGGCAGCTGGGCCAGCTTCGCGGCCAGCTCGACGTCGATGTCGCGCGCGATGGGCACGGCCAGGAAGTAGGGGTGATTCTCCAGCGGCGGCAGCGTCAGGCCGAAGCGGGCGGGGTCGGCCACGATGTTGACCACGGCCTGCAGCTTGGGCACGTAGTCGCGCGTTTCCATCGGCATGCGCAGGCTGGGGTAGTCGGTGCCGCGGCGGGCACGCTCGTTGGCCCGCACCGCGCGCTGCACATTGCCTTCGCCCCAGTTGTAGGCGGCCAGCGCGAGGTGCCAGTCGCCGAACATGCCGTGCAGCTTGGCCAGGTAGTCGAGCGCGGCGCGGGTGGAGTCCAGCACGCTGCGCCGGTCGTCGCGAAACACGTTCTGCGCCAGTTCGAAGTGGCGACCCGTGGCCGGCATGAACTGCCACATGCCCGAGGCCCGGGCGCGCGACATGGCCTCCGGATTGAAGGCGCTCTCGATGAAGGGCAGCAGCGCCAGTTCGGTGGGCAGGCCCCGGCGTTCCACCTCCTCCACGATGTGGAACAGGTAGCGGCCACCGCGCTCGGTCATGCGCTGCACGTAGTCGGGGCGGTCGGCGTAGTAGCGCTCCCACTTGCGCACGAGGTCGCCGTCGAGGTCGGGCATCGAGTAGCCGTTTCGCACGCGCTCCCACAGGCTGACCCGCGCGCCGCGGTCGTCGAGGTCGATGCGCGCCTCGGGGCGCAGCGGGTCCACCGGCGCCTCGGTGGCGGGGCCGGCGGCGTCGGCCGGGGCGGCCGCCACCGTGCCCTGCGGGGCCGAGGCCGGCACGGCCGCGGGCGACGGTGCCGCGGCGCTGGCGACGGGCGCGGCGGCGACCGGGCGGGGCGGCTCCGCAGGGGGGGCCGGGCCGTCGTCGCGCGGCGCCGTGGCGCATCCCCACAAACCCGCCAGGGCGGCCAGGGCGAGGGCGCTGCGCCAGCGTCGCAGGGCCGTCATCGGAAGGTGTTCTTCCATTCGCGCAGCGCGGCGAACACCGCGGCCGGCGTGCCGTCCGCGGCGCCGTGGTCCAGCGCCGAGGCCACGACCTCGGGTTGCGTGCAGCGCAGGAAAGGGTTCACCTGCTGCTCGCGCTCGATCGACGAAGGCAGCGTCGGCAGGTCCTGCGACCGGCGCTTCTCGCACCAGTCGGTGTAGCGGCGCACCTCGTCGTTGCCGGGCTCGACCGCGGCCGCGAAGCGCAGGTTGGACAAGGTGTACTCGTGCGTGCAGCACACCCGCGTGGCGCCCGGCAGCGACGCCAGCCGGCCCAGCGACGCATGCATCTGCGCCGGCGTGCCCTCGAACAGGCGGCCGCAGCCGGCCGAGAACAGCGTGTCGCCGCAGAACAGCAGCGGCGGCGCGCCGGCCGGGCGATGCAGGTAGGCGATGTGGCCTGCGGTGTGGCCCGGCACGTCGAAGACCTCGAACTCGGTGCCGACGGCCACGATGCGGGCACCGTCGGCGAGCGGCACGAAGGGGGCCGGGATCCGCTCGCGCGCGGGGCCGTACACCGGGCCGCGCAGCCGCGGACGCAGCGCGTCGATGCCGCCCACATGATCGGCATGGTGGTGCGTCACTAGAATCGCCGACAGCTCGAGGCCCTGCGCGTCGAGCGCGGCCTGCACCGGCGCCGCTTCACCCGGATCGACCACCAGCGCCTGCGCGCCATCGTGCAAGAGCCAGATGTAGTTGTCCGTGAAGGCGGGGAGGGCGAGCAGTTCCATCGGCGGCGGGATTATAGGAAGCGCGACCCAGCGGCTCTTCATGAAAGACCACCCTCCCAGCACAGCGGCCTTGGCAGAGTGGCTCGGCACCCCGCCGGGACAGTACCTGCTGGCGTGGGAGCAGGCGCAACTCGACCGCGTGGTGGCCGACGTGTTCGGCTTCCACGCGCTGCAGATCGGGCTGCCGGAACTCGACGCGCTGCGCGCCAACCGCATGCCCCACCGCTGGGTGACGATCGAGCAGCCGGGCAAGCCGCCGAAGACGGTGGCCCTGCTGGCCCATGGCGATGCACTGCCGTTTCCCGAGCGCACGCTCGACCTCGTGGTGCTGCCGCATACGCTCGAACTGGCGCTCGACCCGCACCAGACGCTGGCCGAAGTGGAGCGCGTGCTGATGCCCGAGGGTCGCGTGGTGATCCTCGGCTTCAATGCCGCCAGCCTGTGGGGGCTGCGCCAGCGCATGGGCCGACTTCGCCAGGCCCTGGGCGGCAAGGCGCCGCTGTATCTGCCGCGGCCGGGCGACTTCATCGGCTACTGGCGCCTGCGCGACTGGCTGCGCCTGCTCAGCTTCGAGGTCGAGGGCGGGCGCTTCGGCGCCTACCGGCCGGCGCTGGCATCGCAGCGCTGGCTCGACCGATTCACCTGGATGGACCGCGTCGGCGACCGCTGGTGGCCGGTATTCGGGTCCGTCTACATGGTGGTGGCCGTCAAGCGCATCCGCGGCATGCGGCTGGTGGGCCTGGCGCGGCGCGACCGCGTCAAGGCGCCGGCCGCGCCGGCGGTACTGACACAGCGCCGCCGCCCCGGACACGAACGGGAAACATGACCGACAGCATCATCACGATCTACACCGACGGCAGCTGCAAGGGCAACCCCGGCCCCGGCGGCTGGGGCGCCTGGCTGCGCTGGGGCGCACACGAGAAGGAACTGTGGGGCGGCGAGCCGCTGACCACCAACAACCGCATGGAACTCACCGCCGTGATCGAGGCCCTGTCGGTGCTCAAGCGCGCGAGCCGGGTGGAACTGCACACCGACAGCCAGTACGTCCGGCAGGGCATCACCACGTGGATCCACCAATGGAAGCCGCGCGGCTGGCTCACGGCCGATCGCAAGCCGGTGAAGAACGTCGACCTGTGGCAGCGCCTGGACACGCTGGCGCAGCAGCACCAGGTGCAATGGCGCTGGGTGAAGGGCCACGCCGGCGACCCCGGCAACGAGCGGGCCGACGCCCTCGCGAACCGGGGGGCGGACGCCCAGAGGCAGTAGCCGACCCGATCCGTCGACCGGCGACAACGAATACATTCGAACGATGGCCCTCAAGAAAATGCACACCTGGGTGGCAGTGGCCGGCATCGCCGTCATTGCCGCAGGAGCCTGGTGGTTCCAGAACAAGAAATCCGCGCCGACGACCCCTGCGACCCCGGTGGCGGGCGGCCCGGCCCGGCCGGCCGGGCCGGGTGGCGCCGGCGCAGGGGGCGGCGGCGGTGGCGGGCCTGCCGCGGTCGAGCTGGGCCGGGCCGAGGCAGTGCGGATCGAGGACGACGCCCAGGCCGTCGGCACGGTGCGGGCGGCCCAGTCCGTGATGCTGCGTCCGGAGGTCAGCGGCCGCGTGCAGCGCATCGGCTTCAAGGACGGGCAACGCGTCAAGCGGGGCCAGCTGCTGGTGCAGCTCGACGACCAGCTCCAGCGTGCCCAGCTGCAGCAGGCTGAGGCCCAGGCCTCGATCGCGCGCACCAACCTGCAGCGCAGCCGCGAGCTGCTGGCCCAGAACTTCGTCAGCCAGAGCGCGGTGGACCAGAACGCCGCCGCGCTCGACGTGGCCATGGCGCAGGTGGCGCTGGCCAAGGCCCAGCTGGCTCGGCTGTCGATCGTGGCGCCCTTCGACGGTGTGGCCGGCATCAGCAGCGTCGATGTCGGCGACTACCTGAAGGACGGTGCCGACATCGTCAGCCTGGAGGACCGCTCGCGGCTGTGGGTGGACTTCCGCCTGCCCGAGCGCTACGTCGGCCTCACCCGCCCCGGCCTGAGCGTCAAGGTCACCTTCGACGCGCTGCCCGGCGCCAGCTTCGACGGCAAGGTCGACGCGCTGGACTCGCTGATCGACGCCAACGGACGCTCGCTGCTGGTGCGCGCGCGCATCGACAAGCCGGCCGCGATGCTGACGTCGGGCATGTTCGCTCGGGCGCGCGTCGTGTTCGCGGTGCGCGAGCGCGCCGTGGTGGTGCCCGAGGAGGCGCTGGTGCCGCAGGGCGGCAAGCAATTCGTCTTCAAGGCCGTCGACGGCCCGGCGGTGACCGCGGCGGCCAGTGGCGCCGACCTCGCCCGTGCGCCGGGCAAGGTGTCGCAGCGCATCGAGGCCAAGCTCGGCGTGCGGCAGGCCGGCAAGGTCGAGATCCTGGAAGGCATCGCGCCGGGCGACCTCGTCGTCACCGCAGGCCACCAGCGGCTGTTGCGCGGCGACGCGTTGCCGCTGAGGGTGGTGGACCTGGCCCGCGCGGGCGAAGGCGGGCCGCGCAAGGGCCCGGGCGGTGCCGGGCCCGGCGCCGCGCCGGGCGCCGCTGCGCCTTCGGCCAGCGCGGCCCCCACGCCGCGCGCACCGGCCTGACCCCCGCACGCCCCCAGGCAGGACAGGCCCACCATGCGCATCTCCGAGACCTCCATCCGCCGGCCCGTGCTGGCCAGCGTGATGTCGCTGCTCATCATCCTGGTGGGCCTCGTGTCGTTCGACCGGCTCACGGTGCGCGAGTACCCGCGCATCGACGAGCCGGTGGTCACGGTGGACACGCGCCTGATCGGCGCCTCGTCCGAAGTGGTCGAGTCCCAGGTCACCAAGCCGCTCGAGGACTCCATCGCCGGCATCGACGGCGTGGACATCATCACGTCGATCTCGCGCGCCGAGCGCAGCCAGATCACGGTGCGCTTCAAGCTCGAGAAGAACCCGGACAACGCCGCGGCCGACACGCGCGACCGCGTGTCGCGCGTGCGCGGCCGACTGCCCGACGCGATCGACGAGCCGGTGATCGCCAAGGTGGAAGCCGATGCCACGCCCACCATCTGGCTGGCCTACACCAGCGAGACGCTGAGCCCGCTGGAGGTCACCGACCTGATCAACCGCATCGTCAAGCCACGCCTGCAGACCGTGCCCGGCGTGGCCGACGTGCAGATCGGCGGCGACCGCAAGTACGCGATGCGCATCTGGCTCGACCCGGACAAGCTCGCCGCGCACCGCGTGACGGTGCAGGACGTGGAGGACGCGCTGCGCCGGCAGAACCTGGAAGTGCCGTCCGGCCGCATCGAGAGCGCGCAGCGCGAGTTCAACGTCACCGCCCGCACCGATCTGAACACGGTGGCGCAGTTCTCCGACATCGCGCTGCGCAACATCAACGGCTACACGGTGCGCCTGCGCGACGTGGCCCGCGTGGAGGAGGCGGCGGCCAGCGATCGCTCGCGCGTGCGCCTGAACGGCGTGCCATCGATCTCCACCGGCGTGATCCGCAACGCCACGGCCAACCCGCTGGAAGTCGCGGCCGGCGTGCGCGCGGTGATGCCGCTGATCCAGCGCGACCTGCCGCCGTCGGTGACGGTGGTGCAGGCCAACGACAACTCGGTGTTCATCGACCGTTCCATCAAGTCCGTGTACACCACGGTGGCCGAGGCGGTGGTGCTGGTGGCCTTGGTGGTGTTCGTGTTCCTTCGCACGCTGCGCGCGTCGATCATCCCGCTGGTCACGATCCCCGTCAGCCTGATCGGGTCGTTCGCGCTGATTGCCTTGGCGGGCTTCACCATCAACACGCTGACGCTGCTGGCGCTGGTGCTGGCCATCGGCCTCGTCGTGGACGACGCCATCGTGGTGCTGGAGAACATCTTCCGCCACATCGAGGAGGGACTGTCGCCGTTCCAGGCCGCGCTCAAGGGCGCCAAGGAGATCAGCTTCGCGGTGGTGGCGATGACGATGACGCTGGCGGCCGTGTTCGCGCCGCTGGCCTTCACGCCGGGCCGCACCGGGCGCCTGTTCGGCGAGTTCGCCCTCACGCTGGCCGGCGCCGTGATCGTGTCGGGCTTCGTCGCGCTGACCCTCACGCCGATGATGTGCAGCAAGCTGCTGCGCCACAACCCCAAACCGAGCCGCTTCGACAACTTCATGGAGCGCATGCTGGTCGCCACCGGGCATGGCTACGAGCGGGCGCTGCGCGGGGTGCTGGCGCACCGCTGGATCGTCGCCGTGGTGATGGCCGTGTCGGCCGGCGCGAGCTGGTGGCTGTTCACCAACGCCAAGAGCGAGCTGGCCCCGCTGGAGGACCGCGGGGTCATCATCATGCCGGTGCGCGCGCCCGACGGCGCCACGCTCGACTTCACCGCGCGCTACCTCGACGCGATCGACAAGGTCGTGGCGACCTACCCGGAATTCGACCGGCGCTTCATGTTCATGGGCGGCGGCCAGGTGTCGCAGGCCACGGCGGTGATGCGCGCCACCGACTGGGACCAGCGCAGCCGCACCACGCAGGAGCTGGCGCGCGACCTGACGCCCAAGATGGCGGCGCTGCCCGGCGTGAGCGCCTTTCCGATCACGCCGCCAAGCCTGGGCCAGGGCTTCCGCGAGCGGCCGGTCAACTTCGTCATCCTCACCAGCGACAGCTACCAGAACCTCGCCCGCGTGGCGCAGCAGTTCACCGCCGAGATGGCGAAGAACCCAGGCTTCGTGCAGCCCGACATCGACCTGCAGCTCAACAAGCCCGAGATCTTCATGGAGGTCGACCGCGACCGCGCGGCCGACATGGGCGTCAGCGTCGACGCCGTCGCGCGCACCGTCGAGACCATGCTGGGCGGCCGCGTCGTCGGCCGCTACAAGCGCGAGGCGGACCAGTACGACGTGATCACGCAGACGTCGATGGGCGGCCGCACCACGCCCGAGGACATCGAGAAGCTGTTCGTGCGCGGCCGCAACGACACCATGGTGCCGCTGTCGTCGCTGGTCAAGGTGCGCGAATCGGTCAGCCCGCGCGAGCTGAACCACTTCAACCAGCGCCGCTCGGTGACCATCACCGCCAACCTGGCGCCGGACTACTCGCTCGGCCAGGCGCTGCAGTTCATGGACGCCACGGCCGCCAAGGTGCTGCCCACGGGCTACGTGACCGAGCTCAACGGGGTGAGCCGCGAGTTCCGCGCCTCCAGCGGCGCCCTCGGCCTGGTGTTCGTGCTGGCGCTGCTGTTCATCTTCCTCGTGCTGTCGGCGCAGTTCGAGAGCTTCATCGACCCGTTCGTGATCCTGCTGGCGGTGCCGCTGTCGATGGTGGGGGCGCTGGTCGCGCTGCGCCTGTCCGGAGGCACGCTCAACGTGTATTCGCAGATCGGCCTCGTGACCCTGGTGGGCCTGATCAGCAAGCACGGCATCCTGATCGTCGAGTTCAGCAACCAGCTGCGGCAGCAGGGGCGGTCGATCCAGGAAGCCGTCGTCGAAGCCGCGTCGCTGCGCCTGCGCCCGATCCTGATGACCACCGGCGCCATGGTGCTGGGCGCGCTGCCGCTGGCCCTGGCCACCGGCGCGGGCGCCGAGAGCCGCACCCAGATCGGTTGGGTGATCGTGGGCGGCATGTCGGTGGGCACGCTGCTGACCATCTTCGTCGTGCCCACGGTCTACACCTGGTTCGCGCGCCGGCGCGTGCCCGGCGGCATCACCGAGAAGGCCATCGACGAGGCCGTGCCGGCCAAGTGACGGCACCCCGCCCGCGCAGGCCCCAGGACCCCTGATGTCGCCCGTCTCCATCGAACGGCTGCAGCAGATGCCGATCTTCGGCGGCGTCGAGCCGCAGGCGCTGCAGGTGCTGGTGGGCGCCGGGCGGCGGGTGGAGGTGCCGGCCGGCGGCTACTTCTTCCGCGAGCAGGAGCCGGCCCAGGGCCTGTACGTGCTGGAGGCCGGCCGCGTCGTCGTGGTCAAGCAGTGGCGCAGCCAGTCGATGCAGCTTCGCGTGCTGGAGCCGGGCGACTGCTTCGGCGAGATGGCCCTGCTGGACCTGTTCCCGCGCAGCGCCTCCGTGCGCGCGCAGGACGCGAGCCGCGCGCTGGAGATCACCGCGGCCGACCTGCTGCGCCTGTACGAGCACGACGTCGGGCAGTTCGCACTGGTGCAGATGAACATCGCGCGCGAGATGTGCCGCCGCCTGCGCGAGACCGACGAGATGCTCTTCGAGGCCGTCATGGGCGGCCAGGCGCCCACGACGGACACCAACTTCCAGGCCCTGTGACGGGCCGTGGGCCGTGCCCGGCGCGGGGGCCTAGTCCTCGCTGCCGACGGCCCGCCAGGCGAGCGCGCCGAGGATCGCGCCGACGATCGGCGCCACCCAGAACAGCCACAGCTGGCCCATCGCCCCGGCGCCGGCGAACAGCGCCACGCCGGTGCTGCGGGCCGGGTTCACCGAGGTGTTGGTCACCGGGATGCTGATCAGGTGGATCAGCGTCAGCGCCAGGCCGATGGCCAGCGGGGCCATGCCGGCCGGCGCCCGCTTGTCAGTGGCGCCGAGGATCACGATCAGGAAGAACGCCGTCAGCACCACTTCGGCCACCAGTGCGGCCACCAGCGAGTAGCCCCCGGGCGACCGGGCACCGTAGCCGTTGGAGGCGAAGCCCTTGGCGGCGTCGAAGCCCGCCGCGCCGCTGGCGATCACGTACAGCACCGCGCCGGCGGCGATGGCGCCCAGCACCTGGGCCAGCACATAGAGCCACAGACGCTCGGCCGGGAAGCGGCCGGCCATCCACAGCCCCACCGACACGGCCGGGTTGAAGTGCCCGCCGGAGATCGGGCCCACCGCATAGGCCATGGTGAGCACCGTCAGGCCGAAGGCCAGCGACACGCCCAGCAGGCCGATGCCCACGCCCGGGAAGGCCGCGGAGATCACGGCGCTGCCGCAACCTCCGAGCACCAGCCAGAACGTGCCCAGGAATTCCGCACCGAGAGCCTTGTTCATGTGTCCTCCTCGCTTGGTGGTGAAAGGCGGGGCCCTGGCGGACCCGCCGCCCCGACGCTACACCAGTCCGTCGAACGGGACCACGTCGACCTCGTCGCCGGCGGCGACGTTGCCCTGATCGTGGTGCAGCACCACCATGCCGTTGGCCACGCTCATCGACGAGAGGATGCCCGAGCCCTGGCTGCCGGTGATGGCCACCTGCCAGCGGCCGTCCGCCCCGCGCGAGACGATGCCGCGCTGGTACTCGGTGCGGCCGGGTTTCTTGCGCAGCGGCGTGGTGCAGGCGGCGCGCAGCAGCGGCAGCGGCTCGGGCGTGGCGCCGCTCATGGCGCGCAGCGCGTCGCGCACGAAGGCGTAGAACGTGACCATCACCGCCACCGGGTTGCCCGGCAGTCCGAACAGGATGGCCGGCCGCGCCGCGCCGCCGCCGATGCGGCCGATGGCCATCGGCCGGCCCGGCCGCATCGCGATGCGCCAGAACAGCACGTCGCCCAGCTCGGCCATGATCTGCTTGGTGTGGTCGGCCTCGCCGACGCTGACGCCGCCCGAGGTGATCACCGCGTCGGCGCTGGCCGCCGCTTCGGTGAAGGCCGCGCGCAGCGCCGCCGGGTCGTCGCGCACCACGCCCAGGTCGAGCACCTCGCAGCCCAGCCGCTGCAGCATGCCCCACAGCGTGTAGCGGTTGCTGTCGTAGACGCAGCCTTCGTCGAGCGGCTCGCCGATCGAGCGCAGCTCGTCGCCGGTGGAGAAGAACGCCACGCGCAGGCGCCGGAACACGGCCACCTCGGCCTGACCCAGCGACGCCAGCAGGCCCAGGTCGGCCGGGCGGATCACCCGGCCGGCGCGCAGTGCCGCCGAACCGCGCGCGAGGTCCTCGCCCTTCAGGCGCCGGTTGTCGCCCGCGCGCACCACGCCGGCGGGGATGCGCACCCGGCCGTCGCCGTCGGCGCGCGTGAACTCCTGCGGCACCACGGTGTCGAGCCCGGGCGGCATCACCGCGCCGGTCATGATGCGCACGCAGGCGCCGGGCGGCACGCCACCGTCGAACGCCTGGCCGGCCAGCCCGGTGCCGGCCACCGGCATCAGCGTGTCGCCGTCGCGGGCGAGGTCGGCGCCGCGCAGCGCGTAGCCGTCCATCGCCGAGTTGTCGTGCGCCGGCACGTCGATCGCGGAGATCATGTCGGCGGCGAGCACCCGGCCGAGCGCCGCGCGCAGGGCCACCTTCTCCACGGCGGCCACGCGAGGCACCAGGCGGGCGATGAATTCCTGCGCCTGCGCCACGGGCAGGGCGTTCGGGTCGTAGCCCGACACGCACGAGGCGATCTGTTCCAGCGTCGGCGCCGGGGCGGGGTCGTGGGGGAGGGTCATCGCAGGGTCCGCACCATGTGGTGCTTGTCGAAGTAGCGGTCGCCGACGCGGATCGCGCGGGGCAGGGTGCCGAAGCGCACGAAGCCCATGCGCTCGTACAGCCGCTCGGCCGCCGCATTGCCGGCGGTGACGGTGAGCGTGAGCTGCTCCAGCTCCGCGTCGGCCTCGGCGCGCGCCAGCAGCGCCTCCATCAGCGCGCGGCCGACGCCGGCCCCCTGTTCGCCGGACAGCACCATGGTGCCGATCACATGGCCCACGTGCCGCACCTTGGTGCGGGGGTCGCGCTCGCAGCTGACGGCGCCGACCAGCCGGTCGCCGCGGAAGGCGCCGAGCGTGAAGCTCGCGCCGTCGTCCGAGCAGCCCAGGCGCGACGCGTAGCTCTGCGCCGTGCGCGTGGCCTCCGCCGCCGCGTCGGAGGTGAACGCCTCCTCGTGGTGGGCCAGGGCATGGTCGCGCAGGGCCTTGTAGGCGGCGAGGTCGGGCGCGGCCAGTTCGCGCACCGACAGCGCCGCCGATGCCGACGGCACCGACCGGAAGGCCGGGACGTTCATCGCTGCAGCTGCGCCAGTTCGGCGGAGGTGTTGGCGTTGAAGAACGCGCGCGGGTCGGGGAAGGGCACACGCACCGCCCGGTGCTGCGCGAACCAGGCGTCGATCTTGCGGCCGCCGACGTGCAGGAACGCCACGAGGCTTTCCACCAGTTCGCTGCGCAGCAGGCAGAACACCGGGTGCGGCTGCTCGCGGCCGTCCTCCAGCGTGGTGGCGTAGGCGATCTCGGCGCCGTCGCGTTCGGCCGCCTGCGCGAGGCGCGCGACCAGGTCGTCCGGGAAGTCCGGCGTGTCGCAGGGCACCGTCACCAGCCAGGGGGTCTCGCAGTGCTCCAGGCCGGCGAGGAAGCCCGCCAGCGGCCCCGCGAAGCCATCGATCGGGTCGGGCCACACCGGCGCGCCGAGCGCCTCGTAGGCGCCGATGTTGCGGTTGGCATTGAGCAGCAGCGAGCCGACCTGCGGTTGCAGCCGCAGCAGCGCATGCAGCGCGAGCGGCACGCCGCGGTGGTTCTGCAGGCCCTTGTCGGCGCCGCCCATGCGGCTGCCTCGGCCGCCGGCCAGCACCAGCCCGGTGATCTGCTCGGCGTCGATCATCGACGGGGCTCCTGTGCTTCGGCACGCTCGGCCGGGTACGTGTCGGCGCTGCGCTGCGGACCCTTCATCACGCCGACGATCCAGCAGCCGCAGGTCACGACGACCATCATCGCCAGGCCGAACACGGTGGCGCCCGCGACGATGAAGTCCACCCGCATCGCCTCGCGCGCGGCGTCGTCGGCCAGACCGGGCTGCAGTCCGGTCTTGACCCAGGCACCGGCCAGCCACGGGCCCACCAGCACGGCCAGCAGCCCCAGCGCCAGGCGCGCCCGCGTGCGCATACCGATGGTGCGGTAGGGGACGGGTTCGTTCATCAGCCGCCGATGTAGTGCATCTCGACCTTGCGCTCGCCCTGGCCGCTGGGCAGGCCGGCACTGCGCAGTTCGGAGTAGCGGTCGCGGCGCGCGGCCCAGATGTCGGCCAGGGCACCGCCGATCTGCGCGTCGGTGGCGCCGCCTTCGCGCAGCAGGTGGCGCAGGTCGTGGCCCTGGGTCGCGAACAGGCACAGGTACAGCCGCCCCTCGGTGGACAGGCGGGCCCGGTTGCAGTCGCGGCAGAACGCCTGCGTCACGCTCGAGATCACGCCCACTTCGCCGCCGCCGTCCAGGTAGCGCCAGCGCTCGGCCGTCTCGCCGGGCACGCCGGCCTGCGCCGGCTCGAGCGGCCACACGCTGGCGATGCGCTCGATCACCTCGCGCGACGGCAGCACGTGGTCCATGCGCCATCCGTTGGTTTCGCCGACGTCCATGTACTCGATGAAGCGCAGCACCACGGCGCCGCCGTAGTGGTCGCGGAACCAGCGCGCCATCGGCAGGATCTCGCCGTCGTTGGTGCCGCGCTTGACGACCATGTTCACCTTCACCGGCCCCAGGCCGGCTTCGATCGCGGCGTCGATCCCGTCCAGCACGTCGGCTACCGGGAAGCCGACGTCGTTCATGCGCTGGAAGGTGGCGTCGTCCAGCGCGTCCAGGCTGACGGTGATGCGCTTCAGGCCGGCGTCGGCCAGGGCGCGCGCCTTGCGGCGCAGCAGCGACCCGTTGGTGGTGAGGGTCAGGTCCAGCGGCTGGCCGTCAGCGCCCTGCAGGCCGGCCAGCATCTCCACCAGCGACTCCAGGTGCCGGCGCAGCAGCGGCTCGCCGCCGGTGAGCCGGATCTTGCGCACGCCGTGGGCCGCGAACACCCGGGCCAGGCGGGTGATCTCCTCGAAGCTGAGCAGCGAGCCCTGGGGCAGGAACGCGTAGTCGCGGTCGAACACCTCCTTGGGCATGCAGTAGCTGCAGCGGAAGTTGCAGCGGTCGGTGACCGAGATGCGCAGGTCGCGCAGCGGGCGCCCCAGGGCGTCGGTCAGGCCGCCGGTGGGCGGTCGCGGCGCGGCACTGACCCGCGGCACCGACACGCGGACGCGCTGGTCCGCGATCGGAATGACCGTCGGCTTGCTCGGGGGCAGCGCTTCTCCCATGGCGGGATTGTGCCCTCGCCCCGGCGGGTCAGTGCGTGGCGCCCGGGAGGTCCGCCAGCGCGTGGGGTCGGGCGGTCGATGCGCCGGGTGCCGAGGCGCGCAGGGCCGCGTCGTCCAGGGCCGCCACGCGGCGCGCCCCGTCGAATCGGCGCTGCCAGTAGCTGGAGGTCATGTCTTCCAGCCGCACCGCCGCCCCGGGCTTGGGCGAGTGGATGAAGCGGCCGTCGCCGACGTAGATGCCGACATGCGAGAACGCCCGGCGCAGGGTGTTGAAGAACACCAGGTCGCCCGGCTGCAGCTCGGTGCGCGGCACCTCGGCCAGGCCCTGGGCCGCGGCCTGCTCGTGCGAGCGCCGCGGCAGCGACAGCCCGAGGTTGAGCTGGAACAGGTGGCGCGTGAAGCCGCTGCAGTCGAAGCCGGTTTCCGCGTCGTTGCCGCCGCGCCGGTAGGGCACGCCGACGAAGTTCATCGCGGTCATCGCCATTTCGGTCAGCCGGCTGCGTGTCGGGCCGGTCGGTGCCGGTTCGGCGGCCTGCGCCGGCAGCTCGCCGCGCGACTGCAGCCATTGCGCCAACGGGTCGCCCGACTGTGCGTGCGCACCGGCCGCCGCCAGCGCCAGCGTGGCGGCCAGGGTGATGCGGCGGGCTCGGGACGACATGGCGCCGGAGACTATCACGCAAGCCCTCGGGGTGCAGCCCGAAAAACCATACAGGGCAAGCACTTGTTGCCGACCGTGCACGTGGTTTCGAGTTGCGGGGGCGGCGGTTCGGCGCCCCGGCTGCGTCAGGGGCTCGTCAGCGCCAGGCGTGCCAATAGCGGCCGCGGAGGGCCTCAGAATCAGACCCAGCCCCCGAGGAGACGATTCGCATGTTCCAGGCCCTCATCCTTCGCAAGGACGACGCCGGCTTTCGCGCCGGCATCGAGACCCTCGACGACGCAGCCCTGCCGCCGCTGGGCGACGGCGACGTGCTCGTCGGCGTCGAGTGCTCCACCCTCAACTACAAGGACGGCCTGGCCCTGACCCAGCGCGGCCCGGTGGTTCGCACCTGGCCGATGGTGCCGGGCATCGACGGCGCCGGCCGCGTGATCGACAGCCGGCACCCGCGCTGGAAGGCCGGCGACCGCGTGATCCACAACGGCTGGGGCGTCGGCGAGACGCGCTGGGGCTGCCTGGCCGAGCGCGCCGTGCTGCCCGGCGCCGGCCTGGTGGCCCTGCCCGCGGCCTTCAGCGCCCGGCAGGCCATGGCCATCGGCACCGCCGGCTACACCGCGATGCTGTGCGTGCTGGCGCTGGAACGTCACGGCGTCGCGCCGGGCAGCGGCGACGTGCTGGTCACCGGCGCCACCGGCGGCGTCGGCAGCGTCGCGGTCGCCCTGCTGGCGCGGCTGGGCTATCGCGTGGCGGCGTCCACCGGCAAGGCGAGCGAAGCCGCCTACCTGCAGGCCCTCGGCGCGGCCGAGGTGATCGACCGCGCCACGCTGTCCGCGCCCGGCAAGCCGCTGCAGAAGGAGCGCTGGGCCGCGGTGGTGGACACGCTGGGCTCGCACACCCTGGCCAATGCCTGCGCCCAGACCCGCTACGGCGGCGTCGTGGCCGCCTGCGGCCTGGCCCAGGGCATGGACTTCCCGTCCAGCGTGGCGCCCTTCATCCTGCGCGGCGTCACGCTGGCCGGCATTGACAGTGTGATGGCGCCCACGCCGCTGCGCGAGGTGGCCTGGCAGCGTCTCGCGCGCGACCTCGACCCGGCGCTGCTGGCGTCGATGACCGAGGAGATTCCGCTGTCGGCCGCCGTCGCACGCGCCGCCGACTTGATGGACGGCAAGGTGCGCGGTCGCATCGTCGTCCACATTGCCTGATCCCCCAGAACCGCGCATCCCACGAGGCAGCCCCATGAACTACGAAGCCTTCTACCGCCGATCCATCGACGACCGCGAGGCCTTCTGGGCCGAGCAGGCCAAGGCCATCGACTGGCACCGGCCGTTCACCCAGGTCTGCGACCACTCGAACCCGCCGTTCGCGCGCTGGTTCGTCGGCGGCCAGACCAACCTGTGCCACAACGCGGTGGACCGCCATGCCGCCACCCACCCCGACCGCAACGCGCTGATCTGGGTGTCCACCGAGGTGGACCAGGAGCGCATCTACACCTTCGCGCAGCTGCAGCGCGAGGTGGAGACGATGGCCGCCGTGCTGCTGTCGCTGGGCGTCAAGCAGGGCGACCGGGTGCTGGTCTACATGCCGATGGTCCCGGAAGCGGCGTTCGCGATGCTCGCCTGCGCGCGCATCGGTGCCATCCACTCGGTGGTGTTCGGCGGCTTCGCCAGCGTCAGCCTGGCCAGCCGCATCGAGGACGCCGAGCCGACGGTGATCGTCAGCGCCGACGCCGGCAGCCGCGGCGGCAAGGTGGTGCCCTACAAGGGCCTGCTGGACGAGGCGATCCGCCTGTCCGCCCACAAGCCCGCGAAGGTGCTGCTGGTGGACCGCGGCCTGGCGCCGATGGGCCGCGAGCCCGGCCGCGACGCCGACTATGCGGCCCTGCGCGAGCAGCATCGCAACGCCAAGGTGCCCTGTGCCTGGCTCGACTCGACCCACCCGAGCTACACGCTCTACACCAGCGGCACCACGGGCAAGCCCAAGGGCGTGCAGCGCGACACCGGCGGCTACGCGGTGGCGCTGACCACGAGCATGAAGAACATCTTCCTCGGCAACCCGGGCGAGACGTACTTCTCCACCAGCGACATCGGCTGGGTGGTGGGTCACAGCTACATCGTCTATGGGCCGCTGCTGGCCGGCATGGCCACCATCATGTACGAGGGCCTGCCGATCCGCCCGGACGCCGGCATCTGGTGGAGCCTGGTCGAGCGCTTCAAGGTCACGTCGATGTTCTCCGCGCCCACCGCCGTGCGCGTGCTGAAGAAGCAGGACCCGGCCTTCCTCAAGAAGTACGACCTGTCCAGCCTGCGCGCGCTGTTCCTGGCCGGCGAGCCGCTGGACGAGCCCACCGCGCGCTGGATCGCCGACAGCCTGGGCCGGCCGATCATCGACAACTACTGGCAGACCGAGACCGGCTGGCCGATCCTGTCGCTGTGCAACGGCATCGAGACGGCGCCGTCGAAGTTCGGCTCTCCCGGCAAGGCGGTCTACGGCTACGACGTCAAGCTGCTCGACGAGGCCACCGGCGAGGAGCTCAAGGGCGCCAACCAGAAGGGCGTGGTGGCCATCGAGGGCCCGCTGCCACCGGGCTGCATGCAGACCGTATGGCGCGACGATGCCCGCTTCGTCAAGACCTACTGGTCCAGCATTCCGGGGCGGCAGGTGTATTCCACCTTCGACTGGGGCATCCGCGACGAGGACGGCTACATCTTCATCCTGGGCCGCACCGACGACGTGATCAACGTGGCCGGCCACCGCCTGGGCACGCGCGAGATCGAGGAGAGCATCTCCAGCCACGCCAACGTGGCCGAGGTGGCCGTGGTGGGCGTGGCCGACCAGCTCAAGGGGCAGGTGGCGATGGCCTTCGCGGTGCTGAAGGACCCGTCGCGTGCCGCCACGCCCGAGGCGGCGCTCAAGCTCGAAGGCGAGATCATGAAGGTGGTGGACGAGCAGCTCGGCGCGGTGGCGCGCCCGGCGCGCGTGCGCTTCGTGACCGTGCTGCCCAAGACGCGCTCGGGCAAGCTGCTGCGCCGCGCGATCCAGGCCGTGTGCGAGGGGCGCGACCCCGGCGACCTGACCACGATCGAGGACCCGACCGCGCTGCAGCAGGTCAAGGACCTGGTCGCAGCGCGCTGACGGGGTGGGGCCGGCGCCCGGGCGCCGACCACCCCCCCAACAACGCAGTTCGTCGCAACGGCCTCGCCGGGGCCGCGGCGGCGCGGGCACAATCCGCGCCTTCGCGACACCGAGAGGCTCCATGCGACCCCGCATCGTCCTTCTGTCGCTTGCGCTGGCTGCCACGAGCAGCCTGGCCGCAAGCGCGCCGTCCGCCCTGCCGGGCCCGGCATTCCCCGTCCCCCCGTCGCCGGCTGCCCTGCAGTCGGACTGCGACCGGCACCTCGCCACCGCCCGCAAGGCCGTCGCCCGCATCGAGCGGCGCCCCGTGGACGCCGGCTGGCTGGCGGCCTACGACGACGTCACCGGGCTGGTCGAGGACCTCGCCAGCCCCGTGTTCCTGCTGTCCAACGTGCACCCGGACAAGGCGCTGCGCGAGGCCGCGGAAGCCTGCGAGCTGAAGTGGCAGAACTTCTTCTCGGCCCTGAACCAGAACGAGAAGCTGTACCGCGCGGCGCGCCAGGTGCGGCCGCGCGACGCGATCGACGCGGAACTGCTCAAGCGCACGCTGGAGACCCTGGAGGACTCCGGCGTCGGCCTGCCGCCCGACAAGCGGGCGCGGGCCAAGGCGATCTCCGACCGCGTCACCGAGCTCGGCCAGGCCTTCGACCGCAACATCCGCGACGCCAACCTCCGGCTGGCCTTCACGGAGGCGGAGCTGCAGGGCGTGCCCGAAGGGGTGTGGAAGGCGGCGCCGCGCGACGCCCAGGGCCGGGTGCTGCTCGGGGTGGACTACCCGGTGTACGTGCCGCTGATGCAGACGGCGGTGCTGCCGGCCACGCGCGAGCGCATGTGGCGGGCCAAGACCGACGAGGGCGGCCCGCCCAACATCGCGCTGCTGGCCGAGATCGCCCAGCTGCGCCGCGAGTACGCGCAGCTGTTCGGGTTCCCGAGCTATGCGGACTTCGTCCTGCGGCGGCGCATGGCGCGCGACCCGGACGAGGCGCGGCGCTTCCTCGACGGCGTGCGCGCTGCGGTGACGGCGCGCGAGCAGCGCGAGCTCGACGAGCTGCGCGAGGCCAAGGCGCGCGACCTGGGCCGGCCGGTGGCCGAGGTCCGTCTCGACCGCTGGGACACCGCGTATTACACCGAGCGCGTCAAGCGCGAGCGCTACAGCGTCGACCAGGAGGCCTTCCGGCCGTATTTCCCGCCGCAGCAGAGCATCGAGTTCGTGATGCGGGTGATCGAGAAGTCGATGGGCGTGCGCTACACGCGCGTGCCCGGCGTGAAGCTCTGGCATCCGGACGCGCAGGCGTACGTGGCGTCGGACGTGCGCACCGGCCGGGCCCTGGCCACGCTGTACATCGACCCGTATCCGCGCGAGGGCAAGTACAACCATGCGGCCGTCTGGCCGATCCGCGGCGGCGCCACCCGCACCGGGCGCGCACCGCAGGCCGCTCTGGTGGTCAACCTCGACCGCAAGGGCCTCAACCTCGAGGAGATCGAGACGCTGCTGCACGAGTTCGGCCACGCGGTGCACAACAACCTGTCGACCACGCGGCACGTGGGCGGCAACGGCGTGCTCGACGACTTCGTCGAGGCGCCGTCGCAGATGCTCGAGGAGTGGGTGTACGACCCGCGCGTGCTGGCCACCCTGCGCGAGGTGTGCCCGACCTGCGCCCCGGTGCCCGACGAACTGCTGGCCAAGGCCAAGGTGGCCGAGCGCTACGGCAAGGGCACCCAGTACGCCCGGCAGCAGCTGTTCGCCAGCTACGACCTGGCCCTGTACGGCCGCGACGTGCACGAGCCGCTGGCGCTGTGGGCGCGCATGGAAGGCGCCACCTTGCTGGGGCATGTGCCGGGCACGATGTTCCCCGCCGGCTTCAGCCACATCACGGCCAGCAACTACGCGGCGGGCTACTACGGCTACCTGTGGAGCGAGGTGGTGGCCGCCGACCTGCGTACCGCCTTCGAGCGCGACAAGTTCGACGCCGCCGTCGGCCGTCGTTACCGCGACACCGTGCTGGCACCCGGCGGCGAGCGTCCGCCGTCCGAACTGGTGCGGCAGTTCCTGGGCCGCCCCACCAACGGCACCGCCTTCTTCGAGGACCTCAAGCGATGAACCCCACGACCCTCACTCCGGCCGCGACGCCGATTCGCGCCGCCGTGGCGCTGGCCTTCCTGCTCGTCTCGGCCCTGCCGCAGGCGCCTGCGCAGGCCCAGACGCCGGCTCCGGCGCCGGCCCAGGCCAAGCCCCGCATCGAGAAGGCGGCCGACGCCCCGCGCTTCACCTACCGGCTCGACGCCAAGGTCGAGGACGTGGTGCGCTCGCGCGAGCGCTTCGCGGTGCTGTCGGCCCAGATCCGGCGCGACGTCGACTCGGTGCTCAACGGCTACGACATCGCCGACAAGGCGATGCAGCGCGACCTGCTCAACGTGCTGGCGGCGCTGGACTTCCTCGACGGCCAGTACGACAGCGTGCTGGAGCGCACCGACCGCGTCCGTGCCCTGCAGGAAAAGCCGGCCGACAAGCTGCTGTCCGGCCTGCGCATCCGTGCCATGGCGCGCGCGGCCAAGCTCCACCCGGTAGGCAGCGACGCCTACGTCAAGGCGGTCGGCGAGGCGATCGCCCGGGAGATCGCGCCGATGCCGCGCGACCTGGTCGAGAACGGTCTGAAGGAGGCCAAGGCCGGCGCCGAGACGCTGGGCGAGGGCCGCCTGGTCGGGTTCCTGCGCGAGGTGGTCCAGCCCGTGGTCGACGCCAACGGCGTGCTCTCGTCGGAGTACGCGCCGGCCCTGGCCAGCGTCCGGCTGACGCTGACCTCGGTGCTGCCGCTCAAGCAGACCCTGGTCGACACCTACGGCAGCTGGCTGGCCGCCAACAAGGTGGTCAAGCCCGACATCTGGGCGGCGCGCGACGTGACGCTGCCGCCGGGCCGGGGCAAGCCCGTCGTCGTGGCGGTCTGGGACAGCGGCAGCGACCTCGGCCTGTTCGGCAAGGTCGCGGTGCGCGGCCGGGACGGCAAGCCGGCGGTGATCGCCTTCGACAAGTACAGCCGTCCCGCCAAGGGCGACCTGATCCCCATCGCGCCCGAGCTGCGGGCCCGCCTGCCGCAGATGAAGGCGCGCAGCAAGGGCTTCTCGGACCTGCAGTCCAACATCGACAGCCCGGAGGCGTCGGAGGTCAAGCGCTACATCTCGACGCTCACGCCCGAGCAGTACAAGGCGGCGATCGAGGAGCTGATGCTCACCGGCAACTACGAGCACGGCACGCACGTGGCCGGAATCGCCCTGGCGGGCAACCCGCAGGCGCGCCTGGTGGTCGGCCGTCTCGAGTTCGGCCATACCCTCAAGCCCGACCCGTGCCCGAGCCGCGAGCAGACCGAGCGCGACGCCAGGAGCTACGGGCAGTACGTGGCGTTCTTCCGCCAGCACGGCACGCGGGTGGTCAACATGAGCTGGGGCGGCAACGTCGGCAGCGTCGAGAACGACCTCGAGCAGTGCGGCATCGGCAAGTCGCCGGAGGAGCGCAAGGCACTCGCGCGCGAGTACTTCGAGATCAGCCGGAAGGCGCTGACGCAGGCCATGGCCTCCGCGCCGGAGATCCTGTTCGTCACGGCGGCGGGCAACAGCAACAACGACGCCAGCTTCGTCGAGGACATTCCGGCCGGCATCGTGCTGCCGAACCTGCTGACGGTGGGGGCTGTGGACCGGGCCGGCGACGAGGTCGGCTTCACGAGCTACGGGCCCACCGTCAAGGCGCACGCCAACGGCTACCAGGTCGAGAGCTACCTGCCGGGTGGCGATCGCGTGGCGCTGTCGGGCACGTCGATGGCGTCGCCGCAGGTGGCCAACCTGGCCGCCAAGCTGCTGGTGGTGAACCCGAAGCTCAAGCCGGCGGACCTGATCCGCATCATCGTGGAGACCGGCGAGCGCACGGCCGACGGGCGCCGCAACCTGATCCACCCGAAGAACGCCATCGCCGCGGCAACGCGCAAGTAGCAGGTCGCCCGCCGACGCCTGCCGCGCGAGGCCGGCAGGCGCGTGGCCGGCGCGGCGGGCTAGAGCACTTCGCTGGCGAAGTCGGCCAGGCGAGAGCGCTCGCCGCGCGCCAGCGTCAGGTGGCCGCTGTGCGGCCAGCCCTTGAAGCGGTCGACGGCGTAGGTCAGGCCCGAACTGCCCTCGGTGAGGTAAGGCGTGTCGATCTGCGCCAGGTTGCCCAGGCAGACGATCTTGGTGCCCGGGCCGGCGCGGGTGATCAGCGTCTTCATCTGCTTGGGCGTCAGGTTCTGCGCCTCGTCGATCAGCACGAACTTGTTCAGGAACGTGCGGCCGCGCATGAAGTTCAGGCTCTTGATCTTGATCTTGCTGCGCACCAGGTCGTTGGTGGCCGCGCGGCCCCATTCGCCGGCGCTGGTGTCGCTGCGTGCCAGCACCTCGAGGTTGTCGTCGAGCGCACCCATCCAGGGGCCCATCTTCTCTTCCTCGGTGCCGGGCAGGAAACCGATGTCCTCGCCCACCGGCACCGTGACGCGGGTGACGAGGATCTCGGCGTAGCGCCGGTCGTCGAGCACCTGCGACAGGCCCGCGGCCAGCGTCAGCAGCGTCTTGCCCGTGCCCGCGGTGCCGGTCAGGGTGACGAAGTCGCACTCCGGGTCCATCAGCAGGTTGAGCGCGAAGTTCTGCTCGCGGTTGCGCGCCGTCACGCCCCACACCGCGTTCTTCTGGTGCGTGTAGTCCTTCAGCGTCTTGAGCAGCGCGGTCTTGCCGGTGATCTCGGTGACGCGCGCGTACAGCGGCGCCGCGCCCGGTGTCTCCAGGAACACGAACTGGTTGACCATCAGGGCCGGCACCAGCGGGCCGGCGATGCGGTAGAAGGTGTGGCCCCCCTGCTGCCAGCTTTCCATGGTCTTGCCATGGCGTTCCCAGAAGTCGGCCGGCAGCGGCAGCACGCCGGTGTAGAGCAGGTCGCCGTCCTCGAGGGTCTTGTCGTTGAAGTAGTCCTCGGCGGCCAGGCCCAGCGCACGCGCCTTGACGCGCATGTTGATGTCCTTGGACACCAGCACCACCTCGCGGGCGGGCTGCTGCTCGCGCAGGTTCATCACCACGCCGAGGATCTGGTTGTCGGCCTTGCCCTGGGGCAGGCCCAGGCCGTCGAGCACCTTGGTGTCGATGAAGGAGGTCTGGAAGTACAGCTTGCCGCCGGCCTCGCGGTGGCCGGTCTTGGCCAGCGGGATGCCCTCGCGCGGATCGGCCAGGCCCTGCGCCGCCAGGCTGTCGAGCGCGCGGCTGACCTGGCGCACGTTGCGCGACACCTCGCTCATGCCCTTCTTGTGCCCGTCGAGTTCCTCGAGGGTGATCATGGGCAGGTAGATGTCGTGTTCCTCGAACCGGAACAGGCAGGTCGGGTCGTGCATCAGCACGTTGGTGTCGAGCACGAACAGCTTGGCCGGCCCGCTGCCGCGCGGCTTGCGCGGCTTCGGCTCGGCGGCGGCCCGGCGCGACGGCGCTGCGGCAGTCGCCGCGGCCTCGGGGGCGGCTGCCGGCGCGCGGGCCGCGGCCTTGGCCGGCGCGGCAGCGGCGGCATGGCTGTCGAACAGGTCGAGCACGCCCGGGCCGGCCTCGGGCTCGGCCGACCGGGCCGGGCGCGCCTCGCGGCGGGGGGTCTTGGGGGCAGCCTGGGATTCGAAGTCGGCGGGAGCGAGCAGGGCGGCCTTGCGGGCGGGGGGCTTCGGCAGGGGCATCGTCGGGTGGTGCGTGGACGGTTCAGAAGCAAGAAAGCCGCACGGCGGGCCGTGCGGCTTTCGTCAGGGCTGGGTCGGGCATCGACGCTCAGTCATGCGCGGATTATGGGGTGGCCCGGGCCGGTGCCGGGCCGCAGCTGTCGGCGGGGAGCCACAGGCGGCGCAAGGCGGGGGTTTGTCGTCAGGCTGCCTTCTTGAGCAGCTTCACGGCCTTGAGCACCTCGTCGACGTGCCCGGCGACCTTGATGCCGCGCCATTCGGCCCGCAGCACGCCGGTCGCGTCGATCAGGAAGGTGCTGCGCTCGATGCCCTTGACCTTCTTGCCGTACATGATCTTGTTCTTGACCACGCCGAACATGTGACAGAGCTTTTCCTCCGTGTCGGCGATCAGCTCGAACGGCAGCTCGAGGTTCTGCTTGAACTTCTCGTGCGAGGCCATGTTGTCGCGCGACACGCCGAGGATCAGCGCCCCGGCCTTGACGAAGTCCTTGTAGCGGTCGCGGAACTGCATCGCTTCGGTCGTGCAGCCCGGGGTGTGGTCCTTCGGATAGAAGTACAGCACCACGGCCTGACCGTGGAAGGTCTGCGGGCTGACCTTCAGGCCGCCGGTGGCAGCAGCCTCGAACTCGGGGAGGGGCTTGTTGATGGCGGGCGTCATGAGGTGCGGCTTGTGACTCTGGTGCCTGCGGCGGCAAGCGCAGCCTCGAATTATAAAGGCCCGCCTGCGACGACCTAGGGGGACGGCACAGGTGGGGGCCCGGCGCGCAACCTCAAGGGTGCGTCGCCACGGCGCCCGGCACCAGCAGAGCCGCCACGACGGAGCGCCCTTCGGAGGCCAGCACGTTGTAGGTGCGGCAGGCGGCACCGGTGTCCATCGTCTCGATGCCCACGCGCGCCTCGATCAGCGCGCGGTAGAGCGCCGCGGACACGAACTTCAACCGCGGGCCGCTGCCGAAGATCACCAGTTCGGGCTTCAGCGCCAGCACGGCGGCGAAATGCTCCGGCGTCAGCGCGTCCAGCCCGGACGGGCTCCAGGGGCGGACCTCGCCGCGCCAGGGCACGAGCAGGCTGCCCAGGTGGGCCGTGCCATTGACCCAGACCGCGTCGCTGTCGATGCGGGTGATGCTGTTGGTGCCGTCGAGGCTGTCGGGCTGGAACTTCATGGCGCGTGTGGTCAAATTCTAGTTTCCGCACCGCAGCAAGGCACGCCGTGAAGCCCGTCCTCAAGTCCAGCAAGCTCGCCAACGTCGGCTACGACATCCGCGGGCCCGTGCTCGACAAGGCCCGCCAGATGGAGGACGAGGGGCAGAAGATCATCAAGCTCAACATCGGCAACATCGCCGCGTTCGGGCTCGAGCCGCCGGACGAGATCGTGCAGGACATGATCCGCAACCTCGGCTCGCAGGTGGCGGCGGGCTACACCGACAGCAAGGGCCTGTTCGCTCCGCGCAAGGCGGTGGTGCACTACATGCAGGAAAAGCGCGTGCCCGGCGTGACGGTGGACGACGTCTACCTCGGCAACGGCGCCTCCGAGCTGATCGCGATGAGCATGAACGCGCTGCTCGATGCCGGCGACGAGGTGCTGATCCCGTCGCCCGACTATCCGCTCTACACCGCCGTGGTGTCGCTGTCCGGCGGCACGCCGGTGCACTACCGCTGCGACGAGGGCGCCGGCTGGCTGCCCGACCTGGACGACATCCGCGCCAAGGTGACGCCGCGCACCAAGGCCATCGTCGTCATCAACCCGAACAACCCCACCGGCGCGCTGTATCCCACCGCGCTGCTGCAGGAGATCGTCGAGATCGCGCGGACGAACCAGCTGATCGTGTTCGCCGACGAGATCTACGACAAGACGCTGTACGACGGCGCCACCCACACCAGCATCGCGTCGCTGGCCGACGACGTGCTCACCGTCACCTTCAACGGGCTGTCCAAGAACTACCGCTCCTGCGGCTACCGCGCCGGCTGGATGGTGGTGTCGGGCGACAAGCGCCATGCGCGCGACTACATCGAGGGGCTGAACATGCTCGCGTCGATGCGGCTGTGCGCCAACACCCCGGGCCAGCTCGCGATCCAGACCGCGCTCGGCGGCTACCAGAGCATCAAGGACCTGGTGGCGCCGGGCGGGCGGCTGTGCCGGCAGCGCGACCTGGCCTACGAGCTGCTCACGCAGATCCCCGGCGTCACCGTGGTCAAGCCTCAGGCGGCGCTGTACATGTTCCCGCGCCTGGACCCGCGCCTGTACCCGGTAGAGGACGACCAGCAGTTCGCCTACGAGCTGCTGGCCGAGGAGAAGGTGCTGATCGTGCAGGGCTCGGGCTTCAACGTGCCCGACAACCAGCACTTCCGCGTGGTGTTCCTGCCGCACACCGACGACCTCACCGAAGCCTTCGGGCGCATCGCCCGGTTCCTGGACCACTACCGCAAGAGACACAACCGATGAAACCCATCCAGGTCGGCCTGCTCGGCATCGGCACCGTCGGCTCGGGCACGTTCGCCGTGCTCGCCCGCAACCAGCAGGAGATCCTGCGCCGCGCCGGCCGCGGCATCGAGATCGCCATGGTGGCCGACCTCGACACCGCCCGGGCCGAGAAGATCGTCGGCGGGCGCGCGCGCGTGGTGTCCGACGCCCGTGCCGTGATCGCCGACCCGTCGATCGACATCGTGGTCGAGCTGATCGGCGGCTACGGCATCGCGCGCGAGCTGGTGCTCGCGGCCATCGCCGCCGGCAAGCACGTGGTCACGGCCAACAAGGCGCTGCTGGCGGTGCACGGCAACGAGATCTTCGCCGCCGCCCGCGAGCGCGGCGTGATGGTGGCGTTCGAGGCCGCGGTGGCCGGCGGCATCCCGATCATCAAGGCGCTGCGCGAGGGCCTCACCGCCAACCGCATCGAGTGGGTGGCCGGGATCATCAACGGCACCACCAACTTCATCCTGTCGGAGATGCGCTCCAAGGGGCTGGACTTCGCCACCGTGCTGAAGGAGGCGCAGCGCCTGGGCTATGCCGAGGCCGACCCCACCTTCGACATCGAGGGCGTGGACGCGGCCCACAAGGCCACCATCCTGTCGGCGATCGCCTTCGGCGTGCCGGTGCAGTTCGCCAAGGCCCATGTCGAGGGCATCACCAAGCTGCAGGCGGCCGACATCCGCTATGCCGAGCAGCTGGGCTACCGCATCAAGCTGCTGGGCATCACGCGGCGGCGCGACGGCGGCACGGGCGGCGGCGCGGCCGGCATCGAGCTGCGCGTGCATCCGACCCTGGTGCCGGCCAAGCGCCTGATCGCCAACGTCGAGGGCGCGATGAACGCGGTGGTGGTGCAGGGCGACGCGGTGGGCACCACGCTGTACTACGGCAAGGGCGCCGGCGCCGAGCCGACCGCCAGCGCCGTGGTGGCCGACCTGGTGGACATCACCCGCCTGGCCACCGCCGACCCGGACCACCGCGTGCCGCACCTCGCTTTCCAGCCCGACGCCATGGCCGACACGCCGATCCTGCCGATCGAGCAGGTCGTCACCGCCTTCTACCTGCGCCTCGTGGTGGCCGACGAGGCCGGCGTGCTGTCGCGCATCACCACCATCCTGGCCGAGCACGACATCTCCATCGACGCGGTGCTGCAGCGCGAGTCGGCCGAGGGCGAGCGCCAGACCGACCTGATCATCCTGACCCACGACACGGTGGAAGGCCGCATGCGCTCGGCGCTGGCCCGCATGCAGGCGCTGCCCACGGTGCTGGCGCCGATCGTGTCGCTGCGCAAGGAAGAGCTGGCCTGACGCGATGCGCTACCTGAGCACCCGCGGCGACGCCACGCCGCGTGCCTTCTGCGAGATCCTGCTGGAGGGCCTGGCGCCGGATGGCGGCCTGTACATGCCGGTGCGCTATCCGCAGCTGGACGCGGGCACGCTGTCCCGCTGGCGCGGCCTGGCCTACGCCGACCTCGCGTTCGAGGTGCTGTCGCTCTACATCGACGACATCCCGGCGGCGGACCTGCGCGCGCTGTGCCGCCGCGTCTACTCGAAGGCGGTGTTCGGCACCGACGCCATCACGCCGCTCAAGCCGCTGGGCGACGGGCTGGCACTGGTGGCCCTGTCCAACGGGCCGACGCTGGCCTTCAAGGACATGGCGATGCAACTGCTGGGCGCGCTGTTCGAGTACGAACTGGCACGCCGCGGCGAGACGCTCAACATCCTGGGCGCCACCTCGGGCGACACCGGCAGCGCGGCCGAGCACGCGATGCGCGGCAAGCGCGGCATCCGCGTCTTCATGCTGAGCCCGCACGGGCGCATGAGCCCCTTCCAGCAGGCGCAGATGTTCAGCCTGCAGGACGAGAACATCCACAACCTCGCGGTCGAGGGCGTGTTCGACGACTGCCAGGACATCGTCAAGGCGGTCGGCAACGACCTGGCCTTCAAGCGCCGGCACCGCATCGGCACGGTCAACTCGATCAACTGGGCGCGCCTGGTGGCCCAGGTCGTCTACTACGTGGCGGCCTGGCTGCAGGCGACGAAGTCCGACGACGAGGTGGTCGACTTCTGCGTGCCCTCGGGCAACTTCGGCAACATCTGCGCCGGCCACGTGGCGCGCTGCATGGGGCTGCCGATCGGCCGCCTGGTCTGCGCAACGAACGAGAACGACGTGCTCGACGAGTTCTTCCGCACCGGCGCCTACCGCCCGCGCGGCGCCGCCGAGACGCACGAGACGTCCAGCCCGTCGATGGACATCTCCAAGGCCAGCAACTTCGAGCGCTTCGTGTTCGACCTGCTCGGCCGCGACGGCGCCCGCGTCCGGTCGCTGTTCGAGCGCGGTGCGTTCGCGCTGGCACCGGACGAGTTCGCGCGCATCGCGCAGTACGGCTTCGCCTCGGGCCGCAGCACCCACGCCGACCGCCTGGCCACGATCCGGCACGCGTGGCAGGTGCATGGGGTCACGATCGACACCCACACCGCCGACGGCCTGAAGGTGGCGCTGGAGCGACGCCGCCCGGGTGTGCCGATGCTGGTGCTGGAGACCGCGTTGCCGGTCAAGTTCGCGGCCACGATCCGCGAGGCGCTCGGTCGTGACCCGGAGCGGCCGCCGGCGTTCGACGGCATCGAGTCGCTGCCCAAGCGCTTCACCGTCGTGCCGGCGGACGCGGACGCCGTCAAGCGTTACATCGAGTCCCATGTCTGACGCCAAGCCGGCGCTGCTGAGCCTGGACGACGTGCTGGCGCGGCTGGTGGCTGGCGCCCGCGCGGCGGCCATCGCCGAGCACGAGACGGTGGCCACCTTCGACGCCCTCGGCCGCGTGCTGGCGCAGGACGTGCTGTCCGAGATCGACGTGCCGCCGCAGGACAACAGCTCGATGGACGGCTATGCCGTGCGGGCGGCCGACGTGGCCGCCGCGGGCGCGCTGCTGCCGCTGTCGCAGCGCATCGCCGCCGGCCATGTCGGCACGCCGCTGGCGCCGGGCAGCGCCGCGCGCATCTTCACCGGCGCCCAGGTGCCGCCCGGTGCCGACGCGGTCGTGATGCAGGAACAGTGCGCGCCGCAGGACGGCGGCCGCGTGCGCATCGATGCCGTGCCGCAGCCGGGGCAGTGGATCCGCCGCCGCGGCGAGGACGTGCGCGCCGGCGCCGTGGTGCTGCGTCGCGGCACCCGGCTCACGCCGCAGGCGATGGGCCTGGCTGCCACCGTCGGCGCCGCGGCGCTCCCGGTGTGCCGGCGTCCGCGCGTGGCCCTGTTCTCCACCGGCGACGAACTCGTGATGCCGGGCACCGTGGCGCCCGAGGCGCTGCCGCCGGGCGCCATCTACAACTCCAACCGGTTCACGCTGCGCGGGCTGCTGCAGGCCGTCGGCTGCGAGGTGCAGGACCTGGGCATCGTGCCGGACCGCCTGGACGCCACCCGCGACGCGCTGCGCCGCGCCGCGCAGCACAACGACCTCATCCTCACGTCGGGCGGCGTGTCGGTCGGCGAGGAGGACCACATCCGCCCGGCGGTGGCGGCCGAGGGCCGGGTCGACCTGTGGCAGGTGGCGATGAAGCCAGGCAAGCCGCTGGCGTTCGGCGCGCTGCCCCGTCCCGACGGGCGCGAGGCGCTGTTCATGGGCCTGCCGGGCAACCCGGTGTCGAGCTTCGTCACCTTCCTGCTGGCTGTCGCGCCGGTGCTGCGCGCGCTGCAGGGCGCCGACGCGTCGCTGCCGGCGCCGCTGTCGATGCGGGCCGACTTCGACCTGCCGCGGCCGGACCGGCGGCGCGAGTTCCTGCGCGTGCGCCGCAACGACGCCGGCGGCCTGGACCTGTTCGCCAACCAGAGCTCCGGCGTGCTGACTTCGGCCGTCTGGGCCGATGGCCTGGTGGACAACCCTGCCGGGCAGGGGATTTCGCGTGGCGATACGGTACGCTTCCTGCCCATGGAGCTTCTGGTCGGCCGATGACGATCCGTCTGCGCTACTTCGCGTCGCTGCGCGAGGCTTTCGGGCCCGGCGAAGCGCTGGAGGTGTCGGCGCCGGTCACCGCCGGCGAGGTGCGCGACCACCTGATCGCGCGCGGCGGCGCCCATGCCGAGCTGCTGGCCCGGCATCGCGCCGTGCGCTGCGCGGTGGACCAGGTCATGGCCGACGATCACACGCCCGTGCCACCGGGCGCCGAACTCGCGTTCTTTCCGCCGGTCACCGGCGGCTGACCGGCGGGTCCGCATGGCCACCACGCCGCTGCCGTTCCCGCACAAGCCCTCGGGCCCGGTGGGCCCCGGGGCGCCGCTGCCCGTGGGCGCCATGGTGGCGCACCTGACCATCGAGCGGGTGCTGCACGAAGGCGATCACCACATGGTGTACCTGGCGCGGGACCCGTCCGGCGAGGCGCTCGCGCTGATGGAGTACTTCCCGCGCAGCATCGCGCTGCGCCAGCCCGACGGCACGATCCGGGCGCGCCAGCCCGGCGACGCGATCGCCATGTCGGTCGGGCGCGAGGCCTTCGTGGCCGACGCCAACACGCTGGAGCGGGTGCGGCATCCGGGGCTGGTGCGCGTGCTGGGCTCGCTGCAGGCGCATCGCACCGTCTATCGCGCCATGCCCTACATCGACGGGCCGACGCTGCAGCAGCAGATCGCCGGCCAGGGCCCGGCGCCGTCGGTGCAGGCCGTGGTGCGCCTGCTCGACCAGCTGCTCGACGCGCTGGAGGCCCTGCACAACGCGGGCGTGGTGCACGGCTGCGTCCGGCCGGACCAGATCCTGGTGGCCACCGGCGGCACCGTGGTGCTGCTGGGCATGGGCAGCGCCGGGGCCGAGATCGCGGGCCACGAGCCCGGGCCCTGGTCCGCACCCGAGCAGTCCGCGATGTCACGCCACGACCGCATCAACACTGCGACGGACCTGTACATGGCGGCCCTGACGGCTTGGAGCTTCGCTGCGGGCAAGCCGCCGCCGGCCCTGCGCGACCGCCTCGCGGCGCCGCAGGACTGGCGCCCGCTGGAGGCCCTGGACACCCTGCCGGACGGGCCGGGCGCCGCGCCCGGCCTGCGCCAGCGGCTGGCCGAGGCCCTGTCGGCCTGCCTGGCCACGCGCCCCGCCGACCGGCCGCAGCGCGTGAGCGACCTGCGCGCGCTGCTGCACCCGGGGATGGTGGACGCGGGCTTCGAGCCGTCGGGTGCGGTGCCGCTATGGGTCGGCGTGATGCCCGACCGGGACAGCCAATGGCAGGTGCTCGAGCAGGAGCTGGCCCGCGGCCCGCGGCTGTCGCCGGGCAGTGCCTCCGGCCTGTCCGCGTCCGCCCACGCCACGGACGCGCGGATCAGCGCGGTGATCCGCGCCCGGGACAGCGCCGAGCCCGAGCCCGCGATGCCGCCGTCGCGGTGGGCGTGGATCGTCGGCGCGACGCTGCTGCTGGTCACGGGCGCGCTGCTGATCACGCTGCTCGTGCGCCAGAGCGCCACCAAGCGCGACCTGTCCCGGTTCGACGTGACCGACGCCTTGCCGGCGCCGCCGCCGGCGTCGGGCGCCGCATCGGCAGCGGCCCCGCCGGGCACGGCCTGTGCCGGCCTGGCGCAGGCCGAGCTGCGGCAATGCCTGCAGCGGCAGTGCGACCAGCCCGCCTGGCGCGAACACGCCCAGTGCGTCAACCTGCGACGCCAGGGAGACATCCAGTGACGGCGCCGCAGCCCCGCGTGCGCATCGAAGCGGCCGACTTCGATGTCGGCCTGGAGATCGCCGCCCTGCGCGGCGCGGATCCGCGCGTGGGTGCCGTGGCCAGCTTCGTGGGCACCGTGCGCGACCGCAGCGGCCAGGGACCGGCCGACACCACCCGGATGGAGCTCGAGCACTATCCGGGCATGACCGAGCGCGCGATCGAGTCGATGATCGATGAGGCCTGCGGGCGCTTCCGCATCCTCGGTGCGCGGGTCGTGCACCGCGTCGGCAGCCTGGCACCGGGCGACCAGATCGTGCTGGTGGTGGTGACTTCGGCGCACCGGCACGACGCCTTCGCGGCCTGCGAGTTCCTGATGGATTACCTCAAGACCCAGGCACCGTTCTGGAAGAAGGAGCACCGCCCCGACGGCACGGCGCAATGGGTCGACGCGCGGGTCAGCGACGACGATGCCCTGGCGCGCTGGGGCCTGGCCAGCCGCAACGCGGCCCACGGGGCGTGAGCGCCGCCGCGCTGCCGCTCGGTCCCGCGCTGGCGGCGGTCTTCGTCGGTGCCGGGGCCGGGGCCTGCCTGCGCCTGCTGCTCAACGAGACCCTCAACGCCCGGTGGCCGTCGATGCCGCTGGGCACGCTGGCGGCCAACCTGATCGGCGGCTACCTGGTCGGCGTCGCGATCGCGTTCTTCGCGTGGCGCACCGAGCTGTCGCCGCTGTGGCGCACGCTCGCGGTCACCGGCTTCCTCGGCGGCCTGACCACCTTCTCGGCCTTCTCGGCCGAGGTCGTCGGCGCGCTGATGCGGGGCCAGCCCGGGTGGGCGCTGGCCACGGCCGCCGCCCATCTGCTGGGCTCGCTGGCGCTGACCGGGCTGGGCATCGTCACCATGCGCTGGCTCGTCGCGTGACCTTTTTGCCCCCCTGCCTGGGGCAGGCCGCGATACCGACGACGACACGGGGCTCGCCTATAGTGCGCGCGTGAGCAACGCCGATACCCCAGCCGCAGGCGCCGGCCTCGACGCGCGGACCCTGCGCACCGCCCTCGGCGGATTCACCACCGGGGTCACCCTGGTCACCTGCCGCGCCGCCGACGGCGCCGCGGTGGGCCTGACGGTCAACTCGTTCAATGCCCTGTCGCTGGACCCTCCGCTGGTGCTGTGGTCGCTGCGGCTGGCCAGTCCCAGCCTGGCCGCGTTCGACGCCGCCGGCCACTTCGCGATCAACGTGCTGGCCGAAGGCCAGGTCGAGCTGTCGCGCCGCTTCGCATCGCCCGTGCCGGGCAAGTTCGACGACGGCGAGTGGCTCGACGGCGTCGGCCGGCTGCCCGTGCTGGTGGGCAGCACGGCCACCTTCGAGTGCGAGCGCGTCTCGCACCAGGACGCCGGCGACCATCGTCTCTACATCGGCCGGGTGCTGCGCGTGCAGTCGCAGTCCGTGCCGCCGCTGGTCTATCACCGGGGGCACTACCACCTGCTCGGGGAGGTGCTGTGACCGGCGCGGGCATCGAGGCCCGCTGGCTCGCGGCCTTCGTCGACGTGCTCGGCCGCTGCGGCGTGAAGGCCGGCGACGCCTGCGCGGTGCTGGCCGAAAGCCAGTCGCGCCCGGTGCTGGTGCAGCTGGCCACGCTGGCGCTGCAGCAGCTCGGCGCCCGCTGCTTCACGCTGACGGTGCCCACGCCGCCGGTCACGACGCCGGTGCCGGTGCGCTCCACCGGGGCGTCGGCGGCGCTGGGCGGGCAGGGCCCGGCGGTGGCGGCCCTGGCGGGCTGCACGCTGGTCGTGGACTGCACCGTCGAGGGTCTTCAGCACGCGGCGGAGCTGCCCGCCATCCTGGCTGGTGGGGCGCGCGTGCTGGTGGTCAGCAACGAGCATCCGGAGATCCTCGAGCGCTGCGTGCCGCGCGCCGAGGACGAAGCCGCCGCGCGCGACGCGATGCGCCGGCTGCGCGCCGCGCGCCGCATGACGGTCACCTCGTCCGCCGGCACCGCGCTGCAGGTGGACCTGGCCGGCGCCCGCGTCGGCGGCGTGTGGGGCTTCACCGCGAAGCCGGGCACGCTGAGCCACTGGCCCGGCGGCCTGGTGCTGGCGTTCCCCGCCACGGGCACGGTGCGCGGGACCCTGGTGCTCGACCGCGGCGATGTCAATCTGACCTTCAAGCGCTATCTCGAATCGCCGGTGCGGCTGACGATCGAGGACGACCACGTGACGCAGATCGCGGGCGACGGCGTCGACGCCGAGCTGATGCGGTCGCAGTTCGCCGCCTGGGGCGACCGCTCGGCCTATGCCGTGTCGCATGTCGGCTGGGGCCTGAACCCCCGCGCGCGCTGGGATGCCATGGCCTTCTACGACAAGGCGGACTTCAACGGCACGGAACTGCGCGCATTTGCCGGTAACTTCCTCTACTCGACCGGCGCCAACGAAGTCGCCGGCCGTCACACGCCGGGCCACTTCGACCTGCCGCTGTGCGGCTGCACGGTCGAGCTCGATGGCCAGGCCGTGGTGCGCGACGGCGTGCTGATGTAGTCATGGTCCGGCTGGTCCGTGACGCGCCGCTGGCCCACCTGTGGTGGGAGCCGGCGCCTTCGGCCGGGCGCGCCCGCAACGTCGTGCTGCTGCACGGCGTCGGCGGCGGTCGCGAGTCCTGGGGCGACGCCCTGTCGGGCACCGGCGCGGCGCTGGCGCAGGCCGGCTTCGGGGTCGCCGCGGTGGACCTGCCCGGCTACGGCGACTCGCCGCGGATCGAGCCCTACGACCTGCCGCACATGGCCCGGGCCGTCGCCGCGCTGATCGACCACCTGGGGGCCGCGCCGGTGGCCCTGGTCGGGCACAGCATGGGCGGCATGGTGGCGCAGGAGCTGATGGCGCGCGCCCCCGGCCGCGTGGCGGCGCTGGTGCTGATGGCCACGTCGCCGGCCTTCGGGCGGCCGGGCGGCGCCTGGCAGCGCGAGTTCCTGGCGCAGCGCCTGGCGCCGCTGGACGCGGGGCAGGGCATGGCCCGCCTGGCGCCGGGGCTGGTGGCGGGCATGGCGGCGCCGGGGGCGCCGCACGACGCGGTGGCGCGGGCCGCCCTGCTGATGGCCAGCGTGCCCGAAGCCACCTACCGGGTGGCCCTGGCCGCCATCGCCGGCTTCGACCGCCGCGACACCCTGGGCACCCTGGCCCTGCCGGTGCTGTGCCTGGCCGGGGAGCACGACCGCAATGCCCCGCCGGCCGTGATGGCGCAAATGGCCGCGCGCATCCCCGGCGCGGAGTACCGTTGCATCCCCGGCCTGGGGCACCTGGCCCACATGGAAGCGCCCCAGGCGGTGAACCCCGTGCTGGTGGACTTCCTGCAACGACGATTCGAGTGAGACGACGCCCATGACCACTGCCTCGAGCCCCGTGGCGCACATCGCCGGCAACCCGGCCACGCTGACCGCGCAGCAGCGCGATTTGATCGAGCGCGCCGCCTCGCTCGGCCGCGACAAGTTCGCGCCCCGCGCCGAGCGCTGGGACCGCGAGGCGAGCTTTCCGCACGAGAACTACGCCGACCTGCGCGAGGCCGGGCTGCTGGGCATCTGCGTGCCGCGCGAGCACGGCGGGCTGGGGGCGGACTTCGCCACCTACGTGATGGTGGCCGCCGAACTCGGCCGGCACTGCGGATCCACCGCGCTGTCGTTCAACATGCACGTGTGCTCCACGATGTGGGCCGGCTTCATCGCCGACGCGCTGGACATGTCGCGAGAGCAGCGCCAGGACCACGAGCGCATCCGCGCGATCCACTTCGAGCGCGTCGTGCGCGACGGCCGCGTCTATTCGCAGCCGTTCTCCGAGGGTGGCGCGGCGGCGGCGGGCAAGGCGCCCTGGGGCACGCGCGCGCTCAAGGTCGACGGCGGCTACCGCGTCACCGGGCGCAAGATCTTCGCGTCGCTGTCCGGCGCGGCCGACTACTATGGCGTGCTGTGCACGCGCGAGCGCCGCTCGGTCGACCGCAACGACGGCAGCGCCGGCGGCACGGTGCGCGACTCGCTGTATCTCGCGGTGCCGGCCGACGCGCCCGGCGTCACCGTCAGCGGCGACTGGGACCCGCTGGGCATGCGCGGCACGGTGAGCCGCACGCTCACCTTCGAGGACGTGTTCGTGCCGGACGAGGCGCGCCTCATGCCCGAGGGGCTCTACTTCCAGGCGGCGTCGCGCTACCCGCACATGTTCGCCACGCTGTCGCCCACCTACATGGGCATCGCGCAGGCGGCCTACGACTTCACCGTGAGCTACCTGCGCGGCGAGGTGCCGGGCATGCCGCCGGTCAAGCGCCGCATGTACCCGACCAAGCAGATCGCCGTGGCGCAGATGCGCATCACGCTGGAGCAGACGCGCGCGCTGTTCCTGCAGTCGGCGCGCGAGGCGCGGGTGGACCCGGACAAGGACACGCGCATGCGCCTGTACGCCGCGCACTATTCGATCATGGAGAACGCCAACGCCCTGTGCGCGCTGGCGATCCGCACCTGCGGCGGCCAGTCGATGCTGAAGTCGCTGCCGCTGGAGCGGCTGTACCGCGACTCGCGCTGCGGCTCGCTGATGCTGCCCTGGACCGCCGAGCTGTGCGTGGACCGGCTCGGCCGCGAGTGCCTGTACGAGTCGGGCGAGCGGGACGAGGCGCTGGAACAGTGACCCCCCCCCGAAGCGCCTCCGGCGCCTCCCCCCCGGGGGGGCAGCGCCAGCGGGCCGGCGGAGCCGGACCCGCGGCGCTTGCTGGGTCAGCGCCGCGTGCGGTTCGCGTGGCTCGGGTCTGACAGGGGCCGGGCATGCGGCTGGACCTGCGTCTGCCACGGGGATCCGGGGTTGCGCTCGACGACGGGCGGCGCGGCTGGACCTACGACGAGCTGCATGCGGGTGCGCACGCGGCGGCGCAGCGGCTGGCGGGGCAGGGCGTCGGGCCGGGCGACGCCTACGGCTGGCTCGGGCTGAACAGCGCCGCGATGCTGATGGCGCTGCTGGCCTGCTCTCGCCTGGGGGCCCGTTTCGTGCCGCTGAACTGGCGCCTGGCCGCGCCCGAGCTGCGCCAGCTCGCCACTCACGCCGGCCTGGTGGCCTGGCATGCCGACGCCGGGTTCGACGCGCTGGACGGGCTGACGCCTGCGCCGGCCGGCCCGGGCCGTGCCGACGCCGACGCCGACGCCGACGCCGACGCGGCGGACGACCTGCTGCTGGCCTACACCTCGGGCACGACGGGGCAGCCGCGCGGCGCGCTGCACACCCACGCGGCGATGCGGGCGAACATCGACGCCGCCATCGACGCCCAGGGCTTCGATCGCGCCACGCGCACGCTGGCCGTGCTGCCGCTGTTCCACGTCGGCGGGCTGTGCATCCAGGTGCTGCCCACGCTGGCCGCCGGTGGCACGGTGCGGCTGCAGCCGCGCTTCGACGCGGCAGCCTGGTTCGACGATGTGGCCACCTGGCGCCCGACGACCAGCCTGCTGGTGCCGGCCACGATGCAGGCCCTGGTGGAGCATCCGCGCTGGGCCGGTGCCGACCTGTCGTCGCTGGCCTTCGTCAACAGCGGCTCGCAGATCGTGCCGCGGGCGCTGATCGACGCCTTCCATGCGCGCGGCGTGCCGGTTTGTCAGGTGTACGGCGCCACCGAGACCGGCCCGGTCACGCTGGTGCTGCGCCCGTCCGAGGCGTTGGCGCACGCCGGCAGCGTGGGCCGGCCGGCACTCGGCGTGCAGGTGCGGCTGGGCGAGCAGGGCGACGCCACCGAGGGCGAGATCCAGGTGCGCGCGCCCAACCTGGCGCGCGGCTACCACCGGCTGCCCGGCGATGCGGCGTTTGCCGGCGGCTGGTTCCGCACCGGCGATCTGGCCCGGGTGGACGGGCAGGGGTGGTACACGGTGGTCGGCCGCTCCAAGGAACTGATCATTTCCGGGGGCGAGAACATCCATCCGGCCGAGATCGAGCAGGTGGCGATGGGCGACCCGGCAGTGGCCGAGGCGGCCGTGGTGGGCCTGCCCGACGAGCGCTGGGGCGAGGTGCCGGTGCTGGCCGTGGTGCCGCGGCCCGGTGCCACCGTCGACGCCGACGCCCTGCGCCAGCGGTTCCAGGCCGCGCTGGCGCGGTTCAAGCATCCGCGACGGATCGTCGTGCTCGACGCGCTGCCCAGGACCGCGCTGGGCAAGGTGCAGCGCTCGCTGCTGGCGCGCCGCTTGGGCGGGGCGGAATGAGGGACGGCGCCACGCGGGCCGCGGCCCCGCCCGAGGCGCTGCACCCGCCCGGCGCCGTGTCGCGCCGCGCGCTGGTGCAGGGGCTGGCCGCGCTGGCGGGGCTGGGCTGGGGCACGGCACGCGGCGGGCCGGTCGGCGCCGAGGCCTTGCCGCCCGGCCTGATGGCCGACTTCGATCCGGTGCGAGCGGTGTGGGTCGGTGCCGGCGGCGGGCACGACGTGCTGACGGCCGGGTTGGTCCGCGCGCTGAAGGGCCACGCGAGGATCGTCGTCATGGTGCCCGACCCGGTGCGTGCGATCGATCCCTCGGCCAGCGTGGTCGTCGAGCCCGGCGCCACCTTCTTCCTGCGCGACGTGGCGGTGTTCACGCGCGAGCCCGACGGCGGGCCCGGCATCGTCGACTTCGGTGCCAGTCAGTACGGCGCCGCGTCCTGGTGCCTGAAGCGGCATGCCGCGGGCGCCGAGCGCGACCACTGCGTGGCCCACGCCGCGCGGGCCTCCGCCGAACGCGACGGGCTGGACCGCGCCATCGCGCGCCACCTCGGCGCCCCGGTGCATCGCACGGCGCTGGCGATGGAAGGCGGTGGGGTCGAGGCCAACGGCCGCGGCCTGCTGCTGGCGAATGCGGCGCTGTGGCGGTCGCGCCATCCGGGCTGGTCGATCGACCGCATCGGGAACGAACTGCGGCGCCTGCCGGGCATCTCGCGCGTGGTGTGGCTGCCGTCCGGCCTGGCCGAGGACGTGCTGCTGCGCGGCACCATCGCCGGCGCCCATGTCGCCTGGGGCTCCGGCGGCCACACCGACCAGTTCGTGCGCTTCGCCGACGAGCGCACCGTGCTGCTGGCCTGGCCCGACGACGCGGACGTGGCGGCGCATCCGGTGGCGCGCCTGACGCGGCAGGCGATGCAGCGCAACTACGCGGTGCTGGCCGCGGCCACCGACACGCGCGGTCGGCGCTTGCGCATCGTCAAGGTGCCCACGCCGAAGATCGTGCAACGTCGGGTCGTGCTGGACGACGACGCCGACCGCGAGCGCTCAGAAGCTTGGCGCTCCGACTACTTTGCGCCCGGCGAAGGCCGCCGTCACGGCCAGGCGCTGTGGCAGGTGGCCACCGCGAGCTACCTGAACTTCGTCGTGGCCAACGGCGTGGTGGTGCTGCCCGACTACCGCCCGCACGGCACGCCGCCACAGCACCAGGAGCGCGTGCGCCGCGTGGTGGCTGGCGCCTTCCCGGGGCGGCGCGTCGAGTTCGTCGACGCCATCAGCGCCAACTGGGTCGGCGGCGGCCTGCATTGCGCTACCTTGTCACAGCCCTGAACGTGGCGACTTGAAAGCCGGGGGGCCGGCCCACAGATGCGCGGCAATCGGAGACACCCACCATGCGCATCGACAAACTGACGAGCACGTTCCAGCAAGCCCTTGCCGAAGGCCAGAGCCTGGCCATCGCGCGTGACAACCCCTACCTCGAGCCGGCCCACGTGCTGGCGGCGATGCTGGTCCAGCCGGACGGGCCGCGCGCGCTGATCGACCGCGCCGGCGCCAACGCCGCCGCGCTGAAGACCGCGATGGACACCGCGATGGGCGGCCTGCCGCAGGTGCAGGCTGGCGGCCAGGTGGTGCAGCCGGGGCGAGAGCTGGTGTCGCTGCTGCAGGCCGCCGAGAAGGAGGCCGGCAAGCGCGGCGACCAGTTCATCGCCAGCGAGATGTTCCTGCTGGCGCTGGCCGACGCCAAGTCCGATCTCGGCGGCATCGTGCGCGGCCACGGCCTGACGCGCAAGGCGCTGGAAGCCGCGATCGACGCAGTGCGCGGCGGCGCCAAGGTGGACTCCGCCGAGGCCGAGGGCCAGCGCGAGGCGCTGAAGAAGTACACGCTCGACCTGACCGAGCGCGCGCGCCAGGGCAAGCTCGACCCGGTGATCGGCCGCGACGACGAGATCCGCCGCGCGATCCAGGTGCTGCAGCGCCGCAGCAAGAACAACCCGGTGCTGATCGGCGAGCCGGGCGTGGGCAAGACCGCCATCGTCGAGGGCCTGGCCCAGCGCATCGTCTCGGGCGAGGTGCCCGAGACCCTGAAGGACAAGCGCGTGCTGTCGCTGGATATGGCGGGCCTGCTGGCCGGCGCCAAGTACCGCGGCGAGTTCGAGGAGCGCCTGAAGGCCGTGCTCAAGGAGGTGTCGGCCGACGAGGGCCGCATCATCCTGTTCATCGACGAGCTGCACACCATGGTGGGCGCCGGCAAGGCCGAAGGCGCCATCGACGCCGGCAACATGCTCAAGCCCGCGCTGGCGCGCGGCGAGCTGCACTGCATCGGCGCGACCACGCTGGACGAGTACCGCAAGTACGTCGAGAAGGACGCCGCGCTCGAGCGGCGCTTTCAGAAGGTGCTGGTGGACGAACCCAGCGTCGAGGCCACCATCGCCATCCTGCGCGGCCTGCAGGAGAAGTACGAGGTGCACCACGGCGTGGAGATCACGGACCCGGCCATCGTGGCTGCGGCCGAGCTGAGCCATCGCTACATCACCGACCGCTTCCTGCCCGACAAGGCGATCGACCTGATCGACGAGGCCGCGGCCAAGATCAAGATCGAGATCGACTCCAAGCCCGAGTCGATGGACAAGCTCGACCGCCGCCTGATCCAGCTGAAGATCGAGCGCGAGGCGGTGCGCAAGGAGAAGGACGAGGCGTCGATCAAGCGCCTGGGCCTGATCGAGGAGGAGATCGGCAAGCTCGAGCGTGAGTACGCCGATCTCGAGGAGATCTGGAAGAGCGAGAAGGCTACCGCCCAGGGCAGCGCCCAGGTCAAGGAGGAGATCGACCGCATCCGCCACCAGATGGACGAGTTCAAGCGCAAGGGCAACTTCGACAAGGTGGCCGAGCTGCAGTACGGCAAGCTGCCCGAGCTGGAGAAGCGCCTGAAGGAGGCCCAGGCCAAGGAGACCGGCAAGAAGGGCACCGGCCGGCCGCAGCTGCTGCGCACCATGGTCGGCGCCGAGGAGATCGCGGAAGTGGTGTCGCGCTCCACCGGCATCCCGGTGTCCAAGCTGATGCAGGGCGAGCGCGACAAGCTGCTGCAGATGGAAAGGCGCCTGCACGAGCGCGTGGTGGGCCAGGACGAGGCGATCGTCGCCGTGTCCAACGCCATCCGCCGCTCGCGCGCCGGCCTGTCCGACCCGAACCGGCCCTACGGCTCGTTCCTCTTCCTCGGCCCCACCGGCGTGGGCAAGACCGAGCTGTGCAAGGCGCTGGCGAACTTCCTGTTCGACAGCGAGGAGCACATGGTGCGCATCGACATGAGCGAGTTCATGGAGAAGCACTCCGTGAGCCGTCTGATCGGCGCGCCGCCGGGCTACGTGGGCTATGACGAGGGCGGCTACCTGACCGAGGCGGTGCGGCGCAAGCCTTACAGCGTGCTGCTGCTCGACGAGGTGGAGAAGGCCCACCCGGACGTGTTCAACGTGCTGCTGCAGGTGCTCGACGACGGCCGCCTAACCGACGGCCAGGGCCGCACCGTGGACTTCAAGAACACCGTGATCGTGATGACCAGCAACCTGGGCTCGCAGCTGATCATGCAGATGGCGGGTCAGGACCCGGAGGAGATCCGCGACGCGGTGTGGGGCGAGGTCAAGAACCACTTCCGGCCCGAATTCCTGAACCGCATCGACGAGACGGTGGTGTTCCATGCACTGGACGCCAAGCACATCGAGTCGATCGCGAAGATCCAGCTCGGCCAGCTCGAGGCGCGGCTGGCGCGCATGGACATGGGCCTGGACGTGTCGCCGGCGGCGCTGGCGGCGCTGGCCAAGGCGGGCTTCGACCCGGTGTTCGGCGCGCGTCCGCTCAAGCGGGCGATCCAGCAGCGCATCGAGAACCCGGTGGCGCGGCTGATCCTGGAAGGCCGCTTCGGCCCGAAGGACGTGGTGCCGGTGGACGTGGAAGGCGAGAACTTCGTCTTCGAGCGCACCGTGCACTGACCCGGCGCGGGGCGGGGCGCGACGCTAGTCGGTCGCGCCCTCCTCGAGCAGCAGGTCCAGCCGCTGCAGCTGCAGGCGCACCAGCGTCAGGTTGGCCTGCACCTTGTCGAGCACCGCATGCATGGCCAGGCCGCGCCGGCCCGGCACGGCCCGCAGCAGCAGGTGGTGGTTGCCCAGCGTGATGGCCGCGTCGGGCGCCGCGCCGCCCAGGTTCAGGGCCTGCGAGGCCTCGGCCATCGACGCCATCAGCGACGAGCCGTGCGTGGCCAGCACCGCCGGCCCGGGGCGGCCGCCGGCATGGCCAAAGGTGCGCTGCGTGGCGAGCTCGAACACGCAGCAGCTCACCATGCCCTTGAGTTCGCCGCACTTGCGGATGTAGGAGGCCAGCGCCGGGTCGGCCGCGGCCGGGGGCTCGGCAGCCTTGACGGTGGGCATCGGCTGCATCGGCAGCGGCGTGCGGGCAAAGGGCGTCGCTGCCGGGGCGGCAGGCGCCGCGGCGGACGGCGCGCTGGGCGACGTGGCGGCGGCGGCGGCGGCCGGGGCCGCCGCCGGGGTGCCTGCGGCCGCCGGCCCCGCCGGGGCGCGCGCCTCCGGCCTCACCGGGTCGAGCAGTTCGGGCAGGTGCACGGCGTCGTCCGCCAGCGCCTCGCGCATCTTGTGCCATGAAGCCCGCAGGTAGGCCCAGGCCTCGGCCGGGCGGGTGACCTGGGGCGTGGTGAGTACCTTCACCGACGTGTGCTGCGCGATGTGGGAGGCCTGGCTGGCCAGCGCAGAGGCGCCTGCCAGTGGCAGCAGCAGCAGCTCGCGATTGAGCCAAGGGCCTTCGGTGATCGCATCGCGCAGCGGCAGCAGCGCCGAGGCCAGCGCATGCGGCGGCAGGTCGCCCACCATGACCACGCCGAGCCGGCTGTAGGCCAGCAGCATGCGGGCGAGGCGGCGCCGCTGGGCCGTGTCGGCGTCGACCTCGGTGGTGTACAGGCGCAGCGGCGGGTGATCGGGCTTGCACACCAGTTCGATGAACTCGATGCGCGCCAGCGGCATGCCCACGCCCTGGCGCCGCACGTGCAGCTGGTGCACGCGGCGGCCGGCGGCCGCGGCCAGGCCGGCGAGCATGCGGCGCGACGACTGGGTGCCGATGTCATGCAGCACGAGGTACTCCGGGCGCAGCGCCTCGAACTGCTGCTGCATCGCCTCGGCCGGTTCGCAGGCCACGAACAGCTCCCACTGCGAGTCGCTGACCTGGCGCCCGACGTGCCGGTAGCTTTCGGACAGGTACTCGTCCTTGTCGCGCATCAGCTGCGTGGCCATGCCGGTCTGCTGGCGCGTGGCCTCCCAGGCTTCCTCCTCCTCGAACGCACGCGACGGATGCGCCGAGGCATCCCAGGTGGACATTTCGTGGATCGGCTTTGGCATGGTGGGCGCGGGTCGGTGGGCCGTCGAGGGCGCAACCGAGTGTACGGCGCCGGACCCCGGCCGGCCTCGGTGCCCGCCCGGGGCAAGCGTGACCATGTCCCTAGAATCGGCCCATGCTGAAAGCTCAACCCCAGCCGGTGGTCGTGATCGGGGCCGGCCTGGCGGGTCTGACGGTCGCGTTGCGACTGGCCGCGGACCGTCCCGTGATCGTGCTGGCCAAGCGCAATCTCGACGAGGCCGCGACGGCCTGGGCCCAGGGCGGCATTGTCGGCGTGCTGGGGCGCGACGACAGCGTCGATTCGCACGTGCGCGACACGCAGGACGCCGGCGCGGGCCTCGTGGACGAGCACACCGCCCGCTTCATCGCCGAACGCAGCGCGCAGGCGGTGCAGTGGCTGGTGGACGAGGGCGTGCCGTTCTCGCCCGACCCGGACGGGCCGCTCGGCCTGCACCTCACCCGCGAGGGCGGTCATGCGGTGCGCCGCATCGCCCATGCCGCCGACGCCACCGGGCGCGCCATCCACGAGGCGCTGCTGGCCAAGGCGCGTGCGCACCCCAACATCAGCCTGCGCGAGCGCTGGATGGCGGTGGACCTCGTCACTTCGCGCCACCTGCGCCGCGACGAGGCGCCGTGCTGCCACGGCGTCTATGCGCTGGACATTGACCGCGGCCGCGTCGAGACGCTGGCGACGTCGGCCGTGGTGCTGGCCACCGGCGGCGTCGGCAAGGTGTACCGCTACACCAGCAACCCCGACACCGCCACCGGCGATGGCATCGCGATGGCCTGGCGCGCGGGCTGCCGGGTCGGCAACATGGAGTTCATCCAGTTCCACCCGACCTGCCTGTACCACCCGCAGGAGCGCAGCTTCCTGATCACCGAGGCCCTGCGCGGGGAGGGCGCGCACCTGAAGCTGCCCGATGGCACGCGCTTCATGCATGCCCACGACGAACGCGCCGAGCTGGCGCCGCGCGACATCGTGGCGCGGGCGATCGACTTCGAGATGAAGAAGCACGGCCTGGACCACGTGTGGCTCGACGCCACGCACCTGGGCGAGGACTTCCTGAAGGAGCACTTCCCCACCATCCATGCGCGCTGCGCCAGGCTCGGCATCGACATCGCGCGCCAGCCGATCCCGGTGGTGCCGGCGGCGCACTACACCTGCGGCGGCGTCGTCACCGACCTGGAAGGCCGCACCGACCTGCCGGGGCTGTATGCCGTGGGCGAGACCACCTACACCGGACTGCACGGCGCCAACCGGCTGGCCAGCAACTCGCTGCTCGAGTGCGTGGTGCTCGGCCACAGCTGCGCCCACGCGATCCTGGCCGCGCCGGCCGACGATCAGCCCGCGCTGCCGGACTGGGACGAGAGCCAGGTCGAGAACGCCGACGAGCAGGTCGTCATCTCGCACAACTGGGACGAGCTGCGCCTGCTGATGTGGAACTACGTCGGCATCGTGCGCACCACCAAGCGCCTGGAGCGGGCGCTGCACCGGATCGACCTGCTCAAGCTCGAGATCGACGAGTACTACGCCAACTTCCGCGTCAACCGCGACCTGCTGGAGCTGCGCAACCTGGTGGAGTGTGCCGAGCTGATCGTGCGATCGGCGCTGTCGCGGCACGAGAGCCGCGGCCTGCACTACAGCCGGGACTACCCGCGCACGCTGCCGGTGAGCTTCCCGACGGTGCTGATCCGCGGCGCGCGCTAGCTAGCGCCGCGCGCGCATCGCCACGCGCGCCTGCACGAACTCGAAGGCGTGCTTGACCGCGTCGCGCACCGCCTTTTCCAGGTCGGCGCGCTCGCGTTCGGTCAGGTAGAACAGGTAGTCCACCGGATGCCGGATGTAGCGCGCCGGCAGCCGGTTCAGCGCGACGCAGGCCACGTCGGCCACCAGCTCGTCGGTGTCCACCGCGGGGTAGACATGGCGCTGGGCGAGCACGGCGTCGAACACGGCCTGCTCGTGGTGGTTGCGGATCGAGGCGAAGTCGACGTGGCTCATGCGGCGCATTCTCGACCTCGCCCGCCCGCCCGGTCGCGCCATCAGCGCGCCGAACGCCGCCCTTTTCGTGGTCTTCGACCCGGCTCAGGCGCTGCCGATGTCGCGCACGTGGGCCCCTCCGGGCTGCGGCTGCGCCACGGCGGAAGGGTTGCGGGCCACGAAGTCGAGCATGCGCTCGATGCAGCCCAGGGCCTGCGACCGCGTCGGCTCGGGCACGTGGATCTCGCCGCGGCCCGTTTCCAGGCAGTCGATCAGGCCCTGGGTGGCGTTCATCGCCATCCAGGGGCAATGGGCGCAGCTCTTGCAGGTGGCGCTGCGGCCGGCCGTGGGGGCCTCGATCAGCGTCTTGCCCGGCGCCAGCTGCTTCATGCGGTGGAACATGCCGTTGTCGGTGGCCACGATGTACTCGCGGGCGCTGCCCTCGACGACGGCCTTGAGCAGCTGCGAGGTGGAGCCCACCACGTCGGCCTGCGCCACCACCGCCTGGGGCGACTCGGGGTGCACCAGCACCTTGGCCTGCGGATGCTCGCGCCGCAGCAGCTCGAGCTCCACGCCCTTGAACTCGTCGTGGACGATGCAGGCGCCGTTCCACATCAGCATGTCGGCGCCGGTCTGCTCCTGGATGTAGCGGCCGAGGTGCTTGTCCGGCGCCCACAGCACCTTGTGCCCCTGCTCGTGCAGGTGGCCCACGATGGCCAGCGCGCAGGAACTGGTGACCATCCAGTCGGCGCGCGCCTTCACGGCGGCGCTGGTGTTGGCGTAGACCACGACCTTGCGGTCCGGATGGGCGTCGCAGAAGGCCGCGAAGTCCTCCGGCGGGCAGCCCAGGTCGAGCGAGCAGGTCGCCTCCAGGTCGGGCATCAGCACCCGCTTGCCGGGCGACAGGATCTTGGCCGACTCGCCCATGAACCTCACGCCGGCCACCACCAGCGTCTGCGCCGCATGGTCGCGGCCGAAGCGCGCCATCTCCAGCGAGTCGGCGACGCAGCCGCCGGTTTCCAGCGCCAGGTCCTGCAGGTCGCCGTCGACGTAGTAGTGGGCCACCAGCACGGCGCCGTGGCGCGCCAGCAGCGCCTTGGCGCGCGCCTTCAGCGCGGCGCGCTCGTCCGGGGTCGGTGCGGCCGGCACACGGGCCCAGGCGTGGGCGACGGTGCTCTCGCCCTGGGAGTTCTGGCGGGTGTAGTCGAAAAGGACCTGGCTCATCTCGGCACTCTCATCGGGGTGCCGCGATCGTAGCCTTCAACCGAGGTTGCGTTCCGCCTCGGCCAGCTTGAACTTCAGCAGCGCCAGGTTGGCGTGGTTGCGCTCCAGCCGCGCGAAGAGGAACTGGTTCGGCCGGCGCAGCACCGGGCGCACCAGGTGGTAGCAGGTGGCCGAGGCCACCGAGAACTCCTCCAGGCTGCCGGGCAGCCCCATGTCCTCGTGCGCCTTGCGGTGCGCGCGCAGCAGCGGTGCCAGGGCCGCCGCCGCCCGTGCCAGGTCGATCCCGCCCGAGCGCGACTCGCCGGCCAGCAGGTCGCCGTCGGTGGCGTCGGCCAGCGCCGCCCCGAGCACGCCGTCGGTCATCGACAGCATGCGCAGCTGGCGCGCGATGTTGCGCGCGTCGACCGCCGACGGGTCGGTGCCCTGGTCGCCGCTCGACTGCTGCCGGTCCCAGGCGGCCAGCAGCGCGTTCCACACCGACGACGTGCCCGTCAGCGGCTCGTCGATCACCTCCACGTGCAGCGTCGACGGCCAGTCGAAGGCGGCGATGCGGCTGGCGATCCACACCTGGTTGGGCGGCAGCAGGAACAGCAGCGACTCGCAGCGCCAGGTCGGCTCCTGCACCGCCGTGCGCAGGGCGGCCAGCATCGCCTCGACCTCGTCGGCGCCCATCGGGCCGACGATCACCGCGGACATCTGGCTGCGCTCCATCAGCACGAACGGGATCGCGAGGTTCTCGCCCTCCGCCACGCGCAGGTCGGCGTGATAGATCTTTAGCGTGGCGTCGCCGCGGCGCGGCACCACCGTGCGTTCGAGCGTGGCCAGGATGCGCAGCGAGGCCTGCTCGCGCAGGTGCAGCCGTTCCACCGGCTGGCCGGTGGCGTCCGACAGCGCCTTGACGACCCCCGGAGCCCACAGGCGCGACGGGTCCAGCAGCGTGATCGTGCGCACGTCGGTGGTGTTCTGCGTCGCGGCGAGGTGGGCGCGCATCGCCGCCGCCGGCGAACCGGTGACGAACAGGTCCTGCTGGTGGCGGTCGAGCATGCGACCGTCGTCGGTGACGCGCGTGTCGGTGCTTTCGAGCACCGCGGTGGCCGCGAACTCCGGCATCACGCCCCCGGGCTTTACGGGCGTCGTGACCAGTTCCCCGAACAGCGACTTGAGCATGGCGGTCGACCTCCTGCACGCCGGATGGCGCCAACGCCCACGGTAGCCGGTTTGCCTTGGCCCGAGGTACGCCGTGGCAACCGGAAGGCCGCCGGCGAGCGCTCCGGTCACAGTCCTCACCAACGGTCACAACTGGCGTCGCGGCGGGCGGCAGGCGAGGGGCCGCCGACAGCCTTCGTTACCATCGGCCCATGCAGCAAGAGCCCGACGCAGCCGCCGGCGGCACGGACGCCCGCACGATCACCCTGGTGGGGGTGGCGCACGGCACGTCGCACTTCTTCCACATGCTGCTGCCGCCGCTGTTCCCGCTGTTCGTCTCCGACTTCGGCACCAGCTACGCCGAGCTCGGCCTGCTGGTCACGCTGTTCTTCGTCATCTCGGGCATCGGGCAGGCGCTGGCCGGTTTCCTGGTGGACCGCATCGGCGCGCGGCCGGTGCTGCTGGTGGCCATGGGGTTCTTCGTGGCCGCCGGCGTGGCGGCGGCCACGGCACAGGGGATGCCCGGACTGGTGCTGGCCACGGCGCTGGCGGGGCTGGGCAACTCGCCGTTCCACCCGGTGGACTTCACCATCCTCAACCGTCGCGTGTCGCAGCCGCGGCTCGGGCACGCGTTCTCCATCCACGGCATCAGCGGCAACCTGGGCTGGGCCGCCGCGCCGCTGTTCCACCAGGGCGCGATCGCGCTCACCGGGTCCTGGCGTTGGGCCGCGGCCGGCTTCGCGCTGTGGGCGCTGGCCGTGCTGGCGGTGCTGGTGTGGCAGCGCCACGCCATCGACGACCGCGCCGCGCAGCGCGTGGCGCCCGGAGCGGCAGTCGCGGCCACCGGTCCGGACACAGGCACCTTCGCCTTCCTGCGCCTGCCGTCGGTGTGGATGTGCTTCTCGTTCTTCGTGTTCTCGACCGCCGTGCTGACCGCGGTGCAGAGCTTCGCCGGCCCGGCGCTGACCCGCCTGTACGGCGTGTCGGCCGCCAGCACCGGCTACATGGTCACCGGCTACATGCTGGCCGGTGCGGCCGGCATGCTGCTGGGCGGCTTCGTGGCCGCGCGCGTGGCCCGGCTCGAACTCACCATCGGCGTGTGCCTCACCGGCTCGGCGCTGTTGCTGCTGCTGGTGGCCAGCGGCTGGCTGCCCGCCGGGGCCGCCCTGGTGTTCACGGCGCTGGCCGGCCTGGGCACGGGGCTGGCCGGGCCGTCGCGCGACATGCTGATCAAGCGGGCCGCGCCGCCCGGCGCCACCGGCCGCGTCTACGGCACCGTGTACTCGGGCCTGGACATCGGCTTCGCGGTGTCGGCGCCGGTGTTCGGCGCCATCCTCGACCGCGGCGCGCCTGCGGGCGTGTTCGTCGGGGCGGCGGTGGCGCTGGCGCTCGGCGTGGCCAGCGCCTCGCTGGTGAGCCTGCGCCTGGCCAGCCTGCGGCGGGTGGCGGCATGACGGCCCCGCAGGCATTGCGGCCCGCCGGCCATGCACTGGTCGAGGCGCTGATCGCGCAGGGCATCGACACCGTCTTCGGTGTGCCGGGAGAAAGCTACCTGGCGGTGCTGGACGGCCTGCACGAGCACCGCGACCGCATCCGCTTCGTCGGCTGCCGCCACGAGGGCGGCGCGTCCTTCATGGCCGATGCCCAGGGCAAGCTCGCGAACTGGCCGGGCGTGTGCTTCGTGACGCGCGGCCCGGGCGCCAGCAACGCGGCGATCGGTCTGCACACGGCCTTCCAGGACTCCACGCCGATGGTGCTGTTCGTCGGCCAGGTGGCGAGCGACCAGCGCGACCGCGAGGCCTTCCAGGAGGTCGACTACCGCCAGATGTTCGGCCCCGGCACGCTGGGCATGGCCAAGTGGGTCGGCGAGGTGCAGCACGCCGACCGCCTGCCGGAGTACGTGGCGCGCGCCTTCCACACCGCGATGCAGGGCCGCCCCGGGCCGGTGGTGCTGGCGCTGCCGGAGGACATGCTGACCACGCCCACGGCGGCGCCCGTGCTGCCGCGCGTGCGGCCGGCGCAGGCCTGGCCGGCGCCGGGCGCGCTGCGCGACCTGCGCAGCCTGTTGCTGGGCGCGCAGCGGCCCTTCGTCGTGGCCGGGGGCTCGGGCTGGACCGCCGAGAGCTGTCGCGGCCTGCAGCGCTTCGCCGAGGCCTGGCAGTTGCCGGTGGGCTGCGGCTTCCGCTTCCAGGACACCTTCGACAACCGGCATCCGCTGTACGCCGGCGACGTAGGCATCGGCATCAATCCGAAGCTCGCGGCCCGCGTGCGCGACGCCGACCTCGTGCTGGCGCTGGGCGTGCGGCTGGGCGAGATCACCACCAGCGCCTACTCGCTGCTGTCCGTGCCGCGCCCGGCCCAGCGCCTGGTGCACTGGCATGCCGGGCCTGAGGAGCTCGGGCGCGTCTACACGGCCGACCTGATGTTCAACGCGTCGCTGGCCTGCGCCGGCACGGCGCTGGCCGCGCTGGAGCCACCGGCCGCGGGCGTGCCCTGGGGCGCCTGGGCCGCCGACGCGCGGGCGGACTACGAGGCCAACGCGGAGTCGCCGCCCGTGGCGCCGCTGGACATGGCCGAGGTGGTGCGCACGATCCAGCGCCTGGCGCCGGACGACACGGTCTACACCAACGGCGCGGGCAACTTCAGCGTCTGGCTGCACCGCTTCACCCGCTACCACGGCCTGCAGCACCATGGCCGCACGCAGCTCGCGCCGACCTCCGGTGCCATGGGCTACGGCGTGCCGGCGGCGGTGGCGGCGTCGCTGCTGCAGCCCGACCGCACGGTGGTCAACATCGCCGGCGACGGCGACTTCCTGATGACCGGCCAGGAGCTGGCCACGGCGCGGGCGCACGGCGCCGGGCGCGGCCGCGGCAGGCTCGTCAGCGTGGTGGTGGACAACGGCAGCTACGGCACGATCCGCATGCACCAGGAGCGGGAGTACCCCGGCCGCGTCAGCGGCAGCGACCTCGCCAATCCCGACTTCGCGGCGCTGGCACGCGCCTATGGCTGGAACGCCTGGTCGGTGCAGGAGACGGCGGCCTTCGAGCCGGCGTTCGCCCAGGCGCTGGCCGCGGATGGCCCCTCGCTGATCCACCTGCGGCTGGACATCGAGGTGATCACGCCGCGCACGACGATCCAGGCGCTGCGCGCCGCCGCCAGGGCGCGATCGGGCTGAAGCGGCCGGCGGGCGCCGGCGGCGCCTACTTGCAGTCGGTGGACATCACCGAGCGCATGCGCTGCATCTCCTCGGCGCGGGCCTTGTCGTCGAGCACCTCGCGCTCGCCCTTTTCGTTGGTGCGCACGATGCGCAGGCCGTCGCTCAGGGCGGTGAGCTGGCTGCGCGCGCGGGCGCAGTTCTCGCTGCGCTCCTGGGCCACCTTCTGCTCCTGGGCCTTCTGCTGGGCGGTCTTTTCCTCGTCGGCCTTGCGCCGGCGGGCATCGAGCTCGGGGTCGCCGGAGCCGGCGGGCTTGGCGGCAGGGGCGGGGCCGCTGGCCGGCGGCGTCGACGGCTGGGGCACGTTGCGGCCCGGCCGCTTGACGTCGGTGGGCCGTTCCAGGATCGCGCTGCCGGGCACGTTGGCCGGCGGCGGCATGTCGCTGATGTGCAGCTGGCCGTTGGCGTCACGCCACTTCCACTGCGTCGGGGACTGCTGGGCGCTGGCCAGGGTGGCCAGCGCGGCAAGGCACAGGGCGAGAGCAGGACGGCGCATGGGTATCACTCGGCGACGGTACTGCAGGCCAGTGTACGGCGCGCACCCCCGCCTGAAACGGGACGGAAGTCACGCTCCGTATAATCCGCTTTTGCGTCCGGAGCCGTTTCGACCATGCGCCTTCTAGGCAAAGCGCTCACATTCGACGACGTGTTGCTGGTGCCGGCGTACTCCCAGGTACTGCCGCGCGACACCAGCCTCGCCACCCGCCTTTCGCGCCGCATCACGCTGAACCTGCCGCTGGTGTCGGCCGCGATGGACACCGTCACCGAGGCCCGGCTGGCGATCGCCATCGCCCAGGAAGGCGGCATCGGCATCATCCACAAGAACCTCACCGCGCAGCAGCAGGCGCGCGAGGTGGCACGGGTCAAGCGCTACGAGTCCGGCGTGCTGCGCGACCCGATCACCATCGGCCCCGAAACCCCGGTGCGCGAGGTGATGGCGCTGGCGCAGCAGCACGGCATCTCGGGCTTCCCGGTGCTGGAGGGCAAGGTGGTGGCGGGCATCGTCACCAACCGCGACCTGCGCTTCGAGACCCGCATGGACGTGCCGGTGCGCGAGATCATGACGCCGCGCGAACGGCTGATCACCGTGCGCGAGGGTGCCACGCTCGACGAGGGCAAGGCGCTGATGCACCGCCACAAGCTCGAGCGCGTGCTGGTGGTCAACGACGCGTTCGAACTGCGCGGCCTGATGACGGTGAAGGACATCACCAAGCAGACGAGCTTTCCCAACGCGGCGCGCGACCAGCACGGCAAGCTGCGCGCCGGCGCCGCGGTCGGCGTGGGCGAGGGCACCGAGGAGCGCGTCGAGGCGCTGGCTGCCGCGGGCGTGGACGCCATCGTGGTGGACACCGCCCACGGCCACAGCGCCGGCGTGATCGAGCGCGTGCGCTGGGTCAAGCGCAACTATCCCCAGATCGAGGTCATCGGCGGCAACATCGCCACCGGCGAGGCCGCGCTGGCGCTGGTGGAAGCCGGCGCCGACGCGGTCAAGGTGGGCATCGGCCCCGGCTCGATCTGCACCACGCGCATCGTCACCGGCGTGGGCGTGCCGCAGATCATGGCCATCGACAACGTGGCCAAGGTGCTGCGCGGCTCGGGCGTGCCGCTGATCGCCGACGGCGGCATCCGCTACTCGGGCGACGTGGCCAAGGCCATCGTGGCCGGCGCCGACTGCGTGATGATGGGCAGCGCCTTCGCCGGCACCGACGAGGCGCCGGGCGAGACCATCCTGTACCAGGGCCGCAGCTACAAGAGCTACCGCGGCATGGGCTCGATCGGCGCCATGCAGAAGGGCAGCGCCGACCGCTACTTCCAGGACAACGGCGGCAACAACCCCAACACCACCAAGCTGGTGCCCGAGGGCATCGAGGGCCAGGTGCCCTACAAGGGCTCGGTGGTGGGCATCATCTTCCAGATGGCCGGCGGCCTGCGCGCGTCGATGCACTACTGCGGCTGCGCCACCATCGCCGAGATGCAGAGCAAGGCCGAGTTCGTCGAGATCACCTCGGCCGGCGTGCGCGAGAGCCACGTCCACGACGTGCAGATCACCAAGGAAGCGCCGAACTACCGGACCGAATGACCGACCGCAGCGACGCCACGGTGCATGGCCGCCCGACCGAGAGGAGGGCGGCCATGTTGTTTGTCGCCATCACGGTGCTGCTGGACATGATCGCCATCGGGCTGATCTTCCCGGTGCTGCCGCACCTGGTGGGCACGATGACCGACTCGGCGCGCGACCAGGCGATCTGGTTCGGCCTGCTGGGGCTGGCCTTCGGCCTGGCCAACTTCGTCGGCGCGCCGGTGCTCGGGGCGCTGTCGGACCGGCACGGCCGGCGCCCGGTGCTGCTGCTGGGCATCGCCGGGCTGGCACTGTCGTTCTTCGTCACCGCTGCGGCCACCGCGCTGTGGGTGCTGGTGGTGGTGCGGCTGTTCTCGGGCGCGGTGCAGGCCAATGCGGCGGTGGCCAACGCCTACGTGGCCGACATCTCCAGCGCCGAGGACCGCGCGCGCCGCTTCGGCCTGATCGGCGCCATGTTCGGCATCGGCTTCACGCTCGGGCCGGTGATCGGCGGCGTGCTCGGGGCGATCGACATCCACCTGCCGTTCTACGTCGCGGGCACGCTGGCGCTGCTGAACTGGGCCTACGGCTACTTCGTGCTGCCCGAGTCGCTGCCCGCCGACCGGCGCAAGCCCTTCGAGTGGCGCCGCGCGCACCCGTTCGCGGCCTGGGCCGGGCTGGCGCGCCTGAAGGGCGTGGGCCCGCTGGTGCTGGCCATCGCGTTGTCGTCGCTGGCGCAGCTGCTGCTGCACACGAGCTGGGTGCTCTACACCAAGTTCAAGTTCGGCTGGGGGCCGGCCGAGGTGGGCTGGTCGCTCTTCACGGTGGGCCTGATGGCCGCGCTGGTGCAGGGCGTGATGCTGCGCCACGTGCTGGCCCGCGTCAGCCCGCGCGCGCTGGTGTCCTTCGGCCTGGTCAGCGGCGCGCTGATGTACCTGTGCTTCGGCCTGGCCACGGCGGGCTGGATGATCTACGCCACGATCGTGATGGGCAACCTGCTGTCCGGCGGCACGCAGGCGGCGATGAACAGCCTGGTGTCCAACGCGGCCGACGCGCGCGAGCAGGGCACCACGATGGGCGCGCTGGCCTCGATCTCCAGCGTGATGGCCGTCACCGCGCCCGTGGTCTCGGCCCTGCTGCTGGGCCTGGTGGCCGAGCGCCCGCAGGGCGACGTGATGATCGGCCTGCCGATGTTCTTCAGCGCCGCGCTGCAGGCCACCGCCGCGGCCGTGGCCATCGCCTACTTCCGACGTCCCACCCCCGTGGCGCCCGCCGCGGCCTGACACCATGACCCACGACAAGATCCTGATCCTCGACTTCGGCTCCCAGGTCACGCAGCTCATCGCGCGGCGCATCCGCGAGGCGCACGTCTACTGCGAGATCCACCCGAACGACGTGTCGGACGAGTTCATCCGCGACTTCGCGCCCAAGGGCATCGTGCTGTCGGGCAGCCACGCCAGCACCTACGAGGAGCACGACCTGCGCGCGCCGCAGGCGGTGTGGGACTCGGGCGTGCCGGTGCTGGGCATCTGCTACGGCATGTTCACGATGACGGTGCAGCTCGGCGGCGAGGTGCAGGCCAGCACGCACCGCGAGTTCGGCTATGCCGAGGTGCGCGCGCACGGGCACACGAAGCTGCTGCAGGGCCTGGAGGACTTCGCCACGCCCGAGGGCCACGGCATGCTCAAGGTGTGGATGAGCCACGGCGACAAGGTCACGGCGCTGCCGCCGGGCTTCAAGCTGATGGCCAGCACGCCGAGTTGCCCGATCGCCGGCATGGCCGACGAGTCGCGCGGCTACTACGCGGTGCAGTTCCACCCGGAGGTGACGCACACGGTGCAGGGCCGCGCGCTGCTCGACCGCTTCGTGCTCGGCATCTGCGGCGCGCGCCCCGACTGGGTGATGCGCGACCACATCGAGGAAGCCGTGGCGCGCATCCGCGAGCAGGTAGGCAGCGACGAGGTGATCCTCGGCCTGTCCGGCGGCGTCGACTCCAGCGTGGCGGCGGCGCTGATCCACCGCGCCATCGGCGACCAGCTCACCTGCGTCTTCGTCGACCACGGCCTGCTGCGCCTGGACGAGGGCCGCATGGTGATGGACATGTTCGCCGGCCGGCTGCACGCCAAGGTGATCCACGTCGACGCCAGCGACCAGTTCCTCGGCCACCTCGCGGGCGTGACCGACCCGGAAGCCAAGCGCAAGATCATCGGGCGCGAGTTCGTCGAGGTGTTCCAGCGCGAGGCGCGCAAGCTGTCGCGCGCGAAGTGGCTGGCCCAGGGCACGATCTATCCGGACGTCATCGAGTCCGGCGGCGCCAAGACCAAGAAGGCCATCACGATCAAGAGCCACCACAACGTCGGTGGCCTGCCCGAGACGCTGGGCCTGAAGCTGCTGGAGCCGCTGCGCGACCTGTTCAAGGACGAGGTGCGCGAGCTGGGCGTGGCGCTCGGGCTGCCGCACGACATGGTCTACCGCCACCCGTTCCCGGGCCCGGGCCTGGGCGTGCGCATCCTCGGCGAGGTGCGGCGCGACTACGCCGACCTGCTGCGGCGCGCCGACGCGATCTTCATCGAGGAACTGCGCGCCGCCGTGGACCCGGCCTCGGGCCGCAGCTGGTACGACCAGGTGAGCCAGGCCTTCGCCGTGTTCCTGCCGGTCAAGAGCGTGGGCGTCATGGGCGACGGCCGCACCTACGACTACGTGGTGGCGCTGCGCGCGGTGCAGACCAGCGACTTCATGACCGCCGACTGGGCCGAGCTGCCGTACTCGCTGCTGAAGAAGGTGTCGGGCCGGATCATCAACGAGGTGCGCGGCATCAACCGCGTCACCTACGACGTGTCGAGCAAGCCGCCCGCGACCATCGAGTGGGAGTGACCGGCGCCGGAAGGGCCGACGCGACCCCGTGGTACCACGCCGCGGGCCGCAGCCCGCAGGTCACGGGCCGTCCAGCCAGGCCTGGCCCTGCAGGTCCGAGAGCAGCCACTGCGCGCCGATCCCCAGGGAGCGCTTGCGGTCGTGGATCGCGAACACGCCGATCGACCCGGTGTGCACCACCGGGTCTTCGATGGCCAGCCGCACGAGGCGGCCCGCGTCGAGGTAGGGCTGCACCAGGTGGCGCGGCATCGTCCCCCAGCCGAAGCCCGCCAGCATGAACTCGAGACGGCGCGCAATGTCGACGAAGCGCCAGACACGCTGACTGACGACGCTGAAGCTCGGGCCCGGCTTCTGCTGCGGATCGGTAAGGATGAGTTGTACGTGCTCGCCGAGCACGTCGCGGGTGATGGCGCGGGTTTCCGTGGCCAGTGGGTGTGACGGCGCCACGACCGGCACCATGGTCACCTGCGTCAGCGCCGTGGCCTGCAGATCCTGCACCGTCGAAGGCATCAGCGCACACAGGCCCAGCATGGCGCTGCCGTCGCGCACGCGGCGCTCGGCAGCGCCCATGCCTTCGGTGAACAGCGTGACGGCGAGGTGCGGGTAGCGCGCCTGGAGTCCGGCCAGGCTGCGGATGACCGGCGAAGTCGGCACGAAGCTGTCGATGGCGATGGGCAGCTCGGGTTCGAGCCCGGCTGCGATGGCCTTCGAGGTGCGTTCGAACACATCGGCCTGCCGCAGCACCTGGCGCGCCTGCGCTGCGAGGGCGCGGCCGGCTTCCGTGAAGCGCGGCGTCCTGGAACTGCGGTCGAACAGCTGCAGCCCCTGGGTCTCCTCGAGCGTCTGGACGGTGTGGCTGATGGCCGACTGCACGCGGTGCAGCTGGCGTCCGGCGGCCGAGAAGCTGCCGGCGTCCTCGATGGCCACCAGCACGCGAAGCTGATCCAGGGTCAGGCTGCCGATCATGATCTATCTACTCCATAGATTCAAAGTATCAAAAGATTATCGCTTCCATAAATTGGTTGAAGCCCATAACTTTGCGCCTGTGCAGCCGGCCGTCGGCTGCAGACCACGCAAAGGACACCCCGATGACCACCGACACCCTTGTTCCTGTCCAGCCCCGCCACGGGCTCGGCGCCTTCCTGTGGCTCGCCCAGGGCGTGCTGGCTTTCTTCCTGCTCTGGGGTGCCTACATGAAGCTCGGCATGCCGCCGAGCGAGGCCGCCAAGATGGCGCCCTGGGTCGCCGCGATGCCGGGCCTGGCGACGCTCACGGGCATCGTCGATCTGCTCGGCGGGCTGGGCATCCTGCTGCCGGCCCTGCTGCGCATCCAGCCGCTCCTGAGCGTGCTGGCCGCCGTGGGAATCATCGCCCTGCAGGTGCTGGCGATGGGTTTCCATCTGATGCGGGGCGAAGCCATGGTGCTGCCGATGAACCTCGTGCTGCTGGCGCTGGGCGCCTTCGTGCTGTGGGGCCGCACCCGGGCCGTTCCCTTTGCGGCGTCGCGCTGAGGTCTGAGATGAGCATGAATCTCTTCTCGTCTGCCCGTTGGCTGCTCGGCGCGCTGGCCGCGGCCGGACTGCACGGCGCCGTGCTTGCGCAAGGCAATGACCCGGGCGCACCAGCCGACGGCTCCCGATGGGGCCTGGGCGTGGCCGTGATGTCGGAGAACAAGCCCTACCGCGAGTTCGACGACAAGACCGAGGTCGTCCCGTTCTTCACCTTCGAGAACCGCCGGGTGCGTGTCTTCGGCCCGGGCATCGAGTTCAAGCTCGGCCATGCCGGACCGGTGGCCTTCGGCCTGACGGCGACCTACGGCATGGACGGCTACAAGGCCTCCGATTCGCCCTTCCTCGAGGGCATGGCCCGGCGCCGGGGCAGTGCATGGGTGGGTGCCCGGGCCAGCCTTCGCGGTGAGCCCGGCCAGTTCAGCGCCGAATGGTCCACCGACGCCTCGGGCCACAGCGAGGGCCAGAGGCTCAAGCTGGGTCTGGAGCGCCGGTTCGCGTTCGGCGACGTGGGCATCACGCCACGGCTCACTGCGACCTGGCTGGACCGCAAGTTCGTGCAGTACTACTACGGGGTCGAGGCCGCGGAAGTGCGTCCTGGCCGGGCCCGGTACAGCCCGGGCTCGACCGTCAACACCGAAGCCGGGCTGAGGCTGGACTACAGCCTGGCGCCGCGGCAGATGGTCTTCGCCGACTTCGGCATCACGGCCCTGGGCAGCGAGATCAAGGACAGCCCGCTGGTGGGCCGCAGCAGCGTGTCGGAAGTGCGCCTGGGCTACCTGTACCGGTTCTGAACGCGCGGCCTGCGTGCCTGCGCCGGCCGATCCACTGAAACCCGGAGTTCCCGATCCATGACCCGACGTCGAATCACCGCCATCGCGCTGCTGGTGTCCTTCGTGGCGATGGCCACCTCGGGCTTGTTGATGCTGATCGTCGACAAGCCCTCGTTCTCGCTCCGGATGCACCCGGTCCACAAGCTCTTCGGCATCGTGCTGATCGTGGCGGCGCTGAGCCACATCCAACTCAACGCGCGGGCCATCGGAGCCCATCTGCGGGAACGCAGCGGCACCCTTGCCGCAGCCGTGCTGGTGGCCGCCCTGGTGTCGACCTACGCCATCGTCGCCCTGAGCCCCTTGCCGCCCGGCGTGGCCGAGCCGCTGGACAAGGCCGCCGAGCGGGCCGAGAACCGGGGCGGGGCCAGCCGCTAGGCCCGGAGGTGGCGCGCCGGAATCGCCATCGTCGACGCGGGGGAGCGGCAGTCACACGCCACAGCCGCCCTGCGGTGCCTGCGGGCCGACGAGCGGTCGGGCCCGAGACCAATTGCACAAGTGACGTCAGCCGACCTGCGGCATAGTGCGGCGGGTCGAAGGCCGGGCGTCGCCGGCGGGATGCGAGATGCGTCTGATCCTGGGAACCCTGTCGTTGCTGGTGGTGCTGGCCGTGATCGGCTTCGCCGGCCGCGCGCAGTTCGAAGGGCTGGGGCTTCGCTCCGGTGTCCAGGTGCCCGCGGCCGCCACCGTGCCGGCACAATCCGCGGCCATCCAGAACAAGGCGCGTGACGCCGCCGCCGCGGCCCTCCAGCAGGGTGCCCAGCGCGCGTCCGAGGCCAACCAATGACCGACCGCACCGCTCCCACCGCCGCGCAGGACGAGTACGCCATGCGACTGGCGCTCGATCAGGCGCTCAACGCACGCCTGGTGGGCGAGGTGCCCGTGGGGGCGGTGATCACGCACATGGTGGACGGCGTGCCCCAGGTGCTGGCCACCGGCTACAACCGGCCGATCACCACCAACGATCCCACCGCCCATGCCGAGGTGGTGGCCCTGCGCCATGCGGCCGACCTGCTGGGCAACTACCGGCTGCCCGGCTGCACGCTCTACGTCACGCTGGAGCCGTGCGCGATGTGCGCCATGGCCCTGATGCACGCGCGCTTCGCGCGCGTGGTGTTCGCCGCGCCCGACCCCAAGACCGGCGCCGCAGGCTCGGTGGTGGACCTGTTCGCCGAGCCGCGGCTGAACCACCACACGAAGGTCGAGGGCGGCCTGCTGGCCGACGCGGCCGGCAGCCTGCTGCGCGACTTCTTTGCCGAGCGGCGCGCGGCGCTTCGCGCCGAGCGCGAGGCCGCGGCGGACGCGGCGCGCCTGCCGGTGCCCGAGGTGATCGAGTCCCACTTCGGGCCGCTGGAGTGAGCGCGCAGGCCCGGTCCCTGGTGTGCTTCTCGCCCGCCGGGGTGGTGGCGCGGCCTGCGGCGGTGCGCCTGGCCGTGCGGCGCCTGCGCGCGCTGGGGTTCGATGCCCGGCTAGACGAGGCTGCGCTGGCGCGCCGGCAGCGCTTCGCCGGCGACGACGACACACGTCTGGAAGCGCTCCACCGGGTGGCCCGGCAGGCGCCGTCGGTGGCATTGGCCACGCGCGGCGGCTATGGCCTGACGCGGCTGCTCGACCGCATCGACTGGGCGCTGCTGGCGCGCAGCATCGAGCGCGGCACGCGATGGGTGGGGCACAGCGACTTCACGGTGCTGCAGGCCGGGCTGCTGGCGCACGGCGCCCGGCGTCGGCCGGTCACCTGGGCCGGGCCGCTGGCCGCGGACCACTTCGGCCGCAGCGACGCCGAGGGCGGCGTCGACGAGGTCACGCGAGACGTGTTCCTCGAGGCCCTGGGCGGCGAACTGGAGGCGGTGGGCTTTCGCACCGAGCCGGGCTTCGACGGGCTGGACGTGAGCGGCACGCTCTGGGGCGGCAACCTGTGCATGCTGACCAGCCTGCTGGGCACGCGGCACTGGCCGCGCATCAGGGGCGGCGTGCTCTTCGTGGAGGACGTGAACGAGCACCCCTACCGCGTGGAGCGCATGCTGCTGCAGCTGCATCAGGCCGGCGTGCTCGACGCGCAGAGGGCCGTGGTGCTGGGGCAGTTCAGCACCTGGAAGCCGTCGCCGCTGGACCGCGGATTCAACCTGCGCACGGTCGTTGCCCATCTGCGCGCGACGACGCGCACGCCGATCCTCACCGGCCTGCCGCATGGTCACGTGCCGACCACCGTGATGCTGCCCGTGGGCGCCCGCGTCACGCTGGCCGTGCAGGGGCGCGAGGCTTTCGTCGGCTGGTAGCCTGGGGCAGGGCAAGCCCGGCCCTGTCGATCAAGAGCCCAGGGCTAGAATTCCGCGCGCCCCCCACGAGTGTGGCCGTCACGAGCGGTCGCGTCGCGGGGCGGTTTGTTTTCTGGCGCCGCGGCGACCCCGCCGGTGGTGAGTTCTGGAGCGGTCGATGGGTTGGGTCGGGGCAGTCTGGCGGTGTGTGGCGGTGGGCGCTGTGGCGCTGGCCGCCGGCTGCGACAACAGCCCCTGGCACCGCGGCGCGGCCAGCGAGAACACGATCTACTCCGCGATGATCGAGAACACGCCACGGCATCTCGATCCCACGGCGTCCTACTGGTCGAACGACACGCTGGTGACCTACCAGGTGTACGAGCCGCCTTACGGCTACCACTACTTCAAGCGCCCGTTCGAGCTGGTGCCCAAGAGCGCGGCGAAGGTCGTCGTGCCGACCTACTACGACAAGGCGGGTCAGAAGCTGCCCGACGACGCAGCCGCGGAGCTGATCGCCGAGAGCGTCTACGACGTGCCCATCAAGCCAGGCATCCTGTTCCAGCCGCACCCGGCCTTCGCGAAGGACGAGCGTGGCCAGTACCGCTATCACGCCATGAAGCCGGGCGACGTGGGGCCGCGCCGCACGCCGATGGACTTCGAGCACACCGGCACGCGCGAGCTGGTGGCCGAGGACTTCGTCTATGCCCTCAAACGCCACGCCACCACACGCATCACCACGCCGATCTATGGCCTGTTCTCGGAGTACGTGGTCGGCCTGGCGGAGTACGGCGCCCTGATCAAGAAGGAGGACGCGGCGCTGCGCAAGGGGCTCGACCCGTCCAGCCTGGACAAGCCCTTCCTCGACTTCCGGCGCTGGCCGCTGGCGGGGGCGAGCGCCCCGGAGAAGCACCTGCTGCGCATCCGCATCAAGGGCAAGTATCCGCAGTGGAAGTACTGGATGCAGATGACCTTCATGGCCCCGGTGCCGTGGGAGGCGGACGCGTTCTATGCCCAGCCGGGCTTGGCCGAGCGGGGCATGACGCTGGACCAGTGGCCCGTGGGCACGGGCCCGTTCATGGTGACCGAGTTCGAGAAGGACCGCCGCATCACCATGGTGCGCAATCCGAACTACCGCGGCGAACCCTTCCCCTGCGACGGCATGCCCGAGGACCGCGAGGCCGGCCTGCTGGCCGACTGCGGGCGCAGGACGCCCTTCGTCGACCGCATCGTGGCGGTGGTCGAGCGCGAGGGCACCCCCCAGCGCAACAAGTTCCGCGACGGTTACTACGACCTCGAAGTCTTCGAGCGCACCGACACCGGTATATCGTATCTGGTGGAGATGCTCGATTCGCCGACGGTGCGCGCCGAGTACGAGGCCAAGGGCTTCACCTTCCCGAAGTACGCCGACGTCAACAGCTACATCATCGGCTTCAACATGCTCGACCCGGTGCTGGGTGGCGGTCCGACCCCGGAGAGCCGGGCCCGTGCGCGCAAGCTGCGTCAGTCGATCACGATCGCGATCGACTGGGACGAGTACTCCAGCATCTTCCCGAAGAAGGGCGGGCTCACCGCAATGAGCCCGCTGCCCGGCGGCATCCCCGGCTCGCGCGAGGGCACGCCCGAGGGCGTCAACCCGGTCACGCACCGCATCGTCGACGGCAAGGTGGTGCGTCGGCCGATCGCCGACGCCAAGCGGCTGCTGGCCGAGGCCGGATATCCCAACGGGCGCGACGCCGCCACCGGCAAGCCGCTGGTGATCAACTACGACTACTACGCGCCGGCCACGCCGGAGCGCAAGCCCGAGATCGACTGGATGGTGCGGCAGTTCGCCAAGATCGACATCCAGCTCGAGGTCCGCGCCACCGACAACAACCAGTTCCAGGACAAGGTGCGCAAGGGCAAGCACCAGGTGTTCTGGAGCGGCTGGAACGCCGACTACCCCGATGCGGAGAACTTCCTGTTCCTGTTTTACGGCCCCAACGCCAAGAGCGTGTCCGACGGCGAGAACACGGCCAATTACCAGAACCCGGAGTTCGACCGGCTCTTCTCGCAGCTCAAGACGCTCGAGGACGGCCCGCAGAAGCAGCAGGTGATCGACAGCATGGTGGCGATGCTGCAGGAGGACGCCCCATGGAGCATGGGTTTCTATCCCTGGGCCTCGACGGCCGTGCAGGGCTGGGTGCGCAACTCCAAGCCGGCCATTCTGGTGCGTGACCACGGGCGCTACCTGCGGCTCGACGTGCCGGCGCGCGTGGCCGCGATCGAGCAATGGAACCGGCCGGTGTGGTGGCCCCTCGTGCTGATGGCGGCCCTGGTGGTGGCCGTCGTGGCCTACGCCCGGACGAACCTGCGCCGGCGGGCCCGCACCAATGCCCGCGGCGAAGTGCTCGCCGCCTGAACCCTCACGCCGCCGGCCCCGCCACCATGCTGAACTTCATCGTCCGCCGCTGCCTGTATGGCGTGCTGGTGCTCGTCGGCGTCAACCTGGCCACGTTCTTCCTGTTCTTTACGGTCAACACGCCGGACGACATGGCGCGCCTGAACATCGGCGGCAAGCGGGTCACCACGGAGCTGATCCAGCGCTGGAAGGCCGAGCGAGGCTATGACAAGCCGCTGTACTGGAACGAGGCGGCGCAGGGTACCGAGAAGGTCACCGAGACCATCTTCTGGGAACGCTCGATCACGCTGTTCCAGTTCAAGTTCGGTCGCGCCGACAGCGAGAGCGCCGGCGACATCGGCACCGAGGTCGCGCGACGCATGTGGGTCAGTCTGCAGCTCGCGCTGCCGATCTTCGTGCTGCAGATCATCGCCAGCGTGAGCTTTGCGTTGCTGCTGGTGATGTTCCGCCACACGCGGCTGGACCTCGCCGGCGTGGTGCTGTGCGTGGTGATGCTGTCGATCTCGGCACTGTTCTACATCATCGTGGGCCAGTACCTGTTTGCCCGCGTGTTCAGGCTGGTGCCGGCATCGGGGTTCACCGAAGGTCTCGACCTCGTTCGCTTTCTCGTGCTGCCCGTGGCGCTGTCGGCCATTGCGCGTCTGGGCACCGAGGCGCGCCTGTACCGTGCCATGTTCCTCGAGGAGATCGGCAAGGACTACGTCCGCACCGCACGGGCCAAGGGTCTGGCGGAGTCCGCGGTGCTGTCACGCCACGTGCTGCGCAACGCGCTGATCCCCATCGTCACCAGCGCCGGCGGGTACCTGCCGTACGTGTTCCTCGGCAGCCTGGTGTTCGAGAGCTTCTTCGGCATTCCCGGCCTCGGCGCCTATGCGATCGAGGCGATTGGCAAGCAGGACTTCGCCATCGTGCGGACGATGGTCTTCGTGGGCTCGGTGCTCTACATCGCGAGCTACATCCTGATCGACATCATGTACACGTGGGTGGACCCCCGCGTACGTCTGGCCTGACCATGCCCAAGTTCGTCCTGCTCTGGACCGACGCCGCGCTGTGGCTGCTGACCGCGGGCCTGCTGGCCTACGTCTGGCACGTGCGGCGCCGGCAGAACCTGCGCGCGAGCTGGCGCAAGGTGTTCTGCGACGCGCCCGCGCTCGCCTCGTCGGTGGTGCTGGCGGCGTGCCTGCTCGTCACGCTGGCCGACAGCATCCACTATCGGCCGCTGCTGCCCGCCGCCCCCGGCACGCCTGCCGGCAGTGCCGCCTACGACACCCGCACGCGCTCGGTGCTGGATGCCCTGCTGAGCCGTCTCGTGGAGTCGCGCGAGACCACCTACTCGGTGCCGCTGGCGGTGGTGAGCTTCACCAAGGAGACCGTCGAGGTCGACGGACGGCAGGAGCGCGTCGCGCCGCGGCTGTTGCATGGGGGTGCCCATCTCACCGATCCGGACTCGCAGTGGGCGGGCGACGTCGCCTGGCGCGCGGCGCTGGGCGCGGCGTTGGGCCTGCTGGGCGGGCTCCTGCTGTCGGCCTTGCTGGTGGGCGCCCTGGCGCGCGCACCGGGCCAGCCCTGGCGCGAGGCCCTGGCCCATGCCTGGGAAGGCCGGGGCGGGATCCCCTGGCGCGTGGCGATGGCCACGATCGTCGTGCTTGGCGTGCTCACCGGCACCATCGCCGCGCTGGCGCTGCGCTACCACGTGTTCGGCACCGACGTCACCGGCAACGACGTGCTCTACCAGACGCTCAAGAGCGTGCGCACCGCATTCGTCATCGGTGCCCTGGCCACCCTGGCCACGCTGCCGTTGGCGGTGGTGCTGGGCATCGCCGCGGGCTACCTCAAGGGTTGGGCCGACGAGGCGATCCAGTACCTCTACACGGTGCTGTCCTCGATACCCAACATCCTGCTGATCGCAGCGCTGGTTCTGATGGTGCAGGTGTTCCTCGACAAGCACCCCGAGATGTTCGAGACCGGCCTGGAACGGTCCGACCTGAAGCTGTTCATGCTCTGTGCCGTGCTCGGGCTCACCGGCTGGGCCGGCCTGTGCCGGCTGCTGCGCGCCGAGACGCTGAAGCTGCGCGAACTGGACTACGTTCAGGCCGCGCAGGCCTTCGGCGTGGGCCCGTGGCGGATCATGGCGCGCCACATCTTCCCCAACGTCGCGCACCTGATGCTGATTGTCACCGTGCTCGAGTTCTCGTCGCTCATCCTGTACGAGGCGGTGCTGTCCTACGTGGGCGTCGGCGTGGACCCGAGCATGAACAGCTTCGGCGGCATGATCAACCTGGCCCGCAACGAGATGAACCGCAATCCGGTGGTCTGGTGGCCGTTCGCGTCGGCGTTCGTTTTCATGCTCGCGCTGGTGCTGGCGGCGAACCTGTTCGCCGATGGCGTGCGCGACGCCTTCGATCCCCGGGCCCGCGTGTTCCGCCCGCGCGTGCTGCGCAAGCCCGGCGCCAAGGCGGCCTGACCATGCTCGACATCCAGGACCTCGAGATCGGTCTCGACAGCGATGCAGGCCTTGTGCGCGCGGTGGACGGGCTTCGCCTGTCGATCGAGCGCGGCGAGACCTTCGCGCTGGTGGGCGAAAGCGGCTGCGGCAAGAGCATGACGGCGATGGCGCTGATGCGCCTGCTGCCCGACAGCGGTCATGTGCTGGGTGGGCGGGTGGACCTGGACGGCACCGACACGCTGGGCCTGTCCGAACAGGCCATGCGCGGCGTGCGGGGCGGCCGCATCGGCATGATCTTCCAGGAGCCGGGCACGAGCCTGAACCCGGTGATGAAGGTCGGCGACCAGATCGTCGAGGCGATCGAGATCCACACCACACTGCGTGGTGAGGCCGCGCGCGCCAAGGCCGTCGACTGGCTTCGCCGCGTGGGGATCCCCGAGCCCGAGCGTCGCGTCGACGAGTACCCGTTCCGCATGAGCGGCGGCCAGAAGCAGCGCGTGATGATCGCGATGACGCTGGCCACCGAGCCCGACTACCTGGTGGCCGACGAGCCGACCACGGCGCTCGACGTCACGATCCAGAAGCAGATCCTCGACCTCCTTCGCGAGTTGCAACGCGAGCAGGGCATGGGGATGCTGCTGATCACCCACGACCTGGCCGTGGTGGCCGGCATGGCCCAGCGCGTGGCGCTGATGTACGCAGGGCAGGTGGTGGAGGTGGCCACGGCCGCCGAGTTCTTTGCCGCGCCCCGCCACCCGTACGCGCAGGCCCTGCTGCGCGCGCTGCCGGACGCGGGCCGTCGCGGCCAGGCGCTGGCCGCCATCGCCGGCACGGTGCCTTCGCTGGCCACGAGCTTCGTTGGCTGCCGCTTCGCCGACCGCTGCGCCAGCGCGATGCCGCATTGCGCGGGCACGGTGCCGGAACTGATCGACGTCGGGCCGTCGCATGGCGTGCGGTGTCTGCTGCACGTCCCCGGGGCGCCATCGCCGACCGTGCCGGCGGTCGCCGCGCCCGAGGCGGCGCCGCAGCCGTCCGCGGCCGGGATGACCGAAGCAGCTTCGGCGCCCCCCGTGCTCGACGTGCACGACCTGCGGGTGCGCTTCGTGCTGCGCAAGGGCCTGCTGCAGCGGGCGGCGGGCTACTTCGACGCGGTGGACGGCCTGTCGTTCCGCATTGCGCCGGGCCGCACGCTGGCGCTGGTGGGCGAGTCCGGCTGCGGCAAGACCACCACCGGCAAGGCGATCGTTCAGCTGCTGCGCGGGCAGGCCGAGATCCAGGGGCAGGCCCTGCTCGACGGGCGCAACCTGTTCGACCTGCAGGGCGATGCGCTCCGGGCCGCCCGCCGCGACGTGCAGATCATCTTCCAGGACCCGTATGCGTCGCTCGACCCGCGGATGCGCGTGTTCGACATCCTCGAGGAAGGCCTGCTGGCGTTGCGGCCGGAACTGGATGCCGGTGCGCGGCGCCAGCGCCTGGAGGTGCTGGCCGAGCAGGTCGGGTTGCGGCGGGAATCGCTGGAGCGCTATCCGCACGAGTTCAGCGGCGGCCAACGGCAGCGCATCGCCATCGCCAGGGCGCTGGCCGTGCAGCCCCGCCTCGTGGTCTGCGACGAGCCCACCTCGGCGCTCGACGTCAGCGTGCAGGCGCAGATCCTGAACCTGCTGCGCGACCTGCAGCGCGAGCTCGGCCTGGCCTACCTGTTCATCACGCACAACCTGGGCGTCGTGGAGTTCATCGCCGACGACGTGGCGGTGATGCGCCAGGGCAGGGTGGTGGAACAGGGGCCCGCCGCCGACGTGCTGCAGCGCCCGCAGCACGACTACACCCGGGCCCTGCTGGCCGCGGTGCCTCGTCTCGGCGGAACGACCTAGTCCCTTCGGCGGTCGCCAGTTGTTGTGTTGACCCAACGAAGGGCCTGTACCCATCAGGGCCATCGATACAACTCGCGGTCCGCACCCCGGAACCCTGTTTCCCCTGGGTGACGGGCTCGCAGGGCCCGAAAAGCGCGGCCTTTTCCTGGGGTGGCCGAGGCCACACGAATCGGGGGCGAGACAAGTCACCTCGGAGTTCCCCGAGGTTGGCGCGGTTACGGCCAGAAGACAATTTCTTTACATCCCGAAATGTTGGGGGTCCCCGGGGGCGCGCAGGCGCCCCCGGGCTTTCCCTGCATCCGGGCGCGAATCGACATCCATCCATCTCAAGTTTGGGAGCTTTCATGTTTCGACGGACCAAGTTGTGTTCGAGCCTCATCGTCGCCTTCGGCGGCACGGTGCTCGCCGGCGCCGCGCTGGCGCAGCAGTCGCAGCGCATCGAGATCACCGGCTCGGCGATCAAGCGCGTCAATGCCGAAACGGCGGCCCCGGTCACGGTGATCAACCGTGAGCAGATCACCCGCACCGGTGCGACGAGCGTCAACGAACTGCTCAAGTCGATCTCCGTGGTCGACATCAATGACCAGGGCGAATTGGCGTCCAACTCCCCGGGCGGCTCGGGCACGGCCCGCATCCGCCTGCGCGGCCTGGGCGAGTCCCAGACCCTGGTGCTGATCAACGGCCGCCGCGTGCCGAAGAACCCGCTGGCCGACGCCTCGGGCGCCGGCTCGGCCTTCAACGTCAACTCGATCCCGGTGGCCGCCATCGAGCGCATCGAGATCCTGAAGGACGGCGGCTCGGCCATCTACGGCGCCGACGCCGTCGCCGGCGTGTTCAACATCATCCTGCGCAAGGACTTCAACGGTGCCACCGTGCGCGGCACCTTTGGCGAATCCAGCCGCGGCGACGGCGCCGAGCAGGCCTTCAACGCGGTCGGCGGCTACGGCGACCCCGCGAAGGACCGCTTCAACATCATGGGCGCGATCGACGTGTTCAAGCGCGATGCGATCCTGCGCAAGGACCGCGGCCTGACCCGCAGCGTGGACTTCCGCAGCCGCGGCCCCGTTCCCGGCTACAACCTCGACGGTCGCAGCGCCTTCGCGCCGCAGGGCAACTACCTCAGCGCCACCGGCGCCCTGGTCGGCCAGACCGTGCGGCCCTGCCCGCCGGAGAACGTCAGTGGCGCGCTGTGCGTCTACGACTTCAATGCCTCGCTGCTGACCTCCTACAACGGCGCTGACCGCACCAGCGGCCTGGTCGCCGGCCAGTTCCAGATCACGCCGGACCACAACCTGTACGCGCGCTGGATCGGCTCCGAGACCAAGGACCATTTCGAGGCCCACCCGGTGCCGGCGCAGTTCGTGTCGCCCGCCGGTTCGCCGTTCCCGCGCTACGCTGGTCGCTTTATGCAGGGCGGCCCTCGCATCACCGATCGCAAGGCCACGCTGAACCACTTCGACCTCGGCGCCGAGGGCCTGGTGTTCGGCATCGACTACAAGGTCGGCATCACGTCGGGCAAGTCCAAGACCTCCAACAGCGACAAGAACTACTACGACGCCCGCCTGTGGAACCCCGCCACGGCTTCCGGCGCCATCGACGCGACCTCCAACAACAACGACCCGGCCTTCGTCGAAAGCCTGAAGGTCACGCCGGTGCGGACCGGCACCGAGAAGATCGACACCATCGACCTGCTGCTGTCGGGCGACGCGTTCAAGCTGCCGGCCGGCCCGGTGCGCTACGCGGTCGGCGTGTCCAAGATCAAGGAGTCGATCGACGACAACCCGGATCCGCTGCAGATCGCCGGCCTGGTGGTGGGCAGCATCCAGCAGAGCGCCGTGTCGGCCGACCGTGACAGCGACGCGCTGTTCGCCGAGCTGCAGATTCCGCTGACCAAGGACATCGAAGCGCAGCTGGCGGTGCGCCGCGACGACTACGGCTCCGAGAAGGCGACCAGCCCGAAGGTGGCCCTCAAGTGGCAGGCGACCCCGGGCCTCGCGCTGCGCGCGTCGTACTCCGAGTCGTTCAAGATGCCGACGCTGAAGCAGCAGTTCGCCACGTCGGGCCAGGGTGCCATCACGCTGACTCCGGGCCAGTGCGTCCAGGTTGGCGGCGGCACGACGGCGCAGTGCGCGAACGGCCTGGCGGCCTTCCGCCTGACCGGCTCCAACCCCGACCTCGGCCCCGAGACCGCCCAGACCTACAACCTGGGCGTCGTGGGCGAAGTCGGCCCGGTGTCGGTGAGCGTGGACTGGTTCCGCATCGCCAAGAAGGACAACATCTCCACGCCGACGCTGCAGAGCGCCATCGACCAGGGGTTCTTCTTCTTCGACACGGCCAACGGCCGCTACGTCATCCAGCAGAACCTGCAGAACTTCGCCCAGTCGCTCAACGCCGGCGTGGACATCGACGCCCGCATGCGCCTGCCGGGCACGATGTTCGGCAACCTGACCTTCGGTGCCAACGCCACCTACTACACGGACCAGAAGACCCGCACGACCGCGGCGTCGCCCTGGGCCGAGTTCGGCAACACCTACGCCACCCCGCTGTGGCGCGCGGCCTTCACAGCGTCCGCCGAGACGGGCCCGTGGCTGTTCCAGGGTGTGCTGCGCGGTGTCGGCGGCTTCTGGGACACCGACATCTCGCGCAACAACATCACGGCGACCACGCCGGGCGGCAACCGCAAGGTCAGCGCCTATGACGAAGTCGACCTGACGGTGCGTTGGTCCGGCATCAAGAACCTGCGCCTGACCGGCTCGGTGAAGAACGTGTTCGATCGCATGCCGCCGTTCAGCGCGCGCAACGCGTCGAGCAACAACTACACCCAGATGGGCTTCGCCGAGCTGTACACCGTGCGCGGCCGCTACTTCCAGGTCAGCGCCGAGTACGACTTCCGCTGAGTCCTAGAGGCATCTGCCCAATCGGCCCGGCCCCTGAAAGGGGGCCGGGCCTTTTCTTGTGCCCGACTTTGGGCACACTTCGCTTCTCTTCAGTTTTCTTCCGGAGTCTGCATTCATGAAGTTCCAGCATTCGCGTCGGCAACTGGTCCGCGGCCTGGCGGCCGCTCCCATGCTCGGCGGAACCCTGGCCTCCGCATGGGCCCAGGAGGGCCGCATGCCGATCGAGGAGTTCTTCCGGCCGGCCAACATCGCGCAGGCGCGCCTGTCGCCGGACGGCAAGAGCGTGCTCGCCGTGCGGCCGCACAAGCGGCGCCAGAACCTGTGGGTGTTCGACATCGCGTCCAGGCGCTGGAAGATCGTCACCGACTTCAGCGACTCGGACGTGGTCGAGCCGCGCTGGATCTCCGACAACCGCATCGTGTTCAGCGTGATCGACTCGACGCGCGGCAGCGGCGACCAGATCGGCAGCGGCGGCCTGTTCGCGATCGACAAGGACGCGGCCGACTTCAAGGAGCTCACCGAACGCGGTTTCCTCACCGGTGGCGACCGCCTGCTGCCCGCGGGCACCAGCTTCCACAGCAAGGGTGTCGGCTCCGGTCCCGACGAGATCCTGGTCTCGGTCTGGTCGTCGGGCGGCACTGCATCGGCCACGTTCGGCAGCAACATCCACCGGCTCAACACGCGCACTGGGCGAGCCACGATCATGACCCTGGGCGGCCCCGGGCGCGTCGTGGGCTGGGGCTTCGACGACAAGGGCGTGCCGCGCCTGGCCGTGTCGGTCGACGAGAAGTCGACGTCGCGGATCCATCACCGGGCTTCGGCGGACGCGCCCTGGACCGTGCTGGCCGAGGCCGCCTTCGACGACCCCGCGGCGATCAGCCCGCTGGCGTTCGACGGCGAATCGCACCTCTACGTGCTGACGCGGGTCAACAGCGACTTCGCGGGCGTCTACCGCTTTGACATCGCCGCGCGCAAGGTGCTGCCCGAGCCGGTGGCCGCCATCAAGGGCTATGACCTGATGCCCGAGATGCAGAGCGGTGCGCCCACGGGGCTCGGCGACCCGCTGATCTTCGGCACCGGCGACAAGCGCGGCCAGCTGCTCGGTGTGCGCTATCACGCCGAGCGGCGCGGGGTGTACTGGATCGACGAGGAGCGGCGCAAGCTCCAGGAGCAGCTCGAGCAAGGCTTCCCCGGGCGTCAGGTCAGCTTTCAGGGCGACCCGTCCAAGAAGGACCAACCGCTGCTGGTGGTGACCTCCGCCGACGCCGAGCCCGCGCGATACCTGCTCGTGACGCCCGGCCGGTCGATGGCCGATTCTCTCGGCTCCGCGATGCCGTGGGTGCGCCCCGAGCGCATGGCCACGATGGAGACCATCACCTACAAGGCGCGCGACGGCCTCACCATCCCGGCCACGCTGACGATCCCGCGCGGCGCCGAGAAGAAGAACCTGCCGCTGGTGGTGCTGCACTACGGCGGCCCGTGGGTCCGGGCCATCGCCTGGGGCTTCGACCGCAACGTGCAGTTCCTGGCGTCCCGCGGCTATGCGGTGCTGATGCCGGCGCCGAGGGCCAGCATCGGTTTCGGCTGGAACCACTTCAAGTCGGGCTGGAAGCAGTGGGGCCTGGCGATGCAGGATGACGTGGCCGATGGCGTGCGCCATCTCATCTCGCAGGGCATCGTCGATGCCAAGCGGGTGTGCATCTCGGGCGCCAGCTATGGCGGCTACATGACGATGATGGGCCTGGCCAAGGAGCCCGAGCTGTATCGCTGCGGCATCAACTGGGTCGGTGTGACCGATCCCGAGCTGATGTATGTCGAGTGGACGGACTTCGCCCGCGGCACCGCGCGCGAAGTGGTGCTGCCGGTGTTCCTGGGGCACCCCAAGACCGACGCCGACCTGTTCGCGCGCACGTCGCCGGTGCGGCGCGCCGCCGAGATCAAGCAGCCGGTGCTGATGGCCTACGGCGGTCTGGATCGCCGAGTGCCGATCGTCAATGGCGAGAAGATGCGCGACGCCCTGAGACCGCACAACCCGAACGTGGAGTACGTCGTCTACGGCGACGAAGGCCACGGGTTCCAGCGCCTTGAGAACCAGCTGGACTTCTGGGGTCGCGTCGAGCGGTTCCTGGCCAAGAACTTGGCCTGAGGTCTGTTGCGGGTTACCAACGTTCGCGCGTCGGCCATCTAGGGTGAACCCCCTAGTGGTGGGCGCGCGACGCTGGTGCGCCGGTGCTCCCGCGCGGTGCGCCGCGACGGAAATCCCTAGGTTTGATGCGGGTTTGCGGGCTTTCCGCCGCACCGTGATCAGGCATCGAACCAGGCCCGGTGGGGCCTGAGCTACCAGGGCTCGGTGCTTCCCCCGGTCGGGTCGGATTTCACGCCCGTGACAATGCGCTTACATGCCTCGGACACCGAGAGCGCGCCAGCCCAAAAGGCAGAGGCGGGCCACGGCGTCCGGGCACGGTTTATCGATCAACCATCCCTCTCCAGGAGTGTTCATGTTCAAGCGAACGAGTATCAGCACCGGCGTGCTGCTGGCTCTCGGCGGCGCGCTGCTCGCGCCCGTCGCGGCCCAGGCCCAGCAGACCCAGCGCATCGAGATCACCGGCTCGGCCATCAAGCGCACCTCGGCCGAAGGCCCGGCGCCCGTCGAGGTCATCACCAAGAAGGACATCGAGCGCACCGGTGCGACCTCGGTCAACGAACTGCTTCGTTCGATTCCGTCGATCGACATCTTCGACCAGGGTGAACTGGCGTCCAACTCGCCGGCCGGCTCCGGCACGGCCAGCGTCCGCCTGCGCGGTCTGTCCGACAGCGAAGTGCTGGTGCTGCTGAACGGCCGCCGCCTGCCGGTCAACGCGCTGTACGACTCGTCGGGTGCGGGTGCCGCGTTCGACATCAATTCGCTGCCCATCGGCGCCATCGAGCGCGTCGAGATCCTGAAGGACGGCGCCTCCGCCATCTACGGCGCCGACGCCGTGGCCGGTGTGATCAACTTCATCACGAAGACCGACTACCAGGGCATCGAAGGCACCGGCACCTTCGGCGTCAGCAGCCGCGGCGACGGCCAGGAAACCCGCGTCGGCCTGTCGGCCGGTTTCGGCGACCTGACCAAGGACCGCTACAACCTCCTGATCGGCATCGACTACTTCAAGCGTGATCCGATCCTGCGCAAGGACCGCGACCTGACCAAGTCGGTCGACTTCCGCAGCAAGGGCGGCGGTGACGCGCGCAGTTCGTTCGCACCCACCGGCAACGTCATCAATCCGAACACCGGCGCGTTCGTGGGTCTGCCCTACGCACCCTGCCCCCCGGAGAGCCTGAACGTCGCGCTGAACCGTTGCCGCTATGACTTCAACGCCAGCCTGCTGACTTCGTACAACGGTGCCGACCGCCTGAGCGCGCTGGCGGTGGGCACGCTGCAGCTGACGCCCGAAATGAAGGCCTTCGCCGAATTGACGTTCTCGACGTCGAAGGACTCCTTCAAGGCGCATCCGGTGCCCGACTTCTTCGTCGTGCCCGTCACCAACCCTGCGCAGAACCCCTACCGCATCCCGGTGTTCGACGCCAACGGCAACCCGGTCCCCGGCCAGTTCACCAATACCGTGTACATCGCCGGCCGCTTCATGCAGGGTGGCCCGCGCATGACCGACCGCAAGTCGGACTTCCTGAACCTGGCCACCGGTCTCGAGGGCACGCTCGGTGCCTACGACTGGAAGGTGAACGTCAGCCGCGGCGAAAGCAAGGTCACCAACAACGACAGCAACTACTACGACGCGCGCCTGTGGGGCCCGGCGACGGTGAGCGGGGCGCTGAACCCGACTGTCGGCACCAATGACCCGGCCTTCGTGGAAAGCCTCAAGGTGACCCCGGAGCGCGTGGGCAAGTCCACGCTGACGACGCTGAACGTGCAGCTCGGCGGGGAGTTGATGAAGCTGCCTGCCGGCCCGCTGCAGTTCGCGGTCGGTGGCGCCTACAACAAGGAGTCGCTCACCGACACCCCGGATGCGCTGACGCAGGCCGGCCTCGTGATCGGCAGCATCGCGCAGGCGGCGGTCGATGCCGACCGCACCTACAAGGCCGCGTTCGCCGAACTGAGCATCCCGGTCACCAAGACCATCGAGGGTCAGCTCGCGGTGCGTCACGACAAGTACCCGAACGCCAGTGCCACGAGCCCGAAGATCGCCGCCAAGTGGTCGGTGACGCCTGAGCTGGCAGTGCGCAGCTCCTTCACCCGCAGCTTCCGTGCGCCGGTGCTGAAGCAGCTGTTCGGCGCGCAGGAAGAAGGCGCGATCAACATCACGAACCCGGCGTCGTGCACGATCCTGGGCGTGCCGCTGGACGCGCAGGGCGCCTGCAACCTGTCGGCGTTCCAGGTCAACGGTTCGAACCCCGACCTCCAGCCGGAGAAGGGCAAGACCTTCAACCTGGGTGTGGTGTTCGAGGCTTCGCGCAACATCAGCGCGAGCATCGACTGGTGGAAGATCAACAAGACCAACGACATCAGCACGCCGACCATCAGCTCGGCCATCGCGCAGGGCTTCTGGACCCGCACGGGCGCCCGGTTCAACGTGTTCACGAACCTGCGCAACATCGCCGAGCGCGAGACCTCCGGCGTCGACGTGGATGCTCGCCTGCGCTTCCCGGGCACCGCGATCGGCAACGTGTCGGTTCGCAACCTGCTGACCTACTACTCCACCAACAAGACCCGGCAGTCTTCCGGCGGCGACTGGGCGGAGTTCAATGGCACCTACGCGACGCCGCGGTGGCGCAACGGCCTGAACGTGACGACGGAGAACGGCCCGTGGACCGTGGGCACGTCGCTGCGCACGGTGGCGGGCTTCTGGGACACCGACGAGCCGCTGCCCGTGGCTGCCGGCACCCGCCGGGTCGGCACGCACGAAGAGCTGGATCTGCTGGTGCAGTACTCCGGGTTCAAGAACTTCGAGCTCAGCTTCGGCATCAAGAACCTGCTGGACAACGATCCTCCGTTCAGCCTGACGAACGCGTCCGACAACCAGTACACGCAGATGGGCTTCGCCGAGCTGTACACGGCGCGTGGCCGCTACTTCTACCTGACCGCGAAGTACGCGTTCCGCTGATCGCTCCGGCGACCAGTGCGCAAGGGCGCCCCTCGGGGCGCCCTTTTTCTTGGGCGGGGCGGCAGCGGTGTGAGAATTCGGGCCGACATGAGCGACGCAGCCCAACGCGCCGATGCGCTTCGACAGGCGGCCGCCCGTGCGCTGCGCGCGGGCCGCCTGGCCGATGCGCTGGCGGCGCACGAGCAGGCACTTGCGGCCGACCCGCACTGGGCCGACGGCTGGTACAACCTGGGCTACCTGCACCAGCAGGCGCGGCAGTTCGAGACGGCGCTGCGCTCCTACGAACGCGCGTTGGCAGAAGGCGTGGCGGGACCCGAGGAGGTGCACCTGAACCGTGCGGCGGTGCTGGCCGAGCATCTGCGCCGTAGCGACGACGCGCTGGCCGCGCTGCAGGACGCGCTGCGCTGCAACCCCCGCTACGTGCCCGCACTGGTCAACCTGGGCAATCTTCACGAGCAGAGCGGCCGCCGCAGCGAAGCGCGGCAGGCCTACGAAGCCGCCCTGCAGGTGGACCCTGGCCAATCGCTCGCCCTGGCGCGCCTGCCCAACCTGACACGCGTTGCGACGACACAGGACCCGCTGATCGGCCGCCTGCGCGAGGCGATCGCGCGGCCGGGCGCAGGCGCTGCGGAGCGGGCCGACCTTGGCTTCGGGCTGGGCAAGGCCCTCGACGATGCGGGGGCCTACGACGAGGCTTTCGCCGCCTACACCGCCGCCAACCAGGCCAGCCGCACCAGTGCCGGGCCGGTGCCGGTGCGCTACGACCGCGGCGCACACGAGCGCTTCGTCGACCGGCTGATCGGCCTGTTCGACCGTCGTGTCGTTGCCAGCCCGGTCGATGCCACCGCGCCCGTTTTCGTCTGCGGTATGTTCCGGTCGGGTTCGACGCTGATCGAGCAGGTGCTGGCGAGCCATCCGCGCGTGACGGCCGGCGGCGAGATCGACCTGCTGCCCGACATCGCCGCGCGCACGCTCGGGCGCCATCTCGGCCCGCCGGCGGTGCCGCTGGACGACGCCGAGCTGCAGTCGCTGCGCCGTGCCTACCGCGAGGGCGTCGCGCTGCGCTTTCCGGGTGCCGACGTGCTGACGGACAAGCGGCCGGACAACTTCCTGCACATCGGCCTGATCAAGGCGATGTTCCCGCAGGCCCGCATCCTGCACACCTGCCGCAGCGTGCTGGACAACTGCCTGTCGGTGTACTTCCTGCACCTGAGCCACGCGATGCCGTATGCGCTCGACCTGCAGGACATCGCGCACTGGTACCGCCAGTACCGGCGGCTGATGGCGCACTGGAAGTCGCTGTATGGCGCCGACATCCACGACGTCGACTACGACGCGCTGGTGACGCAGCCGCGCCCGGTGATCGAGGGCGCGCTCGCCCATTGCGGCCTCGACTGGAACGACGCGTGCCTGAGCTTCCACGCCACGCCGTCGGTGGTGATGACGCCCAGCGCGTGGCAGGTTCGGCAGCCGCTGTACACCCGCTCGTCCGGCCGCTGGCGCCACTACGAGCGCCACCTCGGCCCGCTGCGCGACGCGCTCGGCGACCTGGGCGACTGAGCCCGGGCCCTAGGAGCGGGCCAGCAGGCCGCCGGCGTGCAGTCGGGCCAGCACGGCGTCGGCGGCCTCGTCCGGGGTCACTCTGGCGGTGTCCAGGCGCACCTCGGCCGCTTCCGGCGGCTCGTAGGGCGAATCGATGCCGGTGAAATTGGCCAGCTCGCCGGCGCGCGCCTTGCGGTACAGCCCCTTCGGGTCCCTGGCTTCCGCCACCGCCAGAGGCACGTCGACGAACACCTCGACGAAGCGACCGGCGTCGAACAGTTCGCGGGCCATGCGCCGCTCCTCGCGGAAGGGCGAGATGAGCGCCGTGATGACGACCAGACCCGCGTCCACCATCAGGCGGGCCACCTCGGCCACGCGGCGCACGTTCTCCACCCGGTCGGCGGCCGTGAAGCCGAGGTCCTTGTTGAGCCCGTGGCGCACGTTGTCGCCGTCCAGCAGATAGGTGCGCACCCCCTGGGCGTGCAAGCGTTGCTCCAGCAGGTCGGCCACGGTGGACTTGCCCGCCCCGGACAGGCCTGTCAGCCACACGACGGCGCCGCGATGACCGTTGAGCGCTTCGCGCGATGCGCGGTCGACCCGTGTCGCCTGCCAGCGCAGGTTGGCGCTGCGGCGCAGGGCGAAGCGGATCATTCCCGCGCCGACGGTGCCCTGGGTCTGGCGGTCGATCAGGATGAAGCCGCCGGTGTCGCGGTTGGCCGCGTAGGGGTCGAAGGCCACGGGCCGGTCGAGCTCGAGTCCGGCCACGCCGATCTCGTTGGTGCCCAGCGTGCTGGCCGCCGCCTTGGCCAGCGTGTCGATGTCCAGCCGGTGCTTGAGCGGCGTCACGGAGGCCACCGCCGTGCGCGTGCCGATCTTCATCAGGTAGCTGCGTCCCGGCAGCAGCGGGGCATCGCCCAGCCAGACGATCGTGGCCTCGAACCGGTCGGCCACCGGGGCGGGCGCGTCGACCCCGCACAGCAGGTCGCCGCGCGACACGTCCAGCGGTCGGGACAGGGTCAGCGTCACCGACTCCAGCGCACCCGCTTCCTCCAGATCGGCGTCGCCGCAGCGCAGGGTCTGCACCGTCGCTGTCTGTCCGGAGGGCTGCACCTGCACGCTGTCGCCCACGCGCACCTGCCCCGACACCAGCATGCCGGCCAGCCCGCGGCCGCCCGGCGAGGCACGGTTGACCCACTGCACGGGCAGGCGCAGCGGCTCGCCGCGCAGGCGCTGCTCGTCGACGGCCACCGTCTCCAGCCAGGCCATCAGCGTCGGCCCTTCGTACCACGGCATCTCGGCGCAGCGATGGACGAGGTTGGCGCCCTGCAGGGCCGACACCGGCATCGCCTGCACCTGCGGCAGGCCCAGTCGGCCGGCGAAGTCCCGGGCCGCGCGCTCGACGCGGTCGAACACCTCGCGCGACCAGCCGACCTGGTCCATCTTGTTGACCACCACGAGTACGGCGCGCAGCCCGACCAGGGACGCCAGCACGAGGTGACGCCGCGTCTGGGCCACGAGGCCCTGCCGTGCGTCGACCAGCACCAGCGCCACGTCGGCCGTGGACGCACCGGTGAGCATGTTGCGCGTGTACTGCTCGTGGCCCGGCGTGTCCGCCACGATGAAGCGGCGGCGCGGCGTGTGGAAGTAGCGGTAGGCCACGTCGATGGTGATGCCCTGTTCGCGCTCTGCCGCCAGGCCGTCGAGCAGCAGCGACCAGTCCAGCGCCCCCTCGGGCCAGCCGGCGCGGCGCGAGTCGGCGCGCAGCGCGGCAAGCTGGTCGTCGGGCACGTTGCCGGTGTCGGCCAGCAGGCGGCCGATCAGCGTGCTCTTGCCGTCGTCGACCGAGCCGCAGGTCACCAGGCGCAGCAGGCTGGCATCGGTGCCTTCCATGTCAGAAGTAGCCTTCCTGCTTCTTGCGTTCCATCGACGCGGCCGCGTCGTGGTCGATAATGCGACCCTGGCGTTCCGAACTGCGGCTCGCGCGCATCTCGGCGATCACCTCGCCCAGCGTGCGGGCCCGCGACGCCACGGCGCCGGTCAGCGGATAGCAGCCGAGAGTGCGGAAACGCACCCATTCCATGCTCGGCGTCTCGCCGGCGGCCAGACGCATGCGTTCGTCGTCCACCATGATCAGAGCGCCCTGGCGCCTGACCACCGGCCGCTCTGCCGCGAAGTACAGCGGCACCACCGGGATCGACTCCTGGGCCACGTACTCCCACACGTCGAGTTCGGTCCAGTTGGACAGCGGGAACACGCGCAGGCTCTCGCCGGGCCGCTTGCGAACGTTGTAGGCCCGCCAGAGCTCCGGCCGCTGCTGCTTCGGGTCCCAGTGGTGCCCCGGACTGCGCAGCGACACGATCCGCTCCTTGGCACGCGACTTCTCCTCGTCGCGGCGCGCCCCGCCGAAGGCCGCGTCGAAGCCGTGCAGGTCCAGCGCCTGCTTCAGGCCCTCGGTCTTCCACAGGTCGGTGTGCAGGCCCGAACCGTGGTCGAACGGGTTGACGCCGTCGGCCAGGGCCTGCGGGTTGCGGTGGACGATCAATTCCACCCCGGGCTGCCGCGCCACCTCGTCGCGCATCGCGTACATCTCGCGGAACTTCCAGGTGGTGTCCACGTGCAGCAGCGGAAAGGGCAGGGGCGCCGGGTGGAAGGCCTTTCTTGCCAGGTGCAGCAGCGTCGCCGAATCCTTGCCCATCGAGTACAGCAGCACCGGCCGCTCGCTCTCGGCCACCACCTCGCGCAGGATGTGGATGCTTTCGGCTTCGAGGCGCTGGAGGTGGGTCAGCAGGGGCATGTCGGGCAACGGCCACCCCGTCACGGGGCACTGCATCCTAATGCCCGTCGGCTCTCGACAAGCGCGGCATGTTCGATACTTCGCGTCGTCGCATCCCAACCTCAGTCCGCCATGAAGACGACCTCCCTGTCCCGTCGTCGCCGTGCACTGATCGGCACGGGCCTGAGCCTGCCGCTCTGGCCCGGGATCAGCATGGCGCAGGCGGCGCCCCAGCAGCCAGCCCTCAAGGACTTCTTCCGCGCGCCCGCACTGAGCAGCGCCACGCTGTCTCCCGACGGCAAGTTCATCGCCGGCCTGCGCGATTTGCGAGGGCGCACGAACATCACCGTGGTGGACCTGTCCACGCGCCGCGCGCTCTATGTCACCGCCTTCACCGACGGTGACGTCGACTGGGTGCGCTGGGTCAACAACGAGCGCCTGCTCTTCGCGTTGTATGACCGTCAGCGTGGCAGCGGCGACCAGTTCGGCAGTGGACTGTTCGTGATCAACCGCGACGCGTCCGACTACCGCGCGCTGGCCGACCGAGGTGCCCTCACGGAAGGCTTGCGCCGGATGCCCCTGGGCGCCTACTTTCACTCGATGGTGCGCGAGAAGGGGCAGCCGACCGAGGACATCATCGTCGAGGTCGGCTCGATGCAGGCGCTGGGTCGCTTCTCGAGCAACCTGTATCGGCTGAACACCACCAATGGCCGCAATGTGCTGATGACGCTCGACGGCCCCGGCGACGTCAGTGACTGGATCCTCGACCGCAACTACATTCCCCGGGCGGCGGTGACCACGCGCGATGGCGTCACCCGGGTCCAACTGCGGGATTCGGACCAGTCCCCCTGGCTCGCCATTTTCGAGTTCGGGCCGCAAGACGTGCTCGGCTCCGTCATCCCGCTGACCTTCGATGCAGCTGGCAACTTGTACGTCCGTGCCTATCGGGGTTCGGATTTCGCGGCCATCTTCCGCTACGACGCGAAGGCCCGAAGGCTCGACGACGAGCCGGTGGCGGCGCTCAAGGGCTTCGACCTCACAGGCGGTCTGCGGTTTTCCAGCGGCGGCGAGCGGCTGATGGGGGTCGACTACGAGGCGGACCGCGCGGGCACCTACTGGATCGACGACGAGGTCGCCCAGTGGCAGGCGTCGGTGGACCGAGTGCTGCCAGACCGCGTCAACCGCCTGCAGATCCCGCTCGATCCCTCCAAGGCCCCGGTCCTGGTGCTTTCGTATTCGGACCGTGACCCGGGCAGTTACTTCCTCTTCGACACGGTCGGCAGCAAGATCGAACGAGTGGCGCAGTCGCGACCGTGGATCCAGGTGGACCGGATGAGGCCGACCCGCTTCTACACCTACACCGCTCGCGACGGGCTGACCATCCCGGCGCAGATCACGGTGCCGGAAGTGGAGGGAAGGCCACCGCTGGTGGTGCTGCACTACGGCGGCCCCTGGGTGCGTCCGATCAACTGGGGTTTCGACCCGGTCGTGCAGTTCCTCGTGTCGCGCGGCTATGCGGTGTTCATGCCGGCACCCCGCGCGTCCACCGGCTTCGGCGCGCGCCTGTTCATGGCCGGGTGGAAACAGTGGGGCCTGGGCATGCAGGACGACGTGACCGACGGCGTGCAGGACCTGATCAAGCGCGGCGTCGTCGACCCCAGTCGTGTGTGCATCGCCGGCGCCAGTTATGGTGGCTACCTGACGATGATGGGCCTGGTGAAGGAGCCGGCGCTGTTCAAGTGCGGCATCAACTGGGTTGGCGTCACCGACCCGTCGTTCATGTTCACGGTGACCTGGACCGACTTCAACCGCGTCGATGCCGCGCGCTATTCGCTGCCCATCCTCATCGGCGACATCGACAAGGACAAGGCGCAGTTCCGGCAGACCTCGCCGGTCGAGCGTGCGCGGGAGATCAAGCAGCCGGTGCTGATGGCCTATGGCGCGCTCGACGACCGCGTGCCGCTGATCAACGGGGAGAAGATGCTGGCCGCGCTGAAGCCGCACAACCCGAACGTGGAGTACGTCGTCTATCCGGACGAGGCCCACGGCTGGCTGCGCGAGGACAACAACATCGACTTCTGGACCCGCGTCGAGAAGTTCCTCGCCAAGAACCTGTAGTCGCCCGGGCGGCCGCGGGCTCCCTCGTCCGCGCCGCCGCGCCTACTTCGGCGCGAGGCGGATCGCGCCGTCCAGGCGGATCACCTCGCCGTTGAGCATTTCGTTCTCGATGATGTGGCGAGCGAGGTTGGCGTAGTCCTGCGGCGTGCCCAGGCGGCTGGGGAAGGGCACGCTGGCGGCCAGCGCGTCCTGCACTTCCTTGGGCATGCCGAACATCATCGGTGTGCCGAAGATGCCCGGCGCGATGGTCATGCAGCGGATGCCGTTGCGCGCCAGGTCGCGCGCGATCGGCAGCGTCATGCCGACGATGCCGCCCTTGCTGGCCGAGTAGGCCGCCTGGCCGATCTGGCCGTCGTAGGCGGCCACGCTGGCGGTGTTGATCAGCACGCCGCGCTCGCCGGTGGGCTCGGGCTCGTTGCGGCACATCGCCTCGGCGGCGAGGCGGATCATGTTGAAGCTGCCGATCAGGTTGATGTTGATCACGCGCTGGAACTGCGCCAGCGGGTGCGCGCCGTCCTTGCCGACGGTCTTGACGCCGATGGCGATGCCGGCGCAGTTGACCAGGCCGGTCAGCTTGCCCATCGACAGGGCCTGCGCCACCGCGGCCTGGCCGTCGGCCTCCTGGGTGACGTCGCACTTGACGAAGGCGCCGCCGATCTCGCGCGCCAGCGCCTCGCCCTTGTCCACCTGCACGTCGGCCACGACCACCTTGCCGCCGGCCGCGGCCAGCATGCGTGCCGTGCCCTCGCCGAGGCCCGAGGCCCCGCCGGTGACGATGAAGACCTTGCCCTGGATCTGCATTTGCGGAGCTTCCTCAGTTCAGCGCGGCCAGCGCGCGCGTGGTGATCTGGTCCACCGTGCCGGTGCCGTCGATGCGGCGGTAGCGCGGCGCGTTGGTGTCGCCGGTGGCGGCCCAGCGCGAGTAGTACTCGACCAGCGGCCGCGTCTGGCTCTGGTAGACCTCCAGGCGCTTGCGCACCGTGGCCTCCTTGTCGTCGTCGCGCTGGATCAGCGGCTCGCCGGTCACGTCGTCCACGCCGGCCACCTTGGGCGGGTTGAACTTGACGTGGTAGCTGCGGCCGGACGCAATGTGGAACAGGCGGCCGCTCATGCGCTCGATGATCGCCTCGTCGGGCACGTCGATCTCCAGCACCACGTCGAGCTTGACGCCGGCGTTCTTCATCGCATCGGCCTGCGCGATGGTGCGCGGGAAGCCGTCGAACAGGAAGCCGTTGGCGCAGTCGGGCTGGGCGATGCGCTCCTTGACCAGGCCGATGATGATGTCGTCGGACACCAGGGCGCCGGAGTCCATCACCTTCTTGGCCGCCAGGCCCAGCGGCGTGCCGGCCTTCACCGCGGCGCGCAGCATGTCGCCGGTGGACACCTGCGGGATGCCGTAGTGCTTGCACAGGAAGCTGGCCTGAGTGCCCTTGCCGGCGCCGGGCGCCCCCAACAGGATGAGTCTCATCGCGTCCCTCGTTATGGTCTGGTGAAAAGGATTATGGGCGCTGGGCCTCGACGAGGCGGCGCACGCGCTCCAGGTCTTCGGGCGTGTCCACGCCCGGCCCGGGCTCGCGCGTGCTGACGTGCACCGCGATGCGCTCGCCGTGCCACAGCACGCGCAGCTGCTCCAGCGCTTCCAGGCGCTCCAGCGGGGCCATCGGCAGCGACGGAAACCCGCGCAGGAAGCCGGCGCGGTAGGCATACAGGCCCACGTGCCGCAGCGGCGCCGGCTCGGGCAGGGCGGCCAGTTGCTCCAGGCCCTTCGAATTGCCGTCGCGCCACCAGGGCAGCGGCGCGCGGCTGAAGTACAGCGCCCGGCCCTGCGCGTCGAGCACCACCTTCACCACGTTCGGGTTCGCGTACTCGGCCACCGAGGCCAGCGCATGCGCGGCGGTGGACATGACGCAGTCGGGGCGGCGGGTCAGCAGCTCGGCGCAGGCGTCGATCAGCTCGGCGTCGATCAGCGGCTCGTCGCCCTGCACGTTGACGACGATGTCGTCGCCGTCGAGGCCGAGGTGCACGCAGGCCTCGGCCAGTCGGTCGCTGCCGCTGGCATGGTCGGCGCGCGTCATCAGCGCGCGCACGCCGTGCTGCGCACACGCGGCCACGATCGACTCGTGGTCGGTGGCCACCACCACCTCGTGCGCCGACGACTGCGCCGCGCGCCGGGCCACGCGCACCACCATCGGCTGGCCGCCGATGTCGGCCAGCGGCTTGTCGGGCAGGCGCGTCGAGGCCAGCCGTGCAGGCACGACGACGGTGAACCTCATGCCGGCTCCTGCTCCGGGTCCCAGGCCTGCGCCTCGCCCTCGAGCATCACGGGAATGCCGTCGCGGATGGGAAACGCCAGCCGGTCCGCCGCGCAGGCCAGGGCGCGCGGCCGCTGCTCGGCGTCGCGCAGCATCACGAGGCGGCCCTTGCACACCGGGCACACGAGCAGGTCGATCAGGCGGTTGTCGAGAATGCTCATCGTGAGGGCGGGGGTGGCAGCAGACGGTCGATCGCCTCGGCAAACCCGGGCTCGGGCGTGAAGTCTAGCGGCGCCACCCACACACGAGCCTTACTCGTTTGCGAGCCCCCGAGCTTGACCGCGTCCTTCTCGGTCAGCACGACCTGCAGGCCATCGTCGTCGGGCCAGGGCAGGGTGTCGAAGCGATGGTGGTCGGGCAGCGCCATCACGGCCGCTTCCACACCCGCGGCACGCAGCATGGCGAAGAAGCGGTCCGGCGTGGCGATGCCGGCCACGGCCAGCACCCGGTGCCCGCTCAGGGCGCGGGCGATGTCCGGGTCGGGTGCGTCGCCGCGGCGCCAGGCCTCGAGCGGCAGCACGCCGGCCAGCCGCCGCGTGCCGACGTGGCCCGGCAGCGGCGTGCTGGCGCGGCCGGCGCTGTAGAGCACGACGCTGGCGCGCGGCAGGGTCGAGGGCAGCGGCTGGCGCAGCGGGCCGGCTGGCAGGCACAGGCCGTTGCCGACGCCGCGGTCGTCGAACACCAGCACCTGCACGTCGCGCGCCAGCCGGTGGTGCTGCAGCCCGTCGTCGCTGACGACGATGTCCACCTGCGGATGCTGCCGGCACAGCGCCTGCACCGCGGCGACGCGGTCGCGGCCGACGGCCACCGGCACGCCGCCGCGCCGCCGGATCAGCATCGGCTCGTCACCCACATCGTCGGCGCGGCTGTCGGCGTCGAGCACCTGGGGCGCCGTGGCGCGGCCGCCATAGCCGCGCGACACCACGCCTGGGTGCCAGCCGCGGCGGCGAAGATGCTCCACCAGGGCCAGCACGACCGGCGTCTTGCCCGCACCGCCGACCACGAGGTTGCCCACCACCACCACCGGGCACGGGGCGGCCCGGGGGCGCGTCAGTGCGCGGTCGGCTCGGGCCAGCGCCTGCCAGATCCACGACAGCGGCCACAGCAGCAGGGCGAGGGACCCGGGGCGCGGTCGCCACCACGCGGACTCGAGGACCGCGGCGGGGCCGCGGCGGGCAGCGGGCGGGGGGGCCGCCACGTCAGCGGGCGGCGTGGCCGCCACGTCAGCGCGCGGCGCTGTCGCCGCCCGTCTGCGCCGCGAAAGTCAGTCGCGGCAGGCCGGCGCGTCGCGCCGCGTCGAGCACGTTGACCACCGACTGGTGCGCCGACGTGGCGTCGGCCGAGACGATGACCACCGGGTCCTTCTGGCCCTGCGCGGCGGCGCCCAGCGCGGCAGCCAGGGCGTCGACGCTGCGGCCACTGACGGCGCTGCGGTTGACCGCGTAGCGACCGTCGCCCGACACCGCCACGATGATCTCCGCCGGCCGCTCGCGCATCTTGTCGGCTTCCGCGGTGGGCAGGCTCACCTGCAGCTCGGTGAACTTCGAGTACGTGGTGGACAGCATCAGGAAGATGAGCACCACCAGCAGCACGTCGATGAACGCGATCAGATTGATCTCCGGATCCTCGGTGCGGGGTTTGCGGAAATTCATGCGTTGCCGGCGTGCGGGTTGGCCGCCGCGCTGCGGCGCACCGCGAAGCGCATCAGGTGCGGCACGAGGCGCTCGGCGGCCTGTTCCATGTCGACGGTGTACTCGTCGACCCGGCCGCGGAAGTAGCGGTAGAACATCAGCGCCGGGATCGCGATGATCAGGCCGAACGCCGTGTTGTACAGGGCGATCGAGATGCCATGCGCGAGCTGAGCCGGGTTGGTGCCGCCGGTGGGTGCCTGCGAGCCGAAGATCTCGATCATGCCCACCACCGTGCCCAGCAGACCCAGCAGCGGCGCCGCGGTGGCGATGGTGCCGAGCGTGTTCAGGTAGCGCTCCAGCCGGTGCACCATCACGCGGCCGGCGTTCTCGAAGGCCTGGCGCAGCGCGTCCTCGGTGATGCGCGGCTCCGCCACCACGGCGCGCAGGCCGGCGGCCAGCACCGAGCCCATCGCCGAGCTGTTGCCGAGCTTGGTCACCACGTCGGTGGACGGCAGGCTGGTGCGCGTCAGCCCCACCACTTCGTCGAGCAGCTTGTCGGGGGCCACGCGCGAGCGGCGCAGGCTGATGGACCGCTCGATCACCAGGGCCAGGCCGACGATCGAACACAGGATGAGCGGCCAGATCGGCCAGCCGGCCGCTTGAATGATGGAAAGCAAGGCGTGTCTCGGGGTCGGTCGGGATCGGAGGGATTACAGTGTCCGCGGGCTCAACGGGCCAACGCGGGGCGCGCGGATTATCGGCCCTGGACGCAGCGGCAGACGGTTTCCAAGGGTGCCCTCGTCGCGTGGGCGCATCGCAAGGGCCGAGCTTGCCAACTCATCCACGCCAACTGTGGACAACTGTGTGGGTATCCTCGTCCGCCCCGCCGCAGAACCGCGTCGTTGCTGGCCCGGATACAGTTTGCTCAAGGATTCAGCAGGAAAAAGTCCATGCAAATCAATGGGTTGCACGAAAATTACAGGCTCGTGACCGGCACATGGGCCTTCCGGGCCAGTATTGGCGCGGCTGTGGAGTTCTGGACCCGCGCCAGCATTGGGCCGGCCGGTGGCTGAGGCGCCCGCGCTGCGGGGCACGCCGCGCGCCTGGACCGTCGGCGCACTGCTGCTGGCGGTGAGCGACGCGCTGGCGGCCCGCTTCTCGTCGTGCGTGGTGCAGGGCGAGCTGTCGGGGGTGACGCGGGCGGCCAGCGGCCATTGCTACTTCACGCTGAAGGACGCCGACGGCGCCCAGGCGGCGGTGCGCTGCGCCATGTTCCGCCGGGCCGCGTCGCTGCTGGACTTCGCGCCGCGCGACGGTCAGCAGGTCGAGCTGCGCGGCCGCCTGGCGGTGTACGAGCCGCGCGGCGAGATGCAGCTCGTCGTCGAATCGATGCGGCCGCTGGGCGCGGGCTCGCTGTACGAGCAGTTCCTGCGCCTGAAGGCCAAACTGGAAGCCGAAGGGCTGTTCGACGCCGGCCGCAAGCGGCCGCTGCCGCCGCTGGCGGCTCGGGTGGGCATCGTCACGTCGCTGGGCGGCGCGGCGCTGCACGACATGGCGACCACGCTGGCCCGGCGCGCGCCGCAGGCAAGGGTGATCGTCTACCCGTCGCTGGTGCAGGGGCCCGAAGCCCCCGCCGCGCTGCTGTCGGCGCTGGCCGCGGCCGCGCAGCGTCGCGAGGTGGACCTGCTCATCGTCGCGCGTGGCGGTGGCTCGATCGAGGACCTGTGGGCCTTCAACGACGAGCGCGTCGTCCGCGCTGTGGCGGCGATGCCGATGCCGGTGATCTCCGGCGTCGGCCACGAGACCGACGTCACGCTGACGGACTTCGCCGCCGACGTGCGGGCGCCCACGCCCACCGCCGCCGCCGAGCTGGCGCTGCCCTCGCGCGACGACCTGCTGGCGGGCCTGGACGACACGGCGCGCCGCCTGCGCACGCTGCTGCGCCATCGGCTCGAGTCGCACGGGCAGCGGCTGGATCGAATGGCGCTGCAGCTGGCCCGTCCGGCGCAGGCCCTGGCGCGGTCCCGGCAGGGCCTTCAGGGGCTGGAGCATCGCCTGGGGCGCGCGCTCGGCCGGGCGATCGACCCGCAGCCGGCGGCCCTGCGGCGCCTGCTCGACCGCCTGCAGGCCGCGGTGGCGCGGTCGATGACCGGCCGCACGGCGCGGCTGGACACGCTGCAGGGCCGGCTCGGCGCGCTTGACCCGACCCAAGTGCTGCGCCGCGGCTATGCCTTCGTGCTCGACGCGCAGGCGCGCCCCGTGCTGTCGGCGCGGCGCGTCGAGCCGGGCCAGAGGCTGGCGCTGCAATGGCACGACGGTGCGGTGCGGGCCCGGGTCGAGCCCGACGGTGCCGACGCGCCGGCACCGGATTGACCCGCCCGTCGGCCGGGGCGCCGCACCTGCCTAGAATCGGCTCCGTCCTCACCCACACGCCACAGGAAGAATCATGGAACACACCCTGCCGCCCCTGCCGTACGCGATCGACGCGCTCGCGCCCCACTACAGCAAGGAGACGCTCGAGTTCCACCACGGCAAGCATCACAACGCCTACGTGGTGAACCTGAACAACCTGCAGAAGGGCACCGAGTTCGATTCGATGACGCTCGAGCAGATCGTCAAGAAGGCCAGCGGCGGCGTCTACAACAACGCGGCCCAGATCTGGAACCACACCTTCTTCTGGAACTGCATGACGCCCAACGGCGGCGGCGAGCCCACCGGCGCCCTGGCCGCGGCGATCAACGCCAAGTGGGGCAGCTATGCCGCCTTCCGCGAGGCCTTCGTCAAGAGCGCGGTCGGCAACTTCGGCTCCGGCTGGACCTGGCTGGTCAAGAAGCCCGACGGCAGCGTGGACATCGTCAACACCGGCGCCGCCGGCACGCCGCTGACCACCGCCGACAAGGCGCTGCTGACCGTGGACGTGTGGGAACACGCCTACTACATCGACTACCGCAACCTGCGCCAGAAGTTCGTCGAGACCTTCCTCGACAAGCTGGTGAACTGGAACTTCGCGGCGGCGAACTTCGCCTGACGCGCGTGCCGGCTACGGGGTGCCGAGCGGCTTGCCGCCGGGCCCCGTCAGCCGGGCCCCCGCCTTGATGCCGCGTTTGGCGAACCATCCCTGGTTCATCTCCAGCGCGTAGCGCACCGGCCTGGCCGAGCAATGGCTGTCCAGCGATTGCGGCTGCATGTCGGCCACGTTGACCACCGTGCCGTCGTCGGCCAGGAAGGCGATCGACAGCGGCAGCAGGGTGTTCTTCATCCAGAAGCACTGCACCGAGGGCTGATCGAACACGAACAGCATGCCCTCGTGCTGCGGCATGTCGCGCCGGTGCATCAGGCCCACCGAGCGCTGCTCGGGCGTGGCGGCCACCTGGGCCCGGATGCTGTAGGTGCCGGCGCGCATCTCCACCACCGGCAGGTTCATCTGGGGCCGATCCTGGGCCGGCGCGGCCGCGCAGAACAGCATCGTGGCCAGGAGGGCCGGGACGGAGATGCGGGGATTGGGCATGATGGTGGTGTCGGGGCGTCGGCCGATTATCGGTGCGCCCCATTGAACGCGTCGCCACGCATCCGCGTGCACCGGCCCGACCCGCCTGTTTCATCCGAGGAGCCGCGATGAGCCTGCCTGCCACCTGCGACCTGTGCGACGCCCTGAAGGACGAGCCGTCGCTGCGCGTCCTGAGCCCGCTGCTGCGGTCGTTCGGCGGCCGGGCCGCCTTCGCCGGCACGGTGGTCACGTTGCAATGCTTCGAGGACAACACCCATGTGCGCGCCGCGCTCGAGCAGCCGGGCCAGGGCCGGGTGCTGGTGGTGGACGGCGGCGGTTCGCTGCGCACCGCGATGGTCGGCGGCAAGCTCGGCGACCTGGCGGCGCGCAACGGCTGGGCCGGCGTGGTGGTCGACGGTTGCGTGCGCGACGTGGCGGAACTGGCGGCGGCGGATGTCGGCATCCGCGCGCTGGCGCCGTGCCCGATGCCGCCGGCCAAGCGCGGCGAAGGCCGGCGCGACGTGCCGGTGCGCGTCCAGGGCGTGCCGGTGCGGCCCGGCGACTGGCTGCTGGCCGACGCGGACGGCGTGATCGTGCTCGACCGCGCGCCGTCATGAGCGCCAAGGCCCGGGCCGCGCCGGTGTCGCCGGCGGAAGACCCCACCGACGCCATCGCGCGCCGCTGCCGCCGCCTCGTGACCCAGCGCGCGCTGCTGGCGGCTGGCGTAGCGATGGTGCCGGTGCCGGGGCTGGACTGGCTCACCGACGTGGGCGTGCTGGTCAAGCTGCTGCCCGAGATCAACCGGGCCTTCGGCCTGAGCCCCCAGCAGATCGAGCGCCTCGCGCCCAACCGGCAGCTGGTCGTCTACAAGGCCATCAGCGCCGGCGGCGGGATGCTGGTGGGCAAGCTGGTGACGCGCGAGCTGGTGATCCAGCTGCTGAAGATCGTCGGCGTGCGCCTGACCACGCAGCAGGCCGCCAAGTACGTGCCCATCGCCGGGCAGGCGGTGTCGGCCATGCTCACCTACGGGGCGCTGCGTTTCGTCTGCGAGCAGCACATCCGCCAGTGCCAGGCCGTGGCGCGCACGCTGGCCTTGCCCGCGCCGAAGCCGCCGAACGCCGAAGTGGTGCAACCGTAGAATGCCCTCACGTCGGGGCGTAGCGCAGCCTGGTAGCGCGTCTGCTTTGGGAGCAGTAGGTCGCACGTTCGAATCGTGTCGCCCCGACCAACCGCCATCGTGACCCCGCGCCGCGGCGCGACTGCCCGTAGCTCAACTGGATAGAGCAGCTGCCTTCTAAGCAGCAGGTCGGGGGTTCGAGTCCCTCCGGGCAGGCCAACTGATCGACAGCTCCAGGCGGATGGCTCGCACGTCGGGAGGTTCTCCCGATCCGCGTCGATAGAATCGACGCGCAATGATCCGCAGCCGCCTCCTCGTCCGCATCGCCGCGTGGGCTGCCTGGGCCGCGATGCTCATGGCCACGCTGGCGCCGGCGGTGTCGCATGCGCTGGCTGCCCGCGATGGCGCGTTGTGGGCGGAGGTGTGTTCCGCGCAGGGGGCTTCGCGTGTCCCCGTTGGCGCAAAGCCTGGGCAGCCGGACCCATCGTCGCCCCATTGGCCTTGCGGCTACTGTACGGCGCCGGGGACCGATCTCGCGGTCCTCCAGCCCGAGTCGGCATGGCAGGCTCTCCAGTTCGGTTCCGCCGGCGTCACGGCCCCCGGGGCGCGCCCACCAGTCGCGGCCGACCTCTGGCCGACCGGCCAGCCTCGCGCGCCACCGGCCTGCGCCTGATCGTCGTGCAGCCGCCCCGGTCGGGGCGAGCGGCCGGCCTCGGTTCTCTTCGCGTCGCGCCTGCGCGGCATGCCCGCGGGCCGGGCACGACCGGCGCCCGGCGCCTGTTCCGTTTGAACTGGAGTCTCACATGAACTCGCTTCTTCGCATCCCCCTGGCCGTGGCCGTCGCGTTGGCCGCACAAGCCGCAACCGCCCAGACCACCGTGGCGGAACCCTGGATCCGCGGCACCGTGGCGCAGCAGAAGGCCACCGGCATGTTCGCCCGCATCACGTCAACGCAGGGAGGCCGTCTCGTGTCGGCCAGTTCGCCGGTGGCCGGCCTCGTCGAGATCCACGAGATGGCGATGGACGGCAACGTGATGAGGATGCGCGCCGTCTCCGGCCTGGACCTGCCCGCCGGCAAGGCCGTCGAACTCAAGCCGGGCGGCTATCACGTCATGCTGATGGATCTGAAGCAGCAGATGAAGGACGGCGACACCGTGCCGGTCACCCTCGTGATCGAAGGCAAGGACGGCAAGAAGGAGACGCTCGAGGTCAAGGCCGCGGTGCGTCCGCTGGGGCTGCCGCAGGGCGGCCACAAGCACTGACGCCAGCTTCCGCGCCGCCGGCGGCGAGGCGGTTGCCTCAGGGCATGGGTCTGCGGGTAACCTAGAGGTGTTGCCCCGGGGCGGCTCTTGAAGATCGCGCTGTCGGGGTTCGTATCGCGACGGCCCGCCCATGGCTGAGTTCTCGACAAAGGATTCGAACCCTTGACCGACGCCGACTTGCCGCCCGCAGCCCAGCCGCCCGTCGCGGCGCTGCCTGCGCTGGCCTTGCACGACGTCGCCTGCCGCCGCGGCGGCCGGCGGCTGTTCGCGGGCGTGAGCTTCGAGGTGCGGCCGGGTACGGCCACGTGGCTGCGCGGCCGCAACGGCCGCGGCAAGACCAGCCTGCTGCGCCTGGCCGCCGGGCTGTCCACGCCCGAGGCCGGGTCGGTCACCTGGGGCGGCGTGCCGGTGCGGCGCGCGCCCGACCTGCCGGCCCGGCGCGTCTACATCGGCCATGCCAGCGCGCTCAAGGACGATCTCACGCTGACCGAGTCGCTGCGCTTCCTGGCGGCGCTGCACGGTCGCGCCGACGACCCGGCGGCGATCCGCGCCGCGCTCGAAGGGCTGGGCCTGGGCGCGCGCCTGCAGGCCCCGGTGCGCACCCTGTCGCAGGGCCAGCGCCGGCGCGGCGCACTGGCGCGGCTGGCGCTGGAGCGCGATGCGGCGCTGTGGATCCTGGACGAGCCCTACGACGCGCTGGACACCGACGGCCTGGCCGCCGTCAACCGCCTGCTGCGCGCGCATCTCGCGCGCGGTGGCAGCGTGCTGCTCACCAGCCACCAGTCCGTGGGCGCCGACGCGCCGCCGATGGCCGAGTTCGACCTCGACGCCTGCGCCTGAGTGCCGATGGCCGCTGCCTTCACCGCCCTCTACGCCCGCGACCTGCGGCTGGCCCTGCGCCGCCGGGTCGAGGCACTGCTGCCGCTGATGTTCTTCGTGGTCGCGATCAGCCTGTTCCCGCTCGGGGTGGGGCCGGAGCCCGACCGCCTGCGCGAGATCGCCGCGGGCATCGTCTGGGTCAGCGCGCTGCTGGCGGCGATGCTGTCGGTGTCGAGCCTGTACGCGGGCGACATGGCCGACGGCTCGCTGGAGCAGATGATCCTGTCCGGCCAGCCCGGCGCGGTGATCGCCGGCGCCAAGGCCGCCGCCCACTGGACCGTGACCGGCGCGCCGCTGGTGCTGGCCGCGCCGCTGATCGGCCTGCTGCTGGACATGAGCCTGCCGGCGCTGGGCACGCTGGTGGTGTCGCTGCTGCTGGGCACCCCGATCCTCAGCCTGCTGGGCGGCCTGGGGGCCGCGCTCACGCTGGGCGTGCGCAGCGCCGGCGTGCTGCTGATCCTGCTGGTGGTGCCGCTCACCACGCCGGCCCTCATCTTCGGTGCCGGTGCCGTGGGGGCCGCCGACAGCGGGCTGTCGGTGTCGGGCCACCTCTCGCTGCTGGGGGCGCTGGCCATCTTCACGGCGCTGCTGGCGCCGCCGGCCACCGGCATGGCGCTGCGCATCGCGATGGAGTAGGGCATGACCACCGCACCCACCCGCCTGACCACCTTCGCCGCGCCGTCGCGCTTCCACCGTCTCGCCGACCGGGTCAACCCCTGGCTGTGGGCCCTGGCGATCGCGCTGTATGCCGCCGGCCTGTACATCGGGTTCTTCGTCGCGCCGACCGACGCCACGCAGGGCGAGGCCTACCGCATCATCTTCATCCACGTGCCGGCGGCGTGGATGTCGATGATCCTGTACCTGGCGATGGCGTTCTGGGCCGGGGTGGGCTGGGCCCTCAACGCGCGCATGGCGTTCAACGTGGCGCGGGCCCTGGCCCCCACCGGCGCACTTTTCACGTTCCTGGCCCTGTGGACCGGCGCCTTCTGGGGCAAGCCGACCTGGGGTACGTGGTGGGTGTGGGACGCGCGCCTGACGTCGGAACTCATCCTGCTGTTCCTGTATCTCGGCTTCATTGCTCTCGTGAACTCGATCGACGACTGGTCACGCGCCGACCGGGCCGGCGCGCTGCTGGCGCTGGTGGGGGTGGTGAACGTGCCGATCATCTATTTCTCCGTGAAGTGGTGGAACACGCTGCACCAGGGCGCCACCATCAGCCTGACCGCCGCGCCCAAGATGGCCCACACCATGCTCACCGCCATGCTGCTGATGACCTTCGCGTTCTGGGCCTATGCGTTCGCGGTGGTGTTTACCCGGGCCCAGGCCATCGCCCTCGAAAGAGACCGCGACGCCGACTGGGCGGCCGATCTGGCGCAAGCTGCACCGAAGGAAGGATCCCGATGAACTGGACCGACTTGAACCACTTCCTCTCGATGGGCGGCTACGGCCTGTACGTCTGGGGCTCCTACGCCATGACCCTGGCCGTCATGGCCGCCGAGCCGGTGCTGGCCCGGCGCCGCCGCGCGGCGGCCCTGCGCGCCGTCGGCACCCCGGAGGGCCAGTCGTGAAGCCCCGCCAGCGCCGCATCGCGATCGTCGTGGGCATCGTCGTCGCGGTCAGTGCCGGCGTCGGGCTGGTGCTCAACGCGTTCCAGAGCAACCTGGTGTTCTTCTTCTCGCCGACGCAGGTGGCCGCGGGCGAGAGCCCGGCCGACCGCACGTTCCGCATCGGCGGCCTGGTCGTCGAAGGCAGCGTCAAGCGCACCGGCACCCAGATCGAGTTCGGTGTCACCGATACCGCGAAGGCCGTCACCGTGCGCTACACCGGCATCCTTCCGGACCTGTTCAAGGAAGGCAAGGGCGTCGTGGCGCAGGGCAAGCTCGGTGCCGACGGCGTGTTCATGGCCCGCGAGGTGCTGGCCAAGCACGACGAGAACTACATGCCCCCCGAGGCCGCCGAGGCGCTGGCCCGGGCCCAGAAGACGAACCAGAAGATCGCCGACACGGTGGTGCCGGGAGCCCGCCCATGACGCCGGAACTCGGTCATTTCGCGCTGCTGCTCTCGCTGGGCGTGGCGCTGGTGCAGGGCGTGCTGCCGATCGCCGGCGCCGCCCGCGGCCGCGCCGACTGGATGGCGCTGGCCCGGCCGGCGGCGCAGGCGCAATGCCTGCTGGTCGTCATCGCCTACGCCTGCCTCACCGCGGCCTTCATCGGCAACGACTTCTCGGTTCATTACGTGGCGTCGAACTCCAACTCGGCGCTGCCGCTGGCCTATCGCATCGCCGCCGTCTGGGGCGGCCACGAAGGCTCGCTGCTGCTGTGGCTGCTGATGCTCAGCCTGTGGACCCTGGCCGTGGCCGCCTTCAGCCGCCACCTGCCGCAGGACATGGTGGCGCGCATCATCGGCGTGCTGGGCCTGGTCAACGTCGGCTTCCTGCTCTTCACGCTGATCACGTCCAACCCGTTCGACCGCCTGCTGCCTGCGGCGCCCGACGGCCGCGACCTGAACCCGCTGCTGCAGGACCCGGGCATGGTGATCCACCCGCCGATGCTCTACATGGGCTACGTGGGCTTCTCGGTGGCCTTCGCGTTCGCGGTGGCGGCGCTGCTGGGCGGCCGGCTGGACGCTGCATGGGCTCGCTGGACGCGCCCCTGGACCACCGCCGCCTGGATCTTCCTCACCATCGGCATCGCGCTGGGCAGCTGGTGGGCCTACTACGAGCTGGGCTGGGGCGGCTGGTGGTTCTGGGACCCGGTGGAGAACGCGTCCTTCATGCCGTGGCTGGTCGGCACGGCGCTGATCCACTCGCTGGCCGTGACCGAGAAACGCGGCGCGTTCAAGTCCTGGACCGTGCTGCTGGCGATCATGGCGTTCTCGCTGTCGCTGCTGGGCACCTTCCTCGTGCGCTCGGGCGTGCTGTCGTCGGTGCATGCGTTCGCCACCGACCCGACGCGCGGCCTGTTCATCCTGGCCTTCCTGGGTGTGGTGGTCGGCGGGTCGCTCATGCTGTACGCCTGGCGCGCGCCGACGGTGGGCCTGGGCGCACGCTTCGAGCTGGTGTCGCGCGAGTCGATGCTGCTGGGCAACAACGTGCTGCTGGTGGTGGCGATGGCCACCGTGCTGCTGGGCACGCTGTACCCGCTGGCGCTGGACGCGCTGAACCTGGGCAAGATCTCCGTCGGCCCGCCGTACTTCGACAGCGTGTTCGTGCCGGTGATGGCGCCGCTGGTGTTCCTGATGGGCGTGGGCCCGCTGGCGCGCTGGCGCCAGGCCGAGGTGCCCGATCTCGCCCGGCGCCTGCGCTGGGCGGCCGGCCTCACGGTGGTCGCGGCGCTGGCCACCGGCTGGGCGGCCGGGCGCATCTCGGCGCTGGCCACGCTGGGCTTCCTGATGGCCTGGTGGGTGGTGTTCACGGTGGCCGTGGACGTGATCGAGCGAGTGCGCCCGGGCGCCGGCCTCGCCGGACTGGCCGGCCGCGTGCGCCTCGTGCCGCGGGCCCTGGCGGGCATGTGGATCGCGCACCTGGGCGTGGCCGCGTTCGCCTTCGGCGTCAGCATGGTCAACACCTACGGCATCGAGCGCGACCTGAAGATGGAACCGGGCGACACCACCACGCTGGCCGGCTACACCTTCACCTACCGCGGCGTGCGCGAGATCGAGGGCCCCAATTACAGCGGCGTGCGCGGCCTGATGGAAGTCACCCGCGACGGCCGCCCGGTGGCGCTGATGAAGCCGGAAAAGCGCATCTACCGCGTGCAGCAGAACCCGATGACCGAGGCCGCCATCGACACCGGCTTCACGCGCGACCTCTACGTGTCGCTCGGCGAGCCGGCCGGCCCCGCCGGACAGGCGTGGGTGGTTCGCGTCTACTTCAAGCCCTTCGTCGACTGGATCTGGGGCGGCTGCCTGCTGATGGCGCTCGGCGGTGCCCTGGCCGCGTCCGACCGACGCTATCGCGCCACGCGCCGCGAGCGCGAGGCGCAGGAGGCGCTGGCCGCGTCCGGAGCCGCACCATGAAGGCGCTGCGCTTCCTGATCCCGCTGGCACTGTTCCTGGTGCTGCTGGGGTTCCTGGCGCGCGGCCTGCAGCTGGACCCGCGCGAGGTGCCGTCGCCGCTGATCGGCAAGCCCGCGCCGGCCTTCGCGCTGACGCGGCTGGACGACGAGGCCCGTGTCGTGCGGCGCGAGGACATGCTCGGAAAGGTGTGGATCCTCAACGTCTGGGCCTCGTGGTGCGCGGCCTGCCGCGACGAGCATCCGCACCTGCTGGACTTCGCCCGCACGAAGCAGGCGCCGCTGGTGGGGCTGAACTACAAGGACACGCGGCGCGACGGACTGGGCTGGCTGGCGCGCTACGGCAATCCCTACGAGATGTCGCTGTTCGACGCCGACGGGCGCGTGGGCATCGACTTCGGCGTCTACGGCGTGCCCGAGACCTTCGTCATCGACAAGCAGGGCGTGGTGCGCTTCAAGCAGATCGGGCCGGTGACGCCCGAGGTGCTTCGCGATCGCATCGTGCCGCTGCTCAAGGAACTCAATGCTTAGGTTGCTCGCTTCCTGGCTGCTGCTGGCGGCCTGTGTCGGCGCCGTCGCGCGCGAGGCCGCCCCGGCTACCGCCGACCCGGCGCTCGAGGCGCGCGTGATGCGCATCTCGGCCGAGCTGCGCTGCCTGGTGTGCCAGAACCAGACCATCGCGGACTCTCACTCCGGCCTGGCCGAGGACCTGCGGCAACAGGTGCGCGAGCAGCTCCGTCGCGGCGCCACCGACGAGGAAGTGGTGCAGTTCATGACCGACCGCTATGGCGACTTCGTGCGCTACCGGCCGCCGTTCAATGCGGCCACGGCGCTGCTGTGGGTCGGCCCGGGCCTGCTGCTGGTGGGGGGCGTGGTCACGCTGGGGGTGGTGCTGCGGCGTCGCAACCGCCTGGCGCCCGACCGCTTCGAGCCCGATCTCGACGATGACGACAACGACGGCGCCCCCGCCACCCGGAGAGGGGTGCGATGAGCCTGTTCCTGATCGGTGCCGCGCTGCTGGCGCTGCTGGCGGCCGTGATGCTGACGTGGCCCCTGTGGTGGCGCGGCCGTCCCGGCAAGTCCCCGGCCGCCTCGCCCGAGGCGGCGCGCGTGCAGGCGCAGTTGCAGCAGCTGAAGTCGCTGCACGAGGGCGGGGCGCTCGGCGAGGCGGCCTATGCGCAGGCCCGCGAGCCGCTGGAGCGCCGGCTCGTCGAGCTGGTCACGCTGGACGGGCAGGGTTCCGATGTGGCCGTGGTGAAACCCTCGCCACGGCTCGCCGCGCTGCTGTCGCTGCTGGTGGTGGGCGTGGCGGCGGGGGGCTATGCCTGGCTCGGTTCGCCGGCCGCACTGGACGTCGCGGCGCGCACCAACCCCGACGTGCCGGCGGGCAACGGTCACTCGGTGACCCGCGAGCAGATCGAGGAGATGGTCGCGCGCCTGGCCGATCGCATGAAGGAGCGCCCGGACGACGTCGATGGCTGGGTCATGCTCGGCCGGTCGCATGCGGTGCTCGGGCAGCACGACAAGGCCGTGCCGGCCTTCAAGCGCGCTGCGGAGCTGCGCGCCGACGACGCTGCGGTGCTGGCCGACTATGCCGACGCGCTGGCGGTGGTGAACGGCCGCTCGCTCGAGGGCGAGCCCGCGCGCCTGATCGAACGTGCGCTGAAGCTGGACCCGCGCAACCTCAAGGCGCTGTCGATGGCCGGCTCGCTCGCCTTCGACCGCCAGGACTACGCCGGTGCGGTGCGCCAATGGGAGCAGATGCTGGCCCTGGCCCCCGACAGCGAACTCACGCGCCAGATCCAGGGCGGCATCGACGAGGCACGACAGCGCATGGGGGGCACAGCGACCGCGACGGCGCGGCCGGCACCGCCCGCCACGGTGACCGCCTCCGCTGCGCCCGCACCGGCGGCGGCCCCGACGGCGCCCGCGGCCGGGGGCGGCAAGTCGGTCAGCGGCCGGGTCGTGCTGTCGCCCAAGCTGGCGGCCCAGGCCTCGCCGGACGACACGGTGTTCGTGTTCGCCCGGCCGGCCGAAGGGCCGCGCATGCCGCTGGCGATCCTGCGCAAGAAGGTGCGGGACCTGCCGCTGGCCTTCACGCTCGACGACAGCATGGCGATGAGCCCGGCGGCCACGCTGTCGTCGGCCGCCCGCGTGGTGGTCGGCGCGCGCATCAGCAAGTCCGGCGATGCGACGGCGCAGCCGGGCGACCTGCAGGGCTTCTCGGCCGCGGTGGCCCCCGGCGCCACCGGCGTGGCCATCGAGATCGGCGAGGTGGTCGGTCGCTGACACTTCATTGCATGATGCTGCGGTGAGATATCTCTGCCCCCGATCGACCCGACCGCGGCCAACGCCAGGCCCGCGGCCACCGGGCCCGTGTTGACCCCGTCATGATCCTGCCGCCGGAGCCCCGGCGCCCAACCCTTCGCCATCGAGACGACACGCCATGCCGACCCTGCTGCTTCGCGCCTTCGCGCTGCTCCTGCTGGCCCTGAACGCCGCGGCACCCGCGGTGGCCGCGCCCAAGCCCGTGACCCAGGTCGAGGGCATCACCGAGTACCGGCTGCCCAACGGCCTGCAGGTGCTGCTGGCGCCCGACGATTCCAAGCCGACGACGACGGTGAACCTGACCTACCGCGTCGGCAGCCGGCACGAGAACTACGGCGAGACCGGCATGGCGCACCTGCTGGAGCACCTGCTGTTCAAGGGCACGCCGCGCCATCCCACGGTGTGGGCCGAGTTCAACAAGCGCGGCCTGCGCGCCAACGGCACCACCTGGCTCGACCGCACCAACTACTTCGCCAGCTTCGCCGCCAATGACGCGAGCCTGGCCTGGTACCTGGACTGGCTCGGCGACTCGATGACCAAGAGCTTCATCGCGCGCAAGGACCTCGACAGCGAGATGACGGTGGTGCGCAACGAGATGGAGATGGGCGAGAACAACCCCGGCCGCATCCTGTTCGAGAAGACCCTGGCCACGATGTACCAGTGGCACAACTACGGCAACTCGACGATCGGTGCGCGCACCGACGTCGAGCAGGTGGACATCGGCCGCTTGCAGGCGTTCTACCGCCGCTACTACCAGCCGGACAACGCGACGCTGACCGTGTCGGGCAAGTTCGAGCCGGCGCGCGTGCTGGCGCTGGTGGAACGTCACTTCGGCAAGATCCCCCGGCCCGACCGCAAGCTGCCCGTGCTCTACACGCTGGACGCGGTGCAGGACGGCGAGCGCGCGATCACGCTGCGCCGCGTCGGCGGCACGCCGCAGCTGATGGCGGCCTACCACAGCGTGCCCGGCGCGCACCCGGACCACGCCGCGGCCGAACTGCTGACGCTGGTGATGGGCGACACGCCGGCCGGCCGCCTGCATCGCCGCATGACCGAGCAGAAGCTGGCCGCCGGCACCTGGGCCTGGACCACCGGCTTGCACGACCCCGGCTTCCTGTCCTTCGGCGCCGCGCTGGCGCCGGGGCAGGACATCGCCGCGGCGCAGGCGGCCCTGCTGGCCACGCTCGAAGGCGTGGCGGCGGACCCGATCACCGCCGACGAGCTGGAGCGGGCCCGCGTGAAGTGGCTCAACGACTGGGAGCGGCAGTTCACCGACCCCGAGCAGGTGGGCGTGGCGCTGTCCGAGAGCGTGGCCCAGGGCGACTGGCGCCTGTTCTTCCTGCTGCGCGACCGCGTCCGCGCCGCGCGGCTGGAGGACGTGCAGCGCTTCGCGGCGCAGGTGCTGCTGCCGGCCAACCGCACGCTGGGCGCCTACGTGCCGACGGACAAGCCCGTGCGCGCCGGTGCGCCGGCCCCGGTGGACGTGGCGGCCCAGATGAAGAGCTTCGTGCCCCAGGCCGCCGCCGCCAGTGCCGAGCGCTTCGACGCGAGCCCGGCCAACATCGACGCCCGCACCCAGCGCGGCCGGCTCGCGGGCGCCGCCGCCGGCGTGCAGTTCGCGCTGCTGCCCAAGACCACGCGCGGCCAGTCGGTGTCGGCACGGCTCACGCTGCGCGGCGGCGACCTCGCCACGCTGCAGGGCCAGGCCGAGGCGATGGACCTGATGGCCGCCATGCTGGACAAGGGCACGCCCGAGCTGACGCGCCAGCAGGTGCAGGACCGGCTCAATGCGCTGCGCACCGAGATCCGCATCGGCTACGACGGCGGCGCGCCCGGCGTGCTCACGGTGAACCTGCAGTCGCGCCGCGAGCACCTGCCGGCGGCGGTCGAACTGGTGGGCCAGCTGCTGCGGCGTCCGGCCTTCGACGCCGCCGTGCTCGACGAGCTGCGCCGCGTCGCGGTGGCCGGCATCGAGGCGCAGCGCATGGAACCCGAGGCGGTGCTGCAGGACGCGCTGGCGCGTCACGGCAACCCGTATCCGCGCGGCGATATCCGCCACGCGCGCAACTTCGACGAGCGACTGAAGGACGTGGCCGCCGTGACGCCCGACGTGCTGCGCGGGCTGCATGCGCGCATCGTCGGCGCCAGCCGGGGCGAGCTGGCCGTCGTGGGCGACTTCGACGTCGACGCGGTGAAGGCCGCCGCGACGCGGGCGCTCGGGGGCTGGGCCACGGCCGCGCCGTATGTGCGGGTGCCGCAGCCGCTGGTGGCGGTGCCGCCGGCGCGGCTGGTGTTCCTGACGCCGGACAAGCAAAACGCCGTCATGCAGGCGCTGCTGCCGGTGGCGCTCAAGGAGGGCGACGGCGACTACGCCGCCCTCATGATGGCCAACTACCTGCTCGGCAGCGGCGGCAACTCGCGCCTGTGGAAGCGCATCCGCGAGAAGGACGGCCTGTCCTACGACGTCTACTCCTACGTGGACTGGAACCCCTACGAGGCGAACTCCACCTGGAACGCCGGCGCGATCTTCGCGCCCGGCAACCGAGCCAGGGTGGAAGCCGCCTTCAAGGAGGAGCTGGCGCGTGCGCTGAAGGACGGCTTCACCGCCAAGGAACTGGAAGAGGGCAAGGCCGGGCTGCTGAACTTCCGCCGCCTGTCGCGGGCCCAGGACGGCAACCTCGCCGGCGCGCTGGCGCGCAACCTCGACCTCGAGCGCACGCTGGCGTTCGCGGGGCAGGTGGACGCGCGCCTTTCGGCGCTGACGCTGGAGCAGGTGAACGCCGCACTGCGCCGTCACCTCGACCCGGCGCGTCTGGTGATCGGCGTGGCGGGCGACTTCAAGGACCAGTAGCCCCGCGCTCCTGACCGGCCCGCGGGGCGCATCACGCGCCCCGCGCGGCGGTCATCGCCGCTGGTACTGCGTGCTGCCGAACAGCTGCTCGCGCGCCTTGTCGTCGGTGAGCGGCTTGCGCGCCGAGGCCAGCACTTCCACGCCGCGCTGCACCGCAGGCCGGCCGCCGATCTCGTCGAACCAGCCCTTGAGGTGCGGATAGTCGGCCCAGTCGATGCCCTGGTTCTTCCAGGAGCGCAGCCAGGGGAACACGGCGATGTCGGCGATGGAGTAGTCGGCACCGCCCAGGTAGCGCGACTTCGCCAGCCGCCGGTCCATCACGCCATACAGGCGCTTCGCTTCGTTGGTGTAGCGGTCCACCGCATAGGCGATCTTCTCGGGCGCGTAGATGCGGAAGTGGTGCGTCTGGCCCAGCATCGGGCCCACGCCGCCCATCTGGAACATCAGCCACTGCAGCACCTCGTAGCGGCCGCGCACGTCGGCCGGCAGGAAGCGCCCGGTCTTGCCGGCGAGGTACAGCAGGATCGCGCCGGACTCGAACAGCGACATCGGCTGGCCGTCCGGGCCGTCGGGGTCGACGATGGCCGGGATCTTGTTGTTCGGGCTGATGGCCAGGAAGTCGGGCTGGAACTGGTCGCCCTTGCCGATGTCCACCGCATGCACCCGGTAGGGCAGGCCGCACTCCTCCAGCATGATGTGCACCTTGTGCCCGTTGGGCGTGGCCCACGAATACACTTCGATCATGGTTCGGGTCTCCTTGCGCAACGGCCTCGCTTCACTCTAGCAGCGATGCGAAACCTCTTCAGGCGCTGGTTCGGCCCGGCCCCGCAGGACACGCTGGCGTTCACGCCGGTGCGCCAGTGGGCCGAGGGGGCTGGATGGCGCTTCGCCCCCGCGCGCGGCAGCGAAGGCTTCGTGGTCGAGGCCGGCGGCGACGGCCCTGCGTGGCGCGCCGAGTGGGGCCTCGCGCAACGCGACTACATCGGCGAGCACGAGTTGCGCGTGCGCGCCGACATCGGCGACGCCGGCGACCTGCAGATGCTGGTCATCGCGCGCGCCCTGATGAACCGGCTCGAGAACGACGTTTTCGAGCAGGTGACCGAAGGCAACCAGACCCGCATGGACGACCGCACGCCCGAGGAGATGCGCTGGCTGGTGCTGTTCCCCACGGTGCCGCGCTCGACGCTCGGGCCGCTGCGCGAGCGATTCGCCGCGCTCGCCAACCGCCCGGCCGCCGCGCCGCTGTGGCTCGACGGGCCGCTGTCGCAGGCCTTGCAGGCCGCGGCGCCCTGGCTGGCGGCCGACCTGCCGTTCGTGATGGTGGTGCAACGCGGCCGCTTCGTGCTGCGCATGGCGATGCCGCAGCCCGACGTCGCCACGATGCAGCGCGCGATCGACCTCGCGGTGGTGGCTGCGGCCGCCGCCCGGCGCGTGGGCGAGGAGGTGGTGCGCGGCCAGCTGGGCAGCGAACGGCCCAGCGGCTGGGGCGCGCCGAGCGCGCTGCCGCCCGGCGACGCGCGCTAGGCACCGCCCGCGGCCCGCGTGCTAGCGCGGCGCGCGGCCCAGTTCCAGCTTGGCGAGCGCGTTGCGGTGCACCTCGTCGGGGCCGTCGGCGAACCGCAGCGTGCGGGCCAGCGTGTAGAAGTACGCCAGCGGCGTGTCCTGGCTCATGCCGGCACCGCCGTAGGCCTGCATCGCCCAGTCGATCACGCGGCAGGCCATGTTGGGCGCCACCACCTTGATCATCGCGATCTCGGCCTGGGCGCTCTTGTTGCCGGCCTTGTCCATCATCCAGGCCGCCTTCAGCGTGAGCAGGCGCGCCTGCTCGATCTGGCAGCGCGCCTCGGCGATGCGCTCGCGCGTCACGCCCTGGTCCGACACCGGCCGGCCGAAGGCCACGCGCTGCGTCGCGCGCCGGCACATCAGCTCGAGCGCCCGCTCGGCCAGGCCGATCAGCCGCATGCAATGGTGGATGCGGCCGGGGCCGAGGCGGCCCTGCGCGATCTCGAAGCCGCGGCCCTCGCCGAGCAGGATGTTGGACGCCGGCACGCGCACGTCGTCGAAGTCGATCTCCATGTGGCCGTGCGGCGCGTCGTCGTAGCCGAACACCTGCAGCGGACGCAGCACCTTGACCCCCGGCGTGTCCATCGGCACCAGGATCATCGACTGCTGGGAGTGCCGCGCCGCGGAGGGGTCGGTCTTGCCCATGAAGATCATGATCGCGCAGCGCGGGTCGCCGGCGCCCGAGGTCCACCACTTGCGGCCGTTGATCACGTAGTCGTCGCCGCGGCGCTCGATGCGCGCCTCGATGTTGGTGGCGTCCGACGACGCGACACCGGGCTCGGTCATCGCGAAGGCACTGCGGATCTGCCCCGCCAGCAGCGGCTGCAGCCAGCGCTGCTTCTGCTCCGCCGTGCCGTAGCGCACCAGCACTTCCATGTTGCCGGTGTCGGGCGCCGAGCAGTTGAACACTTCGCTGGCCCAGGGCACGCGGCCCATGATCTCGGCCAGCGGCGCGTACTCGGCGTTGGTCAGGCCGGCGCCCAGTTCGCTGTCGGGCAGGAACAGGTTCCACAGGCCCGCGGCGCGGGCCTTGGGCTTGAGGTCCTCGATCACCTTCAGCGGCGTCCAGCGGCGGCCGGCCGCCGTGTTGGCGATCAGCTCCTCGTGGCAGGCCGCTTCCGCGGGGTAGACATGCTCGGCCATGAAGTCCGAGACGCGCTGCCGCAGCGCATTGGTGCGGTCGGAGAAGGCGAAGTCCATCGATCGGTCCTTGTCGGGAGAAGGGGGTCAGGCGCGGCACGCCATCTGCCAGCCCAGCTCGGCCAGCGGCCGGGCGCCGGCGCCGGCCTGCCGCGCCTGGGCGCTGGCGGCGGTGCCGTCCTCCACGCGCCGGGCGATGCCCTGCAGGATGGCGGCGATGCGGAACAGGTTGTAGGCGAGGTAGAAGTTCCAGTCGGCCGCCAGCGCCTGCGGCGTGGCCAGGCCGGTGCGCTCGCAGTAGCGGCGCACGTAGTCGGCTTCCGAGGGGATGCCCAGCGACGGCAGGTCGAGCCCGCCGATGCCGCGGAACGCGCCCGGCGGGATGTGCCACGCCATGCAGTGATAGCTGAAGTCGGCCAGCGGATGCCCGAGCGTGGAGAGTTCCCAGTCCAGCACGGCCAGCACGCGTGGCTCGGTGGGGTGGAACACCAGGTTGTCGAGCCGGAAGTCGCCGTGCACGACGCTGACCCGCGACCCGTCGCGGGCGCTGGCGGGCAGGTGGGCCGGCAGCCACTCCATCAGGCGGTCCATCGCCTCGATCGGCTGCGTGATCGACGCCGCGTACTGCTTGCTCCAGCGCGCGATCTGGCGCTCGAAGTAGTTGCCGGGGCGCCCGTAGTCGGCCAGGTCGGCGGCCGCCACGTCGACGCAGTGCAGCGCCGAGATGACGCGGTTCATCTCGTCGTAGATAGCGCCGCGCTCCTCGCGCGTCGCGTCCGGCAGGGCCTGGTTCCACAGCACGCGGCCGTCGACGAAGTCCATCACGTAGAAGGCGCGGCCGATCAGGGACTCGTCCTCGCACAGGGCCAGCATCTGCGGCACCGGCACGCCGCTGCCGGCCAGGGCCTTCATCACGCGGTACTCGCGCTCCACCGCATGCGCCGACGGCAGCAGGCGGGCCACTGGCCCCGGCTTGGCGCGCATCACGTAGCGGGCCGCCGGGGTGCGCAGCAGAAAGGTCGGGTTGCTCTGGCCGCCCTTGAACTGCTCCACCGTCAGGGGCCCGGCAAAGCCGGCCACGGTGGTCCGCAGCCAGTCCTGCAGGGCGTTGACGTCGAACGCATGCTCGGGCGCGACGGGACGGGTGCCGGTGAAGTGCTCCATGGCGTTTCAGGCGGCGCTCAGGCCTCGGACAGTGCCAGCAGACGGTCGCGCGACAGCACGACCAGCTTCGACGGCTCGACGCGGATCGCGCCGTCGCGTTCCAGGGCCTTGAGCTCCTGGTTGACGCGCTGGCGCGACGCGCCCAGCAGTTGCGCGAGGTCCTCCTGCGCCAGGGCCAGGCCGATGCGCAGCTGCCCGCCGGCTTCCTCGATGCCGTAGCTGCGGGCCAGCAGCAGCAGCTGGCGCGCCAGGCGCGACGCGAGCGGGCGGGTGTTCAGGTCCTCCAGCGCGTCGAACATCAGGCGCAGGCGGCGGCAGTTCAGCCGCAGCAGCGCGTCGTACAGCTCGACATGGGCCGCCAGCAGGGCGCGGAAGTCCGCCTTGCCCACGGCCAGCAGCGTGGTCGGCCCATGGGCATGGCCGTCGTGGGTGCGCGGCAGGCCGTCGAACAGCGCGATGTCGCCGAACCAGGTGCCCGGCTCGACGTAGGTCAGCGAGATCTGCTTGCCGGACAGGGACACCGAGCTGACCCGGACCGCCCCGGCGGCCACGCCGCACCATTCCTCGGCGCTGGAGCCGCGCACGGCCATGAGTTCGCCGTCGCGCAGGCGCCGCACATGGCTGCGCGCCAGGATGTCCTGTCGCAGCGGTTCGGAGAGCCTGGAAAACCACGGTCCGGTGTCGATGTTGCGGCGTTCTTCGATCGTAAGGGTGGGCGTCGGCATGGCATGTCCCGGTCGCGACAGTGGCGGTGGCCGAGGCGATTGTGGTCCCGCCGCGAAGGTCGGCCGGCCGGGCGTGAACGGCGTCGCACGCCCGGGGCTGCCGCTCGCTTGTCGCGGGGGTCGGCGCAGCAGCCCCATGCTAGAGTGGCGCGGTTCACAAAAGGTCACATGCCGTGCGACCCCGCCACGGCCAAGACTCCCGCACGAGGCATGTTCAGCGGCAAGACCCGATCAACCCTGGCGATCCTGGCCTTGGCCGCCGCCGGCCCGGCTTCGGCCCTGGGCTTCGGCGACATTCGGGCGCAGGTGTTCCTGGGCCAGACGCTGAACCTGGCGGTGCCGGTGCAGCTCAGCGACGGCGAGACCCTCGCCGCGGAGTGCGCGGCGGCCGAGGTGCAGCTCGGCGACTCGAAGCTTCAGCCCGGCCTGGTGCGCGTGCGCGTCACGCAGGGCCGGTCCGCCGCCGAGGCGGTGATCCGCATCGTGACCACCGTCGTCGTCGACGAGCCGGTGGTCAACGTCACCGTGTCGGCGGGATGCCCGGCGCGCATCACGCGCAGTCTGGTGCTGCTGGCCGATCCGCCGCTGGTCAACGTGGCGCCGGTGGTGACGATCCCGCGCGAGCCCACCGCCGACGCGCCCTTGCCGCGCAGCACGCCGCAGGCCCCCGCCACCGCGACGCTCGCGCCGGCCCCTGCAGCGTCCGCACCGGCGGCGCCCCCCCGCGCCACGCGCCCGGCGCCGCCGCCGCGGGCCACGCGAACCGCCGCCGCACCGGCGCGTGCGCCGGCGCTTGCCGCGGCACCCGCTCCAGCCCCCGCAGCGGCCCCGGCCGCCGTCGAAGCCACCAGTGCCCGGCCGCCCGCGGCGCCCGCCTCGCGGCCTGCGGCCGCACCCGTGCGCGCCGGCCGCCCGCGCCTGGAACTCGACCCCGGCGTGGCGGCCGCCAATCTGGCCGCCGTGCAGGCCGCCGAGGCCCGAGCCTCCGCGGCCGAGGCGCAGGTGCTGGCCGCGCGCCAGGCGGCGTCGGAAGCCGAGGCCGCCGCGTCTGCGGCCCGCCAGCAGATGAAGGACCTGGAGGCCGAGGTGGCGCGCATGCGTGCCGACACCAAGGCCCAGACCGAGGCCCTGGTGGCGCTGCGCGCCCAGATCGCCCAGGAGCAGGCCCAGCGCCAGCAGCAACAGTCGCAGCAGGGCTGGCTCGTGCCGGCGCTGTTTGCCGCCACGGCCGCGTTTGCCGCGCTGTCGCTGTGGCTCGGCCTGCGCTCGCGGCGCGAGCCCGAGCCGCTGCCGCCGCCGCGCGGCGACGTGTGGTGGGACAAGGCCGACGAATCCGTGCCGCCGGCCGCCGACCCGGGCGAGGACTCCGCCTACTCGCCGCCGACCTATCAGCCGTCGTCGCGCGCGCCGCTGAAGATGCCTTCGGCCCCGGCCCCGCTGTCGGTGCGGGAAGGCCCGCCCACCGACATCGGCCTGGACTCGCTGATCGCCCCTCCCACTGTGGCTGCTCCGGTGGCCGTGACGATCCCGCCGGTGGCACCGCGGCTGGACGACAGCAGCCGTGCGGTCAGCGTCGACGAGCAGATCGACCTCGAGCAGCAGGCGGACTTCTTCATCGCGCTGGGCCACGACGATTCGGCGATCGACCTGCTGATGGCGCACCTGCGCTCCACCGGGGGCGGCACGCCGCTGCCGTTCCTCAAGCTGCTGGAGATCCATCGCCGCCGCGGCGACCGCGAGGCCTACGAGCGCACGCGCGTGCGCTTCAACCAGCGCTTCAACAGCGTGGCCCCGGAGTGGACCAGCGACCCCGGCGCGGGCCGGGCGCTGGAGGACTACCCGCTGGTGGTGGGCCGCATCCAGCATGTCTGGGCCAACCCGCTGGACGCGATGGCCGAACTGGAGGCGCTGCTGTTCCGGCGCGGCGCGGGCTCGGAGATGTTCGACCTGCCGGCCTACCAGGAAGTGCTGTTCCTGTACCAGCTGGCGCGCGACCTGCACCAGGCCGACCGACCCGAGGAAGCCGACAACGTGGACGTGTTGCTGCCCATCGGCGCGGCGGCCGAGCCGGCGCCCGAAGGCACGATCGTGCTGCGGCCCGAGTTCAACGGCGGTCAGGCCGTGTCGCTGGACCTCGACCTCACCACCAAGACCGGCGAGATCGACACGTCGTCGTCCGGCGCGGAACTCGACTTCGGCACCGGCGGCAGCCGGCCGTCGCAGCCCGGCGACCTGCCGTGGCCCGGTGACGACGGCGACGACAAGCCGCGCCGCGGCTAGGGCCGTCGCCTACAGGCGCGACAGGCGCTCCAGCGCCAGCTTCAGGGTCTCGTCGCGCTTGGCGAAGCACAGCCGGGCGATCTGCTGGTTGCGCCCGTCCTCGTAGAACGCCGACAGCGGGATCGCGGCCACGCCGACCTCGGTGGTGAGCCAGCGGCAGAAGTCCTCCTCGCCGAGGTCGCTGACCTGCGAGTAGTCCACGCACTGGAAGTAGCTGCCCTCGCTGGGCAGCAGGCGCAGTCGCGTGGCCGCGAGGCCGGCGCGGAACAGGTCACGCTTGGCCTGGTAGAAGGCCGGCAGGCCGAGGTAGGGCGCCGGGTCGGCGAGGTACGCCGCCAGCGCATGCTGCATCGGCGTGTTGACCGTGAACACGTTGAACTGGTGCACCTTGCGGAACTCGGCCGTCAGCGAGGCCGGGGCGGCCACCGTGCCGACCTTCCAGCCCGTGACATGGAAGGTCTTGCCGAAGCTCGACACGACGAAGGCGCGTGCCGCCAGCACCGGATGCGACGACGCGCTGAGGTGCGGCTGCGCGTCGAACACCATGTGCTCGTACACCTCGTCGCTGATCAGCAGCGTGTCGGTCGGTTCGAGCAGGCGCCCCAGGCGGTCCATGTCCTCGCGGCGCCAGACCGTGGCGCTGGGGTTGTGCGGGGTGTTGACGATGATCGCCCGCGTGCGCGGGTTCAGGGCCGCGGCGATGGCGTCGAAGTCGGGCCGGAACGTGCCGGGCGTCAACGCCACGCGCACCACGCGGCCGCCGGCCAGCTCGATGTTGGGCACGTAGCTGTCGTAGCAGGGCTCCAGCACGATGACCTCGTCGCCGGGGTGCACGATGGCCAGGATCGCGGTCAGGATGGCCTGCGTGGCGCCGGCGGTGACGGTGATCTCGCTGGCCGGGTCGTAGCGTCGGCCGTACAGCGCCTCGATCTTGGCCGCCACGGCGTCGCGCAGCACCGGCACGCCGGTCATCGGCGGGTACTGGTTGTGGCCGGCCCGCATCGCGGCGTCCACCGCGTCGAGCAGGCGCGGGTCGCAGCCGAAGTCCGGGAAGCCCTGGCCCAGGTTGACGGCGCCGTGCTGCTGCGCCAGCGCGGACATCACGGTGAAGATGGTGGTGCCCACGGCGGGCAGGCGGGACTGCAGGGCGGGGGTTCGGTGCATGCTCATCACAGGGCAGGGTCGGACTGGGAATCGGCGGTGCCGGTCATCGCCTTGATGATCAGGGCGCGGGTCAGCCGCTCGGACAGCAGCTCGGCGAAGGTGTAGACGAAGCTGCGCAGGTAGGCGCCGCGCTTGAACGCGACGCGGGCGACGTTGTCGCCGAACAGGTGGCCCAGCGGCCGCGACACGAGATCACCGCCGGGCGGGTCCTCGCGGGTGGCCATCTCGGCCACGATGCCCACGCCCAGGCCGGAGCGGACATAGGTCTTGATCACGTCCGAGTCGATCGCCTCGATCACGATGTCCGGCTGCAGGTGGGCGCGGGCGAACGCGTTGTCGATGCGCGTGCGGCCGGTGAACGACGGGTGGTAGCTCACCAGGGGCACGGCGGCCAGCTGCTCCAGCGTCGGCCGCTCCACCGCCGCCAGCGGATGGGTGGTCGGCACCACCATCACGTGCTGCCACGTGTAGCAGGGCAGGGTGATCAGCTCGTCGAAATCCGCCAGCGATTCGGTGGCCAGGCCGATGTCGGCACGCTCCTCGATCAGCATCTGTGCCACCTGCTGCGGGTTGCCCTGGTGCAGCGCGACGTTGACGCGCGGAAAGCGCCGGCGCAGCAGCGTGACCGGCTCGGGCAGCACGTAGCGCGCCTGCGTGTGCGTGGTGGCGATCGACAGGTGGCCGGCGTCCTGCTTGCTGAACTCCTCGCCGATGCGGCGCAGGTTGCCGACCTCGCGCAGGATGACCTCGATCGACCGCAGCACCTGCTCGCCGGGCTCGGTGACGCGGCGCAGCCGCTTGCCGTGGCGCGCGAAGATGTCGATGCCCAGTTCCTCCTCGAGTTCGAGGATCGCCTTGGACACGCCGGGCTGCGACGTGTGCAGGGCCTTCGCGGTCTCGGTGAGGTTCAGGCCGCGCCGCGCGGCCTCCTGGACGAAGCGGAACTGGTGCAGGTTCATGTGCGCACCATCGACAGGGCGTGCTCGGCCATTGCAGCCACCACGGCCGGGGCCTCGCCGGCGGCCGGATGCAGCCGCGTCTGCACCGACGGATGCCGATCCGTCACGGCCTGCACCATCGGCGGCAGGTCGCGCCGCAGGTGGCCGCCGGTGCCGAGGAACAGCGGCAGCACGTCGATGCGGGTGCAGCCGTCGGCCACCAGTGCGTCGGCGGCCTCGTCCAGGCCGGGCTGCATGAACTCCAGGAACGCCAGCCGCACCGGCAGCCCCGGGTCGCGCGCGGCCAGTGCGGCACGGACGGTCTCGAACGGCTCGGCCCAGCGCGGGTCGCGCGAGCCGTGGGCGAACAGGATCAGGCCGGTCTTCATCGGTACCTCACGAGCCAGGCAAAGGCGGCCATCGACAGCAGCAGGTAGATCAGGCTGGGCGCGGCCGCGGCGATCCAGGGTGTCCACTCGCGCAGCACGCCGAGGTGCCCGGCCACGTTGTTCAGCAGCACGAAGCTGCTGCCCAGCATGATGCCGCCGAAGACCTTGAAGCTGACGCCGCCGCGGCGCGACTGCAGGTAGGCGAACGGCAGGGCCAGCGCCACCATCACGATGCAGGCCAGCGGGTACAGGGCCTTCTTCCAGAACTGGATCGAGTGGCGCTGCGCCGCCTGCTCCTGGGCCGCCAGGTGGCGGCTGTAGCGCCACAGCTCGATCGTCGACATCGTCGATACCGGCAGCACCGCCGCGGCCACCACGCCGGCGTCCAGGCCGCTGGGCCAGCGCACCTGCGCATGCCGCTCCTCGCGCACCGAGGCCGACGGTGCCTGCGCGGCCGGGGACGCGCCCGACGGCCACTCGGTGATCACCGCGCCGTCGAGCAGCCAGAATCCGTCGCCCACGCGCGCGCTGCGCGCCGAGACGCGGGTGACGAGGCGGCTGTCGCTGTCCACCTCGAACAGGCGCACGTCCTCCAGCACGCCCTCGGGGGTGGTGCGGCGCACGTTGACCGAGACGCTGACCTCGGTGCCGTCGGCCCGCGTGCGGCGGTCCTTCAGCCAGGCGCCGGTGCGCCCGAGGGTGCGCCCGCCCTGCAGCCCGGACTTCAGCGCCACGCCCTCGCGCTCGCTCCAGGGGGCCACGTAGTCGCCGACCACGAAGTTCAGCGCCGCGAACGCCAGCGCCAGCATCGACAGCAGGCCGAGCGCGCGGCCCGGCCCGAGGCCGCCGGTGCGCAGGATGGTGAACTCCGAGGTCTGCGCCATGCGCGCCAGCGCGAAGATCGTGCCGATCAGCACCGTGATCGGGAACACCTCGTAGAAGCGCCCGGGCGTGTCCAGCAGCGACGCCAGCACGGCATGGACGACGGTGAAGCCGCCCTTGCCCACGTCCTCGAGCTCGTCGACGAAGTCGATGAAGAAGAACAGCGACAGGAACGCCAGCGTGACGAAGCCCACCGCGCCGGCGATGTCGCGGTAGAGCAGGCGGCGTACGGTCCTCATGCCGCGGCCCTGCGGCGCGGTCGCGGCAGACGCATCAGCGCCACCTGCGCATGGTCGCGCCACCAGATGAGGACGAGGGCCAGCGCCAGTGCGCCGCCATGCAGCGTCAGCAGCATGGTGCCGAGGCCGACCTTGCCGCTGGCCACCCAGGCCTGGCTCAGGTTGATGAGGTTGAAGTAGACGACGAAGCCGAGCAGGGCCAGCAGCAGGTTCCAGTTGCTGGCGCGACGCGGATTCGTCGCCGCCAGGCCGATGCCGATCAGCACCAGGTTGGCGGCGCCGAACAGCATGCCCAGCCGCCATGCGATCTCGCCCTGGTGACGTGCGGTCGGGTCGCGCAGCAGGTCGATCGTGCGCATGGCCTTGGGCGGCTGCGACGTCGCACGTCGCAGCGCCCGCTCGCCCGCCAGCACGCGGTAGGTATCGAAGCTCGACAGCAGCCGCTCTCCGTCGCTCGAGTCGATCTCGTTGCGCTGGCCGCGCTCGAGCACCAGCCAGCGCTCGTTGCCCACGTTCTGCAGCTGCCCGCCCCGGGCGGTGGTCACGGACTCGCGCGTGCCGTCCGTCGACAGGATGAAGACGTTGCGCGCGTTCACCGACTCGGGCGCCTCGCGCTCGACGAAGAACACCCGCGAGCCGTCACGCGAGGTCTGGAACACGCCGGGGGCCACGCGCGACAGGTCGGAGCGCTGCTCGTAGCGCTCGCGCAGGTTGGTGCTCTGGCGGTTGCCCCAGGGCCAGACGAACAGCACCAGCAGCGACACCACCAGCAGCACCGGCCAGCCCGTGCGCAGCACCGGCCGCACGAAGCGGCCGAGCGGCACGCCGCTGGCGAACCAGATCGCCATCTCGCTGTCGCGGTACATGCGGCCCAGGCACACCACCACCGCGATGAACAGCGACAGCGTCAGCATCGTCGGCAGGTGGCCGAGCGCGGTGTAGCCCAGCAGCAGCACCACGTCCTGGGGCGCGATCGCGCCGCCCGCCGCCTGTCCCAGCGTGCGGATCAGCATCATCGTCAGCACGATCGTCAGGATGACGACGAGCGTGCCGCCGAACGTGCGCGACAGGTCCTTCCGCAGCGTGGTATCGAATAACATCGGCAAATCACGAAACTGGTTTTCATTATGGACTTCCAATTCCAGGTTTCGCCCGCCCAAGGGCTGTCGTCCGTGGCCGCCGATGCGCTGCTGGTGGTGGTGACGGGCAGCACGCCGCCGGCCGGGCTCGACAAGGCGGTGGCCACCTTGCTGGCCGATGCCGTGGCCCAGGGCGACTTCGAGTTCAAGCCCGGGCGGGTGCTGTACGTGCATCGCCCGGCCGGGCTGAAGGCGGCACGGCTGGCCTTCGTCGGCGCAGCCAACGCGTCGCCCAAGGCGTTCAAGGCCGCCGTGGCCGCCGGCCTCGGCGCGCTCAAGGCGCTGGGCGTGACCACGCTGGCGGTCGCGCGCCCCGGCGCCGACGCCCTGGGCGACGGCCATGCCGAGGCGCTGGTGACGGCGGTGGCCGACGCGGTCTACGTGTATCGCCACACCAAGCCCAGCGCCCCGGCGGCACCCAAGCTGACGTCGGTGGCGCTGATGGGCGGCCGCAAGGAGGCTGCCGCCGCGTCGAAGGGCCTGGCCCGCGGACAGGCCCTGGCGGCCGGCGTGGCCCTGGCGCGCGAGTGCGGCAACCGCCCGGCCAACCATGCGACGCCGAGCCACCTGGCGTCGGAGGCGCGCAAGCTCGGCAAGCAGTTCGGCTTCGACGTCGACGTGCTGGACCGCAAGCAGATCGACAAGCTCGGCATGGGCTCGTTCCTCGCGGTGGCTCAGGGCTCGGCCGAGCCGCCGCGCTTCATCGTCATGCGCTACCAGGGCGCGGCCAAGTCCAAGGCACCGGTGGTGCTGGTGGGCAAGGGCATCACCTTCGACACCGGCGGCATCTCGCTCAAGCCCGGCGCCGAGATGGACGAGATGAAGTTCGACATGTGCGGCGCGGCCAGCGTGCTGGGCACGATGCGCGCCGTGGGCGAGCTCAAGCCCAAGGTCAATGTGGTCGGCCTGATCGCGGCCTGCGAGAACATGCCCGGCGGCCGCGCCGTGAAGCCCGGCGACGTGGTGACCAGCATGTCGGGGCAGACCATTGAGATCCTGAACACCGACGCCGAGGGCCGCCTGATCCTGTGCGACGCGCTCACCTATGCCGAGCGCTTCAAGCCCGCGGCCGTGGTCGACATCGCCACGCTCACCGGCGCTTGCGTCATCGCCCTGGGCAACCACCACTCGGGCCTGTTCGCCGCCGACGAGCGGCTCGGCGCCGACCTGCTGGCCGCGAGCCAGGCGGCACTGGACCCGGCCTGGCGCATGCCGCTCGACGACGAGTACGACGAGGGCCTGAAGAGCAACTTCGCCGACATGGCCAACATCGCCGGCCGCGCCGGTGGCGCCATCACCGCGGCGATGTTCCTCAGGCGCTTCGCCGGCAAGTTCCCCTGGGCGCACCTGGACATCGCCGGCACGGCTTGGAAGAGCGGGGCCGCCAAGGGCGCCACGGGTCGCCCGGTACCGCTGCTCACGCACTTCGTGCTGTCGCGCGCCGGCTGAGGCCAGAGGGCCGGGCCGGCTGCATCCGCGTCGAGGCGGCACCATGAAGGTCGAGTTCCACTCCGGCGTGCCCGACAAGCTGGAGCACGCCTGCCGCCTGCTGCGCAAGGCGCAGGCCGCCGGGGCCCGCGTGGTGGTCACGGGCGAGCCGGCCCTGCTGGACCGTCTCGACGTGGCCCTGTGGACCTTCGACGCGCTGGCCTTCGTGCCGCACGTGCGCCTGCGCGGGCAGGCCGAGCCGGGCCCGGTGGCCCGTCGCACGCCCGTGTGGCTGACCGACGCCCCGGCGCAGAGCGCCTGGCGCGACGTGCTGGTGAACCTGGGGCCGGACATGGCGGACGGCTGGCAGGACTTCGGCCGCGTCATCGAGGTGGTCCAGGAGGGCGACGCCGAGCGCGGCAGGGCGCGTCAGCGCTGGCGCACCTACGGGGGGCACGCCGGTGTCGAGCTGGTGCACCACGACCTGGGGGCGGCGCCATGACCGTTCCGCACGACAGCCTGCCGACCCTCACCGAGGTGATCGCGGTCGTGCCCGACGAGCCGACGCCGTCCGCGCCGGTGCCCCTGGCGCCCGACTCGGTGCCGCTGGATGTCGCGCCGACCGTGGCGCCGGCGCCGCCGCATGCCATCCCGCGCATGCGCCTGTGGGGCGAGCCGGACCCGGCGCAGGTGGTGGACGATGTCGTGGCGCGGCTGCAGCCGACGCTGGAGGCCTGGGTGCGCGACCGCCTGTCCGAAGGCCTGCAGCAGGCCCTGCAGGACACGGTGCGCCGGTCGGTCGAGGCGGCCCTGGCGCGGGCCGTCGCCGCCGCGGTGGACGACGCCGTGGCCCGCGCCGTGCAGGCCGGTGTCGACCAGGCCGGTGCCGACCTGGCACGCCGTTTGCGCTCAGAACTGCCGGCGCTGGCACGGGCTGCCTTCGAGTCGACGCGGTCCGATCCCCCCGCTCGCTGATACCGGTGGTTGCAGGTCATCCTGCGTCACCGGGACAGCGTTGTGGTCATTCCTGTCCAGGCGACGCAAGCCCTTACCGGGCGGCGTCCTTAGGCAGATACCCGATGCGGAATCGGCGGGCTTTTGCAGTATTGTGTCGGCCGCTGAGACAACTACCGTTTCCGCTCGCTTCTCAACATCCTCACTGGAGGCTCTCCTCATGCGAATCAAGATGCTCCCGATCGTTGCCGCCGTCGCGTTCCTCGCGGCGGGCACCGCCAGCGCCCAGGACATGGTCGTCAAGATCGGCCACGTCGGCCCCACCAGCGGCGCGATTGCCCACCTCGGCAAGGACAACGAGAACGGCGCCCGCATGGCCATCGACGAACTCAACGCCAAGGGCGTGACGATCGGCGGCAAGAAGGTGAAGTTCGAGCTGCTGGCCGAAGACGATGCGGCCGACCCGAAGCAGGGCACCGCCGCTGCGCAGAAGCTGGTCGACAGCAAGGTCAATGGCGTCATCGGCCACCTGAACTCCGGCACCTCGATCCCCGCGTCCAAGATCTACAGCGACGCCGGCATCCCCCAGATCAGCCCGTCGGCCACGAACCCCAAGTTCACCCGCAACGGCTACAAGACCACGTTCCGCGTGGTGGCTGACGACGTGCACCTGGGTGGCACACTCGGCAAGTACGCCGTCCAGAAGGTGAAGGGCAAGTCCATCGCCGTGATCGACGACCGCACCGCCTACGGCCAGGGCGTCGCCGACGAGTTCGAGAAGGGCGTCAAGGCCGCCGGCGGCAAGACCGTCGCGCGCGAGTTCACCAACGACAAGGCCACGGACTTCACCGCCATCCTGACCTCCATCAAGGCCAAGAAGCCCGACGTGGTCTTCTTCGGCGGCATGGACGCGGTGGCCGGCCCGATGCTGCGCCAGATGAAGCAGCTCGGCATCAACGCCAAGTTCATGGGCGGCGACGGCATCTGCTCCAGCGAGCTGCCCAAGCTGGCTGCGGGCACCATGGCCGACGGCCAGGTGGTGTGCGCCGAGGCCGGTGGCGTCGAAGGCGAAGCCAAGAAGTCGATGGACACCTTCTATGCGGCCTACAAGAAGAAGTACAACGATGACGTGAAGGTGTACGCGCCCTACGTGTACGACGCCGTCAACGTGATGGTGGCCGCCATGGTCAAGGCCGGTTCCGCCGACCCGAAGGTCTACCTGCCGGTGCTGGCCAAGACCTCCGGCTACAAGGGCGTGACCGGCACGATCTCCTTCGACGAGAAGGGCGACATCAAGAACGGCGCGCTGACGCTGTACACGTTCAAGGACGGCAAGCGCGACCAGATCGCCGTGGTGCGCTGATCGATCCGACGACACGGTTTACACCGTAACGAAACAAACGCCCGCATTCGCGGGCGTTTGTGTTTGGGGGCCGCGGTGCGTGGATGCGACGAACCCCCCGGGTCGTGGCGGTCCGCGACGGCGGCGACGTGGGGATCATGCAGACATCCCGATTCCGCACCGGATGTCACCATGCATACGATCAACGCGACCCGCACGCGCCAGCCCCACGAGGCCGGCGTGCTCAACGTGCCCGAGGGCTATGTGGGCCCGATGACGCTGCCCGGCAGCAACGGCCGCACGGTCTACTGGACCGGGCGCGTGGCCATCGGCCTGCGCCACCAGCCGTCACAGTCGCCCGCCGGCGCGACGCAGTCGGCGCTGTGGATCCAGGACCTGCTGCTGGCGGCCTGAGGCCGCGCAACTGGCGGAGGGAGCGGGATTCGAACCCGCGGTGGGCTGTTAACCCACACACGCTTTCCAGGCGTGCGACTTAAACCGCTCATCCATCCCTCCGGGGACAGAAGGCGGCAATTCTAGCCGCGGTCCCGGGCGCGCCCGGTCAGCGACCGGCGCCGCTGCCGCCCTGCTTGATGACGGCCATGGCGCTGGCGATCAGCGCCGACACCTCGGTCATGTTGCCCGGCACGATCATCGTGTTGTTCTTCTGTGCCAGCTGGCCGTAGGCTTCCACGGCCTTCTCGGCCACCTTGAGCTGCACCGCCTGCTCGCCGCCCGGCGACTGGATCGCCGCGGCGATCTTGCGGATGGCCTCCGCGCTGGCCTCGGCCACGGCGATGATGGCGGCGGCCTCGCCCTGGGCGGTGTTGATCTCGGCCTGCTTCTCGCCCTCGGACCGGGCGATGAAGGCCTCGCGCTCGCCCGTGGCGATGTTGATCTGCTCCTGGCGCCGGCCTTCGGACGCGGCGATCAGCGCGCGCTTCTCGCGCTCGGCGGTGATCTGCTGCTGCATCGCGTGCAGGATCGCCGCCGGAGGGGTGAGGTCCTTGATCTCGTAGCGCAGCACCTTGACGCCCCAGTTCTGCGCCGCCTCGTCGAGCGCCTGCACCACCGACGCATTGATCGCGTCGCGTTCCTCGAAGGTCTTGTCCAGTTCCATGCGGCCGATCACCGAGCGCAGCGTGGTCTGCGCCAGCTGCGTGATCGCCACGATGTAGTTCGACGAGCCGTAGCTCGCGCGCATCGGGTCGGTGACCTGGAAGTACAGGATGCCGTCCACCGTGAGCTGGGTGTTGTCCTTGGTGATGCAGACCTGGCTCGGCACGTCGAGCGGGATCTCCTTGAGCGAATGGCGGTAGGCCGCGCGGTCGACGAAGGGCACCAGGAAGTTCAGGCCCGGCGACAGCGTCGCGTGGTACTTGCCCAGTCGCTCGACGACCCAGGCGTTCTGCTGCGGCACCACCTTGACCGACCGGATCACGAAGATGATCGCGATGACAAGGATGACGATGGAGACGATTTCGCTCATGGCAGGAGGTCCGTTGAGGGGTCAGGGGGCGGTTTCGACGTGCAGGCGGTTGCCCTCGACACGGCGGATGACGTGCCAGCCGGGCGCCGGGGCGCCGGGGCCTTCGTGGCGCACCGACCAGCGGGCGCCCCGGTACATGGCGTGGCCGGTGCCGTCGGGGCGCCATTCGGTCACCTCGAGGCGCTCGCCGATGTCGAGGTTGACGTCGCGGTTCTGGTCGGCCGGGGGCGCGGCGGGTTCGCGCTGGCGCTTGAGGTGCCAGAACGTGACGGCGGCACCGCCGACGAGCGCCGCGGTGACGAGCTGCAGGCTGCCCGCGAGGCCGGCATGGGCGGCCAGCGCCGCGGCGGCGGCCCCCAGGGCCAGCATCAGCAGGTAGAACGTGCCGGTGGCCAGCTCGGCGGCCACGAGCACGCCGGTGACGATCCACCACCAGGTGGCCAGGCTCAGGTCCATCGTGTCGCTCCAGGGTCGGCGGACCAGTGTATCGGCTCTACACTGGGCGCCACATCTCCTTCTCGAGGGCACGGTTTCGATGCACAGGTTCCACTTTCCGATCGTCATCATCGACGAGGACTACCGCAGCGAGAACACCTCGGGGCTGGGCATCCGCGCGCTGGCGCAGGCCATCGAGAAGGAGGGCGTGGAGGTCGTGGGCACCACGAGCTACGGCGACCTCGCGTCCTTCGCCCAGCAGCAAAGCCGCGCCTCGGCCTTCATCCTGTCGATCGACGACGAGGAGTTCACGCCGGGGCCCGAGCTGGACCCGGCGGTGCTGAAGCTGCGCGAGTTCATCCGCGAGATCCGCTTCCGCAACGCCGACATCCCGATCTACCTGTATGGCGAGACGCGCACCAGCCAGCACATCCCGAACGACATCCTGCGCGAGCTGCACGGCTTCATCCACATGTTCGAGGACACGCCGGAGTTCGTGGCGCGTCACATCATCCGCGAGGCGCGCAGCTATCTCGACGGGCTGGCGCCGCCGTTCTTCAAGGCGCTGATGGAGTATGCGCGCGACGGCTCGTACTCCTGGCACTGCCCGGGGCATTCGGGCGGCGTGGCGTTCCTGAAGAGCCCGGTCGGGCACATGTTCCACCAGTTCTTCGGCGAGAACATGCTGCGCGCCGACGTGTGCAACTCGGTGGAGGAGCTGGGCCAGCTGCTCGACCACACCGGCCCGGTGGCGCAGAGCGAGCGCAATGCGGCGCGCATCTTCAATGCCGACCACTGCTTCTTCGTCACCAACGGCACCAGCACCAGCAACAAGATGGTGTGGCACCACACGGTGGCGCCGGGCGACGTGGTGGTGGTGGACCGCAACTGCCACAAGTCGATCCTGCACAGCATCATCATGACCGGCGCGGTGCCGGTGTTCCTGCCGCCCACGCGCAACCACCTGGGCATCATCGGGCCGATTCCCGAGTCGGAGTTCGCGCCCGAATCGATCCGGCGCAGGATCGCGGCCAACCCGCTGCTGGCCGGGATGGACCCCGACAAGGTGCGCCCGCGCATCATGACGCTGACGCAGAGCACCTACGACGGCGTGCTCTACAACACCGAGACCATCAAGGCCCGGCTCGACGGCTGGATCGACAACCTGCATTTCGACGAGGCCTGGCTGCCGCACGCGGCCTTCCACCCCTTCTACGCCCAGTTCCATGCGATGGGCAAGCACACGCAGCGGCCGAAGGACGCGGTGGTGTACTCGACGCAGAGCACGCACAAGCTGCTGGCGGGCATCAGCCAGGCCTCGCAGGTGCTGGTGCAGGACTCGCAGCGGGTGGCGCTGGACCGCCACCTGTTCAACGAGGCCTACCTGATGCACACGTCGACCTCGCCGCAGTACGCGATCATCGCCAGCTGCGACGTGGCCGCCGCCATGATGGAGCCGCCCGGCGGCACCGCGCTGGTGGAAGAGAGCCTGCGCGAGGCCCTGGACTTCCGCCGCGCCATGCGCAAGGTGGACAAGGAGTTCGGCCGCGACTGGTGGTTCAAGGTCTGGGGCCCGGACAAGCTGGCCGCCGACGGCATCGGCAGCCGCGACGCCTGGATGCTGGGTGCCAACGACAAGTGGCACGGCTTCGGCGATCTGGCGCCGGGCTTCAACCTGCTCGACCCGATCAAGAGCACGATCGTCACGCCGGGCCTGGACGTGACGGGCAAGTTCGCCAAGACCGGCATCCCGGCGTCGATCGTCACCAAGTTCCTCGCCGAGCATGGCGTGGTGGTCGAGAAGACCGGCCTGTACTCGCTGTTCGTGATGTTCACGATCGGCATCACCAAGGGCCGCTGGAACACGCTGCTCACCGCGCTGCAGCAGTTCAAGGACGACTACGACCGCAACCAGCCGATGTGGCGCATCCTCCCGGAGTTCTGCGCCGCGCATCCGACCTACGAGCGCATGGGCCTGCGCGACCTGTGCCAGTCGATCCACGAGATGTACGCCAAGTCCGACGTGGCGCGCCTGGTGACCGACATGTACCTGTCGGACCTGCACCCGGCGATGAAGCCGGCCGACGCCTATGCGCGCATCGCGCACCGCGACACCGAGCGCGTGCCGATCGACCAACTCGAAGGCCGCATCACCACGTCGCTGCTGACGCCGTATCCGCCGGGCATCCCGCTGCTGATCCCGGGGGAGCGGTTCAATCGCAAGATCGTCGACTACCTGCGCTTCACGCGCGAGTTCAACGCCCGCTTCCCGGGTTTCGACACCGACGTGCACGGCCTCGTCGAGGACGAGGCCCAGGGCTACTACGTCGACTGCGTCAAGGGTTGAGCGCCGGCAGGCTCAGGCCTGCGGCGCCATTGACCCGGCCTGCGAGAAGCCGCCGTCGACGTACATCACCTCGGCGCTGACGCCGGCGCTCAGGTCCGACAGCAGGAACGCGGCGGCGTTGCCCACGTCGTCGATGGTCACGTTGCGCCGGATCGGGGCCTGGGCGGCGAAGTCGGCCAGCAGCTTGCCGATGTCCTTGATGCCCGACGCGGCCAGCGTCTTGATCGGGCCGGCCGAGATGGCGTTGACCCGCACCCCGCGCGAGCCCAGGCTCTGCGCCAGGAAGCGCACGCTGGACTCCAGCGACGCCTTGGCCAGGCCCATGGTGTTGTAGTTGGGCACGTAGCGCACCGCGCCCAGGTAGCTCAGCGTCAGCAGCGCAGAGCCCGGGCGCAGCCGGGGCAGGGCGGCCTTGGCCATGGCGGGGAAGCTGTAGGCCGAGATCTCGTGCGCCGTGCGGAAGGCGTCCCGCGACAGCCCGTCGAGGAAGTCGCCGGCGATCGCCTCGCGTGGCGCGAAGGCGATGGCGTGCACGAAGCCGTCGAACTGGTCCCAGTGCTCGCCGAGCTGGGCGAACAGGCGCTCGATCTGGGCGTCCTCGCTGACGTCGCAGTCGAACACCAGGCTGGAGCCGAACTCGGCGGCGAACTCGACGATCCGCTCCCGGAAGCGCTCGCCCTGGTAGCTGAAGGCCAGTTCGGCGCCTTCGCGGTGGCAGGCGCGGGCGATGCCGTAGGCCAGGGAGCGGTTGTTCAGCACGCCCGTGATCAGGAGCCGCTTGCCGGCCAGGAATCCCATTTCTTGCTCCGTGCGAGGTTCGAGGCGGCAGATTCTGTCACGAGCCACGCAGGATATTGAAGGCACGCCTCTTGCAGGGTACAATCCGCGCTTCGCTGAAACCCCTGAATAACGTCATGGGCGGATTTCAACAATCCCGCCCATTTTTTTTGGCCGATCGCTTTTTCCCACGGATGACCTGGCAGCAAGCCGTCGAACGCACCGTCACCGGTCTCGGTTACGAGATGGTCGACCTCGAACGCTCGGGGGGCGGGCTGCTGCGCGTCTACATCGACCGGGTGCCTGGTCGGGCCTACCCGACCGGCGAGTCGGAGTTCGTCACCGTCGAGGATTGCGAGGCCGTGACGCGCCAGCTGCAGCACGTGCTCGAGGTGGAGCAGTGCGACTACGCCCGGCTCGAGGTGTCCTCGCCGGGGCTGGACCGCCCGCTCAAGCGCGAGGCCGACTACGCCCGCTTCGCCGGCAACGCCATCGACCTGACACTCAAGCTGCCGCTGGCCGGCCGCAAGAAGTTCAAGGGCGTGCTGGGTGCGCGCGACGGCGGCTGGCGCCTCGCGCTGGAGCCCGCGGCCAAGGGTGCGCCCGAGCAGGCGCTGGATTTCGTTTTCGACGAGGTGCGCGAAGCGCGCCTCGTGCCGGTGGTTGATTTCAAGGGTCGCAAGGGCCGGCAAGGCGCCGTGCAGCCGACCGACGGAGAGTGACAAAAAGATGAACCGCGAAATGCTCATGCTGGTGGACGCCATCTCGCGCGAGAAGAGCGTGCCCCGCGAAACCGTGTTCGGCGCCGTCGAGTCCGCGCTGGCCCAGGCCACCAAGAAGCTGCACGGCGGCGAGGTGGACATCCGGGTGGCGATCGACCGCGAGACGGGCGAGTACGAGACCTTCCGCCGCTGGCACGTCGTGGCCAACGAGGCCGGCCTGCAGATCCCGGACGCCGAGATCCTGCTGTTCGAGGCCCAGGAGCAGATCCCGGACATCGAGGTCGACGACCACATCGAGGAGCCGGTGGACTCGGTGCCGATCGGCCGCATCGGCGCCATGGCCGCCAAGCAGGTGATCCTGCAGAAGATCCGCGACGCCGAGCGCGAACAGCTGCTCAACGACTTCCTCTCGCGCGGCGAGAAGATCATGGTCGGCAGCGTCAAGCGGCTGGACAAGGGCGACCTGATCGTCGAGTCGGGCCGCGTCGAGGGCCGCCTCAAGCGCACCGAGATGATCCCGAAGGAGAACCTGCGCAGCGGCGATCGCGTGCGGGCCTACATCCTGGGCGTCGACCAGACCATCCGCGGCCCGCAGATCATGTTGTCGCGCAGCTCGCCCGAGTTCATGAAGGAGCTCTTCGCCCAGGAAGTGCCCGAGATGGAACAGGGCCTGCTGGAGATCAAGAGCTGCGCCCGCGACCCGGGCAGCCGCGCCAAGATCGCCGTGGTGTCGCACGACAAGCGGGTCGATCCAATCGGCACCTGCGTCGGCGTGCGCGGCTCGCGCGTCACCGCCGTCACCAACGAGCTCGCCGGCGAGCGCGTGGACATCGTGCTGTGGTCCGACGACCCGGCGCAGTTCGTCATCGGCGCGCTGGCCCCGGCCAACGTCTCGTCGATCGTGGTCGACGAGGAGCGTCACGCGATGGACGTGGTGGTGGACGAGGAGAATCTCGCCATCGCCATCGGCCGCGGCGGCCAGAACGTGCGCCTCGCGTCCGAGCTGACGGGCTGGCGCATCAACATCATGACGGCCGAGGAGTCCGAGGCCAAGCAGGCCAAGGAGAGCGAGTCGGTGCGGCGCCTGTTCGTCGACAAGCTCGACGTCGACGAGGAAGTGGCCGACATCCTGATCGCCGAGGGCTTCAACAGCCTCGAGGAAGTGGCCTACGTGCCGATGCAGGAGATGCTCGAGATCGAGGGCTTCGACGAGGACACCGTCAACGAGCTGCGCACCCGTGCCAAGGACGCGCTGCTGACGATGGAGATCGCCAAGGAAGAGGCCGTCGAGGAAGTCTCCCAGGACCTGCGTGACCTGGAGTTCCAGGGCCGCGGCCTCACCGCCGAGCTGATTGCCAAGCTGGCCGAAGGCGGCGTGCACACGCGCGACGACCTGGCGGACCTTGCCGTGGACGAGTTGACCGAGATGACGGGCATGGGCGAGGACGACGCCAAGGCCCTGATCATGAAGGCGCGCGAACACTGGTTCAACGACTGAGCGGAAGACAAGCACACATGGCCGTGACCACCGTCGCCCAATTCGCTGCCGAGCTCAATCGCCCGGCCACCACGCTGCTGGACCAGCTCAGCGCTGCCGGCGTGGCCAAGCAGTCGGCTGACGATCCGCTGTCCGACGCCGACAAGGCGCGGCTGCTCGATCACTTGCGCAGCTCGCACGGCGTGGCGCCGTCCGACCGCAAGAAGATCAGCATCACGCGCAAGAGCACCACCGAGATCAAGCAGGCCGACTCGTCCGGCAAGGCCCGCACGATCCAGGTCGAGGTGCGCAAGAAGCGCACCTTCGTCAAGCGCGACGACGCCCCGGCCGGTGCCGACGAGCCCGCGGCCCCGGCCGCGCCGGTGATCGACGAGGCCGAGCTCGAGCGCCGCGCCGAGGAAGCGCGTCGCCAGGCCGAGCTGCTGCGCCGCCAGGAAGAGGAACTGGCGGAGAAGCGCCGCCAGCGCGAGGAACAGGAGCAGCGTGAGCGCGAGGCCGCCGAGGCCCGTGCCCAGGCCGCCGCCGAGAAGGCTGCCAACGAGCTGGCGGCTGGCGCACCGCCGGCCGAACCGCCGGCCCCGGCGCCGGCACCTGCTGCCGACGCGCCCAAGCCCGCCGCGGTGCGCGTGGTCAAGGCGTCCGACGACGCCGCGGCCGAGAAGCAGCGCCTGGCCGACCTGGAAAAGCGCCGCAAGGCTGCCGAGGAAGAGGCCGCCGCCATCCGCGCCATGATGAGCGCGCCCAAGAAGGTGATGGTGGCCAAGAAGCCCGAGGAGCCGCCGAAGCCGGCGGTCGATCCGGCGGGCATCAAGGGCACCATCCACAAGGCGGCAGCGCGTCCGGGGGCTCCGGCGCCGGCCTCCACCGCGGCCAAGCCCGGCGAGAAGAAGTCGGTCAAGTCGGAAAAGCTGTCCTCCAGCTGGGCCGACGACGCCGCCAAGAAGCGCGCCCTCAAGACCCGTGGCGACACCGGTGGCGGCGCGCGGGCCGGCTGGCGCGCTCCGCGCGGCGGCGCGGGCCGTCGTGGCGACCGCGACAGCCATGGTGCGGACTCGGCGCCGATGTCCACCGAGTTCGTGCAGCAGGAAGTGCACGTGCCGGAGACCATCACGGTGGCCGACCTGGCGCACAAGATGAGCGTCAAGGCGGCCGAGGTGGTCAAGCAGCTGATGAAGCTGGGCCAGATGGTCACCATCAACCAGTCGCTCGACCAGGAAACCGCGATGATCCTGGTGGAGGACATGGGCCACAAGGCGGTGGCGGCCAAGCTGGACGATCCCGACGCGTTCACCGAGGAGGAGACCGCGGCGCAGACCGGCGAGCTGCTCTCGCGCGCGCCGGTGGTCACCGTCATGGGCCACGTCGACCACGGCAAGACTTCGCTGCTGGACTACATCCGCACCACCCGCGTCGCCGCGGGCGAGGCGGGCGGCATCACGCAGCACATCGGCGCGTACCACGTGCAGACGCCGCGCGGCATGATCACCTTCCTGGACACCCCGGGCCACGCCGCGTTCACGGCGATGCGCGCGCGCGGTGCCAAGGCGACGGACATCGTCATCCTGGTGGTGGCGGCCGACGACGGCGTGATGCCGCAGACCAAGGAAGCGATCCACCATGCCAAGGCGGCGGGCGTGCCCATCGTCGTGGCGATGAACAAGATCGACAAGCCCGAGGCCAACCCCGAGCGCGTCAAGAGCGAGCTGGTGGCCGAGCAGGTCGTGCCCGAGGACTTCGGCGGCGACTCGCCCTTCGTGCCCGTGTCCGCCAAGACCGGCCAGGGCATCGACGACCTGCTGGAGCAGGTGCTGCTGCAGGCCGAGGTGCTGGAGCTCAAGGCGCCCACCGAGGCGGCCGCCAAGGGTCTGGTGATCGAAGCCCAGCTCGACAAGGGCCGCGGCCCGGTGGCCACCGTGCTGGTGCAGTCCGGCACGCTGCGTCGTGGCGACGTGGTCCTGGCCGGGTCGAGCTACGGCCGCGTGCGTGCCATGCTCGACGAGAACGGCAAGGCCATCACCGAGGCCGGCCCGTCGATCCCGGTGGAGATCCAGGGCCTGACCGAGGTGCCGCAGGCCGGCGACGAGTTCATGGTGCTGGCCGACGAGCGCCGCGCGCGCGAGATCGCCACCTTCCGCCAGGGCAAGTACCGCGACGTGAAGCTGTCCAAGCAGCAGGCCGCCAAGCTCGAGAACATGTTCGACCAGATGGGCGTGGGCGCACAGACGCTGGGCCTGATCGTCAAGGCCGACGTGCAGGGCTCGCAGGAAGCACTGTCCAGTTCGCTGGCCAAGCTGTCCACCGACGAGGTCAAGGTGCAGGTGGTGCACGCGGCCGTGGGCGGCATCAGCGAGAGCGACGTCAACCTGGCCATCGCGTCCAAGGCGGTGATCATCGGCTTCAACGTGCGCGCCGATGCGCAGGCGCGCAAGCTGGCCGAGTCGTCGGGCGTCGACATCCGCTACTACAACATCATCTACGACGCGGTCGACGACGTGAAGGCGGCGATGGCCGGCATGCTGGCCCCCGAGCAGCGCGAGGAAGTCATCGGCACGGCCGAGATCCGCACCGTGTTCGTGGCCAGCAAGATCGGCACCGTGGCCGGCTCGATGGTCACCGCCGGGCGCGTCACGCGCAGCGCGCGCTTCCGCCTGCTGCGCGACAACGTCGTGATCTACACCGGCGAGGTCGATTCGCTCAAGCGCATGAAGGACGACGTCCGCGAGGTGGCCGAAGGCTTCGAGTGCGGCATCAAGCTCAAGAACGTCACCGACATCAAGGAAGGCGACCAGCTGGAGTTCTTCGAGGTCAAGGAAGTCGCCCGGACCTTGTGATTCCGGGAGGGGCGACGGCGGGCCGGCGCGTGCCGGCATCCGCCGCGTGCGCCGGTCGGACCGAAGCCTTGGAGCCCCGCCCTGCGGGGCTCCTTGCTTGAAAGAGGGCAACGTCGATGCGACACAAGAAAGCCATTCCCAACCGCAGCTTCCGCGTGGCCGACCAGATCCAGCGCGATCTGGCCGAGCTGATCCGCGAGCTGAAGGACCCCCGCGTGGGGCTGCTCACCGTCAATGGCGTGGACGTGTCGCCCGACTACGCCCATGCCAAGGTGCGCTTCTCGCTGCTCGTGGGCGACCCGCAGGACTGCGAGGACGCGCTCAACGAGGCCGCGGGCTGGCTGCGCAACGGCCTCTTCAAGCGCCTCGCGATCCACACCGTGCCGACCCTGCATTTCGAGTTCGACCGCACCACCGAGCGTGCCGCCGAACTCAACGCGCTGATCCGCCAGGCCAACGCCTCGCGCGCGAAGGACGAGTGATGGCCCGCCGCGCCCTGCATGGTGTGCTGCTGCTGGACAAGCCCCTGGGCCTGTCCAGCAACGACGCATTGCAGAAGGTGCGCCGCCTGCTCAATGCCGACAAGGCCGGCCACACCGGCACGCTCGATCCGCTGGCCACCGGGCTGCTGCCGCTGTGCTTCGGCGCGGCGACCAAGTTCTCCCAGGTGAGCCTGGACGCCGACAAGCGCTACACCGCCACGCTGGCGCTGGGCGTCACCACCACCACCGGCGACCGCGAGGGCGACGTGCTCGAGCGCCGGCCGGTGCAGGTGGACGGCGCCGCGCTGTCCGCGGTGCTGGCGCGTTTCACCGGGCCGATCGCGCAGGTGCCGCCGATGCATTCGGCGCTCAAGCACGAGGGCCGGGCGCTGTACGAGTACGCCCGCGAGGGCATCGCGGTGGACCGGCCGGCACGCCACGTCACGATTCACGCGCTCGACATGATGTCCTGGCAGGATGACCTGCTGACGCTGGACGTGCGTTGCAGCAAGGGCACCTACGTGCGCACCCTGGCCGAGGACATCGGTGCCGCGCTCGGCTGCGGCGCCCACCTGCAGGCGCTGCGCCGCACCGGCAGCGGCGCGCTGTCGGTGGACGACGCCGTCACGCTCGACGCGCTGGCCGCGATGCCCGAGGCCGCGCGCGACGCGCGCCTGCTGCCGCCCGACGTGCTGCTGGCCGACTGGCCCGAGTGGCGGCTGCCCGCGCACGAGGCGGCGCGCTTCCTGACTGGGCTGCGCCGCCGCGTGGCTGCGGCCGACTGCGAGCGCGTGCGCGTCTATGGCCCCGAGCCGCAGGCCCTGCTGGGCGCGGCCCACATCGCCGCCGGCGAACTGATCCCCGACCGACTTCTCTCGCCCGCCGAAGTGCAGGCGCTACTGCACTGAGTTACCGAGACCTTCCGCCATGAACACCCAGATCCGCAACATCGCCATCATCGCCCACGTCGATCATGGCAAGACCACGCTGGTCGACCAGCTCCTGCGCCAGAGCGGCACCTTCCGCGAGAACGAGAAGATCGCAGAGCGCGTGATGGACAACAACGACCTCGAGCGCGAGCGCGGCATCACCATCCTGGCCAAGAACTGCGCCGTCAAGTGGCAGGGCACGCACATCAACATCGTCGACACCCCGGGCCACGCCGACTTCGGCGGCGAGGTCGAGCGCGTGCTGTCGATGGTGGACAGCGTGCTGCTGCTGGTGGACGCGGTGGAAGGCCCGATGCCGCAGACCCGCTTCGTCACCAAGAAGGCGCTGGCGCTGGGCCTGAAGCCCATCGTCGTCGTCAACAAGGTGGACCGTCCGGGCGCGCGCCCCGACTACGTCATCAACGCGACCTTCGAGCTGTTCGACAAGCTCGGCGCCACCGAGGACCAGCTCGACTTCCCGGTCGTGTTCGCTTCGGGCCTGAACGGCTGGGCCTCGCGCACGCAGGGCGAGGTCGGCACCGACATGGCGCCGCTGTTCGACGCCGTGCTGGAGCACGTGCCGCCGCACGAGGGCAGCGAGGACGAGCCGCTGCAGCTGCAGATCTGCTCGCTCGACTACTCCAGCTACGTCGGCCGCATCGGCATCGGCCGCGTGCACAGCGGCGTGCTCAAGCCGGCGATGGACGTGGCCGTGTACGAGGGCCCGGACTCCACGCCGCGCAAGGCGCGCATCAACCAGGTGCTCAAGTTCGAGGGCCTGGCGCGCGTGCCCGCCGACAGCGCGGGCCCCGGCGACATCGTGCTGGTCAACGGCATCGAGGACATCGGTATCGGCATGACGCTGACCGACATCGACAACCCGCGCCCGCTGCCGATGCTCAAGGTGGACGAGCCGACGCTGACGATGAACTTCTGCGTCAACACCTCGCCGTTGGCCGGCCGCGAGGGCAAGTTCGTCACCAGCCGCCAGATCCGCGACCGCCTCGAGCGCGAGCTGCAGAGCAACGTGGCGCTGCGCGTGGTGGACACCGACGAGGACGGCATCTACGAGGTCAGCGGTCGCGGCGAGCTGCACCTGACCATCCTGCTGGAGAACATGCGTCGCGAGGGCTACGAGCTGGCCGTCAGCAAGCCGCGCGTGGTGTTCCACGAGGAGAACGGCGAGAAGCTCGAGCCGATCGAGATGGTGACCGTGGACGTGGAGGACAGCCACCAGGGCGGCGTGATGCAGGCCCTGGGCGAGCGCCGCGCCGAACTCGTCAACATGGAAGCCGACGGCATGGGTCGCGTGCGTCTGGAGTACCGCATCCCGGCCCGCGGCCTGATCGGCTTCCAGAACGAATTCATGAACCTCACCCGCGGCACCGGGCTCATCAGCAACATCTTCGACGGCTACGAGCCCTATCGCGGCGAGATCGGCGGGCGCAAGAACGGCGTGCTGATCAGCATGGACGACGGCGAGATCGTCACCTACGCGCTGGGCAAGCTCGACGACCGCGGCCGCATGTTCGTGCGCCCGGGCGACCCGGTGTACGAAGGCATGATCGTCGGGATCCACAGCCGCGACAACGACCTCGTGGTCAATGCCGTGCGCCAGAAGCAGCTGACGAACTTCCGCGTCTCCGGCAAGGAGGACGCGATCAAGATCACGCCGCCGATCGACCTCACGCTCGAATACGCGGTGGAGTTCATCGAGGACGACGAGCTGGTCGAGATCACGCCCAAGAGCATCCGCCTGCGCAAGCGCCACCTCAAGGAGCACGACCGCAAGCGCGCTTCGCGCGAAGCGGCGTGACGGCGCCGGGCTGGTCGCACGGCCGCGCAGTGGCCGTGATGCTGGCGGCCACGCTGATGTGGAGCATCGCCGGCGTGGTGACGCGCTGGCTCGACGGCACCGCCCCGTTCGAGATGACGTTCTGGCGCAGCGCGGCCAATGCGGTGGCGCTGGTGGTGCTGCTGTCGCTGTGGCGCGGGCCGGGCTGGCTGGTGCATCAGCTTCGCCAGGGCGGGCGCGCGCTGTGGCTGTCGGGCGCCTGCTGGTGCGTGATGTTCACCGCCTTCATGCTGGCGCTGACCCTCACCACCGTAGCCAATGTGCTGGTCACCATGGCGTTGGCGCCGCTGTTCACCGCGCTGGCCGCGCGTATCGCGCTCGGCCACCGGCTGGCGGCGCGCACCTGGGTCGCGATCGTGCTGGCCGGCGCGGGCATCGGCTGGATGTACGGACACGAACTTCAGGGCGGGCGCCACCTGCTGGGCACGGCGGTGGCGCTGGCCGTGCCCGTGGCCGCGGCCGTGAACTGGACGCTGATCCAGAGCCTGCGCGGCCGCGACGACGCGCCGGACATGCTGCCCGCCGTGCTGCTGGGCGCGCTGATGTCCGCGGCCGTGGCGCTGCCGCTGGCCTGGCCGCTGCAGGCCAGCGCGCACGACATCGGCTGGCTGTCGATGCTGGGCCTGGTACAGCTGGCCATTCCGTGCCTGCTGTCGGTGATGGTGGGCCGCGTGCTGTCGGCGCCCGAGATCTCGCTGCTGGGCCTGCTGGAGGTGCTGTTCGGCGTGGCCTGGGTCTGGCTCGGTGCCGGCGAGGCGCCCACGACGGCGGTGTTCGTGGGCGGCGCGCTCGTGCTGTTGGCCCTGGCAGGAAACGAAGCCCTGGCGCTGCGCGGCCGCTGAGCTTCCGGGCGCCCGCGGCGCCTAGGGTCTGCCCCCAACACGGGCGGCTGTCGCGCGGCCTAGCATGGCCGGCATGAAGCGACTGTCCGGCCTCGACGCCACCTTCCTGCACCTCGAATCGCCCGAGATGCCGATGCACGTGGGTGCGCTCCACGTGTTCGAGCTGCCCAAGGGGTTCCGGGGCCGGTTCGCGAACCGCCTGCGCCAGCATCTGGCCGAGCGGCTGCCTCTGACGCCGCCATTGCGTCGCCGCCTGTGGATGATGCCGCTGAACATCACCAACCCGGTGTGGGTGGACGCGGTGCCCGACATGAAGCTGCACGTGGTGGAGCATCGCCTGCCGGCGCGGCGCGCAGGCCGTGACACCGATCCCGACCGCGCGGCGCTTGAAGCCCTGGTCGGTCGCCTGCACGTCGAACTGCTCGACCGGCGCCGGCCGCTGTGGCGCTTCCACGTGATCGAGGGCCTGGCGCCCGGCCCGCAGGGCCAGCGCCGCGTGGCGATGTACACGCAGCTGCACCACGCGGCGGTGGACGGGCAGGCGGCCGTGGCCCTGGCCAATGCCATCCTGGACCTCGGCCCCGAGCCGCGCTCGCCCGAGATCAAGGCGTCCACGCGCGAGAAGCGCTTTCGCCTGTCGATGGTGGAGATGATCTCCGGCGCGGTGACGAGCGAGGTGCAGCAGGTGGCGCACCTGCTGCGCGCGCTGCCGGGCACGGCCGGGTCGCTGGGCGGGGCCGCGACGCAGATGGTGTCGCGCAGTGCGCTGGTGACCGGGCGCACCCGGGCCGGCAGCCTGGGCCTGGCGCCGCGCATGGCGCTCAACGTGCCGGTGACGGCCGGGCGGGCGTTCTCGGCGGTGAGCCTGCCGCTGCCCGAGCTCAAGGCCCTGGGTAAGGCCCATGACGCCACGCTCAACGACGTGGTGCTGTGGCTGGTGGGCACCGCGCTGCGCGAGCACTACCTGGCCCAGGGCGGCCTGCCGCGCAAGTCGCTGGTGGCCGCGGTGCCGGTGTCGCTGCGCGCCAAGGGCGACACCACGGCCGACAACCAGGCCTCGATGACGCTGGTGAGCCTGGGCACGCACGTGGCCGACCCGGCGCGGCGGCTGGCGCATGTGCGGGCCGCCACGCGCGCGATGAAGAGCACGCTGGCGAGCGTGAAGAACGTGCTGCCGACCGACTTTCCGTCGCTGGGCGTGTCGTGGCTCACCGAGGCCGCGTCGGCGATCTATCGCCGCGCCACCGAGTCCGAGCTGGTGCCGGCGGTGGCCAACGTGGCCATCTCCAACGTGCCCGGGCCGCCGGTGCCGCTGTACCTGGCGGGCGCGCGGATGCTGACCAACTACCCGTGCTCGATCGTCACCCATGGCATGGCGCTCAATGTCACGGTGCAGAGCTACGACCAGTCGCTCGACTTCGGCCTGATGGCCGATGCGAAGGCGCTGCCCGACGTGCGTCGCCTGGCCGACCGGCTGCCGCAGGCGCTCGAGCTGATGCGCGCGATGCCGCCCGATGCCGGCGACGACGAGGCGGTGGCGCCGGTCAAGGCCGCCAAGGGGGCGTCGGGCACAGCGACCAGGACAGTCAAAGCGAAGAAGGCGACGCAGGCGACCGTGGCGACTGCGGCGACGAAGGCGAAGAAAGCCGCCCCGCGCAAGGCCGCTGCGCGCGGCACGCTGTCGCCTGCGCGACAGTCGCGCCGCTAGGGCAAACGCCCCACGGCCGCACGGCGCGCAGCCGATACGATGCGGGCGATGAAACCGAGACGTCCCACCCGTCCCGCCCGACCCTCCGCCGCGCTGCCGCCGCTGTTCCACGAGGCCGACCTCAAGGCGCCGCACCCGCTGCTGGTGCTGCTGGAAGGCCGGGCGCCCTGGGAGGCCGCGGCGATGGTGGCGGCGATGCCGTGGCTGCGCCGCCTGCCGCGCGGCGACGGCCACCCGGTGATCGTCTACCCGGGCCTGGGTGCCACCGACCTGACCACCGCGCCGCTGCGCAGCTTCCTGCAGGACCTGGGCTACAGCGCCTACCCCTGGAAGCAGGGCTTCAACTTCGGCCCGCGGCGCGGCGTGCTGGAGGCCGTGCGCGACCACCTGCAGCGCATCGCCGCGCGCCACGACGACCAGGTCAGCCTGATCGGCTGGAGCCTGGGCGGCGTCTATGCGCGCGAGATGGCCAAGGAGTTCCCGCAGCTGGCGCGCTGCGTCATCACGCTGGGCTCGCCGTTCACTGGCCACCCGCGCGCCACCAATGCCTGGCGCTTCTACCAGTGGGTGAGCGGGCAGGACGTGCACGACCCCGAGCTGATCGAGCAGATCCGCGGCAACCCGCCGGTGCCCACCACGTCGATCTACTCGCGCACCGACGGCGTGGTGGCGTGGCAGTGCAGCCTCAACGAGGACTCGCCGCTGGCCGAGAACATCGAGGTGCACGCCAGCCATATCGGCATGGGCATGAACCCGCTGGCGCTGTACGCCATCGCCGACCGCCTGCGCCAGGATCCGGCGCGCTGGAAGCGCTTCGACGCGGCGGGCGCCCGGCGCTGGTTCTACCGCACCACCGGTATGGCGCCCTTTGCCGCGGCCCAGCCGCCGTAGGCGCCGCGCCGATGCAGATCCAGGCCAACGGCCTGCACATCGAGGTCGACGACCAGGGCCCGCCGGCCTCGCCAGGGGGCCCGCCGATCCTGATGCTGATGGGCCTGGGCATGCAGCTCACGTCATGGCCGCAGCCGCTGGTGGACCGGCTGGTGGCGCGCGGGCGCCGCGTGGTGCGCATCGACAACCGCGACGCCGGGCTGTCGCAGGGCTTCGACGCCCTTGGCGTGCCCAACCTGATGTGGGCCACCGCGCGCTACCTGATGCACCTGCCGGTGCATGCGCCCTACACCGTGGCCGACATGGCCGCCGACGCGCTCGGCGTGCTCGACGCGCTGCGCATCGAGCGGGCCGACGTGGTGGGCGCGTCGATGGGCGGCATGATCGCGCAGCACCTGGCCTGCGCGCAGCCACAGCGCGTGGCCCGCCTGACGCTGCTGATGACCACGAGCGGCGCGCGGCACCTGCCGCAGGCGTCGGCCCGCGTGCGCATGGCGCTGCTCGACGGTCGCCGCATCCCGGCCCACGACGAGGACGCACTCGTGGACCGCCTGGAGCGCGTCTTCGGCATCATCGGCAGCCCGGCCTACCGGCCGCAGCCGGGCCCCGAGCAGGACGCGCTGCGCCAGCGCCTGCGCGAATCGATCCGACGCGCCTACCGGCCGGCCGGCGTGGCGCGGCAGCTCGTGGCCATCGTGGCCGACGGCGACCGCACACCGATGCTGCGGCGCCTGACCGTGCCGACGCACATCGTGCATGGCGTGGACGACCCGCTGGTGCCCGTGGCCAGCGCGCACGACCTGCACGCGACCATCGCCGGGTCGACGCTGGAACTGATCGACGGTATGGGGCACGACCTCCCGCCGGCGCTGTGGCCCAGGCTGGCCGACGCGATGGTGGGTCCGGTGCGCTGAGCCGGCAGCCTCGCCGGGCCGCGCGAAGCCTGCGGCGACAATCGCATCCGATGTCGAGTCCCGCTGCCCTTTCGCCCTGGCGCCTGTCCGTCGCCCCGATGATGGACTGGACCGACCGCCACTGCCGGTACTTCCACCGCCTGATCACGCGCCGCACGCGGCTGTACACCGAGATGGTGACCACCGGCGCGCTGCTGCATGGCGACGTGCCGCGCCACCTGGACTTCGACGCGGCGGAGCACCCGCTGGCGCTGCAGCTCGGCGGCAGCGAGCCCGAGGACCTGGCGGCGTGCGCGAAGCTCGCGCTGCGCTGGAGCTACGACGAGGTCAACCTCAACTGCGGCTGCCCCAGCGCGCGCGTGCAGCGCGGCGCGTTCGGCGCCTGCCTGATGGCCGAGCCGGCGCTGGTGCGCGACTGCGTGGCGGCGATGCGCGACGCGGTCGGCGGCGCGCTGCCGGTGACGGTGAAGCACCGCATCGGCATCGACCGCGTCGAGAGCTACGACTTCGTGCGCGACTTCGTCGGCCGGGTGGCCGAGGCAGGTTGCACGGTGTTCGCCGTGCATGCCCGCAATGCCTGGCTCGAAGGCCTGTCGCCGAAGGAGAACCGCGAGGTGCCGCCGCTGCGCTACGGCTTCGCACACCGGCTCAAGGCCGATTTCCCGGCGCTGACGATCGTCGTCAACGGCGGCATCGCCAGCCCGGCGCAGATCGCCGAGCAGCTGGCGCAGGTGGACGGCGTGATGGTCGGCCGCGAGGCCTACCACCACCCGTGGTCGATGGCCGGCTGGGACGCCGGCTTCCTGGGCGCACCGGCGCAGCCGCTGGAGCGCGACGCGGTGGAGGACGCCCTGGTGGCCTACATGGAGCGCGAGCATGCGGCGCGCGGCACGCCATGGCACAGCGTGGCGCGGCACATGATGGGCCTGTGGAACGGCCTGCCCGGCGCGCGGCGCTGGCGACAGGTGTGGAGCGACCATCGGCTGAAGGCGCTGCCCGCGCGCGAGGTGTGGCAGCGCGCGCGCGCGGCGCGCCTGCAGACGGCCGAAATGGCCTAGCGTCTCAGGGCGTCGGTGCGCCCGTGGCTCGCTCGGGCCAGGTGGCCAACAGCAAGCCGGCCAGTGCCAGGCCGAGGGCCAGCACGTGCGCGCTGCCGAAGGTTTCGCCGAGGAACAGCACGCCCACCGCAGCGGCGGCCAGCGGCAGCATCACGGTGAACACGCCGGCCTGCGACGCCGGCACCTTCGCCAGGCCCCGCATCCACAGCCACACGCTCCACACGCTGGCGGCCAGCGCGTAGAACACGAGCAGGCCCCAGGTGCCGGGCGACACCGCGCCGAAGTCGAACGACAGCGCCTGCCACAGGCCCAGCGGCGTGACCAGCAGCAAGCCCCAAAGGTTGATCAGCGCGCTGATGCGGCGCGCCGACAGCTGGCCCGTGAGCCGCTTGCCGATCACCACGTAGCTCGCCTCGCAGAACACCGCGCCGAGCAGCAGTGCATAGCCCCACCAGGGGGCCGATGCGCCCGCGTCGCCGTGCCGCGCCAGCGCCAACCACGCGATGCCGGCCGCCGCGAAGGCGATGGCCAGCGCCACGCGCGGCCGGATGCGCTCGCCGAGGAACACGCGCGACAGCAGCGCCACCGCGGCGGGGATCGCCGCCATGACCACGCCCGCGGCCAATGCGGACGTGGCGGCGACGCCGAACAGCATGCAGATGGAGAACAGGAAGTTGCCGAGGAAGCTCTCCAGGAACACCAGCCCCCGGTCGTGCCTCGACAGCGGCGCGGCGCCGGGCTCGGCGCGCACCCAGTGCGCCATTGCCACCGCGGCGATGCCGAAGCGCATCCACGCCAGCAGGAACACCGGCAGCACCGCCACCAGCAGCTTGGACAACCCGACATAGCTGCCCACCAGCGCCATGCTGGCGGCCAGGCTGGCATAGGCCGCCAGGGGCGGTGCGGGCGGGCGCGACAACGTCAGAACGCCGTCGCGTAGCGTTCGAGTTCCCAGTCGCTCACGTGGCGGGCGTAGGCCAGGGCCTCGTCGCGCTTGAGGGCGCAGAACTCGTGCAGCAGCGAGGGGCCGAGCGCGCCGGCCACCACGGCGTCGGCCTCGAGCGCGTCCAGCGCTTCGGGCAGGCCTTGCGGCAGCAGGGCGATGCCGCGCTCGCGCACCTGCGCCAGCGTCAGCGCGAACAGGTCGTCGTCGCAGCCCGGGCCGGGGTCCAGGCCGCGATCGATGCCGTCCAGGCCGGCGGCGATGAGCCCGGCGAGCATCAGGTACGGGTTGGCCGACGCGTCGGGCGCGCGCCACTCGAAGCGCGAGTGCAGCGTGCGCACGAGCGCGGTGCGGTTGTTGAAGCCGTGCGCCACGTAGGCCGGCGCCCAGGTGGTGCCGGTGATCGACTCGCCCACCGTGAGCCGCTTGTAGGAATTGACGGTGGGCGCGGCCAGCGCGGTGAGCGCCGCCGCATGGGCCAGCACGCCGCCGACGAACTGGCGCCCGATCGGCGACAGCAGCGTGTCGGTGTCGAGCGCGCCGTCGGCGCGGTGCGGGGCAAACACGTTGCGCGCGTTGTCGCCGCGGCCTTCCCACAGGCTGGCGTGCACGTGCATGCCGCTGCCGGGCTGGTCGGCGAAGGGCTTGGCCATCATCGAGAACGCGTGACCGTGCGCCTCGGCCAGGGCATGGCCGGCCAGCTTGAACAGCATCAGGCGGTCGGCGCTGGTCAGCGCGTCGGCGTGGGCGAAGTTCACCTCGTACTGGCCGTGCGCGTCCTCGTGGTCGAGCTGCAGCACGTCCAGCCCGCAGCGCTGCAGCGCGTCGCCGAGCTGGGCCAGGAAGCCGACCTGCCGGCCCAGGCTCTTGAGGTCGTAGCTCGGGCGGGCGAGGGTGTCCTGCGGGTCGCAGGCGCGCCACCGCGTGCCGTCGCGCCGCAGCAGGAAGAACTCGGGCTCGATGCCCACCTGCAGCGTCCAGTGGCGCTCGGCCAGGCGCGCGGCCTGGCGCGCGAGCACCTGGCGCGGGCAGGCGTCGAAGGGCTGGCCGGCGACGAAGCCTTCGCCCACGATGCGCGCCACGCCGGGCATCCAGGGCAGGGCCTGGGCCGTGCTGGCGATGCCGCGGGCGTAGTACTCGGAGCGCGTGCCGGTGCGGGCCAGGCCCGTGCCCCAGATCGACGGCCCGGAGAAGCCGGCGCCGGTGGCCAGCACGTCGTCCAGGTGGGCCAGCGGCACCAGCTTGCCGCGCGCCACGCCGTGCAGGTCGGTGAACTGCACCAGCAGGCTGTGCACGCCCTGCGCAGCGAGCTGGTCGCGCAGCGCCTTCATGGCCCGGCCGCCGCCAGCAGCGACTGCGACAGGATGCCCATCGCCTCGTCGAACACCGGCTGCGGCGTCGTCAGCGGGAACAGGAACCGCACCACGTTGGCATTGACGCCGCAGGTCAGCAGGATGAGATGGCGCTTCAGCGCCTCGGCCTGCACGCGGCGGGTGAAGTCGGCGTCCGGGCTGCCGTCGGGGCGGGCGAACTCCACCGCCACCATGGCGCCCAGGCCGCGCACGTCGGCGATGGCGGGCACGCGCGGGCGCAGGCCTTCCAGCAGACCCTTGAGCTGCGCGCCGAGGGCCGCGCCGCGTTCGGGCAGGCGCTCGTCGGCCATCACGTCGATCACGGCATGGGCCGCGGCGATGGCCAGCGGATTGCCGGCGTAGGTGCCGCCGAGGCCGCCGGGGGCGGGCGCGTCCATGATCTCGGCGCGGCCGGTCACCGCCGACAGCGGCACGCCGGCAGCGAGGCTCTTGGCGATGGTCATCAGGTCGGGCACCACGCCGAAGTGCTCCATCGCGAACATGCGGCCGGTGCGGCCGAAGCCGGTCTGCACCTCGTCGGCGATCATCAGGATGCCGTGCTCGTCGCACAGCTCGCGCAGCCAGCGCACCGCCTCGGGCTGGATGACGTTGAAGCCGCCTTCGCCCTGCACCGGCTCGAAGATGATCGCGGCCACGCGCGACGGTTCGATGTCGGCCTTGAACAGGTGCTGCACGGCCTTCTGCACGTCGACCAGGCTGGCGCAGTGGCAGGGGTAGGGCGCGTGGTAGATCTCGGGCGGGAAGGGGCCGAAGCCGGCCTTGTAGGGCTGCACCTTGCCGGTCAGCGCCACCGCGAACATCGAACGGCCGTGGAACGCCCCGCCGAAGGCGATGACGCCGCTGCGACGCGTGTGGGCGCGGGCGATCTTGATGGCGTTTTCCACCGCCTCGGCGCCGGTGGAGAACAGCGCGGTCTTCTTGGCGTGGCTGCCGGGGGTGATCTGGTTGAGCTTCTCGGCCAGCGCGATGTAGCCCTCGTAGGGCACCACCTGGTAGCAGGTGTGGGTGAAGCGCTCGAGCTGGGCCTGGATCGCCGCTACCACCCTGGGGTGGCCGTGGCCGACGTTCATCACGGCGATGCCGCCGGCGAAGTCGATGAAGCGCTGGCCCTGCACGTCCCACAGTTCGGCGCCCTGGGCCCGGTCGGCGAAGAAGGTGCCCATCACGCCCACGCCGCGCGGCGTGGCCGCGGCCTTGCGGGCCATCAGTTGTTCGTTCCTCGAGTGGTTCATAGCCACTCCTTTCAGGGTGGGTTCAGGCGGCGTCGATGCGCAGCCAGGTGGTCTTGAGCTCGGTGTACTTGTCCAGCGCGTGCAGGCTCTTGTCGCGGCCGTTGCCGCTTTGCTTGTAGCCGCCGAAGGGCACCGTGATGTCGTCCTCGTCGTACTGGTTCACGTGCACGGTGCCGGCGCGCAGTGCCCGCGCCACGCGGTGGGCCCGGTTGATGTTGTCGCTCCAGACGCTGGCCTGCAGGCCATAGCTGGAGGCGTTGGCCATCGCCACGGCCTGGGCCTCGTCCTTGAAGCGGATGATGCTCATCACCGGGCCGAAGATCTCCTCGCGGGCGATCGTCATGCCGTTGTCCACGCGGTCGAAGACCGTGGGTTCGACGTAGAAGCCGCCGCTGGATTCGAGGGCACGGCCGCCGCCGGTGACGGTGCGGGCGCCCTCGGTGCGGCCGGCGTCGATGTAGCCGAGCACGGTGCGTAGCTGGGTCTCGTCGACCAGCGCGCCCATCTCGGTGCCGGCGTGCAGCGGGTCGGCCGCGGCGTACTTGGGCGCCTCGGCGGCGACGATCTCGACGAAGCGCTCGGCGATGCTCTCGTGCACCATCACGCGCGACGGCGCATTGCAGCTTTCGCCCTGGTTGAAGAACAGGCTGGCCGCGGCCGTGCGCGCGGCGCGCTCGACGTTGGAGAAGTCGTCGAACACGACGAAGGCACTCTTGCCGCCGAGCTCGTTGTACACGCGCTTGAGGTTGCTGCGCCCGGCGTAGTCGAGCATGCGGCGTCCGACGCGGGTGCTGCCGGTGAAGCCGATGGCGTCCACGTCCATGTGCAGCGCCAGGGCCTCGCCGGCCTCGTGGCCATAGCCCGGCACCACGTTGAACACGCCCGGCGGAATGCCGGCCTCCACTGCCAGTTCGGCCAGGCGCAGCGCCGTGAAGGGCGACTTCTCGCTCGGCTTGAGCACGACGGAATTGCCCGTGGCCAGGGCCGGCCCGAGCTTCCAGGCCGCCATGATCATCGGGTAGTTCCAGGGCACGATGCAGCCGATGACGCCCATCGGCTCGCGCGTGATCAGCGCCAGCGCCGAGGCCGGCGTCGGCGCGATCTCGTCGTAGACCTTGTCGATCGCCTCGGCATACCAGGCGATCGTGCGCGCGGTGGACGGCACGTCCACGGCGAGCGAGTACTGGATGGGTTTGCCCATGTCCAGCGTCTCGAGCAGGGCCAGCTCGTCCTTGGCGGCCAGGATGCGCTCGGCGAAGCGCTGCAGCGCTTTCTTGCGCGCGGCGGGCGCCTTGGCGGCCCAGCGGCCGTCGGCGAACGCCGCGCGAGCGCAGCGGACGGCCGCGTCGATGTCGGCTTCGCGGCCGCGGGCCACCGGCCCCAGGGGGCGGCCGTCGATGGGCGAGGCCTTGAGGAAGGTCTCGCCCGCCACGGCGTCCACCCGCTGGCCGTCGATCAGGGCACGGCCGTCGAAGGCCGCTTCGCGCGCCCGGGCGTGCCAGTCGACGGCGGCCATGGGTTCAGAACGCGACAACGACCGACGTGCCGAAGATCTGGTTGCTCTTGCGATAGCCACCGCTCTTCACGTCGTAGAACACCGGCAGGTTGGCGCGGTCGATGCGGTACTCGGCCTTGAAGGTCGTCTCGAGGTTGATCGCGTACGAGATGCCGAGCGACAGGGCGCTGCGGTTCGCACCCTTGTTCAGGTCGCCGTTGATGTCGGGGCCGATGCCGTTGCGGTCGTCGGCCGACGTGTAGCCCAGCAGGCCGCCGCCGTTCTTCTTGTTGTTCAGGTAGTCCACGCGCACGATGCCTTCGAGTCGCGGATCGAACTTGTAGGCCGCCAGGGCCGACAGACCCCACCAGCGGGAATCGCGCAGCGAGCCGTCGGCCGCCGGCGTGATGGACGCCTTCTTCTGCTGCCCCAGGCTCACCTGGCCCTGGACCGTGACGTCGCCGCGGATGAAGTACGCGTCGAACTCGAACAGGTCCAGGCGCGAGTTCGGCTGGCCGATGACCTCGCCCGTGCCCGGGTCGATCACGTTCTCGGTGAAGTTGGCCGCCTTGCCGTGCACGCCGGCGAAGCCGAAGCCCTGGAACTCGCCACGCGAGTAGTCCACGCGGTAAGCCAGCACGGGCGCCTTCTCGCCGGCCGCGTTCTTCGACGCGTTCATGTTGGCGATCATGGCCCGGTACCACCACTTGCCGCGCGTGATGTCGACGCCGGCGCCGGTGTAGGCGGTGGGCAGCGTGAAGTCGAACAGCAGGTTGTGGGTGATCAGCTTGTTCAGCGTGGGCTGCAGGTACTCGTAGCCGCTCCAGTCGGGCATGTGGCCGGCGATGAAGCGCGTCTGCAGGTCCGTCATCGGCACCGAGATCGTGGCCTCGTGGACGATGCCGCCGTTGCCGATCACGGAATCGGTGCCGCGGTTGGGCACCAGGGTCAGGCGGTAGCGGGTACCGGAATCGGTTTCCTTCTGGAAATCGAGTGCGACGGCGCCGAAGTACGAGTTGTCGTAGTTGTAGCCGTCGTCCGAGACGCTGTTGAGGAACTGAAAGCCGCCGCGGTTCTGGCGCCGGTTGAAGATGTAGGTCGGATCGGCGTAGCCGCTGATCGTGAGGTTCTTCATGCCCTGCGCGTCGCGCGAGTCCTCCAGCGCCTCGGCCTTGACGGTGACGCGGTTGAGCTCGCGGGCCTGTTCGGGCGTCATGCCCCACTGCCCGTCCTTCGGCTTGGCGGCTTCGGCCGCCTGCAGCTTGCGCTCGAGGTCGGCGACGCGATCCCGCAGCGCCTTGAGCTCGGCGAGCACCTCGGCATTGGTCTGCGCCAGCGCAGGGAACGCGCCGGCCAGGGCAGCGGCCAGGACGGTGAGTCGGAGGGTGCTCTTGTACATGGTGTGGGTCCTCGTGACTGGAGTGAAAGGGGTGGGCGAAGTCGGTGGGTTCCTGGCGCAGGCTGCGCTCAGCTTCGGAAGGCCGCCGCCATCTCGCGCTGTCGACGGCGCTCGGCGTTGGCAATGAGGTAGCTGGCCGCAATGACGCCGATGGCGACGATGACCACGGTGACGGTGGCTACCGCGTTGACGGTGGGATTCAGGCCGAGCTTGGCGCGCGAAAAGATCACCAGCGGCAGCGTGGTGGCGCCCGGCCCCGTGAGGAAGGCCGACAGCACCACGTCGTCGAGCGAGATCGTGAAGGTGAGCAGCCAGGCCGATGCCAGCGACTGGCCGATCATCGGCAGCGTGACGAGCCAGAACACCTGGTGCGGCCGGGCGCCGAGGTCGAGCGCGGCCTCCTCGAGCTGCGGGTTCAGGTCCTGCAGCCGGGCCTGCACCACCACGGTGGCGTAGGCCATGCCCAGCAGCAGATGGCCGATCCAGATCGTGAGCGCGCCTTTCTCGGGGATGCCGATCGCGTTCTGCACGCTCACCAGCATCAGCAGCAGCGACAGGCCCACCACCACCTCGGGCATCACCAGCGGCGCGTTGACCATGCCGGAGAACAGCGTGCGGCCGGAGAAGCGCCGGTACTTGACGAGCGCGAACGCGGCCAGCGTGCCCAGGACCACCGAGCCGCAGGCGGTGAAGAAGGCGATCTTCAGGCTGATCCAGAAGCCCTGCAGGATCTCGCGGTCCTCCAGCAGGGCGGCGTACCACTTGAGCGTGAAGCCGCGCCACACGTTGGGCAGCTGCGAGTCGTTGAACGAGAACAGCACCAGCGCCACGATGGGCAGGTACAGGAACACGAAGCCGGCCGCCAGCCAGGCCCGACCGAACCAGACACCCGACTTCATCGCCGTGTCTCCTGGGCCTCGGCCTGGTACTTGTTGAAGATCGCCAGCGGCACCAGGATCAGCAGGATCATCGACACCGCGAGCGACGACGCCAGCGGCCAGTCGTTGTTGGAGAAGAACTCGGTCCAGACCACGCTGCCGGTCATCAGCGTCTCGGGGCCGCCGAGCAGCTCGGGGATCACGTACTCGCCGACGCAGGGGATGAACACCAGCATCGAGCCGGCGATGATGCCGGCCTTGGACAGCGGCACGGTGACGGTCCAGAAGGCCACCCAGGGCGACGCGCCGAGGTCGCGCGCGGCCTCCAGCAGGCGCAGGTCCATCTTGGACAGGTTGCCGTACAGCGGCAGGATCATGAAGGGCAGGTAGGTGTAGGTCATGCCCAGCACCAGCGAGAACGGCGTGTTCATCAGCTTGCCGGGGGTGGAGATCAGGCCGGCGGCCAGCAGCAGCTGGTCCAGCCCGAGGCCGACGATCAGGTCGGACACCCAGCCGTCGGTGGTGAGCAGGCCCTTCCAGGCGTAGACGCGCAGCAGGAACGAGGTCCAGAAGGGCAGCATCACCGCCATCAGCAGCGCGGGCTGCAGCGATCGCCGCGCGCGTGCCATGAAGTAGGCGAAGGGGTAGCCGATCAGCAGGCACAGCAGGGTGGTCCACGCGGCGTACTTCAGGCTCGCCAGGTAGGACTTGTAGTACACCGCATCGGCCGCCAGGAACACGTAGTTGGCGAACTTCAGGCTGACCGTGACCACGCCGTCCTTGACGGCCACGAGGTCGTTCGGGCGCACGATGCCCATCTCGGACACGCTGATGTTCACCAGCACCAGGAACGGCGCCAGGAAGAACGCGAGCAGCCACACGTAGGGCACGCCGATGACGGCCGTGCGCCCGCGCAGGAGGGCTGCGATGCGCTTCATTGGGTCAGCACCACCTGGGCCCAGCCGTCCCAGTGGGCCCAGCACTCGTCGCCCCAGGACAGGCGCTCGGTGGGATGGCGGTCGACGTTGGCCTGGCTCACCTTGAGCGAGCCGCCGCCGGGCAGCGTGAGGTGGAACACCGTGAAGCTTCCGAAGTAGCTCATCTCGCGCACCGTGCAGCGCACCGCGTTGACGCGGGTGTCCTCGGGCGCCGCGCGCGACAGGCGGATCTTCTCGGGCCTCAGGGCCACCGTGACGGGCATGCCCTGCGTGCCGGTGATGCCGTGGCTGAGGTAGTGCCGCACGTCGGTGCAGGCGATCTCGCAGTGGTCCTCGGCATCGACGTCGAGCGTGCCGTCCATCAGGTTGACGTTGCCGATGAAGTCGGCCACGAACCGGGTGGCCGGCGTCTCGTACATGTCCGACGGCGCGCCCACCTGCAGGAAGCGGCCCTCGCTCATGACGGCGATGCGCGAGGCCATGGTCATGGCCTCTTCCTGGTCGTGCGTGACCATCACGCAGGTGACGCCCACCTGCTCGATGATGTTCACCAGCTCGATCTGGGTCTGTTCGCGCAGCTTCTTGTCGAGCGCGCCCAGCGGCTCGTCGAGCAGCAGCAGCTGCGGCCGCTTGGCCAGGCTGCGAGCCAGCGCCACGCGCTGCTGCTGGCCGCCCGACAGCTGGTGCGGCTTGCGCTTGGCGAACTTGCCGAGCTGCACCAGCTTGAGCATGGCCTCCACGCGCTCGTCGAGCTCGGGCCGGCGCACGCCTTCGCGGCGCAGGCCGAACGCGATGTTGTCCCACACCGTGAGGTGCGGGAACAGCGCGTAGCTCTGGAACATCATGTTGATCGGGCACTTGTACGACGGCACCTCGGCCAGGTCCTGCCCGTCGAGCACGATGCGGCCCGAGGTCGGCGTCTCGAAGCCGGCGAGCATGCGCAGCAAGGTGCTCTTGCCGCAGCCCGACGGCCCGAGCAGGGCGAAGATCTCGCCCTTGTCGATGTCGAGGCTGACGTTGTTGACGGCCTTGTAGCCGTCGAAGTCCTTCGTCAGCCCCTCGATGCGCAGGAAGCTCACAAGCCGGTCTTGAAGGAGGTGTAGGTGCGGGTCATCAGGCGGCGCAGGTCGTTGTTCAGCGCGTCGGGCGGCACCATCTTGGCCATCTCGGCCGCCGGCAGGAACACCGTCGGGTTGTTGGCCACTTCGGCACGGATGTGCTTGCGCGACTCCGGCACCGCGTTCGGGTAGAACACCTTGTTCGTGTTGGCCGCGGCGTTCTCCGGGCGCAGCATGAAGTTGATGAACTTGTGCGCGTTGCCGGGGCGCGCGGCGTCGGCCGGGATCACCATCGTGTCAAAGAACAGCAGGCCGCCGTTGGCCGGCACGAGGGCCTGGATGTTCTGGCCGGTCTTGCCGTCGATGGCGCGCTGGCGCGCGATGTTGATGTCGCCGGACCAGCCCAGAGCCAGGCAGATCGAGCCGTTGGCCATGTCGTTGATGTAGCCCGACGAGCTGAACAGCGTGACATGCGGCCGCACGGCCTTGAGCACGTTGGCCGCCGCGGTGTAGTCGCCCGGGTTCCTGGAGAACGGCGGCTTGCCCAGATAGTGCAGGGCGGCCGGCACCACCTCGGTGGCCGAGTCGAGGAAGGACACGCCGCAGCCCTTCATCTTGCTGATGTACTCGGGCTTGAAGACCAGGTCCCACACGTTGGCCGGCATCGGCATGCTGCCCAGCGCGGCCCTGACCTTGTCGACGTTGATGCCCACCGTGGTGAAGCCCCACAGCCAGTTGACGAGGTAGTCATTGCCCGGGTCCATCTTGGACAGCTGGGCATTGATCGCCGGGTCAACGTTGCGCAGGTTCGGGATCTTGGACTTGTCCAGCTTCTGCAGCAGGCCGCCGTCGATCTGCAGCTTGGCCCAGTTGGACGACGGCACGACGATGTCGTAGCCCGTCTTGCCGGCCACCAGCTTGGCATGGACGATCTCGTTGTTGTCGAAGTTGTCGTAGCGGACCTTGATGCCGGTCTCGGCCTCGAACTTCTTGATCAGGTCCTCGCCGATGTAGTCGGACCAGTTGTAGATGTTGAGCACCTTCTCCTCTTCCTGCGCCCGCGGGGCCGTGGCGGCGAGGGCAAGCGCCACGGCGGCGACAGCCGTGAGCAGGGACGAGAGCGGTTTGGCCATGATGCGAGGACCTCCGGGGCAGTGAAGTGGGGGAAGTGGATCGGTCAGTCGGACAGTCTAGGTGCGGGCAAGCGGCAAGCCATTGGGGGGAATGCTCAATCAGCGGTCCCAACCCTGGCGCCGGACGTCGGCCAGCGTCAGATCGAGGCAGCGGCGGATCAGTTCGACCATCTCGTCGATCTGGCTGCGCGTGATGATCAGCGGCGGGGCGATGATCATGCGGTCGCCCACGGCGCGCATGATCAGGCCTTCGCGGAAGCAGTGGCCGCGGCAGACCATGCCGATCTCCAGCGCCGGGTCGAACGGCGTGCCGCCGCGCGGTCCGGCCTTGTCCTTCACGAGCAGCAGCGCCCCCATCAGGCCGCAGGTCTGGGCCTGACCCACGAGGGGATGCTCGGCCAGCTGGGCATAGGCGTCGGCCAGATACGGGCCGACGTCGTCGTGGACGCGCTCGACGAGGCCGCGTTCACGGATCAGGCGGATGTTGGCCAGCGCCACCGCGCAGGCCACCGGATGGCCCGAATAGGTGTAGCCGTGGTTGAACTCGCCGCCCTGTTCGATCAGGACCTTGGCCACGCGGTCGCCGACCATCACGCCGCCGAGCGGGATGTAGCCGCTGGTGACGCCCTTGGCGAAGGTCATCAGGTCGGGGCGGGTGTCCATGGTCTCGCAGCCGAACCAGCGGCCGGTGCGGCCGAAACCGCAGATGACCTCGTCGCTGACCAGCAGCACGCCGTACTGGTCGCAGATGCGCTGGACTTCGGGCCAGTAGGTGGAAGGCGGCACGATCACGCCGCCCGCGCCCTGGATCGGCTCGCCGATGAAGGCGGCCACCTGGTCGGCGCCCAGTTCGAGGATCTTCGCCTCGAGCTGGCGCGCGCAGGCCAGGCCGAACTCCGCTTCGGTGAGGTCCGCACCATTTTCGAACCAGTAGGGCTGGTCGATGTGCACGATTCCGGGGATCGGCAGCCCGCCCTGGGCGTGCATGCCGGCCATGCCGCCGAGCGACGCACCGGCCATCGTGGAGCCGTGATAGGCGTTGCGGCGGCTGATGATCACCTGCCGCTGCGGCTGGCCGAGGATGTCCCAGTAGCGTCGCACCATCCGCACCACGGTGTCGTTGCCTTCCGAGCCGGACCCGGAGAAGAACACGTGCTGGAACTGCGGCGGCGTCACCTCGGCCAGCAGCTCGGCCAGCTCGATGGCCGGCGGCGTGGCGGTCTGGAAGAACGCGTTGTAGAAGGGCAGGGTCTCGAGCTGGCGCGTGGCGGCGTCGATCAGCGCGCGCTGGCCGTAGCCGACGTTGACGCACCACAGGCCACTCATCGCGTCGAGGATCTTCTTGCCCTCGGTGTCCCAGAGGTAGATGTCCTCGGCGCGGGCGATCACGCGCGAGCCCTTGCGGGCGAGCGACTGGAAGTCGGTGAAGGGGTGCAGGAAGTGGGCCGCGTCGGCGGCCTGCCACTGCTGGGTGGTGCGGCCGGTGGAGGGCAGGGGGACGGCGTTCATGGGTCGGTCCTCAGACGTGGAGCAAGAGGTGTTCCCGCTCCCAGGGCGAGATCACCTTCATGAATTCGGCGTACTCGATCTCCTTGATCTCGGTGTACACGGTGACGAACTCCTTGCCGAGCACCTCGGCCAGGTCGGTCTCGGCGCGCAGCAGGGCCAGTGCCTCGCCCAGGCTGCGCGGCAGCGCGTACTCGCCGAGGTAGGCGTCGCCCTTGCACTCGGGCGACGGATCGATGCGGTTCTGGATGCCGAGCCAGCCGCAGGCCAGCGTGGCGGCCAGCGCCACGTAGGGGTTGGCGTCGGCGCCGATGACGCGGTTCTCGATGCGGCGCGCGGCCGCGGACGCCACCGGCGAGCGGATGCCCACCGTGCGGTTGTCGGTGCCCCACTGGATGTTGATCGGCGCCGACGAGAAGCGCGCCAGGCGCCGGTAGGAGTTGACGTAGGGCGCGAACAGGGCCATGGCCGCCGGGATGTAGCGCTGCAGGCCGCCGATGTACCAGAAGAACTCCGGCGTCGGCGTGCCGTCCTCGTGGCTGAAGATGTTGCGGCCGGTGGCCTTCTCGACCACGCTCTGGTGGATGTGCATCGCGCTGCCCGGCTCGCCGGCGATCGGCTTGGCCATGAAGGTGGCGAACATGTCGTGCCGCATCGCGGCCTCGCGCACCGTGCGCTTGAACAGGAACACCTCGTCGGCCAGGCCCAGCGGATGGGCATGGAAGAAGTTGATCTCCATCTGGCCGGCACCGATCTCGTGGATCAGGGTGTCGACGTTGAGTTCCATCTTCTCGCAGTAGTCGTAGACGTCCTCGAACAGCGGGTCGAACTCGTTGACCGCGTCGATCGAGTAGGCCTGGCGCGAGGTCTCGCTGCGTCCGCTGCGGCCCACCGGCGGCTTGAGCGGCACGTCGGGGTCGGTGTTGCGGGCCACGAGATAGAACTCGAGCTCGGGCGCGACCACCGGGTCCCAGCCGCGCTTGTCGTAGAGGTCGCACACGCGGCGCAGCACCGAGCGCGGCGCGTAGGGCACCAGGCCGCCGTCGCGGTCGTAGCAGTCGTGGATGACCTGGGCGGTCGGGTCCACCGCCCAGGGCACGATGCGCACCGTGCTCGGGTCGGGCCGCAGGTGCATGTCGCGGTCGGTGGGCGAGATGACGTCGTAGTACGGCCCCTCCTCGGGGAATTCGCCGGTCACGCCCATCGCCACCACCACTTCGGGCAGGCGCATGCCGCGGTCTTCGGTGAACTTCTCGCGCGGCAGGATCTTGCCGCGTGCCACGCCGGTCAGGTCGGGCACGAGGCACTCGATCTCCGTGACGCGGCGCTGGTTGAGCCAGCTCTCGAGCTCGCTGAATGTGATCTGTTCTCTCTGGACCATGGGGTCACCTGTTCTTCTGGTTTCGGTACTCGGCACAGGCGGCGCCGAACGCGCCGAGCAGGGCCATCGAGACCGGGTTGCCCGCCGCCTGCCACTCCGGGTGCCATTGCACGGCGAGATTGAAGCCGGGCGCGCCCGGCCGGGAAAAGGCCTCCACCACGCCGTCGGGCGCCAGCGCCTCGACCTGCAGGCCGGGCGCGAGGCGGTCGACCGCCTGGCCGTGGAGCGAATTGATCTGGATGCGGCTTTGCTGCAGCAGGCGCGACAGCACGCCGCCGGGCACCACGTCGGCCGAATGGGCCGGCCCGTAGCGCACGTCCAGCGGCTGGTCGTGCGGGTCGCGATGGTCCAGGTGGCCCGCGACCTCGTGCACCGCCTGGTGCAGGCTGCCGCCCAGCGCGACATTGGTCTCCTGGGCGCCGCGGCAGATGGCCAGCAGCGGCACGCCGCGCTCCAGCACGCGCCGCACCAACGGCAGGGTCCAGGCGTCGCGGGCCTCGTCCAGGGGCAGCGACGGGTCGTGCACGTCCTGGCCGAAGTGGCCGGGATGCACGTTCGACGGCGAGCCGGTCAGCAGCACGCCGTCGGCCATGTCGAGCAGCGTGTCGATGTCGCCCACGTCGGCCCCGGGCACGACCAGCGGCAGGCCTCCCGCCAGGCGCACGGCGTCGACGTACTTGTGGCCGGCGACATGGAACGGGTGCCCGCCATGGACCCGGTTGCAGGCCGGTACCAGCACCACCGGCTTGGACGATTCGTCGTGCGACATCACAGCAGGTCCCTCAGTCGGTAGTACGCCATGCCCAGCACCAGGGCCGGCGTGCGCAGGGCCTGGCCGCCCGGGAACGGGCGGTGCTTCAGCCGCGCGAACACGTCGAAGCGCGACGCGTCGCCGGCCACCGCCTCGGCCACCAGCTGGCCCGCCAGGCCGGTGAGGGCCAGGCCGTGCCCCGAGAAGCCTTGCAAGTAGTAGACCCGGTCGCCGTGGCCGGGCAGGCGGCCGAAGTCCGGCGCCCGGCTCATCGAGATGTCGACGAAGCCGCCCCAGGCGTATTCCACCTCGCGCACGCCCAGCTGGGGGAAAGTCTCGGCCATGCGCCGGGCCATCGACCGGTCCAGGTCGTGCGGGGTGCGGGTGCTGTAGCTCACGCGGCCACCATAGAGCAGGCGGTGGTCCGGCGTGGTCCGGAAGTAATCGAGAACGAAGTTGTTGTCGCAGACGGCGGCGCCGCACGGAATGAGCGACCGCGCCAGGTCGGGCCCGAGCGGCTCGGAGCACACGATGTAGGTGCCGACCGGCATGATGCGCCCGCCCAGCGCCGGTGCCAGCGTGGGGCCGAACTCGCCGAGGTAGACGTTGCCCGCCAGCACCACGTGGCGCGCCCGCACCGTGGCGCCGCCATCGGTGGTCAGGCGCACGGCGTCCGGCTGAGACGACATCCGCGTCACGGCCGTGCCTTCATGGACGCGCACGCCGAGCGACGCGGCCGCCTGCGCCAGGCCCAGCGTGTACTTCAGCGGATGCAGATGGCCCGAGCGCGGATCGTGGACGCCGGCCACGTAGCGGGGGCTGTCGATCCAGTCACGCAGCGACCGGCCCTCGATCCAGCGCAGCTCGTGGCCATGGCGCGAGGACAGCAGATCGGCCTCGGCGCGCAGGTCGCGCGCCTTGCGCTCGCTCATCGCCACGCCCAGATAGCCGTCGCGCCATTCGCAGTCGATGCCGAAGCGCGCAATGCGCTGACGGACCAGGTCCAGCGCCTCGATCGACATGCCGAAGACCTGCTTCGCGGCGTCCTGGCCGAGCTGGGTCTCGATGGTGCCGATGTCGCAGGCCAGGCCGTAGATGGCCTGACCGCCGTTGCGGCCGCTGGCGCCGTGGCCCACCGCGTCGGCCTCGAGCAGCAGCACGTCGAAGCCGCGATCGCGCAGCTCGATCGCCGCCGACAGGCCGGCCAGCCCGGCGCCTACCACCGCCACGTCGCAGGCATGGTCGCCGGGCGCCAGCGGCGCATGGGCCGCGGCTCGGGGCGCGGTGGCGGCGTACCAGGAGCGCCGCGTCAGCTCGCGATCGGTGTCGAGGAGGGACATGCAGGTATGCGCTAGGCAGCGTCCTTCGGGTTCGGATCCGGCGGGCCTGGCCTCAGGCGTGCTTGCGGATCGCCGCGCCGAGCACGTCGATGATGCGCTCGATGTGGCCCTTCTCGATGATCAGCGGCGGCGACAGCGCCACCGTGTCGCCGGTCGTGCGCACCAGCACGCCCTGTTCCCAGCATTCGAGGAAGATGTTGAAGGCGCGCTTGGCCGGCTCGCCCGGCAGCGGCGCCAGCTCGATGCCGCCCACCAGGCCGAAGTTGCGCACGTCGATCACGTTGGGCAGGTTGCGCAGCGAGTGCACCGCGTCGGCGAAGGTGCCCGACAGTTGCTGCGCACGCGTCAGCAGCCCGAGGTCGGCATAGGTCTCCAGCGTGGCCAGGCCGGCTGCGCAGGCCAGCGGGTGGGCCGAGTAGGTGTAGCCGTGGAAGAACTCGATCAGGTGTTCCGGGCCCTGCATGAACGCGTCGTGGATGTGCTGGCGGCAGATCACCGCGCCCATCGGCACCGCGCCGTTGGTGATGCCCTTGGCGCAGGTGATCATGTCCGGCGTGACGCCGAAGGTCTGGGCCGCGAACGGGTTGCCCGTGCGGCCGAAGCCGGTGATGACCTCGTCGAAGATCAGCAGGATGCCGTGCTTGTCGCAGATGGCGCGCAGGCGCTCGAGGTAGCCCTTGGGCGGCAGCAGCACGCCGGTGGAGCCGGCGATGGGCTCGACGATGACCGCGGCGATGGTGCTCGCGTCGTGCAGCGCGACCAGGCGCTCGAGGTCGTCCGCGAACTCGGCGCCGTGCTCGGGCTGGCCCACGGTAAAGGCGTTGCGCGCCGGGTCGTGCGTGTGGCGGATATGGTCCACGCCGGCCAGCAGCGTGCCGAACATCTTGCGGTTGGCCACCATGCCGCCCACCGAGATGCCGCCGAAGTTGACGCCGTGGTAGCCGCGCTCGCGGCCGATGAGCCGCGTGCGCGACGCCTCGCCGCGCACGCGGTGGTAGGCGATGGCCATCTTCAGCGCCGTCTCCACCGCCTCGGAGCCCGAGTTGGTGAAGAACACCTTGTTCATGCCCGCGGGCGCCAGCCCGGCCACCTTCTCGGCCAGCGTGAACGCCTTGGGGTGGCCCATCTGGAACGGCGGCGCGTAGTCCAGTTCACCGGCCTGCTCGGCGATGGCCTTCACCACCTTGGACGGCGCATGGCCGGCGTTGACGCACCACAGGCCCGCCACGCCGTCGAGGATCTGGCGGCCCTCGGGCGTGTAGAAGTACATCCCTTCGCTGCGCGCCAGCAGGCGAGGTGCCTTCTTGAACTGCCGGTTGGCGGTGAAGGGCATCCAGTACGCGTCCATGCGCTCGGCCATGGGCTGTCTCCGAAGTTCGGTGGGCCGCAGTGTGCGGCGGTGGTTGGTGGTCAGTCTAGGCAACCGGATGCGCAATAGGGTTGCGCAATCGCGAGGGGCAAACCCTGTGCCATGCAATATGATGTCGAAAACAAGTCATTCGGCGGCATTTCATGCGAAACAAGAACAGGACTGCGCAACTCGATGCGATCGACGTGGCCATCCTCGAGGCGCTGCAGACCGATGGGCGGCTCTCCAACCTGGACCTGGCGCAGCGCGTGCACCTGTCGCCGTCGGCCTGCCTGCGGCGCGTGAAGCAGCTGGAGGAGTCGGGCGTCATCGCCCGTTACGTGGCGCTGCTCGATCCCAAGGCGGTGGGGCAGCCGGGCACGAGCTTCACCATCGTCAACCTCGAGACCCTGGCGGGCGATGCACTCGACGTGTTCGAGCAGGCCGTCAAGGCGCAGCCGCGCATCCTCGACTGCTACTACGTCGCCGGTGCCAACGACTACCTGATCCGCTTCACCTATCGCGACGCCGAGGACCTTGAGCGCTTTCACACCGACGTGCTGATGCGCCTGCCCGGCGTGGCGCGTTCGAACTCGATGCTGGTGCTGCGCACGGTGAAGCGCACCACCGCGATGTCGCTCGAGGACGCCTGAGGCGCGGCCGCGGCGCGGGGCGTCAGAGCGGCGCCTGGGTGCGCCGGCGCTGCGCGATCTCCGCCGCCGTCAGGCACAGGCGCGACGCGGGGTAGATCAGCGATTCCTCCAGCGCGATGTGCTCGACGTACAGCGCGGAAAACACGGTGGCCATCTGGCGCAGCGTCTGCGCGTCGTGCAGGTCGATGCCCTCGGCGATGGCCTCGAGCTGCGGGCGCAGCTCGCGCCAGTCCTCTTCCAGCCAGCTGTGGTCCTGCTGCAGGCGCCGCACGTGCTGGATCAGCTCGGCGTCGCTGCCCGACAGCAGGGGCGGAAACACCACGCGCTCCTCGTCCTCGTGATGGATGCGGGCGGTGCCGTCGAAGAACCCGCACAGCACGCGGGCCATGGCGCGCGCATCGGCATCGACATCGTCGGCATCCAGCCGGTCGAGCAGGCGTTCGAGTTCCCTCAGGGCCTGGATCACCTCGCCGTGCGTGCGATCGAGGGCTTCGAACTCGAGCAGGGTGACGGGGGCCAGGACTCGCGCCCGGTCGGCGCGCCGGACAGTGACTTGCGGCATGTGAGGCTCCTTCCTGGAGCCGCATTCTTGCCCTCGGCACCGCCGCGATGTTGCGGTGCATCAAGAGCGCCGCCGCGGATCAGGCCGGCGGCGCCAGCCGGCTGCACAGATAGGTCCAGGCGAACTGGGCCGCTGCGTAGCTGGTCAGCTCGGCGTGGTCGTAGGGCGGCGCCACCTCGACGCAGTCCATGCCGACGCAGGGCAGGCCGGCCAGCCCCTCCAGGATCGACGACACCTGGCCGGTGTTCAGGCCGCCCGGCTCGGGCGTGCCGGTGCCGGGGGCGAACGCCGGGTCGAGGCAGTCGATGTCCAGGCTGACGTACAGCGGCGGCATGCCGTGCCGTGCCATCCGGGCACGCAGGTCGTCCAGCAGCGGCGCCAGTTCGGAGGGATGGTCGCGCCCGCGCAGGTCGCGCGCGGTGTGGATGGCGCCGCCGCGCTCGCGCACGTACTCGCGCGCCGCCCGTTCGCCGGCCGAGCGGATGCCCACCTGCACGAAACACTCGTCCACGACCAGGCCTTCCTGCATCGCCTCGTAGACCCAGGTGCCGTGGCCGCTGGGCTCGCCGAAGTGGTCTTTCCAGGTGTCGCAATGGGCGTCGAAGTGCAGCACGGCCAGCGGCCGGCCGAGATGGCGGCGGTATTCGCGCAGCAACGGCAGGGTGATCGAGTGGTCGCCGCCCAGCCACACCATGTGGTGGCGCCGGATCAGCCCGGCCGCCAGCGGGCCCAGCGCCGCGCGCATCGTCTCGAGGCTGGTGTTGGGCAGGGCCAGGTCGCCGGCATCGCCGAGGTGGCCCAGCGGCGTCACGTCGAACCACGGGTGGGTGCCGTCGCACAGCATGTGGCTGGCCTCCCGGATCGCACGGGGGCCGAAGCGCGCGCCGGGACGGTTGGTCGTCGAGCCGTCCCAGGCAATGCCGGCCACGGCGAAGGGCTGGTCCGTGACAGCCGGCGCCTTGAGGAAGTGGCTGTCGGAGCGGTAGGCGAAGTCGGTCATGTCGGCGTCCGGAAAGCGGCGGCGCATCTTACGCACGCCGCTTTTGGCGCCGTGTTTTTCATGAACCCGGGCGGCTTTTCGGATGGTGGAACGGCTGCCGGGTCAGCCTGCCCGCCACGTTTTGTGCAGAGCAACACAATTCCGTATTGCGGCACAGAATGACTAACGCATTGATTTCATTGGAAAACATTTTTTGTCTTCTATAAGACATAAGTTAAAAGTTCGGGGCGACCTCCGTTAGGCTTGCGCCATTCCCAACCCCCTCAGGAGTGCACCCATGAGCCAACCCACCCGTGAACAACAGATCGCCGCCCTCGAGAAGGACTGGGCGGAGAACCCACGCTGGAAGGGCATCAAGCGCGGCTACACCGCGGCCGACGTGGTGCGCCTGCGAGGGTCGCTGCAGATCGAGCACACGCTGGCCAAGCGCGGTGCCGAGAAGCTGTGGAACCTCGTCAACACCGAGCCCTTCGTCAACACGCTCGGCGCGCTCACCGGCAACCAGGCGCTGCAACAGGTCAAGGCCGGCCTCAAGGCGATCTACCTGTCCGGCTGGCAGGTCGCGGGCGACGCCAACAGCAACGGCGAGATGTACCCCGACCAGAGCCTGTACTCGGTGGACTCGGTGCCCAAGGTCGTCAAGAAGATCAACAACACCTTCAAGCGAGCCGACGAAATCCAGTGGAGCGAGGGCAAGAACGACATCGACTTCTTCGCCCCGATCGTGGCCGACGCGGAAGCCGGCTTCGGCGGCGTGCTCAACGCGTTCGAGCTGATGAAGGCCATGATCGAGGCCGGCGCCGCCGGCGTGCACTTCGAGGACCAGCTCGCCTCGGTCAAGAAGTGCGGCCACATGGGTGGCAAGGTGCTGGTGCCGACGCGCGAGAACGTGGCCAAGCTGGTGGCGGCCCGCCTGGCCGCCGACGTGATGGGCGTGCCCACCGTGCTGCTGGCGCGCACCGACGCCGAGGCGGCCGACCTGGTCACCAGCGACGTCGACGAGAACGACCGCCCGTTCCTGACCGGCGAGCGCACCGTCGAAGGCTTCTACCGCACCCGCAAGGGCCTGGACCAGGCCGTGTCGCGTGGCCTGGCCTACGCGCCCTACGTCGACATGCTGTGGTGCGAGACCGGCACGCCCGACCTGGCCTTCGCCAAGGCCTACGCCGACGCGATCCACGCCAAGTTCCCCGGCAAGATGCTGGCCTACAACTGCTCGCCGTCGTTCAACTGGAAGAAGAACCTCGACGACGCGACGATCGCCAAGTTCCAGCGCGAGCTGGGCGCGATGGGCTACAAGTTCCAGTTCATCACGCTGGCCGGCTTCCACAGCCTGAACTACTCGATGTTCGACCTGGCCTACGGCTACGCCCGCAACAACATGTCGGCGTTCGTCGAGATGCAGGAGAAGGAGTTCGCCGCCGCCGAGCGGGGCTTCACCGCCGTGAAGCACCAGCGCGAGGTCGGCACCGGCTACTTCGACGCCGTCACCACCACGATCGAGCGCGACGCGTCGACCGCGGCGCTGAAGGGCTCGACGGAAGACGAGCAGTTCTTCGAGGCCAAGCACGGCTGAACCCGACCACGCCTGACAAGGGGGCCCGGCACTGCCGGGCCCTTTTTCGTCAGACGCTGGTGCGGCCCTCGGGGCCCTGCGCTACAGCGACTGTTCCAGCAGCGCCCGGTAGTCGTCGCGCGACGCCTCGCGCGGATTGGTCTTGTGGCAGTGATCGGCCAGCGCGCCGTCGATGACGCGATCGAACAGGTCGCGCCCGACGCCCATCGCCGCCAGCCCCGCGGGCAGGCCGAGGCGCGCGTTGAGCGCCTTCAGGGCGTCGGCCAGCTCGCGGCCGTCGTGGCCGCAGCCGGGCAGGCCGACGGCCTGCGCCATGCGCTGCAGCCGATCGTCCTGCTGAACCGACGCGGCCTGTGCGTTGAAGCGCACCACGGCGGGCAGGAACACGGCGTTGAGCGTGCCGTGGTGCAGCCCCGGGTTCACGCCGCCCAGGCTGTGCGACAGCGAATGGACGCAGCCCAGGCCCTTCTGGAAGGCCATCGCGCCCTGCATGCTGGCGCTCATCATGTTCCAGCGCGCCGTGAGGTCGTCGCCGCGGCGCGTGGCCTGCTCGATGTGCTTCCAGCCGCGCGCCAGGCCGTCCAGCGCGATCCCGTCGGCCGGCGGGTTGACGGCGGGCGCCATGAACGTCTCCATGCAGTGCGCGATCGCGTCCATGCCGGTGGCCGCCGTCAGCAGCGGCGGCAGGCCGAGCGTGAGTTCGGGGTCGAGCAGCGCGGTGCGCGGCACGAGGTGCCAGCTGTGGAAGCCGAGCTTGCGGCCGTCGTCGACGATCAGGATCGCGCCGCGGGCCACTTCGCTGCCGGTGCCGGCCGTGGTGGGCACGGCGATCAGCGGCAGCACGGCCGGGGTGATGCGCGGGCTGCCGCCCTCGATGGTGGCGTAGGTCTTCAGTGCGCCGGCGTGCGTGGCCGCGATGGCCACGCCCTTGGCCAGGTCGATGCTCGAGCCGCCGCCCACGGCCACGAGGCCGTCGCAGCGTTCGGATTCGGCCACGCGGCAAGCGGCGCGCACGGCGGCCTCGGTCGGGTTGGACGGCGTGCCGTCGAACACCGCATGGGGCAGGTCGCCGAGCGCGGCGAGGGCCTTGTCCAGCACGCCGGCGGCGCGCACGCCGGCATCGGACACCACCAGCGGTCGCGTGATGCCGCTGCGTTCGCACTCGGCGCGCAGCAACCGGACAACACCGGGGTCGAGGTGGATCTGCGTCAGGTACTGGATGTGGGCCATGGCGTGAGTATGCTTCGCGCCCGATGAGTCCCCAACGACTGCTCACGCCGGCCATGCAGGGCGTGCTCGACCGCATCCAGCGCGCGCGCCGCCCGCCGTTCCACACGCTGTCGGCGCGGGCGGCCAAGCTGGCCTACAGCAGCGGCGCCGAGGTGCTGGACCTGCCTCGGGCGGCGCTGCCCCGCGTCGAGGATCTGCAATTGCCCGGTCCGGGCGGCCCGATGGCGGCGCGGCTGTATGCCGCGGGCGCGGGCCGCCTGCCGGTGCTGCTGTACCTGCACGGCGGCGGCTTCGTCGTGGGGGGCTTGGATACGCACGACAGCCTGTGCCGCCAGCTGGCCCTGCGCAGCGACGCCGCGGTGCTGGCGCTGGACTACCGGCTCGGCCCCGAGCACCGCTTCCCCGCCGCGCAGGACGACGCCTGGGCGGCGCTGCGCTGGCTGGCCGGGCCGGGCGCGCAGGCCCTGGGCCTGGACCCGGGACGCCTCGCCGTCGGCGGCGACAGCGCGGGCGGCACGCTGGCGGCGGTGTGCGCCCTGCACGCGCGCGATGCGGGGCTGCCGCTGGCCGCGCAGCTGCTCATCACGCCCGGCACCGCGGCCGACGACTCGCATCCGTCGCGCCACCTGTTCGGCAACGGCTTCCTGCTGGACTCGGTGACGATCGACTGGTTCTTCGACCAGGTGATCGACCGCGACCAGCGCCACGACTGGCGCTTCGCGCCGTTGCTTGCCGACGATCTTTGCGGCGTGGCGCCGGCCTGCGTGGTCCTCGCCGAGTGCGACCCGGTGGCCGACGAGGGCCTGGCCTACGCCGACCGGCTGCGCATGGCGGGCGTGCCGGTCGAGCTCGACCTGGTGCGCGGCGTGACGCACGACTTCATCAAGATGGGGCGCGCGCTGCCGCAGGCCGGCGCCGCCCAGCAATTCGCCGCCGACTGGCTGCGGCAGGCCTGGAAGGACTTCGCATGAACGCACCCGCCGCTTCGACCGCAACCGCACCGGCGCCCACGCGCCGGGACTTCCGCTTCGTCGAGCGCTCGCGCGTGCGATGGGCCGAGGTGGACCTGCAGGGCATCGTCTTCAACGGCCACTACCTGATGTACTTCGACACCGCGGTGGCCGGCTACTGGCGGGCGCTGGCCATGCCGTACCACGACACGATGCAGGCGCTGGGCGGCGACCTCTACGTGCGCAAGGCCACGCTCGAGTACGAGGCGTCGGCGCGCTACGACGAGCAGCTCGAGGTGGGCGTGCGCTGCGCGTCGATCGGGCGCAGCTCGATGCGGCTGCACTGCGCGGTGTTCCGCGGCGACCGCCGGCTCGTGCACGGCGAACTGGTCTACGTGTTCGCCGACCCGGCGACGCAGACCTCGCGCCCGGTGCCGCCAGCGCTGCGCGAGTGGTTCGAAGCCTACGAGACCGGCGCGCCGATGGTGGACGTGCAGGTCGGCACCTGGGCCGCGCTGGGCGACGCGGCATCGGCCGTGCGCCACGCGGTGTTCACGCAGGAGCAGGGCATCGACGCGGCCCTCGACCACGACGGCGCCGACGCCGACGCGGTGCATGTGCTGGCGCGCAATCGGGCCGGTACGGCACTGGGCACGGGCCGGCTGCTGTGCCATGCGCCGGGGGTCGGGCGCATCGGGCGCCTCGCGGTGGTGGCGTCGATGCGCGGCACGTCGATCGGCCGGCGCCTGCTGGAGTCGCTGGTGGCTGCGGCGCGCGAGCGTGGCGACCGCGAGGCGATGCTGCACGCGCAGGTGAGCGCGCTCGACTTCTATCGCCGCCAGGGCTGGAAGCCGCGCGGCGACGTGTTCACCGAAGCGGGCATCGAACACCAGGAAATGGTGCTGCCGCTGGGCTGAGGCGGCGCACCTGCACCGCAGGGCGCGGGCCGTCGGCCGGCACCGGGACCGGCGTGTCGCCGCGCAGCGGCAGGACGACCACGACGTGGCGCTCGGTGTGCGCCTGGCCGCCGGGGTCGAAGCTGCGTTCGGTCATCGCGAGTCGCCATCCCTGCGCCCGGCGCTCGCCGAGCAGCACCGTGCTGCAGCGCGTGCCGTAGTGGCCGTCGTCCGAGCGGATGAACGCGGGCGAAAGCATCCGCTCGCGGGCCAGCCCCACGCCGGTGTCGGGCAGCTGATCGTCGGGGGCGCCGGTGCGGTCGGCGAGGGCCGCGAACAGCCGGTCGGTCAGCCCCCGGGCCTCGTCGGCGGCCTCGAGCGCGCCAGCCAGGGCCTGCCGCAGCCGCTGTACCTTGGGCCACGGCGTGCCCAGCGACGCGTTGGACACGGCATGCAGCCCCGGGGCCAGAGGCGTCGGCGCGTCCGCCCGGTCGTCGGCCCACCACCAGTGGCCCGAAAGCAGGTCGCCGCCGATCAGGTTGAACGGGTTGCAGCCCCGCGCCGCGAGCGTCGGCCAGAGCGTGTGCGCCGATCCGGACGCCTGCAGCCACTGCACCGGCAACGCGCCGCGCGAGGCGGCGTCGGGCCGGTGACGCGCCGGGTCGCGCACGTTGGTCAGCATCGCCACGCGGCCCTGCTCGGACAGCGCCATCCACGTGCCGCCGCCGTCCAGGTCGCGGCCCCCCAGCAGCCAGGGCGCCGCATCGTGCGGGCGCCACCAGTCGATACCCTCGGCCGGACGGCGGAAGTACTCGTCCCGATTCGCTGCGATCACCAGCCCGTAGCGCGGATGCGCGTCCAGGGCCAGCCCGATCAGGCACATGGCTCGAACACCTCCACGTGGCGCGAGCCGGCCAGCCACGGCGCCAGCGCGGCCGCGGCCTCGTCCTCGATGCGGCGTCGGGCCGTCACATCGAAGCCGGCGTCGCGGCGGTAGGTTTCCATCAGCGTCACGTCGGTGCCGCCGTCGTCGGTGCGGCGCAGCAGCTCGCAGCGCAGCGAGCCGTCCTGGGCCTGCCAGCGGGCCTGCAGGGCGCGCACTGCCGCCACCGCGTCGGCAAGATGCCCGCGCTGCACCCGGTAGTAGATGAACAGGCCCGGCGACGATGCGGGCAGGGATGGCGTCACGCCGCCGTGTCCAGCGGCAGGTCGTAGGGCAGCGACTCGCGCTGCAGCACGGGGCCGTCCGGCGCGCCCAGATGCAACGCGCCCTGTCCGAGGGCGGCGAGCTTCACCTCCGCCAGCAGCCGGTGGCGGTCGCCCCAGCGAGCCGCGTTGGCCACCATGCCGGCCGGCTGCCCGGGGTCGGCGTCGTGGAACACCTCCTGTCCGGGGGCCGCAGCCACCGGCGCCGTGAACAGCTGGGCGCGGCGCTTGAGCGTGCCGCGGTACTGGCTGCGCGCCACGACCTCCTGGCCCGGGTAGCAGCCCTTCTGGAAGTTGACCCCGCCCACCAGCTCGAGGTTGACCATCTGTGGCACGAACTGGTCGGCAGTGGCGGCCACGATGCGCGGCGCGCCGCTGCCTACCTCCAGCCAGGCCCAGGCGCCCGGGTCCAGCGGGGGCAGGGCCGGATCGCCCACGGCCAGCGCGCGCGCCACGCCGTCGGCGTCGGGCAGGCGGATGCGCGGGCCGGTCGGCGACTCGGCCCAGCGCCAGGCCACCGGCGGCAGGGCGGCGGCGGGCCCGGCCACGCCGAACAGCGGCAGTTCGGCGCTGGCGTCGCTGAGCTTGCACTGGGCGCGCAGCACGAACATCGACAGGCGCTTGAGCGTGGCCGGCAGCAGGTCGGCACTGCAGGCGAGCAGCACTTCGTCGCGCGAGGGCCGCCACACGACGAAGCTGGCCAGCAGCCGTCCCTTGGCCGAGCAGTAGCCGGCCATCCGTGCCACGCCGGGGTCGAGACCGACGATGTCCTGCGTGAGCTGACCGTGCAGGAAGCTGGCGGCGTCGGCGCCGGCGGCGCGGATCACGCCCCAGTCGGCCAGACGCACGGCCCCGTCGAAGGAAGCGGTAACGAGCGCGTTCATGGCCTGATTATCATGAGCCGCGATGAACCCCGAGCCTTCCAGGTGATGCCGTGATGCGCCTGCTGCGCAACCTGCTGTTGATCGTGCTGCTGGCGGGCGTGGCCGCGGGTGCGCTGGCCTGGTGGTGGCTGCAGCGGCCCCTGCCGCTGGCGTCGGCCACGGTGGAGCTGACCGTCGAGCCCGGCACGTCGCCGCGCGCCGTCGCCGAGCAATGGGCCGCTGCCGGCGTGCAGGTGGACCCCACGCTGCTGTGGCTGTGGTTCCGTGCCTCGGGCCGGGCGCACCAGATGCGCGCCGGCACCTATGCCATCGAGCAGGGCACGACGGCGCGCCAGCTGCTCGACCGCATGCTGCGCGGCGAGCAGCAGATGGAGACGGTGCGCATCATCGAGGGCTGGACCTTCGCCCAGATGCGCGAGGCCCTGGCCAAGGCGCCGGGTCTGAAGCCGGCGACGCAAGGCAAGAGCGACGCCGAGGTGATGGCGATGCTGGGCCGGCCGGGCGTGCCGGCCGAGGGGCGCTTCTTCCCCGACACCTACCACTACAGCAAGGGCGCCAGCGACTTCATCGTGCTGCGCACCGCGATGCGCACGATGCAGGCCCGGCTGGAAGCGGCCTGGGCCGAGCGCGCGCCGGACCTGCCGATCGCCACGATGGACGAGGCGCTGATCCTGGCGTCGATCATCGAGAAGGAAACCGGCATCGAGGCCGACCGGACCAAGGTCGCCGGCGTGTTCGCCAACCGGCTGCGCATCGGCATGCCGCTGCAGACTGACCCGACCGTGATCTACGGGCTGGGCAGCGCATTCGACGGCAACCTGCGCAAGCGCGACCTGCTGGCCGACACGCCCTTCAACACCTACACGCGCAAGGGCCTGCCGCCCACGCCGATCGCGCTGCCCGGCGCAGCGTCGCTGAAGGCGGCGGTGCAGCCGGAGAAGGGCAGGGCGCTGTACTTCGTGGCCCGCGGCGACGGGTCGAGCGTCTTCTCCGACAACCTGGCCGACCATAATCGCGCGGTGAACAAGTACCAGCGCGGCGGCCAGTGATCCCGCACGGCCGCTTCATCACCTTCGAAGGCATCGACGGTGCCGGCAAGTCGTCGCACATCGAGGCGCTGGCCGCCTGGCTGCGCCAGCGGGGCCATGCCGTCACGGTGACCCGCGAGCCCGGCGGCACGCCGCTGGCGGAGTCGCTGCGCGAGATGGTGCTGCAGCGCCCGATGGACGCGCTGACCGAGTCGCTGCTGGTGTTCGCGGCACGCCGCGACCACCTCGTCGGCGTGATCGAGCCGGCCCTGGCCGCCGGCGGTGTGGTGCTGTGCGACCGTTTCACCGACGCCACCTTCGCCTACCAGGGGGCGGGGCGGGGCTTCGACCTCGGCGTGCTGGCCCAGCTCGAATCCTGGGTGCAGCAGGGCCGCCAACCCGACCTGACCTGCTGGTTCGACCTGCCCGCGGCCGTGGCCGCGCAGCGGCGCGCCGCCGCGAGGGCGCCGGACCGCTTCGAGTCCGAGGACGTTGCCTTCTTTGAGCGCGTGCGCGCCGGCTATGCGCAGCGGGCCCAGGCCCGCCCGGAGCGCTTCGCCCGGCTCGACGCCGACCAGCCGCCTGACCGGGTCTGGGCCCAGGTGGTGGCGGCCGTCGAACGCCTCGTGCCTGCCGCATGAGCGACGGGCCGGCTTCGCTGCCGCCGTGGCTCGCGCCCGCGCTCGAGCGCGGGCTGTCGATGCGCTCGCATGCGCTGCTGCTGCACGGCCCCGGCCCGCTGGGCCAGCTCGAACTGGCCCTGGCCCTGGCCCATGCCGCGCTGTGCGAATCGCCCACCGGCGAAGGCCATGCCTGTGGCCGCTGCGCCGCCTGCCAGTTGCTGGCCGCCCGGGCGCACCCGGACCTGCGGCTGCTGCTGCCGGAGGCGCTGGCGGTCCGGCTCGGCTGGCTGACGATGGAGGAGGGGGCCGACGGCACGTCCAAGTCCAAGGCCAAGCCCAGCCGCGACATCAAGGTGGACGCGGTGCGCGCGGCGATCGACTGGGCCCATGTGAGCAGCTCGCGCGCCCGGGCCAAGGTGCTGGTGATCCATCCGGCCGAGGCGATGAACGACGTGGCCGCGAACGCCCTGCTCAAGACGCTGGAGGAGCCGCCGGGCTTGTTGCGCCTGCTGCTCACCGCCAGCGAACCCGACGCACTGCTGCCCACGGTACGCAGCCGCTGTCAGCGCCTGCCGATCGGCTGGCCGCGGCCCGACGAGGCGGCGGCCTGGCTCGACGCCAGCGGCGCAGGAGGTGCCGCCGGGCTGCTGCGCGCGGCCGGTGGGCTGCCGCACGCGGCCCTGGGCCTGCACCAGGACGGCATCGACGCTGCCACCTGGGCCCGGGTGCCGGCCTGGGTGCGCCGCGGCGACGCGTCGACGCTGTCCGGCTGGCCGGTGGCCCGCGTGGTCGAGGCGCTGCACAAGCTGTGTCACGACCTCATGCGCCTGGCTGCCGGCGACGAGCCGGCGTACTTCGACCCGAAGGATCTGGCGCCGGCGAGCGCCGCGCCGGCCGGCCTGCCGTCGATGGCGGCGCTGGCCGACTGGCAGCGCGAGCTGGTGCGTGCGGCGCGCCACGACGAGCATCCGTGGCACGCGCCGCTGCGGGTGGAGGCGCTGGTGGCGCAGGCCAGGGCGCTGTGGCAAACGGCACGGCCGCCGGCTCCCACCCGGGGCGGCTCCGTGGATACACTCGGCGCACGATGAGCGAAGCCACCGCGCGCCCTGCCGCCCAGACGCCCGCGACCCCCGCGGCGCCGGGAGGCCGGCCGAGCGTCATCCAGCTGGTGTTCCGCGAGAAGGGCGCGCTCTACGCGGCCTACATCCCGCTGTTCGCCGACGGCGGCCTGTTCGTGCCGACCACGCGCGACTACAAGCTCGGCGAGGACATCTACCTGCTGCTGTCGCTGCCGGACGATCCGCAGCGCTATCCGGTGGCGGGCAAGGTGGGCTGGATCACCCCGGCCAATGCCTCCGGCGGGCGCACCCAGGGCGTCGGCGTCCGCTTCCCCACGGACGAGAAGACGCGCGTGCTCAAGCAGCGCATCGAAGAGCTGCTGGGCACCAGCATCCAGTCGGCCAAGCCCACGCAGACGATCTAGGCGCCGCAGCGCACTAGACTCGCGGCGCCTTCCCGCGCGCCGCCACGATGTTCGTCGACTCCCACTGCCATCTCACCTTCGAAGGCCTTGCCGGCCGCATCGGCGAGGTCCGCGCCGCCATGGCGGCGGCCGATGTCGACCGCGCCCTGGTGATCTGCACCACGATCGAGGAGTTCGATCGGGTCCACGCCCTGGCCATGGCCTACGACAACTTCTGGTGCAGCGTCGGCGTGCACCCGGACAACGAGGGCGTGCACGAGCCGGACCTGACGCAGCTGTGCGCGCTGGCAGCCCGGCCCCGGGTGGTGGCCATCGGCGAGACCGGCCTGGACTACTACCGGCTGGCCGGGCGCAGCGTGGCCGACATGCAGTGGCAGCGGGACCGTTTCGCCACCCACATCCGGGCTGCGCGGCAGACCGGCAAACCGCTGGTGGTGCACACCCGCAGCGCCAGCGAGGACACGTTGGCGATCCTGCGCGCAGAAGGCGCGGACCAGGCGGGCGGGGTGTTCCACTGCTTCACCGAAACCGCCGAGGTCGCCCGGGCGGCCCTCGACCTGGGCTTCCACATCTCGTTCTCCGGCATCGTCACGTTCAAGAACGCGGCCGACCTGCGCGATGTGGCCCGCTTCGTGCCGCTGGACCGGATGCTGATCGAGACCGACAGCCCGTACCTGGCGCCGGTGCCGTACCGCGGCAAGCCCAACGAGCCGGCGTACGTGCCCCTCGTCGCACGCCAGATCGCGCAGGTACGGCAGATGGACGTCGAAGCGGTGGCCGAGGCCACCAGCCGCAATTTCGAGTTGCTGTTCGGCCTGGAGAAATGCTGATGAATTACTTCAAATATGCAATATATCTCATTGTCATAGCGTGTATTTCTTCGGCCCACGCCGGCTCGTCTGAGGACTTCTTCAGTGCCGTGCGCAAAGGCGATGCGCGCACCGTGCGGCAGCTCGTGGAGCGGGGCTTCGACCCCAATGCGCGCGATCCGCAAGGTCAGACCGCCCTGCACCTGGCCCTGCGGGACCAGTCGCCCGCCGTGGTGGAGGCCCTGTGGGCGCTGCCGGCGGTCGACGTCGACGCGCTCAATGCCCATGGCGAGACGCCGCTGATGATGGCGGCCCTGAAGGGCGAACTCGACTGGGTGCAGAAGCTGCTCGCGCGCGGCGCCAAGGTCCATCAGCCGGGGTGGTCGCCGCTGCACTATGCCGCCACCGGGCCCGAGCCCCGCATCGTGGCCTTGCTGCTGGAGCGTGGGGCGCCTGTCGATGCGGAAAGCCCGAACCGGTCGACGCCGCTCATGCTGGCCAGCCAGTACGGCACCGAGGCCGCCGTGGACCTCCTGCTGGCGCGGGGCGCCGACGCGCGGCGTCGCAACGACCTCGGAATCGACGCCACCGAATTCGCCCGTCGCAGCGGTCGAGACTTTCTTGTCGAAAAGCTCAAGCGGGCGCAGACGAGGTAGCGCGCAGGCGGAAATCCGACACAGCGTGTCGCGTGCCCGCGACTCGCGCCGAGGCGTCGTGGTGAATACATTGAGTCACACGCCCCATGTGGGCCAATGTAGGAGTTGCTCATGCACGCTTCCAGCCACGCCGCGAACCCGTTTGGCTTGTTGATCGACCCGGCCGCGATCCTTCGCGCGCTCGAAAGCTCGCAACGTCTCGAAAGCCTGGACCGCCGGATCTGCCGTCCGCTGGACCGCACCGTGACCCCGAAGCCCGACGGCGACGCGCAAGCCGCCTTCGACGCCCAGGTGGACGCGCGGGCGGAGACGACCTTCGGGGACTGATCCTCGAAGTGTTCTATGTATATTATGTCTACTAAGTAGCCCGATCTGGCGGGGCACCCAGGACCCGGCCCCTAGCCGCGGCCTGCGCGCTTCAGTTCGCTGAGCTTGCGGATGTAGACCCACTGACGCGAACCGGTCAGCAGCAGCAATGCTGCCGGAGCGCCTTCAGCACAGGTGAAGGCACGCAATTGGCCCTGCATCTCGGCGCCGCGGACGTTCAGGATCACCAGGTCTCCCACGGCGAAGTCGCCCACTTCGCGTCGGATCTGGATCTCGATGCACGACTGTGCTGCCTGGCCCAGTTCTGACGTCTCCGGCACGTAGGGCCCGATGGCGCTCATGTTGAGGATCCCTTGAAGCTTGCGCCGTAGACGGCCGACCGCTGAAGTGTCTCCAGCCCCGTCGCGGGTTCGCTTGCGATGCCGCGAAACGTCGGCGCATGTCGACGAACATCGCTCCTGCCGTCATGGCACCATCGATCGATGTCTACGCATGGTCAGTGGAGCATCCCGGAGGCCGGCCAGAGCAAGGACCCCGACCCGCCCACCGTCCTCGAGTCCCGCATCGACGACCTGTGGCAGCCGCTGAAGGCCCGGTTCGCGGACCGGCTGTATCTGGGCACGTCGTCATGGTCCTTCCCGGGCTGGGCCGGCTTGGTCTGGAGCAAACGCGCTCCACTTTCAGAGAGTCACCTGGCCCGAAAGGGTCTGGCTCGCTACGCCTCGCAGCCGCTGCTGAACTGCGTCAGCCTCGACCGGACGTTCTATCGGGCGATGGACTCGGGGGCCTACGAGCAGTTCGCGCGGCAAGTCCCCGCAGGGTTTCGCTTTGTCGTGAAGGTACCGGCCCAGATCACCGACGCCGTGATCCGAGATCCGCAGACTGGGGCGCCGATGGCTGCGAACCCGAGCTTCCTCGACCCGCAGGCGGCGCTGGACATAGCGGTGCGGCCAGCCGTGCAAGGCCTCGGCCATCGCCTAGGTGTGCTCGTGTTCCAGGTGCCGCCGCTGCCACGACCGTGGCTCAACGACCCCGTGGGCCTGATGCAGCGACTCGATCAACTGTGGCGGGCGGTCTTGCCGTCTCTGCCCGACGGCGCGGTCGCTGCCCTCGAACTGCGGGACGCAAGCTTGCTCGTGCCGGAACTGTTCGATCGGCTGGTGCATTCAGGCGTGCGCTACTGCGTCGGCCTGCACGATCGCATGCCCACTGCCGCGGTCCAGACAGAGGCCATGCAGCGCGCTGGCGGTGGCGACTTCATCTGCCGCTGGAACCTGCACCAGGGTCTGAAGTACCGCCAGGCGAAGGCCCGCTGGGAGCCTTTCGACCGCCTGCAGGCGCCGGATCCTGAAACACGCGAAGCGCTGGCGCGGGCCGTGGTGGCGACGCTGCTCGAAGGCTATCGGGCCTTCGTCACCATCAACAACAAGGCCGAGGGCTCGGCGCCGCTGACGGTGGTGGCGCTGGCCGAGGCGATCCTGCGCGAGGCCGAAGCGCAAGGAGCCTGACAGGTCGAGGCCCCTCGATCAGGGCCCGGAAGCGACGACGCCCCTCGATAGGGGCGTCGGGCGCTGGCGGAGACGGAGGGATTCGAACCCTCGATGCAGGTTTTGCCCACATACTCCCTTAGCAGGGGAGCACCTTCGGCCTCTCGGTCACGTCTCCAGGCCATTCGAAGTGGGCGCGATTCTAGCGCGCCGCGCGAAGGGGCCTTCGCGATCAGGCCACGGCCGGTTCGCCGTCGAGTTCGAACGTGCGGTGCAGGGCGCGCACGGCCAGCTCCATGTACTTCTCGTCGATCACCACGCTGGTCTTGATCTCGCTCGTGGAGATCATCTGAATGTTGATGCCCTCCTCGCTCAGCGTGCGGAACATCGTGGCCGCCACGCCGACGTGGCTCTTCATGCCGATGCCCACGATCGACACCTTGCAGATGCGCGGGTCGCCCGTCACCTGGCTGGCGCCGGTGGCCGGGGCGACCTGGTTCTTCAGCAGGTCCAGCGTGCGCTGGTAGTCGTTGCGGTGCACGGTGAACGAGAAGTCGGTCTTGCCGTCGTGCGACACGTTCTGGATGATCACGTCGACGTCGATGTTGGCCTCGGCCACCGGGCCGAGGATGCGGAAGGCCACGCCTGGCTTGTCGGGCACCCCCAGGATCGTGACCTTGGCTTCGTCGCGGTTGAAGGCGATGCCCGAGACAACGGCTTGTTCCATCTTTGCGTCTTCCTCGAAAGTGATCAGGGTGCCCGAGCGGGCTTCTTCCTCGACCGGAATGTCCCAGTCGGTGAAGCTCGACAGCACGCGCAGCGGCACGCGGTACTTGCCGGCGAATTCCACCGAGCGGATCTGCAGCACCTTGCTGCCCAGGCTGGCCATCTCCAGCATTTCCTCGAAGCTGATGGTGGCCAGGCGCCGGGCCTCGGGCACCACCCGCGGGTCGGTCGTGTAGACGCCGTCCACATCGGTGTAGATCAGGCACTCGTCGGCCTTCATCGCCGCGGCCACCGCCACCGCCGACGTGTCGCTGCCGCCGCGGCCGAGCGTGGTGACGTTGCCCTGGGAGTCCACGCCCTGGAAGCCGGTGATGACCACCACCTTGCCGGCGGCCAGGTCGGCACGCACCCGGGTGTCGTCGATGTGCTGGATGCGCGCCTTGGTGAACGACGAGTCGGTGTCGATCGGCAACTGCCAGCCGGCGTAGCTGACGGCCTGCAGCCCTTCGGCCTGCAGCGCGATGGCCAGCAGGCCCACCGACACCTGCTCGCCGGTGGCGGCGATCGCGTCGAGCTCGCGCATGACGGCCGGCGTCACCTGGGCGGGCTGCAGTTCCTTGGCCAGGGCCAGCAGGCGGTTGGTCTCGCCGCTCATGGCCGAAGGCACGACCACCATCTGGTGCCCCGCCCTCACCCACTTGGCCACGCGCCGGGCGACGTTGCGGATGCGCTCGGTGGACCCCATCGAGGTGCCGCCGTACTTGTGAACGATCAGGGCCATGGCCGGGTGCGGGAAAGCGGAAAACCGCGCATTTTATCGGTGCCCGGGCACCCACCCGAGTTGCACGCGCGCGCCGCCGTCGCTGCGCAGGGCCCGCGCGTCGGTGCCCAGGCCCGGCACGTACAGCAGCGTGCCGTCCGCGGCCAGCAGCACGGGCGCCGTGCGCGACCAGGCCGGCACGCCGGCCGCCTGGAACTGCTTCTTCAAGCTGCGCGCCGGGCGCCCGGGCCCGGCCTGGAAGCGCAGGTCGGCACAGCGCGGCGCCCACTGGGCCGCCGTCAGCAACTCGAGCGGTACGCCTTCGCCCCGCGTGGCGTCGACCCTGAGCTGCGCCGGGCACCCCGGCACCGGGTACAGGCCGGGCCGGACGATGGACACGGCCGCCGGCGCTGAGGCGTCCGGGGTCGGCGTCGCGATGGCCTCGACCGCCTGCATCGCCGTCAGCAGGCCGCGGTAGCGGCGCAGCTCGAGCGAGCCTGCGTGCCAGCGCGCCGGGCCCGGTGCCGGCAGCGCGGCCGACAGCTGTTCGAGGAACGCGTCGGACACCGGGCCCGAACCGCGCGCCATCAGCCAGGCCCGCAGCACCTCGTGCCGCCGCGCTGGCGACAGGGCCGCCCATCGAGCCAGGGCGATGCGTTCCATGTCGGTGACGGCCGCCAGATCGGCCGCCACCACTTCGTCGATCAAAGCGCGCTCGCGGGCGGCACGCCGTGCCGCGGCCGCGAGCCCGGCCTCGGCGTCGGCAAAGGCCGTGCGCAAGGCGGGCATCACCTCGGCGCGCAGCCGGTTGCGCGCGAACCGGCGGTCGGCGTTGCTCGGGTCGTCCACGTGCCGGATGCGATGCCGTCGCACGTAGGCCTCGATCCCGGCCCGGGGCTGGTCGAGCCAGGGGCGGCACCAGGTGAGTCCATCGCGTTCGATGCACGCCGGCATGGCCGCCAGCCCGGCCGCACCGCCACCCCGCAATGCCTGCAGCAGGAAGGTCTCGGCCTGGTCCTCCCGATGATGGGCGAGCAGCACCGACGCGCATCCGGCCGCGCGGGCCATGTCGGCCAGGGCGGCATAGCGCCCTGCCCTGGCCCAGGCTTCGACGCTGTCGCCTCGGGCCGGTGCGCCCTGCAGGCGTCGCAGGTCGAACGCGAGGTCCATTCCGTTTCGCCGCCAGCGCTGGCAGGTGCGGCGCACGAGTTCGGCCCAGTCGTCGGCCGCGGCCTGCAGACCGTGATGCACGTGCAGGGCCCAGACCGTGACGCCGTGCGCGGCGGCGGCCCTGGCCGTGCAATGGAGCAGCGCCATCGAGTCGCGGCCGCCGCTCACGGCCACCGCGACGGCGCGCGGGCTCATCGCTCCTTGGCGTCGGCGAAGCGCCCGTAGGACTGAAGGCGCTCGTAGCGGCGGTCCAGCAGTTCCTTGGGCTTCAGGTCGGCCACCTGGCGCAGCGCGTCGCCGAGCGCGCGCTTGAGCGCCGCGCTCATGGCCTTGGGGTCGCGATGGGCGCCGCCGACGGGTTCGCTGACGATCTTGTCGATCAGGCCCAGGGCCTTGAGCCGGTGCGCGGTGATGCCCAGGGCCTCGGCGGCCTCGGCGGCACGCTCGGAGGTCTTCCACAGGATCGAGGCGCAGCCCTCGGGCGAGATCACCGAGTACACCGAGTACTGGAGCATCAGCACCTGGTCGCCCACCGACAGCGCCAACGCGCCGCCCGAACCGCCCTCGCCGATGATCGTGACGATGATCGGCACCTCGAGCTGGGCCATCTCGAAGATGTTGCGGCCGATGGCTTCGCTCTGGCCGCGCTCCTCGGCGCCGATGCCGGGGTAGGCGCCCGGCGTGTCGACGAAGGTGAACACCGGCAGCTTGAACTTCTCGGCCAGCCGCATCAGGCGCAGCGCCTTGCGATAGCCCTCCGGGCGGCTCATGCCGAAGTTGCGCAGCGCGCGCTCCTTGGTGTCGCGCCCCTTCTGCTGGCCGATCACCATGCAGGCCTGGCCGTTGAAGCGCGCCAGCCCGCCCACGATCGACAGGTCGTCGGCGAACGCGCGGTCGCCGTGCAGCTCCTGGAATTCGGTGAACAGGTCGTTGACGTAGTCCAGGGTGTACGGACGCTGCGGATGGCGCGCGATCTGCGTCATCTGCCAGGGGGTCAGGCGGCCGTAGATCTCCTTCGTGAGCTGCTGGCTCTTCTCGTCGAGCCGGCTGATCTCCTCGGAGATGTCCACCGCGGACTCGTTCTGCACGTAGCGCAGCTCTTCGATCTTGGCGTCGAGCTCGGCGATGGGCTGCTCGAAATCGAGGAAGTGGCGTTTGCTCATCGGTTCAGTACTCCACGGGGAGCGGGTCGAGGCTGCGCCAGATATACCACGTCGCGACCGACCGGTACGGCGCCCAGGCGTCACCGACCTCGCGCGCCTCGACGCGCGTGACCGGCTCGCCACTGAAGTAGTTCACGCTGATGCCCTTGAGCAGCCCCAGGTCGTCCAGCGGCAGCACGTTCGGGCGCATCAGGTGGAAGATGAGGAACATCTCGGCCGTCCAGCGGCCGATGCCGCGGATGGCCACCAGCTCGTCGACGATCGCCTCGTCGTCCATCTGGGTCCAGCGCCGCACGTGCACGGTGCCGTCGGCGAAATGGCGGGCCAGGTCCTGCAGGTACTCAACCTTGCGCGCCGACAGGCCGGCGCCGCGCATGGCCGCGACTTCGAGCTTGAGCACGTCGCCGGGCGGCAGCTTGGTCGAGGGCGACTCCATCAGCGTCACGAACCGGTCCCAGACCGACTGCGCGGCCTTGACCGAGATCTGCTGGCCGACGATGGACCGCGCCAGCGTCGTGAAGGCGTCGCCGCGGCTTTGCAGGCGGGCCTCGCCGTACTGCGGGATGAGCTTCTTCATCACGCGGTCGCGCCGCGCCAGATGCTTGCAGGCCTCGTCCCAGTAGCCCGGAGTCACGGCAGCCGCCGGCGACTTGACCATCGCGCTCAGGCCTTGACCCAGGTCGTGCCTTGCGGCGTGTCCTTGAGCTCGATGCCCTGGGCAGCGAGTTCCTTGCGGATGCGGTCGGCCTCGGCGAAGTTCTTCGCCGCCTTGGCCGCCTGCCGCGCGGCGATGGCGGCGGCGATGGCTGCGGTGTCCACGCCACCCGGCGCGGCGTCGCCCTGCAGGTAGGCCCGCGGCTCCTGCTGCAGGATCCCCAGCGTGGCGCCGAGCCCGCGCAGCAGGGCCGCCGTCGCCGGCAACCGGGTGCGATTGAGCTCGCCGGCCAGGTCGAACAGCACCGCCAGCGCCACCGGCGTGTTGAAGTCCTCGTCCATCGCGGCGCGGAAGGCCGCCGCCTGGGGCTGCGCCCAGTCCACGCCGCCGGCGGCCGGCGTCACGCCGTCCAGCGCGGTGTACAGGCGGCGCAGCGCCGAGCGCGCGTCCTCGAGGTTGGCGTCGCTGAAGTTGAACGGGCTGCGGTAGTGGGTGCGCAGCATGAAGAAGCGCAGCGACTCGCCGTCGTAGCGGGCCAGCACGTCGCGGATGGTGAAGAAGTTGCCCAGCGACTTCGACATCTTGGTGTCGTCGACGTTGAGGAACCCGTTGTGCAGCCAGACGTTGACGAAGGTGCTGCCGGTGGCGCCCTCGCTCTGCGCGATCTCGTTCTCGTGGTGCGGGAAGATCAGGTCCATGCCGCCGCCATGGATGTCGATCGGCTGGCCCAGCAGGGCCTCGCTCATCGCCGAGCACTCGATGTGCCAGCCCGGGCGTCCCGGGCCGTAGGCGCTCGGGTATTTGGCGTCGTCGGGCTCCTCGGCCTTGGCCGACTTCCACATGACGAAGTCCAGCGGGTCCTGCTTGCCGTCGAGCACCGCCACGCGTTCGCCGGCGCGCAACTCGTCCAGGCTCTTGCCGGACAGCTTGCCGTAGCCCGGCAGCTTGCGCACCGCGAAGTTGACGTCACCGTTGGGCGCCTGGTAGGCCAGGCCGCGGTCGCGCAGGCGGTCGATCAGGCCGAGCATCTGCGGCACGTACTCGGTGGCCCGCGGCTCGTGGTCGGGCTTCTGGATGCCCACGGCGTCCAGGTCGCGGTGCATCGCCGAGATCATCTCGTCGGTGAGCGCGCGGATCGTCATGCCGCGCTCCACGGCGCGCCGGATGATCTTGTCGTCGATGTCGGTGATGTTGCGCACGTAGGTGACCGCGTAGCCGTTGTGGCGCAGCCAGCGCTGGACCACGTCGAAGGCCATCATCATGCGCAGGTGGCCCATGTGGCACAGGTCGTAGACCGTGATGCCGCAGACGTACATGCCGACATGCCCGGCCCGGCGCGGGCGGAACTCCTCCAGGCGACGGGTCAGCGTGTTGTGCAGTCGCAGTGCCATGTTGTGAAAAGCGAGAGCGGCCACGTTGCCACAGGGTGCAAGGGGCCGCTCGATAGAATCCTCGATCCAGTATAGCGGCCGCGCATCGCGAGCCCAGGAGACACCGCCCCATGAAAACCCGCCTGGCCGCCACCGTCGTCGTGGCGGCGTCCTGCCTCCTCGCCACCCTTCCGGCCTGGGCTCAGCAGAAGGTCCGGCTGGCCACCAGCCTGGGCGACATCGTGCTCGAGCTCGACCGCGAGAAGGCCCCGAAGACGGTCGACAACTTCGTCGGCTACGTCAAGGCCGGCCACTACGACGGCACGATCTTCCACCGCGTGATCGACAACTTCATGATCCAGGGCGGCGGGATGAAGCCCGACATGTCCGAGAAGGCGACCCGGGCGCCGATCCCGCTGGAAAGCCGCAGCGGCCTGACCAATGTGCGCGGCACCATCGCGATGGCCCGCACGATGGATCCCAATTCCGCCACCGCGCAGTTCTTCATCAACGTGAAGGACAACCCCTTCCTCGACCAGCCCAATGCCCGCGACGGCAACGGGTACGCCGTGTTCGGCAAGGTCGTCTCCGGCATGGACGTGGTCGACAGGATCAAGTCCGTGCCGGTGGCCGACAAGGCCGGCCATCAGAACGTGCCGGTGACGGCCGTGACCATCAAGAAAGCCACCCTGGAGAAATGACATGACCAAGACCGTTGAGATGGTCACCAGCGCCGGTACCGTGCGCATCGAGCTCGACGACGCCAAGGCCCCGGCCACGGTGGCGAACTTCCTGGCCTACGTGGCCAAGGGCCACTACAACGACACGGTGTTCCACCGCGTGATCCCCGGCTTCATGATCCAGGGCGGCGGCTTCGCCCCCGGCATGCGCCAGAAGTCCACCGACGCGCCGATCTCCAACGAGGCCAACAACGGCCTGAAGAACGCCAAGTACACGCTAGCGATGGCCCGCACCAGTGCGCCCCACTCCGCCACGGCGCAGTTCTTCATCAACACCAAGGACAACGGCTTCCTCGACTTCAAGAGCGAGTCGCCTCAGGGCTGGGGCTATGCCGTGTTCGGCAAGGTGGTGTCGGGCACCGACGTGGTGGACGCGATCGAGGGCGTTCGCACCGGCAGCCGGGGTGGCCACGACGACGTGCCGCTCGAGGACGTGGTCATCCGCAGCGTCACGCTGGTCGACTGAGCCGCGGCACGATGTCGGGGCGACCGCCGCCGCCGCTGGACCGGGTGTTCGAGCTGTCCGCGGCGGCGCACTGGCGATCGATCGACTTCATCTCGGACCTTCACCTGGCCGAGTGGCAACCGCGCACCTTCGACGCCTGGGCGGCCTACCTGCGGCACACGCGTGCCGACGCGGTGTTCATCCTCGGCGACCTGTTCGAGGTGTGGATCGGTGACGACGCGCGCCGGCCCGGCGCCTTCGCCGGCCGGGCGGCGGACGTGCTCGCCGACGCCGCCGGACGGCGGACCGTCGGCTTCATGGCCGGCAACCGCGACTTCCTCGTCGGCACCGGCTTGCTGCGCGACTGCGGCGTCGTCGCGCTGGCCGACCCCACGCTGCTCGACGCCTGGGGGCACCGGGTGCTGCTGACGCACGGCGACGCGCTGTGCCTGGACGACGAGCCCTACCAGGCGTTCCGCGCCGAGGTGCGCAGCGCGTCGTGGCGCGAGGCCTTCCTCGCCCGGCCGCTGGCCGAGCGGGAGACCATCGCACGCGGCATGCGCGATGCGAGCGAGTCGGCCAAGCGCACCCGGCCGATGGCCGAGTGGGTGGACGTCGACGCAGTGGCGGCGGTGTCCTGGATGCATGCCGCGGGCAGCCGCGACATGGTGCATGGCCACACCCACCGACCTGCCAGCGAGGTGCTGGCACCCGGCTACACGCGCCATGTGCTCAGCGACTGGGACTGCGAAGGCAGCCCGACGCGCGCCGAGGTGCTGCGCCTGACCCGCGACGGCTTCGCGCGGATCGACCCGGGCAAGGCCTGACCATGGGCCTGTGGTCGGCCTGGCGCCGGCAGCGCGAAGCCCGCGCGCTGCGCCGGCGCGCCATCCCCGACGCGCTGTGGCAGGCGGCGCTGCGGGAGCTGCCTTTCGTGGCTTGCCGGCCGCACGACCAGCTCGAGCGCCTGCGGCGCCTGGCCAGCCTGTTCCTGGACCGCAAGGAATTCAGCGGCGCCGGCGGCCTGGAGGTCACCGACGCCATGGCCCTGAGCGTGGCGCTGCAGGCCTGCCTGCCGGTGCTCGAACTCGGCGTGGACCTTTACGACGACCTCGTGGGCATCGTGCTGCACCCGGACGCCGTGGTGGCACCGCGCGAGGTGGCCGACGAGCACGGCATCGTGCACCAGTACGACGAGGAACTGGCGGGCGAGGCCATGGCCGGCGGCCCCCTGATGCTGTCCTGGGCCGACGTGCTGCCGCAGCAGGGCGAGGCGCCGGCGCCGTCGGCCTACAACGTGGTGATCCACGAGTTCGCGCATGTGCTGGACCTGCGCGACGGCCTGCCTGATGGCGTGCCCGTGCTGGGCAGCAGCGTCGAGCGCAAGGCCTGGGTCGACGTGCTGATGCCCGAGTACGACCACTTCTGCGAGCGCGTGGTCTGCGGCCACGACACCGTGCTGGACCCCTACGCCGCCGAGGCGCCGGACGAGTTCTTCGCCGTGGCGTCGGAGGCGTTCTTCGTCACCCCCGCCGAGTTGGCGGACGAACACTCGGCGCTGTACCGCCTGCTGTCGGGCTACTACCGGCAGGACCCCGCCCGCTACTGAGGCGAGGTGGCCGGCTCGGTCTTGGGCTTGTCCTTCTTCGGCGGCTGGATGTCGAGCACGGCGTTGCCGTCGTCGTCGATGTCCACCGTCAGCCTGCCACCGTCGACCAGGCGACCGAACAGCAGCTCGTCGGCCAGCGCCCGCCGGATCGTGTCCTGGATCAGGCGCTGCATCGGGCGAGCGCCCATCAGCGGGTCGAAGCCCTTCTTGGCCAGGTAGGCTCGAAGCTTGTCGGTGAAGGTGACTTCCACCTTCTTCTCGGCCAGTTGCGTCTCCAGCTCGAGCAGGAACTTGTCCACCACGCGCAGGATGATCTCCTCGTCCAGCGAGCGGAAGTTGATGATCGCGTCGAGCCGGTTGCGGAACTCGGGCGTGAACAGGCGCTTGATGTCGGCCATCTCGTCGCCCTGCTCGCGGCGCGTGGTGAAGCCGATCGTGGCCTTGTTGATCGTCTCGGCCCCGGCATTGGTGGTCATGATGATCACCACGTTTCGGAAGTCGGCCTTGCGCCCGTTGTTGTCGGTCAGCGTGCCGTGATCCATCACCTGTAGCAGCACGTTGAACACGTCCGGATGCGCCTTCTCGATCTCGTCGAGCAGCAGCACCGCATGCGGCTTCTTGCTGATGGCCTCGGTGAGCAGGCCGCCCTGGTCGAAGCCCACGTACCCCGGCGGCGCGCCGATCAGCCGGCTGACCGCATGGCGCTCCATGTATTCGCTCATGTCGAAGCGGATCAGCTCGATGCCCATGATGAAGGCGAGCTGCTTGGCCACCTCGGTCTTGCCCACGCCGGTGGGACCGGAGAACAGGAACGAGCCGATCGGCTTCTCGGGCTTGCCCAGGCCGGACCGCGCCATCTTGATCGCCGCGGCCAGCGCGTCGATGGCGGCGTCCTGGCCGAACACCACGCTCTTCAGGTCGCGGTCCAGGGTCTTGAGCTTGCCGCGGTCGTCGGACGAGACGGACGCCGGCGGGATGCGTGCGATCTTGGAGACGATGTCCTCGACCTCGGCACGCGTGATGGTCTTCTTCTGCTTGGCCTTGGGCAGGATGCGCTGCGCCGCGCCGGCCTCGTCGATCACGTCGATGGCCTTGTCCGGCAGGTGGCGGTCGTTGATGTACTTGGCCGACAGCTCGGCCGCCGCCTGAAGCGCCGTCAGCGCGTACTTGACCTGGTGGTGCTCTTCGAAGCGCGACTTCAGGCCCTTTAGGATTTCCACCGTCTGCTCGATCGTGGGCTCCACCACGTCCACCTTCTGGAACCGGCGCGACAGGGCCGCGTCCTTCTCGAAGATGCCGCGGTACTCGGTGAACGTGGTCGCGCCGATGCACTTGATCTGGCCCGACGACAGCGCCGGCTTGAGCAGGTTGCTGGCGTCCAGCGTGCCGCCCGAGGCCGCGCCGGCACCGATCAGCGTGTGGATCTCGTCGATGAACAGGATCGAGCCCGGCTGGTCCTTCAGCGCCTTGAGCACGCCCTTCAGGCGCTGCTCGAAATCGCCTCGGTACTTGGTGCCGGCCAGCAGCGCGCCCATGTCCAGCGCGTAGACCGTGGCGTCGGCCAGCACCTCGGGCACGTCGGCCTGCGTGATGCGCCAGGCCAGACCCTCGGCGATGGCGGTCTTGCCCACGCCGGCCTCGCCGACCAGCAGCGGGTTGTTCTTGCGCCGGCGGCACAGCACCTGGATCACGCGCTCGACCTCGTGCTCGCGGCCGATCAACGGGTCGATCTTGCCGTCGCGGGCGAGCTGGTTCAGGTTCTGCGTGAACTGGTCCAGCGGCGAGCCCTTGGCGTCGCCCTGCTCTTCCTTCTCGCCTTCCGAGCCGGTGGACTCGTTGCTCTTGGCTGGCTCGGGCGGGTCGCTCTTCTTGATGCCGTGGGCGATGAAGTTCACCACGTCCAGGCGCGTCACGCCCTGCTGGTGCAGGTAGTACACGGCATGCGAATCCTTCTCGCCGAAGATCGCCACCAGCACGTTGGCCCCGGTGACCTCCTTCTTGCCGCTGCCCGTGGACTGCACGTGCATGATCGCGCGCTGGATCACGCGCTGGAAGCCCAGCGTGGGCTGCGTGTCCACCTCCTCGTCGCCACCGACGGTGGGGGTGTTCTCCTTGATGAAGCCCACGAGGCTCTTGCGCAGGTCCTCGATGTTGGCGGCGCAGGCGCGCAGCACCTCGGCCGCGGACGGGTTGTCCAGCAGCGCGAGCAGCAGGTGCTCGACGGTGATGAACTCGTGGCGCTGCTGGCGCGCCTCGACGAACGCCATGTGCAGGCTGACTTCAAGCTCTTGCGCGATCATGCGGCCTCCAGGGTGCATTGCAGCGGGTGACCCGCCCGCTTGGCCGCAGCCTGCACCAGTTCGACTTTCGTAGTGGCGATATCCTTGCTGTAGACCCCGCAGACAGCACGTCCTTCGTGGTGGATCTTCAGCATGATCTGCGTGGCGGTCTCGAAGTCATGCAGGAAGTGTTCCTGCAGCACGAGCACCACGAATTCCATCGGCGTGTAGTCGTCGTTGAGCATCACCACCTGGTACAGGCGGGGCGGCTCGACGCGCTGTTCCTTCTTCTCCGCCACGACCGAGGCATCGCCGTCGGTGCGCCCGGGCTGGCCGGGGTCGACGGGAGGTTTCGGAGGCTGGGACGTCGCCATGCAAATCATTCTATGTCGCAGCGCCGCAGCAGCGCTGTGCAGGGATGTGCAAGCCTGCCGCCGGCGTGGTCCGGGGCGCGCAGCCGGGCGTGCGCCGCCTTGACAACCCAGGCTGTCGCTCCCGAGAATCGTCAATGGCCCTCGCCTTGACGGCGGGACCCCAGCCGCAGCAGCAGGAGACACGACATGGCTTTCGGACGCGTCAAGTGGTTCAACGACGCCAAGGGCTTCGGCTTCATCGAGCCCGAAGCGGGAGGCGGTGACGTGTTTGCGCATTTTTCCGCGATCCAGATGGAAGGGTTTCGCACCCTGAAGCAAGGGGCCCGGGTGTCCTATGAACTGGTCCAGGGCCCGAAGGGTGCCCAGGCGCAGGGCATCCAGAACGCACCCGAGACCGACGCCGCCGTGGCCGGCGCCGGTGCGTCGACCACCAGCGCCTGACGGCCTGCGCACGGCGCTGGCCGCCGGTCCGCCCCGCATCCGGCACCGCCGAAAAACGAAAAAGCCCGCCTTTCGGCGGGCTTCGTGCTTCCAGAGCCCCCCTGGGGGCCCGGCCTCACATGTGGTCGATCATCACCTGGCCGAAGCCCGAGCAGGACACCTGGGTCGCGCCTTCCATCAGGCGGGCGAAGTCGTAGGTGACCTTCTTGCTGGCGATGGACTTCTCCATCGACGAGATGATCCGGTCGGCGGCCTCGGTCCAGCCCATGTGGCGCAGCATCATCTCGGCGGACAGGATCTCGGAACCGGGGTTCACGTAGTCCTTGCCGGCGTACTTGGGCGCGGTGCCGTGCGTGGCCTCGAACATGGCCACCGAATCCGACAGGTTGGCGCCCGGGGCGATGCCAATGCCGCCCACCTGGGCCGCCAGCGCGTCCGAGACGTAGTCGCCGTTGAGGTTGAGCGTGGCGATCACCGAGTACTCGGCCGGGCGCAGCAGGATCTGCTGCAGGAACGCGTCGGCGATCGAGTCCTTGACGACGATGTCCTTACCCGTCTTCGGGTTCTTGAACTTGCACCACGGGCCGCCGTCGATCAGCTGGGCGCCAAACTCCTTCTGCGCCAGGGCGTAGGCCCAGTCGCGGAAGCCGCCTTCCGTGAACTTCATGATGTTGCCCTTGTGGACGATTGTCACGCTGGGCTTGTCGTTGTCGATCGCGTACTGGATCGCCTTGCGCACGAGGCGCTCGGTACCTTCGCGGCTGACCGGCTTGATGCCGATGCCGGAGGTGTTCGGGAAGCGGATCTTCTTGACGCCCATCTCGTTGACGAGGAAGTCGATCAGCTTCTTGGCCTTGTCGGTCTCGGCCTGGTACTCGATGCCGGCGTAGATGTCCTCGGAGTTCTCGCGGAAGATGACCATGTTGGTCTTCTCCGGCTCCTTCAGCGGGCTGGGCACGCCCTTGAAATACTGGATCGGCCGCAGGCAGACGTACAGGTCGAGTTCCTGGCGCAGCGCCACGTTCAGCGAGCGGATGCCGCCGCCCACCGGGGTGGTCAGCGGGCCCTTGATCGAGACCACGTAGTCACGGACCACGGCCAGCGTCTCCTCGGGCAGCCAGACGTCCGGGCCGTAGATCTTGGTCGACTTCTCGCCGGCGTAGACCTCCATCCAGTGGATCTTGCGCTTGCCGCCATAGGCCTTGGCCACGGCCGCGTCCACCACCTTGATCATCACCGGCGTGATGTCCAGCCCCGTGCCGTCGCCTTCGATGAAGGGGATGATGGGATTGTCGGGCACGTTGAGCGAGTAGTCCTTGTTGACGGTGATCTTCTGGCCGCCTTGGGGGACCTTGATGTGCTGATACATGGTGGGCTGGCGCTCCGGGGGTTGGGCAACGGGTCTGAAGCCCGAAATTCTAGTTGACGAACCTGTCAACCAAGCTGACAAGCGCCGCGTTGCCGTCTCGCCCACCGGCCCGACAAGCGGCTGGGGGTTCATTCAATCTTTCGAAAGGTACTGACATGAACAAGCTCCTGGCCGCCCTGATCGCCGCCGCTTTCGCCACCACCGGCTTCGCTGCCGACGCCAAGAAGGACGAGAAGAAGGCCGAAGCCAAGCCGGCCGCTGCCGCCGCCTCGGCCGCGAAGAAGGAAGAGGCCAAGCCGGCCGCCAAGAAGGAAGAAGCCAAGCCCGCCGCCAAGAAGGAAGAAGCGAAGAAGTAATTCGCTTCCCCGACTTCGGACCTCAGGAGCGCCCGCGACCCGGGCGCTCTTGTTTTTTGGGCAGTCCGTCAGCCCCGCGCAAGGTTCGCGCCGCGGGCTGGCCCTTGTAGCGTTGCCGCCGTGCCTCCTTGGGGTCGACCGTCAGCGCGCGCCAGACTTCCACGCGGTCGCCGTCGCGTAACGCCGTGTCCAACGGCTGGCGCCGGCCCCAGACACCCACCGACAGGCCCGGGGGCAGCGGCGCGCCCGCACCGAACAGTCGGCTCGCCGACAGCGCATCGGCCACCGTGGCGCCGGGCGGCAGCCGCAGCGGCACCACGTCCACCTGGCGCGGCGCCGGGCTGTAGGCCACCTCCACCGTCAGGCGGGCGGGGGCGCTATCGGGGCCCATGCACCTGCTCCGCGCGCTGCACGAACGAGTCCACCAGCGAGTCGGCCACCCGGTCGAACACCGGGCTGACGATGGCCTCCAGCGCGGCATTGGCGAAGGCGTAGCGCAGGTCGAGCGCGACACGGCAGGCCCGCGCATCGGCGTCCAGCACCTGCCCGGCGCGGCCGACCGGGGCGAACAGCCAGGTGCCTTCCAGCAGCGAGAAAGGCCCGTCCACCAGCTGCACCTGCACCTCCTCGCCGGGCCGGTGGCGATTGCGGGTGGTGAACGCATGGCGCACCCCGCCCTTGGCCAGCGTCAGGCGCGCGGTCATGCCGTCGGCGCCCTCCTCCAGCACGTCGGCGCGCTCGCACCAGGGCAGGAAGCTCGGATAGTCGCGCACTGCCGTCACCAGCTCGTACATCTCCCGTGGCGAGTACCAGATCAGGACGGAGCGCTTGACGTGCTTCATAGAATGCCCAAATTGTAGGAACCCCATGTCGATCGCCGAAAACCGCCGCGCCCGTCACGAATACCACATCGAGGAGACCTTCGAGGCGGGCATGGTGCTGTCGGGCTGGGAGATCAAGGCCATCCGCGCTGGCCAGGTCCAGCTGACCGACGGCTACGTGGTCATCCGCGACGGCGAGCTGTACCTGATCGGCTGCCGCATCAACGCCCTGCGCTCGGCGTCCACCCACGTGCTGCCCGAGCCCGACCGCACCAAGAAGCTCCTGATGCACAAGGAGGAGATCCGGCGCCTGATCGGCAAGGTGGAGCAGCGCGGCTTCACGCTGGTGCCGCTGGACCTGCACTTCAAGGGCGGCCGGGTCAAGGCCACCATCGCGCTGGCCAAGGGCAAGGCGCAGCACGACAAGCGCGACACCGAGAAGGCGCGCGACTGGGAGCGCGAGAAGGGCCGCCTGATGCGGCACAAGGTGTCAGGCGGCAAGAGCGCCTAGGGCCTGCGCCACGTCGGCGGTCAGGTCGTCGACGTCCTCCAGCCCGATCGAGAAGCGCACCACCGTGCCCTGGCTGCCGGGCGTGCCATGCCGCAGCGTGCCCAGGTCGTAGGGCATCGCCAGGCTCACCGGCCCCCCCCAGCTCCAGCCGATGCGAAACAGCTTCAGCGAGTCGACGAAGGCGTCCACCCGCGCGGCGGCGACGTCGGGCCCGAAGACCACGCTGGCCAGACCGGCCGCGGCCCGGCAATGCGACTTCCAGTGCTCGTGGCCGGGCGACCCCGGCAGGGCCGGATGCAGCACCCGGGCGAACTCGGGGCGCGTGGTGCACCAGGCCGCGAACGCCCGGGCCGCCACGTCGTGCGCCGCATAGCGCAGCGGCAGGCTGGGCAGCGAGCGCAGCACGGCCGCCACGTCGTCCGCGCCCACGCCATGCCCGATGCGGCTGCGCGTCAGCGCCAGACGCCGGTACAGCGCGTCGTCGCGGCAGATCACCGACCCCATCAGCACGTCGCCGCCGCCGGACGGGTACTTGGTCAGGGCGTGGGCCGTTACGTCCGCGCCCAGGTCGAAAGCGTCGAAGGCCAGGCCGGCGCCCCAGGTGTTGTCCAGCGCGATCACGGCCTGCGGCGCACGCTCGCGCACCAGGGCGATCAGCGTGCGCAGATCCGGAAACTCCAGCGTCACCGAGCCCGGCGGTTCGAGCCAGACCAGCCGGGTGGCGGGCCTGAGGGCCGCGGCCAGCGACGCCGGGTCCATGGCGTCGTAGAACGAGTGCGCGATGCCCCAGGCCTGCAGTTCGTGGCGGACGAACACCTTCCCCGGCCCGTAGGCATTGACCGGCAGAAGCAGATGGTCGCCCTGGGTCAGCAGTGCCATGTCCACCAGGGTCAGCGCGGCCAGCCCGGACGACACCAGCATCGCGTGGCGGCCGCCTTCCAGCGTGGCCAGGCGCTCTTCCAGCGTGAAGGTGGTCGGCGTGCCGTGCAGGCCGTAGGTGTAGGCGCTGCGGTCGATCCACTGGCTCGAGCGCACTGCCGCCACGTTGCGGAAGTAGACGGTCGAGCCCTTGGCCACCGGTACCGCCGGCGACTCGAAGGTGTCCGGCGCCCGGTACGGATGGTGGATCAGGCCGGTCGAGCGGCCCCGGCCGTGTCCGTCGCTCACAGCGGCATGCCGACCAGGTCGTGGCCGTCCGCCGCGACGATGCGCGCGCGGGTGAACTCGCCCACCTTCAGCACCTTGCTCGCCTTGTCCGGCGGCAGCAGCCGCACGGTGCCGTCGATTTCCGGTGCGTCGGCGTAGCTGCGGCCAACGCCGCCCTTGCGGCCCAGCGCCGGGGCGCTGTCCACCAGCACCTGCATGGTCGCCCCGACGCGGCGCTGCAGGCGGGCCGACGACGCCGCTTCGGCCGCGGCCATGAAGCGCGCGCGCCGCTCCTCGCGCACGGCTTCGGGCAACTGGCCCGGCAGCTCGTTGGCGGCCGCCCCGTTCACCGGCGAGTAGGCGAAGCAGCCCGCGCGGTCGATGCCGGCCTCGGCTACGAACTGCAGCAGGTGCTCGAACTCGGCCTCGGTCTCGCCGGGGAAGCCGGCGATGAAGGTGCTGCGCACCACCAGCTCGGGGCAGGCCTCGCGCCAGCGCAGCAGCCGCTCCAGGTTCTTCTCGCCGCTGGCGGGCCGCTTCATCCGGCGCAGCACGTCCGGATGCGAGTGCTGGAAAGGCACGTCCAGGTACGGCAGCACCCGACCGGAGGCCATCAGCGGCAACACGTCGTCGACGTGCGGATAGGGGTACACGTAGTGCAGGCGCACCCACGCGCCATGCTCTGCGGCCAGTTCGCCGAGCTTGTCGCACAGGTCGAACAGGCGCGTCTTCACCGGCTGGCCATCCCAGAAGCCGGTGCGGTACTTCAGGTCCACGCCGTAGGCGCTGGTGTCCTGGCTGACCACCAGCAGTTCCTTCACGCCGGCCTCGAACAGGCGCCGTGCCTCGCCCAGCACGTCGCCCACGGGGCGCGACACGAGGTCGCCTCGCATCGACGGGATGATGCAGAACGTGCAACGGTGGTTGCAGCCTTCGCTGATCTTCAGGTAGGCGTAGTGGCGCGGCGTCAGCTTGATGCCCTGCGCGGGCACCAGGTCGACGAAGGGGTCGTGCGGCTTGGGCAGGTGCGCATGCACCGCGTCCATCACTTCGTTGGTGGCATGCGGCCCCGTCACCGCCAGCACCTTCGGGTGCACCTGCCGCACGAGGTTGGCGCCGTCGTCGCCGGTGCGGGCGCCCAGGCAGCCGGTGACGATCACCTTGCCGTTCTCGGCCAGGGCTTCGCCGATGGTGTCCAGGCTCTCGCGGACGGCGTCGTCGATGAAGCCGCAGGTGTTGACGATCACCAGGTCGGCGCCGGCGAAGCTCTTGCTCGTGGCATAGCCTTCGGCCGACAGCTGGGTCAGGATCAGCTCGGAGTCGGTCAGCGCCTTGGGGCAGCCGAGCGAGACGAAGCCCACCTTCGGCGGCGGGGCGGCATCGGGGGCGGAACTCATGGGGCGGGATTGTCCCGCATGGCAGCGCGCGCGGCGCTCAGGGCTTCTTGCCCGGCACGAAGCCGGGGAACAGGCTGCCGGCCTGGTCCTGCATCTGCTTGAACAGCTTCTGCTGCTGCTCGAGGTAGCTGCCCATCACGCCCGGCATCGCGGTGTTGCCGCCGAGCATGCGCCCCTGCATGTCGGCGAAGGCCTTCATGTTCTGCTCGAAGAAGGCGCCCATCGCGCCCTGCATCGTGTGGCCGTAGAAGCGGATGATCTGCGACAGCGTCTCGGTGGAGAACATCGGCACGCCGCCGCTTTCCTCCTCGAGGATGATCTGCAGCAGGATGCTGCGCGTGATGTCGGTGCCGTCCTTGGCCTCGCGCACCTCGAAGCCCTGGCCCTCGAGCACCATCTGCTTCACGTCGGCCAGCGTGATGTAGCTGCTGGTCTGGGTGTCGTACAGGCGCCGGTTCGGGTACTTCTTCAGCACGCGCACGCCGGGGCGGGCGTCGGCCGGCTCGGAATCGGCAGCGGCACGGGCGCGACGGGCGGTAGGCATGGCTGGGGCGGTCGGGGGTCGACAGAAGTTCGGGTCATTCTAGGAGCGGGCCCGCGCCGGCCCGGTCCGGGTTTGTCCTCCGGACAGCCGTTCGACCAGCGGGCCTGCCGGCGCGCCGGGCCGCGACGCCACGGCGATGGCCGCCGCCAGTTGCGCGCAGGCCCGGCGGGCCGACTCGCGGTCGGCCGCATGCACCACGAGCAGCGGGTCGCCCGCCGCGACGCGCGTGCCCAGGGGCAGCACCCCGGACAGTCCGACCGCCGGGTTCACGGCATCGCTGGCCACGCGCCGGCCGCCCCCCAGGTCGACCACCACGAGGCCGATGGCGCGCGTGTCCATCGCGGCCACCACCCCGTCGCGCGGCGCCGCGAGCGCCAGCGTGGCCGGAGCCCGCGCCAGCGGCGCCCCGCGGCGGCCGCACACGTCGGGCGGCCCGCCCAGGGCAGCGACCATGCGGCCGAAATGCTCGGCCGCCGCACCGCTGTCCAGCGCACGCCGCGCCATCGCCTCGCCTGCGGCCGCGTCGGGCGCCAGCTTCACCAGCGCCAGCATCTCCGCGGCCAGGGCCAGCGTCACCGCCTCCAGCCGCGCCTCGCGCGGCGCGCGCCCGGTGAGAAAGGCCACCGCCTCGGCCATCTCGAGCGCATTGCCCACGTTGCGGCCGAGCACCGAGTTCATGTCGGTGAGCAGGGCCCGGGTGGGCAGCCCGGCGCTGCGCGCCACGGCCACCAGGCTGCGCGCCAGCGTGCGCGCGGCGACGGGCGTGGTGCAGAACGCGCCGTTGCCCACCTTCACGTCCATCACCAGGCCCTGCAGGCCGGCCGCCAGCTTCTTCGACAGGATGCTGGCGGTGATCAGCGGCACCGACTCCACGGTGGCGGTGACGTCGCGTACCGCGTAGAGCCGCCGGTCAGCCGGCGCCAGCTGGCCGGTGGCTCCGACGATGGCGCAGCCGGCCTCGCGCAGGGCGCGCAGCAGCCGCTGCGGCGACGGGGCGATGTCGTAGCCGGGCAGGCTCTGCATCTTGTCCAGGGTGCCGCCGGTGTGGCCCAGTCCGCGGCCGCTGATCATCGGCACCACGGCGCCGCAGGCGGCCACGATCGGCGCCAGCATCAGGCTGACCTTGTCGCCCACGCCGCCGGTGGAGTGCTTGTCGACGATGGGGCCGGCCAGCCCGGCGCGCGACCAATCGAGCACGCGGCCGGACAGGGTCATCGCGCGGGTCAGGGCCACGCATTCGTCGCGCCGCATGCCGCGCAGCAGGATCGCCATCGCCAGCGCGCCGACCTGCCCTTCGCTCCAGCTGCCGTCCACCAGGCCGCGCACGAAGGCGTCGATCTGCGCGGCGTCCAGCGCGCGGCCGTCGCGCTTGTTGCGGATCACCTCCGCCGGGGTCATCGCTCAGTAGCCCTGGGCCGCAGCGGTGGGCGCTGCGCCCTGCCCCGACAGCACGCGCTCGATGTCGCCCAGCAGCCCGCTGGCGCCGAAGCGCAACCGCCGCGGGCTCAAGGCGCCGGCGCCGAGCCGCCGCCGCACCAGGGCCGCATACGTGGCGGCATCGGCCACCGTGCGGATGCCGCCCGACGCCTTGAAGCCCACGACCGCCGCACGCGGGTGCGCCGCGATGGCGTCGAGCATCAGGGCCGCCGCCTCGGGCGTGGCGCCGTGCGCCGTCTTGCCGGTGCTGGTCTTGAGGAAGTCGGCGCCCTGGTCGAGCCCGATGCGCGCGGCCTGGCGCACGGTGCCCGGCAGCGGCAGCTCGCCCGACTCGATGATCAGCTTGAGCGTGGCGCGCGGGCAGGCCCGCCGCACGTCGGCCACCAGCGCGGCGGCCTGCGCGGCTTGGCCGCCCAGCATGGCGCGCCATGGCAGCACGAGGTCCACCTCGTCGCCGCCGGCCTGGACGATGGCCTGCGCGTCGACGACGGCCTGTGCGGCGTCGAGCGCGCCCTGCGGGAAGTTGGCCACCGCGGCCACCTTCACCGACGCCGGCAGCGCGCGCCGCGCCCGCGCCACGAAGCGCGGCCAGACGCACACCGCCGCCACCGCGCCCCAGGGCGTGACCGCGCGGCGGCACAGCGCGTCGATCGCCGCGTCGTCGTCGGCGTCGTTCAGGCTGGTCAGGTCCAGGCAGGCCAGCGCGAGGCGGGCGTCCGCGGCGGTGGCCGACGCATCCATCGCGCCGTGCCCGTCAGCGCCGCACCACGTCGGGCGGCGGCGCGAAGTCGGCCGCCTTGAGCGGGCTGCGCGCGGCGATGAAGGCGCGCACCACGTCGGCGTCGACGAAGCCGGTGTCGACATAGCCCGGGTGCGTGTTCAGCCTGGGATAGCCGTCGCCGCCGCCCGCGGTGAAGTTCGGCAGCGCGAGCCGGTAGTCGCGGCGCGGGTCGATCGGCTGGCCGCCGACGCGCGCTTCCTTCAGCACGCCGCCCTCGATGACCATCTGCACGCCGGAGGTCTGCGGGAACGCGCCCGAGCCCGGCGTCATCTTCGCCACCGCTTCCAGGTACTTCAGCAGGTCGGCCCCGGACAGGCGCACCAGCGACACCTGGTTGGCGAAGGGCATCACCTTGAGCACGTCGCGGTAGGTGATGCGGCCCTCGGGCAGCGAGTCGCGCACGCCGCCGGCGTTCATCAGCGCCAGGTCGGCGCCGGTGCGCTCCTGCATGGCGCGGGCGATCATCACCCCCAGGTTGGTCGGCTGCGCACGCACGCGCGAGCGGTCGCCGTCGAACACGCCAACGGTCTCGCCCACCGGCACCAGCAGGCGCGCCTGGCCGGCGTCCTGGAACGGCTTGAGGAAGTCGCGCACCGCTGCGTCGTCGGGGATGCGTTCGCCAATCACCGTGCGCTTGCCATCGGCCGCACGCTGCGTCAGGTTCACCGGCAGCAGCTGGTACTTGACCAGCTCGACCTTGCCGCCGTCGATGACGAAGTCGGCCCGGCCGACGTACTTGCCCCACTCGTGGGCCTGCACGATCCAGGCGCCGTTCTGGCGGTCCGGCGCGCAGGGCTGGCCGGGACGGTAGGCGTCGTCGCGCTGGTTCTCGGCCTTCATGCACACCGGGTTCTGGCTGTGCCCGCCGACGATCAGGTCGATGCCCCTGACCGCGCGCGCCAGCTCCACGTCGCCCGGCGCGTTGACGCCGCTGCGGCCGTCCGGGTAGTGGCCCATGTGCGTGGCGGCGATCACCATGTCGGCCTTGCCGCGCAGTTCGGGCACCAGCTTCGCCGCTTCCTCGGCGGGCTTGCGGAACTCCACGTTGACGATGTTGGACTGCATCACCATCTTGCTGGTGTCGTCCGTGGTGAGGCCCATCACCGCGATGCGGTAGCCGCCGCGCTCGAACACGCGGTAGGGCTCGAACATGCGCTGGCCGCTGGTGCGGTTGTAGATGTTGGCCGACAGCAGCGGGAACTTCGACCACTGGCGCTGCTTGTCGAGCACGATCAGCGGCTTGTCGAACTCGTGGTTGCCGATCGCCGCCGCGTCGTAGCCGAGCAGGTTCATGCCCTTGAAGTCGGGCTCGGCGTCCTGCAGGTCGCTCTCGGGCACGCCGGTGTTGATGTCGCCGCCGTCGAGCAGCAGCACCTGGCCGCCGGCGGCGGCCACCTCGGCGCGCACCCGGTCGATCAGCGTCTTGCGCGCCGCCATGCCGTACTCGCCGTCGCTGTTGGGCCAGAAGCGGCCGTGGTGGTCGTTGGTGTGCAGCACGGTCAGCTTGAGCGGCGCCCGCGGCGTGGTGGCGCAGCCGGCCAGCAGCGCGGCGGCCGCGGCCACGATGAGCAGTCTCGGGTTCATGGGGCTTTCCTCCTTGAAGGGACCATCATGCCAAGGCCGGCACCACGGCGGCCAGCACGCGGGTCGCGCGATGGCCTGCGGTTTGCGCCGCCGCAAGGGTCTGGGCATGGCTGAGCGGCTCGGCATCGAGCCCGGCCGCCAGGTTGGTGATCATCGACAGCGCCAGCACGCGCAGGCCCGCATGGCGCGCCAGGATCGTCTCCGGCACCGTGCTCATGCCCACCGCGTCGGCGCCGAGCACCTGCAGCATGCGGATCTCCGCGGGCGTCTCGAACTGCGGCCCGAGCATCCACGCGTACACGCCCTCGTGCAGCGTCTCGCCCAGGCCGGCCGCGGCCGCCTGCGCCGCGCGCCGCAGCGCCGGGTCGTAGGCGTCGCGCAGGTCGACGAACCGGGCCGAACCGGGCTCGCCGTGCAGCGGCGTGCGCTGCACCATGTTCAGGTGGTCGGACAACAGCATCAGCGAACCGGTGCCCATGGCCGGGCGCAGGCTGCCGGCGGCATTGGTCAGCACCAGCGCCGACGTGCCGAGCGCGGCCAGCGTGCGGATGGCCACCTTCATCGCGTCGGGCCGGCCGCCCTCGTAGGTGTGCTGGCGCCCGGCCAGTACCGCCACCGGCACGCCGCCGAGCCGGCCCAGGCGCAGGCGGCCGGCATGGCCGGCCACGCCCACCTCCGGGAATCCCGGCAGGTCGGCATACGGCAGATCCACCGGGTCGGCCACGCTGTCCAGCACGCCACCCCAGCCCGAACCGAGGATCACCGCGACGCGCGGCACGAAGCCCGGCGCTCGCTGCTGGATGTGCGCCCCGGCCGCCGCCACCTGGGCGTCGACGGCGCTCATGGGTGCACCCTCGCGCTTCGCGCGGTCCCGTCACGCGGGGCAAAGTGTCCCCTTCGGAGCGGCCGGGCCAGGGCGCTCATGCCAGATGCTCCGGCCCGAAGCTCGCGGGCAGCAGTTCGCCGAGCGTAAAGCGCTGCCGCACGCCCTGGGGACCGGCAATGATCACCGGCGTGTCGGCCGAACCGAACTCGCGCAGCCGCTGGCGGCAGCCGCCGCAGGGCGTGACCGGCTCTTGCGCGTCGGCCAGCACCAGCACCGCGCGCAGGCGCCGACCGCCGCCCAGCACCATCTGGCCGATGGCCGACGCCTCGGCGCACTGCCCTTGCGGATACGCCGCGTTCTCGACGTTGCAGCCGGCATGGATGCGGCCTTCGTCGTCGAGCAGCGCGGCGCCGACCGCGAAGCCGGAATACGGCGCGTAGGCCCGCGCTCTTGCGGCCTGCGCGGCGGCGATCAGTTCGTCCAGGCGGTCGTCCGGCGGGGCCATCAGCGTTCCTTCAGGTAGGGCGTGCCCAGGGCCTTGGGCGCGTAGGCGCGCCCGATGAACCCGGCCAGCAGCACCACGGTGAGCACATAGGGCAAGGCCTGCATCGCCTGCACCGGCACCATGCCACCCCCCAGCCAGGCCGGCATGGCCGCGCCCTGCAGGCGGATGCTCATCGCGTCGAGGAAGCCGAACAGCAGGCAGGCGGCCAGCGCCCCGAGCGGATGCCACTTGCCGAAGATCATCGCGGCCAGGGCCATGTAGCCGCGACCGGCGGTCATGTTGGGGATGAACTGCGGGTTCAGTGCCAGCACGAGGTAGCAGCCGGCCAGCGCGGCCAGCAGGCCGTTGCCGGCCAGCGCCAGGTAGCGCAGGCCGCGCACCGACACGCCGGCCGCGTCGACCATGGCCGGGTTCTCGCCGGTGGCGCGCAGGCGCAGGCCAAGCCGCGAGCGGTAAAGCAGCCACCACACGCCGACCACGAGCGCCAGCGCGAGGTACACCAGGGCGGTATGGCCCGTCAGCCCGGCCAGCACCGGCCCCACCAGCGGCACCTGGGACAAGGCCGCGCCCAGGCCGGTGAACCACGGGTCCAGGCGCACGGCGTCCGGAATCGGCGGTGTCTGCCCGCCCTGCCTGAACCACGCGATGCCCAGCACCACGGTCAGGCCGGCCGCCGTCATCGTGATCGCCATGCCCATCACGACCTGGTCGCCGCGGTGGCTGACGCAGGCAAAGCCGTGCAGCATCGACAGCGCCAGGCCCAGCAGCAGCGCCGCACCCACCGCCAGCACCAGCGAGCCGGTGGTCGCCGCCACCGCCGCGGCGCAGAACGCGGTGGCAAGCATCTTGCCTTCGAGGCCGAGGTCGATCACGCCGGACCTCTCGGACAGCGTGCCCGCCAGCGCGCACAGGATCAGCGGCGTGGCCACGCGCAGCGTGGACGCGAGCACCGTGCCGAGCGTCAGCGCGAGGTCATCCATGCGCGGCCACCTCCGCACCGTCGGCCCCGGGACGACCGCGCCCGCGCAGGGCCCACCAGCCGCGGGCCAGCCAGGGCGCCGCCACCTGCGCCATCGCGCCGGCGAACAGCACGATCAGGCCCTGCAGCGTGAAGACCATGTCGCGCGAGAAGCCCTGGATCTCGAAGGCGAGTTCCGCCCCGCCCTGGTACAGCGCGCCGAACAGCAGCGCGGCCAGCGCGATGCCCACCGGATGGTTGCGGCCGATCAGCGCCACCGCGATGCCGGTGAAGCCCGCACCGGCCACGAACTCGGCGATCAGGCGGTTGTGCACGCCGGCGATCTCGTTGATGCCCACCAGCGCGGCCAGCGCGCCCGAGATGGCCATGGCCACCACGGTCTGCACCCTGGGCCGGATGCCGGCGTAGCGCGCCGCGTCCGGCGAATGGCCCACCGTGCGCAGCGCATAGCCGGGTTCGGACCGCCACAGCAGCAGCCACGTGCCGACCAGCGCCGCCAGCGCCAGCAGCACGCTGGCATTGAGCGGCGTGTGCGGCCACGTGATGCCCAGCGCGGCCAGCAGCGTGTGCATGCCCGGCAGCTGGGCCGCGGGGCCGAAGGCACGCGTCTCCGGCGACATGTTCCCCGGCTCCTTGAGCACGTTGACCAGCAGGTAGATCAGCAGCGCCGACGCGATGAAATTGAACATGATCGTCGTGATGACGATGTGGCTGCCACGCCAGGCCTGCAGCGCACCGGGCACCGCGGCCCAGGCCACGCCGAAGGCCATCGCCGCCAGCACCATCGCCGGCAGCAGCACGGCCGCCGGCCAGTGCGCGCCGAAGGCCAGGCCCACCAGCGCGGCGCCCAGCCCGCCCATCATGGCCTGCCCCTCGCCGCCGATGTTGAACAGCCCCGCGTGGTAGGCCACGGCCACCGACAGCCCGGTGAAGACGAAGGTGGTGGCGTAGTAAAGCGTGTAGCTGATGCCGCCCGGGCTGCCGAAGGCGCCCTTGACCAGCAGGGCCAGCACCTGCGCCGGGCTCTGGCCGATGGCCAGCAGCACCCCGGCCGACACGGCGAAGGCCAGGCCGAGGTTGAACAGCGGCAGCAGGACCAGGTCGATCCAGCGCGGAATCTCCACCGGGTGCGCGCTGCTCACCGTCGGGCCCCCGTCACGCCGCCAAGGGCGCGGACTGCGCCTCGCCGCCCATCAGCCGGCCCAGCGCCGCCTCGGTGCATTGCTCGATCGGCAGCTCGCCCACGATGCGGCCGGCGTTCATCACCAGCACGCGGTCGGCCAGGGCCAGGATCTCGTCCAGTTCGGACGACACCAGCAGCACCGTGCTGCCCGCGTCGCGCATGGCACGCAGCCGGCCGTGGATGAACTCGATCGCGCCGATGTCCACGCCGCGCGTGGGCTGGCCCACCAGCAGGATGCGCGGGCCAGGCGCCGCCTCGCGCGCCAGCACGAGCTTCTGCTGGTTGCCGCCGGAGAACTTCGACGAGCGCAGCTCGCGGTTGCGCGGGCGCACGTCGAAGTCGTCCATCATGCGGTCGCAGTCGCCGCGCATCGACGTCGGCTGCAGCCACCCGGCCCGGCTGTAGCGCGACTGCCGCTGGTAGCCGAGCACGGCGGACTCCCAGGCCAGGAACGGCAGCACCAGGCCGCGCTTGTGACGGTCCTCGGGCACATGGGCGATGCCGAGCGTGCGCGCGACGTCCGGCGCGATCCAGTGGCGGGGCTCGAAATGCTGCGACCCCACCGTCAGCGTGCCCTGCTGCGGCGCCAGCAGCCCGGCCAGGGCGTCCAGGAGTTCGCTCTGGCCGTTGCCCGACACGCCCGCGATGCCGACGATCTCGCCGGCGCGCAGCGACAGCGACACCCGGTCCAGGCGCGGCACGCCGAGCGCGTCGCGCCAGCCCAGACCCTCGGCGCGCAGCAGTTCGGCCCCGGGGGCGGCCTTCTCGCCCGCGACGCGGCCCAGGTGCACGTGGCGGCCGACCATCGCCTGTGCCAGCGCGTCGACCGAGGTGTCGGCGATCGGCGTGTCCAGCACCACGGCGCCGCCGCGCATCACGGTCACCGCGTCGCACAGCGCCATGATCTCCTTGAGCTTGTGCGTGATCAGCAGGATCGTCGTGCCGCGCTCGCGCAGCGTGCGCAGCGTGACGAACAGCTGCTCGGTCTCGTGCGGCGTGAGCACCGCCGTGGGTTCGTCCAGGATCAGGATGCGCGCCCCACGGTACAGCGCCTTGAGGATCTCCAGCCGCTGGCGCTCGCCCACCGGCAGGTCCTCGACGCGCGCGTCGAGGTCGACCACCAGGCCGGTGTCGCGCATCAGCGCGTAGAGCCGCTCGCGCACCTTGCGGCGCGCCACGGACAGGCGCCACGCCGGCTCGGCACCGAGCATGACGTTGTCCAGTGCGCTGAGCGTGTCCACCAGCATGAAGTGCTGGTGCACCATGCCGATGCCCAGCGCGATCGCGTCATGCGAACTGGCGATGCGCGCCGGCCGGCCGTCGATCTCGATCGTGCCTGCATCGGCCTGGTAGAAGCCGTACAGGATCGACATCAGCGTGCTCTTGCCGGCACCGTTCTCGCCCACGATGCCGTGCACCGTGCCGGCGGGCACCGTCAGGTCCACCGCGCGGTTGGCCTGCACCGCGCCGAAGCGCTTGTCGATCGATCGCATGGCCACCGCGACGGGCGGCCGCGGCGGCGTCATCGGCTCACGAGCACTTGTTCGCGGCCATGTAGTCGACGACCTTGATCTTGCCGCTGACGATGTCGGCCTTGGCGGCGTCCACCTTGGCCTTCATGTCGGCGCTGACGAGCTTGGCGTTGTGCTGGTCGAGCGCGTAGTCGACGCCGCCTTCCTTCAGGCCGAGCGAGGTGACGCCCGGCTTGTGCTGCTTGAAGCTGTTGTACACCGCCACGTCCACGCGCTTGACCATCGACGTGAGCATGGTGCCCGGGTGCAGGTGGTTCTGGTTGCTGTCCACGCCGATGGCCAGCTTGCCCGCGTCCTTGGCGGCCTGGTAGACGCCGATGCCGGTGCCGCCGGCCGCGGCGAAGACCACGTCCACCCCCTTGGCGAACTGCGCCTTGGCCAGCTCGCCGCCGCGCGCCGGGTCGTTCCAGGCCGTGGGCGTGGTGCCGGTCATGTTGGCCTGCACCTCGACCTTCGGGTTGGCGTACCTGGCACCCTGCTCGTAGCCGCACTGGAACTTGCGGATCAGCGGCACGTCCATGCCACCGACGAAGCCGACCTTGCCGGTCTTGCTGGCCAGCGCGGCCATCATGCCGACGAGGAAACTGCCCTCGTGCTCGCGGAACACCACCGATTCCACGTTGGGCAGGCCGACCACGAAGTCGATGATGGCGAAGTTGAGCTTGGGGAACTCCTTGGCCACCTTCTCCAGGGCCGAACCCTGCGAGAAGCCCACGCCGATGATCGGGCTGGCGTTGCGCTCGGCCATGCGGCGCATCGCCTGTTCGCGCTGCGTGGCGTTGGAGATCTCGAATTCCAGGTAGGCCTTGCCGGTTTCCTTCTTCCACTTCTCGGCGCCGTTGTAGGCCGCCTCGTTGAAGGACTTGTCGAACTTGCCGCCCATGTCGAAGATGACCGCGGGCTGGGACTGGGCCGCCGCCACACCGGCGAACGACGCCACGAGGGCCGCTGCGGCGATCCGGGTCTGGAGGGTCCTGGCGAAGAGAGTCATGGTCGGTGGTCCTTCCTGCGTCGATGAAGTGCCGTGCAGGATAGCAAGCCGCGCGCCAGGATCCACCCGGTGACTGCACTAGGATCGGTGCCGATGGCGCCCGACCTGAACACGCTGCCCAAGGTGCTGCTGCACGAGCACCTGGACGGTGGCCTGCGCGAGCAGACCCTGCTGGACCTGCTGGCGCAGCGCGGCCTGCCGTCCCCGGCACCGGACGCCGCCGCCCTGTCGCGCTGGTTCGACGCCCGGGTGGACGCCGGCAGCCTGGTGGAGTACCTGCGCGGCTTCGACCTCACCGTGGCGGCCATGGCCTCGGAAGCCGGGCTGGAGCGCGTGGCCTACGAGGCTGCCGAGGACGCCCGGCTCGACGGCTGCGTGCTCGCCGAGTTCCGCATCGCGCCGCTGCTGTTCGAGCCCTTCGGCTTGTCGGGCGACGCCACGGTGGCGGCCCTGCTGGCCGGCCTGCGCCGCAGCACTCTGCCCTGCGGCCTGATCGTCTGTGCGATGCGCCACCTGCCGCCGCACGAGACGCTGCGTGCCGCCCGTCTGGCGCTGGCCTGGCGCGACCGCGGCGTGGTGGGCTTCGACCTCGCCGGCGCCGAGTTCGGGCATCCGGCGACGGACCATGCCGACGCCCTGGCCCGGGTGCGCGAGGAGGGCCTGCCGCTGACACTGCATGCCGGAGAGGCCGACGCTGCACCGCGCGTGCTGGAGGCGGCCCGCCTGGGGGCCGTGCGCATCGGCCACGGCGTGCGGCTGGCCGACGCGCTGGGCGACCCGGCGCAGCGGCCGCTGGTGGACGAGGCGCTGCAGCGCGGCATCCACCTGGAGTTGTGCCCCTCGAGCAACGTGCACACCGGCGCGGCGGCGTCCGTCGCCTCGCACCCGATCGCGGCCCTGTGGCAGGCCGGCCTGAGCGTGGGCGTCAACACGGACAACCGGCTGATGTCGCGCACGACCCTGTCGCGAGAGGTCGCGCTGCTGCGCCAGCACACCGCGCTGACGGCCGACGACCTTGCCCGCATGCAGCTCGAGGCGGCGCGGCACTCGTTCCTGCCGGCGTCCGAGCGCGAGCGCGCCGTCGCCGCCGTGCAGGCCTGGCGCGACGCTCAGCCGAGCACGCGCATCGAGTAGTCCACCGCCCGCACGTCCTTCGTCAGCTTGCCGACGGAGATGCGGTCCACGCCGGTGGCGGCGAAGGTGCGGATCGATTCCAGGTCGACGCCGCCCGAGATCTCGAGCAGGGCCCGGCCGGCGTTCAGGGCCACGGCCTCGCGCATGTCCTGCAGCGAGAAATCGTCGATCAGCACGTTGACGGCGCCGGCATCGAGCGCCTGGCGCAGCTCGTCGAGGTTCTCCACCTCGATCTGCACGCCCACGCCGGCGTCGAGGGCGCGCGCGGCGGCCAGCGCCTGCGCGATCCCGCCGGCCGCGGCAATGTGGTTCTCCTTGATCAGGATGCCGTCCCACAGCGCCATGCGCTGGTTGTGCCCGCCACCCGTGCGCACGGCGTACTTCTGTGCCTGGCGCAGGCCCGGCATCGTCTTGCGCGTGTCGAGCACCGCGCAGCCGCGCGGGTTGGGCGACACGCCGGCGATCGCGTCGACGTAGCGGCGGGTGACGCCGGCCACGCCGGAGAGCATCTGCAGGAAGTTGAGCGCCGGCCGCTCCGCGCTCAGCAACGCGCGTGCGTCGGACTCGATGGTGCACACCACGGTGCCCGCCGGCACGGCCTGGCCCTCGGACACCGGCCAGTCGACCGTCGCCGCCGGGTCGAGCGCCAGGACGCAGGCGTCGAACCACGGCCGGCCGCAGACCACGGCCGCCTCCTTGGCCACCACGTGGGCCCGCACCCGGCGGCCGGCCGGCACGAGCTGGGCGGTCCAGTCGCAGCGGCCGATGTCTTCCATGAGCGCGTCGCGCACATTGCGCTGCAGGGCCTGCTCCAGGGTCTCGTCGTGATCGAACTGCATGAGGGCCGCTCCCCAAAGACAAAGGCACCTGGCGCTGACGCCAGGTGCCTGTGCTTCCTACCGGATCTGGTAGGCGCGATTGGACTCGAACCAACGACCCCCACCATGTCAAGGTGGTGCTCTAACCAGCTGAGCTACGCGCCTGAAGGGTCGGCATTGTAGCAGTGCCCGCGTCAGCGCCGCCGGGCACTGCGCACGCCGGACACCTGGGTCACCTGGCGCAGCACCTGCGACAGGCGCTCGCTGCTGGCCACTTCCACGGTGAAGGTCATCCAGGCGGTGGCCCCGGCGCTCCCGCGCACGCTCTGCGTGTGCGCGCCGGTCACGTTGACCTTCTCGCGGGCGAACACCTCGGTGATGTCGCGCAGCAGGCTGGGCCGGTCCACCGCCTCGACCAGGACGTCGATCGGGTACAGCGTCGCGTCGCCCGCGCTGCGCCCCCACTCGACCGCGATCACGCGGTCCGGGGCACGCTCGCGCATGTGGCGCAGGTTGCTGCAGTTGCGGCGGTGGATCGCCACGCCCTTGCCACGGGTGACGAAGCCGTCGATCTCGTCCGGCGGCGCCGGGCGGCAGCAGCGCGCCAGGCTGGTCATCAGCGAGTCCACGCCGACCACGAGCACGCCGCCGCGCGAGGGCGTGGCACTCGCGCGCGAGGGCCGGATCAGCGGCGCCTCGTCCACCGGCGCCGGCGCGGCCGGGCGCAGCAGCTGCTCGATGTGGCGCAGCGAGAACTCGTCCTTGCCGACCACCTCGTACAGCGCGTCGGCACCCTTGAAGCCCAGCTGCGCCGCGAGCTGGTCGCGCTCGATGGCGGTACGGCCCTCGCGCTGGAGCAGCCGCTCCACCAGCTCGCGCCCGCGCGCCACCGTGGCGCGCTGCGCCTGGGCGTTGAACCAGGCCCGCACCTTGGCGCGCGAGCGCTGCCCGGCGAGGTAGCCGAGTTCCGGATTGAGCCAGTCCAGCGACGGGCCGCCCTCCTTCGCCGTGGTCACCTCGACCGTCTGGCCGTTGGACAGCGGCGTGTTCAGCGGCACGAGCACCCCGTCGACGCGCGCACCGCGGCAGCGGTGACCGAGGTCGCTGTGCACGGCGTAGGCGAAGTCCACCGGCGTCGACCCGGCCGCCAGCTCGACCACCGTGGCCTGGGGCGTGAAGACGTAGATGCGCTCGTCGGCGCGGGCCGCGTCGGCGGCGGGCTCGCTGGCGAAGTCGCGCTCCCAGGCCAGCAGCTGGCGCAGCACGGCCTTGCGCGCCTCGGCGATGCGCTGCTCGTCGTCGCCGGCGGCGCTGGTCCCGGCGTAGCCCTTGGCGCCCGCTTCCTTGTAGGCCCAGTGCGCGGCGACGCCGAACTCGGCATGCTCGTGCATGGCCCGGGTGCGGATCTGGATCTCGACCGCCCGCCCCTCGTCGGTGCGCACCACCGTGTGCAGCGACTGGTAGCCGTTGGGCTTGGGCTTGGCGATGTAGTCGTCGAACTCGCCCGCCACCGGGGCCCAGCGCGCATGCACGCGCGCCAGCACTGCGTAGCAGGCGTCGACGTCGGGCACCACCACGCGCAGCGCGGCCAGGTCCATCACCTGGTCGAGCGCCAGATGCTTGCCCTGCATCTTGCGCCAGATGCTGTAGAGGTGCTTCGGGCGGCCCTGCACCTCGGCCTTGAGCCCATGACTGCGCAGCTCGGCGTCGAGCGTGGCGCGGAACGCTTCCACCGCCGCCTCGCGCCGGGCGCGGGTTTCGTCCAGGCCGCGCGCCACGCGACGGTACTCGTCGGGCTGCAGGAAGCGGAAGGCGAGGTCCTCCAGTTCCCACTTGATCTGCCAGATGCCCAGCCGGTTGGCCAGCGGCGCGAAGACCTGGATCGACTCGCGTGCCACGTCGCCGGGGCAGTCGACCCTCGCCGCGGCATGCCAGCGCAGCGTCTGCAGCCGCGAGGCCAGGCGCAGCAGCACCACGCGCAGGTCGCGCGAGAAGGCCAGCAGCATCTTGCGCACGCGCTCGGTCTGCTCGGCCTGCGCCTGCGCGTCGTCCAGCGGCACCGCGCGCCGCGCCGCTCGCTGGATCTGCACCAGCTTGCGGGTGTGTCCCACGAGGCCGGCATACGACTCGCCGAAGGCCTTGCCCACCACCTCCTCCGGGCGCTGCAGCCAGTCGCCGGCATAGACGAGATAGGCCGCGGCCTGCATCGACGGCGCGGCACCGATGGCGGCCAGGACGGCGGCCACGCCGTCGGCGTGCGCCAGCGCGTTCTCGCCGGTGTCCAGCGCATGGGGTGACAGCAGCGGCTCGGCGAACGCCCGGGCGCGGGCCAGTGCGGCCTGGCCGTCGTCGGCCGGCCCGGCCGCGCCGTGCTCCTGCGTCAGCGCCACGATCGGCGCCGGACTGTCGGGGCGCACGGCGCCCAGGGTCTTCATGGCGCCCGCAGGAAATCGCTCACCACGGCCACCTGGTCGGGCTGCACCAGCGTCGGCGCGTGGCCCACGCCGTCGAACTGCACGAGACGGGCGCGGGGGCCGCGCTCGGTCATCGCCCGGGCGGTGGCGGCCGACAGCAGGTCGCTCTGGGCGCCGCGGATCAGCAGGGTGGGCAGCGTCAGGCTGTCCCAGGCCTGCCAAAGCAGCGCCTGAGCGGCCTGGGCGAGTTCGGGCGTCATCGCGCCGAAGGGCACGGCGATCGCCGGGTCGTAGCGCGGGCGGTACTGGCCGTCGTCGTCGCGCACCACCTGGGGTTCGGACAGCGCCAGCCATTGCTCGGGCGTGTGCGGCCCGAAGCCCTGCGACACCGCCCACATCGCGTCGGCGGCGGCCTGCAGCGTGGGCCAGCGCACCGGCATGCCGAGGTAGGTGCCGATGCGCTGCAGCGCCACCGGCTCGATCGTGGGGCCGACATCATTGAGCACGAGCCGCCGCAGCGGCGAGCCCTTCTGCGCCGCCAGCCCCAGGCCGATCAGGCCGCCCATCGACGTGCCGACCCAGTCCACCGTCTGCGCGTCCAGGCGCGCCAGCAGCGTGACCATGTCGGCCACGTACTGCGGCACCTGGTAGCCCATCGGGTCGGCGAGGCGGTCGGAGCGGCCACGCCCGACCACGTCGGGGCACACCACCCGGTAGTGGCCGCACAGGGCACGCGCCAGCGTGTCGAAGTCGCGGCCCTGGCGCGTGAGGCCATGCACGCACAACAGTACGCGGGGGTTGGCGCGGTCTCCCCACTCCCAGTAGGCCATTCGGTGCAGCCCGCGCGGGCTCAGGCATTGCACGGAGGACAGGCGCGGCTCGTCAGTCAATTTCAAGCTCTCCACGGATAATCGATGCTAACAATCCCCCATCGAGATTTGCCATGCTCACAGGAAAGACAGCACTCGTCACCGGCTCGACCAGCGGCATCGGCCTGGGCATCGCCCGGGCACTGGCCCTGCACGGCGCGCGCGTCATGCTCAACGGCTTCGGCGACGTCGACGCGGCACGCGCCCAGTTCGTCGACTTCGACCTGGACGTCGGCTACCACCCCGCCGACATGAGCAAGCCCGAACAGATCGCCGACATGATCGCCCATGCCGAGCGCTCGATGGGCAGCCTGGACATCCTGGTCAACAACGCCGGCATCCAGCACGTGGCGCCGGTGGAATCGTTCCCGGTCGACCGCTGGGACGCCATCATCGCGATCAACCTGACCTCGGCCTTCCACACCACCCGCCTGGCGCTGCCGGCGATGCGCAAGCGCAACTGGGGCCGCATCATCAACGTGGCGTCGACCCACGGCCTCGTGGCGTCGGCCCAGAAGAGTGCCTACGTGGCGTCCAAGCACGGCCTGGTGGGCTTCACCAAGTCGGTGGCCCTGGAAACCGCCACGTCCGGCATCACGGTCAACGCGATCTGCCCGGGCTGGGTGCTGACCCCGCTGGTGCAGAAGCAGGTCGACGCGCGTGCCGCCGCCGACGGCGTGGACATCGCCGAGGCCAAGCGGCGCCTGCTGTCGGAGAAGCAGCCGTCGCTGCAGTTCACCACGCCAGAGCAGCTGGGCGAACTGGCGGTGTTCCTGTGCACGCCGGCCGCGGACAACATCCGCGGCGCCGCGTTCAACGTGGACGGCGGCTGGGCGGCGCAGTAGCCGCGCCGGCCCGCGCCGCCGGCGCGGTCACTTGAGCATCTGGGCCGTGCCGCTGACGCTGGCGGTGACCTGCGCCTTGCCGGGCTCGGTGGGCAGCGACTCCTCCATCGGCGCCGCCGCCACCTTGCCGCGCGCCAGCATCATCATCGGCACGACGCCGGGCTCGCTGGACGACACCGACACCTCGCGCACCCGGTAGCCCGAGTAGCCGAACTGCTGGGCCAGCAGCGCCGCTCGGGCCCGCCACTGCGCCACGGCCTGCGCCTGCACGTCGGCTTCCACCTTCTCGCGCGCCTCGCGCGACAGCGAGTACCCGACGCGGGCGATCGTCATCGTCTGCACCCGGCCGGTGAGCTGGGCCACGGTGGCCACGTCCTTGCCCTGCACCATCAGCTCGGCCGTCCCCTGCCAGCCGGTGATGGCAGGCTGTCCGGCGCTGCGCGGCGTGGGATTGCCGTAGCGCGGATAGAGCGAGAACTGGCCGGTCTGCACCTCCACCTGGCCGGGCCGCGCCACCTTGCGCGCCTCGGCCAGCGCCGCATCGAGCGCCTGCTTCAGCCCCGACTGCACCGCCTGCGCGTCGGCGCCCTCGCGCGTGACGCTGAACACCACGGTGAGCACGTCCTTGGCCACGTCCACGGTGGCGCTGGCGCTCAGGTTGACGAGGCCTTCCACGGCAGCGGGCGCCGGCGCACCCGGCTGGGCGGCGGCCGGCAGGGCCAGGGCCGCCGCCGCCAGCAGGGCCAGGGTGCGTCGGGGATGGGCGGGGAATCGGTGCATGAAGGGGTCCTTGAAGGGTCTGCGGGCATTTGCCACGCCAGCCCAAAGCGCGCCGTGAAGAGTTGGCGTTGACGAGGCCACCCGAGGCGCAATACTTGTAACAGCCGGTCAGACCGTCGATTTCGGCCTGCCCCGACTTGTAACATCGACCGAAGTTACAAATCCGGAGTGGCCCTTTCATGAACGCACCTGCCCAAGCCCGTCCCGACCGCGTGGTCGTCGTCGACGACGACGCGCGCATCCGCGACCTGCTGCGCCGCTACCTCACCCAGGAGGGCTTCGAGGTGCTGCTGGCCGAGGACGCCAAGGCGCTGAACCGGCTGCTCACCCGCGAGACGATCGACCTGATCGTGCTCGACCTGATGCTGCCGGGCGAGGACGGCCTGTCGATCTGCCGCCGGCTGCGCGCGGCCAACGACGTCACGCCGATCATCATGCTGACGGCCAAGGTGGAGGACGTGGACCGCATCGTCGGCCTGGAAGTCGGCGCCGACGACTACCTGCCCAAGCCGTTCAACCCGCGCGAGCTGCTGGCGCGCATCCACGCCGTGCTGCGCCGCCGCCCCGCGATGGAAGCCCCGGGCGCCCCGGCCAAGGAGCCGCAGACGGTGACCTTCGGGCCGTTCGAGTTCGACCTGTCGCTGCGCCGCCTGACCAAGGACGGCGAGCAGATCGCGCTGACCACCGGCGAGTTCTCGATGCTCAAGGCGCTGGTGCGGCACCCGCGCCAGCCGCTGTCGCGCGACAAGCTGGCGCAGCTGGCGCGCGGCCGCGAGTTCGAGCCCTTCGACCGCAGCCTGGACGTGCAGATCTCGCGCCTGCGCAAGATGATCGAGCCCGACCCGTCCCAGCCGCGCTACATCCAGACCGTGTGGGGCGTGGGCTACGTGTTCGTGCCGGACGGCGCCAACTGAGCACGCCATGCCGGGAAGGCGCCGCGGCGCGGCGCCGTGCCGCATCTCACGCCCGGGCGTGTGCGCTCGGCCACGCCCTGCTCGGGCGCTCCTGAGCCCTGGGGCATAGTCGCTCGCCATGGCATCGCGCCCCGTCCTCGGCCTGTCGCTGTTCTCGCGCACCTTCTTCCTGCTCGCGCTGCTGCTGGGCGCGGGCATCTTCGCGTGGGTGCAGACGCTGCGCGCGCTGGAACTGGAGCCGCGCGCGGTGCAGGCCGCGCAGCAGATCGCCAGCCTGGTGAACCTGTCGCGCGCGGCGCTGCAGTACACCGACGGCATCAACCGCGTGTCGGTCGTCAAGACGATGACCGACCAGGAGGCGATCCGCGTGCTGCCGCGCGAGCCCGGCGACCGCTGGGAGCCGTTCGAGGTGGACCGCTTCACCCGCAGCATCGGCGCCGACCTGCGTTCGCGGCTGGAGCCCGGCACCGTGCTGGCGCGCACCGTGAACGGCCAGCCCGGCCTGTGGGTCGGCTTCAACATCGACAAGGACGCGTTCTGGCTGCAGGCCGACGCCGCGCGCGTGGTGCCGCTGACGCCGGGCACCTGGTTCGTGTGGGTCGGCATCGCGCTGGTGGCCACGCTGATCGGCTCGATCGCCATCGCGCGGCTGATCAACCAGCCGCTGCGCCAGCTCAGCTTCGCCGCCAGCCGCATCCGCGAGGGCGAGTTCGATTCCGTGCTCGACGAGAACACGCTGACCAGCGAGATCCGCGAGGTCAACATGGGCTTCAACCGCATGGCGCGCGAGCTGGCCAAGGTGGAGGAGGACCGCGCCGTGATGCTGGCGGGCATCAGCCACGACCTGCGCACGCCGCTGGCGCGGCTGCGGCTCGAGGTGGAGATGAGCGTGGCCGACCCCGAGGCCCAGCGCAACATGGCGCTGGACATCGACCAGCTCGACGCGATCATCGACAAGTTCATGGACTACGCCCGCCCGGGCGAGGCCAAGCTGGTGCCGGTGAACCTGGCGCAGCTCGTCGACAAGGAAGCCGCCACCTTCCGCGACCCGCGCGAGATCCGCATCCTGTCGCGGCTGGCGATCGACATCCGCGTGCTGGCCGACGAGATCGAGCTCGGCCGCGTGTTCGGCAACCTGTTCGAGAACGCGCGCCGCTACGGCCGCAGCATCGACACCGGCATCGCGGTGGTGCACGTGACCTACGCGCGCTCCGGGCCCTGGGTGATCGTCAGCGTGCGCGACCACGGCCCCGGCGTGGCGCCCGAGAAGCTGGCCCAGTTGACGACGCCCTTCTACCGCGGCGACGCGGCCCGCACCGCGGCCACCGGCGCCGGCCTGGGCCTGGCCATCGTGGAAAAGGCCATGCAGCGCATGGGCGGCCAGTTCGACATCGACAACGCGCCCGACGGCGGGCTGCTCGCGCACATCCGGCTCAAGCGGGTGCCCTGAGGCGGCGCCCGGCGGCCGCGCGCCTACGCACGGCCTGCGTCGTCAGCGCCGTACCAGCAGGCAGGTGGCGCGCGCCTCGATCGCCTTCAGCTCGCCCACCGGGCCCATCTTCTCGGCCGTCTTGGCCTTGACGTTGACGCGCTCGGCCGGCAGGCCCAGCACCGCGGCCAGCCGCTCGCGCATGGCCGGGATGTGCGGCGCGAGCTTGGGCGCCTGCGCGACGACGGTGCTGTCCACGTTGCCGATGTCGTGCCCGGCCTCGCGCACGCGGCGCGCCGCCTCGGCCAGCAGCACCATCGAGTCGGCGCCCTTGAAGCGCGGGTCGGTGTCCGGGAAGTGGCGGCCGATGTCGCCCAGGCCCGCGGCGCCGAGCAGCGCGTCGGTGACCGCATGGGCCAGCGCGTCGGCGTCGGAGTGGCCGTCCAGCCCGTGGGTGTGCGGCACGGTCACGCCGCCCAGCACCAGCGGCCGTCCGGCCACCAGCGCGTGCACGTCCCAGCCTTCGCCGATGCGCAGGTTCGTCATGCCGTCTCCCGAGTGGCGGGCCGCGAGCACGCGCTCGGCACGCGCGAAGTCCTCCGGCCAGGTGAGCTTGAAGTTGTCGGCGTCGCCCGGCACCAGGCGGGGCGCCAGGCCCAGGGCCTCGATCGCGCTGGCCTCGTCGGTGACCGCGTCGCCGGCCGCGTCCAGCGCGCGGGCCAGCAGGCCCAGGCGGAACATCTGCGGCGTCTGCGCCGCCCACTTGCCGCCCCGGTCCACGGTGGCGGCCGAGCGCGATTGCGCGTCGGCCTGCTTCAGCGTGTCGGCCAGCGGCAGCGCGAGCAGGCCGCCCACGTCGTCGTCGCGGCAGGCGTCGATCAGCCGCCCGACCCAGCCCGGCTGCACCAGGCAGCGCGCCGCGTCGTGCACCAGCACCCAGTCGGCCTCGTCCGCGCCCCGCTGGCGCAGCGCCTGCAGCCCGGCGCGCACGCTGGCCGCGCGCGTGGCGCCCCCAACGCGCACCGCCACGCCGCCGAAGCCGGGCACCGCGGCCTCGAACTGCGTGTCGGCCGGCGACAGCACCACCAGCACCGTGGCCAGCCCCGGCACCCGCGCCAGCGCGTCGAGCGTGTGGCCCACGACGCTGCGGCCGGCGACGCGCGCGTACTGCTTGGGCCCGCCGGCGCCGGCGCGTTCGCCCACGCCGGCACAGGGCACGAGGGCGTGGCAGGCGGGTCCGGCAGGTGCTGTCATCGCGCGATTCTAGAATTCGCCCCCTCGATGGACTTGCCCCGCATCGCCCCCGGCAGGCGCTACACGCTGCCCCGCCCTGTCGGATCGGCCGACGCCCTGCTGATCGCCACCCACGCGCAGCGCGGCGCCCGCGTGGCCGTCATCACGGCCGAACCGGCCGACGCGCAGCGGCTGGCCGACGAGCTGCCCTTCTTCGCGCCGGGCCTGCGCGTGGCGCAGTTCCCCGACTGGGAGACGCTGCCCTACGACACCTTCAGCCCGCACCAGGACCTGATCTCCGAGCGCCTGGCCACGCTGTGGCGGCTGTGGTCGGTGCGCGACGTGGACGTGGTGCTGCTGCCGGCCACCACCGCCCTCACCCGCCTGGCACCGCCGTCGTTCCTGGCCGGCACCACGTTCCAGTTCCGCCAGAAGGACAAGCTCGACGAGGCCGCGCTCAAGGCCCAGCTCACGCTGGCCGGCTACTCGCACGTGAGCCAGGTGGTGTCGCCGGGCGAGTACGCGGTGCGCGGCGGCCTGATCGACCTGTTCCCGATGGGCTCGGCCGTGCCCTACCGGGTGGACCTTTTCGGAGACGAGATCGACTCGATCCGCACCTTCGACCCCGACTCGCAGCGCAGCCTGTACCCGGTGCCCGAGGTGCGGCTGCTGCCCGGCCGCGAGTTCCCGCTCGACGACGCGTCGCGCGCCACCTTCCGCGCGCGCTGGCGCGAGAAGCTCGAGGGCGACCCGACCAAGAGCCGCATCTACAAGGACCTCGGCGCGGGCATCGCCACCGCCGGCATCGAGTACTACCTGCCGCTGTTCTTCGACCAGACGGCCACGCTGTTCGACTACCTCGGCGCCGACGCCTCGCTGGTGCTGCACGGCGACGTGGACGCCGCGCTCGGCCGCTTCTGGACCGACACGCGCGAGCGCCACCGCTTCCTGCAGCACGACCCGGATCGGCCGATCCTGGCGCCGGAGGAGATCTTCCTGCGCACCGAGGAATTCTTCGCCCTGACCCAGCCGCACGCCACGCTGGCGGTGCGCGGCGCGGAGCCGGTGGACTGGGCGCGCCCGCTGCCCGACCTGTCGGTGGACCGCAATGCCACCGAGCCGATGGCGCTGCTGGAAAGGCACCTCGCCTCCACGCCGGCGCGGGTGCTGATCGCCGCCGAGAGCGAGGGCCGGCGCGAGAGCCTGCTCGACCTGCTGCGCGACCACGGCATCCAGGTGCCCAGCGTGGCGACGCTGGCCGAGTTCGAGGGCGGCGACGAGAAGGTGGCGATCGTGGCGGCGCCGCTGGCGGCGGGCTTCCACTGGCAGCGCGGCGACGCCGGGGCGCCGATCCAGTTCGTCACCGAGACCGAGCTGTTCGCCACCGCGCCGAGTGCGCGGCGCCGCCGCAAGCAGGAGCAGATCAGCGACGTCGACGCGCTGATCAAGGACCTGTCGGAGCTGAAGGTGGGCGACCCGGTGGTGCACGTGAACCACGGCATCGGGCGCTACCGCGGGCTGATCAACATCGACCTGGCGAACGGGCAGGACGGAGGCCCCAGCGAGTTCCTGCACCTGGAGTACGCCGACGCCGCCACGCTGTACGTGCCGGTGTCGCAGCTGCACCTGATCGGCCGCTACACCGGCGTGTCGGCCGACGAGGCACCGCTGCACAGGCTGGGCTCGGGCCAGTGGGAGAAGGCGCGCCGCAAGGCCGCCGAGCAGGTGCGCGACACCGCGGCCGAGCTGCTGGCGCTGTATGCGCGGCGCGAGGCGCGCCAGGGCCATGCCCACCGCTACTCGGCGCACGACTACGAGGCCTTTGCCGCCAGCTTCGGATTCGAGGAGACGGCCGACCAGCGCGCCGCCATCCACGCCGTGATCCAGGACCTGGTGAGCCCCAGGCCGATGGACCGCCTGGTGTGCGGCGACGTGGGCTTCGGCAAGACCGAGGTCGCGCTGCGCGCCGCGTTCGTGGCGGTGATGGGCGGCAAGCAGGTGGCGATCCTGGCGCCCACCACGCTGCTGGCCGAGCAGCACTACCAGACCATCGTCGACCGCTTCGGCCCCTGGCCGGTGAAGGTGGCCGAGCTGTCGCGCTTTCGCACGCCCAAGGAGGTGAAGGCCGCTCTGGAGGGGCTGGCCGCCGGCGCGATCGACATCGTGGTCGGCACCCACAAGCTGCTGTCGCCGGACGTGAAGTTCGAGCGCCTGGGCCTGCTGGTGATCGACGAGGAGCACCGCTTCGGCGTGCGCCACAAGGAAGCCATCAAGGCGCTGCGCGCCGAGGTGGACGTGCTGACGCTGACCGCCACGCCGATCCCGCGCACGCTGGGCATGGCGCTGGAAGGCCTGCGCGACCTGTCGGTCATCGCCACCGCGCCGCAGCGCCGGCTGGCGATCAAGACTTTCGTGCGCAACGAAGGCAGCGGCACCATCCGCGAGGCGGTGCTGCGCGAACTGAAGCGCGGCGGGCAGGTGTACTTCCTGCACAACGAGGTGGAGACCATCGAGCACCGGCGCGACACCCTGGCCGCGCTGCTGCCCGAGGCGCGCATCGCCGTGGCGCACGGCCAGATGCCCGAGCGCGAGCTGGAACGCGTGATGCGCGAGTTCATCGCGCAGCGCCACAACGTGCTGCTGTGTTCCACCATCATCGAGACCGGCATCGACGTGCCCACGGCCAACACCATCGTGATCAGCCGAGCCGACAAGTTCGGCCTGGCGCAGCTGCACCAGCTGCGCGGCCGCGTCGGCCGCTCGCACCACCAGGCCTATGCCTACCTGCTGGTGCCCGACGTGGAAGGCCTGACCAAGCAGGCCGGGCAGCGGCTGGAGGCGATCCAGCAGATGGAGGAGCTTGGCAGCGGCTTCTACCTGGCGATGCACGACCTGGAGATCCGCGGCGCGGGCGAGGTGCTCGGCGAGCACCAGAGCGGCAACATGATGGAGGTGGGCTTCCAGCTCTACAACGACATGCTGGCCGAGGCGGTGCGCGCGCTGAAGGCCGGCCACGAGCCCGACCTGCTGAGCCCGCTGGGCGGCCTGTTCGGCACCACCACCGAGATCAACCTGCATGCGCCGGCGCTGCTGCCCGACGCCTACTGCGGTGACGTGCACACCCGCCTGTCGCTGTACAAGCGCCTGGCCACCGCCGACACGCCCGAGCGCATCGACACCCTGCTGGAAGAGGTGACGGACCGCTTCGGCAAGCTGCCGCCGCAGGGACAGACCCTGTTCGACACGCACCGCCTGCGCGTGCTGGCGCGCCCCTACGGCGTGACCAAGGTGGACGCCGGCCCGCGCCTGACCGTGATCGCCTTCCGCCCCAACCCGCCGGTGGACGCCGCGGCCATCATCGCGCTCGTGCAGAAGAACCGGCATGTCAAGCTGGCCGGCAACGACAAGCTGCGCATCGAGCGCGAGCTGCCCGACGCGCCCGCGCGGGCGCAGCAGGTGCGCGACGTGCTGCGGGCGCTGGGGCCGCCGAAGGCGCCGGCCGGCTAGGCGACCGGCGGCGTGACGCCCTCGCCGTCCACCGCCTCCACCAGCCGCAGCGCGGCCACCACGTCCGACTGGGTCACCATGCCCAGCAGCTTGCCGTCGTCGCCCACCACGGGGATGTGGCGGTGGCCGGTGCTGCCGAACAGCAGCACCAGGTCGGACAGCGTGCGGTGCGGCCGGGTCACGCGCACCTTGCGCGTCATGATCTGGCCCACCACGTCCGGCTTGTCGCTGTGGGTGCCGGGCGACGGTGCGAGCCAGCGCGCCATGCGCCGGCCCAGGGTGCCTGCGTCGGGCGGCTCGTCGACGCCGGCACCGCGCAGGAAGTCGGTCAGCGTGACGATGCCCACCACGTGGCGCGCGCGGTCCACCACGGGCAGCGTCTTCAGGTGCTTGCGGCGCAGCAGCGCCCAGGCGTCCTGTAGGGGCGTGCCGTACTCCACCGTGTCCACGTCGCGTGTCATCACGTCGTCGCAGCGGGTGCGCGACAGACGGCGCTGGTGCGCCAGGCGCTGGGTGCGGTCCACCAGTTCCAGCAGCTCGTCGCGGCTCACGTCGAGCACCTGGTTGTAGCGTGCGAGCACGGCGTCGAGGTCCTCCTCGGTCACCGGGCCCGTGGGCGGCGCGGCCGGCCGGTGCGGGTACGGGTGGCGCGTCGCGCTGTGCCAGGCCCAGGCCGCCAGCGTCAGCAGCACGGCGTTGGCCAGCACCGGCGACAGCGCAGCGGCCGGGTCGGTGACACCGTTCACCGCCATCAGCAGCGCCGCCGCGCCGCCGGGCGGATGCAGGCAGCGCAGCAGCAGCATGGCGCCGATGGCCAGGCCCACGGCCGCGGCGGCGGCCAGGTCCGGCTGCGGCAGCAGCGCTGCGCAGGCCACGCCCACTAGCGCCGACACCGCGTTGCCGCCCACCACGGGCCACGGCTGCGCCAGCGGGCTGGCGGGCAGGCAGAACAGCAGCACCGCGCTGGCGCCCATCGGCGCCACGATCCAGGTCAGGTGCGCCGGCACGGGCAGCAGGTGGCTCAGCAGCGCGGTGGCCAGGATGCCCAGCAGCGCACCCACCACCATGCGGCCGCGCTCGCGGCCGCTCACGACCACCGGCGCGGGCCACAGGCTGCGCAACCAGGCCGGCAGCGTGGAGCGGGTGTGGGGGGCGGTCATCGGTTCGAGGCGGGCGTCGGTGTCGGTGTCTGTGTCGACGCCCCGCCAGTATCGGGGCTGGAACACCGGCCGCGGACCCGGATAATCCGCGTCCCTGCCACCGCCCCTTCCTGCGCCGCCTTGTCCGCCATCGAATTCGCTCCCGGTCTCGTGCTCCGCGGCGTCGTGCCGCCGCTGGCGCTGGACGACTTCCGCCTGATCGCGTTCGACATGGACTCGACGCTGATCAACATCGAGTGCGTGGACGAGATCGCCGACGCCGCCGGCCGCAAGGCCGAGGTGGCGACCATCACCGAAGCCGCGATGCGCGGCGAGATCGCCGACTACAAGGACAGCCTGCGCCGCCGCGTGGCGCTGCTGAAGGGCGTGCCGGTGGCCGCGATGGAACAGGTCTGGCGCGAACGCCTGCGCCTGAACCCCGGCGCCGAGGCGCTGGTGGCCGCCTGCCGCGCGGCCGGGCTGCGCACGCTGCTCGTGTCCGGCGGATTCACCTTCTTCACCGACCGCGTGCGCGACCGCCTGCAGCTGGACTTCACGCGCAGCAACGTGCTCGAGGTGGCCGACGGCGCCCTCACCGGCCGCCTGGTGGACCAGCCCTGGGGCGACATCTGCGACGGCGCGGAGAAGCGCCGCATGCTGCTGCAGACCTGCGAGCGCCTGGGCTGCAGCCCGCGCCAGGCCATCGCGGTGGGCGACGGGGCCAACGACCTGCCGATGATGGGCGAGGCCGGCCTGTCGGTGGCCTACCACGCCAAGCCGCGCGTGCGCGAGCAGGCCATGGTGTCGATCGAGCAAGGCGGGCTCGACCGGCTGCTGGAAGTGGCGAGGCCGCGCTGATGCTTTCCCTGCCGCGTCGCAGCCGGGCCCGCGTGGCCCTGCTCGGCGCCGCGCTCGCCGCGCTGTCCGGTGCGGCCGCAGCGCAGGATGCGCCGCTGGCGGCGTCGGCCCCGGCACTGTCCGAGACCGGCCCGGCGCTGATCGCGCGCAACAGCCCGCAAGCGGTGGCGCAGCTGTGCCACATGGCGCGCCGCGGCGACGCCGAGTCCCAGTACCAGCTGGCCTGGCTGTTCACCCACGGCAAGGGCGACGACCGGCGCGACGACTGGGCGGCCTACCTGTTCTATGCCGCAGGCGCGCAGGGCCACGAGCAGGCGCGCCGCATGCTGCAGTCGATGACCTGGCCAGCGGCCGAGGTGCCCGCCTGCATGATGCGCGCGGAAACGCCGCCCGCGGCTGCCGCGTCGGGCGGGACGAGCGCGCCCACCGTGGCCGTGAAGGCGCCGCCGCACATCGAGCAGTTGGTGCAGCGCCTCGCGCCGCAGTTCCGCGTCGACCCCAAGCTGGCCCTGACGATCATCGCGGTGGAATCCAACTTCGACAGCTATGCCGTGTCGCGCAGCTCGGCGATGGGGCTGATGCAGCTGATCCCGCAGACGGCGCGCCGCTTCGGCGTGCGCAACGCGTTCGACGCCCAGCAGAACCTGCGCGGCGGCCTGGCCTACCTGCGCTGGCTGCTGGCCTACTACGAGGGCGACGTGTCGCTGGTGGCCGCGGCCTACAACGCCGGCGAAGGTGCGGTGGACCGGCACCGCGGCGTGCCGCCGTTCGAGGAGACGCGCGAGTACGTGCGTCGGGTCACGGCGCGCTACGGCAATGCGCCGCACCCGTTCGACGCCCGCATCGCGTCGCCGTCGGCGCAGCTGGCGAACATCCGCGCCCGGCGCTGAGTTGCGCCGGCCCTGCGGGGCGGCTCAGCCGTCGAGCTGGGCCCACACCTTCTCGAGGCGCTTCACGCTCACCGGCTGCGGCGTGCGCAGCTCCTGCGCGAACAGGCTGACGCGCAGCTCCTCCAGCAGCCAGCGGAACTCGTCCAGCCGCGCGTCGGGCGCGCCCTTGCGCTCGGCCACGCGGCGCAGCCAGCGCTGCTCGAGCGGGCGCAACTCGGCCAGGCGCTGCGCGTCGCGCGCGGGGTCGGCGCGCAGCTTGTCCAGCCGCATCACCAGCGCGCGCAGGTAGCGCGGCAGGTGGGCCAACGCCGTCCATGGCGTGTCCTGCACGAAGCGGCGCCCGACCAGGCGCCCCAGCTGGGCCGCGGCATCGTCGGCCACGTCCTTCGGCGGCCGGGCGTCCTTGAGCTTGCGCGTCGCGTTGGCGTACTCCTGCAGCACCGCGCCCACCGCGCGTGCCACCTCCTGCGCGATCAGGTTCAGCCGCGACCGGCCCTGCTCGAGCCGGGCGCGGAAGGCGGCCGCGTCCGTGGGCAGCGGGTCGGCGAGGAAGGCGCGGTCCAGCGCCACGGCCACGATCTGCTCGCGCAGCTCCTCCAGCGTGCCCAGGCCCATGAACTGCGCACCCAGGCGCTGCAGGTCCGGGATGTTCTTTTCCAGGTACTTCAGCGGCTCGCGCAGCTGCAGCGCGAACAGCCGGCGCAGTCCGGCGCGGTGCCGCGCCGCCGCCACCTCGGGCTCGTCGAAGACCTCGATCTCCACATACGTGCCGCGGTCCACCAGGGCCGGGAAGCCCACCAGCACCTGGCCGGCCTTGCGCAGCTCCATCAGCTCGGGCAGCTCGCCGAAGGTCCAGTCGGTGATCGGCGCCGGTGCGGCCGACGGCGGCGGCGCCTTCGTCGCACCGGGCGGGGGGGATGCGGCCTGCGGGGTGGCCTTCGCGGCCCTCGATCCGGACGGGCCGGCCGCGTCGGCTGCCGGCCGGGCCGAGCCGGGCCCGGGCGCCGCCTGCTGCAGCTTCAGCGCCGCCAGCGCCTGGAACGCGCCACGAGCCTGCGCGCCCAGCTCGGCCTTCAGCGCCGCGAGGTTGCGGCCCATGCCGAGCTGGCGCCCATGCTCGTCCACCACGCGCAGGTTCATGAACAGGTGCGGCGACAGCGTCTCGAGCTTGAAGTCGGCGCGCGCCACGGGCAGCTGGGTGCGGTCGCGCACCCGCGCGAGCAGCACGTCCATCAGCCCGCCGTCGCCGAAGGGTACGCTGTCGCAGAAGCCCTGCGCGAACTCCGGCAGCGGCACGAGGCGCGAGCGCGGCCGTTGCGGCAGGCTCTTCACCAGCGCCTGCACCTTGGCCGCCAGCATGCCCGGCACGAGCCATTCGCAGCGGTCGTCGCTGACCTGGTTGAGCGCATACACCGGCACCGTCACCGTCATGCCGTCGCGCGCGTCGCCGGGCTCGTGCAGGTAGTCCACCGCGCAGTCGATGCCGCCCAGGCGGATGGTGCGCGGGTAGGCCGCGGTGGTCACGCCGGCGGCCTCGTGGCGCATCAGCGCGTCGCGCGTCAGGTGCAGCAGCTTGGGGTCGTCCCGGCCCGCCTTGCGGTACCAGCGCTCGAAGCTCGACGCGCCGACCACGTCGGCCGGGATCTGGCTGTCGTAGAAGCCGTGGATCAGTTCGTCGTCCACCAGCACGTCCTGCCGCCGCGACTTGTGCTCCAGCGCCTGCACCTCGCGGATCTGGCGCGCGTTGTGCGCGAGGAACGGCCACTTCGCGTCCCACTCGCCGGCCACCAGCGCCTCGCGGATGAAGATCTCGCGCGCGGCCACCGGGTCGATGGTGCCGTAGGCGGTGCGGCGGCCGCTGTAGACCACGATGCCGTAGAGCGTGGCGCGTTCCAGCGCCACCACCTCGCCGGCCTTCTTCTCCCAGTGCGGCTCGAGCAGCTGGCGCTTGAGCAGGTGGCCGCCCACGCGCTCGATCCACGCCGGCTCGATCGACGCGAGGCCGCGGCCGAACAGGCGCGTGGTCTCCACCAGTTCGGCGGCCACCAGCCAGCGCCCCGGCTTCTTCGACAGGTTCGCGCCCGGATGGCGCCAGAACTTGATGCCGCGCGCGCCCAGGTACCAGTCGTCGTCGTCGGCCTTGCAGCCGACGTTGCCCAGCAGGCCGGCCATCAGCGCCAGGTGCACCTGCTCGTAGGTGGCCGGCGCCGTGTTCAGGCGCCAGCCATGCTCGGCCACCACCGTGAGCAGCTGCGAGTGGATGTCGCGCCACTCGCGCACGCGGCGCGCCGAGATGAAGTGGTCGCGCAGGCGCTGTTCCTGCTGCCGGTTGGACAGCTTGTGCGAGTCCGCGGGGCCGGTCCCCGGGCGGTGGCCGTGCTGGCCGCGGCCTTCCTCGATCCACTGCCACAGGCGCAGCGTGCCCATGAACTCGGACTTCTCGTCGTCAAAGGGCTTGTGCTTCTGGTCGGCGGCCTGCTGCTGGTCGAGCGGCCGGTCGCGCACGTCCTGGCCCGACAGCGCGGCGGCGATCACCAGCACCTCGGCCAGCGCCTGCTGCTCGCGCGCGGCCAGGATCATGCGGCCCACGCGCGGGTCCAGCGGCAGGCGGGCCAGCTCGCGTCCGATCGGTGTCAGCTCGTTGGCGTCGTCCACCGCGCCCAGTTCGCCCAGCAGCGCGTAGCCGTCGGCGATGGCCTTGCGCGGCGGCGGCTCGAGGAAGGGAAAGGCCTCCACGTCGCCCAGGCCGAGCGACTTCATGCGCAGGATCACGCCGGCCAGCGACGAGCGCAGGATCTCGGGGTCGGTGAAGCGCGGCCGGCCGGCGAAGTCCTTCTCGTCGTACAGGCGGATGCACACGCCGTCGGCCACGCGGCCGCAGCGGCCGGCGCGCTGGTTGGCCGCGGCTTGGCTGATCGCCTCCACCTGCAGCTGCTCGACCTTGCTGCGGTAGCTGTAGCGCTTGACGCGCGCCAGCCCGGGGTCGATCACGTAGCGGATGCCGGGCACCGTGAGCGAGGTCTCGGCCACGTTGGTGGCCAGCACGATGCGCGGCGCACCGTGCGGCGCGAACACGCGGTCCTGCTCGGCCGCCGAAAGGCGCGCGAACAGCGGCAGGATCTCGGCGTGGCGCCGCCGCGGGTCGTGCGACAGGTGCTTGCGCAGATGGTCCGCCGCCTCGCGGATCTCGCGCTCGCCGGGCAGGAACACCAGCACGTCGCCGGCCGCGCCGCCGCGCCAGAGTTCGTCCACCGCGTCGGCGATGGCCACGTGCAGATCGCGGTCCTTCGACTCCTCGAACGGGCGCCAGCGCTGCTCCACCGGGTAGGTGCGGCCCGACACCTGGATCACCGGCGCCGGCCCCTGCGGCCCGGCGAAGTGGGTCGCGAAGCGCTCGGCGTCGATCGTGGCCGAGGTGACGACGACCTTCAGGTCGGGCCGGCGCGGCAGGATCTGGCGCAGGTGCCCGAGCAGGAAATCGATGTTGAGCGAGCGCTCGTGCGCCTCGTCGATGATGATCGTGTCGTAGGCGCGCAGCAGCGGGTCGCTCTGCGTCTCGGCCAGCAGGATGCCGTCGGTCATCAGCTTGACCGACGCGCCGGGCTGCAGCCGGTCGTTGAAGCGGACCTTGTAGCCCACCACCTCGCCCAGCGGCGTGTTCAGTTCGGTGGCGATGCGCTGCGCCACGCTGGACGCCGCGATGCGGCGCGGCTGCGTGTGGCCGATCAGCCCGCCGCCGTGCAGCCGCCCGCGGCCGAGCGCGAGCGCGATCTTCGGCAGTTGCGTCGTCTTGCCCGAACCGGTCTCGCCGCACACCACCACCACCGGATGCGCGGCGATGGCGCGCGCGATCTCGTCGCGCCGCGCCGAGACGGGCAGCGATTCGGGGAAGGTGATGACGGGGGCAGGCACGGGGCGCGGATTATCCGCACCCGGGCCGGCGGGTCACATCGCGTACTGGATCACCGACAGCGCCGCACCCTGCGGATCGGCGATCACGGCCATGCGGCCGACGCCCTTGACGTCCATCGGCTCCATCAGCACCGCGCCGCCCAGCTCACGGGCCTGGGCCACCGTGCGGTCCAGGTCCTTGACCGTGACGTAGCAGCCCCAGATCGACGGCATGCCCTCGGGCGCACCCGGCGGCTTGCCCATGATGCCGCCGATGGCCGTGTCGCCCAGCTTGATCACATGGTACGGGCCGGTGCCCATGTCGTTGACCTCGGTGGACCAGCCGAACAGCGGGCCGTAGAAGCGGCCGGCGGCCGCCGGGTCGCTGGTCATCAGCTCGGACCAGCTGAAGGCGCCATGGGTCTCGTAGGGGTTCATGCGATCGCTCCTTGGGGCGGCGGGAAGGCGGTGATCGTGCGTTCGCCACGAGGCCGCGTCAACGGACGGACAAGGGGTGGGGCACAATTTGCCCCGATGAACATGCCGGCCGCCGTCGTCTTCCCGCACACCTTCGTGCCCTGGTTTCGCTCGGTCGCGCCCTACATCCACGCCTACCGCGGCAAGACCTTCGTGGTGGCGATGGCCGGCGAAGGCATCGCCGCGGGCAAGCTGACGGCCTTCGTGCAGGACCTGGCGATCCTGCACGCGATGGGCATCAAGCTGATCCTGGTGCACGGCTTCCGGCCGCAGGTGAGCGAACAGCTGCGCGCCAAGGGCCACCCCGAGCGCTTCAGCCACGGCATGCGCATCACCGACGCCGTGGCGCTGGACTGCGCCCAGGAGGCCGCCGGGCAGCTGCGCTTCGAGATCGAGGCCGCGTTCTCGCAGGGGCTGCCGAACACGCCGATGGCCAATGCCACCGTGCGCGTGGTGTCGGGCAACTTCCTGACCGCGCGCCCGGTGGGCATCGTCGATGGCGTGGACTTCATGCACAGCGGCGTGGTGCGCCGCGTGGACGCCGCGTCGGTCAAGCTGGCCATCAACACCGGCGCGGTGGTGCTGCTGTCGCCCTTCGGCTTCTCGCCCACCGGCGAGGCCTTCAACCTGGCGATGGAGGATGTGGCCACGTCCACCGCGATCGCGCTGCAGGCCGACAAGCTGATCTTCCTGACCGAGGTGCCGGGCGTGCGCGAGCAGCCGGACGACCCCGACAGCGGCATCGACACCGAACTCGCGCTGGCCGACGCCGAGCGCCTGCTGGGCCGGCTGGGCGAGCCGGCCCGGCCGACCGACGTGGCCTTCTACCTGCGCCACTGCGTGCGCGCGTGCCGCGAGGGCGTGGAGCGCTCGCACATCCTGCCCTTCGCGGTGGACGGCGCGCTGCTGCAGGAGGTCTACACCCACGACGGCATCGGCACGATGGTGGTCGACGAAAAGCTGGAGAGCCTGCGCGAGGCCACCAGCGACGACGTCGGCGGCATCCTGCAGCTGATCGAGCCGTTCGAGCGCGACGGCACGCTGGTGCGCCGCGAGCGCACCGAGATCGAGCGCGACATCGCCAACTACACCGTGATCGAGCACGACGGCGTGATCTTCGGCTGCGCCGCGCTCTACCCCTACCCCGAGGCCGGCACCGCCGAGATGGCCGCGCTGACCGTGAGCCCGAACGTGCAGGGCCAGGGCGACGGCGAGCGCATCCTCAAGCGCGTGGAGCAGCGCGCCCGTGCGCAGGGCCTGTCCAGCATCTTCGTGCTGACCACTCGCACGATGCACTGGTTCATCAAGCGCGGCTTCCAGGCGGTGGACCCGGACTGGCTGCCCGAGGCGCGCAAGCGCAAGTACAACTGGGACCGGCGCTCGCAGGTGCTGGTCAAGAACCTCAAGTAAACCCAAGGAAGCGACGCAATGGCCCGCATGGTGCAGTGCATCTATCTCAAGAAGGAGGCCGAAGGCCTCGTCTATCCGCCCTACCCGGGCGAGCTCGGCAAGCGGATCTACGACAACGTGAGCCAGGAAGCCTTCGAGGTCTGGAAGAAGCACCAGACGATGCTGGTCAACGAGAACCGGCTCAACCTGGCCGATGCCCGGGCGCGCCAGTACCTGGCGCGGCAGATGGAGCAGTTCTTCTTCGGCGGCGGCGCCGACAAGCCCGCCGGCTACGTGCCGCCCGCGGCTTGATCCGGTGCAAGGATACAAACGCGAATTATTCGCATTTGTGGTAGGCTGAGGGCCTCCGAATCACTGCCCCGACCCGCCATGTCCCTCGCCCGCCACCTCCTTGCCGCCACGCTGGCCCTGGCCGCCAGCCTGGCCCAGGCCCAGGCCCCGACGCTCAACCTCTACTCGGCACGGCACTACCAGACCGACGAAGCCCTGTACGAGAACTTCACCAAGGCGACAGGCATCCGCATCAACCGGGTCGACGCAGACGACGCCGGCATCCTGGCCCGGCTCAAGACCGAAGGCAGCGCCAGCCCGGCCGACGTGATCCTGCTGGTGGACGCGGCCCGGCTCTGGCGCGCCGAGGTCGATGGCCTGTTCCAGCCGGTGCGCAGCAAGGTGCTGGAGCAGCGCATCCCCGCCACCCTGCGCGGCAAGGACGCCGGCCAGGGAGCGCAGTGGTTCGGTTTTTCCACCCGCGCCCGGGTGGTCGTCTACAACAAGGCCGCCGTGCAGCGCGGTGACGTCGACACCTACCAGAAGCTAGCCGACCCGAAGCTCAAGGGCAAGCTGTGCACCCGCTCGGGCTCGCACCCGTACAACCTGTCCCTGTTCGGCGCCATGATGGAACACCTGGGGCCGCAGAAGGCCGAGGCCTGGATGGCCGGGCTGGTGTCCAACATGGCGCGCAGCCCCAAGGGTGGCGATACCGATCAGATACTCGCCACCGCCAGCGGGGAATGCGGCGTGGCCCTGGCCAATTCTTATTACGTGGCGCGCCTGATGCGCTCGGCCAAACCCGAGGACCGCGCCGCCATGGACAAGGTGGGCGTGGTGTTTCCGAACCAGGCCGATGCCGGAACGCACGTGAATATCGCGGGCGCTGGTATTGCCCGCCACAGCCGCAATCGCGACGCCGCGGTGGCGTTCCTGGAATATCTTTCGAGTGACCAGGCCCAGGCCTATTTCGCCGACGGCAACAACGAATGGCCGGTGGTGCCCCAGGTGAAGATCGCCAATCCTGCGTTGCGGGCCCTGGGGGATTTCAAGGCCGAGACGATTCCCGTGTCGGTGGTCGGCCTGAATCAGGTCAGAGTGCAGCAGATACTCGATCGGGTCGGCTACAAGTAATCGAGCGCGGTTTCGGCGTTAAATTCGCGCCTTGCCAAAACACGAGGCGCGACGATGAACAAACTCGAAACCCTGCTCGCCCAGAAAGCCCAGCTGCGGGAACAGGAAGCCGATCTCGAACGCCAGATCGCCCAGGCCCAACGCGAGGCGCGCGACGCCGCCATCGCCCAGGTCAAGGCGCTGATGTCGCAGTACGGCCTGACCGCCAAGGACCTCGCCGGCGGCAAGCCCAAGGCGGCCCGCGGCAGCCCGTCCAAGGTGGCGCCAAAGTACCGCGACAAGGCCACCGGCGACACCTGGTCGGGCCGCGGGCTGCAGCCGCGCTGGCTCAAGGCGGCCCTGGCCGCCGGGCGCAAGCTGTCCGACTTCGCCGTCTAGGCGGGCGCTACTCGAACTTCAGTTCGGCCACGCCGGGCGTCGTTGCACCGGGCGGCTTGAAGCGCCACGCCGACACCGCTGCGACGGCCGCCGCATGCAGACCGCGGTGGGGGCTGCGCGCGACCACGGCGCGAGACACCGTGCCGTCCGCCGCGACCTCGAACTCGACCACTACCGAGCCGGGGCCGAGCGTGCGCAGCAGCCGCTGCGGAAAGTCCGGCTCGACGCTGCTTACCAGCTCCAGCCGGGCAGCGGCAGGGGGCGCCCGCACGGCGGCCGGTACCGGCACCGCCTGCAGCGACGGCAGGGCTGGCGCTGTGATCACGGCCGGCGGCACGGTAGCCACAGGCAGATCGGTATCCGTTCGGGCGGGCAACGCCACCCGGGCCGCCGCCTCGGCACTGATCGTGGACACGACCGGCGCAGACGACACCGATGTGGCCGCCGGAGTCGGCACTGCACTTGGTGGCGCGAGTGAAGTGGCTGCGGCCTGCGATGCCGGTGAGACGCGATCGTCCCGCGCCGCACGCCGCGGCTTGTCGGCATGCATCAGGATCATCCGGAACACCTTGTCGGCGTCGCGTGCGGCGCGGTCGGCGGCCGACGATGCGGCCGGCGCCGGAGCGACCGGCGGGGCCGTCTGGGCAACGGCCCCGCCGGTCGTCAGCCACAGGGCGACGGCCAGGACGCAGGGCGCGAGGGCAGGCAGGGTCATGTCGGGTCGAAGGCGCCGGCCGTTGGCCGGCAGATCGCGGCGCAGTGTAGGCAGCGGCCTGCCCGCGTGGGTGTGACGCTGTGCACGGCCCGCCCCGGCAGGTCGCTTCGATAGACTCCCGCCGGTGATTCCACCGGGTTTCATCGCCGAACTGCTGACCCGCGTCGACATCGTCGACGTCGTGGGCCGCCACGTGCAGCTGAAGAAGGGCGGCGCCAACCTGATGGGGCTGTGCCCCTTCCACGGCGAGAAGTCGCCCAGCTTCTCGGTCAGCCCGAGCAAGCAGTTCTATTACTGCTTCGGTTGCGGCGCGTCGGGCGACGCCATCCGGTTCCTGACCGAACACACCGGCGCGAGCTTTCGCGACGCCGTCACCGAGCTGGCCCAGCAGGTCGGCCTGGCGGTGCCCGACGACACCCGCACCGAGGACGAGCGGCGGGCCGAGGCGGCCACCAAGGCGCGTCAGTCCAGCCTGACCGAGGTACTGGCGCGGGCCGCGCAGCACTACCGCGTGCAGCTCAAGGGCAGCCCGCGCGCCGTGGCCTACCTCAAGGGCCGCGGCCTGACGGGGGAGATCGCGGCCCGCTTCGGCCTGGGCTACGCACCGGACGGCTGGCATTCGCTGGCCAGCGCCTTCGCGCACTACGACGACCCGATGCTGGCCGAGGCGGGCCTCGTGATCGTGCAGGGCGACGCCGGCGAGGACGCCCGCCGCTACGACCGCTTCCGCGACCGCGTGATGTTCCCGATCCGCTCGGTGCAGGGCGAGGTGATCGGCTTCGGCGGACGCGTGCTGGACAAGGGCGAGCCCAAGTACCTCAACTCGCCCGAGACGCCGGTGTTCGTCAAGGGACGCGAGCTCTACGGCCTGCACGAGGGCCGCGCCGGCATCCGCGCCCGTGGCTATGCGCTCGTGGTCGAGGGCTACATGGACGTGGTGGCGCTGGCCCAGATGGGATTCGACAACGCGGTGGCCACGCTGGGCACGGCCTGCACCGAGGAGCACGTGCGCAAGCTGTTTCGCTTCACCGACTCGGTGGTCTTCAGCTTCGACGGCGACGCCGCCGGCCGCCGCGCCGCCACGCGGGCGCTCGAAGCCGCCCTGCCCCATGCGTCCGACCTGCGTACGGTGCGCTTCCTGTTCCTGCCGCCCGAGCACGACCCCGACTCGTTCGTGCGGGCCGAGGGCGCTGCCGCCTTCGAGCGGGCCGTGGCCCAGGCGGTACCGCTGTCGCGCCAGATGGTCGACGTGGCGCGCGACGGTTGCGACATGGGCACGCCCGAGGGCCGGGCCCGCTTCCTGAGCCAGGCCCGCCCGCTGTGGACCGCCCTGCCGGACGGCGCCTTCCGACGCCAGATGCTCACCGAGCTGGCGCGTGCAGCGACGCTGCCGGAGGCCGAGCTCGCAGCCCAGTGGATGGCCGCGGCGGGGCCGGCGGGGCGCGACCGGCCCGGCCCGGCGGCACCGCCCGGCCCCGCTCCGGCGCGCCGACCCGGCACCTTCGCCGCCAGCCGCCGGGCGCCGCGCCGACCCGAGGACCGCATCGTCCACCTGCTGCTGACCCAGCCGTCGTGGTGGGACAGCCTCACGGTGGAAGACCACGCCCTGCTTCATGCCCTGCCTGCGCCGCACGGCGATCTCGTCGCCTGGCTCGAGCGCGACATCGTCGAGCACGGACCGCGGCCCTGGGCGGCCGTGCGCACCGCGCTGGTCGACGACGCCGAGTTGGGCCCGGCGCTGGCCGCGGTGGGCTTCGACGAGTCCGACGACCTGGGCGCCGGTCTCGCCGACCTGCGCCTGCTGCTCGACGGGAAGCTGCTGCAGGCCCTGGAAGCCCACCAGACGGCGCTGGCGCCCGCGGCAGCGGCCGACCCCCAGGCGCGAGCCGACTACCAGGCCACGTCCGAGCGCGTGCGGGCGCTGCGCGCCCGCATCGACGCCACCCGCAGGGAGCGCTCCGCCCCCTGACCCGGCTTTGACCAGGGTCGCTGCTTCGGCCATAATCGCCCGTTCTTTGCTACGGCAAGAGTGACAGCAGCACCTCCGGGCCCCGGCCACCCGCGAAACGGGTACACACCGACAGGCCACCCTCCCCCGCAAGGGCTGCGTTCCTCGGATCCGGCGCGTGCAGCGTCCGGGTCGTCACCTGCCACCCCAATGGAAGGCCGTTCCTGGCGACATGACGAGGCGCATGTCGCGGGCCGGCCGGCGCTTTGCCCGAGCGCGCCCAGACAGCCCCGAGGATTCCCATGACCGCCAAGAAGCAAGCTCCTGCCACGCCCGCCAAGGCTGCCGGCAAGGCCGCGGCCGACGACAAGACCCCCAAGAAGCCCGCGAAACCGGCTGCCAAGCCCGCCACCAAGGCGGCGGAGCCGGTCAAGCCGGCGGCCAAGGCCACCCCTGCCCCCGCGGCCAAGACGCCGGCCAAGACGGCCGCCAAGCCTGCGGCCAAGACAGCCGCCAAGCCGGCCGACGAGCCCAAGGGCAAGAAGGGCGCGAAGGGCAAGCCCGCCGCCAAGGGCGTGCCGCCCGGCAAGGACCTGCCGGACGAGGACTTCTCCGACATCGAAGCCGACGTCGAAGCCGACGTCGACGCCGAAGCGGCCGACGAGGGCGAGACCAAGGCCAAGGCCAAGCCGCTGCGCATGAAGGTGTCGCGCGCCAAGGAGCGCGCGCTGATGCGCGAGTTCGGCCTCGACGAGACCCAGCTCACCGAAGAGGAAGTCGCCAAGCGCCGCCAGGAGCTCAAGACCCTCATCAAGATGGGCAAGACGCGGGGCTTCCTGACGCACCAGGAGATCAACGACCACCTGCCCGAAAAGCTGGTCAACGAGGAGATCCTCGAGGCCATCGTGTCGATGCTCAACGACATGGGCATCGCCGTGTACGAGCAGGCGCCCGACGCCGCCACGCTGCTGATCGCCGGCGGTTCCACCACCACCGCCACCGAGGAGGAGGCCGAGGAGGCCGCCGAGGCCGCGCTGTCCACGGTGGACTCCGAGTTCGGCCGCACCACCGACCCGGTGCGCATGTACATGCGCGAGATGGGCACGGTGGAGCTGCTCACGCGCGAGGGCGAGATCGAGATCGCCAAGCGCATCGAGGGCGGCCTGCAGGCGATGATGCTGGCCATCAGCGCCAGCCCCACCACCATCGCCGAGATCCTGGCCATGGCCACGCGCATCCGCGCGGGCGAGATGCAGATCTCCGAGGCGGTGGACGGCTTCGTCTCCGACGACGAGGCCGACGACTACGTCGCCGAGGAGGACTTCGACGAGTTCGACGACGAGGAAGAGGACGAAGGCGCCACGAGCAAGGCCCTGACCAAGCGGCTGGAGGAACTCAAGGCCGCCGCGCTGGTGAAGTTCGACGCCCTCTCGGGCCACTTCGACCGCATGCGCAAGGCCTACGAGAAGGAAGGCTACAAGTCGCCGGCCTACAACCGCGCGCAGATGTCGGTCAGCGCCGAGATCATGTCGATCCGCTTCACGGTCAAGACGATCGAGCGCCTGTGCGACATCCTGCGCTCGCAGGTCGACGACGTGCGCCGCTACGAGCGCGAGCTGCGCAAGATCGTGGTCGACAAGTGCGGCATGCCGCAGGACCACTTCATCAAGACCTTCCCGCCCAATGCGCTGAACCTGAAATGGGCCGAGAAGGAGATCGCCTCCGGCAAGCCCTATGCGACCGTGCTCGCGCGCAACCTGCCGCCGGTGCAGGAACTGCAGCAGAAGCTGATCGACCTCCAGGCCAAGGCGGTGGTGCCGCTGGAGGACCTGAAGCAGATCAACAAGAAGATGAACGAGGGCGAGAAGGCCTCGCGCGACGCCAAGAAGGAGATGATCGAGGCGAACCTGCGCCTGGTGATCTCCATCGCCAAGAAGTACACCAACCGCGGCCTGCAGTTCCTCGACCTGATCCAGGAAGGCAACATCGGCCTGATGAAGGCGGTGGACAAGTTCGAGTACCGTCGCGGCTACAAGTTCTCCACCTACGCCACGTGGTGGATCCGCCAGGCGATCACGCGGTCCATCGCGGACCAGGCACGCACGATCCGCATCCCGGTTCACATGATCGAGACGATCAACAAGATGAACCGCATCTCGCGCCAGCACCTGCAGGAGTTCGGCTACGAGCCGGACGCGCCGACGCTGGCCGAGAAGATGGAGATGCCCGAGGACAAGATCCGCAAGATCATGAAGATCGCCAAGGAGCCGATCTCCATGGAGACGCCGATCGGCGACGACGACGACTCGCACCTGGGCGACTTCATCGAGGACACCAACTCGGTGGCCCCGGTGGACGCGGCGATGCAGGCCGGCCTGCGCGACGTGGTGAAGGACATCCTCGACAGCCTGACGCCGCGCGAGGCCAAGGTGCTGCGCATGCGCTTCGGCATCGAGATGAGCACCGACCACACGCTCGAGGAAGTCGGCAAGCAGTTCGACGTGACCCGCGAGCGCATTCGCCAGATCGAAGCCAAGGCGATCCGCAAGCTCAAGCACCCGAGCCGCTCGGACAAGCTGCGCACCTACCTCGACAACCTCTGAGGCCCGCCCCCCAAGGTCGCAACCCCGCGAGCGTGTAGAGTCCTGCCGTGACCCGCATCGCCGAACGCACCGTGCTGTTTGCCGACCTGCGCGGCAGCACGGCGCTGTTCGAGCGGCTCGGCAACGCCGAGGCCACCTCGGTCATCACGCACACCGTCAACACCCTGGGGGCCAGCGTGGTCCAGCGCGGTGGCCAGGTCGTCAAGACGCTGGGCGACGGGCTGATGGCGGTGTTCGAGATGCCGGCCCCGGCGGTGCAGGCAGCGGCGCTGATGCACGACGCCCTGGAAACCCTGGTGCAGCGCGGCAGCGCCCACGGCGCCTCCACCGGCCTGCGCGGCCTGCGCCTGCAGGTGGCGCTGGCGCGCGGCGAGATCGTCGAGATGGGCGGCGACTGTTTCGGCGACGCCGTCAACGTGGCCGCCCGACTGCTGGACCACGCCGGCGACAACGAGACGCTGATCACCGAAGAGGTGTTCGCCGGCCTCGCGCGCGCCGACCAGGCGCGCTTTCGCAGTCTCGACTGGATGCATCTGCGCGGCCGCGCCGAGCCGGTGCACGTGCACCTGCTGGGCGGCCGGCGCGCCGCCGGCGACCTGGCGGCGGCCACCGCCTTCGGCACGGCCCTGCTGCCGATGTCCGAGCCCGAGGGCCTGCGCCTGTCGTGGCAGCGCACCAACCGGCTGGTCTCGAGCGACCGCCTGCCGATCATCCTCGGTCGCAGCCCGCAGAGCGCGTTCTGCGTCGACGACGCGCGCGTGTCGCGCCAGCATGCGCGGCTGGACTGGCAGGGTGGCGTCTTCTCGCTCACCGACCTGAGCATCAACGGCACCTTCGTGCGCTTCGCCAACGCCGACGAGGTGGTCAGCCTCAAGCGCGGCACCTGCACGCTGCACGGTCACGGCGTGATCGGCCTGGGGGCACCCCCGAGCGACCCGCGCTCGGCCGCCGTGAAGTTCGAGGTCGTTCGCTTCGGCGACACCCAGCCGCACTTCGTCGACCCCTAGCGGCACCGTCCTCGCGCCTTCGCGGACAATCCGCGACCATGCCCTATCAAGCCGAGCCCGCCCTGCCCCACGGCACGCCGCCCCGCACGGCCGTGCTGCTGGTCAACCTGGGCACGCCCGACGCTCCGACCGCGCCCGCCCTGCGGCGCTACCTGCGCGAGTTCCTGTCCGACCCGCGCGTGGTCGAGATCCCCCGGCTGCTGTGGTGGCCGCTGCTGCATGGCGTGATCCTCAACACCCGCCCCGCCAAGTCGGCCGCCAAGTACGCCAGCATCTGGACCGACAACGGCTCGCCGCTCGCCCACTGGACGAGTGTTCAGGGCCGCATGCTGCAGGGCTATCTCGGCGAGCGCGGCCTGATGCCGTCGCAGGTGATCGTGCGCACCGCCATGCGCTACGGCAACCCGTCGGTGGCGTCGGTGATGGACGAACTGAAGGCGGCCAACGCCACGCGCGTGCTGGTGCTGCCGCTGTATCCGCAGTACGCCGCCGCCACGACGGCCAGCGTCAACGACGCGGTGATGGCGTGGCAGCAGCGCCAGCGGCGCCAGCCCGAGCTGCGGTTCGTGAACCGCTATCACGACGACCCCGGCTACATCGCGGCGCTGGCCCAGCGGGTGCGTGACCACTGGGGCCGCGAAGGCCGCGGCGACCGCCTCGTGCTCAGCTTCCACGGCGTGCCGGAGCGCTCGCTGACGCTCGGCGACCCCTATCACTGCGAATGCCACAAGACCGCCCGGCTGCTGGCCGAGGCGCTTGGCCTGGCCAAGGGCGAATGGATCGTCACCTTCCAGTCCCGCTTCGGCAAGGCCAAGTGGCTGGAGCCCTACACCGAGCCGACGCTGGTGGCGCTGGCGCGCCAGGGCGTGTCGCGGGTGGACGTGTTCTGCCCCGGCTTCACGTCGGACTGCCTCGAGACGCTCGAGGAGATCGCCCAGGAGGCGCGCGACGCCTACATCGAGGCCGGCGGCCGCCAGTACAGCTACATCCCGGCGCTGAACGACCAGCACGCCTGGATCGCGGCGCTCGCCGGCATCGTCATGCGGCACCTGCAGGGCTGGGACACGGCGGTGCCCGATGCCGCGACGCTGGCCACGCAACGCCAGCGCGCCCTCGAGATGGGCGCGAAGGACTAGCGGACCACCGCCGCGCGGTCGCACGGGCGGCACGCCTGCGCCTCACCGGCGCATCGAACGATGCGTCACCCGCGCGGCAGGGCCGGGTTCGAGCGCAACCGCTGCACCAGTCGCAGCAGGCGCGGCAGCACCAGCACCGCCACCAGCACCACGATCAGGCCCAGCGACATCGGCCGGTCGATGAAGACGCGGAAGCTGCCCTCGCCGATCGACACCGCATTGCGCAGCTGCGCCTCGGCCAGCGGCCCGAGGATCATGCCGACGATCACCGGAGCGGTCGGGAAGTCGAAGCGGCGCATCAGCACGCCCAGCAGGCCCACGCCGTACATGAACACGAGGTCCAGCTCGCTCTGCCGCATCGCGTACACGCCCACGGTGGCGAAGATCAGGATGCCGGCGTAGAGCTGCGCCTTGGGGATCTTCAGCAGCTTCACCCACAGACCCACCAGCGGCAGGTTCAGCACCAGCAGCATCACGTTGCCGATGTACAGCGACGCGATCAGCGCCCACACCAGGGCCGACGAGGTCTGGAACAGCTGCGGGCCCGGCTGCAGGCCGTAGTTCTGGAACGCCGACAGCAGGATCGCCGCAGTGACGGACGTGGGGATGCCCAGCGTCAGCAGCGGCACCAGCGTGGCCGTCACCGACGAGTTGTTGGCCGCCTCGGGCCCGGCCACGCCCTCGATCGCACCGGTGGTGCCGAACTCCTGCGGGTGCTTCGACAGCTTGCGCTCGGTGGCGTAGCTCAGGAAGGTGGGGATCTCCGAGCCGCCGGCCGGGATGGTGCCGAACGGGAAGCCGATCGCCGTGCCTCGCAGCCACGCCGGCCACGACCGCCGCCACTCGGTGCCGGTCATGTGCACCTTGCCCATCGTGTTGAGCGTGGCGTCGGAACGGCCCTCGTACATCGCGTTGTAGAGCGTCTCGCCCACGGCGAACAGGCCCACGGCCACCAGCACCACCTCGACGCCGTCGAGCAGCTCAGGGATGCCCATCGTGTAGCGCACCTGGCCGCTGATCTGATCCAGGCCGATGCAGCCGATGCCCAGGCCGATGAACAGCGCGGTCAGGCCGCGCAGCGTGCTCTTGCCGAGCACCGCGCTGACCGTGACGAAGGCCAGCGCCATCAGCATGAAGTACTCGGGCGGCCCGAGCGTGACGGCGAACTCGGCCACCATCGGGGCGAACAGGGTCACCAGCACGGTGGCCAGCGTGCCGGCGACGAACGAGCCGATCGCTGACGTGGCCAGCGCCGCGCCGGCGCGGCCGTTCTTGGCCATCTTGAAGCCCTCGAGCGCGGTCACCATGGTGCCCGTCTCGCCTGGCGTGTTCAGCAGGATCGAGGTCGTCGAGCCGCCGTACATGGCGCCATAGTAGATGCCGGCGAAGAAGATCATCGACGCGGTGGGCTCCACCTGCGACGTGATCGGCAGCAGCATCGCCACCGTGACGGCCGGCCCGAGCCCGGGCAGCACGCCGATGGCCGTGCCCAGCGCGCAGCCGACGAACGCCCACATCAGATTGACGAGCGTGAGCGCGGTGGCGAAGCCGCCCGCGAGGTTGGTGAGGGTCTCGGTCATGGGCGCGTCAGAGCCAGCCGGTGCCCGTCAGCCCCGGCAGCGAGATGCCGAGCAGGCGGGTGAAGAGCCAGAACACCGGCAGCGAGATGCACAGCCCCACCAGCAGGTCGATCAGGGTCTGGCGGGCATTGCCCGGCGGGCGGCCTTCGGCGCCGCGCAGGCCGCGCACCGCGAGCGTGAAGCACAGGGCACAGGCCAGCACGAAGCCGGTGCGCGTGATCAGGGCCGCGGCCGCCAGCACGCCCGCCGACACCCAGGCCATGGCCACCCAGTCGGCGCGGGCCGCGCCGGACGGCGCGTCCCGGTGCCGGTAGCCGCCGCGCAGGGCCTGCCAGAGCAGCATCGCGCCGCACACCAGCAGCGACGCCGACACCACCCAGGGCAGGAAGTTGGGCCCGACGCCGCCGTAGCCGGCCGTCGAGGGGATCGACAGCGCGCCCACCGCCAGCAGCGCGCCGATGGCCAGCACGCCGGCGGCGAGCGCCACCTCGTGGATCGAGCGCGGCATCGGCGCGGTCAGATCATGCCCGCCTTGACCATCGTGGCGCGCAGGCTGGCGAACTCGCGGTCGACGAATTCGTCGAACTCCTTGCCGGCCATCACGGCGGGCGTCCACGCGTTCTTCTCCAGCGCCTCGGCCCAGGCCTTGGACTTGACGGCCTTGAGGATCATGTCCGTGAGCGCCTTGCGCTGCTCGGCGGTGATGCCGGGGGCGCCGTAGACGCCGCGCCAGTTGCCGATCTCGACATCGATGCCCTGCTCCTTCAGCGTGGGCACGTTGATGCCCTTCAGGCGCTTGTCGGAGGTGACCGCGATGGCGCGCATCTTGCCGCTCTCGATGTACTGCGCGAACTCGCTGTAGCCGCTGCCGCCCACCGTGACGTTGTTGCCCAGGATCGCCGCCACGGCCTCGCCGCCGCCGCGGAAGGCGACGTAGTTGATCTTGGCCGGGTCCACGCCCACCGCGCGCGCGATCATCGCGGCCGCGATGTGCTCGGTGGAACCGCGCGAGCCACCGCCCCACTTGACCGAGGCCGGGTCCTTCTTCATCTGCTCGACCACGTCGGCCATGGTCTTGAGCGGCGACTGCGCCGGCAGCACGAACACGTTGTACTCGCTGGTCAGGCGCGCGATCGGCGTGGCCTGCGACAGGTTCACCGGCGGCTTGCCGGTGATGATGCCGCCCAGCATCACGGCGCCCATCACCATCAGGGCGTTGGCGTCGCCCTTGCTGGCGTTGACGAACTGCGCCAGGCCGATGGCGCCGGCCGCGCCACCCTTGTTCTCGAAGTTGACCGAGGAGGCCACGCCCGCGTCCTGCAGCGCCTTGCCCAGGGCGCGGCCGGTGGTGTCCCAGCCGCCGCCGGGGTTGGCGGGGATCATCATCTTCAGGTTGGCGGCGGCTGCGGCCGGCATCGGCAGCGCGCCGGCAGCCGCCAGGGCGGCCATGGAACGGAGGAAGGTGTCGCGTCGCATTCGTGTGTCTCCTGATGAAGGTGCCGGCCCGGGGGCTCAGGGTAGAGCGCGGGCCGCGCCGCAGGGCAGTGGTGCTTACCCCGCCCCGGCATCCGCGATGCTCGGCCGCGAGGCTGTCAATCCGCTGTCAGACCCCACCGTGAAAACCCGGCCATCGCGGTGCCGATAATCCCCGGCTCGGATGAAGCTGCTCCTCGTCGAAGACCATCCGGCCATGCAGGCCACCTTGCAACGCAGCTTCGAGCGTCGCGGCATGCAGGTGACCGTCTGCGGCGACGGCGGCCGGGCGCTCGACCGCTGGCGCGCGGCGCAGCCCGACGTGGTCGTGCTCGACCTCAGCCTGCCCGGCCGGGACGGTCTGGAGGTGCTGGCGGCGGCCCGCGCCGAGGGCCTGGCCACGCCGGTGCTGATCCTCACCGCCCGCGGCACGGTGGGCGACCGCGTGCTCGGCCTGAACACCGGCGCCGACGACTACCTCGCCAAGCCCTTCGACCTGGACGAGCTCGAGGCCCGCGTCCGCGCCCTGGCGCGGCGCGCCCGCGGCCCGGCCGACAGCGCCCCGCCGGGCTTCGGCGGCCTGCAGGTCGATCCCGGCAGCCCCGCAGTGCTGTGGCAGGGCCGCCCGCTCGAACTCACCTCGCGCGAAGCGGCGCTGCTGCGGGCGTTGCTGGCCCGGCCCGGACACGCGCTGGCCAAGGGACAGCTCAGCGATGTCGTGTTCAGCGGCGAGACAGCCGTGCAGCCCGACGCGATCGAGGTGGTGGCCTACCGCCTGCGCAAGAAGCTCTCGCCGACCGACGTGCGGCTGGTGACGCTACGCGGGCTGGGCTACCTGCTGGAGCATGCGCCGGCCCCGGGCGCCGATGCGCCGCCCGCCCCCGATGCCGACGCCAAAGGACGGGCCGGCCCGTGACGCCGCGCCACGTGTCGCTGCGACGCCGGCTGCTGATCGGCATCCTGGTGCCCCTGGTGGTGCTGGTCACGCTGGGGGCGGCCAGCCTGTACGGCGCCGCGCTGGAGGCCGCCGACTCGGCCTACGACCGCACGCTGCTCGCGTCGGCCAAGGCCATCGGCGAGCAGCTTCGGGTGGACGGCCGCGGCGAGCAGGCCCACGTCAGCGCCGATCTTCCCTATGCCGCGCTGGAGGCGTTCGAAGCCGACAACCGCAGCCGCATGTACTACCGGATCCTGGGCTTCAAGGGCGAGCTGGTGTCGGGCTTCGAGGCCCTGCCCGCGCCCCGGCCGGCCTCGGCCGGCACCAGCCCCTATGCGGCCCTGGTGCACTTCTACAACGACCGCTACGAGGGCGAGCCGGTGCGCATGGCCGTGCTGCTGCAGCCGGTGGCGGGGCCGACCGACCTGGGCATGGCGACGATCCAGGTCGCCGAGACCTTCGAGCTGCGGCGACAGCTCGCGCACGACCTGCTCGTGCGCACGCTGGTGCAGCAGCTGCTGCTGATCGGCGTCATCGCCGCCGTGGTGATCTGGGTCGTGCAGCGCGCCACGCGTCCGGTGCGGGCGCTGGGGGCCGGCCTGCGCGCCCGCGCCGACGGCGACCTGTCCGCCCTGCCCACCGAGGGCGCGCCGCGCGAACTGCTGCCGGTGCTCGACGCCACCAATGGCGTGATGGCCCGGCTGGCCCACCTGCTGGAACACCAGAGCCGCTTCGTGCGCGACGCCTCGCACCAGTTGCGCACGCCGCTGGCGGTGCTCAAGACCCAGATCCAGTCCGCGCGGCGCGGCGACGTGGCCCCCGCCCAGGCGCTGGAGGAAATCAATGCCACCGTCGACCGGGCCACCGAACTGGCCAACCAGATGCTGGCGCTGGCCAAGGTGGAGCAGCTGCGCCAGCAGGGGGCGCCGGGCGTGGTGGACTGGGCCCCCGTGGCCGAGGCCGTCGCGCTGGACCTGGCGCCCCTGGTCGCCCAGGCCCGGCTCGACTTCGACATCGAGCTGCAGCCGGCCCCGGTGCAGGCGCACGAGTGGGCGCTGCGCGAGCTGACGCGCAACCTGTTGCACAACGCGGTGAAGCAAACCCCCACCGGGGGCCGGCTGTCGGTGCGGCTGGTCTGCGACAACCGCGTCGCGGCACTGACCATCGCCGACAGCGGCCCCGGCCTTCCACCGGACCTGCGCGCCCGCCTGTTCCAGCCTTTCGCCACCGGCGACGCCGGTCGCGGGGGCGTCGGCCTGGGCCTGACCATCTGCCGCGAGATCGTCCAGTCCCTCGGAGGCCAGATCGAACTCGCCAACGTCGAGCGCAACGGCCGCGTGGCCGGCCTCGAAGCCGTGGCCCGGCTGCCGCTGGCGGGGGTCCAGCCGTGAGGTACCGGCGCGGCGTCCGGGCCCTGGCACCCCTGCGCCCCGGGCGCGGGAGCACACCGTGAGCGCACCCGCCGAGCCGCGCGACCGGCTGGACAAGTGGCTGTGGGCCGCGCGGTTCTTCAAGACCCGCGCGCTCGCCGCCGAGGCGGCCGAGAGCGGGCGCGTGCTGGTGTCCGGGCAGCCGGCGCGGCCCGGACGCGAGCTGCGGGTGGGCGAGTGGATGGAACTGCGCCTGCCGGGCCAGCCTCCCCGGCAGGTGAAGGTGCTGGCCCTGTCGCGCACACGCGGGCCGGCGGCGGTGGCCCGGACGCTCTACGAGGAGTCCGCCGCCAGCCTCGAGGCGCAGGCCCGGGCGGCCGAGGCCCGGCGGCTGGCGCCGGAGCCCGCGGCCACCCGGCTTCAGGGCCGCCCGACCAAGCGCGAGCGCCGGGCCCTGGACCAGGCCGGCCCGCGCTGGAACCGCTGGAGCGCGTCGCTCGACGACGACTGAGCGCCCGGCCGGGCTCCACGCCCACCGTAAACCCGATCGAAGACCCTCTTGAAGTATGGGCATTGGCCCCCAAGTCCGCGCGAGTCCCCCGCAAACCAACAACTCATGAGCACCCCGGAGCACCCCCCGACCCCGCCGGCCGCCGACACCGACGTGCAGCCGGAAACCACCCTCGAGGCCCAGCTGACCCAGATCCAGGCCGAACTCGTGGCCAGCAACGACGCCTACCTGCGCGCCAAGGCCGAGGCCGAGAACGTGCGCCGCCGCGCCGACGAGGAGATGGCCAAGGCGCGCAAGTTCGCGGTCGAATCCTTCGCCGAGAGCCTGCTGCCCGTGGTGGACAGCCTGCAGGCCGCCATCGCCCTGCCCGACGCCACGGCGGCCCAGGTGCTCGAGGGCGTGCACGCCACGCTGCGCCAGCTGACGGCGGCCCTGGAGCGGCACAAGGTGGTGGAGGTGGCGCCGCCGGCCGGCACCCGCTTCGACCCGCACCAGCACCAGGCCATCAGCGTGGTGCCCGCGGACCAGGACCCGAACACCGTGGTCGCCGTGCTGCAGAAGGGCTACCTGATCGCAGACCGGGTGCTTCGCCCGGCCCTCGTGACGGTGTCCGCACCGAAGGCCTAGCCCACAGGCCGGCGCCCTTGAAAGCGCCCGACTTATCCACAACTCGAAGACAACCGGACTTTCCGCTTCAGGAGCACATCAAATGGCAAAGATCATCGGCATCGACCTCGGCACGACGAACTCGTGCGTGGCGATCATGGAGGGCAACACGACCAAGGTCATCGAGAACAGCGAGGGTGCCCGCACCACGCCGTCGATCATTGCCTACCAGGACGACGGCGAGGTGCTCGTCGGCGCGTCGGCCAAGCGCCAGGCCGTCACCAACCCGCGCAACACGCTGTATGCGGTCAAGCGCCTGATCGGTCGCAAGTTCACCGAGGGCGAGGTGCAGAAGGACATCAATCTGATGCCCTACAGCATCGTGGCCGCCGAGAACGGCGACGCCTGGGTCGAGGTGCGCGGCAAGAAGCTCGCACCGCCGCAGGTCAGCGCCGAAGTGCTGCGCAAGATGAAGAAGACCGCCGAGGACTACCTCGGCGAGGAAGTGACCGAAGCCGTGATCACGGTGCCGGCCTACTTCAACGACAGCCAGCGCCAGGCCACCAAGGACGCCGGCCGCATCGCCGGCCTGGAAGTCAAGCGCATCATCAACGAGCCCACCGCCGCGGCCCTGGCCTTCGGCCTGGACAAGGGCGGCAAGGGTGACCGCAAGATCGCGGTGTACGACCTGGGCGGCGGCACGTTCGACATCTCGATCATCGAGATCGCCGACGTGGACGGCGAGATGCAGTTCGAGGTGCTGTCGACCAACGGCGACACCTTCCTCGGCGGCGAGGACTTCGACCAGCGCATCATCGACTACATCGTCACCGAGTTCCGCAAGGAACAGGGCGTGGACCTGACCAAGGACGTGCTGGCCCTGCAACGCCTGAAGGAGGCCGCCGAGAAGGCCAAGATCGAGCTGTCCTCCAGCACCCAGACCGACGTCAACCTGCCCTACATCACGGCCGACGCGTCAGGCCCGAAGCACCTGAACATCAAGCTCACCCGCGCCAAGCTCGAGGCCCTGGTGGAGGACCTGATCGAGAAGACGGTCGAGCCCTGCCGCACGGCCATCAAGGACGCCGGCGTCAAGACCAGCGAGATCGACGACGTGATCCTGGTGGGCGGCATGACCCGCATGCCCAAGGTGCAGGACACGGTGAAGGCCTTCTTCGGCAAGGAGCCGCGCAAGGACGTCAACCCCGACGAGGCCGTTGCGGTGGGCGCCGCCATCCAGGGCCAGGTGCTCAGCGGCGACCGCAAGGACGTGCTGCTGCTGGACGTGACGCCGCTGTCGCTGGGCATCGAGACCCTGGGCGGCGTGATGACCAAGATGATCAAGAAGAACACCACGATCCCGACCAAGTTCTCGCAGGTGTTCAGCACGGCCGACGACAACCAGCCGGCGGTGACGATCAAGGTCTACCAGGGCGAGCGCGAGATGGCCGCGGGCAACAAGAGCCTGGGCGAGTTCAACCTCGAGGGCATCCCGCCGGCGCCGCGCGGCCTGCCGCAGATCGAGGTCACGTTCGACATCGACGCCAACGGCATCCTGCACGTCAACGCCAAGGACAAGGGCACCGGCAAGGAGAACAAGATCACCATCAAGGCGAACTCCGGCCTGTCCGAGGCCGAGATCGAGAAGATGGTGCAGGACGCCGAGGCCAATGCCGCCGAGGACCACAAGAAGCTCGAGCTGGTGCAGGCGCGCAACCACGCCGACGCCATGGCCCACAGCGTGAAGAAGAGCCTGGCCGAGCATGGCAAGGAACTCGGCGACGACGAGAAGGCCAAGATCGAGGCGGCCATCAAGGACGTCGAGGAAGCGATCAAGGGCGACGACAAGGCCGACATCACGGCCAAGACCGACGCCATGATGGCCGCGAGCCACAAGCTGTCCGAGAAGATGTACGCGGACGTGCAGAAGGCCGCGGCCGCCCAGGGCGCGGCCGAGGCGGCACGCCCGGCCGGCGAGCCTTCCGGCCAGGCCAAGCCCGCCGACGACGACAATGTCGTCGACGCCGACTTCAAGGAAGTCCGCAAGTAAGGCAGGCGCGTGCCCGGTGACGACCGGGCACGCCGGTGGAGGACCTTGAGGGCAGCATGGCCAAACGCGACTTTTACGACATCCTCGGGCTGGCGAAGAACGCCTCCGAGGACGACATCAAGAAGGCCTACCGCAAGCTGGCCATGAAGTTCCACCCCGATCGCAACCAGGGCGACGGGGCCAAGGCCGCCGAGGAGAAGTTCAAGGAGGCCAAGGAGGCCTACGAGATCCTGTCCGACCCGGCCAAGCGCCAGGCCTACGACCAGTTCGGCCATCAGGGCGTCGACCCCAACATGGGCGGCTTCCGCGGTGGCCCGGGGCCCGAGGGCTTCGGCGGCTTCGCGGAAGCCTTCGGTGACATCTTCGGCGACATCTTCGGTGGCGCGGGCGGCGGCCGCCGCGGGGGCCAGCAGGTCTACCGCGGCGCCGACCTGTCTTACGGCCTGGAGATCACGCTCGAGGAAGCGGCGCTCGGCAAGGACACGCAGATCCGCATCCCGAGCTGGGACAACTGCGACACCTGCCACGGCACCGGCGCCAAGCCCGGCACGTCGGCCAAGACCTGCCCGCAGTGCAACGGCACCGGCACGGTCCACCTGCGCCAGGGCTTCTTCTCGATCCAGCAGACCTGCCCTCAGTGCCGCGGGTCCGGGAAGATCATTCCCGAGCCGTGCGCCACCTGCAACGGCGCAGGCAAGGTCAAGCGGCAGAAGACGCTCGAGGTCAAGATCCCGGCCGGCATCAGCGAGGGCATGCGCATCCGCTCGGCAGGCAACGGCGAGCCCGGCAGCAACGGCGGCCCCCCCGGCGACCTGTACATCGAGATCCGCATCAAGCAGCACGATATCTTCGAGCGCGACGGCGACGACCTGCACTGCACGGTGCCGGTGGGCATGACCACCGCGGCGCTGGGCGGCGCGATCGAGGTGCCCACGCTCGAAGGCAAGGTCGAGATCGAGCTGCCCGAGAGCACGCAGCACGGCAAGACCTTCCGCCTCAAGGGCAAGGGCATCAAGGGCCTGCGCTCCAGCTACCCGGGCGACCTGTACTGCCACGTCTCGATCGAGACGCCGATCAAGCTCACGGACGCGCAGAAGAAGCTGCTGCGCGAGCTCGACGAGTCGCTCAAGAAGGGCGGGTCGCGCCACTCGCCCGACGAGAAGAGCTGGACCGATCGCGTGAAGGACTTGTTCAAGTAGTTCCGCGGCGGCGTCAAGTCGGGGCGCCGCAGGCCGATACCGGGAGGTGGCGGCCTGCGATACCCCATGAACCGACTCCAGCGCGACCTGGCCGACAGCCGCGCCCTGGTCGTCGACGCCAACCCGACGTCCCGCAGCATCCTTGCGGCCCAGCTGCGCGACTTCGGCGTCGGCGCAGTCGTGCAGACCAGCCGTGTGGCCGACGCGCGCCGCGCGCTGGAGGTGCGCCGCTTCGACATCGTGCTGTGCGAGCAGTACTTCCCCGGCACGGCCACCACCGGTCAGGACCTGCTCGACGACCTGCGCCGGGCCCAGCTGCTGCCTTACGCGACGGTGTTCGTCATGATCACCGGCGAGGCCAACTACGCCAAGGTGGCCGAAGCCGCCGAGTCGGCGCTCGACAGCTACCTGCTCAAGCCGCACAAGGCCGACGCCCTCGGCCTGCGCCTGCGCCAGGCGCTGGACCGCAAGCGGGCGCTGGCCGGGATCTTCGAGGCGATCGAGGCCGAGCAGTACGAGGCCGCCGCGCGACTGTGCCTCCAGCGCTTTCAGGCCCGGGCGCGCTACTGGCTCTATGCCGCACGCCTGGGAGCCGAGCTGCTGCTCAGGCTGGGCCACCACGACGCGGCACGCAAGCTCTACGAGGCGGTGATCGCCGCGCAGGCCCTGCCCTGGGCCCGGCTGGGCGTGGCCCGCACGGAGTCCGCGGCGGGCGCTCCGGCCGCGGCCCTGCGCACGCTCGACGCGCTCGTGGCGGCCCAGCCCGGCTACGCCGACGCCTATGACGTGATGGGCCGGGTGCAGATGGAACAGGGCCAGCTGCAGCAGGCGCTGGACACGTTCCGGCAGGCCAGCACCCTGACGCCCAACTCGATCACGCGGCTGCAGAAGCAGGGCATGCTGGCCTTCATGATGGGCGACCACGACGAGGCCGCCAAGGCGCTCGGGCGGGCTGCGCTCGTGGGCAGCAACTCGAAGCTGTTCGACCCCCAGTCGCTGGTGCTGCTGGCGTTCGTGCACTTCCGGCAGAAGGACCGCAAGGCGCTGTCGCGCTGTGTCGGCACGCTGGCCCGCGCTCTCGAACGTCAGGCCGGCGACCGGCGGTTGGCCCGCTTCGGCGCGGTGGTGGGCGTGCTGGCCGACCTGCTCGACAAGAAGGTGGCCTCGGCCCTGGACGGCCTGCGCGGACTGGCCGACGCGGTGGGCGACGACGACTTCGACGTCGAGGCCGCCTGCAACCTGCTCTCGTTGCTGGCCGAGATGGCGGCCGCGGAGATCCGCCTCGATGCCGCCGAGCGCTGGCTCGACCGCCTGGCGCTGCGCTTTTCCACCGGCCGGGGCGTGTCCGAACTGCTGGCCCGCGCGGCATCGCCCTACCCGCCCTACGAGCAGCAGGTGCGGGCCGCGCACTTGCGGATCACCCAACTGGCGGAGCAGGCCCTATCGCATTCGTTGGCCGGCAACGCGCGCGCCGCGGTCCAGGCGCTGCTGGCCCATGCTGCAGAAACAGGCAACGCCAAGCTGGCAGACACGGCCCGGCTGACGCTGCAGCGCCACCGCGAGAAGATCGCCGATGCGGACGATCTGGCGCGCCAGGTCGAGGCCATGCACCAGCTCTGCGCCGGCAGCGCCGCCGTGCCGACGCTCGGCGCGCCGAAGGACCGCAGCGAAGGCGGTGTCGCCCTGCGCCAGGGTGGCCCGAAGGCGGCGAGCCCGGCCTGAAGCGCGGGACGCCCTGGAAGGCCCTAGAACAGGCAGCCCTGGGCCGCTGCGCCGGCCGTGCCCAGCGGCTCGGCAGGACGCCGGAACTTCGCCAGGTCGAGCGCAATGCGCTGGGTGGACAGGCCCAGGCGGGCCGTGGCCTTGGCGAAGCGCTGGGCCAGCAGGTCGCCCCAGACGCCCTGCCCTTTCATGCGCTCGTGAAAGCGCGGATCGTTGTCGCGACCGCCCCGCAGGTCATGGATGCGCGCCATCACACGGGCGGCCCGCTGCGGAAAGTGCGTCTGCAGCCATTGCTGGAACAGCGGATTCACCTCCCACGGCAGCCTCAGCACGGTGGCGAAGGCGCAGCGCGCGCCCGCCGACCGGGCCCGCTCGAGCACCTGCTCCAGCTCGCCGTCGTTGACGAAGGGGATCAACGGCGAAACGCTGACGCCCACCGGCACCCCCGCCGCGGCCAGGCGCTCGATCGTCCGCAGGCGCCGCTCGGGGGCGGTGGCGCGCGGCTCCATGATGCGGGCGAGATCGCCGTCGAGCGTGGGGATCGACACATAGACCGACACGAGCCCGTCGCGTGCCAGCGGCGCCAGCAGATCGAGGTCGCGCTCGATGCCGCTGGACTTGGTGATGACGGAGAACGCATGGCGGTACTCCGCCAGCACCTCGATCAGGCTGCGCGTGATGCGCAGGCGTCTCTCGGTGGGCTGGTAGGCGTCGGTGGCGGAACCGATGTTGAGCACAAGGGGCGTGTAGCCGGGCGCCTGGAGTGCCGCGCGCAGGCGTTGCGCGGCATTGACCTTGGCCACGATCCGGGTCTCGAAGTCGAGCCCGGGCGACAGGTCCAGGTAGCTGTGGGTGGGCCGCGCAAAGCAGTACACGCAGCCGTGCTCGCAGCCGCGGTACGGATTGATGGACAGGTCGAACGCGATGTCCGGCGAGTCGTTGCCGGTGAGGATGGTGCGCACCTGCTGCTCCGTCACCTGCGTGGGCACCGGCGCGGGGCCGCTGCCTCTGGTGCCGCCGGCGTCATCCAGCCCTGCAGGGGTCGGTACGCTCCAGCCGTCGTCCTCGGCCTCGTGGTGACGCGTGGCGAACCGGTGCTCGATGGCCCAGGCGGTGCCGCGCCCCCTCAGCGAGCCGGTGCCCGGGCGCGTCGGGACGCGGGCGGCGTCGGTGTCGATCGTCTTGCGCATACTGTAAATATATACAGTCTGCGCAGGGGTGCAAGGGAGCGGGTCAGTAGTCGTTGGAGCCGACGCTGCCGGGGGCGAGGTTGTCGAAGCGCGTGAGCGGCTTCAGGAACGTGAGCTTGACCGTCCCCACCGGGCCATTGCGCTGCTTGCCGATCACGATCTCGGCCACGCCCGGCTCCTTGCTGTCCTTGTTGTAGTAGTCGTCGCGGTAGATGAACATGATCACGTCCGCGTCCTGCTCGATGGCACCGGACTCGCGCAGGTCGCTCATCATCGGCCGCTTGTCGTTGCGCGTTTCCACGCTGCGGTTGAGCTGCGACAGCGCGATCACCGGGCACTGCAGCTCCTTGGCCAGCGCCTTCAGGCCGCGCGAGATCTCGCCCAGTTCGGTGGCGCGGTTCTCGTCGCTGCCCGAAGACCCGCTCATCAGCTGCAGGTAGTCGATGACGATCAGGCCCAGGCGCCCGCAGGTGCGCGCCTGGCGGCGCGCCCGCGCCCGCAGTTCGGCCGCGCTCAGGCCCGGTGTCTCGTCGATGAAGATGCTGGCGTTCTTGAGCTTGTCCACCGCCTCGGACAGGCGACCCCAGTCGTCGTCCTTGATGCGGCCGGTGCGCAGCCCGCTCTGGTCGATGCGGCCCAGCGAACCCACCAGGCGCAGCGCCAGCTGCGACGCACCCATTTCCATCGAGAACACCACGACCGGCAGGCCTTCCTGCACCGCCACGTTCTCGGCAATGTTCAGCGCGAACGCCGTCTTGCCCATCGACGGGCGGGCGGCCAGCACGATCAGGTCACCGGGCTGCAGGCCGGCGGTCATGCGGTCGAGGTCGAAGAAGCCGGTGCGCACGCCGGTCACGTCCTCGGCACCGTTCTCGTGCAGCTCGGTCACCCGGTCGATCAGCTGGACCACCAGCTGGTCCATGCTCTGGAAGCCTTGCTTGCTGCGCTGGCCCTCCTCGCCGATCTGGAACACCCGGCCCTCGGCCTCGTCCAGGATCTGGCTGACCGACCGTCCCTGCGGGTTGAAGGCGTTGGTGGCGATCTCGTCGCTGGCTTCGATCAGCTTGCGCAGCACCGCGCGCTCGCGCACGATCTCCGCATAGCGGCGCAGGTTGGCGGCGCTGGGCACCGACTGCGCGAGGGCGTTCAGGTAGGCGATGCCGCCGCATTCCTCGGCCTTGCCGTGCATCTGCAGCTGCTCGAACACGGTGATCACGTCGGCCGGCTTGCTGGACGAGACCAGGTCGCCGATGGCCTTGTAGATGGCCTTGTGCTCGTAGCGGTAGAAGTCGCTGTCGGTCAGCAGGTCGCCGGCACGGTCCCAGGCGCTGTTGTCGAGCAGCAGCCCGCCGAGCACGCTCTGCTCGGCCTCGATCGAGTGTGGGGGCACCCGCAGGCGCGCCACGTCGTCGTCGCGCGAGGGGGAGTTGTCACGGGCAGTGAAGACGGCAGACATGCGCTGGGATGTTAAGGCGACAGCGGCCCGGCCGCGGTGGACAACCCTGTGGGGAACCGGTGGGCCCGAAAAGAACAAGGGCCGGCAGAGCCGGCCCTCGGGCAGACGGAGCGAGGAACGCTCAGTCGACGTCGCCCACGACGACGACCTGGATCTCCACTGCCACGTCCGTGTGCAGCGCCACCGACAGCGTCTGCTCGCCGGTGTGCTTGATCGGGCCGTGCGGCATGCGCACCGACGCCTTGGGCACGTCGAAGCCCTGGGCCTTGAGCGACTCGGAGATATCGGCATTGGTGACCGAACCGAACAGGCGGCCGTCGACGCCGGCCTTCTGCGTGATGGTCAGGGTCTTGCCGGCCAGCTTCTCGCCGGCGGCCTGGGCTGCCGACAGCTTCTCGGCCGCAGCCTTCTCGAGCTCGGCGCGGCGGGCGTCGAACTCCTTCAGCGCCGCTTCCGTCGCGCGGCGGGCACGACGGGTCGGGATCAGGAAGTTGCGGGCGAACCCGTCCTTGACCTTGACGACGTCGCCCAGGTTGCCCAGGTTGGCGACCTTTTCCAGCAGGATGACTTGCATATGGATACTCCTCAGCCCTTGTGCTGGTCGGTGTAGGGCAGCAGCGCCAGGAAGCGCGCGCGCTTGATCGCCGACGTCAGCTGACGCTGGAAGAAGGCCCGGGTGCCGGTGAGGCGGGCCGGGGTGATCTTGCCGTTCTCGCCGACGAAGTCGCGCAGCGTGTCGACATCCTTGTAGTCGATCTGCTCGACGCCGGCGACCGTGAAGCGGCAGAAGCGCTTGCGACGGAACAGCAGCGACTGCTGGTTGCGACGGGGCTTGCGATCCTTCGAGAACTTGCCTTTACCGCGGGGTGGGGGCATGACGTGACTCCTTGATACCTTGAATGCGTTTGCTCAATCGAGCGCCGTGACGTGAAAGACCTGTCCGCGGCCGTTGCGACCGGCTGCCAGAAACCCCGAGAACATGCCCGGGTTGCCCAGCGCCATCGCACCGACCTGCCGCGTGATCGCCCCGATCGCCAGCGCCCGGATCTCCAGAGAGACCTTGCGCGGCTGCCCGTCCTCGCTGACCGTGGACTCGTGCCGTAGCAGCAGGTCCAGGGCCGGCAGACCGGCAGGGGTGTATCGCACGGCGCCGCGCTCCACGAGCGTCGCAGCCAGAACCAGCCGGTTCATCGCTGCGGCTCCCGGGTCGCGGCCGGCCCGGCTGTCAGGCGGCGGTCTCCTGCTGTGCCTTGCGAGCTTCCTCGCGTTCGACGTGCTTCATCATCACCGACGGGGCCGTCTCGGCCTTGTCCATTGCCACGGTCAGGTGGCGCAGGACCGCGTCGTTGAAGCGGAAGCCCGTCTCCAGTTCACCCAGGATCTCCTTGGTGCACTCGATGTTCAGGCAGAGGTAGTGGGCCTTGCCGAGCTTCTGGATCTGGTAGGCCAGCTGACGCCGTCCCCAGTCCTCGACCCGGTGCAGCTTGCCACCGCCAGCGGTGACAAGGCCCTTGTAGCGTTCCAGCATGGCCGGAACCTGTTCACTCTGATCCGGGTGGATCAGGAGAACGATCTCGTAATGACGCATTCGTGGCTCCTTGTGGATTCGGCCTGCAGGCGCAAAGCCTGCGGGCCCGGAAGCCGCCCTGCAGCGTCAACACGCAGGTGCGGCAAGGGGAAAGCCCGCGATTATAGCGGGCTTTCCTGGTGAGCCTGGCCGGGCCTAGGAGCGGGCCGCGAGGCGCTCCCAGGTGTCGACCACCGTGTCCGGGTTCAGGGAGAGGGAAACGATGCCTTCCTGGGCCAGCCACTGGGCGAAATCCGGGTAGTCGCTCGGGCCCTGGCCGCAGATGCCGACGTACTTGCCGGTGGCGCGGCAGGCCGCGATGGCCCGGGAGATCAGGGCGCGCACGGCCGGGTCGCGCTCGTCGAAGTCGCCGCTGAGCTGCTCGATGCCCGAGTCCCGGTCCAGACCGAGGGTGAGCTGGGTCAGGTCGTTCGAACCGATCGACATGCCGTCGAAGTGCTGCAGGAACTGGTCGGCCAGGATCGCGTTGCTCGGCACCTCGCACATCATGATCACGCGCAGGCCGTCCTGCCCGCGCTTGAGCCCCCGGTCGGCCAGCAGGGCCAGCACGCGCTCGGCCTGCTTCACGGTGCGCACGAAGGGCACCATGATCTCGACGTTGGTCAGGCCCATGTCGATGCGCACGCGCTTGAGGGCCTCGCACTCCATGCCGAAGGCGTCGCTGAAGTCGCCGCTGATGTAGCGGCTGGCCCCGCGGAAGCCCAGCATCGGGTTCTCTTCGTCGGGCTCGTAGCGGGCGCCCCCGATCAGCTTGCGGTACTCGTTGCTCTTGAAGTCCGACAGCCGCACGATCACCGGCTTGGGCCAGAACGCCGCCGCGATGGTGGCCACGCCCTCGGCCAGCTTGTCGACGTAGAAGGCGCGCGGGCTGGCATGGCCACGCGCGACGGACTCGACGGCCTTCTTCAGGTCGGCATCGATGTTGGGATAGTCCAGGATCGCCTTCGGATGCACGCCGATGTCGTTGTTGATGATGAACTCCAGCCGCGCCAGGCCGACGCCGGAGTTGGGCATCTGCGCGAACTCGAAGGCCAGCTGCGGGTTGCCCACGTTCATCGTGATCTTGATCGGGCAGTACGGCATCTGGCCGCGCTTGACCTCGGTCACCTCGGTCTCGAGCACGCCGTCGTACACGTAGCCGGTGTCCCCCTCGGAGCAGGCCACCGTCACCAGCGACCCGTCGGGCAGCGTCGACGTGGCGTCGCCGCAGCCCACCACGGCGGGAATGCCCAGTTCGCGCGCGATGATGGCGGCGTGGCAGGTGCGTCCGCCGCGGTTGGTGACGATCGCGCTGGCGCGCTTCATGATCGGCTCCCAGTTCGGGTCCGTCATGTCGGTGACGAGCACGTCGCCGGGCTGCACGCGGTCCATCTCGGCGGCGGACTTGACCAGCTTGACCGGCCCGGTGCCGATCTTCTGGCCGATCGCACGGCCTTCGGCGAGCACGGTGGTCTTGCTGCGGTCGCCGACGAGCTTGTAGCGATGCTCGACCTGCCCCGCCGCCTGGCTCTTCACGGTCTCCGGGCGGGCCTGCAGGATGTAGAGCTTGCCGTCGGCGCCGTCCTTGCCCCACTCGATGTCCATCGGGCGCCCGTAGTGCTTCTCGATGGCCACGGCATAGCGCGCGAGCTCCTGCACGTCGGCGTCGCTGAGCGAATAGCGGTTGCGCAGCTCCGGCGGGTTGTCCTCGGTCTTGACGAGCTTGCCTGTCGCGGCCTTCTCCTGCGCCGTGCTGAAGGTCATGCGCAGCAGCTTCGAACCGAGTGTGCGGCGGATCAGGGCGTTCTTGCCCTGCGCCAGCATCGGCTTGTGGACGTAGAACTCGTCCGGATTCACGGCGCCCTGCACCACCGTCTCGCCCAGGCCCCAGCTCGAGGTCACGAAGACCACGTCGGGGAACCCGGACTCGGTGTCGATCGTGAACATGACGCCCGCAGCGCCCAGGTCGGAACGCACCATGCGCTGGACCCCGGCCGACAGCGCGACATGCTCGTGGGCGAAGCCCTTGTGGACGCGGTAGCTGATGGCGCGGTCGTTATAGAGCGACGCGAACACCTCGCGCATCTTCTCCAGCACCTCGTCGATGCCGTGGACGTTGAGGAAGGTCTCCTGCTGGCCGGCGAAGGAGGCGTCCGGCAGGTCCTCGGCGGTGGCCGACGAGCGCACGGCGAACGTGGCTTCCGGGCTTCCGGCCACGAGGGCCGCGTAGGCCTCGCGCACCGCAGCCTCCAGCGCCGGCGGGAACGGCGCGTCATGCACCCAGGCACGGATCTCGGCGCCCGCCTCGGCCAGCGCCTTGACGTCGTCGACGTTCAGGCGCTGAAGGCGCGCGTTGATGCGCTCGGTCAGGCGGCTGTGCGCCAGGAACTCGCGGAAGGCATGCGCCGTGGTGGCGAACCCCCCGGGCACGCGCACGCCGGTGGCGGCCAGCTGGCTGATCAGTTCGCCGAGGCTGGCGTTCTTGCCGCCGACCACCTCGACATCCGTCATCCTCAGTTGTTCAAACGGTACGACCAGGGCGGTCGCCAGATTCGCTTGGGACATGGGAAGGCTCCGTAGCAATGAAAAATCGGGGCCGGCGGGTCGGAGCCGAGCGCTGCCACTCCGAAGGGGCGTTCGCTGGAAGAACCTGGGGAGGAGCGCATCGAGGCGTGCCGCGGCGTTTGGTCAGGGATTCTACGGGGCCTATCATCCGTTTCATGCCCAATCGCAGCGTCTTCTTCGTGTCGGATGGGACAGGCATCACGGCCGAGACCTTCGGCAACTCGATCCTGGCCCAGTTCGCCGCCAAGCCCCGCCATGTGCGGCGCCCGTTCGTCGACTCGCCCGACAAGGCCTGGAAGGTGGTCGAGGAGATCAACCGCACGGCCGCCCACGAGGGCCGGCGCCCGATCGTCTTCATCACCCTGGTCAACGACGAGGTGCGCTCGATCGTCACCGGGCCCGAGTGCCGCGGCCTGGTACTGGACATGTTCCGCACCTTCGTCGAGCCGCTGGAGGTGGAGTTCGGCGTCAAGAGCAACCATCGCGTGGGGCGCTTCTCCGACGCCGCCAAGAGCGAGGAGTACAACGACCGCATCGAGGCGATCAACTTCTCGCTCGCGCACGACGACGGCCAGAGCGCCAAGAACCTGGAGAGCGCGGACGTGATCCTGGTGGGCGTCAGCCGCAGCGGCAAGACGCCCACGTCGCTGTACCTGGCCATGCAGCATGGCGTGAAGGCGGCCAACTACCCGCTGATCCCCGAGGACTTCGAGCGCGGCCGGATTCCCGCGTCGCTGGCCCCGTTCAAGCACAAGTGCTTCGGGCTGACGATCGACCCCGACCGGCTGGCGCAGATCCGCAACGAGCGCCGCCCGGCCAGCAAGTACGCATCGCTGGAGAACTGCCGCTACGAGGTGGCCGAGGCCGAGCGCATGATGAAGCGCGAGGGCATCGCCTGGCTGTCGTCGACCCACAAGTCGATCGAGGAGATCGCCACCACGATCCTGCGCGACATCCGGCCCGACCGGCTGATCTACTGACCGGCCGGCGTCGAGGCTTCAGCGCCGGGGCGACGCCGGGCCGGCGACGAAGAAGCCGCGGCTTTCGCGGTTGAACTCGATGCGGGCTCCGTTGGCGCAGTCGACGCACCACCACACCGCGAGCGTGCCGTCGGGTTCGAGGCCCAGGGTGGCCAGTGCGGAGCCCGGGTCGGGCACCTCGACCAGGAAGCGCATCCGGGGCCGGTCGCGATGTGGCTCGACGATCGCCAGGAACAGCCCCTGCTCGCCACCGCATTGGCGATAGGCGCCGACGAACGCCAGCTGAGGCCGGCCACTGCCGTCGAACGAGCCCTCGAGGAAGAAGGTCTGCGATGCGGCCACGCCCGACGCGGCCGGCCCCGGCAAGGCCTGTGCGAGCAACTCGCGGCTGAAGGCCTCGGCCGCGCACCACTGGGGATGCAGGCGCCGGATCGGCACGCCCCGCACGGTCTGCGAGCGCGGCTGCCAGCGGGCCCGCAGCCACCAGGGGTCGATGGCCGGCTCCGCCGCCACCACGAGCAATTCGTCGGCCGCCGCCCGGGCCACTGGCGCCTGCAGGAACGCGACGGCCCACAGCGCTGCCGCGGCGAGGCGAAGCATGTGCGTCAACATGGCGGAGTTCCCGAGCGGGTCGCGTAGAGGCAGATCGCCGCGGCCGCCGCCACGTTGAGCGACTCCTCGCCGCCGGGTTGGGGGATGCGCAGGGCGCGGGCGCACAGGGCCGCCACGTCCGGTGCGACGCCCTGCCCTTCGTGGCCGAAGACCCAGGCGCAGGGAAACGGCGGCGGGTGCACGTCCAGGGCCTGCTCGGCGTGGGAGCTGGCCATCACCAGGGGGACACCCAGCGTGGCCAGGGCCGCTGGCGACGCTCCCTCGATCAGGTCCAGCCCGAAGTGCGCCCCCATGCCGGCGCGCAGCACCTTGGTGGACCACAGCCCGGCCGTGCCTTCGAGCGCGATCACCTGACCGAAGCCGAGTGCGGACGCGGTGCGCAGGATGCTGCCCACGTTGCCGGCATCCTGCACCCGGTCGAGCACGACGCTGGCCCGGCCCGGCCGGACCGACGGCGCCTCGGCCATGTCGACCAGAAAGCCGATGCCGGTGCTCGAACCCAGGGCCGTCAGCCCGCCGAACAGGCGGTCGGAGACCCGGGCCACGCGGGGCGCCCAGTGGGCCAGCTCGCGCAGCGCGGGCCGCTCCCAGGCGCTCTCGCTGATCACGGACTGGCCGACGAGCCGGGCACGCCGGCGCGCGGCGTCGCACAGGTGCTCGCCCTCCACCCAGACCGCGCCGTCGTGGCGGTAATGGGTGCCCTGTCGCGCCAGCCGCCGCACGCGCACGAGCAGCGGGTTGTCGCGCGAAGTGATGTCGGTCACCGGGCTCATGGCATGGCCTTGGCGCGATTCAGGCCTGCGGGCTGGCGGCCATGGCCGCACGCACGGGGGCGAAGCTGCGCCGGTGCGCCGGGCAGGCGCCATGGGCCCTCAACGCGGCCAGATGGGCCGGCGTCGGATAGCCCTTGTGGGTGGCGAAGCCGTAGGCGGGATGGTCCCCATCAAGGGCCGTGAGCAGCGCGTCGCGATGCACCTTGGCCACAATGGACGCGGCAGCGATCACCGGCACCCGGTCGTCGCCGCGCACCACCGCCTCGGCGGGTGCCCTCAACCGGGGCAGCCGATTGCCGTCCACCAGCACCAGGGTCGGGGGCAGGCGCAGGCCTTCCACGGCGCGCTGCATCGCAAGCATCGTCGCTGCCAGGATGTTCAGGCGGTCGATCTCCTCGACCGAGGCCTCGGCCACGCTCACGCACAGCGCCTTGGCCCGGATCTCGGCGTCCAGACGCTCGCGCGTCGCCTCACCGAGCTTCTTCGAATCGCGCAGACCCCGCACCGGGTGCAGGTCGTCCAGGATCACGGCGGCGGCCACCACCGGCCCGGCCAGCGGGCCGCGGCCGACCTCGTCCACCCCGGCGATCAGGCCGGGCCCGGACCAGTGCAGCGCCAGCTGCTCAGGCGCCCTGGAGGATCTTCTCGATGGCATCGGTGGCCGTCCGGGCGGTGTCGCGGCGCAACAGCGCATGCAGGTCGCGAAAGCGCGCCTGCACCGTTGCGGCCCGCTCGGGCGCGTCGAGCCAGGCCAGCACGTCGTCGGCCAGCCGCTGCGGCGTGGCCGCCGACTGGATGCGCTCGGGCACGACGAAGTCCTCGCACAGGATGTTGGGCAGGCCGACCCAGGGCTGCAGCTGCATTCGCTTCATGATCTGCCACGACACGGGGTGCATTTTGTAGGCGATCACCATCGGGCGCTTGAACAGCGCCGCCTCCAGCGTGGCCGTGCCGCTGGCGATCAGGGTCACGTCGCACGCGGCCAGGGCCTCGTGCGAGCGACCGTCCAGCAGTTGCAGCGGCACCTGCGGCGCATGGCGCGCCACCAGGGGGTCGATCAGGCCGCGCAGGCCGGGGACCACCGGCAGGACAAAGCGCAGGTCGGGGCGGGCCCGAGCCAGGCAGGCCGCCGCCGCCAGGAAGGTCGGCGCGATGGCCGCGATCTCCGAACGTCGGCTGCCCGGCAGCAGGGCCACCACCGAAGCGTCCCGGTCCAGGCCGAGCGCCGCCCGGGCGGCGTCGCGCGGAGGGTCGTCGGGGATGGTGTCGGCCAGCGGATGGCCGACGTAGGTGGCTCGGATGCCGTGACGCGCCAGCAGTGCCGGCTCGAACGGAAACAGGCACAGCACGTGGTCCGTGCTGTGCGCAATCGTCTCGACGCGACCGGGCCGCCAGGCCCAGATCGACGGGCACACGAAGTGCGCCGTCGGGATGCCCTTCGACCGCAGGCGGGCCTCGAGCCCGAGGTTGAAGTCGGGCGCATCGACGCCGATGAACAGGTCCGGCGGATCGGCCACCAGCCGGTCGCCCAGCGCGTCGCGGATGCCCTTGATCTCGCGGTAGTGGCGCAGTACCTCCACGTAGCCGCGCACCGCGAGCTTGTCGTGCGGCCACCAGGCGTCGAAGCCCGCCGCCGCCAGCCGCGGGCCACCGATGCCGAAGGCCCGGGCCTGCGGCCAGCGCTGGCGCAGGCCCGCCAGCAGCAGCCCGCCGAGCAGGTCGCCGGACGCCTCGCCGGCCACCAGGCCGAAGGCCGGCGCAACCGGCACGGCGGCCAAGGTGCTCACGTCAACGCGCGATGCCGCGCGTGGCGGCGGCGAGGAAGTCGAGCATCATGCGGATGTCGACGTCGCCACCCTCCACCGTGCCCGCCAGGGCGCCGATGGCCGACTTGGCCTGGTCCAGCGTCAGGCCGTCGCGATAGAGCAGCCGGTGCATCTGCTTGACCTGCGCGATGCGCTCGCGCGAAAAGCCGCGCCGGCGCAGGCCCTCGATGTTGAAGCCGCTGACGCCCAGCGGGTGGCCGGCGGCCATCATGAACGGCGGCACGTCCTGCGACACGTGGCTCTGGAAGCCCGTCATCGCATGGGCGCCGATCTTGCAGAACTGGTGCACGCCGGTGAGGCCGCCGACGATCACCCAGTCGCCGATGTGGACGTGACCTGCCAGCGTGGCGTTGTTGGCCAGGATGGTGCGGTGGCCCACCTGCACGTCGTGCGCGATGTGGACGTAGGCCATGACCCAGTTGTCGTCGCCCAGCCGCGTGGTGCCGGCGTCCTGCGTGGTGCCGCGGTTGAAGGTGCAGAACTCGCGGATCGTGTTGCGGTCGCCGATGACCAGCGACGTGGGCTCGCCGCGGTACTTCATGTCCTGTGGCGCACCGCCCAGCACGGCATGGGCATGGATGCGGTTGTCGCGGCCGATGACGGTCGGCCCCTCGATGACGGCATGGGGCCCGATCGAGGTGCCCGCGCCGATCCGCACACCGTTGCCGATCACGGCGTACGGCCCGACGCTCACGCCGTCGAGCTCGGCGCCGGCATCCACCAGCGCGGTGGGATGGATCGTGTTGCTCACGCCACCTTGCGCATCGTGCACATCAGCTCGGCTTCCACCGCGACCTCCGTGCCCACGCTGCCCGTGCCCTTGAACTTGTAGATGCCGGCCTTGGCACGCTCGAGCACGACCTCGAACACCAGCTGGTCACCGGGTTCGACCGGGCGCTTGAAGCGGGCACCGTCGATACCGGCGAAGTAGAACACCGACTTGTCATCGAGGGTTACGCCGACCGTCTCGATCGACAGCAGCGCGGCCACCTGCGCCATTGCCTCGAGCATCATCACGCCCGGCATCACGGGCCGGTGCGGGAAGTGGCCGGTGAAGTACGGCTCGTTCATCGTGACGTTCTTCAGCGCCTTGATGCGCACGCCCTTCTCGAGCTCCAGCACGCGGTCGACCAGCAGGATCGGGTACCGGTGCGGCAGCCGCTCGAGAATCTTGTGGATGTCCATCGTCATCAGGCGAACCTCTTCTCCAGCGCACGCAGCCTCTCTCGAAGCGCATGCAACTGCCGCAGGGTGGCGGCGTTCTTCTCCCAGGACGCATTGTCGTCGATGGGAAACATGCCGCTGTACTGGCCCGGCTTCAGGATCGACCGGCTGACGACCGATGCCGCAGTGATGTGGACATGGTCCGCCAGCTCGAGGTGCCCGAGCACGATGGCGCCACCGCCGATGGTGCAGTGGCGGCCGATGCGGGCGCTGCCCGCGACGCCGACGCATCCCGCCATCGCGCTGTGCGCCCCGACATGCACGTTGTGGCCGATCTGGATCAGGTTGTCGAGCTTCACGCCGTCCTCGATGACCGTGTCGTCGAGCGCGCCGCGGTCGATGCAGGTGTTGGCACCGATCTCGACGTCGTTGCCGATGCGCACCGCGCCCAGCTGCGCGATCTTGATCCAGCGGCCCTCGTGGGGGGCGAAACCGAAGCCGTCGGCGCCGATCACCACCCCGCTGTGCACGATGCAGCCGCTGCCGATGACGCAGCGCGCGCCCAGCGTCACGCGGTCGGCGATGCGCGTGCCCGGCCCGACGACCGTGTCGCGCCCGATGTAGCACAGGGCACCGATGACAGCGTCGTCGGCCACGCGGGCCCCCACCTCGACCACGGCGCTGGGGTGGATCCGGGGTGCGGCCCGGGTATCGGCTGCGGCATCGGCCTCGGCCCACCACTGGGACAGATCTGCGTAGTACAGGTAGGGGTCGGCCGTGACGATGGCCGAGACTGCCGGGGGCACGGCGTCGCTCAGGGCCGGGGGCACGATCACGCAGCCTGCGCGCAGGCCTTCCAGCCTGGACTTGTACCGGGGATGCGAGACGAAGGTGATGTGCGACGGGCCGGCCGTGTCGATCGGCGCGATCCGGTCGATCGGACGCGAGGCGTCTCCCAGCACGTCGCCGCCGAGCCGCGCGGCGATCTCGGCGACGGTGGTGCGCATCGCCCGCCGCTTCAGGCCGTCACTTGCCGGCGTTGAGCGCGTCGATCACCTTCTTGGTGATGTCGACCCGCGGGCTCCAGTGCACGGCGTCCTGCACGATCAGGTCGTACTTCTCCTGATCGAAGATCTGCTTGATGACCTTGTTGGCGCGGTCGACCACCGACGCGAGCTCCTCGTTCTTGCGCTGGTTCAGGTCTTCCTGGAACTCGCGGCGCTTGCGCTGGAACTCGCGGTCCTGCTCGACGAGGTCGCGCTGGCGGCGGTTGCGCTCGGACTCGGACAGCGTCGGAGCGTCCTTCTCCAGCTTGTCGGCAGCGGCCTTGAGTCGGGCGGCCTGGTCGGCCAGGTCCTTCTCGCGCTTGCCGAACTCCGCCTCCAGCTTGGCCTGGGCGGCCTTGGCGGGGTTGGCCTCGCGAAGCACCCGCTCGCTGTTCACGTACCCGATCTTGAGCTCCTGCGCCTGCACCGCCGGAGCAGCGCCGGCCACCAGGGCCACGGCGCAGAGGTATTTCCACATGTTCATCAGAATGCGGTGCCGATCTGGAATTGGAACTTCTCGATTCTATCGCTGGGCTGCTTCTTCACCGGCGTGCCCCAGCTCAGCTTGAGCGGGCCCACCGGGGAAATCCAGGACAGGCCGATGCCTGCCGAGGCCCGAATGCTGTCGCCGGTGATCTTCTCGCTTTCGCCCCACACGTTGCCGGCATCCATGAAGCCGAACAGACGCAGGCTCTTGTCGGTGCCCGTGCCTGGAACGGGCACGTACAGCTCTGCGTTGACATTGAGCCGGCGATTGCCACCGATGTAGTTGTTGGTGACGTCCACCACGCCGAGCGAACCCTGCTCGAAGACGCGCACCGAGCCGAGGCCGCCACCGTAGAAGTTCTTGAAGATCGGGTACGGCTTGCCGCCCAGGCCCTTGCCCCAGCCGACCTCGGCGTTCACGCCGAGCGTGAAGCGGGAGGTCAGGGGGATGTACTGCTGGAACTGCAGATTGGTGCGCACGTAGCGCACGTCGCCACCGATCGACCATTCGACGTTGGCGCGCTGGTAGCGCCCGGTCGTGGGAGAGATGATGCTGTCGCGCTGGTCGCGGGCCCAACCGATGGTCAGCGGCACCGACATGCTGCTGGCACCGTAGAGCTCGCGGTAGTCGCGATAGCTCTTGTTGGTGACCTCGCCGTTGATGCGCGTCTGCTCGACGCCGATGCCGAAGAACACCGTGTCGAAGTCCGAGAACGGCACGCCGAAGCGGATCGTGGCGCCGGGCGTGGCCAGCTCGTACTCCGCCCCCTGCGAATTGATCGGCTTGGTCGTGCGGTAGTACAGGTCGATCGCGCGGGAAATGCCGTCGATCGTCCAGTAGGGGTCGACCGTGGACAGCACCAGATTGCGGTTCGACGAGCTGGTATTGAACTCGACGCCCAGGTAGTTGCCGGAGCCGAAGACGTTCTCCTGCTTGATCGACGCCGTGAAGCTCAGCTTGTCGCTGCTCGAGTAGCCCGCGCCCACCAGCAGGTTGCCGGTCGGGCGCTCGACGACCTTGACCGTCAGGTCGACCTGGTCGGGGCTGCCGGGCACTTCCTCGGTGTCGACATTGACTTCCTTGAAGTACCCGAGCCGGTCGACCCGATCGCGCGACAGCTTGATGCGGTTGCCGTCGTACCAGGCCGACTCGAACTGGCGGAACTCGCGGCGGATGACTTCGTCGCGGGTCCGATCGTTGCCGGCCACGTTGATGCGGCGCACGTAGACGCGGCGCTGCGGATCGGCATTGAGCACCACCACGACCTGCCCGGCCGCGCGGTCGATCTCGGGCCGGGACTCGGTGCGGGCGAAGGCATAACCGAACTGGCCGAAAAGTTCGCCAAACCGCTTGGACGTGGCGGCCACGTCGGCGCTGCGGTACGGATCGCCCGGCTTGATCTGCACCTGCCGGCGGAAGTCCTCCTCGCGCCCGAGGTAGTCTCCTTCCAGGCGCACCGCGGTCACGGTGTAGGGCTGGCCCTCGCGCACCGAGATCGTGATGCTGATCTCCTGCTTGTCCGGCGAGATCGTCACCTGCGTCGACTCAACCTCGAACTCAAGATAGCCGCGGTTGGTGTAGTGGGCCCGCAGCGCTTCGAGGTCGGCATTGAGCTCGCTGCGCGAATAGCGGTCCGACTTGGTGTACCAGGTGAGCCAGCCGCTCGTGGTGCGCCCCATCAGGCCCAGCAGCGTGCTCTCGGAGAACGCCTTGTTACCGACGATGCGGATGTCGCGGATCTTGGCCGACTCGCCCTCCGTCATCGTGAACACCACGTTGACCCGGTTGCGCTCCAGCGGCGTGATGGTCGTAGAGACCTCGGCACCGTACAGGCTCTTGGACAGGTACTGGCGCTTGATCTCCTGCTCGGCGCGGTCCACCAGGGCACGGTCGAAGGGCAGGCCTTCGCCGATGCCGGAGTCCTTCAGCGCCTTGAGCAGGGTGTCGCTGTCGAACTCCTTCAGGCCGACGAAGCTCACGTTGGCGATGATGGAGCGCTCTTCGACGATGACGATGACCACCTTGCCGTCGATCTCGATGCGCACGTCCTTGAACAGGCCCGTCGCGAACAGCGCTCTCAGTGCGGCGGCGCCCTTCTCGTCCGTGTAGGTGTCCCCGTTGCGGAACGGCAGCGAGGCAAACACGGTGCCGGGATCGGTACGCTGAAGGCCTTCGACACGGATGTCGATGATGGAGAACGGGTCGGCCGCGAGGGCCAGCGGCGTTGCAGCCGCCGAGGCCACGGCGACGATGCAGGCAGCCACAGGGCGCAAGGGAAAGAGGGCGTTGAGTGGCAGCATCGGGATCGGACGCATGGGCGAGGCGCCGCGTCAGTGCAGGCCCAGCAGGCGGGCGACGTCGTTGGAAAGGGCCAGGGTCATCATCAGCAGCAGCACCAGCGCGCCACCACGTTGCAGCCACCGGAGCCACATCTCGGACACCGGGCGGCCGGTGAGCCCCTCGAAAAGATAATACATGAGGTGCCCGCCATCGAGCAGCGGCACCGGCAGCAGGTTCAGCACCCCCAGCCCGACGCTGACCAGGGCCAGGAACCCGAGGTAATAGGAGACGCCCCGCTCGGCCGATTGCCCGGCGTAGTCGGCGATCGTGATCGGGCCGGACAGGTTCTTCAGCGAGGCTTCGCCGACGATCATGCGGCCGAACATCTTGAGGGTCAGCACCGACTGCTCCCAGGTCAGCGAGGCCCCACGGGCCAGACCGTCGAGCAGCCCCTTGCGCACGGTCACCGTCTCGGGCAGGACCTTGCCGACGATGGCGTCGATGCGGCCGATGCGCTGACCGCCGTCGGTGAGCACGCGCGGAGTCACGACGATCTCCAGCGTGCGCCCCTGGCGCTCGACCGACCAGGTCATCGGGCGCGCCTCGCCGTCAGGGCCGAGCTTGCGGATCCGGCTGCGAAGCTGGTGCGCGTCGAGGACGGGCTCGCCGTCCACCCGCAGCACGCGGTCGCCGGTCTGCAGTCCGGCACGGGCCGCCGGACCACCGGCGATGGGCTCGCCCATCACGGCCGGCGCGAACGGCGGTGGCAGGCCGACCACCCGGCTCAGGAAGCTGCTGTCGACGTCGCCCCGGTCGACGCGGTCGAGGTCGAGCGTGACCCGGCGCAGGCCGCGGCCGGTGGCGTCCGACACTTCCACCAGGAGCGGCTCGCGGTCGATCGCAGCCTGCATCACCTGCCAGCGGAAGTCGGTCATCGAGTGGACCTCAGTGACCTCGGCCGACATCGAGCCGGCCGGGGCCGTGGCCCGGACCCAGTCGCCCGACCGCAGGCCCGCCCGCTCGGCCAGGCTGCCGGCGGCCGGCGCCGACAGCACCGCCTTGGGTTCGTCGATGCCGATCCAGTTCTGCGTCGCGTACAGCAGCACCGCCAGCACGAGGTTGGCCGCCGGGCCGGCTGCGACGATGGCGGCACGCTGGCGCAGGGGCTTGGTGTTGAACGCGAGATGCCGGTCGCCCGGGGACACCGGGTCCTCGCGTTCGTCGAGCATCTTCACGTAGCCACCCAGGGGCAGCGCCGCCAAGACGAACTCGGTGTCGTCGGGGGTTCGCTGGTAGCGCCACAGCACGCGGCCGAAGCCGACCGAGAAGCGCAGCACCTTGACGCCACAGGCCCGCGCCATGCGGTAGTGGCCCCATTCGTGCACGACGATCAGCACGCCCAGCGTGACCAGGAAGGCCAGCACGGTGGTCACGGCACTCATCGGCGCCACCCCGCGATCAGACTCTTCGCATGCCGGCGAGCCCGCGCTTCCAGGGCCAGCAGGTCGCCCAGGGACGCCGCGTCGCCGGCGCCCGGCACTACGGCTTCGATCGTGCCGGCGTTGACACGGTGGATGTCGGTGAAGCGGATGGCGCCGTCGAGAAAGGCGGCCACCGCCTCCTCGTTGGCCGCATTGAGCACGGCCGTGCTGCCCTCGGGACCCTGCAGCGCGTCCCAGGCCAGGAACAGGCCGGGGAAGCGCACGCGGTCGGCCGCCTCGAAGCTCAGGTCGCGCAGGCTGGCGAAGTCCAGCGGCTCGGCGCCGGAAGCCACCCGGTCCGGGTAGGCCAGGCCATAGGCGATCGGCACCCGCATGTCGGGCGTGCCGAGTTGCGCCAGCACGGAATGATCACGACACACCACCATCGAGTGGATCACGCTTTGCGGGTGGATCACCACCCTCACCTGCGCGGGCGCCAGGTCGAACAGCCAGCGCGCCTCGATCACCTCGAGCGCCTTGTTCATCATCGTGGCCGAGTCGACCGAGATCTTGCGCCCCATGACCCAGTTGGGATGCGCCACCGCCTGGTCCGGCGTGACGTCGTGGAGCGTGTCGGCCGCGCGTTGCCGGAAGGGCCCTCCCGACGCGGTGAGCACGATGTGGTCGATGCGCTGGGCCCAGGCCGCGCGATCCGCGGGCAGGCACTGGTGGATCGCGGAATGCTCGCTGTCGATGGGCAGCAGGGTCGCGCCGCCCGCCTGCACCGCTTCGATGAAGAGCCGGCCTCCCACGACCAGCGCCTCCTTGTTGGCCAGCAGCAGCCGCTTTCCGGCCCGAGCCGCCGCGAGACAGGACTCCAGGCCCGCGGCGCCGACGATGGCCGCCATGACCGTGGTCACGTCCGGGTGCGCCGCCACCTCGGCCAGGGCCGGCGCTCCGCTGAGCACCCGGGTGCCGACGCCCTGGTCGCGCAGGCGAGTCTGCAGGGCCGACGCGGCCGCGGCTTCGCCCAGCACCGCGAAGGCCGGACGGAACTTCAGGCACTGCTGCTCGAGCAGATCGGCCCGACGCTGGGCCGTCAGCGCGAAGACCTCGAACCGGTCAGGGTGGCGCCCGATCACGTCGAGCGTATTGACACCGATGGAGCCGGTGGCGCCCAGAACGGCGATGCGCTGGCGATCCGCGCTCACAGCGCCCCCAGGGCCATGGCGGCCGGCAGCACGGGCAGCAAGGCGTCGACCCGGTCGAGCACGCCGCCGTGACCGGGCAGCAGCCGGCTCGAGTCCTTGGCTCCGGCGGCGCGCTTGACGAGCGACTCGAACAGGTCGCCCATCACGCTCAGGCCGGTCAGCGCGGCACACGCGAGCGCCAGGCCCGGCCAGCCGGCGCGCTCGTGCACATGCGCGAAGAGGCTGCCGCCACCGGCCGCGACCGACCCGTCGACGAACGTGAGCCAGACCACGGCCAGCACGGCAACACCGACCATGCCACCGGCGACGCCTTCCCAGGTCTTGCCCGGGCTGATCGACGGCGCGAGCTTGCGCCGGCCGAAGGTGCGGCCGGCGAAATAGGCACCGATGTCGGCCACCCACACCACGCACAGCGCCGACAGCACGAAGTTGATCGACAGGGCGCGCGCCTGCGCCAGCGCCAGCCACGCGGCCCACAGCACCACCAGCCCCACCAGCAGGCGCAGCGGTGCCGGCCAGCGCGGCCAGGCCTTGGGCCCCCCGCGCAGCGCGAGGGCACCGAACACCAGCCACAGGGCGGTGACGGCCCACCAGGTGCCCGGTGCCACCCGAGAGACAGCGGCAGTGTGCAGGGCCCAGGCGCCGGCCAGGGCCAGCAGCAGGCCCGGGCCGATGGCGGCCACCGCGGCCACGCCGTTCAGGCGCGCCCATTCCCATCCGGCCGCAGCGATCAGCACCAGGCTCAGGGCCGCGAACGGCCAGACCACGGGAGCGAACAGGGCCGGAAGCAGCAAGGCCAGCAGCACGACGGCGGTGATCACGCGCTGCAGCAGCATGGACCCGGCGTGCCGATCAGGCCGTCGCCGCTTGCACGGCCGCCGGCTCCGGCAGACGGCCGCCGAACCGGCGCTCGCGCTCGCGGTAGCTGGCGATCGCGGCGTCGATCTGCTCGGGGCCGAAATCGGGCCACAGGCAGTCGGTGAAGTAAAGCTCCGAGTAGGCCACCTGCCAGAGCAGGAAGTTGCTGATGCGGACCTCGCCACCGGTGCGGATGAACAGGTCGGGGTCGGGCGCGTAGCTCATCGCCATGCGGCGCGACAGGCAGTCCTCGTCCAGGTCCTCGGCACGGATGCCGTCCTTCATCGCGCGCCGCGCCGCCTGGACCACGTCCCAGCGGCCGCCGTAATTGAACGCCACCGACAGGGTGATCCGCGTGTTGTGGGCCGTCACGCTCTCGGCATGGTCCCAGGCCTCGCGCACCTTGTCGGCCACCGCATCGCGGTCGCCGACGATGCGGATGCGCACGCCCTCGTCCGACAGCTTCATCAGGTACTTGGACACCGCCACCAGCACCAGGCCCATGAGCCCGGACACCTCGTCCGACGAGCGCTTCCAGTTCTCGCTGGAGAACGCGAACACCGTCAGGTACTCGATGCCCCGGTCGGCGCAACTGCGCACCGTGCGCACCAGCGCATCGACGCCCTGCTTGTGACCGAAGAACCGCGGCATGAAGCGGCGCTTGGCCCAGCGGCCGTTGCCGTCCATCACGATCGCCACGTGGCGTGGCATGCTGGGGTCGCGCTGCACCGGGTTCGGGCTCAGACCGCGAGGATCTCGGCTTCCTTGGCCTTGATCAGGCGGTCGATCTCGGCGACGACGCCGTCGGTCAGGCGCTGGACGTCGTCCTGCGCGCGGCGCTCCTCGTCCTCGGCCACCGCCTTGTCCTTGAGCAGCTTCTTCAGGTACTCGTTGGCGTCGCGGCGCACGTTGCGCACCGCGACCTTGCCTTCCTCGCCGGCATGCCGCACCACCTTGGTCAGCTCCTTGCGGCGCTCCTCGGTGAGCGCGGGCATCGGCACGCGCAGCAGGTCGCCCTGGGCGCTCGGATTCAGCCCGAGGTCGCTCTCGCGGATCGCCTTCTCGATCTTGGGGCCCATGCCCTTCTCCCAGGGCTGCACGCTGATCGTGCGCGCGTCCAGCAGGCTCAGGTTGGCCACCTGGCTCAGCGGCACCATGGAGCCGTAGTACTCGACGTGCACCTGATCCAGGATGCCGGGGTGGGCTCGGCCGGTGCGGATCTTGTTCAGCTCGTTCTTGAGCGCCTCGACCGACTTGGCCATGCGGGCCTCGGCGTTCTTGCGGATGTCGGCAATGGTCATGTCAGCAGTCTCCAGCCTGCAGCGCGGGTCACACGTGGACCAGCGTGCCTTCGTCCTCGCCCATGACGACGCGCTTGAGCGCACCGGGCTTGACGATCGAGAACACCTTGATGGGCAGCTTCTGGTCCCGGCACAGCGCGAACGCGGTGGCGTCCATCACCTGCAGGTTCTTGGAAATGGCCTCGTCGAAGCCGATGGTCGCATAGCGGCGGGCCTGCGGATCCTTCTTCGGGTCGGCCGTGTAGACGCCGTCGACCTTGGTCGCCTTGAGCACGATCTCCGCACCGACCTCGGCCCCGCGCAGGGCGGCGGCGGTGTCGGTGGTGAAGAAGGGGTTGCCCGTGCCCGCGGCGAACACGACGACCTTGCCTTCTTCCAGGTACTGCAGCGCCTTCGGCCGCACATAGGGCTCGACCACCTGCTCGATGCCGATGGCGCTCATCACGCGGGCCGTCATCCCCTCCTGGCGCATCGAGTCGGCCAGGGCCAGGGCGTTCATCACGGTGGCAAGCATGCCCATGTAGTCGGCGGTGGCCCGGTCCATGCCTACAGCCCCGCCGGCCACGCCGCGGAAGATGTTGCCTCCGCCGATCACCACGGCCACCTCGACGCCGAGTTCGGTGATCTCCTGCACCTCCCGCACCAGCCGCACGATCGTCGAGCGATTGATGCCATAGGCATCGTCGCCCATGAGCGCTTCACCCGAAAGCTTGAGCAGGATGCGTTTGTAGGCCGGCATGCGTTGGTTCGAAGCTGAGGAGAGGCCCCGAGTTTAAGGGCCGGGCCGCCCTGCCCCCGGCCCGCGTGGTCCGGGGGCCTGGATCACTGCCCCTTGGCAGCCGCCACCTGGGCCGCCACCTCGGCCGCGAAGTCGTCCTGCTTCTTCTCGATGCCTTCGCCCACAACGTAGAGCGTGAAGCCCTTCACCGAGGTGCCGGCGGCCTTGAGCATCTGCTCGACCGTCTGCTTGCCGTCGGCGGCCTTCACGAACACCTGGTTCAGCAGCGAGACTTCCTTCAGGAACTTCTGCACCGAGCCCTCGACCATCTTGGCGACGATGTCGGCCGGCTTGCCGCTCTCGGCCGCCTTCTCGGTAGCGATCTTGCGTTCCTTGTCGACCACCTCGGCCGGCACGTCACCCTGCGACAGGGCGGCGGGCTTCATCGCCGCCACGTGCATGGCCACGTCCTTGGCCGCCGTGGCGTCGCCGTCGAACTCCACCACCACGCCGATGCGGGTGCCGTGCAGGTAGTGGGCCAGCTTGCCGCCACCCGCATAGCGCTTGAAACGCCGGATCGACATGTTCTCGCCGATCTTGCCGATCAGGCCCTTGCGCACGTCTTCGAGCGTGGGGCCGAAGCCGTCCTGGCTGTAGGACAGGGCCGACAGCGCAGCCACGTCGGCGGGCGCATGCTGGGCCACCAGCGACGCGGCGGCCTTGGCGAACGCGAGGAAGGAATCGTTCTTGGAGACGAAGTCGGTCTCGCAGTTGATCTCCACCAGGGCTCCGGTGGTGCCGTCCACGGCGGCGGCGACGACGCCCTCCGCGGTGATGCGCGAAGCGGCCTTGCCGGCCTTGTTGCCGAGCTTGACGCGCAGGATCTCCTCGGCGCGCTCCATGCTGCCGTCGGCTTCGGTCAGTGCCTTCTTGCACTCCATCATCGGCGCGTCGGTCTTGGCGCGCAGTTCTGCCACCATGCTGGCGGTGATTGCAGGCATTGCTGATAACTCCTGGAAAACTGGAAAAAAGGGGCCTCGACGTGCCCCTTGTTCAAGGACGCGGGGGCGCTCAGGCCTCCTCGCGGACCTCGACGAACTCGTCGCCACCCGCAGCGGCCTGGACCACCTCGGACGTCGCGTTGGCCTTGCCCTCGAGCACCGCATCGGCGACCGAGCGGGCATACAGCGCCACGGCCTTGGCCGAGTCGTCGTTGCCGGGGATGATGTAGTCGATGCCCTCGGGCGAGTGGTTCGAGTCCACCACGCCGATCACCGGGATGCCCAGCTTCACGGCCTCGGCCACGGCGATCTTGTGGTAGCCGACGTCGATCACGAAGATGGCGTCCGGCAGGGCGTTCATGTCGGCGATGCCGCCGATGTCCTTCTCGAGCTTGGCGATCTCGCGCTGGAACATCAGCGCTTCCTTCTTGATCGCGGGCTGGGTGCCGGCCTCGACCTGGGCGTTCATGTCCTTGAGCTTCTTCAGCGAGCCCTTGACCGTCTTGAAGTTGGTGAGCATGCCGCCCAGCCAGCGCTGGTCCACGAAGGGCATGCCGGCGCGACGGGCTTCCGTGGCGATCACTTCACGCGCCTGGCGCTTGGTGCCCACCATCAGCACGGTGCCGCGCTTCTGGGCCAGCTGGCGGATGAACTTCATCGCGTTCTCGAAGAGCGGCTGCGTCTTCTCGAGGTTGATGATGTGGATCTTGTTGCGATGGCCGTAGATGTACGGGGCCATCTTGGGGTTCCAGAAGCGGGTCTGGTGTCCGAAATGGACGCCGGCTTCCAGCATTTCACGCATCGACACGGGCATAAGGGCTCCGAAGGTTGGTTCTAGAATCCGGCGCGAATCGTGGGCCCGCCAATCTCGTCGGCAAGCGACCACGACACCTTTCGAGGGCCGGTTCGCGATTGGTTTGTCCCGAAACAGGGTTTGTGCCGGGAAAAACCGCCGAATTGTAGCACCCGGGAATCCGATGCCGACCGATCTCACTGCCGCCGCCCTCGAACGCCAGTCGGGCCGCCTGACCGCCGCGCACGCACTGGAAGCCTGCCTGGCGCAGGCGGACAGCCCCGCCGCCCGTCACGCCTTCGTCCGGCGCTTCGATGCACAGGCCCGGGCTGCGGCCGGCACGGCCTCGGCCCACACGCCGCTGGCCGGGCTGGCGGTATCGGTCAAGGACCTCTTCGACGTCGAGGGGCAGCCGACGACCGCCGGCTCGGCGTCCCTGGCGGATGCCGCGCCGGCCCTTCGCGACGCACCGGCCGTGGCCCGCCTGCGCCGAGCCGGCGCCGTGCTGGTCGGCCACACCAACCTGACCGAGTTCGCCTACTCGGGCGTGGGCATCAACCCGCACCATGGCACGCCGGCCAATGTGGCCACCGCGGCGCTCGATGCGCGCCCGCGCATCCCGGGCGGCTCCACCTCGGGCGGCGCGGTCTCGGTGGCCTGCGGCGCGGCCTGGGCGGCACTGGGCTCGGACACCGGCGGCTCGATCCGCATCCCGGCCGCCCTGCAGGGCCTGGTGGGATTCAAGAACACGGCGCGGCTGACGCCGACCGAGGACTGCATCCCCTTGTCGGTGACGCTCGACACGGCCTGCGCCATCACCCTGTCGGTGCGCGACGCGGTGCGTCTGCACGAGGTGCTGGCCGAGCGGAAGGTGGCCCTGGATCGCCGGCCTCTGGAGCAGTGGCGTCTCGCGCTGCCCCGAACCCTGATGCTCGACGAACTGGAGCCGGCGGTGGCGCAGGCGTTCGGGAGCGCGGTCGACGCCCTGCGAGCGGCTGGTGCCGACATCGTCGAGGTCGACCTGCCGGTGCTGATCGACATGGGCTCGGGCTTGCGCACCGGCGGCATTTCGGCCGCGGAGAGCTGGGCCTGGCACCACGAGCGGCTGCGTCGCTTCGAAGCTCTCTACGACCCGCGCGTGGCCCTGCGCATCCGCCGCGGAGAGGCCATCGGCGAAGCGGGGCTGGCAGCCCTGCTGTCGGAACGGCGGAGCTGGATCGCCCGGGTCGAGGCCGCGCTGGCGGGCTTCGATGCGCTGCTGTCGCCGACGGTGCCGATCGTCGCGCCCCCGATCGCCGATCTGGCCGACGATGCGCGGTTCTTCGACGTCAACGGGCGGCTGCTGCGCAACCCTTCGATGGTCAATCTGCTGGACGGCTGCGCCCTGTCGCTGCCCTGCCACCGGGCCGGGGACTGGCCGGTCGGCATGATGGTGTGGGGTCCGGCCCTGGCCGACGACCGCGTGCTGTCGGTGTCGCTGGCCGTCGAGGCCGCACTGACCCGCCATCGAGGTGCGGCCTGATGCGCGTGGCAGTCATCGGCGCGGGCATCGTCGGCATCACGACGGCACATGCGTTGCTCGAGGACGGCCACGAGGTGACGGTGTTCGAACGCCAGGGCAGCGTCGCGACCGAGGGCAGCTTCGCCAACGCGGGCTTCCTGGCGCCGGGCTACGTGACGCCCTGGGCGGCCCCGGGCATGGCCGCCAAGGTGCTGGGGCAGATGTTCAGTCGCGACGCAGCCGTGCGCCTGGCCGGGCTGCCGGGGCCGTCCCTGACGGCGTGGCTGTGGCGCTGGTGGCGTGCATGCCACCCGCAGCGCTATGCCGCCAGCCGCGGCGCCATGCTGGCCCTGGCCCGGGACAGCCAGCAGCGCACGCGCGCGGTGGCGGCGGCCAACGGCATCGACCACGAGCAGTCCCAGGGAGTGCTGGTGCTGCTGCGCGGCGACCGCGAGGTGGCGCAGACGCGGGCGGGCCTGAAGGTGCTGGCCGAGCTCGGCGTCAACTTCCACCTGGTCGGGCCCGAGGTTTGCCGCCAGATCGAGCCGGCGCTCGAGGCCGGAACGGACCTGAAGGCGGGCATCCATCTGCCAGACTCCGAGTCCGGCAACTGCCGCCAGTTCGCCCTCGAGCTGAAGGCGGCACTGCAGCGTCGCGGGGTGCAGTTCCACTTCCACCACATTGTGCGGTCGATCGACTCGGCGGCGGGCTCGGTCACCCTGCTCGTGCAGGGCACGACGCCGGACGCCACCGAGGACATCGCACCGCCGGCGGCGCCACGCCAGGCCGCCTTCGACGCGGCCGTGGTGTGTGCAGCGACCGGTGCCCCCGCGTTGCTGCCGAGCCTGCGCCTGCCGGTGCAGGCCGTGCACGGCTACTCCGTCACCCTGCCGGTGCGCCGCCACGACGGCTATCCGGACATGGCTCCCCGGGCGGCCCTGATGGACGAGCGCTTCAAGGTGGCCATCACGCGCCTGGGCGAGCGGGTCCGGGTGGCGGGCAGCGCCGAGCTGGGGGGCGATGGCCGCACGCTGCGCCCCGCGGCCCTGGCCACGCTGTACCGCGTGCTCGAGGACTGGTTCCCGGCCGCGGTCCGCCAGACCGGCAGCGCGCAGACCTGGAAGGGTGCGCGACCGATGCTGCCCGACGGCCCCCCGGCCATCGGGGCGGCCAGCCTGCCGGGTGTCTGGGTCAACACCGGGCATGGCTCGAGCGGCTGGGCGCTGGCTTGCGGCAGTGCCCGGTTGCTGGCCGACCTGATGGGCGACCGCGCGCCGGCGGTCGATCCGACGCCGTTCTCGCCCCGCCGCTGGCGCGGCGCATGATCCGGCCGTGATCGTCGACATCCCTCCCGGCACACCGCAGCAGGTGCTGCACGACGCTGCGGCCACGCGCCGCATCGAGGCCGCAGCGGCCGGCGCGCTGCCGGCCGGGACGCTGATGCAGCGAGCCGGCGAGGCGGTGGCACGACTCACGCTGGCACTGGCGCCTACCGCGCGCCATGTGTGGGTGCTGTGCGGTCCCGGCAACAACGGCGGCGACGGCTTCGAGGCGGCGCTGTGGCTGCACCGGGCCGGCTGGCAGGTCCATGTGACCGACCGTGGCGACCCCGCGCGCCGACCGGCCGATGCCGCCGCCGCATTCGCACGCGCGGCGGCCGCCGGAGTGCCCATCCATGCCGAACCACTGGCCGGGCCGGTGCCGGTGGCGATCGACGCCCTCTTCGGCCTGGGCGGCTCGCGACCGCCGGGTCCCGAGTTCACGGACCTGATCAACCGCTTCAATGCCGTCGAGGGGCCCCGCCTGGCCGTGGACCTGCCGAGCGGGCTCGATGCCGATACGGGGCTCGCCGCCGGCGTGGCGGTGCGGGCGACGGACACGCTGTCGCTGTTGACCCTGAAGCCCGGCCTGTTCACCGCGGCCGGTCGCGACCACGCCGGACGGATCTGGCTCGACGACCTGGACTCGGCGTCCGCGCGGCTGACCGAGCCGGCGACGGCCCGCACGGTCGGGCCCGAAAATCTGTCCGCCACGCGCCGTGCGCGCGGGCATCAGGCGCACAAGGGCAGCTTCGGCGACGTGCTGGCGGTGGGCGGCGCGCCGGGCATGGTGGGTGCGCTTCGCCTCGCGGCCCGTGCAGCCCTGGCCGGCGGCGCTGGCAGGGTCTATGCCTGCGCGCTGGACCCGGCAGCCTACCTGGAGGACGCAATATCGCCCGAGGTGATGTGGCGACCGCTGGCCTGGGCCACGGCACCCGAGCGCACGGGGCTGACGGTCGTGGCCGGCTGCGGCGGCAGCGACCGGATCGCCGGCGTGCTGCCCGCGATGCTGTCGCGCGCGCCCAGGCTCGTGCTCGACGCCGACGCCCTGAACGCGATCGCCGGCGACACGGCCCTGCAGCACCTGCTGGCAGGCCGGGCCGGCCGCGGCCTTCAGACCGTGCTGACGCCGCATCCGCTCGAAGCGGCGCGCCTGCTGGGGCAGGCCTCGGCCGGCGCCGTCCAGGCCGACCGGCTGGCGGCGGCGCGGTCGATCGCCGACCGCTTCGAATGCACCGTGCTGCTCAAGGGCTCGGGCACGGTCATAGCGGGGCCGGGCGAGACGACCGCCATCAACACCACCGGCAACGCGCGGCTCGCGACGGCCGGGTCCGGCGACGTGCTGGCCGGCTGGCTGGCGGGGCTGTGGTCGAGCGCGCAGGCCGCAGCGCCGGCCGTTTCGGGCTTCGGCGCGGCCGCGGCGGCGGCCTACGAGCACGGACTGGCCGCCGGCCCCGGCCCGGCCACGGCCCTGCCCCTGACGGCGTCGGCCCTGCTGCGGCGCCTGGCCGCGGACTGACGTCCGCCTCCAGCGCGGCGCCCCCGTCCGGCGGACCCTGCCGGCGCGGGCTCAGCGCCTCGCGCGCCGCCGGTCGCTCGACTTGCGTGCCGTGCCGGACTTGCCCTTGCGCTCGCCCGCCTTGGACGCGGTACCGCGGGCGCGGGAGGCCGTGGCCTTCTGGCGCTGGCGCGTCGCCTTGAGCAGTTCCCGGTCCTGGCTCTTGACCTCTTCCAGCTCGGCGCTGGGATCGCCGGGCGCGGCAGCAGCCAGCGGCATCGCGCTACCCGGCTTGTCGCGGCGGCCGCGGGCGAGCAGGCGCTCTCCGGCGCCTTCCTGCACCAGCCGGAAGTCGATCTTGCGCGCGTCGAGGTCGACCCGGCTGACCTGCACCCTCAGGCGCGAACCGGCGCCGTAGCGGACCCCGGTGCGCTCGCCACGCAGTTCCTGGCGCGCCTCGTCGAAGCGGTAGTACTCGCCGCCGAGCTCGGTGATGTGCAGCAGCCCTTCGACGAAGAGCTCGTCGAGCTGCACGAACAGGCCGAACGTGGTGGCGGCCGTGACCGTGCCATTGAACTCCTCGCCCAGGCGGTCGCGCATGTAGCGGCACTTCAGCCAGGCCTCGACGTCCCGCGAGGCCTCGTCGGCGCGGCGCTCGTTGGCGCTGCAGTGCGCCCCGGCGCCCTCCCACTGCTCGACCTCCGCCGTGGCAGGCCGGGCGCTGCGCGAGCCGCGCCGCACCGCGGGCGCCGGTTCGGTGCTCTCGGTCTCCAGCCGGTACTTCTTGCCGGCCAGCAAGGCCTTGATCACCCGGTGCACCAGCAGATCGGGATAGCGGCGGATCGGGCTCGTGAAGTGCGTGTAGGCCTCGTAGGCCAGGCCGAAATGCCCGCTGTTGGTGGCGGTGTAGATGGCCTGCTGCATCGAGCGCAGCAGCATGGCGTGGATCTGCTGAGCGTCGGGCCGGTCCTTGGTCGCGTCGGCGATCACCTGCAGCTCGGCGGGCGCGGGCTCGTCGCTCAGGGTGAAGTTCAGCCCGAGCGCGCGAAGGTAGTTCTGCAGCGTCACCCGCTTCTCGGGCGTCGGCCCCTCGTGCACGCGGTACAGCGCCGGGTGCTTGTGCGTGGCGATGAAGTCGGCCGCGCACACGTTGGCCGCCAGCATCGCCTCCTCGATCAGCCGGTGGGCGTCGTTGCGCGTACGGGGAACGATCTTCTCGATGCGGCCGTTGTCGTCGCAGACGATCTGCGTCTCGGACGTCTCGAACTCCACGGCACCACGCCGCGCCCGCTGCTTGAGCAGCGCACGGAACACCTCGTGCAGGCTCACCAGGTGCGGCACGAGATCGGCGCGTCGCGCCGCCTCCGGGCCACGCGTGTTGGCCAGGATCGCCGCCACCTCGGTGTAGGTGAAGCGCGCATGCGAGTGCATCACCGCCGGGTAGAACTGGTAGGCCTCGATCTCGCCGTCGGGCGTGACGACCATGTCGCACACCATGCACAGGCGGTCCACGTCCGGGTTCAGCGAACACAGGCCGTTGCTGAGCTTCTCGGGCAGCATCGGGATCACGCGCCGCGGGAAGTAGACCGACGTGGCGCGTTCGTAGGCGTCCTGGTCGAGCGGCTCGCCCGGCCGCACGTAGTGGGACACGTCCGCGATGGCCACCAGCAGGCGCCAACCCGAGGCCTTGCGCGAACGGCCCGAGCCCGAGGTCATCGGCTCGCAGTAGACGGCGTCGTCGAAGTCGCGTGCGTCCTCGCCGTCGATGGTGACGAGGGGCACGTCGGTCAGGTCGATGCGGTGCCGCCGGTCGGCGGGCCGCAGCCGGTCCGGCAGGGCCGCGGCCTGGGCGACGGTCTCCGGCATGAACCGGTGCGGCACCTCGTACTTGCGCACCGCGATCTCGATCTCCATGCCCGGATCGTCGATCTCGCCGAGCACTTCGGTCACGCGGCCCAGGGGCTGCGAGAACATGGACGGCGGCTCGGTCAGCTCGACGGCCACCACCTGCCCCGCCTGGGCATTGGCGGTGCCGCTCTTGGGGATGATGATGTCCTGCTGGTAGCGCTTGTCCTCGGGGGCCAGCAGCCAGATGCCGGCCTCGTGCAGCAGGCGGCCGATGATCGGCGCCTTGCGGCGCTCCAGGATCTCGACCACCTGTCCTTCGGGGCGCCCGCGGCGGTCGTAGCGCACCACGCGCACGCGGACGCGGTCGCGATGCAGCACGGCCCGCATCTCCTGCGGGGAAAGGTAGATGTCGGGCGCCCCCGGCGCCTCGGTGCGGTCGCGCAGCACGAAGCCGTGTCCGTCGCGATGGCCCTGCACCGTGCCCTCGACTTCGCTCATCAGTGCAGCGCCGGCAAGGGGGGGTGAATTGGTGGGTGATTTCTTGATGCTAAACTCCTGGTTTCCTGAGATGCCCAGGTGGCGGAATTGGTAGACGCACTAGTTTCAGGTACTAGCGCTTAACGGCGTGGAGGTTCGAGTCCTCTCCTGGGCACCATCGAAGGAACACGGAATGTGGAATGCGGGGCCGGTTGATCCGGCCCCGCGTCATTTCGGGCCTCAGACGGCGAACTTCTTGGCCAGGCCTTCCGGCCGCAGCCCGTCGTACTCTTCGAACGGCTGGTGGATCCAGGGGCTGGTAGGCAGCGACTCGACGAAGTAGTCGGGGGTGTAGCTCGACACCCCCTTGACCCACAGCACCGCGGAGCGCAGCTCGCTGATCGACGGCATGCCGCGCAGCCGGTCGACCACCGCCCGCAGCGTGACGCCCGAGTCCGCCAGGTCGTCGACCAGCAGCACCCGGCCTGCCAGCTCGCCCTTGGGCAGCGTGATGTACTTGGCCATGTCGAGGCGGCCCTGGATGGTGCCCGCCTCGGCGCGGTAGCTGCTGGTGCTCATGATCGCCAGCGGCTTGTCGAACACCCGGGACAGCACGTCGCCGGGCCGCATGCCCCCGCGGGCCAGGCAGAGGATCTGGTCGAACTCCCAGCCGGACGCATGCACCTTGAGCGCCAGCCGCTCGGTCAGCATGTGGTACTCGTCCCAGGAGACATAGAGGTGTTTGCCGTCGTCGGTCAGCATGTCGTTGGTTCTCCTCGTGGTCGCAGGCGGGCCATCAGCGGCGGAACGGATGGCGCAGCAGGATCGTGTGGACGCGGTCTGGGCCGGTGGACACCATGTCGATCGGCGTGCCCGTCAGCGCCTCGATGCGTTCCAGGTAGCGCCGGGCGTTGGCCGGCAGCTGTTCCCAGTTGGTGAGGCCGGCGGTGGTGTCGGACCATCCCGGCAGGGTCTCGTACACGGGCTCGCAGGCCGCCACGTCGTCGGCATCGAGCGGCAGGATGTCGATCGGCCGGCCACCGAGGCGGTAGCCCACGCAGATGCGGATCTCCGGCAGGCCGTCCAGCACGTCGAGCTTGGTGATGCACATGCCCGACACGCCGTTGATGATCATCGAGCGCTTCAGTGCGGCGGCGTCGAGCCAGCCGCAGCGGCGCGCGCGGCCGGTGACGGTGCCTCGCTCCTGCCCGACGGTCGAGAAGTGGTGTCCGACGCCACCCGGCTGATCGATGTCGAGCTCGGTCGGGAACGGCCCGCTGCCGACGCGCGTGGTGTAGGCCTTCGTGATGCCGAGGATGTAGTGGAGCATCTGCGGCCCGATGCCCGCACCCGCGGCGGCGTTGCCGGCCACGCAGTTGCTCGACGTCACGTACGGATAGGTGCCGTGGTCGATGTCGAGCAGCGTGCCCTGCGCGCCCTCGAACAGCAGATTGGCGCCGGCCAGGTGCTGCTGGTGCAGGCGATAGCCCACGTCGGCGAACATCGGCTGGAGCTTGTCGCCCAGTTCGAGTGCGCGGTCGAGCACCGCCGACACCTGGATGGCGCTGGAGCGCAGGTGCCCCGCGAGAGCCTCGTTGTGCAGCTCCAGCAGGGTCGTGAGCTTCTGCTTGAAGCGGTCGGGGTGCTTCAGGTCCTGCACCCGCAGGGCGCGACGCGCCACCTTGTCCTCGTACGCCGGCCCGATGCCCTTGCCCGTGGTGCCGATCTTGCCTGCGCCGCTGGTCTCGCGCAGGGCCTCGCGGGCCCGGTCCACCTCGACATGGAAAGGCAGGATCAGCGGACACGACTCGCTGACGAACAGGCGCGAACGCACCTCGACGCCGATCTTCTCCAGGCGTTCGATCTCGGACAGCAGGTGCGCCGGGTCGACCACGACACCGTTGCCCACGTAGCAGGCCACGCCTTCGCGCATGACCCCGCTGGGGATGAGCTGCAGGGCGGTCTTCACGCCCTTGATCACGAGGGTGTGGCCGGCGTTGTGGCCGCCCTGGAAGCGGACCACGCCCTGGGCATGATCGGTCAGCCAGTCGACGACCTTGCCCTTGCCTTCGTCGCCCCATTGCGTGCCGACGACCACGACATTGCGGCCGCGCACGGTGGATGATTCCATTTGATGAAGGTCTCCGTTGCTGTCTGTCAGAGGGCGCGCAGCACCCATTGCCCGGCGACGTCGACCAGTTCCCGGTCGCAGTCGTATTCCTGGGCTTCATGTTCGTGTCCGGGCAGCGTGCACACCACCGTGTGGCCCTGCTCGCGCAACTGGCGCACCGCGTCCCGCAGCGCCGGAGACTCGCCCCAGGGGGCGCGCACCGCGGCACGCAGCGGGCCGGCCGCCGTGGCCATGGCCAGCTCCTTGACGTCCAGGCTGAAGCCGACCGCCGGCCGGTTGCGGCCGAAAACCGCGCCCACCTCGTCGTAGCGCCCGCCGCGCGCCAGCGCCGCATTGACGCCATCGGCGTAGAGCGCGAAGCGCGGCCCGCTGTAGTAGGCGTAGCCGGACATGTCGGCCAGGTCGATGCCGATGCGCACCGTGGGATGCGCCCGCTGCACGTGGTCGGCCAGCCAGGCCAGGTCCTCCAGGGCCCGTCCCAGCGCCGCTCGCGCCGGCAGCGCGGTGCGCGCTGCCGCCAGCACGTCCAGGCCACCGTTGAGGCGCAGCAGCGACGCGAGGCCGCCCTGCACCTCGGGGGCCAGCGTCGATGCCAGCGACGCCAGCAGCGACGCGTCCTTGTGAGCCAGGGCCTCGGCCATGTCGGTCAGGCGCGCCGAGTCCAGTGGCACGCCGCCCAGCAGCGAGCGCAGGATGCGTGCGTCGCCCAGGTCCAGCAGCACGTCGCGCACGCCCGCACAGCCCAGCGCATCCAGGGCCAGGTCGATGACTTCGAGATCGGCCTCCAGGCCCCCGTGGCCGTAGACCTCGGCACCGAACTGGAGCAGCTCGCGCGACGCCAGCGCGCTGTCGGCGCGGGCATGCAGCACCGGGCCGCAGTACACCAGGCGGGCCACCCCTTCCCGGTTCAGTAGGTGCGCGTCGATCCGGGCCACCTGAGGGGTCGTGTCCGCCCGCAGGCCGATCGTGCGCCCCGACAGCTGGTCGACCAGCTTGAAGGTCTTGAGGTCGAGTTCCTGCCCGGTGCCCGACAGCAGCGACTCGAGGTGTTCCACCAGCGGCGGCATCACCAGCTCGTAGCCGTAGGCCTGCGCCCGGTCGATCAGGGAGCGCCGCAATTCCTCGACGCGCCGCGCCTGGCTCGGCAGCACATCGGCAATCTGCTCGGGCAGCAGCCAGGCACGCGACATGGGCTACGAAAACGCACCGGTGTTGAAAAGGGCATTGTACCGGCGGCATCCCGCCGTCCCGGTCAGACCCAGAGCAGGATCACGCCGAGCAGCACGCTCGCCATCCCGAAGAAGCGCAACTGGCCGTCGCGGAACTGCGCGACGCGCAGGAACATCTCGCGCCACGCACGCGGCGCCAGCAGCGGCATCAGGCCTTCGGCGATGAGGAACACCGCCAGCCCCACCACCAGCGCCTCGCCGGTCACTTGCGTGCTGGCGCCGGGGCGGCCCCGGGTCCCCCGCGCATCGCCCGGAAGAAGTCGCTGCTCGGGTCGAGCACCATCACGTCGCTCTTGTTGCGGAAGCTGGCGCGATACGCCTCGAGGCTGCGATAGAACTGGGCGAACTGGGGATCGCGGCCGAACGCGTCGGCATACAGCGCCGACGCCTTGGCATCGCCCTCGCCCTTGATCTTCTGCGCGTCACGATAGGCCTCGGCGATGATCACCTGGCGCTGGCGATCGGCGTCGGCGCGGATCTTCTCGGCCTCGGCGCTGCCGGTGGAGCGAAGCTCGTTGGCGACCTGCTGCCGCTCAGACTGCATGCGGCGGTAGACGGCGTCGGTGATGTCGGCGACGAAGTCGACGCGCTTGATGCGCACGTCGACGATCTCGATGCCGAAGGACTTGGCGTCGTCGGCCAGACGCTCGCGCACGTCCTGCATGACGCGCTCGCGGTCGGTGGCCAGCACGCCGCTGACCGTGCGCTTGGTGACGGCCTCGTTGAAGGCAGCCTGCACCACGGGCGACAGGCGCAGCTCGAGGTTGCGGAAGTCGACACCGTTGTTGCGGATGAACTGGCGCGACTCCGCTATCCGCCACTTCACCAGCCAGTCGATCACCAGGCTCTTCTTCTCGGCGGTGAAGATCGGCCGGGTCTCCGGGCTGTCGAGCGTCTGGATGCGCTTGTCGAGGAACACCACGTTCTGCAGCGGCGGCGGAAGCTTGAACTTCAGCCCCGGCTCGGTGATCACTTCCTTGATCTCGCCCAGCGAATAGACCACCGCCACCTGGCGCTGGTCGACAATGAACAGGGTGGATGCCGCGATCATCAGTGCGAGCAGCGCACTGACGGCGATGAGTCCGATGCGATTCATGGCGGCGCCTCAGCGGTTGTCGCGGTCACGGGAGCGCACGCCTTCGCGCGCGCGGGGGTCGGCCGCAGCCGGCTCCGCCGGGGCCGGTGTCGACGGCGGGGTGGCCACCGAAGTGGCCGGGGCAGGCGCAGCCATCGGGCCGCTCTGCTGAAGCAGGCGATCCAGCGGCAGATACAGCAGGTTCGAACCGGCGCGGCTGTCGACCAGCACCTTGGTGACGTTGCTGTACACGGACTGCATCGTCTCCAGATAGAGCCGGTCGCGCGTCACGGTGGGGGCCTTCTGGTACTCGGTCAGCACGGAGCGGAAGCGCTGCGCATCACCCTCGGCCTGCGACACCACGGTGGCACGGTGGGCCTCGGCCTCCTGCTTCAGGCGTGCGGCCGTGCCCTGGGCCTTGGGGATCACGTCCGCGGCGTAGGCCTGACCTTCGTTCTTGAAGCGATCGCGGTCCGCACCCGCCTTCACGGCGTCGTTGAAGGCTGCCTGCACCTGCTCGGGCACCTGCACGTTCTGCACGTTGACGTTGTCGATCAGGATGCCGGCATTGATGCGGTCGAGCTGGCCCTGGATCGACTTGACCAGGTCCGCGGCCAGCGCGGCGCGCTGCTCGTACAGCACCGCGTCGACCTTGCTGCGGCCCACCACCTCGCGCACCGCGGTCTCGGCCGCCTGCTGCACGGCCTCGTCGGGGCGGAAGTTCTCGAACAGGAACGCCCGCGCATTGGCGCGGCGGTACTGCACCGTGAAACGGATGTCGACGATGTTCTCGTCCTGGGTGAGCATCGACGAGTCGCGCAGGCCGGTGGCCTGCAGCACCGTGTTGCGGCCGACTTCCACCGACTGCAACTGGCTCACCGACACCGTCTCGTGGGCCTGGAACGGGTACGGCAGGCGCATCTGGATGCCGGCGTCCACGGTCTTGGAGTAGCGGCCGAAGGTGGTCACCACCGCCTGCTGCCCTTCCTGCACGATGAAGATGCCGCTGGCCGCCCACACCAGGAGCGCGATGCCGCCGATAAGCAGCGCCCCCAGGCCCGCACTCTTCATGTCGGGCTGGAAGTTGCCACCGCCCGGGCCGCCACCGTCGCGCGGCGGCCGGGGACCGGAACCCCCGGGCTTGCCACCGAACAGGCCGCCCAGCTTGCGGTTGAAGTCACGCCACAGTTCGTCGAGGTCCGGCGGACCGTCCCCCCGATTGCTGAACATGGGCAACGCCCGCCCGGTCAGGGCGCGCGCGGCGCGGGCCACGTCGGCCAGGCGATGGCCGAAAGACGCGGGAGCGTCGGAGTCGATGCGCAGGCTCATGCAGTTCCGAGCAAGGGTTCGGTAAGGGGCTGGGTCGCAAGTGTAGGCAATGCGGCGGCATTCAAGGTGCCGGCCACCTGGCCGGCGATCAGGCGCCTGAGTGCGTCGAGGCCGAAGCCATCGCGGGCGCTGACGAAAACGCGTGGCGTGACCACGCCGGGCGCACGTTCGACGGCGTCGACTTCCGTGCGGGGACGTGCCGAGGGCTCCAGCAGGTCGAGCTTGTTGAAGACCAGGATCTGCGGAATGCGGTCGGCATCGATCTCCTGCAGCACCCGCTCCACCTCGGCCATCTGCTCGGCGGCCTGCGGGCTGGCGGCGTCGACCACGTGCAGCAACAGGTCGGCGTCAGCGGCTTCCTGCAGCGTGGCGCGGAACGCTTCCACCAGCTTGTGCGGCAGGTCGCGGATGAAGCCGACGGTGTCCGACAGCACGACCGAGCGGCCCGCCTCGGCCAGCCACAGCTGGCGCGTGGTGGTGTCCAGCGTGGCGAAGAGCTGGTCGGCGGCAAAGGCCTTCGACTTGGTCAGGGCATTGAACAGCGTGGACTTGCCCGCGTTGGTGTAGCCCACCAGCGACACGGTGAACGCGCCGCGCTTGTCGCGCGACCGGCGCTGGGTCTGGTGCTGCTTCTTCACCTTCTCCAGCCGCGACTTCACCGACTTGATGCGCTCGCCGATCATGCGCCGGTCGAGCTCGATCTGGGTCTCGCCCGGGCCGCCGCGCAGGCCGATGCCGCCGGTCTGGCGCTCCAGGTGGGTCCAGCGGCGCACCAGCCGCGTGGCCTGGTACTGCAGCCGCGCCAGTTCCACCTGCAGCTTGCCCTCGTGGCTCTGGGCCCGGGCGGCGAAGATGTCGAGGATCAGCGAGGTGCGATCGGCCACCGGCACGCCCAGGTGGCGCTCCAGGTTGCGCTGCTGCACCGGCGACAGCGACTGGTCGAAGATCACCCCATGGGCCTGGTGCGTCTCGACCGCCGCCTTGATCTCGTCGGCCTTGCCGCTGCCCACGAACAGCGCCGCGTCGGGCGCCTTGCGGCGCGCCGTGATGCGCACCACCGGGTCGTCGCCAGCCGACTGCGCCAGCAGCGCCAGTTCGTCGAGCGTCGGATCGAAGGACGAGCCGGGGCCGAAATCGACGCCCACGAGCACGGCCCGGGTCGGGCCGGCGCTCGTCGCGTCGAACGCGTGATGGGAGGAAGGAGAACCCAAGGAAGGAGCGCGGCGCCCTGCTTCAGCCGTTGCCGGCCGCGGGCTCGCTCGGCTCGCCGGCGTGGAAGTTCACCGCACGGCCCGGCACGACCGTGGAGATCGCATGCTTGTAGACCATCTGGGTGACCGTGTTGCGCAGCAGGACGACGTACTGGTCGAACGACTCGATCTGACCCTGCAGCTTGATGCCGTTGACGAGGTAGATGGAGACGGGGACGTGTTCCTTGCGCAGCAGGTTGAGGAACGGGTCTTGTAGAAGCTGCCCTTTGTTGCTCACGATATTCACTCCGTGTTGGTTTTTGCGTGGACGGATGTCACGTTATCACAGCGCGCCCACCGCGCTGTCCAACACTAGGAGCCCTTGTCGTCGAAAGGGTTCCGCGACGTCTTCATCTCCACCCGCAGCGGCGTTCCCACCAGCTTGAAGTGGTCCCGGATGCGGCCTTCCAGGTAGCGCTTGTAGCTGTCGGTCACGTGTTCCAGCGAGTTGCCGTGCACCACCACCACCGGCGGGTTCTGCCCGCCCTGGTGGGCATAGCGCAGCTTGGGGCGGAAGGTGCCGGCCCGCTTGGGCTGCTGGTGCTGGACCGCGTCGTGCACCAGACGGGTGAGCAGCGGCGTGGGCAGCTTGGCGCTGGCCGACTGGTGGGCCGCGCCGATGGCCTTCCACAGCGGGCCGAGGCCCTGGCGCTTGAGCGCCGAAATCGGCACCACCTCGGCGAAGCGCAGGAACGCCAGGCGCTGGGCGATCTGGCGCTCCAGCATCTGGCGCTGGTAGCTGTCCACGGCGTCCCACTTGTTCACCGCCACGACCACGGCGCGCCCGGCCTCCAGGATGTAGCCGGCGATGTGGGCGTCCTGGTCCGCGACACCCTGGGTGGCGTCGAGCAGCAGAACCACGACGTTGGCGTCCGAGATCGCCTGCAGCGTCTTGACGACAGAGAACTTCTCGATCGCCTCGAACACCTTGCCCTTGCGACGCAGGCCTGCGGTGTCGATCAGGTCGAAGCGCTGACCCTGGCGCTCGAACGGCACGTGGATCGCGTCGCGCGTGGTGCCCGGCAGGTCGAACGCCACCAGGCGCTCCTCGCCGAGCCAAGTGTTGATCAGGGTGCTCTTGCCGACGTTGGGGCGCCCGGCCACCGCCAGGCGGATCGGCCGCGAACCGTCGGCGGCGCGGTCGTCGTCCTCGTCCGCGCCGGGCTCGGGGATGTCCAGCCCGTCGAGCACCGCGTCCATCAGGCTGCGGATGCCCTGCCCGTGCGCGGCCGACACCGGATGCGGCTCGCCGATGCCCAGCTCGTGGAACTCGGCCAGCGCGGGGGCCTCGCTCATGCCTTCGGCCTTGTTGACCGCCAGGAACACGCGCTTGTTGGCCGAGCGCAGATAGCGCGCGATGTCGTGGTCCTGGCCCGAGACGCCGGCGCGGATGTCCGTCACGAACACCACCGCGTCGGCCTCGGCCACGGCCTGACGAGTCTGCTTGGCCATCTCGGCGACCACGCCGGTCGGCTTGTCGGGCTCGAAGCCGCCGGTGTCGATCACGATGAAGTCGCGCCCGCTCAGGTGGCCCTCGCCGTAGTGGCGGTCGCGGGTGAGGCCGGCGAAGTCGGCCACGATCGCGTCACGGCTCTTCGTGAGCCGGTTGAACAGGGTCGACTTGCCGACGTTCGGACGCCCCACCAGGGCGATGACCGGCTTCATGAACCGCCGCCGGCGCAGGCCATCTACTGCGGCCGGAAGGCGAACAGGCCGCCCTTGGCCGTGGCCACCAGGATGGTGGTGCCGGAGGCCACGGGCGTGCCGATCACCTGCGAACCATCGGTGGGCAGGCGCAGCAGGGTCTTGCCCGAGGCGCGATCCAGGAAGTGCACCTGGCCCTCGAAGTCGCCCACCACGACCGTGCGCCCGATAACGAGCAGGCCCGACGGGCTGCGGTGGGTGAGCTGCTCGGCGGTCCAGGCCAGGTCGCCACTGGTGGTGCGCCACGCGGTGATGCGGCCGACGCCGTCGGCGGCCGCCACCAGATCGGCGTCGCCCCCCACCGCCTGCGAGCCACCGGCGACCTTGGTCCAGAGCAACGCGCCGCGCTGGGCGTCGGCACAGCCCACGGCGGCCTGGAAGGCCCGGCCGCACACCACGTCGCCGGCGCGCACCAGCGGGCCGACCAGATCGGCCACGCGCTCCACTTCATTGGTGCCGCGGGGATTGGCCAGCGCCACCTCCCAGCGCACCGTGCCCTTGAGGGGGTCGACACCGGTCAGGCGCTGGCCCTGCCCCACCAGCAAGGTGTCCTTGAAGGCCGCCACGACCCCCGGCTGCGACAGGGTCAGCGGCTCGCCGCCGCGCTTGAGGGCCCACAGGTAGCGCCCGTCGACGGCGTCGTAGGCCTGGACGGCCCGGTCGACGCCCATCACGAAGACCCGCTCTCCCGCCACCAGCGGCGCCGTGGCGACCAGCGACCCGAGACGGGTGCGCCACTTCACCGCGCCGTTGTCCAGCACGACGAGTTCGTTGTCGCGATTCACCACGGCCGCGAACCGGCCGTCGGAACCCACGCCGGCCGTCAGCCGGGCCCCGGCACCGCCGCGCCAGAGCTCCCGGCCGTCCTGCACCGACAGGGCGGCGACGGTACCGTCGCCCCCGGCCACGACGAAGGCATCGGCCCGTGCCGTGGGCATCAGCACGAATGGCAGACCGCCGTCGAGGCTGGCACGCCAGACCTGCTGCCCGGCGATCTGCGGGGTGATCGCCTCCAGCGGCGTGGGCTTGGGCTTGTCGCTCGAGCAGCCGGCGGCCAGTGCCGCAGCCGACAGCAGGACGACGGCGCGCAGCGCGCGGATCATTTGCCCGCTCCCGAGGCTGCGGCCACCGGCGCCGGGGCCGCGCCCAGGGCGGTGAGCTTGGCGTCGATCAGGCGGCGATAGTCCACCTTGTCGTCCAGCGCCTTGTAGGCCGTCTGGTACGCCGCCAGCGCCTCGGTCTTCTTGCCCTGGGCGGCCAGCACGTCGCCGCGCCGGTCGGCGATGAGGCCGTCGAACTCGCGCGCCTTGCCCTGCTGGGCGGCGTCGAGTTGCTTGAGGGCGTCGTCGTACTGCTTGCGGTCGAGCAGCACACCGGCCGCGCGCAGCCGCGCCACGACACGGTATTCGTCCTCGGACGCGGTGTCCGCCACCCACGACAAGGTCGCCAGCGCCGCGTCGGCCTGGCCCTTGTCGTGCTGGACCTTGGCCGCCAGCAGGCCGGCCTGCTGCGCCTGCAGGGTGCGCGGGAAACGCTCCTTCAGATCGCTGAAGGCGCGCGACGTCCGGTCGGCGTCGCCGGCCCGTGCGGCCCGGTCGAGTTCGTCATACAGCGCACCGGCCTTGGTGCCCTGCTCGCGCTGCCACCAGTTCCAGCCCTGCCAGGCGGCGAAACCGGACAGCGCCAGCGTCAGGGTCCAGGTGATCAGGTTGCCGTACCGGCTCCAGAAGGCCTTGAGCTGGTCGAGTTGTTCCTGCTCCTGCAGGTCGAGATGGGTCGCCATGTGCGGTCCGCGAAAACGAAGCGGGGATTATGGGGTGCGAAGCTCGCCCGCCCAGGCGGCGGGCTGGTCCAGCGGTCGCGTGAACTGGGCGCCGTCGCCGCCACGCAGGGGCTTGACGGCCACCTGGCCCGCCGCCAATTCGTCCGCGCCGAAGATCAGGGCGAAGGCGGCACCGCTGGCGTCGGCGCGGCGGAACTGTGACTTCATGCTGCCCGGGCCGTCCCGGGTGGCGGCGTGCATCTGCACCTTCACGCCCGCGGCGCGCAGGGCCACGAGCACCGGCATCACCTGCGGCAGCAGGGCCGCATCGGGCACCAGGGCGTAGGCATCGGGCGCGCCGGAAGGCGCCCGGATGCCGGCGCCTTCCAGCATCAGCATCAGGCGCTCCATGCCGAGGCCGAAACCGATGCCCGGCGCGGGCTTGCCGCCCAGGGTTTCGATCAGCTGGTCGTAGCGGCCGCCGCCGCACACCGTGCTCTGGGCCCCGAGCAGGGGGCTCTTCCACTCGAAGACGGTGAGGTTGTAGTAGTCCATGCCGCGCACCAGGCGCGGGTTCACGGTGTAGGCCAGGCCCGCGGCGTCCAGCACGGCGCGCAAGGCGCCGAAGTGCGCCAGCGAGTCGGCACCGAGGAAGTCCATCAGCGTCGGCGCGGACTCCACCACCGACGCCATCGCTGGGTTCTTGGTGTCCAGGATGCGCAGCGGGTTGCTGTGCAGGCGACGCTTCGCGTCGGCATCCAGCGCGTCGGCATGGCGCTCGAAGTGGGCGATCAGCGCATCGCGATGGGCCCTGCGCTCCCCGGGCTGACCCAGGCTGTTGAGCTCCAGCACGATGTCGCGGCCCTCGACCAGGCCCAGCTCCTGCCACAGCGCGCGCAGCATCAGGATGATCTCGGCGTCCACGTCGGGGCCGGCATGGCCCAGTGCCTCGACATCGAGCTGGTGGAACTGGCGCGCCCGGCCCTTCTGCGGCCGCTCGTGGCGGAACATCGGGCCCAGCTGCCAGATGCGCAACGGCCCGTTGTACAGCGCGTTGTGCTCGTTGATCGCGCGCACGATGCCGGCCGTGGCCTCGGGGCGCAGCGTGAGCGCGTCGCCGTTCATCGCGTCGGTCCAGGAGAACATCTCCTTCTCGACGATGTCGGTCACCTCGCCGAGGCCGCGCACGAACAGCGGCGTGGGCTCGACGATCGGCGTGCGCAGGTTGCGGTAGCCCCAGCGCGACAGCAGGTCGCGCAGGCGGGACTCGACCCACTCCCACTGTGCCGCCTCGTCGGGCAGCAAATCGTTCATGCCCTTGACCGCGGTCAGGGGGGTGCTTGCCTTTGCGGCGCGGTTGCCTTCAGCCATGGGAATCGCGCCGCGGCCAGCGCGGCGCTCCGTTCAATGCGCGCCGAAGCGCTTCTCGATGTAGGACTCGACGATGCGGTGGAACTCGGTGGCGATGCCCTCGCCACGCAGCGTGAGCGCCTTCTCGCCGTCGATGAACACCGGTGCCGCGGGGGCCTCGCCGGTGCCGGGCAGGCTGATGCCGATGTCGGCATGCTTGCTCTCGCCCGGCCCGTTGACGATGCAGCCCATCACGGCCACCTTGAGGTTCTCGACGCCGGGGTAGCGTGCCTTCCACACGGGCATCTGCGCGCGCAGGAAGTCGTCGATCTGCTTGGCCAGCTCCTGGAAGGTGGTGCTGGTGGTGCGACCGCAGCCGGGGCAGGCGGTCACGCTCGGGTTGAACGAGCGCAGGCCGAGGGCCTGCAGCAGCTCGAGCGCCACGACGACCTCCTGGGTACGGGCTTCGCCCGGCTGGGGCGTCAGGCTGACGCGGATCGTGTCGCCGATGCCTTCCTGTAGCAGCACGGCCAGCGCGGCAGCGGAAGCCACCGTGCCCTTGGTGCCCATGCCGGCCTCGGTGAGGCCGAGGTGCAGCGCATAGTCGCAGCGCGCGGCCAGCGCGCGGTAGACCGTGATCAGGTCCTGCACGCCGCTGACCTTGCAGCTGATGATGATCTGGTTCGGGTCGAGGCCGACCTCGCGGGCGTAGGTGGCCGAGTCGAGCGCCGACGTCACGAGGGCCTGCACCATCACCTGCTTGGCGTCCCAGGGCGGCATGCGGCGGGCGTTGTCGTCCATCAGCGCGGCGAGCAGGTCCTGGTCCAGGCTGCCCCAGTTGACGCCGATGCGCACCACCTTGTCGTAACGCGCTGCGGCTTCGACCATCATCGCGAACTGGCGGTCGCGCTTGTCGCCCTTGCCGACGTTGCCCGGATTGATCCGGTACTTGCTCAGGGCACGCGCCATGTCCGGATAGTCGGTCAGCAGCCGGTGCCCGTTGTAGTGGAAGTCGCCGACCAGGGGCACGTCGATGCCCATGCGGTCGAGCTGGTCGCGGATGTAGGGCACCGCCTGCGCCGCCTCGGGCGTGTTGACGGTGATGCGGACCAGCTCGCTGCCGGCCTGCGCCAGCTCCTTGACCTGGATTGCGGTGCCTATGGCGTCGACCGTGTCTGTGTTGGTCATCGACTGCACGCGCACCGGCGCATCGCCCCCGATCGTCACCACGTTCGAACCCCAGGCGACCCGCGCCTGCCGCGACCGGCGCGGTGCCGGCGAGGCCATGACGATCGAGCCGAAGTCCTGCAGCGAATCGCTCATCGACACCTCAGTTGAGCTGCATGCGCGCCACGTTGTCGCGCGTGTGGGCGGCCAGTTCGACCGGCTTGCCCCGGAACTGGAGCCGGGTCGACGCGGCATTGCCGACCGTCACCCGCAGCGGCGCGGCGCCATCGACCGCCACCGACTCGCCGGGCGCGAGGCTGCGCGACAGCAGCGTCTCGCCCCGTGCGTCCTGGACCTCGATCCAGCTTTCGGCCGTGGTCGCAGCCACGCTCAGGGTCGGGACCGTCGACGAGGACAGGGCCGCCGAGGCCGGTGCCCCCGGTGCGGATGCGGCCGTCGAGCCCGACACGGGGGCCAGCGCCGACGTGGAGGCCGCAGCCGACGCCGGCGCCGGAGCCACCGGCGCGGGGGCCGACGACGGCACGGCCGGCAGTTCGGTCACGCTGGTGGCCGTCGACGCCGGGGTCGACGGCACCTTGGTGCGCAACACCTGCCCGAGCCAGGAGTCCGGCATGAACCACAGGGCCGCGGCCGCCACCAGGACCGACAGCGTGCCCCAAACGACCGGCCGGCGCACCCAGGACCAGTCCGCCGGCTCCTCGCGGCCGGGACGCTCGCGGAACGGCGCATTCAGGCCGACGCCGACCTGCTCGAGGCGCGGGCTCGCCGCGCCGGACTGGGGCAGGCGATCGAGCACCGGCTGGACGTCGATCTTGAGGTGCCGGCATACCGACTGCGCCAGCGCGCGGGTGAAGGTCAGGTCGGGCAGTTCGTCGTAGCGGTCCGCCTCGAGCGCCTCCAGCTTGCGCTGCGGCACCTTGATGGCGGCGGCCATCGCAGCGATGTGGATGCCGCGCTGTTCGCGCGCCGCACGCAGCAGCGCCCCGGCCGTGGGGCCGGTCGCGCGACTGTCCTGGCCCCCCTCGGGCCGGTCCGCGTCAGTCATCGAATCGCCCTCGCTCATAGGCCATCGCCTCGGGCGACTGCGGGAAGCGGCTGCGCAGCTGGCGCCCGTATTCCTCGACGCCGTTGCGATTGCCGATGCGGTGCTCGATGCGCAGCGCCAGCCACAGCGTCTGCGCATTGCTCAGGTCCTCGCGCGAATTGACGCGGCGCACGTAGAACCGCGCCCGCTCGTACTCGCCGCGCCGGTACAGGACTTCCGACAGGTTCAATGCCGCCGTCGGGTTGCCGGCATCGATCTCGTAGGCCCGCAGCAGCTTGCGCTCGGCGTCCGGCAGCTTGCCGGCGCGTGCCAGGCAGATGCCCTGGGCCATCAGCGTGCGCGGCGCGTCGCGGTACTGCGGCTGCGCCAGCGCCTGCTCGAACAGTCGGTCGGCCTCGTCGAAACGGTTGCGCTGGCAGAGGAACCAGCCGCGGTTGTGCATCGCGTCGACATCGCGCGGGTTCAGGGTCAGCGCGCGCGCGAAATTCTCGTCGGCCTGCTTGTCGTCGCCCATGGCGGCATAGATCAGGCCGCGCAGGTTGAAGACACCGCCGAGATCGGGCCGGGCCGCAAGCGCCAGGCGGGTCTCCTCCAGCGCGGTCTCGAACTGCCCGTTGCTGAAGTACAGCGCGGCCAGCTCCAGGCGAAGAGCGGCACGGCGCTCGGGCTCCGCCGACTCGGGCGCCGAGCGCGAGTCCTGTGGATTGACCGTCTGCGTCGTCGTGTTCTGGGCGCAGGCCCCGAGCAGTGCCGCGGCCGTGGCAACAATCGCCAGCGTCGAGCTCGCGCGGACCGGCATGGACTTGAAGTCAGGCATCGGGTCGGGGCACCAGGGCCGGTTGGACAGGCATCAGCGGAATGCGCCGCCGGCGCTCCTGAACGCGGGTGCGGTCCTGCACCTCGCCCGCGAGCTGCCCGCAGGCCGCGTCGATGTCGTCACCCCGGGTGCGCCGCACCGTGGTCACGTAACCGGCGTCCTGCAGCCGCGTGGCGAACTGCAGCACCCGCTCGCGCGGGGAGCGCGTCAGGCCCGACTCGGGGAACGGGTTGAACGGGATCAGGTTGAACTTGCAAGGCACCCCGGCCTCGCGCACCAGCGACGCCAGCGCATCGGCCTGTGCCGGCAAATCGTTGACGCCATCGAGCATGCAGTACTCGAAGGTGATGAAGTCGCGCGGCGCGGCATCCAGGTAGCGCCGGCACGCCGCCAGCAACTCGGCCAGCGGGTACTTTCGGTTCAGCGGCACCAGTTCGTCGCGCAGAGTGTCGTCCGGCGCATGCAACGACACCGCGAGCGCCACGGGGCAGTCCTCGCGCAGGCGGTCGATCATCGGCACCACGCCGGACGTGCTCACCGTCACGCGGCGCCGGGACAGCCCGTAGCCGTGATCGTCGAGCATGACCCGCAGCGCGGGCACCAGTGCCGAGTAGTTCTGCAGCGGCTCGCCCATGCCCATCATCACCACGTTGGTGACGGCGCGCTCGCCTGCCGCAAGGCCCAGGCGGCGGCGCAGATGATGCTCCGCATGCCACAGCTGGGCCACGATCTCGCCCGTGGTCAGGTTGCGCGAGAAGCCCTGGTGACCGGTGGAACAGAAACGGCAACCGACTGCACAGCCAGCCTGCGACGAGATGCACAGCGTGCCACGGTCGGCCTCGGGGATGAACACCGTCTCGACGGCATTGCCGCCACCGACGTCGAACAGCCACTTGACGGTGCCGTCGGCCGACGCGTGCTCCGAGATGACCGGCAGCGGTGCGATCACGGCCGACGTGGCCAGCTTGTCGCGCAGCCCTCGGGCCAGGTCGCTCATCACCGAGAAGTCGCTGGCACCTTTCTGGTGGATCCAGCGGAACAGCTGGGCCGCACGAAAGCGCTTCTCGCCCAGGCCCTCGCACCAGGCCACCAGCCCTTCGAGATCAAGATCGAGAAGGTTGGTGGCCATGAGTGGATCAGCGGCTGTAGACCGCCATGCCCGGAAAGAAGAACGCCACTTCGGCAGCGGCGGTCTCCGGGGCGTCGGAGCCGTGCACCGCATTGGCGTCGATGCTGTCGGCGAAGTCGGCGCGGATGGTGCCCTTCTCGGCCTTCTTGGGGTCGGTCGCGCCCATCAGCTCGCGGTTGCGGCCGATCGCGTTCTCGCCTTCGAGCACCTGGATCATCACCGGGCCCGAGATCATGAACTGGACCAGGTCGTTGAAGAACGGACGGGCCTTGTGCACCGCGTAGAAGGCCTCGGCCTCGCCGCGCGACAGGTGCGCCATGCGCGCGGCCACGATCTTCAGGCCAGCGCCTTCGAAGCGGGCATAGATCTGCCCGATCACGTTCTTCGCCACCGCGTCAGGCTTGATGATGGACAGCGTGCGTTCGATCGCCATGATGAAAAAGTCTCCAGTAAATCAATGACTTGGCAAAGCCTTGAATTGTATCTCGTGAACCTGCCGCCCGACCGCGCTCAGCGCGGCTTGCGCGGCCCGCCACGCCGGCCGCGGCCACCACCACCGCCGCCGCCCTTCTTGCCCAGGAAAGCGTCGGCGCCGATGTAGCCGACCGCCGTGCGCATCGGATCCGGCTGGGCACCACCCGCACCGCCGGCCGGGCGGGCGCCGCGCTTCTTGCTGCCGCCGGCCCGGCCCCGGCCGCCACCGCCGCCGCCCGGACCCACCGGCGCGCCGCCCTTGTTGAAGCGCTTGTCGTAGGTCTGCTGCAGCGGATTGGGAATCGGACCGTCGTCGTCCTCGACCACCCGCTGCGGGGTGCGCGCCGCCTTGAGGGCACGCTGGTCGTAGGTCTGCTGCAACGGATTCGGGATCGGGCCGTCGTCGGCGATCTCGCGCTGCGGGCGCTGCGCCTCGCGCAGGGCGCGACGGTCGAACGTCTGCTGCAGCGGATTCGGGATGTTGGTGAAGTCCAGGTTGTCCGCCGGCTGCGCGGCCTCGTCGTGCTCGGCGAAGTCGTCCTCGCGCGCCCGCAGCGCCGCGTCGCCGAAGCCCTCGTGCAACGAATGCTTGGAGCCACGCCGCTTCTTGCCCGGCACCGGCGCCGACGTCGTCAGCGGCGACGGCATCTCGCGCTCGCGCTCTCGTCGCGGCGGCTTCGGGGCGGCCCCGTCGTCGCGACGCGCAGCGCCGCGACCTTCCTTGCGGGCCGGTGTGCCCTCGCCCCGCACCCCCAACCCCGTCAGGCGGCGCAGCAGCTTCACGTCGTCCTCGGCCAGATCGACGAACCGGCCGCGCTTGAGGCCCCGCGGCAGCACGATGGCGCCGTAGCGGATGCGGATCAGGCGGCTGACCGCCAGGCCGACGGCGTCGAACAGCCGTCGCACCTCGCGGTGTCGGCCCTCGGCGATCACCACGCGGTACCAGTGATTGACCCCCTCGCCACCGCCGTCCTCGATGCGCAGGAACGATGCCGGCTGGCCGTCGATCGGGACTCCGGCCAGCAGCCGCGACCGGCTGTCGTCGGTGAGCTGTCCGAGCACGCGCACCGCGTACTCGCGCTCGATGCCGAAGCGAGGATGCATCAGCCGGTTGGCCAGCTCCCCGGACGTGGTGAACAGCAGCAGGCCTTCGGTATTGATGTCCAGGCGTCCGACCGACTGCCACTTGCCCTGCGGCAGCCTCGGCAGGTTGCGGAACACGGTCGGACGGCCTTCCGGATCGTCCAGCGTGACGACCTCGCCGACCGGCTTGTGGTAGGCCAGCACGCGGGTCGGCAGCGGCGCGATGCGCACGCGCACCACCTTGCCGTCGATGGCGACGCGGTCGCCCCACGACACGCGCTGCCCGACATGGGCCTTCTCGTCGTTCACGGTCACGCGGCCGTCCGCGATCATCTGCTCGAGGTCGCGGCGCGAGCCGAGGCCCGACTGCGCCAGCACCTTCTGGAGCTTCGGGGCGTCCGCATCCGGCGCGAGGATCCGGCGCTCGGGCGCCGTCGCGGCACCCTCGGCAGCCGCGCCATCGGCCACCGGCACCGACCCTTCGCCCGCCTCCGCGGGGGCCGGGTCATCGGCACTCTCGGAGTCGAACTCGCCTGCCGTCACCGTGGCGAAGACGGCGCCCGCGTCGGGCATGGGCAAGGCAGGGTCGACCGTCGACGGGGGGGCGCTGTCCGCCGGTGCATCGCCACCTTCGCGCGAACCCCGCCCCTTGCGGCCACGGCGCCGCTTGCGACGCGGCCGGCCGGCGTCGTCCGGACCGGACCCGGCGCCGCCGTCGGCCGCCGCAGGCCCCTCGCCTTCGGTGGTGTGGTCGCCGTCAGCAGCGTCCGCATCGGACACCGGGGCCGCCGACTCGACGCCACCGCCTTCACCCTTGGACGCCCGCGGACCGCGGCGCCGCCGGGGGCGGTCGGCGCGGGGCGCGTCGTCGCCCGCCGCAGGAGTCGGAGGCGCGTCGTCGTCGCGAGTGGGGTCGTTCATGGTGCGGAGGGGGCGATCGGCTCGCCGGTGGCATCGGTTTCAGGGAGGTCGAGCGCCAGCGAGGCCTGGCCGTCCGGGGCCACCTCGCTGTCGATGAGGCCGGGCTGATCGGCCAGGGCCTGGGCCATGCGGTCGACACCGCCGTCGGGCCCGTCGAGCGCAGGGAGCTGGTCCAGGCTGGCCAGCCCGAGGTCGTCGAGGAAGTGGCGCGTGGTGGCATACAGCGCCGGGCGCCCCGGCGCCTCGCGGTGGCCGATGGCCTCGATCCAGCCGCGGTCCTCGAGCTGCTTGACGATCTGCGAACCCACGGCCACGCCGCGGATGTCCTCGATGTCGCCCCGGGTCACCGGCTGCCGGTAGGCGACGATGGCCAGGGTTTCGAGCACCGCGCGCGAGTACTTCGGCGGCTTCTCCGGGTGCAGTCGGTCGAGGTACTCGCGCAGCTCGGGCCGGCTCTGGAAACGCCAGCCCGTCGCCAGCGGCACCAGTTCGACGCCCCGCCCTTCCCAGTCGCGCACCAGCTCGTCGAGCAGGCTCTTGATCGTGTCGGTGCCGACCTGGTCGGCGAACAGCTGCCGCATCGCCGACAAGGGCAGCGGCTGCTGGGCACAGATGAGCGCGGTTTCGAGGACGCGCTTGGCCTCCGGCGTATTCATGGGGGCGGCGTGCGTGGGTACCGAACGGTCGGCACCGGGGCTGGGGTTGCAGAGCGGGCCCGTGGAGCGGGTGTGCCCATCGGGCGCGAGCGGCCCTGGGCGGGCCGGCCCCGGCGCGCTTGGCGGCTCGGGACGTTTGCGGGCGATTGTAGCGGCAGCCCCGTGCCCCGCACTAGCGAGTCACCCGCCCCCAGGCCTCGGACAGGTCCGGCGGCAACGGCGCCTCGAAGCCCAATACCCCTCCCGACACGGGATGGACGAAGCCCAGGCGCTGGGCATGCAGCGCCTGGCGCGTCAGACCCAGCGCCGGCTTGCCGCCGTAGAGGGTGTCCGCCACCAGCGGATGGCCCCGCCAGGCCAGATGCACCCGAATCTGGTGCGTGCGTCCGGTGTGCAGGCGGCATCGCAGCGCGCTGACGGCACCGTCGAAACCGAGGCGCTCGACGTCGGTGCGCGAGGCCCGGCCGCCGGTCCGGACCGCCATGCGCACCCTCGACACCGGGTCGCGATCGATCGGGGCGTCGATGGAGAACGGCTCGGCCGGCACCTCGCCATGCGCCAGGGCCAGGTACTCGCGCCGGACCTCGCGGGCGGCGATCGCCCGGGTCAGCGCCGTCATCGCCTCCAGCGTGCGCGCCACCACCATCAGGCCCGACGTGTCCTTGTCGAGGCGATGCACGATGCCCGCCCGCGCCAGCCTCGACGCCGCGGGATAGCGCGCCAACAGGCCGTTGAGCAACGTGCCCTGCCAATGGCCCGGTGCCGGATGCACCACCAACCCCGCCGGCTTGTCGATCACGAGCAGGTGCTCGTCCTCGAACACCACGTTCAAGGCCATCGGCTGCGGCACGAAGGCCTGGCTCTCGTCGGTCGGGCACAGCTCGACGCTCACCTGCTGGCCGGCGCGCAGCCGTCGGGACGCCGTGCGCGCCGCGTCGCCATCGACAAGGACCAGCCCGCGCGCGATGAGCGTCTGCAGGTGGCTGCGCGAGAACTCCGGCGCGTGCCGGACCAGCGCCTTGTCCAGTCGCTGGCCATGCAGCGCGTCGTCCACGCCGAAGCGGCGTGTCTCGATGACCGACTCCGCCGGGTCGTCCGTGATCGCGTCCCTATAATCGGCGCCGTTTTCCTCAGAGGACATGGGGTTGGTCTCCGGCCCCTCGCGCACCATGATCCGACGCATCTCGCCGCTCCTGTTCCTGGCGGCGCTCCTGGCCGTGGGTGGCTGCAGCTCGCCGCCGAAGGAAGACCCGAACTCGACGCAGGCCGTCGAAAAATTGTACGCAGACGGCAAGGACGAGATGGCCAGCGGCGCGTACGACCGCGCCGCCAAGATCTTCGAGCGCATCGAGGGCCGCGCCGCGGGCACGCTGCTGTCGCAGCAGGCGTCGCTCGACCTCGCCTATGCCGAGTACCGATCGGGCGAGCGGGCGAAGGCACTGGCCACGCTGGATCGCTTCATCCGCCTCCACCCGTCGAGCCCGGCGCTGGACTATGCGTACTACCTGCGCGGCGTGGTCAACTTCAACGACAACCTGGGCGTGATGTCGGCGATCTCCCGGCAGGACCTGTCGGAGCGCGACCAGCAGGCCTCGCGCGAGGCGTTCCAGGCCTTCCGCCAGGTGGTCGAGCAGTTCCCGCAGTCGCGCTACGCCAGCGATGCCAAGGCGCGGATGGACTACATCGTCAACGCGCTGGCGGAGTACGAGCTGCACGTGGCACGCTACTACTTCCGGCGCGGCGCCTACGTGGCGGCGGTGAACCGGGCCCAGACGGTGATCCAGGAGTACCCGCGCACGCCGTCCAACGAGGAAGCGCTGTACGTGCTGGTGGCGAGCTACGAGCAGCTCGGCCTGAAATCGCTCCAGGCCGACACCCTGCGCGTGCTGGAACGCAACTTCCCGAACAGCCGTCATCTGCGCGAGGGCCTGCGCCAGCGCGACAAGGCCTGGTGGCAGTTCTGGTGAGCCCCGGCGGCCCTCAATGGGCCGCCGCCAGCTCGCCCAGCCACGCCAGGGCCCCGGCCTCGTCCTCCACCCTCGTCATCGGCGGCAGCGCCGCGATCAGGCGGCGGCCGTAGGGCATCCGGGCCATCCGCGGGTCGCACACCACGAGCAAGCCTCGGTCGGTCTCGCTTCGCACCAGGCGCCCTGCGCCCTGCTTGAGCGACACCGCTGCGTCGGCGACGAAGCACTCGTCGAAGGGCCGGCCGCCGGCGGCTTCGACCCGCTTCACGCGCGCCTCCACCAGCGGGTCGTTGGGCGGCGGGAACGGCAGCTTGTCGATGATGACGCACTGCAGCGCATCGCCCGGCACGTCGATGCCCTCCCAGAACGTCTGCGACCCCACCAGCACCGCGGCCCGCGCCGCCAGGAAGCGCTGCAGCAGCGCCCGCTTGGGGCCACTGCCCTGCACGAGCACTTCCACATCGGACGCACCGGCGGCGTCGAGGCCCTGCCGGAGCGTCTCGGCCACGACGGGCAGCGCCCGTAAAGTCGTGGTCAGCACGAAGGTTCGACCCCGCAGCGCGGCCGCGCAACGCGCAGCCAGGCCCGCCACCGCCTCGGCATGGCCGGCCTCGTTGGGCTTGGGAAACCGATCGGGCACGTACAGCCGCGCGTGGGCGGCATAGTCGAACGGGCTGCCCAGGCGCAGGGTGCTTGCCTCGCCCTCCAGCCCGGCCGCGCGCGTAAACCACGTCAGCGCCTCGTCGTCGCCCAGCGTCGCGGACGTGAACACCCAGGCCTTCGGCGCGCGCGCCCGCTGCTCGGTCAGCATGTCGCGGATGTCGAGCGGCGACTCCACGAGCCGCACCGAATGGGCCGACAGGTCGATCCAGCGCACCCGGTCGGGCTCGGCCTGCGTCTCGAACAAACGCGCCGACTGCGCCAGCTCCAGCGCCCGCTCCTGCAGGCGGGCCATGTCCGGGCCGACGTCGATCAGCGCCTGCGTCGCCTCGGCTGCCAGATCGGCGGCGGCCGCCACCGCGGCCACCGCGTCGCCGAACGCCGCCTGGCCGGCGCGATCGGCCCAGCGCAACTTCAGCAGGGCCCGCACCTCCCGCAGCGGCCCGGCCGCGGCCAGCCGCAGATCGCGCGCCGCGCGGTCGAGCGCGCTGGCGATGCCCGGCCAGTCGGTCAGCCCGCGCGCCTGCGTCTGACCCACGGCGAGCAGATCGCGCGCCAGGTCCAGCGCCTGAGCCGTGCCCAGCACGCGACCGAGGAATTGCACGCCGGTGTCCACCAGCTGATGCGCCTCGTCGAACACCGCGACTTCCACGCTCGGCAGCAGTTCGGCCACCCCCGTGTCGCGCAGCGCGATGTCGGCGAAGAACAGGTGGTGGTTGACGACCACGAGGTCCGCCGCCATCGCCTCGCGCCGCGCCCGCACCACGTGGCAGGCGGCGAACTGCGGACAGTCCGACCCGAGACAGTTGTCGCGCGTGGACGTCACGAGCGGGATCACGGGCGACCGGTCGTCGAGACCCTCGATCTCGGCGAGGTCCCCGGTGCGGGTACCAGGGGCCCAGGCCTCGATGCGGGCCAGGGCCCGCACGGCGAAGCGGTCCGGCAGCGCGGCAGGCCCCCCAGGCGCACCCGCCAGGCGCGCCTGGCCCAGGCGATGCGTGCACAGGTAGCTGGACCGTCCCTTGAGCAGGGCCACGCGCGCGGGCACGCCCAGGGCCTGCACCAGACGCGGCAGATCGCGCAGGAACAGCTGGTCCTGCAGGCTCTTGGTGGCGGTCGATACCAGCGCCCTGCGCCCCGACAGCAGCACCGGCACGAGGTAGGCGTAGGTCTTGCCGACACCGGTGCCGGCCTCGGCCACCAGCGCCTCGCGCCCGTCGATCGCTCGGGCCACCGCCACGGCGAACTGCTGCTGCACGTCGCGCTGGGCATAGGCGGGCTCGGCCTGGGCCAGGGCGCCGTCGGCGGCGAAGGCCTGGACCACCAGCGCCTCGAGGGAGGGCTGGGCCGCAACGGACGCGTCGAACATCACGTCAGGCGGGCTCGGGCGGATCGACCTGCGCCTCGAGGCAGGCGATCTGGTCGCGCAGCAGCAGCCGACGCTTCTTCAGTCGACGCAGGGCCAGGTCGTCCATCGGCGGCTGGTCGGCCGTGCGGTCGATCAGGCTGTCGAGGTCCGCGTGTTCCATCCGCAGTTCGATGAGGCGCCGCTGCGGCGAGTGAAGGTTGTCGTCCATGGCCCGGTGGCGACGAGTTTAGACGCGCGGCAGTACTTCACGTCCCGGCGTGCACGAAACGGCCTGCGGGCAGCCCTTCCCGTATATTGGCTGAATGTCCACCTCCTCCGCCATCGCCTACCGCCTGAACGCGGCCACTGCGATGCATCGCGGCGACCGGCAGTATCAGCAGGACCAGGTCGAGCTCATCGCCCATGGCCGGGTGCCGGGCTGTGCGCTGGCCGTGCTGGCCGACGGCATGGGAGGCAAGAGCGGCGGCCGCAAGGCGGCCGACCAGGTGATCATGGTGGCGCGACAGCTGTACGAACGCTACGTGCCCGAGAAGGACGAGCCCGCCGACCTGCTGCGCCAGATGGTCGAGGAGGCGCACCTGATGATCAAGCTGACGGCCATCACCGCCGAGGAGGAGCCGCACAGCACGCTGGCCGCCTTCGTGGTCGGGCCCAACCGGCAGTGCGACGTGGTCCATGCCGGCGACTCGCGCGTCTATCACTTCCGCGGTCCCGATCTGGTCAGCCGCACGGTGGACCATTCCTTCGTCCAACGCCTGATCGACGAAGGCCAGATCACCGAGGAAGAAGCCAACTCGCATCCGCAGTCGAACCTGCTGACGGGCTGCCTCGGCACGCACCAGGATCCGCCGGTGGCCGCGCGCAATCTCGGCCAGCTCGAGATCGGCGACAGCGTGCTGGCCTGCAGCGACGGCCTGTGGCACTACTTCACGCCCAAGGAGCTGGGGGCGATCGTCCATACCCTGCCCGCACGCGAAGCCAGCGAAATGCTGGTGTCCAAGGCGCGCCAGCGCGCCCGTGGCGGTGGCGACAACCTGTCGCTGGCGCTCGTGCGCGTCGAGCCGCTGGACCGCTGAGGCCCCGCACGCGCTAGCGGGGTGCTGAAGCCGGCACCGGCAGGGGCGCTGCAACCCGACCGCTGGCGGCCCGCTCGCGTTGACGCTGCTCGACCGCGTCCCGATGAGCCTGCGCTTCGCTGGCCCGCCGCGCGGCCGCCTCGACCCGTCGGGCCGCCTGGGCCTGCGCCGCCGACGCGGCGGCGGCCGCCTTCGTGGCCCGCTCGGTGTCTGACTCAGGGCGCTCCGTCGCCGCCGGCACCGGCGCCCCGCCGGGCTTCGGGTCGGCGCCGCGCGTGCGCACCTCCACCCGGGGACGGGCATCGTCCTTCGCAGACTGCTCCTGCCGCTGGCGAACGCGGTCGACGCGCTGGGCGGCCTTCTCGCGGCGTTGCGCGTCGTCGAGCACGGCCCGCTGACGCTCGAGCTGGCGCAGGGCCAGGCGCCGCTCGGAGCGCACTTGGGCCAGGCAGGACGACACCGCGAACTGCTGGGCACAGGCGGCCTCGGCGCTGCGGGCCCGGGCATTGACGTCGGCCATCTCGCGCGCGATGCGTGCACGCTCCTGCGACGCCGAGGCGGCCGGGGTGGACGAGGCAGCAGAAGGGGCGGACGCGGCCACGCGGGCCGGTTCGGCTGCAGACACCGGCGTCGAACTCGCGCCGGCGCCCAGCGCCAATGCGATCAGCAGCTCAGGTAAGCGACGTGTCGACATGACGACGGTCCAGTGCCAGGAACTCGGCCGACTGCATCTCCACCAGGCGCGACACCGTGCGCGGGAACTCGTGCGCCAGCGGGCCTTCGGTGTAGAGCTGCTCGGGCGGCACCTCGGCCGACATGATGAGCTTGACGCGCCGGTCGTACAGCACGTCCACGAGCCAGGTGAAGCGCCGCGCCTCGCTGGCCATGCGTGGCGGCATGTGCGGCACGTTGGACAGGATGAGCGTGTGGAACCGCGTCGCGATCTCGAGATAGTCGTTCTGCGAGCGCGGGCCGCCGCACAGCCACTTGAAGTCGAACCAGACCACGCCCCCCGCCTTGCGGCGCGCGGTGATCTCGCGGTGCTCGATGTAGAGCACCGGCTCCTCGTCCCGCGCCTCGGCCAGTTCCTCGAACATGCGCGTCAGTTCCGCTTCGGCCTCGGGGCCCAGCGGGCAGTGGTACAGCCGGGCCTGCTCCAGCGTGCGCCGGCGGTAGTCGGTGCCGGCATCGACATTGACGATCTCGAGCTTCTCCTTCAGCAGCTCGATGGCCGGCAGGATCCGGTCGCGGTGCAGGCCGTTCGGATACAGCCCGTCGGGATGGAAGTTCGACGTGGTCACGATCGACACCCGGTTGGCGAACAGTGCCGCCAGCAGCCGGTGCAGGATCATCGCGTCGGTGACGTCGGCAACGTGGAACTCGTCGAAGCAGATCAGCCGGAAGCGCCGCGCGATGCGCCGACCCAGCTCGTCCAGCGGGTCGGCCATGCCCTTGAGCTCCTGCAGCTCGCGGTGCACCTCGCGCATGAACTCATGGAAGTGCAGGCGCGTCTTGCGCGTCAGCGGCACGGACTGGTAGAAGCAGTCCATCAGAAAGCTCTTGCCGCGCCCGACGCCGCCCCACATGTAGACGCCGCGCGGGATCGGCGGCCGCACCAGCATCTTGGTCACCGCGTTGGCACGGCGCGCCTTGTAGGCGATCCACTCGTTCTCGCAGCGCTCCAGCGCCGCGATGGCGGCCAGTTGGGCGGAGTCGGCGCTGAAGCCGCGCTCCTCCAAGGTGCGCCGATACAGTTCGGCGACACCCGTCACCGATGTTCCCCTGCACCCGCATCGGCATGCAGGCGGTCCCGCCCGTCGCGCTTGGCGCGGTAGAGCAAGGCATCGGCGCGGGCCACGGCCGATGCGAAGTCCTCGCCCGACCCTGCCATGACCAGACCGCCACTGAGAGTCACGTCGATGCCTGGCGCAACTTCGCTCCAGCGGCAGGTACCGACGCGGCGCCGCAGCCGATCGGCCACGGCCACCGCAGTCTCCGCGTCGACGCGCGTGACCAGGACCGCGAACTCCTCGCCGCCATAGCGCCCCACGATGTCCGGGTCTCGCAGCTCCTCGCGAAGCAAGGCCCCGATGCGTCGAAGCACCTCGTCGCCCACCACATGGGAGTGCTGGTCGTTGATGGCCTTGAATCGGTCGACATCGACCAGCAGTAGCGCAAAAGGCATCCTCTGGCCCTGCAGCGACGCGTACGCGGCCTCGAGCGCACCGCGTGTCAGCACCCCGGTGAGGGCGTCGATGCGGGCCACCTCGCTCCATCGGCGCGCATCGTCGGCCAGGTCCCGATTGCGTTCCCTGAGGTCGATGTTCTCCAGCCTCAGCGTCTGCGTCTCCAGCCGGGCCGCCATCTCGGCCACCTGATGCTCAAACGCCGCAATGACGTGATGGACCAGGCGGGCATGGAAACGACGATGCAGCTCGAGTGCCGCAGCATGGTTTCCCGCGGCCTCCGCCAGCATGACCTGAACCTCGATATCCTGAGCCGCCGTGCTCGGATCGATGCGCGACGACAGCGCAAGCGCGCAGGCCGTGCTGCGCTGTGCCGCGTCGAGGTCCCCGGCCTCCCGCTGCACTCTCGCCAGATCCAGCCATCGCGTCGACAGAACCTCCGCGGGCTCCTCGACGTTGATGCGACTGGCTTCCTCCATCAGTGCAAGGCCATCGACGCGCCGCCCGGCCCTGGCCAGCACCTGGCCTGCGTCATGCAGTGCGCCTGCAAGCAGCACCGCGTTGGCCGCGGACCGGGCTTCGGCAATCAGTGGCTCGACCTCCTGCAACAGTTCGTCGAGCGTGGACTTCGAGCGGGACGGGTCGACCAGGTCGAAATGGCGGCAGGCCTTGAGGCCGGTGACGAGCAGGTTCCAGCGTGCCCTGATGCGGTCGAGTTCGTCCCCTTCGGTCAGCTCGGCCGCCAGCACGCGGCGCGCCGCAGGCAGTGCCCGGGGCGACAGCCCCAGGGCGTTGTAGGTGATCATCAGCCCCGTGAACACGCCGCGGCGCACACTCGACGGTGCGTGGTCGTCAACCAGCGACAGCGCCTGGTCTGCCGCCGCCAATGCCTCCTGGGGCCGATCCGCTTCGGCGGCCGCGCCGGCCAGAACCACCCACGCCACCGCCTGCACGGACCGCTCGCCGCTGGCGCGTGCGGCGGCCACCGCCCGCTGCGACCACTCGATCGCCAGAGCCGATTGCGTAGCGTTGGCCTTGACCTTGGCCACGAGCAAGGCCGCCTGTGCTGCCAGAGCCGGCTGCATTTGCGCCACCGCCTCGTCGTAGACGGCCACCGCGGCGGCCTCGCCTTCGACATGGCGCCCCGCGATCAACATCTCCCGACTTGCCTCGATCCGCCCGGCAAGGGCCGATGTCCGGGCATCGGCCAGTGTCCCCAGCGGCTCGGCGGCACTCATGCCGGACTCGCGAATCAGAAGTTCAGCGTGCGCTTGTCGACCGCCAGCGCCGCTTCCTTGGTCGACTCCGACAGCGACGGATGGGCGTGGCAGATGCGGGCGATGTCCTCGCTGCTGGCCTTGAACTCCATCGCCACGACGGCCTCGGCGATCAGCTCGGACGCGCTGGGGCCGACGATATGCACGCCGAGGATCTCGTCGGTGTGCGCGTCGGCCAGCATCTTGACCATGCCGGTGGTGTCGCCCAGCGCGCGGGCGCGGCCGTTGGCCAGGAACGGGAACGTGCCTGCCTTGTAGGCCGCGCCACGCGCCTTGAGCTGCTGCTCGGTCTCGCCGACCCACGCGATCTCCGGGCTGGTGTAGATGACCCAGGGGATGGTGTTGAAGTTGACGTGGCCATGCTGGCCCGCGATGCGCTCGGCCACCGCCACGCCCTCCTCCTCGGCCTTGTGCGCGAGCATCGGGCCGCGCACCACGTCGCCCACCGCCCACACGTTGGCGAGGTTGGTGCGGCAGTCGTCGTCCACCACGATGGCGCCGCGCTGGTCGAGCATCAGGCCCACGCCCTCGGCATTGAGGCCCGCGGTGTTGGGCACGCGGCCGATCGAGACGATCAGGCGCTCGACGTCCAGCGTCGCGGCCTCGCCCTTGGCATTGGTGTAGGCCACGCTCACGCCGGTCTTGCCGGCCTTGATGTCACCCACCTTCACGCCGAGCTCGATCTTCAGGCCCTGCTTCGTGAACGCCTTGTGCGCTTCCTTGGCGATCTGCTCGTCCACGGCCCCCAGGAAGGTGGGCAGCGCCTCCAGCACCGTGACCTCGGAGCCCAGACGGCGCCACACCGAGCCCATCTCCAGGCCGATGACGCCCGAGCCGATCAGGCCCAGCGTCTTGGGCACCGCGCCGATGCGCAGCGCGCCGTCGTTGGAGAGCACGCGTTCCTCGTCGAAGGGCACGCCCGGCAGCGCGCGCGCGCTGGACCCGGTGGCCACGATGACGTGGCGCCCGACCAGGATCTCGTCGCCGACCTGGATCTCCCAGCCGTCGGCTGCCGCCTTCACGAACGAGCCGCGGCCGTGGAAGAAGCTCACCTTGTTCTTCTTGAACAGGTAGAGGATGCCGTCGTTGTTCTGCTTCACGACGGCGTCCTTGCGGGCGATCATCTTCTTGACGTCGATCGCCAGGTCCTTCAGGCCGATGCCGTGGTCGGCAAATGCGTGGCCAGCGTGGTCGAAGTACTCGCTGGACTGCAGCAGCGCCTTGCTCGGGATGCAGCCCACGTTGGTGCAGGTGCCGCCCGGGGCCGGGCCGCCCTTGGCGTTCTTCCAGTCGTCGATGCAGGCGGTGTTGAAGCCCAGCTGCGCGGCACGGATGGCGGCGATGTAGCCGCCGGGGCCGCCACCGATGACGACCACGTCGAATTGCTTGCTCATGGCGTGGCCCCGGTCAGATGTCGAACAGCAGGCGCGCCGGGTCTTCCAGCGCTTCCTTCATCGCCACCAGGCCGAGCACGGCCTCGCGGCCGTCGATGATGCGGTGGTCGTAGCTCATCGCGAGGTAGTTGATCGGGCGCACCACGACCTGCCCGTTCTCCACCACCGCGCGGTCCTTGGTGGCGTGCACCCCCAGGATGGCCGACTGCGGCGGGTTGATGATCGGCGTGGACAGCATCGAGCCGAACACGCCGCCGTTGGAGATGGAGAACGTGCCGCCGGACAGCTCCTCGATCGACAGCTTGCCCTCGCCGGCCTTCTTGCCGTACTCGGCGATCTTCTTCTCGACGTCGGCGAAGCTCATCTGGTCGGCATTGCGCAGGATCGGCACCACCAGGCCGCGCGGCGAACCCACCGCGATGCCGATGTCGAAGTAGCCGTGGTAGACGATGTCGTTGCCGTCGACGCTGGCGTTGAGCACCGGGTACTTCTTCAGCGCGGCGACCGCCGCCTTGACGAAGAAGCTCATGAAGCCGAGCTTGACGCCGTGCTCCTTCTCGAAGCGCTCCTGGAACTTCTTGCGCATCTCCATCACCGGCGCCATGTTCACCTCGTTGAACGTGGTGAGGATGGCGTTGGTGGCCTGCGACTGCAGAAGGCGCTCGGCCACGCGGGCGCGCAGGCGGCTCATCGGAACGCGCTGCTCGGGCCGGTCGCCCAGGTTCATCGCCGCCGGAGGCGCCACCGGGGGCAGCGGCCGCGCGACGGCGGGCGCTGCAGCCACGGCCGGCGCCGCTGCCGGGGCCGCGGCAGGCGCCGCCAGCGCGCCGAGCACGTCGCCCTTGGTGACGCGGCCGTCGCGGCCGGTGCCGGCCACCGAGCCGGCGGCCAGCTTGTTGTCGGCCATCAGCTTGGCCGCCGCGGGCATCGCCACGCCGGACTTGTCGGCCGCGGCGGGCGCCGGGGCCGCGGCGGCGGGAGCCGCGGGAGCGGCCGCCGGCGCGGCGGCGCCGGCCTTGGCCTCGGTATCGATCTTCGCGATCACCTGGTCGCTCGCCACCGTGCCGCCGCCGGCCACGACGTGCTGCGACAGCACGCCGGCCGCGGGCGCGGGCACCTCGAGCACGACCTTGTCGGTCTCGATCTCGATCAGGATCTCGTCCAGCGCCACGGCTTCGCCGGGCTGCTTCTTCCACTGCAGGAGCGTGGCTTCCGCGACCGATTCGGACAGTTGCGGGACCTTGACATCAACGATTGCCATTTTTGTTTTCCGTTCCGGATTACTTGCTGAGCACGAAGCCCTTCAACTTGCCGAAGGCCTGGTCGAGCAGCGCCTTCTGCTGCTCGACGTGCAGGTGCGCATAGCCCACGGCGGGCGAGGCCGAGGCCGGGCGCCCGGCGTAGCCGAGCTTCTGGCCGTCGGTCATGTTCTCGTGGATGTAGTGCTGCACGAAGAACCAGGCACCCTGGTTCTGCGGCTCGTCCTGGCACCACACCACCTCGGTGGCGTTGGGGAAGCGCTTCATCTCCGTGGAGAACGCCTTGTGCGGGAACGGGTACAGCTGCTCCACGCGCACGATGGCCACGTCCCAGACTTTCTTCTCGTCGCGGCGCTTGATCAGGTCGTAGGCGACCTTGCCCGAACAGGCGATCACGCGCTTGACCTTGTCGGGCTCCACCTCGCTGCGCGACGGGCCGATCACGGTGCGGAACTCGCCCTTGGTGAACTCCGACAGCGGCGAGGTGGCGTCCTTGGCGCGCAGCAGCGACTTGGGCGTCATGATGATCAGCGGCTTGCGGAACATGCGCACCATCTGGCGGCGCAGCAGATGGAAGATCTGGCTGGCCGTGGTGGGCTGCACCACCTGCATGTTGTTGTCCGCGGCGAGCTGCATGAAGCGCTCCAGGCGCGCCGAGCTGTGCTCCGGGCCCTGGCCTTCGTAGCCGTGCGGCAGCATCAGGGTCAGGCCGTTGACCCGGCCCCACTTCACCTCGCCCGAGGCGATGAACTGGTCGATCACCACCTGCGCGCCGTTGACGAAGTCGCCGAACTGGGCTTCCCAGATCGTCAGCGTGTTGGGCTCTGCCGACGCGTAGCCGTACTCGAAGCCGAGCACGGCTTCCTCCGACAGGATCGAATCGATCACGACGAAGGGCGCCTGGCCGTCGGCCACGTTCTGCAGCGGCACGTAGGTACCGATGTCCCACTTCTCGCGGTTCTGGTCGTGCAGCACGGCGTGGCGGTGCGTGAACGTGCCGCGCCCGCAGTCCTCTCCCGACAGGCGCACCGGGTAGCCGCTGGCCACCAGAGACGCGAAGGCGAGGTGCTCGCCCATGCCCCAGTCCACGTTGATCTCGCCGCGACCCATCGCGGCGCGGTCGGCCAGCACCTTCTCGACCAGCGAGTGGGCCTTGAAGTCCTTGGGCAGCGTGGTGATGCGCTCGGCCAGGCGCTTGATCTCGGCCAGCGGCAGCGCGGTGTCGGCTGCGTCGGTCCACTTCTTGCCGAGGAAGGGCGCCCAGTCGACGGCGTACTTGCTCTTGAAGTTGGTCAGCACCGGGTCCACCGTGTGGCGGCCAGCGTCCATCGCGGCGCGGTAGGCCTTGACCATGTCGTCCGGGCCGGTCTCGCCGAGCACACCCTGCGCCACCAGCTTGTCGCCGTAGAGCTTGCGCGTGCCCGGGTGCTGCGCGATCTTCTTGTACATCAGCGGCTGCGTCAGGCTGGGCGTGTCCTGCTCGTTGTGGCCCAGCTTGCGGAAGCAGATGATGTCGACGACCACGTCCTTCTTGAACTGCTGGCGGTAGTCCATCGCCAGCTGGGTGCACCACACCACGGCCTCGGGGTCGTCGCCGTTCACGTGCAGCACCGGCGCCTCGATCATCTTGACCACGTCGGAGCAGTACAGCGTGGAGCGGCTGTCGCGCGGGTCGCTGGTGGTGAAGCCGATCTGGTTGTTGATGACGATGTGGACCGTGCCGCCGGTGTAGTAGCCGCGGGTCTGGGCCAGGGCCAGCGTCTCCATCACGACGCCCTGGCCGGCGAAGGCGGCGTCGCCGTGCACCAGCACCGGCAGCACCTGGTCGCCGGCCTTGTCGCCGCGACGGTCCTGGCGCGCCTTGACGCTGCCCTCGACCACCGGGTTGACGATCTCCAGGTGCGACGGGTTGAACGCCAGCGACAGGTGCACCGGGCCGCCGGGCGTGGTCAGGTCGCTCGAGAAGCCCTGGTGGTACTTCACGTCGCCCGAAGGCAGGGCCTCGGGCGCGGTGTGGTCGAACTCGGCGAACAGGTCCTTGGGCATCTTGCCCAGGGTGTTGACCAGCACGTTCAGGCGTCCGCGGTGGGCCATGCCGATGACGATCTCCTGCACGCCCTTCCCGCCGGCGCGCTGCACCAGCTCGTCCATCGACGCGATGAAGCTCTCGCCGCCCTCGAGCGAGAAGCGCTTCTGGCCGACGTACTTGGTGTGCAGGTAGCGCTCCAGGCCCTCGGCCGCGGTCAGGCGGTCCAGGATGTGACGCTTCTCGTCGGCGGTGAAGGTGGGCGTGCTGCGGGCGCTTTCCAGGCGCTCCTGCCACCAGCGCTTCTCCACCGGCTCGGTGCAGTGCATGAACTCGGCGCCGATGCTGCGGCAGTAGGTGTCGCGCAGCGCCTGCACGATCTCGCGCAGGGTCATGTTCTCGGCCTTCGAAAAGTACGTGTTGGCGGCCGAAAAGCTGATGTCGAGGTCGGACTCGGACAGGTCGTAGAACGCCGGTTCGAGTTCGGGGATCTTGGGGCGCTCGGTGCGCTTGAGCGGGTCCAGGTCGGCCCAGCGGCTGCCGAGGAACCGGTAGGCCGCGATCAGCGACTGGACATGGACCTGCTTGCGCGCGACCGCGAGGTCGGCCTCGCTGGCCTTGAGAGCGAAGGCATTGGCCTTGGCACGCTGGGCGAAGGATTCGATGACGGGCGCGTGGGCCACGTCGCGGCTTTCAGAGCCGTCGACAGCCGGCACGTTCTGCAGCCGGTCGAAGTAGGCGCGCCAGTTGTCGGGCACGCTGCCCGGGTTGTCGAGGTAGGCCTCGTAGAGTTCCTCGACGTAGGGCGCATTGCCCCCGAACAGGTACGAATTGGACCTGTACTGTTGCATCATCTTCGCTCACCTTTCACCGCGGTCTGCGCGGATGAGATGGGTTGCACAACCTTCCGCGACCCGGCTTCACCGGTGGGCGGACTAGCGTTTCCGCCTTGCATCAACGGGCCTGCGGCCAGTGGCAAGGGTGTGGAAGGACCGATCAGTTCAAGCCCGGCACTCTATCACCTCAGTCTGGCGCCAAATTGACAAAAGCGGCAGGTTCTTGCACTTCGTCGGTGCTTCGACGGCCGCAGGCGAGGCGCAAGCTGGCGGGATGAACGCCCGTGTCATCGCCATCCACGCCCATGCACCGGCCAAGCCCGCCGCGGGCGCGGCATGCAACGGGTGCGGCGTGTGCTGCATGGCCGAGCCCTGCCCGCTGGGCATGCTGCTGAGCCTGAAGCGGCGCGGCCCCTGCCGCCAGCTGCGCTGGTCGGCCACGTCGAGTCGCTATGTGTGCGGCGCGGTCACGGACCGCCCGGGTCCCTGGGCAGCGCTGGCGCGGCGCTGGATCGCCGCGGGCCGGGGCTGCGACTCGGACGCCGAGGTCGAAGCGGCCTGACCCGCGCCGGTCAGGGCGCCGAGGCGGCCGACGCCGGGGGTTCGGCCGGCCGGGCCGGCAGCGGCACCGTGCCGCCGACCGTGACGCCCACGCCGCCACGGCCGCCGATGGGGATGCCGATCCCGATCCCAACGCCCACGGAGCCACAGGCCGCCAGCAGGGCACAGGCCAGAGCGGCGGTCAGCAGGCGCGGCCTCATGCCCAGGCCCCTGCGGGTTCGGCCATGAGCCGTTCGCGCGCCTGCGCGTACTCGCGCGCCAGCCGGTCCACCAGCTGCGCGGCCGGCAGCACCGACTTCACGGCGCCGATGCCCTGCCCGCAGCCCCAAATGTCCTTCCAGGCCTTCTTGGCGCTGTCGCCACCGCCGAAGTTCATCTTGCTCGGGTCGCTCTCGGGCAGGTTGTCCGGGTCCAGCCCCGCGGCGCGGATCGACGGCTTGAGGTAGTTGCCGTGAATGCCGGTGAACAGGCTGGAATAGACGATGTCGTCGCTGCTGCCGTCCACGATGGCCTGCTTGTAGGCGTCGGCAGCGCGCGCCTCCTCGGTGGCGATGAAGGCCGAGCCGATGTAGGCGAGATCGGCACCCATGGCCTGGGCGGCCAGGATGCCGGCGCCGGTGGAGATCGACCCCGACAACGCCAGCGGGCCGTCGAACCACTCGCGGATCTCCTGGACCAGGGCCAGCGGGTTCTTGGTGCCGGCATGGCCGCCGGCCCCCGCCGCCACGGCGATCAGGCCGTCGGCGCCCTTTTCTACCGCCTTGTGGGCGAAGGTGTTGTTGATGATGTCGTGCAGCACGATGCCGCCCCAGGCATGCACCGCGTCGTTGACGTCGACGCGCGCGCCCAGCGAGGTGATGACCACCGGCACGCGATAGCGCGCGCAGACCTGCATGTCGTGGTCGAGCCGGTCGTTGCTCTTGTGCACGATCTGGTTGATGGCGAACGGGGCGGAGGGTCGGTCCGGGTGAGCCCGGTCCCAGGCGGCCAGCGCCTCGGTGATCTCGGCCAGCCACTCGTCGAGCTGGGACGCGGGACGCGCATTGAGCGCCGGCATCGACCCGACGATGCCCGACGTGCACTGGGCGATCACCAGCTTGGGGTTGCTGATGATGAACAGCGGCGAGCCGATGACCGGCAGCCGCAGGCGCTGGAGCACGGGCGGCAGCGACATCAGAACGCCTCCACCGGCATGTCGTTCACGGCGGCGTGGCCTTCCAGGATCGAGTCGCGCACGCCGGGCACGCGCGACAGGATGTGCTCGGCATAGAAGCGCGCGGTCATCGCCTTGGCCGCCATGAAGGCGGCGTCGTCGCCGGAGGCCTGGTCCTCGGCCACCATCAGCGCGCGGGCCATCTGCCAACCCGCCATCAGGTTGCCGGCCAGCATCAGGTAGGGCACCGAGCCGGCGAAGACGGCGTTCGGGCTGGCCTTGGTCTGACCCGCCACGAAGCCCACCACCTCGACGAAGGCCCGGCGCGCGGCGCCCAGGTGCTTGTGCATCGAGCGGCAGGCCGGGCTGTCGCGGCGGGCGAGTTCGGCCTCGGTGGCCTCGATCTGGCGCGCGATGGCCAACGCCACCTGCCCGCCGTCGCGCGCGGTCTTGCGCCCGACCAGGTCGTTGGCCTGGATCGCGGTGGTGCCCTCGTAGATGGTGAGGATCTTGGCGTCGCGCAGGTGCTGTGCCGCGCCGGTCTCCTCGATGAAGCCCATGCCGCCGTGCACCTGCACGCCCAGCGACGCGACCTCCAGGCTCATCTCGGTGCTGTAGCCCTTGACCAGCGGCACAAGGAACTCGTAGAAGGCCTGGTTCTGGCGCCGCAGCTCCGGATCGGTGCCGTGGTGAGCGGCGTCGTAGGCCGCGGCCGCCACCAGCGCCATCGCGCGGCAGCCCTCGGTGTAGGCGCGCATCGTCAGCAGCATGCGCCTGACGTCGGGGTGATGAATGATCGGCGCTGCCTTGGGCAGCGAGCCGTCCACCGGGCGGCCCTGCACGCGGTCGCGCGCATAGGCCACCGCCTGCTGGTAGGCGCGCTCGGCCAGCGCCACGCCCTGCATGCCCACCTGGTAGCGGGCGGCGTTCATCATGATGAACATGTACTCCAGGCCGCGGTTCTCCTGGCCCACGAGCCAGGCCGTCGCGCCGCCATGGTCGCCGTACTGCAGCACCGCCGTCGGGCTGGCCTTGATGCCCAGCTTGTGCTCGATCGACACGCAGTGCACGTCGTTGCGCGAACCGTCGGGCAGCACCTTCGGGCAGATGAACAGCGAGATGCCCTTGACGCCTTCGGGCGCCCCCGTCACGCGGGCCAGCACCAGGTGGACGATGTTGTCCGCCATGTCGTGCTCGCCGTAGGTGATGAAGATCTTGGTGCCGAAGAGCCGGTAGCTGCCGTCGGGCTGCGGCTCGGCGCGCGTGCGCACCTGGGCCAGGTCGCTGCCGGCCTGCGGCTCGGTCAGGTTCATCGTGCCGGTCCAGCTGCCGTCGATGAAGTGCGGCAGATAGGTCTGCTTCTGCTCGTCGGTGCCGGCCGTCAGCAGCGCCTCGATCGCGCCGTCGGTCAGCAGCGGGCACAGCGCGAAGCTCAGGTTGGCGCTGTTGAGCATCTCGGTGCAGGCCGCGCCGATGGTCTTGGGCAGGCCCTGGCCGCCGAACTCGGCCGGATGCTGAAGGCCCTGCCAGCCGCCTTCGGCGAATTGGCGGAACGCCGCCTTGAACCCGGCCGACGTGGCCACCGCGCCGTCCTTCCAGGCCGACGGCCGCAGGTCGCCTTCGCGGTTGAGCGGCGCCACCACGGCCTCGTTGAACTTGGCGCATTCCTCCAGCACGGCCGCAGCGGTGTCGAGGCCCGCGTCCTCGAAGCCGGGCAGCCGCGACACGGCCTCCAGGCCGGCCAGCTCCTTCATGCAGAAGAGCATGTCCTTGACGGGGGCGCGATAGGTCATGGTGTCTCCAGGAACAATGGGCCGGCTCGGTGCGCCGGCCCCAACAGGCTCGGGCAGGTCGGCGTCAGAGCTTCGACACCAGCTCCGGCACGGCGGTGAACAGGTCGGCCTCGAGGCCGTAGTCGGCCACGCTGAAGATCGGCGCCTCGGGGTCCTTGTTGATGGCCACGATCACCTTGCTGTCCTTCATGCCGGCCAGGTGCTGGATGGCCCCGCTGATGCCAGCCGCGATGTAGAGCTGCGGCGCGACGATCTTGCCCGTCTGCCCCACCTGCCAGTCGTTAGGCGCGTAACCCGCGTCCACCGCCGCGCGGCTGGCACCCAGCGCCGCGCAGAGCTTGTCGGCCAGCGGCGTCAGCACCTCGGTGAACTTGTCGCTGCTGCCCAGCGCCCGCCCGCCGCTGACGATGATCTTGGCCGCCGTCAGCTCCGGACGGTCCAGCTTGGCGATCTCCGAGCCCAGGTACTCGCTCGTGCCCGCGTCGCCCACTGCCGCCACCGACTCCACCGCCGCACTGCCACCCGTGGCCGCCGCCGGGTCGAAGCCCGTCGTGCGCACGGTGATCACCTTGACCGCGTCCGTGCTCTGCACGGTGGCGATCGCGTTGCCGGCGTAGATCGGGCGCTCGAACGTGTCGGGCGCGACGACCTTGCTGGCGTCGCTGATCTGCGCGACGTCCAGCAGCGCGGCCACGCGCGGCGCCACATTCTTGCCCTGCGCCGTGGCGGCGAACAGCACGTGGCTGTAGCCCCCGGCCAGCGCCACCACCTGCGCGGCCACGTTCTCGGCCAGCTGGTCCTTCAGGCTGGCCCCGTCGGCGCGCAGCACCTTGGCCACGCCGGCCACCTGCGCCGCGGCCTGCGCCGCCCCGTCCGTGCCCTGCCCGGCCACCAGCACGTGCACGTCGTCGCCGCACTGCAGCGCCGCGCTCACCACGTTGAGCGTCGCCGCCTTCAGGGCCGAACCGTCGTGTTCGGCAATCACCAGTGCTGCCATCTCAGATCACCTTCGCTTCGTTCTTGAGCTTGTCCACCAGCGCCGCCACGTCGGGCACCTTGACCCCGGCGCCGCGCTTGGCCGGCTCGGCCACCTTCAGCGTGCGGATGCGCGGCGTGACGTCCACGCCGAGATCGCCCGGCTTGACGACGTCCAGCGTCTTCTTCTTGGCCTTCATGATGTTGGGCAGCGTCACGTAGCGCGGCTCATTCAGCCGCAGGTCGGTCGTGACGATCGCCGGCAGCGCCAGGCGAACCGTCTCCAGGCCGCCGTCGACCTCGCGCGTGACCGACACCTTGCCGTCGGCCACCTCCACCTTGCTCGCGAACGTGCCCTGCGGCCGGCCGGTCAGCGCGGCCAGCATCTGGCCGGTCTGGTTGCAGTCGTCGTCGATGGCCTGCTTGCCCAGGATCACCAGCCCGGGCTGCTCCTTGTCCACCAGCGCCTTGAGCAGCTTGGCCACCGCCAGCGGCTGCAGCTCGGCATCGGTCTCCACCAGGATCGCCCGGTCCGCGCCGATGGCCATCGCCGTGCGCAGCGTCTCCTGGCACTGGGTGACCCCGCACGACACCGCCACCACCTCGGTGGCCGCGCCCTTCTCCTTGAGCCGCACCGCCTCCTCGATGGCGATCTCGTCGAACGGGTTCATGCTCATCTTGACGTTGGCCAGATCCACACCCGTGCCGTCCGCCTTGACGCGAACCTTCACGTTGTAGTCCACCACCCGCTTCACGGGCACCAGTACCTTCATCGGCTTCTGCTCCTTGGATGCGTGTCCGAAGACGTGCAATTGACGTGCACGTCAATTGCGGGATTCTAGGCGGCCGCTCCTGCGAGGACGGCGCACCGGACGATAAATCGAACGACCGTTCGATTTTAGGGCGCTGCCTCCAGGGGCGGCCGCAGCGCCTCGCGCGCACCCCGTTCCACGTCCACCCGCCGCAGCAGCCACAGGCCGGCCACGAAGAACAGCCCCGTCGACGCGATCGCGAGACGGTGATTGCCGTCGGTGGCCCAGGTGACCAGGCCGTAGGTGACGGGCCCGACGATGGCCGACAGCCGCGTCGCGAACGCCCACAGCCCGAAGAACTCGGCCAGTCGGCCGGGCGGCGCCAGCAGCCCCGCCACCGCGCGCCCGGCCGACTGGCTGGAGCCCATGCAAAGACCGGCGATCACCGCGGCGACCCAGAACAGACCGGGACCGGTGGCCGCCACCGCCAGCGCGCACATCACGATCCAGCCCAGCAGCGTGAACGCCAGCGAACGCCGGTGCCCGATGCGGTCCTGCCAGTAGCCGAAGGCGAAGGCACCCACCGCCGAGGCGATGTTGACCAGGAACACCAGCATCATGGTGTCCACCTGCTTGAACCCGAGCACCTGCTCGGCATACACCGCAGCCAGGGCGATCACCACCGCGATGCCAGCCTGGTAGGCCAACCCGGTGGCGAGCAGCCAGCTGAAGTCGCGGAAGCGCCGCGCCTCGCGCCAGGTGGCCGCCAGACGCGCGAGCGACGCGCCCAGGCCGTCCGTCCGGCCGGGCTGCGGCGTCGCGCGCTCCCGGAGCAGCGCGAAGGTGGCCAGCGACGCGATGCCGTACACCGCCGCCGTGATGCCCATCGTGACCGGCACGAACTGCTCGGCCTTCTGCCCCTGGCCCTGGGCCCAGATGACGTAGCCCAGCGACAGGCCGAGCGACAGCATGCCGCCGCAGTAGCCGAAGCTCCAGCCCCAGCCCGACACCCGCCCCAGGGCCTCGCGCCGCGCCAGCTCGGGCAGGAACGCCGCCGTCAGCGCCTCGCCGTAGGCATAGAACAGGTTCGACAGCACGATCGCCGACACGGCAAGCACCACGTCGTGGCGGCCCACGCCCATCAGCGCCAGCGTGGCCAGCACGCAGGCCGCGGTGGTCAGCGCCAGCAGGCGCTTCTTGGCGGCGCGCAGGTCGGCAAACGCGCCGATCGCCGGCATCGTGAGCATCACCACCAGGTTCGACACGCCCAGCGCCAGCGTCCAGGCCAGCGTGCCCCACGACGCGCCGTCGGCAACGACACCGACGAAGTAGGCATTGAACACCGCCGTCAGGACCACGGTGGTGTAGCCCGAGTTGGCGAAGTCGTACATCGCCCATCCGAACACCTCGCGCTTGCGAACGCCGTCGTTCAGTGCTTCCTGGGCGAAGAGGGCCAAAGGCGATGCTCCGTGTGGTGCCCGGGGCCGGCATCGAACCGGCACGCCCTCTTTCGAGAGGCCGCGGATTTTAAGTCCGCTGTGTCTACCGATTTCACCACCCGGGCTCGGCTGGCGCGATTGTCCGCCACGCGGACGAAGGACCCGTCAGAGTTGGATCACCGCGCCCGACGCGAGCGACTGCGCCGCGGCGTCGGCCAGCGTCTGCGCCGCGACGCCGTCGTCGATGGTGGTGCGGAAGGGCTGGCCGTCCTGCAGGCGCTCGAAGAAGTGCACCAGTTCCAGCCGGTAGGCGTCGCGGTAGCGCTGCAGGAAGAAGTGCTCGGGCTTGTCGGCGTGCACGCCGGTGGCGTCGGACTGCACCACCTCGGTGGGGCGGTGGTTGCCGCACTGGAGCATGCCCGCCGAGCCCAGCACCTCGAAGCGCTGGTCGTAACCGTAGGCCGCGCGCCGGCTGGTGTTGATCTGGCACAGCCGACCCTTGCGGGTGCGGATCGTGACGACGCTGGAATCGATGTCGGGCACCTTGGCGATCTCGGGGTCCACCAGCACCGAGCCGGTGGCATACAGCGACTCGGCCTCGTCGCCCTCGTCGGTGCACAGGATCCAGCGGAAGATGTCGAAGTCGTGGATCAGCATGTCGCGGAAGATGCCGCCCGAGCCCTTGAGGTAGTGCGCTGGCGGCGCACCCGGGTCGCGGCTGGTGACGACCAGCATCTCGGGCTGGCCGATGTCGCCGCGCTGCAGGCGCTCCTTGGCGGCGCTGAAGGTCGGGTCGAAGCGGCGCTGGAAGCCGATCATGCAGGCCACGCCAGCTGCCTTCACGGCCTCGGCGCAGGCCTGGGCCCGCGGCACCGACAGGTCCACCGGCTTCTCGCAGAAGATGTGCTTTCGCGCCGCCGCGGCGCGGTTGATCAGGTCGCTGTGGGTGTCGGTGGGCGAGCCGATCACCACCACGTCGATCGACGGGTCGGCGAACACGGCGTCGGGCGTGGACACCTGCGCGCCGAGCTGGCCGGCCACCTCGCGGGCGGCGTCGGCCACCGGGTCGCACACGTACTTGAGCGACACGCCCGGCAGCGCGGCCACGTTGGCGCCATGGATGCGGCCGATGCGGCCGGCGCCGAACAGCGCGACGTTCTTCATGAGGACTCCTCGGATCAGTGGGTCGGGATGGAGGTGGACTCGTGCTGCAGTTCGAGCCTGCAGGCGAGCGCGATGAACAGGCTCTGGGCCAGCGCCATCGGGCTGGTCAGGGTGCGGAAGCCGAAGGTGACGTGCTCGTGCACCAGCAGCACGGCGCTGGCCTGGCGCGCCAGCGGGCTCATGCGGCTGTCGGTCAGCGCCACCAGCCGCGCGCCGCGCGCCAGGGCCGCCTCGGCCACCGCGAGCGTCTCCTCGGCATAGGGCGCGAACGACACGGCAACCATCACGTCGCCGCGCCGCACCGAGCGCACCTGGCCCTCGTGCATGCTGCCCAGCGCCGACACCAGCTGCACGCGCTTGTCGGTGTGCTGCAGCGCGTAGTCGAGATAGGCCGCCACCGGGAATGCGCGCCGCGCCCCGACGACCCAGATCGCGTCGGTGGCCGCCAGCAGCTCGACGGCCCGGCCGAAGGCCTTGCCGTCCAGGCCGCGCTGCAGTTCCTGCAGCCCCGCCACCGCGCCGGACAGGAAGGCCTGCGCGATCTCGACGCTGGGCAACGTGCCGGCGCCGGAATCGATGATCTCGCGGATGCGGCTGCGGTACGGACGGCCCGGCGCGATCTGGCGCGACAGCGACTCGCGGAACACCTTCTGCAGGTCGCTGAAGCCCGTGTAGCCGAAGTGCTTGGCAAAGCGCACCACCGCCGAAGGCTGCACGCCGCACTGGCGCGCCACGTCCTGGATGCCATCCAGCCCGACATGGTCGCGGTGCGACTCGAAGTAGCGTGCGATGGTCTTGAGCTGCGGGGACAGCTGTTCGTACTCCGACGTCATCCGCCGCAGCAGCTGGTCCACCGAGGGGCGCGCCGCCGCGGCGCCGGCGGCGCTCATTCCGGCTGCGCCCCCGGCACCCATTGGTCGTAGTCGACAAGCGCCCCGGTCATCACGCCCGAGGACGGGCTCAGCATGTAGGCGATCAGGCCGGCGAGTTCGTCGGGCTTGGCCAGCTGCCCCATCGGGCGTCCGGCTTCGGCCCTGGCCAGCCAGTCGTCCGGCGCATCGTGCGCCTTGCGCTGGATCGCATGCTCGCCCGGCGTGTCCATCCAGCCGGCCATGACGCCGTTGCAGCGGATGCGATGCCGGCGGTAGGACTGCGCCACGTTCTTCGTCAGGTTGGCCAGCGTCGCCTTGGACGCCGAGTACGGCACCAGGAACGACTGCCCGCAGTGGGCCGACTGCGACAGCACGTTGACGATCGAGCCCGGCGCCTGGCGCGCCAGCAGGTGGCGCACCAGCGCCTGCATCAGCAGGAACGGGCCGCGCGCATTGATGTCCATCTGCGCCTGCCACATCTCGAGCGTGGTATCCGTCAGCGAGCCGCGGTCGGTGGTGGCCGCCGAGTTGACCAGGGCGTTGACCGAGCCCAGGCGCTCGATCGCGCCGGCCATCAGCGCCTGGCAGCCCTCGGCGCGGCCGACGTCGGCGGCGATGAAGTGGGCGTCGCATCCGAGCGCCCGCACCTGCGCCGCGGCCGCCTCGCCGAGCTCGCGCCGGCGCCCGGCCAGCACCATCGCCGGCGCGCCTTCGCGCGCCAGCCGCAGGGCGACCGCCAGCCCGAGCCCCTGGGTGCCGCCGGTGATGACGGCCCGGGTGTCGCGGTGATACGGGAAGTGCTCAGCGTCCATCGTCGGTCCCTCGTCGGTTCGGAGCCGGACTGTAGCGGCGTCGCACCCCGGATTGGAAGCGGATTTCTAGTCGCTTTCCATGACGGAACATTTGTTCCAACCGCGCTAGACTCCCCGGGCGATGAACACCCCTGCCCTGCGCCTGGCGCCGCCGCAAGACCGCCGCTTCGACCTGGCCTGCCTCGGCCGCCTCGCGGTCGACCTGTACGCCCAGCAGTTCGGCGCCCGGCTGGAGGACGTCTCCAGCTTCGCCAAGTACCTGGGCGGCAGCTCGGCCAACATCGCCTTCGGCGCCGCCCGCCTGGGGCTGCGCTCCGCGATGATCTCGCGCGTGGGCGACGAGCAGATGGGCCGCTTCCTCGTCGAGACGCTGCAGCGCGAGGGCTGCGACACGTCGATGGTGCAGGTCGACCCGTCGCGCCTGACCGCGCTGGCGATCCTGGCACTGAAGGACCGCGACACCTTCCCGCTGCTGTTCTACCGCGAGAACTGCGCCGACATGGCCATCGACGCGGCCGGCATCCGCGAGGACTTCATCGCCGACTGCCGCTGCCTGCTGATCACCGGCACCCACCTGTCCCAGCCCACGGTGCGGGCTGCGTCCTCCGCAGCGCTGGCCCTGGCGGGCCGGCACGGCGTGATGCGCGTGCTCGACATCGACTATCGCCCGGTGCTATGGGGCCTGACCAAGCGCGGCGAAGGCGCCAACCGCTTCGTGGCCGACGCGCGCGTCACCGCCAGCCTGCAGGAGATGCTGCCCTGCTTCGAACTGCTGATCGGCACCGAGGAGGAGTTCCTCATCGCCGGCGGCGTGCCCAGCGACCTGCTGGCCAGCCTGCGCCGCGTGCGCGAGGTGACCCCCGCCGCCATGGTGGTCAAGCTCGGCGCCCGCGGCTGCTGCTTCATCGACGGGCCGGTGCCGGCCCGCCTGGAGGACGCGCCCACCGTGGTCGGCGAGCGCATCGAGGTGTTCAACGTGCTGGGCGCCGGCGATGCCTTCGCCGCCGGCCTGCTCAGCGGCCTGCTGCGCGGCGAGGGCTTCGAGGCGTCGGCCCGCATCGCCAACGCCTGCGGCGCGCTGGTGGTGTCCCGCCACGCCTGCGCGCCGGCGATGGCCACGCCGGCCGAACTGGCGCACTGGTTCAGCGGCCACCGTGCGCCGCGCGTGGACAGCGACCCGCTGCTGGCCCACCTGCACCGCACCACCGCCGCCCGGCCGGCCTGGCCCGAGCTGTGCGTGATGGCCTTCGACCACCGCTCGCAGTTCGTGGACATGGCCCAGGCCGCGGGCGCGCCGCTCGCGCGGCTGCCGCGCCTGAAACGGCTGCTGCTCGACGCCGCCCGCCGCACCATGGCGGCGCAGGGCCTGCAGGGGCGCGGCGGCGTGCTGATCGACGGCCGCTTCGGTCTCGACGCCCTGGCCGACGCCACCGGCAGCGGGCTGTGGATCGGCCGGCCGGTGGAGCAGCCGGGCTCGCGCCCGCTGGCGTTCGACGGCACCCGCTCGGTGGGCAGCACACTGGTGGAATGGCCGCGCGAGCAGGTCGTGAAGTGCCTCGTGCACTACCACCCGGACGACGCGGCCGGGCTGCGCGTGGCGCAGGAGGAGCGCCTGCTGGAGCTGTGGGAGGCCACGCGCGCCAGCGGCCATGAGCTGCTGCTCGAGGTGATCGCGCCGCAGCATGCCGACGAGGCCGTGCTGCGCGCCGTCAAGCGCTTCTACAACCTCGGCCTGAAGCCGGAATGGTGGAAGCTGGCGCCGATGTCGGCCGCGGCGTGGGATGCGCTCGCCGCCCTGGTGGCCGAGCGCGACCCGCAGTGCCGCGGCGCGGTGATCCTCGGCCTGAGCCAGCCGCTCGACGCCCTGGCGGCGGCCTTCGCTGAGGCGCGCCACCCGATCGTCAAGGGCTTCATGGTCGGCCGCACGATCTGGGGCGACGCCTGCAAGGCGTGGCTGCGCGGCGAGATCGACGACGACACCCTGGTGCAGCGCTGCGCCGACCGCTATGCCGCGCTGGTGACCGCCTGGCGCGACAGCCGACAATCCCTGCCCACGCCATGAACGTTGCCGCTCCCACCGTCCGCCTCACGATGGCCCAGGCCCTGGTGGCCCACCTGGCCGCGCTGCGCGTCGAACTCGACGACGGCAGCGTGGTGCCCTACTGCGCCGGCGTCTGGGCGATCTACGGCCACGGCAACGTGGCCGGGCTGGGCGAGGCCCTGGCGCGGCACCGCCGGCAACTTCCCGTGCTGCGCGCCCACAACGAGCAGGCGATGGCCCATGCGGCGATCGCTTTCGGCAAGGCCACGTTCCGGCGCCGCATCATGGCCGCCACCACATCCATCGGCCCCGGCGCGACCAACCTGCTCACGGCGGCGGCGCTGGCCCATGTGAACCGCCTGCCGGTGCTGCTGCTGCCCGGCGACGTGTTCGCGTCGCGCGAGCCCGACCCGGTGCTGCAGCAGGTAGAGGACTTCGCCGCCGGCGACATCAGCGCCAACGACGCCTTCCGTCCGCTGGTGCGCTACTTCGACCGCCTGACGCGGCCCGAGCAGATCCTCGAGGCACTGCCGCGTGCGGTGCAGGTGATGACCGACCCGGCCCGGTGCGGCCCGGTCTGCCTGGCGCTGCCGCAGGACGTGCAGACGATGGCCTTCGACTGCCCGGCGTCGTTCCTGTCGCCGCCGGTGCTGCGCCTGCGCCGCCCGGCGCCGGACGCGCTCGAGCTGGCGGCGGCCGTCGACGCGCTGCGGCGCGCGAAGCGCCCGCTGCTGGTGGCCGGCGGCGGCGTGCTGTACAGCGGGGCTGCCGCCACGCTGGCGGACTTCGCGCAGCGCCACGGCCTGCCGGTGGGCGAGACCCAGGCCGGCAAGGGCAGCCTGGCCTGGAACCATCCGCTGAACCTGGGCGCCGTCGGCGTCACCGGCTCCCCGGCCGCCAATGCGCTGGCGCAGGACGCCGACCTGGTCGTCGGCGTGGGCACCCGGCTGCAGGACTTCACCACCGGCTCGCACGCGCTGTTCGCGCAGGCGGGCCTGCTGTCGGTCAACGTGCAGCCCTTCGACGCCGGCAAGCGCGGCGCGCAGCCGCTGGTGGCCGACGCCCGGGTGGCGCTCGACGCACTGGATGCGGCGCTGGGCGCCTGGCAGCCCGACGCGGCCTGGACCGCGCGCGCCGCGCAGCAGGCCGCACAGTGGGCGGCGCGGGTGGCCGAGCTGACCACCGCCGCACCGCCGGCCGGCGCCCTGCCCTACGACGCCGAGGTCATCGGCGCGGTGCGCGAGTCCGCGCCCGACAGCGACCTCCGCGACATCGTGGTCTGCGCCGCCGGCACGCTGCCGGCCGAACTGCACAAGCTGTGGCGCACCGCGCACCCGGGCGGCTATCACATGGAGTACGGCTACTCGTGCATGGGCTACGAGATCGCCGGCGGCCTGGGCGTCAAGCTCGCGCGGCCCGACTGCGAGGTGATCGTCATGGTGGGCGACGGCTCCTACCTGATGCTCAACTCGGAGATCGCCACGTCGGTGATGCTGGGCCTGAAGCTGATCGTCGTGGTGCTGGACAACCGCGGCTTCGGCTGCATCCAGCGCCTGCAGCTGGCCAGCGGCAGCGAGCGCCACAACAACCTGCTCGAGGACGCCGTGGGCGACGGCGGCAGCGACGTCCGGGTGGACTTCGCCGCCCATGCCGCCAGCCTGGGCGCGCAGGCCACCAAGGTGGCCGACCTGTCCGCGCTGCAGGCGGCGATGCAGCGCGCGCGCGCCGCCCGCAGCACGCAGGTGATCGTCATCGACACCACCCCCTGGCGCACCACCGACGACGGCGGGGCCTGGTGGGAGGTGGCGATTCCCGAAGTCTCGCCGCGGCCCGAAGTGGCCGCCGCGCGCGAACGCCATGTCGCCGGCAAGCGCCGCCAGCGACGCTGATCCCCAACCCCCGCACCGTCATGACCTGGAACGTACGCATCGGAGTGAACCCCCTGTCGTGGATGAACGACGACTTGCCGTCGCTGGGCGGCGAGACGCCGCTGGAGACCGCGCTCGCCGAGGGCAAGGAGATCGGCTACGAGGGCTTCGAGCTGGGCAACAAGTTCCCCAAGGACGGCCCGTCGCTCAAGGCCAAGCTCGACGAGTTCGGCCTGGCCTGCGTGTCGGGCTGGTACTCGGGCTTCCTGGCCCACGACACGGTCGACGCCGAGATCGCGCGCTGCGTGGCCCACATGAGCAAGCTCCAGTACAACGGCGTCAAGGTCGTGGTGTACGGCGAGGTGGCTGGTTCGATCCAGGGCGACATGGAACGTCCGCTGCGCGAGCGCCCGCGCTTTCCGGACGAGGCCGCTTGGAGCGCCTACGCGTCGAGGCTGGACGCCTTCGGCGCGCACCTGAAGCGCACCTACGGCATCACGCTGGCCTACCACCACCACATGGGCGCCTACGTCGAGTCGCCCGAGGACATCGACACGCTGATGCGGCTGACCGACCCGGCCTGCACCAGCCTGCTGTTCGACACCGGCCACGCCTACTACGGCGGCGCCGCCGACCCGGTGGCGCTGCTGCGCCGACATGCGTCGCGCGTGGCGCATGTGCACTGCAAGGACGTGCGACCCGACCTCATCGCCAAGGCCCGAAACGACGGATGGAGCTTCCTGCGCGGCGTGCTCGCTGGCACCTTCACCGTCCCGGGCGACGGCGTGATCGACTACGACGCCGTGCTGGGCACGCTGCGTGCCGCCGGCTACCAGGGCTGGCTCGTCGTCGAGGCCGAGCAGGACCCGGCGGTGGCGCCCAGCTATGCCTACGCGAAGAAAGGCCACGACACGCTGCGGCGCATCGTGGCGGGGGGCTGACATGCCGAGCCACCTGCTGGCCAAGGCCCGTGCCGACGGGCGCGAGATCGTCGACGTCACGCCGCAGCGCGCCGGCTGGACGCATGTGGGCTTTCGCGCGCTGCGCCTGGCCGACGGCGAGGTCGAGACGCTCGACACCGGCGCGCGCGAACTGTGCGTGGTGGTGCTCGCGGGCCGGGTCGACATCCAGGCCGGCACCGAGCACTTCGACGCCGTGGGCAACCGCGACAGCGTGTTCGACGAGCGCGCGCCCGGCGCGGTGTACGTGCCGCCCGGCGTGGCGGTGTCGCTGCGCGCCCGCGGCACGGCGGAGGTGGCGCTGTGCACCGCGCCCGGCGATGACAAGCCGCGTACGGCGCGCCAGATCGACCCGGCCTCGATGAAGCGCAGCGTGCGCGGCCAGGGCAGCAACACGCGTTACGTGTGCGACATCCTGCCGCACGACGACCCCACCGCCGCGCACCTGCTGGTGGTGGAGGTGCGCACGCCGGCCGGCCACTCGTCGAGCTATCCGCCGCACAAGCACGACGACGACGCCCCGCCGCTGGAGACGCGGCTGGAGGAGACCTACTACCACCGCCTGAACCCGCCGCAGGGCTTCGCCTTCCAGCGCGTCTACACCGACGACCGCAGCCTGGACGAAGCCATGGCGGTGGAGGACCACGACGTGGTCATGGTGCCCCGCGGCTACCATCCCGTGGTGGCCCCGCACGGCTACGATCTCTATTACCTCAACGTGATGGCCGGCCCCACCCGCCACTGGGTGTTCCGCAACGACCCGGCCCACGAGTGGATGCTCAAGAACCGATAGGAGTCCGACCATGGGCGCGCCCGAAGCCTTCACCGCCACCACCGACGTCGGCCACTGGATCGGCGGCCACCGCGTCGCCGGCACCAGCGGCCGCTCGCAGGCGGTCTACAACCCCGCCACGGGCGCCGTGGCGCGCCAGGTGGCGCTGGCCTCGGCCGCCGAGGTCGACGCGGCCGTGGCCTCGGCGCAGGCGGCCTTCCCCGCCTGGGCCGAGACGCCGCCGATCCGCCGCGCGCGGGTGATGCTCAAGTTCCTGGAGCTGATGAACCAGCACCGCGACACGCTGGCCGCGATGATCACCGCCGAGCATGGCAAGGTGTTCACCGACGCGCAGGGCGAAGTCACGCGCGGCATCGACATCGTGGAGTTCGCCTGCGGCATCCCGCAGCTGCTCAAGGGCGACTACACCGACCAGGTCTCCACCGGCATCGACAACTGGACGATGCGCCAGCCGCTGGGCGTGGTGGCGGGCGTGACGCCGTTCAACTTCCCGTGCATGGTGCCGTGCTGGATGTTCCCGGTGGCCATCGCCTGCGGCAACACCTTCGTGCTCAAGCCGAGCGAACGCGATCCGTCGCCGTCGCTGTTCATCGCCGAGCTGTTCAAGCAGGCCGGCCTGCCGGACGGGGTGTTCAACGTGGTCCAGGGCGACAAGGTCGCGGTGGACACGCTGCTCGGGCACCCGAACGTCAAGGCGCTGTCCTTCGTCGGCTCGACGCCGATCGCGCAGTACATCTACGAGACGGGCGCCCACCACGGCAAGCGTGTGCAGGCCCTGGGCGGCGCCAAGAACCATATGGTGGTGATGCCCGACGCCGACATCGACCAGGCCGTGGACGCGCTGATCGGCGCGGCCTACGGCTCGGCCGGCGAGCGCTGCATGGCCATCAGCGTGGCCGTGCTGGTGGGCGACGTCGGCGATCGCATCGTGCCGCTGCTGGCCGAGCGCGCCCGCGCGCTGAAGGTGCGCAACGGCATGGACCTCGACGCCGAGATGGGCCCGATCGTCACACGCCAGGCGCTGGAGCGCATCGAAGGCTACATCGCGCTGGGCGTCGAGGAAGGCGCGAAGCTGGTCGTCGACGGGCGCGGCTTCAAGGTGCCCGGCCACGACAAGGGCTTCTTCACCGGCGGCACGCTGTTCGACCACGTCAAGCCGACGATGCGCATCTACAAGGAGGAGATCTTCGGCCCCGTGCTGGCCTGCGTGCGCGCGAAGGACTTCGCCGAGGCGGTGCAGTTGGTCAACGACCACGAGTTCGGCAACGGCGTGGCCTGCTTCACCAGCGACGGCAATGTGGCGCGCGAGTTCTCGCGCCGCATCCAGGTGGGCATGGTGGGCATCAACGTGCCCATCCCCGTGCCGATGGCCTGGCACGGCTTCGGCGGCTGGAAGCGCAGCCTGTTCGGCGACATGCACGCCTACGGCGAAGAGGGGGTGCGCTTCTACACGCGCCAGAAGAGCATCATGCAGCGCTGGCCGGCGTCGATCGGCAAGGGTGCCGAGTTCGCGATGCCCGTGTCCAAGTAGGTCGCAGCCACCCCAACGAAAAAGCCCCGCAGTGCGGGGCTTTCTTCTTGGGCGATCAAACTCTGGAGGCGCGGGGCGGAGTCGAACCGCCCTGGACGGATTTGCAATCCGCTGCATAACCGCTTTGCTACCGCGCCGTTCAAGGACAAAGCCCGGCGGGGCCGGGCTTTGATCCATGGGACTCTGGAGCGGGAAACGAGTCTCGAACTCGCGACCTCAACCTTGGCAAGGTTGCGCTCTACCAACTGAGCTATTCCCGCGGAAGACCATCATTATAGGGGCAAATCGAGACCTTGCCAGCCGGTGCTCAATGCGCCCTCGCCTCGCCGCCCGCGGGCGGCACGGCCGGATCGGCCTTGGCCGCCGCCGGCGTCTCGGGCACCGGCTCCTCGTCGGGCAGCGGCTGGGGCATCGTCTCGAGCGCCAGCTCCAGCACGCGATCGATCCACTTGACGGGAATGATCTCGAGGTGGTTCTTGACGTTCTCGGGGATGTCCTGCAGGTCCTTGACGTTCTCCTCGGGGATGAGCACCGTCTTGATGCCACCGCGGTGCGCCGCCAGGAGCTTCTCCTTCAGGCCGCCGATGGCCGTGACCTCGCCTCGCAGCGTGATCTCGCCGGTCATCGCGACATCGGCCTTGACGGGGATGCCGGTCAGCGCCGAGACGAAGGCGGTCGTCATCGCGATGCCCGCGCTCGGCCCGTCCTTCGGAGTGGCGCCGTCGGGCACGTGGATGTGGATGTCGCGCTTCTCGAACAGCTCGTCCTTGATGCCCAGCCGGCGTGCGCGCGAACGCACCACCGAACGCGCCGCCTCGACGGACTCCTTCATCACGTCGCCGAGCGAGCCGGTGCGGATCGTGCCGCCCTTGCCGGGCATCGTGGCTGCCTCGATCGTCAGCAGGTCGCCACCGACCTCGGTCCAGGCCAGGCCCACGACCTGGCCGACCTGGTTCTGCTTCTCGGCGCGGCCGTAATCGAACTTGCGCACGCCGAGGAAGTCGTTGAGGTTGTCCTCGGTGACCGTGACCGGCGCGTCCATCTTCTTGAGCTGCAGACTCTTGACCGTCTTGCGGCAGATCTTGCTGATCTCGCGCTCGAGCGAGCGCACGCCGGCCTCGCGGGTGTAGTAGCGGATGATGCCGCGGATGGCGTCGTCGCCGACCACCAGTTCCTCGTCCTTCACGCCATTGTTCTTGCGCTGCTTGGGCAGCAGGTAGCGCTTGGCGATGTCGACCTTCTCGTCCTCGGTGTAGCCCGACAGGCGGATGACTTCCATCCGGTCCAGCAGGGCCGGCGGGATGTTCATGCTGTTGGACGTGGCGACGAACATCACGTCGGACAGGTCGAAGTCGACCTCGACGTAGTGGTCGCTGAAGGTGTGGTTCTGCTCCGGGTCCAGCACCTCCAGCAGCGCCGACGACGGGTCGCCGCGGAAGTCCATGCCTAGCTTGTCGATCTCGTCGAGCAGGAACAGCGGATTGCGCGTGCCGGCCTTGGTGAGCGACTGCAGCACCTTGCCCGGCATCGACCCGATGTAGGTGCGGCGGTGGCCGCGGATCTCGGCCTCGTCGCGCACGCCGCCCAGCGCCATGCGGACGAACTTGCGCCCGGTGGCGCGCGCCACGCTCTGGCCGAGCGAGGTCTTGCCCACGCCCGGGGGGCCCACCAGGCACAGGATCGGCGCCTTGACCTTGTCCACGCGCTGCTGCACCGCGAGGTACTCGAGGATGCGCTCCTTGACCTTGTCCAGGCCGGCGTGGTCCTCGTTGAGCACATCCTCGGCATGCGTCAGGTCGTGCTTGATCTTGGTCTTCTTGCTCCAGGGCAGGTTGACCAGGGTGTCGATGTAGTTGCGCACCACCGTGGCCTCGGCGGACATGGGCGACATCAGCTTGAGCTTCTTCAGCTCGTTGTCGACCTTCTTGCGCGCCTCCTTGGGCATGCGCGCGGCCTTGATCTTCTTCTCGAGATCCTCGAGGTCGGCACCTTCCTCGCCGTCGCCGAGTTCCTTCTGGATCGCCTTGACCTGCTCGTTCAGGTAGTACTCGCGCTGGCTCTTCTCCATCTGGCGCTTGACGCGGCCGCGGATGCGCTTTTCCACCTGAAGGATGTCGACCTCGTGCTCGAGCAGCTCGAGCAGCTTTTCCATGCGCTTGCCGACGTGGTCGAGGTCCAGCACGGACTGCTTGGCCTCGAGCTTGAGCGGCAGGTGGGCGGCGATCGTGTCGGCCAGGCGGCCGGCGTCGTCGATGCCGGCGATGGACGTCAGGATCTCCGGCGGGATCTTCTTGTTGAGCTTGACGTACTGGTCGAACTGCTGGGTGACCGCGCGACGCAGCGCCTCGATCTCGGGCGTGGGATCGGCCACCGGCGGGATCGGCCGGACCTCGCCGACGAAGTACTCGCCGGTGTCGGAGATCGACACGGTGGTGGCGCGCTGCGTGCCTTCGACCAGCACCTTCACGGTGCCGTCGGGCAGCTTGAGCATCTGCAGGATCGACGAGACGCAGCCGACGTCGAACATGTCGTCGGCCTTGGGCTCGTCCTTGCCGGCGGCCTTCTGGGCCACCAGCACGATCTGGCGCCCGGCCTCCATCGCGGCTTCCAGGGCCTTGATGGACTTGGGACGGCCGACGAACAGCGGGATGACCATGTGCGGGAACACCACCACGTCGCGCAGCGGCAGCAGCGGCAGCGTGATCGGGTCCGCGGGGAGGATGGGATGTCCGGACATGAGGGGACCTCTCTTTCTCAGGCCCACATGGCGCCTGAGCGACGAAACACAAGGATCAGGCGCTGGCCTTGGCCTGTTCGCGGTAGACCAGGAGCGGCTTGGTGCCCTCCTCGATGTTGTGCTCGTCCACGACGACCTTGGCCACACCATCCAGGTTGGGCAGATCGAACATGGTGTCGATCAGCGCCTGTTCAACGATCGACCGCAGGCCGCGGGCCCCGGTCTTGCGGGCCAGCGCCTTGCGGGCGATGGCGGCCAGCGCGGAGGGGCGCAGTTCAAGGTCCACGCCGTCCATGGCGAACAGCTTCTGGTACTGCTTGGCCAGGGCGTTCTTCGGCTCGGTGAGGATCTGGACCAGGGCGTCCTCGGTCAACTCGCCCAGGGTGGCGACCACCGGCAGGCGGCCGACCAGTTCGGGGATCAGGCCGAACTTGATCAGGTCTTCCGGCTCGGCGTCGCGGAACAGGTCGGCGGCGCGCTTTTCGGTCTTGCTGTGGACCGACGCGCCGAAGCCGATGCCCGACTTCTCGGTGCGGTTCTGGATCACCTTCTCCAGGCCGTCGAAGGCGCCGCCGCAGATGAACAGGATGTTGGTCGTGTCGATCTGCAGGAAGTCCTGGTTCGGGTGCTTGCGGCCGCCCTGGGGCGGCACGCTGGCCATCGTGCCTTCCACCAGCTTGAGCAGCGCCTGCTGCACGCCCTCGCCCGACACGTCGCGCGTGATGCTGGGGTTGTCGGCCTTGCGGCTGATCTTGTCGATCTCGTCGATGTAGACGATGCCACGCTGGGCGCGCTCGACGTCGTAGTTGCAGTTCTGCAGCAGCTTCTGGATGATGTTCTCGACGTCCTCGCCCACGTAGCCAGCTTCGGTCAGCGTGGTGGCGTCGGCGATCACGAAGGGCACGTTCAGCAGCCGGGCCAGCGTCTGGGCCAGCAGGGTCTTGCCGCTGCCCGTGGGGCCGATGAGCAGGATGTTGCTCTTGGACAGCTCGACCTCGTCCTTGCCCCCCATGTGCTTGAGGCGCTTGTAGTGGTTGTAGACCGCCACCGACAGCGTGCGCTTGGCAGTGTCCTGGCCGATCACGTACTGGTCGAGGATCGTCTTGATCTCGGACGGCGTGGGCAGGTCCGACTTGGCCGACTTGGTGCTGGCGGACTCGGCCGGCACCTCGTCACGGATGATGTCGTTGCACAGCTCGATGCACTCGTCGCAGATGAACACCGACGGGCCCGCGATCAGCTTCTTCACCTCGTGCTGCGACTTGCCGCAGAACGAGCAGTAGAGGACCTTTTCGCTGGAGCTGCCTTTTTTCTCGGCCATGGGGGTGCCTGGAAACGGGTTCAGACCATCATAGTGCAAGCCGCCGGTCGGGCCAGACGCGGAAAAGGGGCCGGATCCGGGGTACTGTGGCCCCGATCACGACCGCTTCTCGATCACCTGGTCCACCAGCCCGTAGTCGCGGGCTTCGGTGGCGGACATGAAATAGTCACGCTCGCTGTCGGAGCGGATCTTGTCGATCGGCTGGCCGGTGCGCTCGGACAGGATCTGGTTCAGCGTCTCGCGCAGCTTCAGAATCTCGCGCGCCTGGATCTCGATGTCGGTGGCCTGGCCCTGCGCCCCGCCCGAGGGCTGGTGGATCATGACCCGCGAGTTCGGCAGGGCGATGCGCTTGCCCTTGGCACCCGACGCCAGCAGGAACGCGCCCATGCTGGCCGCGATGCCCATGCACAGCGTGGACACGTCCGGCTTGATGAACTGCATCGTGTCGTAGATCGACATGCCGGCGCTGACCGAGCCGCCCGGGGAGTTGATGTAGAAGAAGATGTCCTTGTCCGGGTTCTCGCTCTCCAGGAAGAGCATCTGCGCCACCACCAGGTTGGCGGTGGCGTCGTTGACCGGGCCCACCAGGAAGACGATGCGCTCGCGCAGCAGGCGCGAATAGATGTCGTAGGCGCGCTCGCCGCGCCCCGACTGCTCGATGACCATGGGCACCAGGCCCAGCCCTTGTGTTTCCAGTGCGCTCACCAGCGGTTCCTCGTTGACGGTCGGATTCGATCCAGGCCGATTATGGGGTGCAAAAAACAAAGGCGCCGGGCCTCGCGGCGCGGCGCCTTGCTCCTGTGTCGGCGATGCCTCAGGCCGTCATCAGCTCGTCGAACGGCAGCGCCTTGTCGCTGACCTTGGCCAGGCCAAGCACGTGGTTGGTGACGTTGTTCTCGATCACGATGGCTTCCACCTCGGCCATGCGCTGGCGGTCCGACAGGTACCAGCGCATCACCTCGGCCGGCTTCTCGTAGCTCTGGGCCATCTCCTCGATGTGGGCCTGGAGTTGCTCCGGCTTGGCCTGCAGGCCGGCAGAGCGCACCAGTTCGGCCACCACCAGGCCCAGACGCACGCGGCGCTCGGCCTGCGAGGTGAACAGCTCGGCCGGAATCGGGGCCTTGTCGGCGTCCTTGATGCCGCGCTGCTTCAGGTCGGCGCGCGCCGATTCCACCAGGCGCTCGGTCTCGCCTTCCACCAGGGCCTGGGGCACGTCCAGCTCGGCGGCGCCGACCAGCGCGTCCATCACGGCCGCCTTGTTGCGCGACAGCACGCGGAACTTGACCTCGCGCTCGAGGTTCTTCTTGACGTCGGCGCGCAGCGCGTCGACCGTGGCGTCCTTGATGCCCAGCGTCTTGACGAAGGCGTCGTCGACCACCGGCAGGTGCTGGACCTCGATCTTCTTCATCGTGACGAGGAAGTCGGCTTCCTTGCCCGCCACGTCCTGGCCCTGGTAGTCGGCCGGGAAGGCCACCGGGAAGGTCTTGGACTCGCCGGCCTTCATGCCGCGCACGCCCTGGTCGAACTGGGGCAGCATCTGGCCCTCGCCGACGATGAACTGGAACGCCTCGGCCTTGCCGCCGGCGAACGGTTCGCCGTCGATCTTGCCTTCGAAGTCGATCGTGACCCGGTCGCCTTCAGCGGCGCCTTCGGCGGCCGGGCGCTGGGCGAAGGTGCGGCGCTGCTTGCGCAGGATCTCGACGGTCTTGTCGATGGCGGCGTCGGTCACCTCGGTGGTGACGCGCTCGACCGACACCTGGGACAGGTCGCCGATGCGCACTTCCGGGTAGACCTCGAAGGTGGCGTCGAAGGCCATGTGGCCGTCGGCAGCCTCTTCCTTCTGAGTGATCTTGGGCGCGCCGGCCACGCGCAGGCGGGCCTCGTTGGCGGCCTGGTTGAAGGCCTCGCCGACCTTGTCGTTCATCACCTCGTACTGCACCGAGTAGCCGTAGCGCTGGGCCACGACGCTCATCGGCACCTTGCCGGGGCGGAAGCCGTCGGCACGGACGGTGCGGGCCAGCTTCTTCAGGCGGGTCTCGACCTCGCCGGTGATGCTTTCCAGCGGCAGCGACAGGGTGATGCGGCGTTGCAGCTTTTCGAGGGTTTCGACAGTGACCGTCATGGCAGGGTTCTCGAGGAGGTTTTTCGTGGTGCGCGGGGGGGGACTCGAACCCCCACGCCGGTGAAGGCGTCAGGACCTAAACCTGGTGCGTCTACCAATTTCGCCACCCGCGCGGGCAGCAGCCGGTGTGCGGCTGGCGGCAAACGCGGGATTTTAGCCTGTAGTCGCCGACGCCCTCGTCACGCTCGCTTCACCCTGAACCACGCCGCGTACATGGCCGGCAGGGCCAGCAGCGTCAGCGCCGTGGCCACGATCAGCCCGCCCATGATCGCCACGGCCATCGGACCCCAGAACACGCTGCGCGACAGCGGGATCATGGCCAGCACCGCGGCCGCGGCCGTCAGCACGATCGGGCGGAAGCGGCGCACCGCCGACTCGACGATGGCGTCCCAGGCCGGCACCCCGCGGGCGCGGTCCTGCTCGATCTGGTCGATCAGGATCACCGAGTTGCGCATGATCATGCCCGCCAGCGCGATGAAGCCCAGCAGCGCCACGAAGCCGAACGGCCGGTCCAGCAGCAGCAGCGCGCCCGCCACGCCGGCGATGCCCAGCGGCGCCGTCAGCACCACCAGGAACGCGCGCGAGACGCTCTGCAACTGGAGCACCAGCAGCGTGAACATGATGAACAGCATCACTGGCACGCCGACGGCAATGGAACCCTGGCCCTTGCTGCTCTCGGCCACCGCGCCGGCCACCTCGATGTCGTAGCCCACCGGCATGCGCTCGCGCAGCTTCTGCAGTTCGGGCCAGACCTGCGCCGTCACCGTCGGGCCCTGCACGCCGTCGACCACGTCGCCCTGCACGGTGGCGGCGTACTTGCGACCCTCGCGCCAGATGACGCCCGGCTCCCAGACCAGGTCCACCCGGGCGATCTGCGACAGCGGGATCGACCGGCCCGAGGCCGTCGGCAGGTAGGCCGTGGCCAGGTCGGTGATGGCGTTGCGCTCGTCCGCCGGCTGCCGCAGCACGATGTCGATCAGTTTGTCGCCCTCGCGGAACTGGCCCACGGTGGTGCCGGACAGCACGGTGCGGGCCGCCTGGGCGATGCCCTGGCTGGTGACGCCGAGCACGCGCGCCTTGTCCTGGTCGATCGTCAGGCGCAGCACCTTGACGCTCTCGTTCCAGTTGTCGTTGACGCCGCGCATGCTGGCATTGGCCCTCAGCACGGCCTTGGCCTCGTCGGCCCAGGCGCGAACACCCGCCACCTCGGGCCCGACCACCCGGAACTGCACCGGGTACGGCACCGGCGGCCCGTTGGGCAGCAGCTTGACCCGCCCTCGGGCTTCCGGGAACTCGGTGGCCAGCAGTGCCGGCAACTTGCGCCGCAGGGTCTCCCGGGCCGACAGGTCGGCCGGCAGCACGATGGTCTGGCTGACGTTGCTGTTCTGGAAGATCTGGTCTAGCGGCAGGTAGAACCGCGGCACGCCCGAGCCGACCCAGGTCGTGACGCTGGCCACGCCGGGCTCGCGGGCGATGCGCTCCTCGAACCGTCGCGCCAGCGCCTCGCTCTCCGCGACGGTCGACCCCTCGGGCAACCACAGGTCCACCAGCAGTTCGGGGCGGCTGGAATCGGGGAAGAACTGCTGCTGCACCTTGCCCATGCCGACCACGCCCAGCGCAAAGGTCAGCAGGGTCACGCCGATGGTGATCCAGCGGTGCGCCACGCACCAGTTCACGGCCTTGCGGAAGCGTGCGTAGAACGGCGTGTCGAACAGTTCATGGGCGCCCTCGCCGGGGCCGACGTGCGCCTTGGTGCGCAGCAGGCGCGCGCCGAGATAGGGCACGAAGTAGACCGACACCACCCACGAGATCACCAGCGCGGCGGTGGTGACGGCGAAGATGGCGAAGGTGTACTCGCCCACGGAGGAGCGGGCCAGGCCGATCGGCAGGAAGCCCGCGGCGGTGATCAGCGTGCCGGTGAGCATCGGCATCGACGTGATCTCGTAGGCGAAGGTGGCGGCGCGGACCTTGTCGTAGCCCTCCTCCAGCTTGCGGACCATCATCTCGACGGCAATGATCGCGTCGTCCACCAGCAGGCCCAGCGCGATGATCAGGCTGCCCAGCGAGATCTTGTGCAGGCCCACGCCCCAGTAGTACATGACCACGAAGGTGATGGCCATGACCAGCGGGATCGTGATCGCCACCACCAGGCCGGGCCAGACGTCGATGCGCAGCGGACGCGTGTGCAGGCCCAGGGCGATGAAGCTCACGGCCAGCACCACCACCACCGCCTCCACCAGCACGCGCACGAACTCGCCCACCGAGCGCGACACCGCCGCGGGCTGGTCCTGCACCTGGGCCATCTCGATGCCCGCGGGCAGTTCGGCCTGGATGGCGCGGGCCTGCGTGCGCAGCGCGGCGCCCAGCGCGACGATGTCGCCGCCCTTGGTCATCGACACCCCGAGCGCGATCACCGGCTTGCCCTGGTGGCGCACCTTCACCTGAGGCGGGTCGATCGTGCCCCGGGTCACGGTGCCGATGTCGCGCAGGCGCAGCTGGCTGGCCTGCCCCGTGGCCGGGTTGACGGCCCGGATCGGGAACTGCTCCAGGTCGGCGAGCGACCGGAACTGGCCGCCGATGCGCACCTGCAGGTTCTGGGTGCCGGCATTGAGCAGACCGGCGCCCTCAACGGCGTTCTGGGCGCCCAGCTGCGCGATCACCTGGTTGACGTCCAGGCCCAGCGTGGCCAGCCGCTTGTGGGAGATCTCGACGAACACCTTCTCCGGCTGGGCGCCGAAGATCTCCACCTTGGCCACGTCCTTCACGCGCAGCAGGCGGTCGCGCACGCGGTCAGCATATTCGCGCAGTTCCTCGTCGCTGAAGCCGTCGGCCGACAGCGCATAGATGGTGCCGTAGACGTCGCCGAAGTCGTCGTTGAACACCGGGCCGATCACGCCCGCCGGCAGGCTGGCGCGCATGTCGCCGACCTTCTTGCGCGCCTGGTACCACACGCCCGTCACCTCCTTCGGCGGCGAGCTGTCCTTGAGCTGCAGGATCGTCAGCGACTCGCCCGGCTTGGTGTAGCTGCGCAGCACGTCGCTGTAGGGCACGTCCTGCAGGGCCCGTTCGATCTTGCTGGTGACCTGCTCGGCCATCTGTTCGGCGGTGGCGCCGGGCCAGAAGGCCTGTACCACCATCGCGCGGAAGGTGAACGGCGGATCCTCGTCCTGGCCGAGCTGGAAGTAGGCGGCGAAGCCGAGCACCAGCAGCACCACCATCAGGTAGCGCGTCAGCGCAGGGTGGTCGAGCGCCCAGCGCGAGATGTTGAACCGGGAGCCGTCGCGGGGGCTGCCGGCGGGAACCTGGGAAGCGGTGTCCTGCATGGTGCGTCCCGCCTCAGCGCACGGCCGACGCCGCAGACGCGACAGCCGCCGCACCGTACAGCGACACCTTCTGCCCCGGCGTGAGCACATGGACGCCGGCACTGACGACCGTATCGCCCGCCTTGAGGCCCGACGACACCAGCACCATGCTGCCCTCCGCCCCGCTCACCTCGACCGTGCGGGCCTGCACGGTCATCGAGTTGCGGTCCAGCACCCAGACGCTGGACTTGCCCTGGTGCTCGAACACGGCCGGCAGCGGCAGCCGGAACGCGCCGGGCGCCGCCGGCACGGCCAGCGTCACGGTGGCCGTCTGGCCCAGGCGCACGTCGGCGCGGCCGATGTCGGCCTTGATGGTGAAAGTGCGCGTGGCCGGGTCGGCGGCGGCCGCCACCTCGCGCACCGTGGCCGGCAAGGTGGCCGTGCCGCCCCACAGGCGCACCCGCAGGACCCCGGGCTTGCCGACCAGGGACCGCAGGGCGCCGACGTCCTGTTCGGGCACGGCGAACACCACGTCGCGCGGGCCATCGTGGGCCAGTCTCAGCACCGGCGCGCCGGCACTTAGCACGGCGCCCGGCTCGGCGTCGACGGCCGTGACGACGCCCGCGGCGTCGGCCACCAGCTCGCCGTAGCGCGCCTGATTGCCCTGGACGGCGGCCTGGGCCTGGGCCTGCTCCCACTGCGCCTGGGCGGCCTTGGCGGCGTTGTCGCGGCGGTCCAGTTCGGCGTCGCTGATGAAGCCCTGGGCACGCAGTTCACGCGCGCGCTTCAGGTCGCTGGCCGCCTGTTCCGCGTTGACGCGGGCGGCCTGCAGCGCCGAGCGTGCCGCGTCCTGGGCCAGCTTCAGGTCCTGCGTGTCCAGGGTGGCCAGCACCTGCCCCTTGCGGACGGTGTCGCCCACATCGACGCTGCGCCGGACCATCTTTCCGCCGACGCGAAAGCCCAGCCTCGACTCGGTTCGGGCGCGGACCTCGGCGGCGAAGTCCACCGTGCTGCCGGCGGCCAGCTGGCCCACCGTGAGCGTGCGCACCGCTCGAACCGGTTCCGCCTGCGGTGCGGGCCGGGAACAGGCCGCCACGAGAAGCAAGGGGAGGATCCAGGCAAGACGGGGCAGCTTCATGGTCGGGTTTCCGCTGGGAGCCCGGCACTTCGGGCTTTCTTGTTACTGACTGACTGGTCAGTAATATAGGAGCCCCGGCGGGGAGATGTCAACGACAGACGTGAGGCGCATGCAACGCCGTGGACAATCCGCCCCGTGGGTGTCGATCACTACGAGAACTTCCCCGTGGCGTCCTGGTTGTGTCCGGCGCCGCTGCGCCCGGCCGTCACCGCCATCTACCACTTCGCGCGCACCGCCGACGACATCGCCGACGAGGGCGACGCATCGCCCGAACATCGGCGCGCGCTGCTCGACCGCTACGCCGGGTCGCTGCAGGCGTGCGCGACGGGCCAGCCGGACGAGCACTGGCCCGAGGTCTTCGTGCCCCTGGACCGCCAGATCCGCGCCCACGCCCTGCCCGTGCCGTTGCTGGCCGACCTGCTCAGCGCGTTCCGCCAGGACACCGCCAACCCCCTGTATCCGGACCGGGCCGCGCTGCTCGACTACTGCAGCCGGTCGGCCAACCCGATCGGAAGGCTGCTGCTGCACCTCGCGGGCGTGAACGACCGGGCCGCGTTGGCCGAGTCGGACGCGATCTGCAGCGCCCTGCAGTTGGCCAACTTCTGGCAGGACCTGTCCGTCGACCTGCCACGGGGGCGCTGCTACGTGACCGAAGCCGACGCCCGCCGCTTCGGCCTGACGCATCCGGTCCGCCGCGAGGACACGGCCGCCAGCCGCGAGCTGGTGCGCGACCTGGTGGGCTGGACACGCCAACTGATGCGCGCTGGCGCGCCGCTCGTGCACCGGATGCCCGGCCGCTTCGGCTGGGAGCTGCGCTTCGTGGTCCAGGGGGGCCTGCGGGTGCTGGAAAAGATCGAAGCGCGCCGATTCGACGCGATGGCGCACCGCGTGACCCTCGGGCGCGGCGACGCGCCGCTGCTGGCCTGGCGCGCACTTCGCATGCGATCCGGCATCACCGCCCCGCCCACCGCCGAAGAGTCCCCCAGGCCCCAGCCATGACCCCCGAGCAGTACGTCCAGGACAAGGCGGCGCGCAGCGGATCGTCCTTCTACTACGCCTTCCGCTTCCTCGGGCCCGAGCCGCGCGCGGCGATCACCGCGTTCTACGCCTTCTGCCGCGAGGTCGACGACGTGGTCGACGAGGTCGAGGACCCGGGCGTGGCCGCGACCAAGCTCGCGTGGTGGCGCACCGAGGTCGGGCGCGCCTACGATGGCGCACCGACGCATCCGGTGATGAAGGCGCTGATGCCCCTGGCCGGTCGCTATGGCATCGAGGCGCGCCATCTGCTGGCGGTGATCGAAGGCTGCGAGATGGACCTGCAGCAGAACCGCTACCTCGACTTCGCCGCCCTGTCCCGCTACTGCCACCTCGTGGCCGGCGTGGTGGGCGAGGTGGCAGCCGGCATCTTCGGACGCACCGACGAGCGCACCATCGCCTACGCGCATCGACTGGGCCTGGCGATGCAGCTCACCAACATCATCCGGGACGTCGGCGACGACGCGCGCCGCGGCCGCATCTACCTGCCGATGGACGAGCTCAAGCGCTTCGACGTCAAGGCGGCCGAGATCCTGCAGCGCCAGTCACCCTGGGGCTACAGCGAGCGCTTCACCGCCTTGATGAAGTTCCAGGCCGAGCGGGCGCACCGCTGCTTCGACGAAGCCTTCGCGCTGCTGCCCGCGGCCGACCGGCGCAGCCAGCGTCCGGGCCTCGCGATGGCGCAGATCTACCGCACGCTGCTGCGCGAGATCGAGGCCGACGACTTTCGCGTGCTGCACCAGCGCGTCGCGCTGACCCCCCTGCGCAAGGTGTGGATCGCGATGTGCACGCACTGGCGCGAGCGCTGATGGCGTCGCCCGGCCGATCGGTGGCCGTGATCGGCGCCGGCTGGGCCGGCCTGGCGGCGGCGGTCGGCGCCGTGCAGTCAGGCCACCGCGTCACGCTGCACGACATGGCACCCCGCCCTGGCGGGCGCGCACGCACGGTGGAACTGCCGGGGCACCGCCTCGACAACGGCCAGCACATCCTGATCGGCGCCTACCGGGAGACGCTCGCGCTGATGCGCACGGTGGGCGTTGATCCGCAGCAGGGCCTGTTGCGGCGCCCGCTGACGCTGGTCGATCCGGCCGGGCTCGGCCTTCGCCTGGGCCCGGGTCCCGCGGCGCCGGCGTTCGCCGCCGCGGTGCTGCGCGCCGGTCACTGGCCCTGGCACGCCCGCGTCGCCTTGCTGTGGGCCGCGGCGCGGTGGCGGATGTCGGGCTTCCGGGCCCGCAGCAACGAGTCCGTGGCTGATCTGACGCGCCACCTGCCGGCGCCGGTGCGCGACGCGCTGATCGACCCGTTGTGCGTGGCCGCGCTCAACACGCCCGCCGCCGAGGCCAGCGCGCAGGTGTTCCTGCGCGTGCTGCGCGACGCGCTGTTCGGAGGCCCCGGCGCGGCGGACCTGCTGCTGCCCAAGGCCCTGCTCGGGGACCTGCTGCCCGACCCGGCCACCCGGTGGCTGCAGGCGCGGGGCGCACGCTGCCTCTGGACGTATCGGGTGGACGAACTGCGCCCGGCGTCCCACGGCGCGGGCTGGGTCGTCGACGGCGCCGCCTACGACGCCGTCGTGCTGGCCTGCAGTGCCACCGAGGCCGCGCGGCTCGTGCGCCCGGTCGATGCCGCCTGGGCCGACGCTGCGTCGGGCCTGGACTACCAGCCGATCGTCACGGTGTACCTGTCGAGCCCGGGCTCGTCGCTGTCGCAGCCGATGACCGCGCTGAGCAGTTCGGCCGAGCACCCGGCCCAGTTCGTCTTCGATCTCGGTGCCATCGATGGAGGCGGACCGCGCGCCGGGCTGTTCGCCTTCGTGGTGAGCGGTGCGCGCGACTGGCTGGAGCGCGGCGTGGACGCCATCGCGCAGGCCACGCTGCAGCAGGCGGCGCGAGCCTTCCCACCGGGCACTTGGCGAGTGACCCCCAGCCTGGTGCAGACGATCGCCGAGCGCCGGGCCACCTTCGCCTGCCGCCCCGGGCTGGTCCGGCCGGCCAGCGGCATTGCGCCGGGCCTGGCCGCGGCCGGCGACTTCGTCCAGGGCCCCTACCCCGCCACGCTCGAAGGCGCCGTGATGTCGGCCCGCCCGGCCCTGCGGTGGCTGCAATTGGACGCCGCCCCCCAGGTTTCGTGATCCGGTCACCAGTTTCGCCATGCAAGAATGGCGGCACGGTAGCTTTCGATCGCGCGCATGGCCACCAGAGACCACCACACGCCCACCATCCAGGTCCTCGAGCGCAGCTTCGCCCTGCTGGACGTGCTGGCGCAGCACGCGGACCCGATGGCCCTGAAGGACATCGCCGAACGCACCGGCCTGCACCCGTCCACGGCCCATCGCATCCTCAACGACCTGGCGGCCGGCCGCTTCGTCGACCGCCCGCAGGCCGGGGTCTACCGACTCGGCATGCGGCTGCTGGAGCTGGGCAACCTCGTCAAGGCGCGCATCTCCGTGCGCGAGGCGGCCCTGTCGCCGATGCGTGACCTGCATCGCCTGACGAACCAGGCGGTGAACCTGTCGGTGCGCCAGGGCGACGAGATCGTCTACATCGAGCGCGCCTACAGCGAGCGCTCGGGCATGCAGGTGGTGCGCGCCGTCGGTGGACGCGCGCCGCTGCACCTGACCTCGGTGGGCAAGCTGTTCCTGGCGGCCGAGCCCGCCGACCGCGTGCGCGCCTATGCCGCACGCACCGGCCTGGCCGGCCACACCCGCAACAGCATCACGCAGCTGGCCGCGCTCGAGCGCGAGCTGGACACCGTCCGTGCCCGCGGACACGCCCTCGACAACGAGGAACTGGAGATCGGCGTGCGCTGCGTGGCCGCGGGCGTCTACGACGACTCGGGCAAGCTGGTGGCCGGGCTGTCGATCTCGGCCCCCGCGGACCGCCTGGAGGCGGGCTGGACCGACCGGGTCACCGCCACTGCGGCCGAGATCTCGCGCGCACTGGGGCACGACCCGGGCGAACCGGCGTCCCTCGTGGCGCCTTTGCGCCGGCGCTGAGCCCGCGCCGAGCCGTCAGACCTGGGGCACCGCCGCAGCGACCGCGCTGCTGTGCTCGTTGAGCCACTTGCGGATGCGCTCGGCGTCACCGATGCGGGAGTACTTCCCGGCCGAGTCGAGCAGCACCATGATCAGCTTGCGCCCGGCCAGTTGCGCCTGCATCACCAGGCAGCGGCCGGCCTCGGCGATGTAGCCGGTCTTCTGCAGGCCGATGTCCCATTCGCCGTTGCGCACGAGCAGGTTGGTGTTGCGGAACTGCACCGAGCGCCGGCCCACGGCCACGGCTGCCTCGGGCGACGTCGACAGGCGACGGATCAGCTCGTGCTTGTCCACTTCGCGCACCAGCAGCGCCAGATCGGCGGCATTGGACTGGTTGCGGCTGGACAGCCCGGTGGGTTCGACGTAGCGCGTGTCCTTCATGCCCAGCGCCTGGGCCTTGCGGTTCATCGCCTCGACGAAGGCCGTCAGCCCACCAGGGTAGTGACGACCCAGCGCGTGGGCGGCGCGGTTTTCGCTCGCCATCAGCGCCAGGTGGAGCATCTCCTCGCGCGTCAGCGACGTGCCCACGCGCAGGCGCGATCCGCTGCCCTTCTCGGTGTCCACGTCCTGCGCGTCCACGGTCAGCATCTCGTCGAGGGGCAGCCCGGCTTCGGCCACCACCAGGGCCGTCATCAGCTTGGTGATCGACGCGATGGGCAGCACGGCCTGCGAGTTCTTGGAAAACAGCACCTCGTTGGTGTCCTGGTCGAGCACCAGGGCCACGCCGGACTTCAGGTCCAGCGGATCGTCGGCCGCATGCAGACCGGCGAGCTGGCCCTGCGACGGACGGGCCGGTGCCACCACCTTGCGCGCTCGCACGGGGCGGGCCTTGGCCTTGGCCTTGGACGCCGCCTTGGCGCTTTTCTCGACGGTGGCGGCGCCACGAGACTTCGTGGCTGCCTGGGCCGGGGCGGTCAGCAGCGCCAGGAAACCCAGGAGGCTCAGCACGAGCGCGAGAAGACCGATTCGGTAGGACGGATGGTTCTGCACCGGGGAAACCCCAACGACGTTTGCGGCCCAGTGTACGGGCCAGGAGAAAACCACGCAATATCAGGAACTTGCGTGGTTTTCCTCAAGTCGTTCCTGGAATACCCCAAGTCTTGACTTATTGCACAGGTCAGCCCTGTGCCGCCACGCGCTCCGTCTTGCTGTGGAGCTTGTTCAAGGCCGCGAGGTAGGCCTTGGCCGACGCCACCACGATGTCCGGGTCGGCCCCGACGCCGTTGACGACCCGGCCCCCGTGCTGCAGACGGATGGTCACTTCGCCCTGCGATTCTGTGCTGCCGCTGGTGATGGCATTGACCGAATAGAGCACCAGTTCGGCCCCACTCTTCACCCGAGACTCGATGGCCTTGAGGCAGGCGTCCACCGGGCCGTTGCCATCGCTTTCGACATGGCACTCCTCGGCGCCCAGCGCAAAGGCCACGCGCGCGTGCGGGCGCTCGCCGGTGGCCGAGCGCTGGTCGAGCGTGACCAGGCGGTAGTGCTCCTGCTCGTGCGTCACGCTCTCGTCGGACACCAGGGCGATGATGTCCTCGTCGAAGATGTCGCTCTTGCGGTCCGCCAGATCCTTGAAGCGGGCGAAGGCCGCGTTGATGTCGGCCTCGCTCTCGAGCTCGATGCCCAGGTCCTGCAGGCGCTGCTTGAACGCGTTGCGGCCCGAGAGCTTGCCCAGCACGATCTTGTTGGCGGTCCAGCCCACGTCCTCGGCGCGCATGATCTCGTAGGTGTCGCGGGCCTTGAGCACGCCGTCCTGGTGGATGCCGCTGGCATGCGCGAAGGCATTGGCTCCGACCACGGCCTTGTTGGGCTGCACCACGAAGCCGGTGGTCTGGCTGACCATGCGCGACGCCGCCACGATCTGCGACGTGTCGATGCCCAGCGTGAGGCCGAAGTAGTCGCGCCGCGTCTTCACCGCCATGACCACCTCCTCGAGCGAGCAGTTGCCCGCCCGCTCGCCGAGGCCGTTGATCGTGCATTCCACCTGTCGGGCCCCGCCGATCGTGACGCCGGCCAGCGAATTGGCCACGGCCATGCCGAGATCGTTGTGACAGTGCACGCTCCAGATCGCCTTGTCGGCGTTGGGCACGCGCTCGCGCAGCTTTCGGATGAACTCGCCGTAGAGCTCGGGCACGGCATAGCCCACGGTGTCGGGCACGTTGATCGTGGTGGCGCCTTCGGCGATGACGGCCTCGAACACGCGGCACAGGAAGTCGGGTTCCGAGCGATAGCCGTCCTCGGCGGAGAACTCGATGTCGTCACCCAGGTTGCGGGCGAAGCGCACGGCCAGCTTCGCCTGCTCGAACACCTGCTCGGGCGACATGCGCAGCTTTTTCTCCATGTGCAGCGGCGACGTCGCGATGAAGGTGTGGATGCGGGCCCGCGCTGCACCCTTGAGCGCCTCGGCGGCGCGCGAGATGTCGCGGTCGTTGGCGCGCGCCAGCGAGCAGACGATCGACTCGCGCACCGCGCCGGCGATGGCCTTGACCGCCTCGAAGTCGCCATTGGACGACGCGGCGAAGCCGGCTTCGATCACGTCCACGCGCAGCCGCTCGAGTTGCCTCGCGATGCGCAGCTTCTCGTCCTTGGTCATCGAAGCGCCGGGGGACTGCTCCCCGTCGCGCAGCGTGGTGTCGAAGATGACGAGGCGGTCGGTACTCATGGAACAGCCTTTCGGAATGCAGGGGAACGACGGCGCGGGACGAGGGGCCTCCTGCCGCGGGCCGGCCAGGGCCGGCGGCCGCTCAGCGGTGCAGGCCGGCCTCGTCGGGCTCGTCGGTGGACGTGGCGATCACGCTCACCGGCTTGCCCTTGGCCTTCTTGTAGGCGTAGACGACATAGCCGGACACGCCATAGATGCAGAACAGCGCGAACAGCACCGTCGGCGGATGGATGTTGATCACCGCGATGCCCAGCGCGATGGCGACGATCACGATGAACGGCACGCTGCGCTTGAAGCTCACGTCCTTGAAGCTGTAGAACGGCGCGTTGGTCACCATCGTCAGGCCGGCATAGAGCGTGACGCCGAAGGCCGTCCAGGCCAGCCAGTCGATCTTGGCCGCGCCCCGCACGCCCGCGTCGTCGGCCACCCAGATCAGCCCCATCACCAGTGCGGCCGCAGCCGGGCTGGGCAGGCCCTGGAAGTAACGCCGGTCGACGACGCCGATGTTGGTGTTGAAGCGCGCCAGCCGCAGGGCCGCACCGGCGATGTAGACGAACGCAGGGAGCCAGCCCCAGCGGCCCAGGTCGCGCAGGGCCCACTCGTAGACGATCAGCGCCGGCGCCGCGCCGAAGCTGACCATGTCGCACAGGCTGTCCATCTGCTCGCCGAACGCGCTCTGGGAGTTGGTCATGCGCGCCACGCGACCGTCCAGGCTGTCCAGCACGGCGGAGCAGAAGATGCCGATGACGGCCGCCTCGAAGCGGCCGTTCATCGCCATCACGATCGCGTAGAACGACGCGAACAGCGCCGCCAGCGAGATCGCGTTGGGCAGCACATAAAGGCCCTTGCGACGCGGCCGAAGGGCCGCGTCGTCGCGCACCGGTGCATCGTGGTCGTTCATCGGTCGCGAGGATAGCGCACGGGCGGCGCCCGCCGCACGCTCAGTTGCGCGAGCGGTCGACCAGCTTGTTGGCCTTGATCCACGGCATCATCGCGCGCAGCTTCTCGCCCACCACCTCGATCTGGTGGTCGGACGTGAGGCGGCGACGCGACAGCAGCGTCGGCGCGCCGGCGCGGTTCTCGAGGATGAAGCTCTTGGCGTACTCGCCGGTCTGGATGTCCTTGAGCACCTGGCGCATCGCGTTCTTGGTGTCCTCGGTCACGATCTTCGGCCCGGTGACGTACTCGCCGTACTCCGCGTTGTTGGAGATCGAGTAGTTCATGTTGGCGATGCCGCCCTCGTAGATGAGGTCGACGATCAGCTTGAGCTCGTGCAGGCACTCGAAGTAGGCCATCTCGGGCGCGTAGCCGGCCTCGACCAGGGTCTCGAAGCCGGCCTTGATCAGCTCGACGGTGCCGCCGCACAGCACGGTCTGCTCGCCGAACAGGTCGGTCTCGGTCTCCTCGCGGAAGTTGGTCTCGATGATGCCGGCCTTGCCGCCGCCGTTGGCCACGGCATACGACAGCGCCAGGTCGCGCGCCTTGCCGCTGCGGTCGGCATGCACGGCGATCAGGTGCGGCACGCCGCCACCCTGCGTGTAGGTGTTGCGCACGGTGTGGCCCGGAGCCTTGGGCGCGACCATCCACACGTCGAGGTCGTCGCGCGGCACCACCTGACCGTAGTGGACGTTGAAGCCGTGCGCGAAGGCCAGCGATGCGCCCTGCTTGATGTGCGGCGCCACGTCGTTGGCGTACACGCTGGCGATCTGCTCGTCGGGCAGCAGGATCATCACGACGTCGGCGCTCTTGACCGCCTCGGCCACCTCGGCCACCTTGAGGCCGGCCTTCTCGACCTTGCTCCAGGACGCGCCGCCGCGGCGCAGGCCCACGGTGACCTTGACGCCGCTGTCGTTGAGGTTCTGCGCATGCGCATGGCCCTGGGACCCGTAGCCGATGATCGCCACGTTCTTGCCCTTGATCAGGCTCAGGTCGGCGTCCTTGTCGTAATAAACCTTCATGGTTCTTCTCCGTCAGTGATTCTTCAAACGCGCAGGATGCGCTCGCCGCGGCCGATGCCCGAGGCACCGGTGCGAACGGTTTCCAGGATGGCGGCGCGATCGATCGCCACCAGGAAGGCGTCGAGCTTGGACGAGTCGCCCGTCAGCTCGATGGTGTAGCTCTTGTCGGTGACGTCGATGACGCGGCCGCGGAAGATGTCGGCCATGCGCTTCATCTCCTCGCGCTCCTTGCCGACGGCGCGCACCTTGATGAGCATCAGTTCGCGCTCGGTGAAGCTGGCCTCGGTCAGGTCGACCACCTTCACCACCTCGATCAGCCGGTTCAGGTGCTTGGTGATCTGCTCGATCACGTCGTCGCTGCCGGTGGTCACGATGGTCATGCGCGACAGCGAGGCGTCCTCGGTGGGCGCCACGGTCAGGCTCTCGATGTTGTAGCCGCGGGCGGAAAACAGCGCCACCACGCGCGACAGGGCGCCGGGCTCGTTCTCGAGCAGCACGGCAATGATGTGTTTCATTTTCTTCGTCGTCCTTGCGCGCTCTTCAGGCGCCGGGGCGGTAACCCCGGGCCCTTGGCCACGCGGTTCGAGTGGGGAAGACGCCGGAAGACCTAGAGGTCCTCGGCGCCGAGCAGCATCTCCGTGATGCCCTTGCCGGCCTGCACCATGGGCCAGACGTTCTCCGTCGGGTCGGTGCGGATGTCGAGGAACACGGTACGGTCCTTGAGGCGGATGGCCTCGCGCAGTGCCGGTTCCACGTCGGCGGGCCGCTCCACCAGCAGGCCCACGTGTCCGTAGGCCTCGGCGAGCTTCACGAAGTCGGGCAGCGCGTCCATGTAGCTGTGCGAGTAGCGGCCGCCGTAGTCGAGCTCCTGCCACTGCCGCACCATGCCCAGGTAGCGGTTGTTCAGCGACACGATCTTCACCGGCGTGTCGTACTGCTTGCAGGTCGACAGCTCCTGGATGCACATCTGGATCGAGCCTTCGCCCGTGATGCAGAACACGTCCGACTCGGGCTTGGCCAGCTTGATGCCCATGGCGTAGGGCAGACCGACGCCCATCGTGCCCAGGCCGCCGGAGTTGATCCAGCGCCGCGGCTCGGCGAAGCGGTAGAACTGCGCCGCCCACATCTGGTGCTGGCCCACGTCGCTGGTGATGTAGGTGTCGCGGTCCCGGGTGAGCTGCCAGAGCAGGTCCACCACGTACTGCGGCTTGATCACCTCGTCGCTCTTCTTGTAGGCCAGGCAGTCGCGCTTGCGCCACTCGTTGACCTGGCTCCACCAGGCGTTGAGCGCACCCTTGTCGGGGCGGCTCTGCGCCTCCTTGACCTGGGCGATCAGCTCCTGCAGCACGTCCTTCACGTCGCCGACGATGGGGATGTCCACCTTCACGCGCTTGGAGATCGACGACGGGTCGATGTCCACATGGATGATCTTGCGTTCCACCGAGGCGAAGTGCTTCGGGTTGCCGATCACGCGGTCGTCGAAGCGCGCCCCCACGGCCAGCAGCACGTCGCAGTGCTGCATGGTCATGTTGGCCTCGTAGGTGCCGTGCATGCCGAGCATGCCCAGGAACTGCGGGTCCGCGGAGTCGATCGCGCCCAGGCCCATCAGCGTGTTGGTGCACGGATAGCCCAGCAGGTGCACCAGCTCGCGCAGCTCGGCCGAGGCCTCGCCCAGGATCACGCCGCCGCCGGTGTAGATGTAGGGCCGCTTGGCCGCCAGCAGCAGCTGCACCGCCTTGCGGATCTGGCCCGCATGGCCCTTGCGCACCGGGTTGTACGAGCGCATCTCGATGTGCTCGGGGTAGTGGAAGGGCGCCGTCTTCAGGGACACGTCCTTGGGGATGTCCACCACCACCGGGCCGGGACGGCCGGTGCGCGCGATGTGGAACGCCTTCTTCATCGTCAGCGCCAGGTCGCGAACGTCCTTGACGAGGAAGTTGTGCTTGACGATCGGACGGGTGATGCCGACGGTGTCGCACTCCTGGAAGGCGTCCAGGCCGATCGCCGGCGTCGGCACCTGGCCGGTGACGATCACCATCGGGATCGAGTCCATGTAGGCGGTGGCGATGCCGGTGACGGCATTCGTCACGCCCGGACCGGAGGTCACCAGGGCCACGCCGACGTCGCCGGTGGCCCGGGCGTAGCCGTCGGCCGCATGGATCGCGGCCTGCTCGTGGCGAACGAGCACGTGCTCGATCGTGTCCTGCTTGTACAGGGCGTCGTAGATGTAGAGCACGGCCCCGCCCGGGTAGCCCCAGAGGTACTTGACCCCTTCGGCCTGAAGGCAGCGAACCATGATCTCCGAGCCGTTGAGCTCGGCGGGATGAGAGGGGGAGGAAGGTTGCGCCGATGCGGCGCGCTTGACTTCCGCGGCAGACATGTCCATTTCGAACCTCTGAGAATTTCTCTGACGAAAATCCATCGGTGTTCCTCTTCGCACCCTTGTGGGGCGGATGTGGAACCTGCGCGGTCAACGAGAAGAGCCCCTGTGGGCGGCCCAGTCGAGAACCGAAAAGAGCGTTGTGCGGAGCAGCATTATGTCATCGCGGGCTGCGACCCCTTGCTGCGACATAATCCGCCGCGCCCGATCGACGGGCCGCCCCTGCAGCGAGCCGCCCCTTGGCGACCGAAAAAGAACTCTCCGACTTCCTCAAGAGCGTCGAAAAGCGCGCCTTCAAGCGCACGGCCTATACCGTGCGCAACGACGACGCCGCGCTGGACATCGTGCAGGACTCGATGATCCGCCTGGCGGAGAAGTACGCCGACCGCCCGGCCGAGGAACTGCCCCTGGTGTTCCAGCGCATCCTGTCCAACGCCACGATGGACTGGTTCCGGCGCCAGAAGGTGCGCAATGCGGTCCTGGTCAATCTGTCCGAGTTCGAGGGTGCGGACGACGACGGGGGCGACTTCGACCTGCTCGAGCTGCTGGACCTGTCCGACGACAGCGCGGCCACCGAAAGTGCAGCCGATTCGGTCGGTCGGTTACAAATGCTGGCCCTCATCGATGGCGAGGTCTCACGCCTGCCGGCGCGTCAACGCGAGGCCTTCCTCCTTCGTTACTGGGAGGAACTGGATGTTGCAGAGACCGCCGCGGTCATGGGGTGCTCGGAAGGCAGCGTGAAAACGCACTGCTCCCGGGCCGTTCATGCTTTGGCAAAGGCCCTGCGCGCCAAGGGAGTTGCACCATGACCCGTCGAACGCCTGCCGCCGCCACCGCGATGACCGCCGCCGAACGCGCCGAAGCCCGCTTCGGGCGCCGGATCACCGCCCTGCTGACCGAGGCCCACGTCCGCCAGGCGCCTGCCGACGTGGACGAGCGCCTGCGCTTCGCGCGCGAGCAGGCGCTGGAGCGCGCCCGCGCGGCGCGCCGCCAATCGGCGCCGGCCTCCGTGCGGGTCGGCGCGGGCGGCGCTGCCGCGCTCGCGGTGGGTCCGTCGGACGACGGCAATCCCTGGTGGCTGCGCCTGTCGTCCCTGCTGCCGCTGGCGGTGCTGCTGGCAGGCTTGTTGCTCATCGACGACCATTACACCCGCGCCCAGATCGCGGCGGCGGCCGAGGTCGACGCGGCGCTGCTGGCCGATGACCTGCCGCCCGAAGCCTACAGCGACCCCGGATTCGTCGAGTACCTGAGAACCGCCCGCCCGTGAACCGCCCTGCCCGACACTTCCTCCTGGCCCTGACGCTGGCGACCCTGGCCGGCGCCGCGGCTGCACAGGGGCTGGTCGGGCCGTCGCCTGCGGCATGGTCGGCGCTGAACCCGGCGCAGCAGTCGGTCCTGGCCCCGCTGCAGCGCGACTGGGCGTCGATCACGCCGGCCCAGCAGCAGAAGTGGCTGGAGGTCGCCAACCGCTACGGCAGCCTGCCGCCCGACGAGCGCGCGCGCATGCAGCAGCGCATGAGCGAATGGTCGCGCATGTCCACCGCCGACCGGGCCCGGGCGCGGCTGAACTTCACCGAGGCCCGCCAGATCTCGCCCGAGGACCGTCAGCGCCAGTGGGAGGCCTACCGTGCCCTGCCCGCCGACCAGCGCCGGGCCCTGGCGGAGAAGGCGCAGGCCAAGCCGGCGCCCAAACCCGCCACGCGGCGCGACCCGGCCGCGCCGCCGGAAAAGTCCAATGTGGTGCGCGCGCCCGCCTCTCCCCAGCCCCGGACGGTCGGACCGACCGTGGTGCAGCGCGGCCCGGGCGCCAGCACCAAGCTGGTCTCGACGCCCAGCAAGCCGCCGCTGCACCAGCAGGCCGGCCTGCCTAAGGTCGCCGCCACGCCCGAGTTCGTCGACGCCGCCACGCTGCTGCCGCAGCGCGGCGCACAGGGCGCCGGCGCGGCACGCCCGGCCACGGCCGGCGGCGGCGCCAAGGGCAACCCGTCCAGCAAGAACCAATGAGTCCGGCGACCGGGTCGCCGCCGTCGCCGTCGCTGCCCACGCCGGGGCTCTGGCGTCGCATGGCGGCCTTCATCTACGAGGGCGTGCTGCTGTTCGGCGTGCTGTTCGTGGCCGGCTACCTCTATTCGTCGCTGACCCAGCAGCGCCATGCACTGCAGGGTCAGACGGGGCTCCAGGCCTTCGCCTTCATCGTGCTGGCGGTGTACTTCGTGCTGTTCTGGTCGCGCGGCGGGCAGACGGTGGCCATGCGCGCGTGGAACGTGCGTCTCGTCACCGTGGAGGGCCAGCCCGTCAGCCAGGCCCGCGCGCTGGCCCGCTATCTCGCCAGCTGGCTCTGGTTCGTGCCGGCGCTGCTGACGGCCCGGCTCGCCGGCCTGCACAGCGCGTCGGAGATCTTCGCGCTGATGATCACCGGCGTGATCGCCTATGCGCTGCTGGCCCTGGCCCATCCGCAGCGACAGTTCCTGCATGACGCCCTGTGCGGCACGCGCCTGGTGTCCTGGGACGCCAAGGCGGACCGGCGGGCACAATCCGCGGCATGACCAACGAGTTCAAGGGCCACACGGGCGTCGACCGCATCGTGAGAGCGTTCTTCAACTCGTGGAGCGGGTTGCGCCTGGCCTACAGGGGCGAAAGCGCCTTCCGCCAGGAGGTCTGGCTCGCCGTTCCCCTGCTGCCGCTGGCGTTCTGGCTCGGCCGCGACTGGACCGAGGTCGCGCTGCTCGCGGGGTCGGTGCTGCTGGTGATGATCGTGGAGCTGCTCAACTCCGGCATCGAAGCCGTGGTCGACCGCGTGTCCTACGAATGGCACGAGCTGTCCAAGCGCGCCAAGGACTTCGGCAGCGCCGCCGTGATGCTGTCCCTGCTGCTGTGCGCCGCCATCTGGGGGGCAGCCCTGGTGCAACACTTCACTGCCTGAACATGACTGCATCGATCGCCGTCTACTGCGGGTCGCGCATGGGGGACTCCCCAGCGTTCCTCGACGCCGCCCGCGACCTGGGCCGCCGCATCGCCGAGAGCGGATCCGCCGTCGTCTATGGCGGCGGCCGGGTCGGGCTGATGGGGGCCGTGGCCGACGCCGCTCTGGCGCACGGCGGCCACGTCATCGGCGTCATCCCGCAGGCCCTGATGGACCGCGAGGTGGGCCACACCGGGCTGACCGAGCAGCATGTCGTGCAGACGATGCACGAGCGCAAGATGCTGATGGCCGAGCGCTCGGACGCCTTCATCGCCCTGCCCGGCGGGATCGGCACGCTCGAGGAGCTCTACGAGATGTGGTCCTGGCAGCAGCTCGGCTACCACGACAAGCCGGTGGCGCTGCTCAATGTCGACGGCTACTACGACGCGCTGCTGGAGTTCACGCGCGTGAGCCACGCGCGGGGCTTCGTGTCGGACGCGCAGTTCCAGGCCCTGCTGGTGGACGACCGTGCCGACCGCCTGCTGGACCGGGTGCTGGACGCCGCCCGGCGCGCCACGGCACCCGACGACTACTCGCGCACCTGACCCCCCCGGGGCGGCATGGTCGCCCCGGCGGGCGGCCGCGGCTTCAGACGGCCGCTTCGTCGGTCTCGCCAGTGCGGATGCGCACCACCTGTTCGACCGCCGTGACGAAGATCTTGCCGTCGCCGATCTTGCCCGTCTTGGCGGCCTTGACGATGGCGTCGATGCAGCGGTCCACGTCGTCGTTCTTGACCACCACCTCGACCTTCACCTTGGGCAGGAAGTCGACCACGTACTCGGCGCCGCGGTAGAGCTCCGTGTGCCCCTTCTGGCGGCCGAAACCCTTGACCTCGGTCACCGTCAGGCCCGAGACGCCGACATCGGCCAGCGCCTCACGCACTTCCTCGAGCTTGAACGGCTTGATGATGGCGGTGATCTGCTTCATGGCTTGGGCTCCGTGGAAAACACTGACTTGGATTTAAGCACGGAACTTCGACGTGATGGGGTAGCGCCAGTCGCGCCCGAAGGCCCGGTGCGTGATCCGGATGCCCACCGGCGCCTGGCGCCGCTTGTACTCGTTCACCTTGATGAGGCGCGTCACGCGCTCCACGGTGGTGCGCTCGAAGCCGGCCGCGACGATGTCGTCGATGCTCTGGTCGTCCTCCATGTAGCGCGCCAGGATCGCGTCGAGCACGTCGTAGGGCGGCAGGCTGTCCTGGTCGGTCTGGTCGGGCCGCAGTTCGGCCGACGGCGCGCGCGTGATGATGCGTTCCGGGATCCAGGGCCCGAGGGTGCCGTCCGCGCGGCGGGTCGGCTGCGCGTTCTTCCAGCGCGCCAGCCGGTACACCAGCGTCTTGGCCACGTCCTTGATGACGGCGAAGCCGCCGGCCATGTCGCCGTAGAGCGTGCAGTAGCCGGTGGCCATCTCGCTCTTGTTGCCGGTGGTCAGCACGATGCGGCCGGTCTTGTTCGACAGCGCCATCAGCAGCGTGCCGCGGATGCGGGCCTGGATGTTCTCCTCGGTGGTGTCCTCAGCCAGGCCGGCGAACTGCGGCGCGAGGCTGGCGCGGAAGGCGTCGAACATCGGCGCGATGGGGATCTCGTCGTACTGCACGCCGAGCCGGCGCACCATGTCGCGCGAGTCGATCCACGAGATGTCGGCCGTGTAGGGCGACGGCATCATCACCGCGCGCACCTTGTCGGCGCCCAGCGCGTCCACCGCCACCGCCAGCACCAGGGCCGAGTCGATGCCGCCCGACAGGCCGATGATCGCGCCCGGGAAGCCGTTCTTGCCAAGGTAGTCGCGCACGCCCACCACGAGCGCCTGCCAGGCCTGCGACTCCAGCGTGGGCAGCGGGCACAGTTCGCCAGCGACCATCGGCCCGGCCACCTCCACCAGGGCCACCGCCTCGTCGAAGCTGGGCGCGCGCATGCGCACCACGCCGTCGGCCGACACCGCGAACGAGGCGCCGTCGAACACCACTTCGTCCTGCCCACCCACGAGATGCGAGAACACTACCGGCAGGCCGGTCGCGCGCGCGCGCTCGGCCATGCGGTCCTCGCGCTCGCCGGCCTTGTCGAGGTGGAACGGCGACGCGTTCATGACCGCCAGCACCTGGGCGCCCGCGGCCCGCGCCGCCTCGCCCGGCTCGTCGAACCACGCGTCCTCGCAGATCAGCACGCCGACGCGGGTGCCGGCCACGTCGAACACCAGCGGCCCATGCCCCGCGTCGCGTCCGGACGCGAAGTAGCGCCGCTCGTCGAACACCTGGTAGTTGGGCAGCTCGCGCTTGCAGTAGGTGCCAAGCACCGATCCCCCCGCCAGCACCGAGGCGGCGTTGAAGCGCAGCGGGCGCGCGGTGGACTTGGTCCTAACATCGCCGCGGTCACCGAACTGATGCGGATGCCCCACCAGCACATGCAGTCCCTCGCAGCCCGCCAGATCGCGCGCCATGCCGGCCAGCGCGTCGGCGCAGGCGCGCATGAAGGCCGGACGCAGCAGCAGGTCCTCGGGCGGGTAACCGGTGAGGGACAGTTCGGGCGCGACCACCAGCGACGCACCCTGCGCATGGGCCTTGCGTGCGGCGTCCACGATCCTGCGGGCATTGCCCTCCAGGTCGCCCACCGTGGCATTGATCTGGGCCAGCGCGACTTTCAACATCGCTGCGGAGCGCATTGAGTTGCAGTCGAACGATTATGTCATCCGCTTCCACGACGACCCGTGCGCGATCGATGCGTCGGCGTGGAACCGGCTGCTGTCGCGGCAGGACGCGCCCACGCCCTTCCTGCGCCATGAATACCTCGCGGCGCTGCACGCGTCGGCCAGCGCCGTGCCCGCCACCGGCTGGGGCCCCCGCGTGGCCACGGTGCATCGCGGCGACGAACTCGTCGCGGCGGCGCCGCTGTACCTGAAGGCGCATTCCTACGGCGAGTACGTGTTCGACTGGGCCTGGGCCGACGCCTACCGCCGCCATGGCCTGAGTTACTACCCCAAGCTGCTGTGCGCCGTGCCGTTCACGCCGGTGCCGGGGTCGCGCCTGCTGGCCGTCGACGACGCGGCACGCGACGCGCTGCTGGCGGGCCTGCTCGAACTGGCCCGCCGCAGCGGGCTGTCGTCGGTGCACCTGCTGTTCCTGTCGGACGCCGACCGTGCCGCCTGCGAACGCGCGGGCTGGATGATCCGCCACAACGTGCAGTTCCACTGGGCGCAGCGCGAAGACGCTCCCTGGCCGGACTTCGAGGCGTTCCGCACCTGCCTGCAGCGCGACAAGCGCAAGAAGATCGCCCAGGAGCGACGCCGCGTGGCCGAGGCGGGGGTCACCTTCGACGTGCTCGACGGCGCGGCGATCGATGCGGCGTCGTGGGACTTCTTCCACCGCTGCTACACGCTCACCTACGAGGCGCACGGGTCCAGCCCCTATCTGACACGCGAGTTCTTCGACGCCATGTCACGCACCATGGCGCCGAACTGGGTGATGTTCGTCGCGCGCCGCGACGGGCGCCCGATCGCGGCGTCGCTGATCGCCGTGGACCGCCCGGCACGTGTTGCCTATGGCCGCTACTGGGGCGCCACCGAGCACGTGCCCTGCCTGCACTTCGAGGCGTGCTACTACCAGCCCCTGCAGTGGTGCATCGCCCAGGGCATCGTGCGCTTCGAGGGCGGCGCGCAGGGCGAGCACAAGATGGCACGCGGCCTGCTGCCGGTGCGGACCTCGTCGGCGCACTGGCTGGCCGACGAGCGCTTTGCGTCGGCAGTGGCCGACTTTCTGGACCGCGAGGGCGCCGGCGTGGACGCCTACGTCGACGAACTGAACGAGCGCAACCCGTTCAAGCCGGCCGACCGGCCCGGCGCCGGCGACGCCTAGGCCGCGTCAGCGGTGCTTGGCCGCCCAGGCGGCCATGCCGTCGACGACCTCCTTGCGGGCGGACTCCGGGCCTTCCCAGCCCAGCACCTTGACCCACTTGCCGGGCTCGAGGTCCTTGTAGTGCTCGAAGAAGTGCTGGATGGTCTTCAGCCGCGCGGGGTTCAGGTCGTCGGCCGACTTCCACTGGGAGTAGATCGACAGGATCTTGTCGGTGGGCACCGCCAGCAGCTTGTTGTCGCCGCCCGCCTCGTCCTGCATCTTCAGGATGCCCAGCGGCCGGCAGGCGCAGACCACGCCCGGGATCAGCGGCACGGGGGTGATCACCAGCACGTCCACCGGGTCGCCGTCGTCGGCCAGGGTCTGCGGGATGTAGCCGTAGTTGCACGGGTAGTGCATCGCGGTGCCCATGAAGCGGTCCACGAAGAGCGCCCCCGACTCCTCGTCCACCTCGTACTTGATGGGGTCGGCATTCATCGGGATCTCGATGATCACGTTGAACTCGTCCGGGGCCTTGGGGCCGGGGGTCACGTTGTGCAGGCTCATGGGGGTTGCAGTCGATGGAGTTTCAGGGATTACCCGGATTCTATGGGCCTTGCCTTGCATCAACCCGACGCCACGCCACCGGGGAAAGCCACGCCCAGCCGACCGCCGCTCGTCGCTTAGCATCGGGAGTGGTGCCGGGACTGCCGGGCAACCCAAGAACGAAGCGAAGTTCAAGCAAGGAGCAACCTTCATGACAACGACGATGGCGCTGTATGTGGCGCTGGCCTGCGGCCTGGCTGCAGTGGTGTACGGCTTCGTCCAGCGCAGCTGGATCCTGAAGCAGGACGCGGGCAATGCCCGCATGCAGGAGATCGCGAGCGCCGTGCAGCAGGGCGCAGCGGCCTACCTGGCCCGGCAGTACAAGACGATCGCCGTCGTGGGCGTCGTGCTGGCGATCCTGATCGCCGTGTTCCTGGACAGCACCACCGCCGCGGGCTTCGTGCTCGGCGCCGTGCTGTCGGGGGCCTGCGGCTTCATCGGCATGAACGTGTCGGTGCGCGCCAACGTGCGTACCGCGCAGGCCGCCACCAAAGGCATCGGCCCGGCGCTGGACGTCGCCTTCAAGGGCGGCGCCATCACCGGCATGCTGGTGGTGGGCCTGGGCCTGCTGGGCGTGGGCATCTTCTTCTGGTTCATCACGATGAACGGCCAGATGACGCCCGACAAGAGCCTGTCGTCGGTGCTCAAGCCGATGCTCGGCCTGGCCTTCGGCTCGTCGCTGATCTCGATCTTCGCGCGCCTGGGCGGCGGCATCTTCACCAAGGGCGCCGACGTCGGTGCCGACCTCGTGGGCAAGGTGGAAGCCGGCATCCCCGAGGACGATCCGCGCAACCCGGCGGTGATCGCCGACAACGTCGGCGACAACGTCGGCGACTGCGCCGGCATGGCGGCCGACCTGTTCGAGACCTACGCCGTGACGCTGATCGCCACCATGGCGCTGGGCGCGCTGGTGGTCACGATGGCGCCGATGGCCGCCGTGATGTACCCGCTGGTGCTGGGCGGCGTGTCGATCATCGCCTCGATCATCGGCTGCAGCTTCGTCAAGGCCAGCCCCGGCATGAAGAACGTGATGCCGGCGCTGTACAAGGGCCTCGCGGTGTCGGGCGTGCTGTCGCTCATCGCCTTCTACTTCGTCACGGTGGCCGTGATGCCCGCCGACGCCCTGGGCGCCGGCACGCACATGCGCCTGTTCGGCGCCTGCGCGGTGGGCCTGGTGCTCACGGCAGCCATGGTCTGGATCACCGAGTTCTACACCGGCACGCAGTACTCGCCGGTGCAGCACATCGCCCAGGCCTCCACCACTGGCCACGGCACCAACATCATCGCGGGCCTGGGCGTGTCGATGCGCTCGACCGCCTGGCCGGTGCTGTTCGTGTGCGTCGCGATCATGGTGTCCTACAACCTGGCGGGCCTGTACGGCATCGCCGTGGCGGCCACCTCGATGCTCAGCATGGCCGGCATCGTGGTCGCCCTCGACGCCTACGGCCCGATCACCGACAACGCCGGCGGCATCGCCGAGATGTCGGAACTGCCCAAGAGCGTGCGCGACGTGACCGACCCGCTGGACGCCGTGGGCAACACCACCAAGGCGGTGACCAAGGGCTACGCCATCGGTTCGGCGGGCCTGGCCGCGCTGGTGCTGTTCGCGGACTACACCCACTCGCTGGAAGGCCGCGGCCTGAACGTGAGCTTCGACCTGAGCGACCCCAAGGTGATCATCGGCCTGTTCATCGGCGGCCTGATCCCCTACCTGTTCGGTGCCATGGCCATGGAAGCCGTCGGCCGCGCCGCCGGTTCGGTGGTGGTGGAAGTGCGCCGCCAGTTCAAGGAGATCAAGGGCATCATGGAAGGCACCGCCAAGCCGGAATACGGCAAGGCGGTGGACATGCTCACCACGGCCGCGATCAAGGAAATGATCGTCCCGTCGCTGCTGCCCGTGGTGGTGCCGATCCTGGTCGGCCTGCTGCTCGGCCCGGCCGCGCTCGGCGGCCTGCTGATGGGCACCATCGTCACCGGCCTGTTCGTGGCGATCTCCATGTGCACCGGCGGCGGTGCCTGGGACAACGCCAAGAAGTACATCGAGGACGGCCACCACGGCGGCAAGGGCAGCGAAGCCCACAAGGCGGCCGTCACCGGGGACACGGTCGGCGACCCCTACAAGGACACCGCCGGCCCGGCCGTCAACCCGCTGATCAAGATCATCAACATCGTGGCGCTGCTGATCGTGCCGCTGCTGCCGGCCGGCGCTTCGGCCGTCAAGCCGCAGGCTGCGCCGGTGGCCGCCCCGGCCGTGGTGGCGCCCGCGCCCGCCGCGGCGGCGTCGCCGGCCGCCGCAGCGCCGGTGGCGGCGCCGGCCCCTGCATCGGCCGCATCGAAGTAGCCTTCGGGCCGCGTCCCCTGATGCAAGCCCGGGCCTCGCGCCCGGGCTTTTTCTTTACGCTCGGCCCATCCGCTCCGGAGGCTCCATGTCCGCACCGATCCGACTCAATCCGCTCGACGCGTCCTGGCTCTACACCGAGTCGCGCGAGACGCCGATGCACGTGGGCGCGCTGATGCCCTTCCGGCTGCCCGACGGCGCGCCGCCGGACCTGCTGCGCCGATGGATGGCCGACTTCCGCAAGCACCGCCGCTTCGCGGCGCCGTGGAACCGGCGCCTGAAGTCACCGCTGCTGCTGAAGAGCCCCGTGCATCACTGGGTGGAGGACGACGACATCGACATCGAGGCGCACCTGCGCCACACCGCCCTGCCCTTCCCGGGCGGTGAACGAGAACTGGGCGAGCTGATCGCCCGGCTGCACAGCCAGCCGCTGGACCTGTCGCGCCCGCCCTGGGAGTGCACGCTGATCGAGGGCCTGGAAGGCCAGCGCTTCGCGATGTACATCAAGATGCACCACTCGCTGATCGACGGCATGTCGGGCGTGAAGCTGCTGCAGCGCGTGCTGCACGCCGACCGCGAGAAGAGCCTGGACGGTGCGCCGTTCTGGGCCGTCGGCGCCGACGCGCGGCGCCCCGAACGCGACACCGACGCGCCCACCTTCAGCAATGCGCTGGCCGGCGCGATCCAGGCGCTGCGCGGCCAGGTGGGCACCGTGCCGCAGCTGCTGCTGGCCTTCGGCAGGATGCTGCGCCTGACGCGCGACACCGACCTCGACCTGCGCATGCCGTTCGGCGCCCCGGGCGCCACGATCAACGGCCGTGTGCGGGCCAAGCGGCGCTTCGCCACGCAGCAGTTCCCGCTCGAGCGCATGAAGACGCTGGCCAAGGCGGCCGACTGCACGATCAACGACCTGGTGCTGGCCACCTGCGGCGGCGCGCTGCGTCGCTTCCTCGACGACAGCGGCGACCTGCCCGAGGCCGCGCTCACCGCCGGCATCCCGGTGTCGGTGCGCCCGGCCGACGACGAGGGCACCGGCAACGCCATCACCTTCATCATCGCCACCCTCGGCACCGACATCGCCGACCCGCTGGAGCGGCTGGCGGCGATCCGGGCGTCGGTAAAGAGCGCCAAGGCGCACGTGCAGAGCCTGCCGCGGGCGGCGATGACGCAGTACACCGTGGCGCTGATGGCGCCGACCATCCTCACCCTGCTCACGGGCCTGGGCGGGCGCACGCGGCCGGTGTTCAACATCACCGTGTCCAACGTGCCGGGGCCGGACAAGCCGCTGTACTTCCGTGGCGCGGAACTGCTGGGCACCTTCCCGGTGTCGATCGTCACGCACGGCCAGGCGCTCAACATCACCTGCCACAGCTACGCCGGGCAGATGGCCTTCGGCTTCACCGGCTGCCACAGCACGCTGCCGCACATGCAGCGCATCGCCGTCTATACCGGCGAGGCGTTCGAGGAGCTGGAGCGTCTGATCCTGGCCCCGGCCCCGCGCCCGCGGGCCGCGAAGAAGCGCGCGCCCCGCGCGGCACCGAAGAAGGCGGCTCCGAAAGCGACGGCGAAGACCCCCGCCAAGCCGGCGAAAAAGGCGCGCCGCCCGCGGCCCGCCTAGTCGGCCGCGACGTCCGGCGCCGACTCGCTGCGCCAGACCGGGTTGGTCCAGGCCGACCGGCCCTGCTCGTCGACCACCACCACGCGCATGAAGCCCCCCTTGCCCATGCGACCGGCGGGCAGTCGGGCCGTGGTCTGGCCGCGCTGTTCGCATTGCACCGAGCGCGAGCCCTTGCCCAGAAGATAGACGCCGAACGCGGGCGAGCATTCCACCACCACGTCGTCCCCCTCCAGGCGCAGGTCGTGGATCACCGGGCCCTGGGTGGAGTAGTAGTGGCCGGCCTTGAGCGCCTGCACCAGCAGCTCGGGCTCGTTGCGCTCGGCCTTCACCATGACCCAGCCGCCGAAGGCGTCGTCCACCAGGAAGTGGGCGTCGTCGGTGGCCAGGGCGTTGAGCCTGCGGCCCTGAGCCAGCAACTGGTCGAGCAGGCTGCAGCCCCCGCCGCGCGACGAGCGCACGGCCGAGGTGTGGTTGTAGACCTCCACCGCATGCGCCGCGTCGATCGACAGCGCGTCGTCCACGCCCAGCGAGTACCACTCCGGGTGGACGATGGTGACGAAGGCACCCGCGTCGGCACAGCGCCGCGCCAGCGCGGCGGCACTCTCACCGGCGCGCGGCGGGGCGAAGTCCAGCGGCAGGCCGTTGGCCAGCAGGTGCCACTTCTCGCCCAGGCTCGTGTCGGGCACGTGCACTTCCGCGCCCAGGATCGTGGTAAAGCCGTCGGTGCGGAACGCGCGCGTGTCGGCCACCGGAAAGTCGTAGGCGGGCAGGAAATGGTCCGACAGGCAGATGAAGTCGTAGCCGGCCTCGCGGTAGCGGCGGCACACCTCGGCCGGTGCCAGTTCGCCGTCGGACACCGTGCTGTGGGTGTGCAGGTTGCCGCGGTGGAAGCGGCCGGGCAGGCTGAACGCGTCGAGGCTCATGGGAATGCCTTTCGCTGAGGTGGGTGGAAGCCGGTCGTCATGGTTTCGGCGGCGGCGGCTTGGACGCCGGGTCGAGCTTCAGCGCGGCCTTCACCAGCAGGTGGGCCGACACCGGCGCCGTGAGGAACAGGAACAGCGTGATCAGCAGCTCGTGCCAGCTCGGTGCGCCGTGCACCGCGAACCACAGGCCCGACGCCACGAGCACGCAGCCCACGCCCAGCGTCGTGGCCTTGCTCGGGCCGTGCAGGCGCTTGTAGAAGTCGCCCAGCTTGGCCAGGCCCCACGAGCCGACGAGGGCGAAGCCGGCGCCGACGACCAGCAGCGCCGCGACCAGGATCTCGACGGCGAGGCTCATTCGACGATGTCTCCGCGCACGATGAACTTGCCCAGCACCACGGTGCCGACGAACCCGAGCAGGCCGATCAGCAGCGCCACCTCGAAGTAGCTCTTGTCGGCCAGCCACAGCCCGGCCACGACCAGCAGCGCGAGCGCATTGATGTACAGCGTGTCCAGCGCCAGCACGCGGTCGGCCAGGCCCGGCCCGCGCAGCAGGCGCCAGGCGTTGAGCGCCAGCGCCAGCGCGAAGGCCCCCATCACCCAGGGCACCACGACGGCCAGGATTGGCGGCAGGCTGGTCATTCGAAGATCTCCCGCAGCGGCGCCTCGTAGCGCGCCTTGATGTCGGCCACCAGCGCCGCCTCGGCGGCCTCGTCCGGGCAGTGCAGCGCATGCACGAGCAGGAAGCGCCGGTCCTCGGTCAGCTCGGCGGACAGCGTGCCGGGCGTCATCGTGATGATGCCGGCCAGCGCCACGATGCCATGCGGGTCGCGGATCGCGAGCGGCACCCACACGAAGCGCGAGCGGATCGCATCGTCGGGACCGAGCACGCGCCGGGCCACGTCGATGTTGCTCAGCACGATGTCGCGCAGCACGACCAGGCCCAGCCGCACGGTCGTGCCCCAGGCCTTCAGGCGCGGCCGCTCGGGGCGGAAACGCTCGCTGAACCAGGGGATGACGAGCGCGAAGAACGCGGCCAGCACGAGGTTGCCCGCCGAGGCCGATTGCGACAGCATCAGCCAGGCCACGAACAGCAGCGCCGAGATCAGCGGCGCAGGCAGCAGCGCACGCAGCACAAGGGCCATCACTTCAGCTCCCCGCGCTGGCGCATCTGTTCGCGCACGTCGTAGGCGGGCGGCACCGGGCGCGCGCCGAGCACGGCCTGGATGTAGGGCGTGCGGGCGACCAGTTGCTCCGCGGCCCCTTGCGCATAGCGGCTAAGCGGGCCGGCGGCCACGGCGGTGCCGAGCACCGCGGCCAGCAGGCCGACGATCGCCACGCCGTGCGCGGGATGATTCGGCGCCGTGGCCACGCCGGACACCCGCGATCCCGCACCGCCGGGCTTCCAGAACAGCGTCGAGCCCGCGCGGGCCAGCGCCACCATCATCGCCAGGCTCGATCCGAGCACCAGCGCCACGGTCGCCACGGCCAGGGCGGTCTGCCCCGCGGCCTGCAGAAGCAGGGCCTTGCCGAAGAAGCCCGCCAGCGGCGGCACCCCGGCCACCGCCACCGCCGCCAGGAAGAACGCCACGCCGAGCGGCGCCCAGCCCGTGTCGAGAGCCGCGGGTTCGAGCCGGTCGCTGCCGCCGCGCGCGGCACCGATGCGGTCGGCCAGCAGGAACCACGCCGCCGCCACCAGCGTGCTGTTGACCAGGTAGAACAGGCCCGCCGCCAGCGTGCCCGGCGTGCCCAGGCCGATGGCCAGCAGCAGCGTGCCGGCGCTGGCCACCACGAGGTAGGCCACCAGCCCGCGCAGCCGCACCGCCGCCAATGCCCCCACGGCCGCCAGCACCAGCGTGCCCAGTGCCAGCACCGGCAGCGCCGGGCTCGCGATGCCGGCCAGTGCGCCGGCGCCGAAGGTGAGCGTGGTCGTGCGGGCGATCGCGTAGACGCCCACCTTGGTCATGATCGCGAACAGCGCCGCCACCGGCGGCGACGCCGAGGCATAGGTGTCGGGCAGCCAGAAGTACAGCGGCAGCAGCGCCGCCTTCACGGCGAACACCACCAGCAGCATCAGCGCGGCCGCCTGCGCCAGGCGCTGGTTCTCCGGCGGCAGCGCCGCGAGCTTGACGGCGAGGTCGGCCATGTTCAGCGTGCCGGCGAGGCCGTAGAGCAGGCTCACGGCAACGAGGAACAGCGCCGAGCCGACCAGGTTGAAGGTCACGTAATGCACGCTGGCCGAAAGGCGCGCCCGCGTGGCACCGTGCAGCAGCAGGCCGTAGCTGGCCGCCAGCAGCACCTCGAAGAAGACGAACAGGTTGAACAGGTCGGCCGTGAGGAAGGCCCCGTTCAGGCCCATCAGCTGGAACTGGAACAGCGAGTGGAAATGCGGCCCCTTCGACTGCTCGCCGGCCAGCGCGTACACCAGCGCGCCGGTGGCCACCGCGGCGGTGAGCAGCAGCATCAGTGCCGACAGGCGGTCCAGGGCGAGCGCGATGCCCCAGGGCGCCTGCCAGTTCCCCAGCAGGTAGGCCTGCACGTCGCCGCCATCGGCCTGCCGCACCAGTGCAGCGGCCAGCACCAGCCACGCCACCGTGGCCGCGAGACCGAAGGCCGCGGCCCAGCGCGAACGCAGGCGCTCCAGCAGCAGCACCAGCGCACCGGCCACGAGCGGGCCGACGATCGGCAGCACGATCTCGTGACCGCCGAACAGCATCGCAGCGGGCTGCACGGCACTCATCGAGGCCCCTCCCCGCCCGGCGCACCGGCATCGGGCCGGCCGTCGACATGGTCGCTCGACGCCTCCGCGCGGGCGCGCAGCGCGATGGCCAGCAGTACCGCCGTCATCGCGAAGCTGATGACGATGGCCGTCAGCACCAGCGCCTGCGGCAGCGGGTCGGTCGTGTTGGCGAGCGTCGCCGCCCGGCCGTCGGCCACCAGTGGCAGTGCCCCCACCCTCACCCGGCCCATCGCGAAGATGAACAGGTTGACGGCGTAGGACACCAGCGTCAGGCCGAGGATGACGTCGAAGGTGCGCGCACGCAGCAGCAGCCAGGTGCCGCAGCCAGCCAGCACGCCGATGCCCAGCGACAGCAGCAGCAGCATCAGCGCAGCCCTCCACCCAGGCCGCGCGCCAGACGCGCGATCGACAGCAGCATGACCATCGTCGCGCCCACGACCACGAGGTACACGCCGAGATCGAACATCGAGGCGCTGGCCAGCGGCACGCCACCGATGCCGGGCAGCCAGGGGTAGTCGTAGGTGCTGGTCAGGAACGGCGCGCCGAACAGCCAGCTCGCCAGGCCGGTGCCCGCGGCGATGACAAGGCCGAGGCCGGCCCAGGTGCGGAAGTCGATCTTCGCGCGTGCCGACACCCACGCGTGGCCATGCGCCACCTGCTGCAGCACGAGGCCGATGGCGAGCACCAGGCCCGCGATGAAGCCGCCGCCGGGCAGGTTGTGGCCACGCAGGAACAGGTGCAGCGAGACCAGGATCGCGAACGGCAGCACGAGGCGGCTCACCAGCTGCAGCATCAGCGGGTGGCGGTCGGCTTCGCCCCCAGGCGGCACGACGCGGCCGTCGGGCGGCGGCGTGAAGCCCGCCAGCAGCGCATGCACGATCAGCGCCGCGATCGCCATCACGGTGATCTCGCCCAGCGTGTCGAAGCCGCGATAGTCGACGATGATCACGTTGACCGCGTTGGCGCCGCCGCCCAGCACCTTGGTGGTCTCGAGGAAGTAGCCCGAGATCGAGTCGAAGGGCCGAGTCAGCACCATCCACGCGAGCGCCGCGATGCCCAGGCCCACCGCCGTGGCGATGAGTGCGTCGCGCCAGGCGATCCAGCGCGCCGGCTCGGGCGGGCTCTGCTCGGGCAGCCAGTGCAGCGCCAGCATCATCAGCACGATGGTGACCATCTCCACGAGCAGCTGGGTCAGCGCCAGGTCGGGCGCGGAGAACCAGACGAAGGTGAGGCACACCACGAGGCCCACCGCCCCCATCAGCAGCAGCGCCAGCAGCCGGTGGCGGTAGGCGAAGGTGGTGGCCAGCGTCGCGGCAATGCCGATCAGACCCACCAGGGCAACGCCGGGGCCGAGGTCGGCCAGGTGCAGCGCCGCGGCCCGTGCCGGCGGCCCGTCGATCCACCCGGGCACGAACGGCGCCATCCCGGCCGCCAGCGCCATCAGCACCAGCAGCAGCAGGTAGCGCTGCAGGCGGCCGTTCTGCAGCGCATGCGTCAGTGCGCCCGCGGCGGCCAAGCCGGCGTTGACCAGCAGCAGGAAGAACTCGCGGCCGCCGTGGGTGATCCAGCCCGGCAGGCGCACCACGCGATGCAGGTTCACGAAGCGCTGCAGCCCGAAATACAGCAGCACGCCGCCGACCACCGCCACGAGGCTCATCGCGAGCGGCAGGTTGAAGCCGTGCCAGATGGCCAGCGTGTACACCGGCAGCGGCGCACCCGGGGCGCCGTGCAGCGCCGCCTGCGCGGCCACCGCCAGCGTGGGCCCGACGACGGCCGACGGAAACAGCCCCACCAGCACGCACAGCGCCACCAGCACCAGCACCGGCAGGCGCATGAAGAACGGCGCCTCGTGCGGCGCCTTCGGCAGCCCCACCGGCTCGCCGTTGAAGAAGGTGTCGTGGATGAAGCGCAGCGAATAGGCCACGCTCAGCACGCCGGCCAGCGTGGCGCCGGCCGGCAGCAGCCACTCCATGACACCGTGCGACTCCTTGGCCACCGTCTCGGCGAAGAACATCTCCTTGGACAGGAAGCCGTTGAGCAGCGGCACGCCGGCCATCGAGGCCGCGGCCACGATGCCCAGCGTGGCCGTGAAGGGCATGTACTTCATCAACCCGTTGAGCTGCCGCATGTCGCGGCTGCCGGTCTCGTGGTCGATGATGCCGGCGCTCATGAACAGGCCGGCCTTGAACGTAGCGTGGTTGATGATGTGGAACACGCCGGCCACCACGGCCAGCGGCTCCGACAGGCCGAACAGCAGCGTGATCAGGCCGAGGTGGCTGATCGTCGAGTACGCCAGCAGACCCTTCAGGTCGTGCTTGAAGATCGCGATGTAGGCGCCGACCACGAGCGTGGCCAGCCCCGTGAGGGAGACGATCCAGAACCAGGGCTCGCTGCCGCCCAGCGCCGGGTACAGGCGCGCCAGCAGGAACACGCCCGCCTTCACCATCGTGGCCGAGTGCAGGTAGGCCGACACCGGCGTGGGCGCCGCCATGGCATGCGGCAGCCAGAAGTGGAACGGGAACTGCGCGCTCTTCGTGAAGGCGCCCAGCAGCACGAGCACGAGCGCGGTTTCGTACAAGGCATGGGCGCGGATCGCGTCACCAGCCGCCAGCACCACGTCGAGCTTGGTGCTGCCGGCGATGTGGCCGAGCAGCAGCGCGCCGGCGAGAAGGCACAGGCCCCCGGCACCGGTGATCGTGAGCGCCATGCGCGCGCCCTCGCGCGCGTCCGAGCGGCGGTGCCAGAACCCGATGAGCAGGAAGGACGACAGACTCGTCAGCTCCCAGAACAACACCAGCAGGATCAGGTTGTCGGCCAGCACGACGCCCAGCATCGCGCCCATGAAGAGCAGCAGGAAGACGAAGAAGCGGCGCGGCGGGCTCTCGCCGTCGGCCGGGTCGAGATACCAGGCGGCATACAGCACGATCAGCGCGCCGATGCCACCGATCAGCAGCGCGAACAGCCACGCCAGGCCGTCCATGCGAAAGCCGAAGTCCAGGCCGAGCGCGGGCAGCCAGGGCACGCTCCAGCGCAGCACCTCGCCGGCGAAGACGGCGGGCGCCGCCGACAGCACCAGGGCGCACACCGCGAGCGCGACCGCGCCGGCCAGCAGCGCGATGCGGCGCCGGGCGGTCCCCGGCAGGCCGCCGACCAGTAGCGCCCCCAGCCAGGGCAGCAATGCGAGCACCGCGAGCGTCATGTCGGCGCGTCGGACTTCGTCTTGCGCAACAGCACGACGACGAGCGTGATCACGGTGATCGGGATCACGAAGCTCATCATCGCGGCCGAGAAGGCCGGCAGCGCGTCGTGCTGCTGCGCGGCCAGGATCAGGTAGGCCACGTAGGCGGCGTAGTAGACGACGAAGACGCCGCCCTCCCAGCGCGCGATCTCACGACTGGTCATGAACACCGGCAGGCAGGCCAGCGCCACGGCCAGCATCACCCAGATGTCGAACGACAGCAGCGACGGCGCCATCGTCAACCCGGCGTCGCCGGCCACCAGGCCCGACACGCCCAGGCAGCCGAGGATGTTGAAGGTGTTGCTGCCCACGACATTGCCCACCGCGATGTCGCGCTCGCCCTTGATGGCCGCGGTGATCGAGGCCGCGACCTCGGGCATGCTGGTGCCGGCGGCGACGATCGTCAGGCCGATGACGAGGTCGCTCACGCCCATCGCCTTGGCGAAGGCGATGGCGGCGGTGACCAGCCAGTCGGAGCCGAACACCAGGCACACCAGGCCCGCGGCGATGAGGCCCACCTGCACCGGCCAGGTCGAGTCCCATGCGCCGAGCTCGGCCGGGCGGTTCTCCTGGACGTACTCGGCCTGTGCAGCAGCCGTCTCGCGGCGCGACTGCACGACGAGGAACACGGTGTAGGCCACCAGCAGGCCGAGCAGCAGCCCGCCGTCGACCAGGCCGAGCCGGCCGTCGAGCCCGAGCGCCAGCAGCAGCAGCGACGCGCCGATCATGATCGGCACTTCCTGGCGGATCAGCTGCACGTTCACGACCAGCGGCACGATCAGCGCACTCATGCCCAGGATGAACAGCACGTTGAAGATGTTGCTGCCCACCACGTTGCCGATGGCGATGTCGGTCTGGCCGTCCAGCACGGCGCCGACGCTGACCGCCACCTCGGGGGCGCTAGTGCCGAAGGCCACCACGGTGAGCCCGACGACCAGCGGCGAGATGCCGAAGGACAGCGCCAGCTTGGAGGCCCCCCGCACGAGCAGGTTGGCGCCGATCACGAGGGCGGCGAGTCCGGCGATGAAGAGCAGGATGTTCATGGGCGTGCGGCGTTCGGACACCGCACTGTACCGGCGGCGGCGTCCGGGGCGGACCTCCGGCCCTTGAGGGCCTGGATCGCCCGGGGTGATGCACGCCCCTGGGGCCGCCACCCGCAGGGGGATGGTGCGGTGCAGCGTGCCGGATCGAAGCCCAGGCGATTCCCGATGTCCGCTGGCGTGCCGGCAGCCTAAACTCGGTGCACAAGACACTCGAAAGGAGACACCATGACCGGTCCTTCGAAGGCGGCGGCACTGCTGTTCGCTGCACTCGGCCTTGCATCGGGCTCTGCGTCGGCACAGGACACCTGCCCGAACCGCGGCGACCTCGACCCGATCTACTGCGACGCCAACCGCGACCTGCTGGCCGACACGCCCAGCGACGCAGCGCGGCAGAAGAACCCGTCCACGCTCGTGTTCACGTACACCCCCGTGGAAGACCCGGCCAAGTACGAGAACACCTTCAAGCCCTTCACCGACTACCTGGCGCAGTGCACCGGCAAGCGCGTGGTGTTCTTCCAGGTGCAGAACAACGCGGCCCAGATCGAGGCGCTGCGTTCCGGCCGGCTGCACGTGGGCGGCTTCTCCACCGGGCCGACCGTGTTTGCGGTGAACAAGGCCGGCGCGATCCCGTTTGCCGTCAAGGGCGACGCCAAGGGCTATCAGGGCTACAACCTGATCACGATCGTCAAGGCCTCGAGCCCGTTCCAGAAGCCGGCGGACCTGAAGGGCAAGAAGGTCGCGCACACCTCGCCGTCGAGCAACTCGGGTCACCTGGCGCCGCTGGCGCTGTTGCCGGCGCAGGGGCTGGCGCCGGGCAAGGACTACGAGGTGCGCTTCTCGGGCAAGCACGACCAGAGCGTGCTCGGCGTGGGCAGCGGCGACTACGACGCCGCGCATGTGGCCAGCGACGTCTTCGAGCGCATGGCCGACCGCGGCCAGATCAAGGAGGCGGACTTCCGCGTCATCTACCGCAGCCAGCGCTTCCCGACCAGTTCCTTCGCCTACGCCCACGATCTGGCGCCCGCACTGGCGCAGCAGATCGTCAAGTGCTTCAGCGACTTCCGCTATCCCGACTCGATGAAGAAGGACTTCGACGGCGCCGACCGCTTCGTGCCGATCTCCTACCAGAAGGAGTGGGCGGTCGTGCGCGAGGTCGACAAGGTCGCGGCCGAACAGCAGAAGAAGTAGGCGAGCGGCCGTCGTGACCGCCCGCCTGGAGCTTGCCGGGCTCGCCAAGGCGTACCAGCCCGGCAAGCTGGTGCTGCGAGGCATCGACCTCGCATTCGAAGGTGCCGCGCTGACCGCCATCATCGGCGCGAGCGGCACCGGCAAGAGCACGCTGATCCGCTGCATCAACCGGCTCGTCGAACCGAGCGCCGGCGCGGTGCGGCTCGATGGCGTCGACCTGACGCGCCTGTCGGGCGCCGCCCTGCGCAACGCGCGCTCGCGCATCGGCATGGTGTTCCAGGAGTACAACCTGGTCGAGCGCCTGACGGTGATGGAGAACCTGCTCACCGGCGTCCTCGGGCGCACCAGCGCCTGGAACGCATGGCGGCGCAAGTTCGAGGCCGCCGATCTGGCCCACGCCTGGGCCCTGCTCGAGCGCGTGGGCCTGCAGGAGCATGCGAACAAGCGCGCCGACGCGCTCTCCGGCGGCCAGCGCCAGCGCGTGGGCATCGCGCGGGCGGTGATGCAGAACCCGGCGGTGCTGCTGGCCGACGAGCCCACGAGCTCGCTCGACCCGAAGACCTCGGTCGAGATCATGGAGCTGCTCAAGGGCGTCGCGCAGCGCGAACGCATCCCGGTGATCGTCAACATGCACGACGTGGAACTGGCGCGGCGCTTCGCCGACCGCATCGTCGGCATGGCCGAAGGCGTGGTCGTCTACGACGGGGACGCCGCTGGTCTCAGCGACGACGTGCTGCGCCGCATCTACGGCGGCGCGAGCTGGCTCACGTGAACTCGCCCGATCCGATACCGCCTCCCGAGGTGCGGCCCTTCACGATGGGCCGCGCCGAGCGCTTCGGCTGGATCGTCGTGGCGCTGCTGGCCGTCTGGGCGGCAAGCCGCATCGACCCGTCCTGGGCGCGCTTCGTCACCGGCCTGGACAACGCGGCGCGATTCTTCGACCGCATGCTGCCGCCCATCTTCACGCCGGAGCGGGAGCTGATCAAGGGCCTGCTCGAGAGCCTGCAGATCGCGGTGCTGTCGACGGCGCTCGGCCTCGCCCTGGCGCTGCCGCTGGGCCTGCTGGCCGCGCGCAACCTGATGCCGGGCTGGGTCAGCTGGACGGCTCGCTTCGTCATCACCGTGTGCCGCACCTTCCACCCGGTGATCGTGGCGATCGTGTTCGTCAAGGCGGTGGGCTTCGGCGCGCTGGCCGGCATCTTCGCGCTGACGGTGGCCAGCATTGGCTTCGTCGGCAAGCTCTTCGCCGAGGCCATCGAGGAGATCTCGATGAAGCCCATCGAGGCGCTGCGGGCCACCGGGGCGGGTTTCGCCAACGTGCTGATCTTCGCCGTCGTGCCGCAGGTGCTGTACCGCTTCATCGGCTTCATGGCCTACCTGGCCGACTCGAACCTGCGCAACTCGGCCATCGTCGGCCTGGTCGGCGCCGGAGGCATCGGCGGCACGCTGTTCGCGGCCTTCCAGCGGTTCGACTACGACTACGTGCTCGGCATCCTGCTTTGCATCATCGCGCTGATCATGGCGGGCGAAGGCCTGCAGCTGGCGGTGAAGAAGGTCTTCCGGCAGTGAACACCGCGACGCCCCCCGGTCAGACGCCAGGGACCTGGCTGCGCTTCACGCCGGCCGAACGGCTGGCGCGCTTTGCCGTCTATTTCGCCTGCGTGGCGGCCATCGTCGCGTCGCTGCGCACGGTGGACGTGATCCCCGAGTTCCTCTACGACTCGCCCGCGCAGGTACAGGACCTGTTCGTGCGGATGTGGCCGGTGGACTGGGCCTTCTACGTCACGCCGCGCAACACCGGCGCGCAGACCGTGCACGGCGCGCTCGTCGACACGCTGGCGATCGCGCTGCTGGGCACACTGCTCGGCCTGCTGCTGGCGCTGCCCTTCGGCTTCGCGGCGGCCCGCAACATCGTGCGCGTGGCCTGGATCAACTGGCTGGCGCGGCTGGTGCTCGTGGCCACGCGCTCGACCTCGACGCTGCTGTGGGCCCTGTTCTTCGTCGCCGTGTTCGGACCCGGCTCGCTGGCCGGCACCTGTGCCATCGCCTTCCGCTCGATCGGCTTCGTTGGCAAGCTGCTGTCCGAAGCCATCGAGGAGAGCCATCCGGGCACGATCGAGGCGCTCACCGCCACCGGGGCCTCGTGGGTCAGCCGGGTGCTGTACGGCTACTGGCCGCAGATCAAGCCGGCCTTCGTGGCGATCGCGATGTTCCGCTGGGACATCAACGTGCGCGAGTCGTCGGTGCTCGGCCTCGTCGGCGCCGGCGGCATCGGCATGGCCATGAACGCCGCCATCGACACCTTCGAGTGGCAGCGCGTGGCGCTGATCCTGCTCGTGATCTTCGCCGTCGTCGTGGTGTCCGAGATCGCAGTGACGCAGCTGCGCAAGCGCGTCATCTGACCGTCACCGGCGCTCCGGCACCTCGACGGGCGCGATCGTCGGGCGCGAGCCGGGCCCCGATGACAACGGCCCCTCACCTTGCGATGAGGGGCCGCTGGAAGGGCTGGGCCCGGTGTTACCTGGGGTGGCTGATGGGACTCGAACCCACGACGACCAGAATCACAATCTGGGACTCTACCAACTGAGCTACAGCCACCGTAGAGAGGCCGCGATTATAGCGGCCGGCCCACGGAGCGCACCGCTCAGTTGGCCGCAGCGGCTGACGCGGCGGCGGCCGGCGCGTCGATCGACACCTTGAAGCGGCGCTCCAGCGCCTTGTAGTAGGCCTGGGCCTCGGCCGCGGCCCAGGCTTCGGCCACGCGTGGCAGCAGCTGCGCCACTTCCGGCGCGTCGGGCGCGGGCGCCTTCACGGCCGTGACCCGGGCCAGCGCGTAGCCGGCGTCGCCCAGGTCCACGCCCACCCACTGCGGCAGCTTGGTCGAGTCGACGCGCAGCACGGCGTCCAGCACCTCGCGCGGCTGGCCCTGCGGATTGCCGCGCGACATCGACACCGCCGCCGGCAGACCGGCCGTCGAGTCGCTCTTCTGCAGCTCGGCCAGCTTGGCCTGGCCCGCCTTGCGTGCCTTGTCGGCCGCCTGGCGCGCCAGCACGCGCTCGCGCACCTGCGCCTGCACCTCGGCCAGCGTCTGCAGCCGCGACGGCTGGTGCTCCACCACGCGCGCCGCGGCGAGCTGGTTCGGACCGATCTCCACGGTTTCGGTGTTGAGCTTGCTCTTGAGCGACTCGCTGGTGAACAGGGCTTCCAGCAGCTTCGGCGACGCCAGCGCGCCCGTGGCCCCCGGCACCGGCGTGCGCTGCACGGTGGCTGTCTGCACCTTGAGCTTGAGCTTGTCGGCCGCCGGCGCCAGGCTGTCGCTCTGGGCGTTGACGGTGTTGGAGAACAGATCCGCCGCAGCGGCGAACTCGCGCGCGGCCAGCTGCTTGCGCACCTCGGCCTCGATCTCGGCGCGCACCTGCTCGAACGGCTTCTTCTGGCCGCCGCGAACCGCGTCGAGCTTGATGACGTGGTAGCCGAACTCGCTTTCGACCACGTTGCTGATCTCGCCGACCTTCATCGCGAAGATGGCGTCTTCCTGGGCCTTGGCCGCGAAGGCGCCGCGGCCGTTGAACTCCAGGTCGCCCCCCTGCGGCGCCGACAGCGTGTCGTCGGAGTTCTTGCGCGCCAGTTCGGCAAAGCCGGCCGGGTTCTTGCGCGCCTGCTCCAGCAACTGCTCGGCCTTGGCCTTGGCCTTGGCGCGCTGGTCGGCCGGCGCGTCCTTGGCCGCGGCCACCAGGATGTGCGCCGCGCGACGCTCCTCGGCGGTGGTGTAGCGCGACACGTTCTCGTCGTAGAACTTGCGCAGTTCCGGCTCCGGCACCGCCACGCCCTGTTCGAGCGCCTTCGCATCCAGCACGACGTACTCGATGCGGGCCTGCTCCACGGTGCGGAACTCGTTGGCATGTTCCTTGTGGTACGCCGCCAGCTCCTCGTCGGTCGGGGCGAGGCCGGCACGCTGGTCCTTGGCGTCGAAGCGAAGCACCTGCACCTCGCGCTGCTGCAGCAGGGCGTCCAGCGCCGAGCGCCCGGCGGCGGCCACGTTCAGGCCGGTGTCCGACACGCCGGCCGTCACCTGACGCAGCGAGATCTCCTGGCGCAGGCTGGCCTCGAAGCTTTCGGCCGAGCGCCCCTGCGACTCGACCATCACCTTGTAGGCCGCCACGTCGAACGTGCCGTCCGGGCGCTTCAGCGCGGCCAGTTGCGGAATGCTCTGCAGCTCGCGCATCAGGCGCTCGTCGCTCACCGACAGATGCCCGCGCATCGCGGCGGCGAACAGCACGCGCTCGCGCACCAGTTGCTCCAGCGTGGTGCGGCGCAGTTCGGGCGAGTCGAGCAGCTTCGGGTCCAGCCCGGGCATGCGGGCGCGCGCCTGCTCCACCTGACGCCGATGCTCGGCGTCCCACTCGGCCTGCGTGATCTTGTGGCCGTCGACGCGCGCCACCGGTGCGGTGCCGGCGTCGCGGAACTGGCTGTAGCCCTCCACACCGAAGAACACGAACGACGGAAAGATCAGCAGCACGAGCACGAAGAACAGCAATCGGTTGTGCGTGCGGACGAACTCGAACATGTACGGACCTCGGCTGTCAGGCAGGCGATCGCGCGGGCGATCTCAGAAAGGAGCGCGGCCGCTCGAAGCGGCCGCGGTCATTCGGGCCCGGCATTCTAGCCGAGCGTCCGCACGGGAAATTGGTGGGTGCTGACGGTCTCGAACCGCCGACCTACGCCTTGTAAGGGCGCCGCTCTACCAACTGAGCTAAGCACCCGGTGCGGCCCGGGCAGAGCCGTCAGAGGGCGTCCTTGAGCGCCTTGCCCGGACGGAACTTGGGCACCTTGGCCGCCTTGATCTTGATGGCCGCGCCGGTGCGGGGGTTGCGACCGCTGCGCGCTGCGCGCTTGCTCACCGCGAAGGTGCCGAAGCCGACCAGGGACACACTGCCACCCTTCTTCAGGCTGCCCTTCACGCCGCCGATGAACGCCTCCAGGGCCCGCGTCGCCGCGGCCTTGGAGATGTCGGCCTGCTTGGCGATGTGATCGATCATTTCCGTCTTGTTCACGTGGGGTCCCCTCAAACGGATTGCTGTGGCGCCGTGGCGCGGAGTTGTGTTCGGGTTCGGCGGTCGCGGTGGCGGCTCACACCATGCACCGGATCATTACAGCCGCGCCGCCCCCGCGATGTCAAGGCGGCGCACCCGGTGTGCGAGGGGCGGATTCTAGGCGTTGCCGACGCGGCCGCGCCGGCAGGTGTCAACGGCCGCTGACGTCGAAGAAGGCCCGCGCCTCGGCCAGCAGCGCCTCGGGCAGTTCCTCGGCGATGTAGTGGCCACAGGGCAGCGCACGGCCGCTCACGTCGTCGGCCACGGCGCGCCACAGCGCCATGGTGTCGAAGCATTGCTCCACCACGCCCAGGGCACCCCACAGCACCCGCAGCGGCTGCCGCACGCGACGGCCCGCCGCACGGTCGGCCCGGTCATGCTCGAGATCGATCGTGGCCGACGCCCGATAGTCCTCGCACACGGCCGCCGCGCTGCCCGGCAGCGCGAGACAACGCTCGTACTCGGCCAGCGCCTGCGGCGTGAACGGCACCAGCCCGGCGGGGCGCGTGCCCATGCCTTCGCGCACCCAGGCTGCCGGGTCGGCCTCGATGGCACGTTCGGGCGTCGGAGCCGGCTGGATCAGGAAGAACCAGTGCCAGTACGCCCGCGCGAAGGCCTCGGTGGTGCCCTCGTACATCGCCAGCGTGGGCGCGATGTCCAGCAGCATCGCGCGCGTCACCACCTTCGGATGGTCGAGCGCCAGGCGGTGCGCGACGCGCGCGCCGCGGTCGTGCGCGCACACCGCAAATCGCTCGTGACCGAAGTGCCGCATCACGGCCAGGGCGTCGGTGGCCATCGCGCGCTTGCTGTAGGCCGCGTGGTCGGCACTGGCCGGCAGGCGTGACGAGTCGCCGCGGCCGCGCAGGTCCATCAGCACGACTTCATGCGTCTCGGCCAGCGCGGGCGCCACGCGGTGCCACATCACCATCGTCTGCGGGTGCCCGTGCAGCAGCAGCAGCGGCGCGCCGCTGCCGCGGCGGCGCACGCGCAGGCGCACGCCATCGTGCATGACGTCTTCGGTGGAGAAGCCTTCCAGCATGGCCAGGATTATCCGCTGCGCACCACGAGCGCCACGCCCACGGCGGTGAGCGCCACGCCGGCCAGCACCTGAGCCGACAGCGGCTCGCCGAACAGCAGCCACGCCAGCACCGCCGTGCAGGGCGGCACCATGTACAGCAGGCTGGTCACCTTGGCCGCCGCGCCGCGCTGGATCAGCAGGTACAGCATCGAGCTGCCGCCCAGCGTCAGCACCAGCACCGACCACGCCATGGCCCCGACCAGCTCGGGATGCATCCGCCACGCGCCAGCCTCCAGCCACGCCAGCGGCGCGGTCACCGCCAGCGCCGCGGCCAGTTGCACCGCGTTGGCCGTGCGCACATCGCAGGGTTCGACGAAGCGCTTCTGGTACAGCGTACCGGCCGTGATCGACAGCAGCGCGAACACGCCCAGCGCGAAGTTGTGGCCGGTGACCTCGCCGATGCCGAGCTTGTGGCCGACCACCAGCACCAGGCCACCCAGGCCCAGCAGCAGGCCCAGCCACTGCCGCGGCGCGATCGCCCGCGCACCGCCCACGGCCGACAGCCACAGGGCCGTCAGCACCGGTTGCAATCCCACGATCAGGGCCACCGTGCCGGCACCAAGGCCCGACTTCACCGCGGCCCAGACGCCGCCGAGGTAGCCCGCATGCATCAGCACGCCGCTCACGGCGAGATGGCCCCACTGCGTGCGCCCGGCCGGCCACGCCGCCCTGGACAGCGCGATCCACAGGCCGAAGGCCAGCACCGACAGCGCATATCGAACGGCCAGGAAGCCCATCGGCGGCGCATGCGGCATGCCGTAGCGCGCCACCACGAAGCCGGTGCTCCAGACCAGCACGAACACCGCCGGCATCGCGGCCAGCATCGTGTCGCGCCGGTCCCGCTGTGCCGTGTTCATCGCGCCTTGGCGCGGATCTCCGGCAGCGCTTTCTGCAGGTAGTACACCATCGACCACACGGTCAGCACGGCCGCCACCCAGATCAGCACCGTGCCCCACAGCCGCGTGTCGATCACGCCGAACAGCGCGCCGTCGAAGAGAAGGAACGGGATCGCGACCATCTGCGTGGCCGTCTTCACCTTGCCCAGCATGTGCACCGCCACGCTGCGGCTGGCGCCGATCTGCGCCATCCATTCGCGCAGCGCGGAGATGGCGATCTCGCGGCCGATGATCACGAAGGCCACCAGCGCGCCCACGCGACCCAGGTGCAGCAGGATCAGCAGCGCGGCGCAGATCAGGAACTTGTCGGCCACCGGGTCGAGGAAGGCGCCGAAGGACGAGGTCTGGTTCAGGCGCCGGGCCAGCCAGCCGTCGGCCCAGTCGGTCAGCGCCACCGCCACGAACAGCACGGTGGCCGTGAGGTTGCGGGTGGCCGGTTCCGCGGGCAGGTAGAAGATGCCGATGATGAGCGGGATGGCGACGATTCGCGCCCAGGTCAGCAGCGTCGGCAGGTTGAAGAACATGGCCCGATCGTAGCCGCAGACGACGGGCCCACGCCGGCCTGCGGCCTTGCCGCTACAGGTCGAGCACGCGCGGCTTGAAGCGCCGGTCGTCGCGGAACAGGAACACCTCGCTGAACTTCCACGGCCGCGGCAGGTGCGACACGTCGCCGAAGGGCGCCGCGCGGTACACCGCGTCCACCGCCAGCTTGACGGTGTCGGTGGCCTGGCTGGGCGTGCGCTGCACGGTCACGCGGCGCACGCTGCCGTCGCCGTTGAGCTCGACCTCCAGCACCGGGATCGCCAGCAGCGGCTCGGGCACGGCGCCGGTGTAGGTGCCGCCCGGGTTGGCCGCCACCAGCCGCCGTCCCGCGTGGAGGCGGAAGTCGTCCCAGTTACGAAAGCGCGCCGAGGTGTCGGGCGGCAGGGCCGGCTTGGCGGTCGACGTGACCACCGGGCCGGGGGACGTGTTGAAGATGGTGGAAGGGCCGGGCATCGAGCCGCATCCTGCCACGAATGCGCCCGCCCCCAGCAACAGGCCGACGCGCCGGCGGGGGGCATCGATCGGCGGCACGCCGGGCAGCGGGTGGTCAGTGAAGCGCACGGTAGATCTCCTCGGCCAGCGGTCTGGAGATGCCGTCGACGCTGGCCAGGTCGTCGACGCTCGCATGGGTGACGCCGCGCACGCCGCCGAACCGCTGCAGCAGGCGCGCGCGCTTCTTCGGGCCGACGCCCGGGATGTCCTCGAGGCGGCTGCCTCCGGTGCGCACGCTGGCGCGGCGCGCGCGCATGCCGGTGATGGCGAAGCGGTGCGCCTCGTCGCGGATCTGCGCCACCAGCATCAGCGCGGCGGAGTCCGGCGGCAGGGTCACCTTGGCACGGCCGTCGGCGAACACCAGTTCCTCCAGGCCCACCTTGCGCCCTTCGCCCTTCTCGACGCCAACGATCAGCGACAGGTCCAGGCCGAGCTCGGCGAACACCTCGCGCGCCATCGCCACCTGGCCGCGGCCGCCGTCCACCAGCACCAGGTCGGGCAGGCGCACGTTGTCGCCGCCGGCCGCCAGCGCCTCGGCCAGCTTGGCATAGCGGCGCGTGAGCACCTGGCGCATGGCGGCGTAGTCGTCGCCGCCGGTGATGCCGTCGATGTTGTAGCGGCGGTACTGGGCCGATGCCATCTGGTGGTTCTCGAACACCACGCAGCTTGCCTGCGTCGCCTCGCCCGCGGTGTGGCTGATGTCGAAACATTCGATGCGCAGCGTATCCAGGTCGGGCACCTCCAGGCCCAGCACCTCGGCCAGCGCGCGCGTGCGCTCGCGCTGCGACCCCTCTTCCGCCAGCAGCCGCGCCAGCGCCAGCTCGGCGCCGTTGGCCGCCATCTCGAGCCAGATCCGGCGCTGCTCGCGCGGCTGGTGCTGGGCCGCCACCTTGACGCCGCTGTGCTGCGCCAGCGCCTGCAGCAGGGCCGGGTCGACGGGATGGCTGGTCACGAGCTGGGGCGGCACGAAGCCGTCGAGGTAGTGCTGCGCGATGAAGGCTTCCAGCACCGCCACCTCGGGCGCCTTGCCGTCGTCGGCGCCCTGCCAGGCCGAGCCGTCGTCGACATGGGCCGGGAAGTAGGCGCGGTCGCCCAGGTGGCGCCCGCCGCGCACCATGGCCAGGTTGACGCAGGCCCGGCCGCCGCCCACGCGCACGGCCAGCACGTCCACGTCCTTGGTCTGGGCGCCCAGGCTGCTCTCGTCCACCGACTGCTGGTGCAGCACGCGCGACAGCGACCCGATCTGGTCGCGCACGGCGGCGGCCTGCTCGTACTGCAGCGCCTCGGCGTGACCCATCATGCGCTGCTGCAGGTCGTCGAGCACGGCCTGCGTGTCGCCGCGCAGGAAGCGTTCGGTGTCGGCCACGTCGCGCGCATAGGCGGCCTCGTCCACCAGGCCGACGCAGGGGCCCGAGCAGCGGCGGATCTGGTACAGCAGGCAGGGGCGCGAGCGGTTCGCGAACACCGTGTCCTCGCAGGTGCGCAGCCGGAACACCTTCTGGATCAGCTGGATCGATTCCTTCACCGCCCAGGCGCTCGGGTAGGGCCCGAAGTAGCGATGCTTCTTGTCGACCGACCCCCGGTAGTAGGCGACGCGCGGCCACGGGCCGGACACCAGCTTCAGGTACGGATAGGTCTTGTCGTCGCGGAACAGGATGTTGAACTTGGGGTTCAACGCCTTGATGAGGTTGTTCTCCAGCAGCAGCGCCTCGGCCTCGCTGCGCACCACCGTGGTCTCCAGGCGGGCGATGCGGCCCACCATCAGCCCGATGCGCGTGCCGCCGTGGTCCTTCTGGAAGTAGCTCGCCACGCGCTTGCGCAGGCTGCGCGCCTTGCCCACGTAGAGCACCGCCCCGGCCTCGTCGAGGAAGCGGTAGACGCCCGGGCGCAGCGGCAGTGCGGCCACTTCGGCCAGCAGGCGGTCGCGGGTGGGCTCGGGCGCGGTCATCGACGCCGATTATCGATGTCGATAATCGGCCGATGCAGTGGGACGTGTTCTGCCGGGTCATCGACAACCACGGCGACCTGGGGGTGTGCTGGCGCCTGGCCGCCGACCTCGCGTCGCGCGGCGAACGGGTGCGGCTGTGGGTCGACGATCCGCTGGCGCTGGCGTGGATGGCGCCGTCCGGGGCCCCGGGGGTCACGGTGATCCGCTGGCAGGAGCCGTTGCCCGACCTGGAACCCGGCGACGTGGTGGTGGAAGCCTTCGGCTGCGACCCGCCACCGCGGTTCCTCGCCCGCATCGCGCAGCGCCGGCCGGTGTGGATCAACCTGGAGTACCTGAGCGCGGAGCCGTACGTGGAGCGCAGCCATGGCCTGCCTTCGCCCCGGCCCGAGGGCACGAAGTGGTTCTTCTACCCCGGCTTCAGCGCGGCCACCGGCGGCCTGCTGCGCGAGCCGTCCTGGGCCGGCGCGGCGGCCGACCCGCCGTGGCATCAACTCGACGTGGAGCCCCGACCCGGCGAACGCTGCGTGAGCCTGTTCGCCTATGCCGACGCGCCGCTGGCCGAACTGTTCGACCGCCTCGACGACCGGCCGACGCTGCTGCTGCTGGCCGCCGGCGCCAGCCAGGCGCCGGCGCTGGCGGCACTGCGCGGCCGGCCGCAGCGCCACCTGCGCGCCGCCGCCCTGCCCTGGCTCACGCAGCCCGACTACGACCGGCTGCTGCACGCCTGCGACCTGAACTTCGCCCGCGGCGAGGACTCGATCGTGCGCGCCATGTGGGCCGGCGCGCCCTTCGTCTGGCACATCTACCGGCAGGACGACGGCGCGCACGCGGCCAAGCTCGACGCCCTGCTCGACCGGATGCACGCCGCGGCGGACGTGAGGGCGCTGTGGCACGCCTGGAACCGGCTCGGCCCGTGGCCGGCGGCGCTGCCGGCCGAGGGCCCCTGGCGCGACGCCTGCCGCGCCTGGCGCACCGGGCTGCTGGCCCACGGGGACCTCACCACCCGGCTGCTTCAATTTGTCGCAGCGAAACGGTAGAATCGCGGGCTTCGCGCCGGCCGGCCTGGCCCGCGCCACCGATCACCCCCAACCAGATTCCAGCCATGAAACTCGCCCAGGAAATCCGCGCCGGCAACGTCATCATGCAGGGCAAGGACCCGATGGTCGTCCTGAAGACCGAATACAGCCGCGGCGGCCGCAATGCCGCCACCGTGCGCATGAAGATGAAGAACCTGCTCAACGGCGGCGGCGCCGAAGTGGTGTTCAAGGCCGACGACAAGATGGACCCCATCGTGCTCGACAAGAAGGAGTGCACCTACACCTACTTCGCCGACCCGATGTACGTCTTCATGGACGGCGAGTACAACCAGTTCGAGGTCGAGGCCGAGAACATGGGCGACGCGATCCAGTACCTCGAGGACAACATGCCCGTCGAAGTGGTGTTCTACGACGGCAAGGCGATTTCGGTCGAGATGCCCACCACCGTGGTGCGCGAGATCTCCACCGAGCCGGCCGTCAAGGGCGACACCTCGGGCAAGGTCATGAAGCCGGCCAAGCTGGTGGGCACCGGGTTCGAGATCTCCGTGCCGCTGTTCGTCGAGAACGGCGACAAGATCGAGATCGACACCCGCACGCACGAGTACCGCAAGCGCGTCTGACCCGCGCCGCCTGCCGTTGACAGGGCGCCTGCGGGCGCCCTTGTCGTTTCCGGCGTCGGGCGCCCCGAAGTCGATGCGGGCCCGGCCCGCCCCTCAGACGATGTAGGCCGCCACGAAGGCGCCCACCATCACGAAGGTCAGTGCCAGCTTGACGGCGGTGCCGATCATCATGCCCAGCCACGTGGCCAGGCCCACCGTCAGCGCGCGCTGGCCGTCGCCGGTGAGCGAGGCCTCGGGGCGCGGCTGGCGACTCAGTGCCCACCACTCGCCGGCCATCGCGCCCAGCAGCGGCATGAAGAGCAGGCCGACGAAGCCGGTGAACACGCCGGCCACCGTGCCCAGCGCCGCGCCGGCCAGCGCGAAGCCGCTGGCGCGGACACGGCGCGCCCCGAGCATCGCCGCCACGTAGTCGGTGGCCCAGGCCATGGCGGCCAGCACGGCACACACCGCCACCAGCCAGACCGGCACGCGGGTGAAGTCGTCGAGCCAGGCGCCCCAGACGATGCCGCCCAGCACCATCACGGTGCCCGGCAGCGCCGGCAGCACCGTGCCGGCGATGCCCACGACGATCAACGTGACGACGCCGGCCCAGGCCAGCCATTGGGGATCGAACGACAAGGCAAACTCCAGGAAGGCGCAGTGACGGCAGCGGCGGACCGCGCCCCGCAGGCCGCCAGCCCCATGATGCCGGCGGATCGCCCGCCTTCAAGTTCTCCGATGCGATGAGTTTCGATTTCGACGCCGCCGTACAGGCGCCCTTCCGCATGCAGCCCGGCCTGCGCCGCCTGGCCGCGGGCGCGCGCCAGCTCACGCCGCTGGCCGCAGGCTCGCGCCATCAGCGCGAGAAGCTCGCCGTGCTGTCGGCCTGGCCGACCCGTGCGATGGCGCAGCGCGAGGGCTTCGACCCCTCCGCGCCCCTGCATGCCCTGCTGGCCCACGCCGCCGTCGAACACCCCGACCATTTCCGCTGGGACGGCGAACGCGCGTCCGCGCCCGCCCTTGGCGTGGCCGTGGCCGGCGACCGCGTCGAGGTGCTGTCCGGCGGAAGCTTCGGCCTCGGCGACGAACTCTCGCGCTGCCTCGAAGCGCTGCCGGCGCCGTGGCGGCTGGCCGGCCTGGCCTGCCTCGCGTTCGCCGAGGACTTCGCCGCCATCGACGGCCACGACGCCACCATTCCCTGGATCGCCGCCTGCCTGCCGTCGCACTGGGCGCCGCAGGACAAGGTCGGGCGCCATTTCACCGAGGTGCACCAGCCGGTGGCCGACAACACGCTGCTCCTGCGCGCCAGCGAGGGCCTGATGCGCATGGTGTGCGGCGCCGACCGCTGGGAGCGTTTCGTCTGGACCGTGACGCGCCACCCACGGCTGCACGCGCACCCGGACAGCGTCGACCCCGCGCCCTGGCCGAGCGACGCGTTCGACGACGCGCGGGCCCCGCGCGCGTGGTGGCGCACCGAGCGCCAGACCTTCGTGCCGGTGGGCGACGGCCGGTTCGCGATGTTCACCATCGCGGTGGACACCGTGCCGCTGGCGCAGGCCATCGACACGCCGCGGCGGGCCTGCCAGCTGCACGACGCCGTGGCCTCGATGAGCGAGGCCGTGCTCGGCTACCGCAGCCTGCGCGACGTGCGCGAGCCGCTGCTGGCCTGGCTGCGCGCCCGCGCCGACGCATCCGACCCTGCGGCCCGGGCCGCAGGCGCATGAGAACCGCCCCCGTCGAGCCGGCCCGGGTCGACTTCGACACCGGCGACGGCGCGCCGTCCTCGCCGCTGTACGGCGACGTCTACCACCCACGCGAAGGCGCGGCGGCCCAGGCCGAGGGCGTGTTCCTCGCAGGCAACGGGCTGCCCGGGCGCTGGCGCGGCAACCCCCGCTTCACCGTCGTCGAGACCGGCTTCGGACTCGGCCACAACTTCCTGGCCACCTGGGCCGCGTGGCGCGCCGACCCGGACCGCTGCGCCCGCCTGCACTTCGTGTCGCTGGAAAAGCACCCGCTGCGCCGCGACGACCTGCAGCGGGCGCTGGCCCGGTCGCCCTGGCCCGAGCTGGCCCGGGCCCTGGTGCAAGCCTGGCCGGCCCTCACCCCCAACCTGCACGAGATCGACTTCGACGACGGCCGGGTGCGGCTGCTGCTGGGCTTCGGCGACGCCACCGCCCTGGCGCGCGAGCTGGTGGTGCATGCCGACGCCTTCTACCTCGACGGCTTCGCACCGGCGCGCAATGCGGCGATGTGGACCCCCGACCTGTTCAAGTCGCTGGCGCGGCTGGCCGCCCCGGGCGCCACCGCGGCCACCTGGAGCGCGGCGCGCGTCGTGCGCGACGGCCTGACCGGGGCCGGGTTCGAGGTGCAGGCCGCTGCCGGCCCGGGCCGCAAGCGCGACATCACGCTGGCGCGCTACGCGCCGCGCTTCATGCCGCCACGGCCGCCGGGCCGGGCGTTGCCGGCGGTGGTGCCGGATCACGCCGTGATCGTCGGTGCCGGTCTGGCCGGGGCCGCCGCGGCCCGGGCCCTGACACGGGAGGGCCTCGCCTGCACCGTGCTCGACCGCGCCGACGCGCCGGCCACGGGGGCGTCGGGCAACCCGGCAGGGCTGTTCCATGGCGTGGTGGGCTTGGACGACGGCCCGCATGCGCGCTGGCATCGCGCCGCGTCGTTCGTGGCGGCGCACTGGGTGCGCGACGCGGCGGGCCGCGGCGTGCCCGGAGCCGCCGACGGCCTGCTGCGGCTGGACGCGCCCGACGCCCTGGCGGCGATGCACGCCCTGCAGCAGGCCCAGGCGCTGCCGGCGGACTATGTCGAGGCGCTCGATGCGGCTGCCGCCAGCGCGCGGGCCGGCGTGCCCCTGGGCCGCCCGGCGTGGCACTTCGCGCAGGGCGGCTGGGCCGACCCGGCGGCGCTGGTGGCCGACGCACTGGCCGCACCGGCCGTGCACTGGGAGGGCCGGGCCGACGCGCGAGCGCTGCGGCGCGGCGACCACGGCTGGCAGGTGCTGGACGCGCAGGGCCGGATGCTGGCCGAGGCGCCGCTGGTGGTGCTGGCCGGCGCCCAGGACAGCCTCGCCCTCGCCGGCCTGCCCCCGGGCTGGTCACAGCGCGTGCGGGGCCAGGTGAGCTGGGCCGACGCGGCGGGCGTGGCCTCGCCGTTGCCGCGCCTGCCCGTCGCCAGTGGCCGCTACCTGATCGGCCGGCCCGACGGTGGCCTGCTGTTCGGGGCCACGCAGCAGCCGGGCGACGACGACCCGCACCTGCGCGACGACGACCACGAGGCGAACCGGGCCGGCGCGGCCGCGCTGCTGGCCGGCGGCCCCTTGCTGCAGGCCGGCGCACCGCTGCACGGTCGGGTCGGCTGGCGCCAGGTCACGCGCGACCGGCTGCCGATGGCCGGCGCCGTGCCCGACCTGTCGGCGCCGCTGCCGGCCCGGCGCGACGCGCCACGGCGGGTGCCGCGCACGCCGGGACTGTTCCTGCTGTGCGCGCTCGGCTCGCGCGGGCTGACGTCGTCCGGGCTGGCGGCCCGGCTGGTCGCAGCGCAGGCCACCGGCGCGCCCTGGCCGGTGGAAGCCGATCTCGCCGACGCGCTCGACCCGGCGCGCTTCGCCCTGCGCTGAGGGCGCTCAGTCGTAGTCGATGCGCTGCACGCCCTGGGCGGTGCCGAGCAGGCACACCCGCGCCCGGTGGCGGGCGAAGATGCCCACGGCCACCACGCCCGGCCACTGGTTGATCTCGGCTTCCAGCGCGAACGGGTCGGTGATCGACAGGCCGTGCACGTCCAGCAGCGGATGGCCGTTGTCGGTGACGACGCCGGCCCGCACCACCGCGCGGCCGCCGATCGCGGCGAAGCGCCGCACGACGCGCTCGCGCGCCATGTCGATCACCTCCACCGGCAGCGGGAAGCGGCCCAGCGTCGCCACCCGCTTGCTCTCGTCGGCGATGCAGACGAAGCGCTCGGCCAGGTCGGCCACGATCTTCTCGCGCGTGAGCGCCGCGCCGCCGCCCTTGATCATGCAGCCGCGCGGGTCGATCTCGTCGGCGCCGTCCACGTACACGGGCAGTTGCTGTACCTCGTTGGCGTCGAAGACGCGGATGCCCAGGGCCTGCATGCGCGCCGTGCTCTGCGCCGAGCTGGAGACGGCGCCGGCGATGCGGTCCTTCATGCCGGCCAGCGCGTCGATGAACTTGTTGACGGTGGAGCCGGTTCCCACCCCCACCACGCTGCCGGGCACGACGAAGTCGATCGCGGCACGGCCCACCTGGGCCTTGAGTTCGTCCTGGGTCAGCATGTGTCCTTGCGTCAGCGGGAGTGAAAGATCGTTTGCGACAATCGGTCACGAATTATGGCCCTCGTCCCCTACGCGCTGACCCGCCCCTTCCTGTTCGGCCTCGACGCCGAGCAGGCCCATGACCTGACGCTGGGCGCCATCGCCCACCTGCAGAACACCCCGGCGCAGGCGCTGTGGGCGCAGGCGCGCGTGGCCGACCCGGTGCAGGTGGCGGGGCTGAACTTCCCGAATCGCGTGGGCCTGGCCGCCGGGCTGGACAAGAACGGCCGCTGCATTGACGGCCTGGGTGCGATGGGCTTCGGCTTCATCGAGGTCGGCACCGTGACGCCCCTGCCGCAGCCGGGCAATCCCAAGCCGCGCATGTTCCGGGTCGTTCAGGCGCGGGCGCTGATCAACCGCCTGGGCTTCAACAACGACGGCCTCGACGCCTTCCTCGCCAACGTGCAGAAGGCCTCCACCTTCCGCGCCGGCGGCGGCGTGCTGGGCCTGAACATCGGCAAGAACGCGGCCACGCCGATCGACCGCGCCGCGGACGACTACCTCGCCGGCCTGCGCGCGGTGTACCCGCATGCCGACTACGTCACCATCAACATCTCCAGCCCCAACACGCAGAACCTGCGCTCACTGCAGAGCGACGAGCAGCTGCAGTGGCTGCTGCAGCTGCTGATGGAGCGGCGCGCCGAGATGGCGCGCGACTTCGGCCCGAAGCCGATCTTCGTCAAGATCGCGCCCGACCTCGACGAGGACCAGGTCAAGGTGATCGCCGCCACGCTCAAGCGGCACGGCATCGACGGCGTGATCGCCACCAACACCACGGTGGCGCGGCATCACGTGCACCAATTGCCCAACGGCCAGGAGACCGGCGGCCTGTCCGGCTCGCCGCTGCTGTCGGCCAGCAACCGGGTGATCCGCCTGCTGCGCGCCGAACTCGGCGGCGCCTACCCGATCATCGGCGTGGGCGGCGTGCTCGGTGCGGCCGACGCCCGCTCCAAGATCAAGGCGGGGGCGGACCTGGTGCAGGTCTACACCGGCCTGATCTACCGCGGCCCGGCCCTGGTGCCGGAGGTCGCGCGAGCCCTGCGCGAGACCTGAGCCTCGCCAAGCGGCCCGGGCGCGTGCATTGGTTCACGTGCCATGTGGATACCCGCAATGCACCCGCCCGTCGCGCGGGCAGCATCCGCCCCGACGACGCCCGCCCTTGCCTGAAACCCGTCGCGGGCGGCACTTCCGGAGCCCCACGATGATCGCCCGTCGCACCGCGACCCTTGCCCTGTGCACCCTCGCCCCGGCCCTGGCCGCCATATTGGCCGGCTGCGGATCGTCCGTGCCCGACACGCTGAAGATCGGCGTCGTCGTGGCCCAGAGCGGACCGTTCGCGCTGCGCGGCCAGGACCTGCTGCGCGGCGCGCAGATGGCCGCCGACGAACTCAACGGCGGCCCCTTCCGCATCGACGGCAAGGAGGTCAAGGTCGAGATCGTGCCCTTCGACGACAAGGGCGACGCGGACCTCGCGGTCACCGGCGCGCGCCAGCTGATCGACGGCGGCGCGGCGGCCCTGATCGGCCCGCTGAACACGCCGCAGGCGGTGAAGATGATCCCGGTCGTGTCCGAGACGGGCAAGCCGCACCTGTTCACCGCCACCGCGGCCAACCTGCACGGCCTGGGCAAGGGCAACACCTTCCGCCTGCTGGCCAACGACGACCTTCAGGCGCGGGCCGCCGCGTCGCTGGTGGCCGAGACGCTGCGGGCGCAGCGCGCGGCCGTCATCTACGAGAGCGGCGACTACGGCAAGGGCCTGAACGCGGTGTTCACGCAGGCCTATGCGAAGGACGGCCGCAGCATCGCGTTCGCGCAGGCGGTCGACGCCAAGGCCGAGGTCACGCCCGACATCGCGCAGCGCCTGAAGACCGAGAAGGCCGACGTGATCGTGCTGTTCTCGCGCGAGCCGCATCTCAAGGGCCTGTTCAAGGGCCTGCAGGAGGTGGGGCACACCAAGGTGACGGTGGTGGGCTCCAACGTCGTGCGCAACAAGAACGTGGCCGCGGCGCCGGTCCCCGTGGCGGCGCTGTACGCCACCGCCACCGCGATCGACCCGGAGGAGTTCCCCCCGGGCGCCAAGCTGGTGGGCGACTTCGAGCGCCGCTTCAAGGAGCGCCCGGTGTGGGGCGCCCACTACGCCTACGACGCCGTGTTCGCGGTGGCCGACGCGGCCGCGCGCAGCGGCTCGGTGGACCCCGCCAGGCTGGTGAAACACCTGAAGACGCAGGAGCCGCGCACGCGCGTGAACACGCAGATGAAGTTCGACGACAGCGGCGAGCAGCGCTACGCGTCGATCGCGGTCTACCGCGCCGACGCCGGCGTGTGGCGTCTGCAGATGCGCTCGTCGGTCTGGTAGCGGGCGCGACGCGCGGCCCGGGCCGCGCGCCGCTCAGTGCAGCGGCACGCCCGTCTTGGACTGCACTTCCTCGCGCGTGACGCCGGGCGCCAGCTCGACGAGCTGCAGGCCCTGCGGCGTCACGTCCATCACCGCCAGGTCGGTGATGATGCGGTGGATCACGCCCACGCCGGTCAGCGGCAGCGTGCACTGGGGCAGGATCTTCAGGTCGGTGGTGCCGTCCTTCTTCTTCGCCACGTGCTCCATCACGACGATGCAGCGCGGCACCCCGGCCACGAGGTCCATCGCGCCGCCCATGCCCTTGACCATCTTGCCCGGGATCATCCAGTTGGCCAGGTCACCCTTCTCGCTGACCTGCATCGCGCCCAGGATCGACAGGTTGATCTTGCCGCCGCGGATCATCGCGAAGCTCTCGTGGCTGCCGAAGATGCTCGAGCCCGGGATCGTGGTCACGGTCTGCTTGCCGGCGTTGATCAGGTCGGGGTCCACCTCGGCGTCAGTCGGGAACGGGCCGATGCCCATCATGCCGTTCTCGCTCTGCAGCCAGACCTCGATGTCCTTGGGCACGTAGTTGGCCACCAGCGTCGGGATGCCGATGCCGAGGTTCACGTAGTAGCCGTCCTTCAGTTCCTCGGCCGCCTTGGCGGCCATCTGCTCTTGGGTCCAGGGCATGGCGTGCTCCTTAAGCGGTGCGGATCGTGCGCTTCTCGATGCGCTTCTCGGGCGTCGGGTTATGCACGATGCGGTGCACGTAGATCCCGGGCAGGTGAATGTCGTCCGGGGCCAGTTCGCCGACCTCGACGATCTTCTCCACTTCCACGACGCAGACCTTGCCGGCCATCGCCGCGGCCGGGTTGAAGTTGCGCGCGGTCAGGCGGAAGCGCAGGTTGCCGGCCTTGTCGGCCACGTCGGCCTTGACCAGCGACACCGCGGGCGCCAGCGACCGCTCCATCACGTAGGTGCGGCCGTCGAACTCGCGCAGTTCCTTGCCCTCGGCCACGATGGTGCCCACGCCGGTGGCGGTGAAGAAGGCCGGGATGCCGGCGCCACCGGCGCGCAGCTTCTCGGCCAGCGTGCCCTGGGGCGTGAACTCCAGCCCCAGTTCGCCGGCGAGGTACTGGCGCTCGAACTCCTTGTTCTCGCCCACGTAGCTGGAGATCATCTTGCGGATCTGCCGGGTCTGCAGCAGCTTGCCCAGGCCGAAGTCGTCGACGCCGGCGTTGTTGGAGATGACGGTCAGGTCCTTCACGCCCGAGGCCACCAGGGCGTCGATCAGCGCCTCCGGGATGCCGCACAGGCCGAAGCCGCCGACGGCCATCAGCTGGCCGTCCTTCACGATGCCGTCGAGCGCGGCCTTCGCGCTCGGGAAGATCTTGTTCATGCGTCGGGTCTCCGTGGCCTGCCGATGCGGGGCGCGCAAGCGTACTACGTACCGAATTACGTAGGGCGTACGTAGAATTGATTAATGACCGAGCTGGACTTCCGCACCGCCTTCGACCAGGCCCCGATCGGGCTGGTGCTGTCGCGGGACCGGCTGATGGTGGCCTGCAACCAGGAGCTGCTGGCGATGTTCGGCGCGCAGCACGCGGCCCAGCTCACCGGCCGCAGCTTCGAGCTGCTCTACCCCACCCACGACGAGTTCGAGCGCACCGGCGAGCGCATCGCCGCCAGCCTCGACAAGCGCGGCCACTATGCCGACGAGCGCATCATGAAGCGGCTGTCGGGCGAGCTGTTCTGGTGCCACGTGTCGGGCCGCGCGCTGGACCGCAAGCGCCCCCATGCCGCCGGCATCTGGAGCTTCGAGGACCTGTCGGCGCGGCGTAAGGTGGCCACCGAGCTGACCGCGCGCGAGCGCGAGATCGCGGCGCTGCTGATCGAGGGCCTGACCAGCAAGCGCATCGGCCAGCGCCTTTCGATCAGCCCACGCACGGTGGACGTGTACCGCGCGCGGCTGATGCGCAAGTACGGCGCCCGCACCACGCCCGAGCTGGTGCACAAGCTGCTGGCAGGCTGACCCCCACCGCTGCCCCTTTGCCACGATCGGACCCCATGATCACCGTCCACCATCTCGAAAACTCGCGCTCGCAGCGCGTGCTGTGGCTGCTGGAGGAACTCGGCCTGCCCTACGAGGTGCAGCGCTACGAGCGCGACCCGAAGAGCTCGCTGGCCCCGGCGGCGCTGCGCCAGGTGCATCCGCTGGGCAAGTCGCCGGTGATCACCGACGGCCCGGTCACGGTGGCCGAGACCGGGGCCATCGTCGAGTACCTCGTCGACCAGGCCGGCGGCCGGCTGCGCCCGCGGCCCGGCACCGAGGCGCACCGCCGCTACACCTACTGGCTGCACTTCGCCGAGGGCTCGGCGATGCCGCCACTGGTGATGGCCCTGGTGTTCCGCCGCATCAAGTCGACCCCGATGCCGTTCTTCGCGAAGCCGATCGCCCGCGCCATCGCGGACAAGGTGCTGGGCAGCTTCGTGATGCCCAACATCGACAGCCAGCTCGCCTATATGGAGTCGGAACTGGCCACGCGGCCCTGGTTCGCCGGCAACGAGTTCAGCGCGGCCGACGTGATGATGAGCTTCCCGCTCGAGGCCGCCAGCGCCGGCACGGCCCTGGCCGCCCGCTGCCCGCGCGCCGCGGCCTGGCTGACACGCATCCATGACCGCCCGGCCTACCGGCGCGCCCTGGAACGCGGCGGGCCGTACAGCCTGAACGTCTGAGGTCAGGCCAGCGGCAACGCCTCGATCGTCGGCCGGCGCACCAGCTCGGCGAACTCCTCGGCCAGGCGCGCGCTCTCGGCCACCGCCCTGGCCCAGTCGCGGCGCCGGTCCGCCACCCGCTCGCCGTAGGCCTTGAAGTCGGCCCGGTCGGGCAGCTTGCCGTTGGGCAGGGTGTCGCGCACCCATTGCGGGTCGGGGGTCAGCAGCACCACGTTGGCCAGGCGCGCCGTGGCGCCATGCCGGTGGCGCAGCGCCTTGTCGAGCCAGCCCGGCACCACGGTGGCCTGGAAGTGCGGGTACAGCACCAGCCCCTCGGTCATCTGCGCGTAGTCCAGGTGCAGGTGGTAGTCGGTGATGCCGCCGTCCCAGTAGGCGCCGCGCGGCGCACCGGGGATGTCGTGCACGGCGTCGAGCCAGAACGGGATCGAGCAGCTCGCCAGCACCGCCGGGCCCAGGTTGCCCGGCGTCAGCGGCACCTGACGCGTGCGGTAGTCGTGCAGCGCGAAGGGCAGCGGCTCGCGCGGGTCGGAGAACATCACGCGCTCGAGCCAGCCGGCCATCGCGCGCCGGCTGACGAGGTTGGTCGCGAAGGCGCCCAGGTAGCCCAGCGGCGTGCGCAGCCGGCCTTCGCGCCGCATCAGGTGGCGGCCGCGGCTGGTCACCACGTGCAGTCGCCGCGTCGGATGCGCCAGCAGTTCCGCCGCGCGCCGGCCGAGCCGGTCGTCGAGCGTGGCGCCGAAGATGCGCGACACGTCGCTGGCGCGCGGGGCCTTGCCCGGCTCGTGCGGATACTCCTGCGCGATGTAGTCGTCGGCCAGCCGGGCCAGCGCCGCGTCGGGGTCGGGCAGGCAGGCGCAGGCCATGCGCCAGGCGCCGATGGACGCGCCGAGCAGGTGCACCGTCTGCGGCGCGGCGGCCAGCCAGGCGCCGAAGAGGAACCGGTCCAGCGCATTGAGCACGAGGCCCTTCGGGCCGCCGGCGGCCGCGGGCACGACGCGCACGTCGGTCGGGGCGAGGCCGCGCTCGCGCAGTTGCACCCGAGCCCGCGGGCCGGCATGGATCCTCAAGGCCTGCATGGCCCGCATTCTCGCCGCCGCGGCGCGCCGGCGCGGCGGCGGCTCAGGCCTCGGTCAGCCGTGCCTCGTGCTGCGCCTCGAGCAGTTCGGCCACGACGCGGCTGGCCGCCTCGAAGTCGAACTCCATCACCCGGTCCACGAGCCGAGCCCCGGGGCGCCCGAAAGCCTGCGTCAGGGCCGCACGATGCTCCAGCGCCAGGGCGTGGGCCGCCGAGTCGCCCCGCTCCAGCATCGCGCGCAACTGCAGCAGCAGGTCGGCCAGGTCGGGCCGGCTCACAGCAGGGCGCGCCGCCAACGGCTCGGGCCCAGTGTTCGGCGCGACACCCGCGATGTCCGCGCCGGGCAGCACCTCCAGCAGCCACTGGTACAGGTCGTCGGGCTGGAAGGGTTTGGCCACGAACCCGTCCATGCCGGCCTCGCGACAACGCAGCCGGTCGTCGTCGAACGCACTGGCAGTGATGGCGGCGATCGGCACCCGGCTGCCCGCGTCGCGCAGCACCCTCGCCGCCCCCAGGCCGTCCAGCACCGGCATGTTCAGGTCCATCAGCACCGCGTCGTAGCAGCCGCCCAGCACGGCCTCGACGGCGGCCTGGCCGGTGCTCACCACGCCGGCCTGAAGCCCGGCCCGCTGCAGCAGCGCGCAGGCCACTTCCTGGTTCACCGGGTCGTCGTCAGCCACCAGCACGCGGCGCCCTGCGGGCCCGGCGCGCAGGGCGGCCAGGGCATCGGTGCGCCGCGGCAGCGCCGGCTGCACCGCGGGGGCCGGGCGGAAGCTGGCGCTGAACCAGAAGCAGCTGCCGAGGCCGGGCTGGCTGCGCACGCCAACCTCGCCGCCCATCATCGCGGCCAGGCGGCGCGTGATGGCCAGGCCGAGGCCGGTACCGCCGAAGCGGCGCGCGGTCGAGTCGTCGCCCTGCGCGAACGGCTGGAACAGGCGCTCGATCTGGTCGGGCCGCAGGCCGATGCCGGTGTCTTCCACCTCGAACTGCAGCAGCACCGCCGACGCCTCGCTGGGCAGGGGGCGCACCCGCAGCACGACGCTGCCGCTGGGGGTGAACTTGACGGCGTTGGCAGCGAGGTTGAGCAGCGCCTGCCGCACGCGGGTCGGGTCGCCCACGAGGTGGTCGGGCACGCCGTCGGCCTGCACCGACAGGGACAGACCCCTCGACGCGGCCTGCGGCGCCACCAGGGTGCGCACCTGTTCGAGCAACTCGCCGAGCCGGAACGGCACCTGCTCCAGCGACAGGCGGCCAGCCTCGATCTTGGACAGGTCGAGGATGTCGTTGATGATGACCATCAGGTGGTTGGCGGCGCGCTCGACCTTGGCGATGCGCTCGGCCTGCTGGGCGTCGCCGGCATGCTCGGCCATCAGGTGCGACAGGCCGATGATCGCGTTCATCGGCGTGCGGATCTCGTGGCTCATGTTGGCCAGGAAGGCGCTCTTGGCCAGGCTGGCCGCCTCGGCGCGGCGGGTCGCCTCGGCCAGAGCCTCGGTGCGCTCGGCCACGCGCCGCTCCAGGTCCTGCCGCGACTGCTCGAGGGCGGCCTCGGCGACACGCCGGTCGCTGATGTCGAGGTGGATGCCGACTGCGCGCACCGGTTGGCCATGATCATCGCGCTCCACCACGCGGCCCGCGGCCAGGACCCAGACCCAATGGCCGTCGCGGTGGCGCAGGCGGTGCTGGCAGCGGTAGTCCGGGCTGCGGCCTTCCAGGTGCGGCCGCAGCACCTCGTCCACCGGCGCCAGGTCGTCGGGGTGCACCAGGGCATGCCACGTGTCGAAGTGCGGCTCGATGTCCTCGAGGCGGTAGCCGAGCATCTCGGCCCAGCGCTGGTTGATCTCCAGCCGGCCGCTGGGCACATGCCAGTCCCACAGGCCCAGGCCCGCGCCGTGCAGGGCCAGCGCCAGCTGCTGCTCGCTGCGCTGCAGCGCCGCAGCGCTCTCGCGCACCGGAGTCACGTCGCGGGCGATGACGTAGGTGCCGAAGGCTTCGCCCTGTTCGTCGCGCAGCGTGCCCCGCGCCACCCAGTAGATGCGCGGCCCGACGCGGGTGGTCCAGCGTTCGTCGGTGCCCGAGTTCACCGGCTCGGCGGCGCTGCCCGGGAGCAGCAGCATCTCGCGCGGCAGCAGGCCGGCCAGCGCCGTGCCGTGCAACGGCGGCTCGCGCAGACCGGCCAGCCGGGCCGCCTCGTCGCTGCACAGCAGGCAACCGCCCTTCAGGTCCTGGGCCACCATCACGACGCCCGAGCTGTCCATCACGGTGTGCAGCAGGGCCAGGGTGCGCTTGAGGTCCTCATGGTGACGCTGGGCTGCCTCGGCATGCGCCAGGGCCTCGTCACGACGGCGCAGGCGCAGCGCCACCCCGGTGGCCGTCAGGGCCAGCAGGCCGCTCAGACCGATCCACATGGCGCCCGCCAGCTCGGACCGAAGGTAGGCCGCGTCGTCGGACAGCATCATCACGCGCCAGCCCGCCGCCGGCACGTCGTGCAGGGCAGCGTTGTAGCCCGCGCCCCATTCGTCGACGGCCTCGACCAGGTGCGCCGTGCCGATGCCGGCGGGCAGCCGCCGGGCCAGCGCGGGGCGTGACACCAACACCACGCCGGTCTCGGCCGCATGCGCCTGGGTGTCCTGAGGGACCGCCGCCAGGGCGTCCCAGCCGCCCCCGCTGCGCGGCAGCAGCAGCACGAAGTCCCCGGCGACATGCGCCGCCTTCAGGCGAGACACCACGCGCCCGACGGCCCGGTTGCCGTCCCACCGCACGCGCAGCACCCAGTGCGGCCCGCCCGTGTCGCGGCCCAGCGGCGTGGACAGGGCCAGCGTGAGCCCGCGATCGTCGCTCACCGGCGCTTCGAACACGATGTCGTTGCGCTCGATGCGGGCCTGCACGGCGCCGTCGAGCCGCGGCGGCACCGCGTTGGGTGCCGAACTCCAGTACAGGGCACCGCGTTCGTTGTACACGCTCACGTCCTGCCATTGCTTGATCTCGCCCAGCTCGGTCAGCCGCTGCGGCACGGTCGGATCGGACGGGTTCCCGCGCCAACGGCCCACGAGGTCGGCCCACATCTGGCTGGCGCGGTAGGCCCGCGCGTCCATCAGCTGCTCGCCCACCCAGTCGTCGAGCGCGTGCGCCGCGCTGTCGGCGACGCCATGCAGGTCCTCGAGGCGGTGCCGCTGGTGGTTCTGCCACGTGGCCCAGAAGGCGGCCACGGTCAGCAGAACGATCGCCCCCCCCGCGATCAGCGCGCGGCGGGTCGACCCGTGCGGCAGCGTCGGGCTCACGCGGCGGCGGCGTCCGCGTAGCGGTGGGCGATGGCCACCAGCCGGTCGAGGGCAAGTCGGAAGGCCGCGATCACCGCCGGGTCGTAGCGCCGCCCTGCCTCCGCTTCGACGATGCGCACCGCCTCGTCCACCGGCATCGCGCGCTTGTAGCAACGGGCCGAGGTCAGCGCATCGAACACGTCGGCCACGGCCATGATGCGCGCCGCCAGCGGAATGGCCTCGCCCGCCAGACCCTGCGGGTATCCCTTGCCGTCCCAGCGCTCGTGGTGCGACAGCGCGATCTGCTTGGCCACCGCGAAGAAGTCGACCACCTCGCCGAGGCTGCGCTCGGCCGCCTCGATCGCCTGGGCGCCGATCGTGGTGTGGGTGCGCATCACCACCCACTCTTCGGCCGTCAGCGGCCCGGGCTTGAGCAGGATGGCGTCCGGGATGCCGACCTTGCCGATGTCGTGCAAGGGCGCCGACTCGGCCATCCAGTCCACCATGCGGTCGTCGAGCACCGCGGCATGGGCCGGGTCGGCCCGCAGCGCCAGCGCCAGCTCGCGCACATAGCACTGGGTGCGCAGGATGTGGTTGCCGGTCTCGGGATCGCGCAGCTCGGCCAGGTGGGCCAGGGCCCGCATGCCCACGCGCCGCGCCGCCTGCAGCTCGGCCTTGCTCTCGCCCAGCTCGCCGGTCAGCCGCCGGTTGGCCTCGGCCATCGAGCGCCGCGTGTGGCGGGCCAGGATCTGGGTGCGCACCCGCGCCAGCATCACCAGCGGCCGGATCGGCTTGCGCAGGTAGTCCGCCGCGCCGATCGCCAGGCCATGCTCCTCGTCGATCTCCTCGCCACGGGCGGTGAGAAAGATCACCGGGATGTCGGCGGTGACCGGGTCGGCCTGCAGCTCGCGCAGCACCTCATAGCCGTCCATGCCCGGCATCATGATGTCGAGCAGGATCAGGTCGGGTGGGGGCCGCTGGCGCGCATACCGCAGCGCGGCGGCACCGGAATTCGCGGCGCGCACCACGTAGCCGTCCTCGCGCAGCAGGTCGCAGGCCACCAGCAGGTTGTCGGGTACGTCGTCGACCACCAGCACGGTGGCGCGTTCGACAGGAAAGGGTGAAAGCATGGGCTGGCACCTCGGATGGATGCGCCATCTTCGGCCCGGCCGGGCCCCGATGCAGACCGCCTGGAACGGTCGACAGGGCTCCCCACGCGCCGTGTCGAGAACTCCCTACAGGTCCCGTGCTCAGGCGGGGCCGACCTGGGCCGATAGTGCGGACATCGACCCACTGCGAAGCAGACCCATGCGCAACAACGGCCCCGTCACCCAACGCGAGTACCTGATCCCGGACGACCTTCCCCTGGTGTCCACGACGGATCTGAAGAGCCGCATCACCTACTGCAACCCTGCCTTCGTCGCCGCCAGCGGATTCACCCGCGACGAGCTGATCGGGCAGCCCCACAACCTGATCCGCCATCCGGACATGCCGGCCGAGGCGTTCCGCGACATGTGGGCCACGCTGGAGTCCGGCCGCCCCTGGACCGCCCTGGTCAAGAACCGGCGCAAGGACGGCGACCACTACTGGGTTCGGGCCAACGTGACCCCCGTGCTCGACGGGGGGGCGATCAGCGGCTACATGTCGGTGCGCACCAAGCCCTCGCGCGACGAGGTGGCCATGGCGGAATCGCTGTACGCGTCGATGCGCGACGAGGCCGCCGCCGGCGCGCTGCGCACCACGCTGCGCGCCGGCCGACTGATGCCCACCGGCTGGCGCGGCGTGCTGCGGCGGACGGCCGACCGCGCGCCGGCACTGACGCGAGACGCGGTCATCGTCGCCGCCGTGGGGCTGGCCGTCGGCGTGGGCGCCGCCTGGCCGGCGGGTGGCCTTGCCGCCCTGGTCGGCGTCGGCCTGCTGATCGGCCTGCCGCTGGCCTGGTGGACCGCACATCGGGCCAACGCGCCGCTGCGCCGCGTGGCTGCGATGGCCGAGCGCATGGCCGCGGGCGACCTGACGGGCCAGCTCGACGCGGCCCACGACGACGAGTTCGGCCGCGCGGCGCGCGCCCTGAACCAACTCAACGTCAACCTGCGCGCCGTCGTCGGCGACGTGCGGCGCGAGGTCGAGGGCGTGCACCTGGCCTGCGAAGAGATCTCGGCCGCCGGCCGCGACCTCGGCCAGCGCACCGAGGCGCAGTCCAGCAACCTGCAGCAGGCGGCCGCGGCGCTGGAGCAGATCGCCGCCAACGTGCGCCACACCGCCGACGGCGCCCGTGACGCCAGCCGGCTGGGCGAGTCCACCACGGCCGCGGCGCGCCGCACCGGGCAGACCAGCCAGGCCGCCGGCGAGCACATGGACGGCGTGCGCAAGGCGTCCGACCGCATCTCGGAGATCGTCACCGTCATGGAAGGCATCTCGTTCCGCACCAACCTGCTGGCGCTGAACGCCGCGGTGGAGGCGGCCCGCGCGGGCGAGTCCGGCCGCGGTTTCGCGGTCGTGGCCGGCGAGGTGCGCGCACTGGCGCAGCAGGCCAGCACGTCCGCGCGCGAGATCAAGACGCTGGTGGAGGACACCCGCGAGCGCGTCGACCAGGGCGTGCGCATCGTCGACGACACCGGCCGCTCGGCCAACGAGGCCGAACATGCCGTGGCCGAGATGAACGCGCTGATCGCCCGCATCGGCACGGCGGTGGTGCAGCAGAGCGCCGGCGTGAGCGACATCAACTCCAGCGTCGCCGGGATCGATTCGCTGACGCAGCACAACGCCGCGCTGGTCGAGGAGCTGTCGGCGTCCGCCGCGTCGCTGGCGGCGCAGGCCGAGACCGTGGTGCAGGCGGTGCGCATCTTCCGCGTCGGAAGCGAGGCTACAGTGCGCTCATGAGTCTGGGTTCTCGCTGGCCGGTGACCGCGCGCTATGCGCTGCTGCCGGCCGCGTCGGTGCTGCTGGTCACGCTGATCCTGCTCGGCCTGGCCCGCTGGCTGGCGGTGGACGAGGACGCCCGGCGCACCCTGTTGCGCCTGGAGTACCGTGCCACGGTGCTGGCCCACGCGATCGACGACCAGCTGCGCGCCAGCGTGCGCGACATCCGCATGCTGGCGCGGTCGCCGCTGATGAGCGGCGCGGTCTCTGCGCCGAAGGTCCGCGCCGAGCTGGAGCGCCTGCAGGCCCAGGCCCCGCAGTACATCTGGATCGGCCTGATCGGCATGGACGGCACCGTGCTGGCCGCCACCCGCGGCTGGCTCGAGGGCCAGTCCCTGGCGGCCCGGCCGGTGTACCTGCAGTCGCGCTCGGGCACCTGGCTCGGCGACGTGCACCCGGCCGTCGCCCTGGCGCGCCTGATGCAGGCCAGCGGCCGGGGCATGGAGGAGCTGATCGACATCGGCGAGCCGGTCCGCGACGCCGAGGGCAAGGTGGTGGGCGTGCTGGCGGCCCACCTTGGCGTGGGCTGGATCGACCAGCTTCGCGCCCGCTCGGGCGGCGACGCGGCGGGCCGCGCGGTGCCTTCGATCGGCGTGTACCTCGTCTCCGGCGCGGGTTCGCGCAACGTGCTGCCGGGCGAGCAGGTGCCGGACGGGTTGCCGGCCGCGCTCGACCGGCCGCGCGACGTGAAGTCGCTCGACGGGCGCCGCTACTTTGCCGCGGCCCACCCGCTCGCGATCGGCAACGAGGTCTCTCCCCTGCCCTGGCGTGTCATCGTGCTGCAGGAGCGTTCCTCGGCGCTGGCCTCGTCCACCACCCTGCTGGCGTCGATGGCGCTGATCGGCGGGCTGGCCGCCGTGGCCGTGGCGCTGGTCGGCGCGCTGTGGGCGCGGCGGGTGCTCAAGCCCTGGAGCCCGGTGTTCGACGCGGTGATCCAGCGCGCCCAGGGCGAAAACGGCGATCTGACCAGCCGCGAAGGCATCGAGCTGCTGCTGCGCGAACTCGGCACAGACCCGTCGAGCCACAGCGACACCGAGAAACTGGTGGCCCGCCTTGCGCAGGACGCCCGCGCGCTGCGGCGCGTGGTGGACCACCTGCCGCAGGGCGTGGCCATGATCGACCGCCACTGGCGCGTCGACTACCTGAACCCGGCCTACACCCGCCTGCTCGGCTGGACCACGGAACAGGTGCAGGGCCGCGTCACGGGCGAGTTCCTGCTCGACGCCGTCGAACGCGCGGAACACGTGCGGATGATCGAGCACCTGAGCCTGGCCCCCGGCGAGGTCTCGGCCCGCTTCGATGCCCGCACCCCGTCCGGCCAGCGGGTGGCGGTGCAGTGGAACCTGGTGCCGCTGCTGGACGCCGAGGGCCGCCTCGACGGCGCCATCGTGGTGATCCAGGACCGGCGGGCAGAACAGCTGGCGCTGGCGCGGGCCGACGCGCTGGCGGGTCGCCTGCGCGCCCTGGCCGACGCGGCCGTCGACACGCTGCTGGCCACGCTCGACGGCGACGGCTGCGTGCTCGAGTGGAGCCGTGGCGCCGAGCGCCTCGCCGGCCGTGCGGCGGCCGAGGCGATGCGGCGTCCCATCGGCGAACTGCTCCATGCCGGCACCGCCTGGCAGTCGTGGCTCCTGGACGCGCGCCGCCACGGCAGTTGCCCGATCGATGCCGAGCTGATGACCGGCGACGGCCGCCTGCGCGGGTTCGAGGGCAGCCTGTACGCGCTCGGGCTGGCGTCGGGCTCGGCGCGCATGGGGCTGATCCTGCGCGACGTGACGGCACGCCGCGAGGCCGAGGCCGAGCTGCAGCGAAGCCGGGCCCGGCTGGAGAACGTGCTGAACACCATGGTCGAGGGCCTGATGATCTCGGACGCCACCGGGACCTACACACTGTTCAACGCCGCCGCGGCACGCATCTGCGGTGTCGACGGGCCCTCGATGATCGGCAAGCACCCGCGGCAGGCGCCCTGGCGCCGGCGCTGGCTCGACACCGGGCTCGAGGTCGTGCATCCGCACGATCGACTCATGGCGGGCGGCGAGGATCTGCGCAACGTCGAGTGGAGCATCGAGCGCCCCGATGGCACCCTCCGCGCGATCTCGCTCAATACGAAGATGCTGCGCGACGCCGAGGGCCGGGTCGACGGCGTGGTGGCGACCTTCGTCGACATCACCGAGCGCCACATGGCCCAGCTCGCGCTGCGTGACAGCCAGGCCCGGCTGGCGGCGGTGGTGGACAGCGCCAGCGATGCCATCGTCAGCACCGACATCGACGGCCGCATCACGCTGTTCAACCCGGCGGCCCAGCGCATCTTCGGCGTCGATGCGGCGTCGATGGCCGGCGCCGGGCTCGAGCGGCTGCTGCCCCTGGCGACCCGGCAGCACCACCTGACGCACATCCAGGGCTTTGCGCACTCGGGCCAGACGCGCCGCGCCATGGGCGCGGGTCGCGTGCAGGGCGTGCATGCCGACGGCCGTGTGCTGGAGCTGGAGGCGTCCATCTCGCAGGCGGAAGTGAACGGCCGCACGGTGCTGACAGCGATCCTGCGCGACGTGACCGAACGCGTGGCGCAGGAGCGCGCCCTGGAAACCACGCGCGCCGAGCTGATGCAGCTGACGCGCCGGCTGCTCGAGCAGGAGAAGCAGACCACCCGCCGCCTTGCGCAGGCCCTGCACGACGAACTGGGTCAGACGCTTACCGCCCTGCGCCTGCACTGGGAAGCGCTGAGGGACGCGGCGCCGGACACCGGCGGCACCATCGCCCAGCGGGTGAATCAGCTGGTCGAGACGGCGCACCGCCAGATCCGCAGCGTGCTGGGCGACCTGCGTCCGCCGCTGCTCGACGACTTCGGCCTCGTGTCGGCGCTGGACAACGAGATGCAGCAGCATCGGCCGGTCAACGGCGTGCCGTCCCTGCGGCTGGACGTGGCCGCGCGCCTGCAGTCCCAGCGCTGGCCGCCGGACGTGGAGTACGCCGGCTTCATGGTCGCCCGCGAGGCGCTGCTCAACGCGCTGCACCACGCCCGGGCGAAGTTCGTCACGGTCGCGATCGAGGGCGACGACGGCGAACTGCAGCTGCGGGTGCACGACGACGGCCTGGGCATGCCGCCGCCGGTGGCCGCCGGGCGGCCCGGCCACCTCGGACTCGTGGGCATGCGCGAGCGCGCCCTGGCCATCGGCGCCGAACTGCGGATCGACTCCGCCCCCGAACGTGGGACGATCGTCACCCTCACATGGACCCTGAGCGATGACCCGGCTGTACCTGATCGATGACCACGGCGTGGTGCGCGACGGACTGCGCATCGTGCTCGAGAACGCCGGCCACGAGGTCGTGGGCGAGGCGGCCGGGCCCACGCCGGCGCTGGCGGACCTGGCCCGGCTGCGCCCCGACATCGTGCTGCTGGACCTGCGGCTGGGCCTGCGCTCGGGCTTCGAGCTGCTGGCCGAGTTGCAGCGGCGCGAGCTGGGGCCCCGGGTGATCGTGCTGACGATGTCCGACCAGCCGCGCCATGTGTCGGAGGCGATGCGCTACGGCGCCTGGGGCTACCTGCTCAAGGGCTCGTCGAGCGCCGAGCTGCTGAAGGCGGTGGACGCGGTGGCGCAGGGCCGGCGCTACCTGTGCCCTCAGGCAGCGGCGGTGGCCGCGAGCGCGCTGACCGGCGAGGCCAGCGCACCCGCGGGCGCCGACCTGCTGTCGCCGCGGGAGCGGCAGATCCTGCTGATGGTGGCGCGGGGCGCATCCAGCGCCGCCATCGGCGAGTCGCTGCACCTGTCGCCCAAGACCGTGGACACCTACCGCAGCCGCCTGATGGCCAAGCTCGGCCTGGCCGACGTGCCGGCCATCGTGCGCTGGACCATCCGCGAAGGCCTGCTCGACGTCGACGACGAGCGCTGACTCAGCCCCGGAGCTTGGCGAAGGCGGCCGCCATGGCGCCCTGCGGTGCGGCCGCATCGCCGGCACCCCGGCGCGGCGCGCGCTCGTCGCGCGCGGCCGGCCGGTAGCCGCCCGCCGCGCCGCCCGGCCCCGGCTTCGCGTCGGAGCGCATCGACAGGCCGATGCGCCCGCGCGCCAGATCCACCTCCATCACGCGCACCTTGACGATGTCGCCGGTCTTGACCACCTCGCGCGCGTCGCGCACGAAGCGGTCGGCGAGCTGGCTCACGTGCACAAGCCCGTCCTGGTGCACACCGAGATCGACGAAGGCGCCGAACTGCGCCACGTTGGTCACCGTGCCTTCGAGCTGCATGCCGGGCTTCAGGTCCTTCAGGTCCTGCACGCCGTCGTTGAAGCGGGCCACCTTGAAGTCGGGCCGCGGGTCGCGGCCGGGCTTGTCCAGCTCGGCCAGGATGTCGCGCACGGTGATGGCGCCGAAGCGCTCGTCGGCGAAGGCCTCCGGGCGCAGGCCGCGCAGCACATCGCTGCGGCCCATCAGCGTGTCGACCGTGCGGCCGGTGGCTGCCAGCATCTTCTGCACCACGGGATAGGTCTCCGGATGCACGCCCGACGCGTCGAGCGGGTCGTCGCCGTCGCGGATGCGCAGGAAGCCCGCCGCCTGCTCGAAGGTGCGCGGGCCCAGGCCCGGCACGTCCAGCAGCTGGGCGCGGCGCCGGAACGCGCCATGGGCGTCGCGCCAGCGCACGATGGCACCGGCCACCCCGGCCGACAGGCCCGACACGCGCGCGAGCAGCGGCACCGATGCGGTGTTCAGGTCCACGCCGACGGCGTTGACGCAGTCCTCCACCACCGCGTCGAGCGAGCGCGCGAGGCCATGCGGGTCCACGTCGTGCTGGTACTGGCCCACGCCGATGCTCTTGGGGTCGATCTTCACCAGCTCGGCCAGCGGGTCCTGCACGCGGCGCGCGATGCTGACCGCGCCGCGCAGGCTCACGTCCAGCCCCGGCAGCTCCTGGCTCGCGTACTCGCTGGCCGAGTACACCGAGGCGCCGGCCTCACTGACGACCACCTTGTCGAGCCGGTGTTCCGGCACGGCCGCCTGCACACGGCGCACCAGCTCCTGCGCCAGCTGGTCGGTCTCGCGGCTGGCCGTGCCGTTGCCGATGGCGATCAGCGACACGCCATGCGTGCCGACCAGCCGCGCCAGCGCATGCAGCGCGCCGTCCCAGTCGCGCCGAGGCTCGTGCGGGTAGACGGTGGCGGTGTCGAGCACGCGGCCGGTGTCGCTGACCACGGCGACCTTGACGCCGGTGCGGATGCCCGGGTCCAGGCCCATCGTCACGCGCTTGCCCGCCGGCGCGGCCAGCAGCAGGTCGCGCAGGTTGTCGGCGAACACCTTGATGGCCGTGGCCTCGGCCGCCTCGCGCAGGCGCGAGAACAGGTCGCGTTCCAGGCTCAGCGACAGCTTGACCTTCCAGGTCCAGGCGACGCAGCGGCGGATCAGGTCGTCGCCGGGCCGGCCGGCGTGGCGCCATCCCAGGTGCAGCGCGATGCGGCCCTCGGCCGGCGAGGGCTGGCCGGGTTCCGGCGGCGCGCCGGGCGGCAGCAGACGCGCGTCGAGCACTTCCAGCGTGCGGCCGCGGAACACCGCCAGTGCGCGGTGCGACGGCACGCGCGCGATCGGCTCGGCGTAGTCGAAGTAGTCGCGGAACTTGGCCACCTCGGGCGACTGCTCGTCCTTGCCCGATGCGAGGGTCGACGCGAACCGGCCCTCGGCCCAGAGCCACTCGCGCAGCGCGCCGACCAGGGCGGCGTCCTCGGCCCAGCGCTCGGCCAGCAGGTCGCGCACGCCGTCGAGCACGGCCGGCACGTCGGCGAAGCCGCCCTCGGCGTTGACGAAGCCCGCGGCCTGCGCTGCGGGGTCGAGCGACGGATCGGCGAACAGGCGGTCGGCCAGCGGTTCGAGCCCGGCCTCGCGCGCGATCATGCCCTTGGTGCGGCGGCGCGGCTTGAACGGTGCGTAGAGGTCTTCCAGCTCCTGCTTGGTGGCCGCGGCATCGAAGGCGGCGGCCAGTTCGGGCGTGAGCCTGCCCTGCTCTTCCACGCTGCGCAGCACCGCGGCGCGGCGTTCTTCCAGCTCGCGCAGGTAGGCCAGGCGCGCCTCCAGCTCGCGCAGCTGGATGTCGTCGAGGCCGTCGGTGGCCTCCTTGCGGTAGCGGGCGATGAACGGCACCGTGGCGCCGCCGTCGAGCAGGGCCACAGCGGCCTGCACCTGGGACGGTCGGACCTTCAGCTCGTCGGCGAGCTGGTGGCTGATCTTGCGCTGGAGGTGGTCGGTGGGCGGTGTGTCCTGGGTCACGGGAACGAGGGGACCGGAAAAATCGAAGGGCGCGAGTGTGGCACAGGCCCCCGGCTCAGCGTCCGGCCAGCGGATACATCGGGTCGTTGTAGCCCGGCGTGGAGGGGTGGCCCGGCGCGACCAGCGCGTCCACCACCGCTTCGTCGTCGGCACCGATGGCGACGTCGAGCGCGCCCAGGTAGTCCACCCATTGCTCGAAGGTGCGCGGCCCCGCGATCACCGCGCTGACGGCGCAGTGGGCCAGCACCCATGCGGTGGCGAAGTGCGACAGCGCCACGCCCCGGGCGTCGCAGTGGGCCTTGAGCTGCTGCGCGATGGCCAGCGACTCCTCGCGGAACTCGGTCTGCAGCATGCGCTTGTCGCCGCGCCCGGCGCGCGTGCCCTCGGCCGGCTTCGCCCCCGGCGCGTACTTGCCCGACAGCACGCCGCGCGCGATCGGGCTGTAGGGCACCACGCCGATGCCGTGGTGGCGGCACGCGTCCAGCACCTCCACCTCGGGCTGGCGGTTGAGCAGGTTGTAGTAGGGCTGGCACACCACCGGCCCGGGCATGCCGAGCTGGCGCGCCAGGTGGACCATCTCGGCGATGCGCCAGCCGCGGAAGTTGCTCACGCCCCAGTAGCGGATCTTGCCGGCGCGCAGCAGCGCGTCGACGGCCCGCAGCGGCTCCTCCAGGTCCATGCCGTTGAAGTCGCGGTGCAGGTAGTAGACGTCGACATGGTCCATGCCCAGCCGCTGCAGGCTCGCGTCGCACTCGGCCAGCACCCAGGCGCGCGAGTAGCGCGAGCGGTTGGGCGCCTCGCCCATCGGGTTGCCGACCTTGGTGGCCACGACCCAATGCTCGCGCTGGCCGGCGAGCAGTTCGCCCACCATGCGCTCGGACGCGCCCAGCGTGTACACGTCGGCGGTGTCGATGAAGTTCACGCCATGCTCGCGCGCGTGCGCGGTGATGCGGCGCGCTTCGTCGATGGGGGTCTGGTCGCCGAACATCATCGTGCCGAGGCACAACTCGGACACCTGGAGCGGGCTCTTGCCGAGGTTGCGATAGCGCATGGGGACTCGCGGTCGGGAAGGAGGGCCACCGTTATAGCAGCGCCGGCCCCATGAAAAATGGGCCCCGAGGGGCCCATCGTGTCGTGCAGGCAGGCCGCAGCGGCCTGCGCAGCGTGGCTTCAGTAGCCGCGCGAACGGCCACCGCCGCCGCCGCCGAAGCCGCCCGGACGCTCTTCGCGGGGACGGGCCTCGTTGACGACGAGCGCACGGCCGTCGATGTTCTTGCCGTTCATGCCGCGGATGGCGGCCTGGGCGGCTTGCGGCGACTCCATCTCGACGAAGCCGAAGCCCTTCGAGCGGCCGGTTTCACGGTCCATCATCACCTTGGCGGAGTTGACGGCACCGAACTCGGAGAAGTGCTGCAGCAGCGAAGCGTCGGACAGCGAGTAGGCCAGGTTGCCGACGTAGAGTTTGCTGATCATGGGAGAGTTGCCTTTCTGGCAGGGAGATTGCGCACCCCGGTGGATCCAGGAATCGGACGCCTTGGCGCGCGGGGGTTGAACGGGGGTGTGGGGTGGGTGCCGTCGCGGTCAGCGGCGGCGCTGGGGGGCGGGACGCGGAGCGCCGCCGGCCCGGGGTTCGAGATGTCGGAAGGTGATGCGCCCCTTGCTCAGGTCGTAGGGCGACAGTTCGAGCGCCACGCGGTCGCCCGCGAGGATCCGGATGTGGTGCTTCTTCATGCGGCCCGAGGTGTAGGCCACGAGGACGTGGCCGTTCTCCAGAGACACGCGGAAACGCGAGTCGGGCAGCACTTCCTCGACCTTGCCGTTCATCTCGATCAGCTCTTCCTTGGCCATGGATGCTCCTCGGTGTTATGGGTGTGCCGGCGCCTGGGGCGAACCGGTCTCGCGGATCCAGCGACGGCCGTGGTCGGCGGCATGCCGACGCGCGTCGTCGCGGCGCGCGAAGCGGGCCTCGAGGCGGAACACCCGGTCGTGGGTGCTGCGGCCGTGGCCGCTGCGGATGGAGACGGACGGCGCGTAGGTGCCGGCCGGAGTGAGGGTGGTGAGCGGAGACACGAGGTACTTGCCCACCGAGAAAGTCTTTTCGCGGTTGGTCATCAACAGGCGCCAGGCCGGAGGCCGGCCGAGGCGCAGGGAACAGGGAATCGGGCCGGCCCGCGATGTCGGGGACCGGCGGCGTGAAAGGGGTGGAGCTCTCCGAAGGGAGGAGGCTGACGGCGGGGGGACCGAGGATGACGGCCCGAGGTGCCTGGGTGCGCTGCGGCGGTTCTGTGGCCGAGGACCCTGTCAAGCGACAGGCGCCGGGTCAGGGAGCAGACTCACGGCGCGTGCCGCATTGTAGCGCCTTTGTGGCGCGTCAGGACGCCGTGCTGCGCCGACCCATCTCGGGATGGTGCAGGTCGAGCCACGACAGCCGATGGTCGGTACCCGCGGAGAACAGCATGTTCTGCACCACCGCGAGCCCGCGCGTGGCAGGGCAAGGCGCGAGGTCGACCCAGGCGAGACTCTCGCCGACGAAGTCGGAACTCGATCGCAGCAGGCGGCCACCCGACGTCGCCACGAGCAGGATGCCCGCCAGCGATGTCATCGCCACGATGTCGGCCCGCGCGGGCGGACCGGCGGAAGGCCGCCAGCCCGCGTCGGGCCCCGCGACCACCTCCGGTCGCGATGGCCGGGTCCACAGGCGGCCATCGCCGCCAATGGCGTAGAGGGCGCCGCCCAGGCCGGCCATGGCGCGCACGCCCCCTGTCGGCCCGGAGCCGATCGGAGACCATGTGATGTCCTGCTCCTGCGGACGCCGGCAGAACAGCAGGTTGCCCGCGGCGATGCAGAACAGGTGCCCGCGGTCCGCCGCCAGGGCCGACACGCGGTTCGCGTGTCCGATCGGGCGCCAGCGCGCGTCCGCCAGCACCGGATGCCGCAGCCACAGGCGGTCGTCGCGCGTGGTGGCGAACAGCCGTCCCTCCAGCGCCGTCAGCGCCGTGACGTCGCGTGCATGACCGACCGCTTCCCAGTCGAAAGGCCGGCGCGCCGAGAGCCGGCCCAGCACGTTGAGCGTGATGCGCGAGAGCGCGGCGTCGTAGGGCACCGTTTCCATCCACTCGGTGGTGCCGGCACTGAACACGGCCCCACCACGAACCAGCAGCGTGGCCGTGGCCAGCCCGGGCTTGTGCGCCGGACTGGTGAACTCGGCCGAGGCCAGCACCACCGTTGACAGCGGCGCGCCCTCCTCGCCCGTGACACGCGGATGGCCCTCGGGCTCGATCACGAAGCCAGTGGCGTCCGTCTCGTATCCGAGGAAGGGGCGCGTGCGCTGTCCGGTTTCCAGCGCGGCACCCGTCATCGTCCAGTGACCGGGGAAATGCACGGTGTAGGGCACGCGCCCCCCTTCGCTGTACCAGGCGCCATGGGTCCAGCCGACGCCAAGCAACGCGTCCGGCGCACGATGCACCGGCGGCTGGGCGAAGGCGACCGTGGCGTCGGCGGGGTCGGGGACCGGATCGGTGGCCGCCGTCTTCTGGCACACCAGCGTCCGATAGGTGCGTTCGAACCGCACCTGGCGATAGCAGGTGTTGCCCGACAGGCTGACGACGTTGCCGCCGCGGCGCACGAAGCGCTCGACCGCACTGCGCATCGCCCGCGACCAGTACTCGACGTGGTGGCCGAAGACGAGGCAGTCGTAGGCATCGAGCAGGCTGGCGTTGGCATGCAGGTCCACCGTCGACCCATGCTCGACCGTGATCGACTGCGCCTCCAGCCAGCGGATGAAGCCGTGCATGATGGTGCTGGTGACGTAGGCCGGCTCGGGGGGCCGGTTGAAGCTCACGGTGGGCGAGCGCGCGATCCAGCGGCCACCGGACTCGAAGCCGTAGAAGCAGCGTCCGCCCGTGGTGTTGTAGGCCTGCGGCGTGATGAAGTCGGTGGCGAGGAGCACGCGCGACAAGGCGCCGGGCCGCGACGGCCGCACCACGAACTCGACGACAGGGACGAAGTCCGCGGGGCCCGGACCTTCGAGCGCCTGCAGCACGTACAGGCCGGTCGGCCAGTCGGACGGCACCGACAGGGCCCAGGCCACGGGCCAGAAGAACTCGAGCGAGCCGTAGGCGGGGTCGGCATGGGCGCCGACGAGCCGCGTCGTGCGTGTCCGCTCGACGTCCATGCGACCCACCTGCACCACGCGCAACACCACGCTGCGCGCCGAGGCGCCGGCGCTGAGGTGGAAGTCGATCAGGCCACCGGGGGAGGCGGCGGTGATGCTGGTGTACCCGCGGATCGGCATGGGCTCACCCTAGCGCGGCGGCGGCGCCCGAACGATCCCCAGAACTAGGCTCTCAGCCGGGGCGCCGCCTCAGCGTGGGCAGGCCCACGCCGCTCGCGTCGAAGCCGCCGTCCACCGCCAGCACCTGGCCGTTGACGTAGCTGGCCTCGGCGCTGCACAGGAAGCCCGCCGCCGCCGCGATCTCGTCGACGGTGCCGTAGCGGTTGAGCGGGATCACGTCGTGATAGTCGCTGCGGATCGCCACCGAGTGCACCAGCTTGGCCATCTCGGTGTCCACCGGGCCCGGCGCGATGGCATTGACGCGGATGCCGGCATTGCCCAGTTCGATGGCCTGCTGCTTGGTCAGGTGGATCAGCGCGCCCTTGCTGGTGCCGTAGGCCACGCGCAGCGTGGACGCGCGCAGGCCCGAGATCGACGCGATGTTGACCACCGCGCCGCCGCGGCCCTCGCGCAGCATGATCGGTGCGGCGGCCTGGGTGCACAGGAACGCGCCGTCGAGGTTGGTGCCCAGCACGTGGCGCCACTCGTCGTAGCTGGTGTCGAGGATCGGCTTGAACACTGCGACACCCGCGTTGTTGACCAGCGCGTCGATGCGGCCGAAGCGGTCGTCCACCGCGGCGATCGCGCGCGCGACCTGGTCCGGCTTCGACACGTCGGCATGCACCGCAAGCACGCGCTCAGGGTCGGCCAGCTCGCGCTCGGTGCGCGCCAGCGTGTCGGCGTCGATGTCGATCAGCGCGACGCCGTGGTTGCGCGACAGGAACCAGCGGCCGATGGCCAAGCCGATGCCGCGCGCACCGCCGGTGACGACGGCCACGGGTCGCAGGGTGCTCGGGTCGGTCATGCGGGGGTCTCCTCGGGTCGGGGTTCGGGCGGCAGCAGCAGCAGCAACCCGGCGGTGAAGACGGCGATGCCGGACATCGCCAGGAACAGCGTCGTGAAGCCGGTGGCCTTGACCACCGGCCCGAGCGCCCAGACGGCCGCCGAGCTGATGCCCAGCGACACAGCCAGGCGCATGCCGGACACGCGGCTGCGCATGCGGTCGTCGACGAAGCGCACGATGGTCGCATCGATGAACGGGATGGAGCCGAACACGAACACCATCAGGCCGAGCAGCGCGAGCCAGCTCCACCATCCGGGCGCAGCGGAGGCCAGCGCAAGCATCGGCGCCTGGATCAGCACCACCGTCAGCCACAGCGGCTTGAGGGCATGACGGTCGATCAGGCGGCCCATCACCACCTGGGCCAGCGATGCCACCGCATACACCACCGCCAGCAGTACGCCCAGGCGCGACGGGTCGGCGGCGAGGCTGGCCACGCGCTCGCCCAGCAGCTGCGCGTTGCCGTTGGTGGTGAGGTTGAAGATCAGCCCGCCCGACGCCGACGCCAGCGTCACGACCAGCAGCACGCGCGTCAGGGCGCGCGGTTCCAGCCGCACCGCCGCGCGCTGCACGCGCCGGGACGGCGGCTCGCTCTCGCGCGGGGCCAGGCGCCAGAACACCAGGCCGACCGCGATGCTCGCCAGCCCGGGCACGGCGAAGGCCGCGCGCCAGCCCGCGAGTTCCACCAGCACGCCGGTGGTCAGGGCCGCGGCGGCGATGCCCAGGTTGCCGCTCAGGCCGTTGACGCCGATGGCCGCGCCCGGGCGCTGTGCATGCTGCACCAGCATCGGAATGCCCACCGGGTGGTAGATCGACGCGAACGCGCCCAACAGCGTCAGCGCACCGGCCATCTGCCAAGGCCCCTGCGTCACCGACACCAGCAACGCCGACACGCCCATGCCGAAGAAGAACACCAGCATCATCGGCCGCCGGCCCCACAGGTCGCCCAGGCGACCCGACGGGATCGAGCCCAGACCGAACAGCAGGAACGCGCCGGCGCCGAAGGGCATCAGGTCCTCCCATCGGGCCAGGCCGAAGTCCTGCGCGATGGCGCCCACCGCGGTGGCGAAGATCAGCAGGAACAGGTGGTCGATGGCATGCGCGATGTTGAGCAGCAGGGTGACGGAGCGGCGCATGGTCTGCATGCTAACCGTGCGCCTGCGGCCGCCATCGCGCGGCACCCTGCCCCGCCACGCGCCCGCTGGCGATCGACGCCTGCAGCAGGTAGCCGCCGGTGGGCGCCTCCCAGTCGAGCATCTCGCCGGCACAGAACACGCCGGGCCGCGCGCGCAGCATCAGCGCGTCGTCGAGCGATTCAAGCCGCACGCCGCCCGCGGTGCTGATCGCCTCGGCCACCGGCCGCGCCGCGCCGAGCACGACCGGCAGGGCCTTGATCGCCGCGGCCAGGCGCGCCGGATCGCCCATCGCCTCGCGCGGCAGCAGCTCGTGCAGCAGCGCGGCCTTCACGCCGTCCAGGCCGAGCCGGCTCTTCAGGTGCGACGACAGGCTGCGGCTGCCGCGCGGGTGCGCCACCTCGCGCGCCACGCGGTCGGCGTCGTGCGCGGGCAGCAGGTCCAGCCAGACCGTGGCGCGGCCCTCGGCCGCGATGGCTTCGCGGATCGCCGCCCCCGCCGCGTACACGAGGCTGCCCTCGATGCCGTAATCGGTGACGACGAACTCGCCCTGGCGTTCGAACGCGGTGCCGAAGCGCAGCACCACCGGCTTGACCGGCGCCCCGGCGAAGCGCTCGCGCAGATGCGCGCTCCACGGTGCCGCCACTTCGAAGCCGCAGTTGGCCGGCCGCAGCGGCGCGATCTCGGCGCCCGCCTCGCGCAGCCACGGCACCCAGGCCGCATCCGATCCGAGCCGCGGCCAGCTCGCCCCGCCCAGCGCCAGCACCACGCGCGGCACGGCGACGTCCAGAGCGCCCTGCGGCGTGTCGAAGCGCAGCGCGCCATCGGCCGACCAGCCCTGCCAGCGGTGGCGCATGTGGAACGTCACGCCCTGCGCGCGCAGCCGGTGCAGCCAGGCCCGCAGCAGCGGCGCGGCCTTCAGGTCCACCGGGAACACGCGGCCCGAGGTGCCGACGAAGGTCTCCACCCCCAGGCCGCGAGCCCAGTCGCGCAGCGCGTCCGGCGACCAGGCCTGCAGCCACTGCGCCGCCGCTGCCGAGCGCGCTCCGTACCTCGCCACGAAGTCCGGCAGCGCCTCGCCGTGCGTGAGGTTCAGGCCGCCCTTGCCCGCCAGCAGGAACTTGCGCCCCACCGAGGGCATGGCGTCGTACAGGTGCACACGCAGGCCAGCGGCGGCCATCACTTCGGCGGCGGCGAGCCCGGCGGGGCCGCCGCCGATCACGACGGCGGCGTTGTCGGTGTCGGGCGTGGTCACGGACGCATCGTGCCATGCCGGCGCGGCACGGCCCGATGCGCCGGGTGCGTCAGCGCGGCAGCGGCCGGCTGGCGGTGGCGTACAGGTCGGCCAGCGGGACGACGCGGCCGTGCAGCGGCAGGATGCGGTCGATCGGCAGCTTCAGGCGCTCGATGTTGTCGATCAGGTTCACGTTGTTGGCGTTCGGCGTGGCCGGCGGCGGCGTGTTCGGCGGCAGCGGCGTGTAGGCGTCGGCCTGGATCAGCAGCCGCTCCTTCGGCAGGTACACCATCAGGAACCCGTCGTTGTGGATGCTGCCGACGATGCGGTGCAGTTCCACCTTGCGCGTGGCGTCGGCCAGCTCGCCGCGGTCGCCCACCGGCAGGAAGCGCGGTGTGCGCGCCGCCTGGGCCAGGCGGTCGGGTCGCACCGTGTTCGGCGTGGCCAGCGCCCGCTCGAAGTACGGCACGTTGACCGCCTGGGTGACCACGGTCGCGCCCTCGGCCACGGCGGCGCGCAGGCCGCCCGAATGGTCGAAGTGCGGGTGGCTGTTGACCACGAAGCGGATCGGCTTGCCCGGCGCCAGCGCCTTGGCCTGGTCGATCACCGCCTGCGTGCGCGCGTCGTTGAGCGGCGCCTCGACCAGCACGAGATGGTCGGCCATCTCGATGGCCACGCTGTTGTGGGAGCCGCCGGCGAGGAACCACACCCCGTCGGTCACCTTGTCGGCGACGACGCGCTCGCCCTGGTTGCGGGCGGCGTCCGGCACCGCCAGGGCGGTCACGGGCGCGTTGGCCTGCACTTCCTTGACGGCGAGGTCGAGCACCGGATGCCCGCCCGCGGACTGGCGGATGCGGGTCGGGAACCTGACGCCGCCGAAGTCGCGGTAGTCGGCATAGGTCGTCAGCGTCTGCGTGTCGCCCAGCACCGGGTCGGCGTAGGTGGAGGCCACCTGCGTCACCAGGCCGTCGGCACCGATGGTCGCGGACGCCCGGACGCGGCCCGGCACGGCGAACGACAGCACCTGCGTCCCGCCGGACCCCGCGGCCACCGTGGCGTTGCCTCGCTGCGCGGCCCGGAGCACGCCGTGCGGCGTGATCCACAGCTGGTGCACGCGGTCGGCCACGAAGCGCGGGCCGGGCGCCACGTTGCCGCCCACGACGTTCCAGGCGATCTCGCCCGCGACGAACTGATCGTTGCGCTGCTGACCGGCCAGCGGGTAGCCGCCGCCGCCGCGCGGCTCGGCGCGCGACAGCACGATCTCGTCGCGCATCGCCGCCGCCTCGTAGTCCACGGTGCGCACCACGGAGTGATAGGCCACCTTGGGCCAGGGTCCGTTGGGCAGGTAGGCCTGGCCGAAGGTGAAGCCCTCGCCCTCGCCCACGTAGCGGATCGAGCGCAGGCCGGTGGCGCCCATGGCCTGCGACGCGCGGGCGATGACCTCAGGGGCCGAGGGCGGCGCGGTCGCGCAGCCGGCCGCGGCCAGCAGCAGCGGCACCAGGGCCGAGGCCCACAGAAGCCGGCGAAGGGGGAACACGGGGCTCGTCATCGGGCGTCTCCTCGGGCACAAGGCCCGTCGTTGTCTGGCGTATACGCGCCCAGGGGCCCGGCCCTTCCCTCGCCGCGGGGAGACACGCCCGCGGCGGCCCGACGGGCTACTTCTTGCCCAGGCCCATCATCTTGGCCGTCTCGCCGTAGACCGCGGCGCGCTCCTTCATGAAGGCGTCCATCCGGTCGACCCCCACGTTGATGAGCTCGAAGCCGCTCTTGGCGGCCAGTTCCTTCATCTCGGGGTCGGCATTGAGCTGGGCGAACAGGTCCGACAGGCGCTTGCGCGCCTCGGGCGGCGTGGACTTGGGGACCGCGATGCCGCGCATGGCACCGTCGACCCAGTCGACGCCCAGTTCCTTGAAGGTCGGCACGTCGGGCAGCAGCGGATGGCGCTGCGCCATGGCCACGGCCAGCGCGCGCACGCGCTGCTTGTTGTTGATCGCGAACACGGTGTAGGTCAGCGCGCCGTCGATCTGCGCGCCGAGCACCGCGTTGGCAAGGTCGCCGGTGCCCTTGTAGGGCACGTAGGTGGTCTTGATCTTGAACGAGCCGTTGAGCCGCTCGTGCGCCGCGTGGTTGGCCGAGTTCAGCGCCGAGCCACCGAGGTTGAACTTGCCCGGGGTGGCCTGCGCCGCCTTCAGGAAATCGGCGAAGGTCTTGAACGGGCTGGACTCGGGCACCACCAGCGCGTCGGGCGTGTAGTGGTACCAGAACACCGGCGTCAGGTCCTCGGTCTTGTACTGCACCTGGCCCTCGAGCGGCTGCAGCACCACGTGCGGCAGGTTGATGCCGTAGATGTGCGTGCCGTCGGCCGGCAGCGTATTGACCGAGCTCCACAGCACCGCGCCGCCGCCGCCGGCCTTGTACTGCACGATGGTGTCGATGGCCGGGCACTTCTTCTTCAGCACCACCTGCTGATGACGCGCCGAGATGTCGGACTCGCCGCCGGGCGGGAAGGCCTGCCAGTAGTTCAGGTTCTTGTCAGGGCACAGGTTCTGCGCCGAAGCGCCTGCAACCGATGCGAACAGGGCGAGCGCGACGAGGTGCTTCATGCGGGATTCCTGGTGGAGGTCACTGGGGCCAGACGAGCTCGAAGTATTCCAGGATCAGCACCGCCCGTTCACCCACCTGAAAACCCTGAGCCTCGGCGCGCTCGGCGAATTCCTGGCGGTAGGCCACCAGCCACCAGGCCAGCGTGCGGTCGCCTTCGCCGCACTCGAAGGCGAACTCGTCGTCGATCTCGTTGAAGTAGCGCCGCTCCACGTGCGTCAGCCGCACGATGGCGCGCGGCGAGCCGCGGCCGTCGAGCACGACCACATGCTCGCCCGGTCGCGGCAGCGGGTCCCCTTCGGCCTCGAAGTCGCGTTCCAGCGAGGCATGGGCGCGCTTGTGGCCCTCGGCCACCAGCGCGGCCAGCTCGTCGGCCACGGCACGCGTGTGGCCGTAGGCGGTGGCCGAGAAGCCTTCCACGCGCACCTGGCAGGCCTTCTGGTAGTCGAGCCAGAAGGCCTCGATCTCGTCGCGTCGCCCGGGCTGCGGTGGCGTGCTCATGGCGCCTCAGCCCTGGCCGCGCAGCGCCGCGCGCAGCTCGGCACCGATCTCGGGCTTGTCGGCGAACGGGTCGGTCGGGTTGCGCGCCTGCATGATGTCCTCCAGACGGGTCTGCACCGCGCCCAGCGCCTTGGGGTGGCTGTAGATGTAGAAGCGGCGCTTGCGCACCGCGTCGAACACCAGGGCGGCCACCTGGGCCGCGCTGACGCGCCCCGATTCCACCGCCTTGCTCACCATGGCCTGCGCCACGCGCTGGCTGCGCGTGGGCCGGGCCGGCGGCGCAGCCGGGTCGGCCGGCCGGTTGCGGTGGCTCTGGTGGATGCCGGTGGCCACGAAGTACGGGCAGAGCACGGAAGCCCCGACCTGGTCGGTCACCAGCGACAGATCCTGGTAGAGCGTCTCGCTCAGGCTCACCACGGCATGCTTGCTGACGTTGTAGACGCCCATGTTCGGCGGATTGAGCAGGCCCGCCATCGACGCGGTATTGACGATGTGACCCTCGTAGCCGGGGTCGGCCGCGGCGGCCTCCAGCATGCGCGGCGTGAACACGCGCACCCCGTGCGCCACGCCCATCACGTTGACGCCGAGCACCCATTCCCAGTCGGCGGCGCTGTGCTCCCAGATCAGCCCGCCGTGGCCGACGCCGGCGTTGTTGAACACCAGGTGCGGCACGCCGAAGCGGGCGAGCACCGCCGCGCCGAGCGCCTCGACCTCGGCCGCGCGCGACACGTCCAGCCGGTACGGCAGCACCGCCGCGCCCAGCGCCGCCACCTCGGCCGCCGCGCGCTCGAGCGCGTCGGCCTGCACGTCGGCCATCACCACGTTCATGCCCTCGCGCGCCGCGAGGCGGGCGGTCTCGAGGCCGAAGCCGGAACCGGCACCGGTGATCACGGCCGTGCGGCCCTGGAAGGTCTTCATGGGGTCCTTGCTGCCGGCACGGCCGGCGGAGGGAGGACGGCCGCAGCGGCGGGCCGCAGCATCACGACATGGGGAATGCCGTCCTCACCGTGGTTGGGAGCGACGCGCACGTAGCCGAAGCTTTCGTAGAAGCGCTCCAGATGCGCCTGCGCGCTGATGCGGTTGGCGCGTCCCGGCCAGAACCGGTCGGCGCCGGCGACGCCCTCGGCCATCAGTGCGCGGCCGCTGCCGCCGCCGCGCGTCTGCGGCGACGTGATCACGCGGCCGATCGAGGGTTCCTCGAACTTGGCGCCGGGGTCGACCAGGCGCAGGTAGCTGACCAGCGTGCCGGCCGGGTCGCGACCCAGGAGGTGCCAGGACACGCGGTCCAGGCCGTCGGGGTCGAGGTAGGGGCCCTGCTCCAGCACGAACACGCGGCAGCGCAACTGCAGCGCGTCGTAGAGCCCGTCGACGCCGAGGTCGGCGAAGCGGGCCCACTGCCAGTGCACGTCGGAAGCCACCGGCTCAGGCCAGCCTGACGAGCTGCTTGCCGAAGTTGCGGCCCTTGAGCAGGCCGAGGAAGGCCTCGGGCGCGCTGGCGATGCCGTCGGCGATGGTCTCGCGGTACTTGAGCTTGCCGGTAGCCACCAGCGTGCCCAGTTCCTTCAGCGCCTGCGGCCACAGTTCCATGCGCTCGCTGACGATGAAGCCCTGGATCTTCATCCGGTTGACGAGGATCAGCGCCGGATTGGCCATCGGCAGCGGCGCACCGTCGTAGCCGGCGATCATCCCGCACACCGCGATGCGCGCGAACGCGTTGGTGCGCAGCATCACCGCGTCGAGGATCATCCCGCCGACGTTCTCGAAGTGGCCGTCGATGCCGTCGGGGCAGGCTTCCTTCAGCGCGCGCGTCAGCGACTTCAGGTCGCTGTGCTGCTTGTAGTCGATGCAGGCGTCAAAGCCCAGCTCCTCGACGACGTAGCGGCACTTGTCCGGGCCGCCGGCGATGCCCACCGCGCGGCAGCCGCGCTGGCGCGCCAACTGCCCCAGCGCGCCGCCCACAGCGCCCGACGCGGCGCTCACCACCACCGTCTCGCCCGCCTTGGGCTCGATGATCTGCGTCAGGCCCATCCAGGCGGTCACGCCGGGCATGCCCACCGCGCCGAGGTAGGCCGACAGCGGGATGTGCGTCGTGTCCACCTTCTGCAGCACGCCGCGCTGGCCGGCGTCGACGATGGCGTATTCCTGCCAGCCGCCCATGCCGACCACCTTGTCGCCGACCGCGAAGTGCGGATTGCGCGACGCCACCACCTCGCCGGCGGTGCCGCCGATCATCACCGCGTCCAGCGGCTGCGGCTGGGCGTAGCTCTTGCTCTCGTTCATGCGGCCGCGCATGTACGGGTCGAGGCTCAGGAAGTGGTGCCGCACCAGCACCTGGCCGTCGGCCAGCTCGGGCACGGCGGCCTGCACCAGGCGGAAGTTCGCGGCGCTGGCTTCGCCCGTGGGGCGCGAGGCCAGCAGCCACTGGCGGTTGACGATGGAACTCATGGGCATCTACTCCTGGGTGTCGTCGCGGCGCGAGGGCGACTTGGGCGGGCGGCCCTTCACGGGCAGCTTGCGCAGGTACTTGAAGGTGCCCGTGGCATGGGCACAGAGGTGATGGTCCTCGTCGAACACCGAGGCCTCGCAGAAGGCCATGGTGGTGCTGCGATGCAGCACCTTGGCCTTGGCCGCGAGCCGACCCTCCGCCGGACGCATGAACGAGGTCTTCATCTCCACCGTCACCAGGCCCGGCGCGTTCGCGGGGTCGTGGCTGTTGACGCTGCGCGCGGCGTGCGCCATGGACACGTCGAGCATCGTCATCAGCACGCCGCCGTGGGCCACCTCCCACGAGTTGAGGTGGGCCTGCTCCAGGTCCACCTGCACCTCGGCCTGGCCGTCGCCGAAGCGGTGCAGCTCGAGGCCCAACTCCTCGACGAAGGGGATCTGGATCGGGAACTGGAGTCGCGACACGGGCAGGGTCTCCTGGAGGCGGTGGTGGGTGTCAGGCGCCGTGGTGCACGGCCGACAGGCCGCCGTCCACGGCGAGGATCTGGCCGGTGATGTGCTTTCCGGCCGGCGAGCACAGCAGCAGCGCGGCGCCCTTGAGGTCGTCGTCGTCGCCGATGCGGCGCAGCGGGGCCGCCGCGGCGAGCTTGTCCACGCCCAGCGCGGCCAGCGTGCCGCGCGTCATGCGGCTCGGGAAGAAGCCCGGCGCCAGCGCGTTGACATTGATGCCGTGCGGCCCCCACTCGCCGGCGAGCTGGCGCGTGAAGTTGACCACCGCGCCCTTGCTGGTGGCATAGGCGATGAACTCCATGTCGTGCGACCCGGCCAGACCGGCGATCGACGCCACGTTGAGCACCCTGCCCTGGCGCCGCGGCAGCAGGCTGGCGCGCCCGGCCGCCTGGCAGAACAGGAACATGCTGCGCACGTTGAGGTTCATCACCTTGTCCCAGGCCTCGAGCGGATAGTCGGCCATCGGCGCGCCCCAGGTGGCGCCGGCGTTGTTGACCAGCACGTCGATGCGGCCCACGCGCTGCATCGTCTCGTCCACCACGCGCTGCACCTCGGCCGGCTGGCTCGCGTCGGCGGCAATCCAGCGCGTGTCGATGCCGCGCGCCTGCAGGTCGGCCGCGGCCTCCTCCAGGTCGGCGGCCTTGCGCGATGTGAGCACGATGCGCGCCCCCGCCTCGCCCAGCGCCTCGGCGATCTGCAGGCCGAGGCCGCGCGAGCCGCCGGTGACCAGGGCCACCTGGCCCGTCAGGTCGAACAGTTGCGTGACCGGAGTTCCCATGTCAGTCCTTCAGGCGCGAACGCACCACGATCAACACCACGCCGGCCACCGCGGCCGCGAGGCCCCCGGTGATCAGCAGCTCGCCCCAGGGCCCGCGCAGGGGCGACAGGAACCATCCCAGGCAGGCGCCCAGCAGCCCGCCGTAGATCAGGATCCACACCAGGGCTTCCATTCGTTGGCGGCTCATGCGTCGTGCTCCCGGGAAGTGGTCAGAACCAGGCGTCGCGCATGTCGCGGCAGGTGGGGTCGCGCTGCGCCACCACGCCCAGCCACGCCCCCACCTTGGGCAGCTCGTAGCGGAAGAAGTAGCGCATCGCCGCGCGCCGGCCTTCGCAGGCGTCGTCGCCGCGGCCCTCGCAGGCCAGCGCCACGTCGAGCCAGGTCCAGGCCAGCACCACGTGGCCAAAGGCCTGCAGGTAGGGCGTGGCATTGGCCAGCGCCTCCTCGGGCACGCCGGTGGCCCAGGCCGCCTTGGTGGCCGCGCCGAGCGACTGCAGCGCCGCGGCCAGCGCGTTGGCCTCCACCGCGAGACCGTCGACGTGCCCGGCGCGCTGCACCGTCGCGCCGATCTGCGTGGCCAGCAGCTTGAGGCCCGCGCCGCCGTCCATCACCACCTTGCGCCCGAGCAGGTCGAGCGCCTGGATGCCGTGCGTGCCCTCGTGGATCATGTTCAGACGCTGGTCGCGCCAGTACTGTTCCACCGGGAAGTCGCGCGTGTAGCCGTAGCCGCCATGCACCTGGATCGCCAGCGAATTGCCTTCCAGGCACCACTCGCTGGGCCAGCTCTTGGCCACCGGCGTCAGCACCTCCAGCAGCAGCGCCGCCTCGCGGGCGGCCTGCGGCTCGCCGGTGTGCTGCTCGTCCACCAGCCGCGCGCAGCGCAGCAGCAGCGCCAGCGCCCCCTCGGCATAGGCCTTCTGCGCCAGCAGCATCCGCTTCACGTCGGCGTGCTCGATGATCGGCACCTGCGGCTGCGCGGCGTCCTTGCCCGCGCCGGTGATCGGCCGGCCCTGGGGACGCTGCCGCGCATAGGCCAGCGCGGCCTCGTAGCCGGCCATGCCCAGCATGGCGGCGCACAGGCCCACGCCGATGCGCGCCTCGTTCATCATGTGGAACATGCAGCGCAGGCCCTCGCCCTCGCGGCCAACCCGGTAGCCCACCGCGCCGCCCCGCCCGCCCGGCCGGTGCCGGCCTTCGCCGAAGTTGAGCAGCGTGTTGGTGGTGCCGCGCCAGCCGCACTTGTGGTTCAGCCCGGCCAGCACGACGTCGTTGCGCTCACCGGTGAGGCGCCCTTCGCCATCGACCAGGCGCTTGGGCACCACGAACAGCGAGATGCCGCGCGTGCCCGGCACCAGCCGGCCATCCGCCCCGGGCACCTTGGCCAGTACCAGGTGGACGATGTTCTCCGTCAGCTCGTGCTCGCCGGCGGAGATCCACATCTTGTGGCCGGTGAGCCGGTAGCGCGGGCCGAGCGGGTCGGCCTCGAAGTCGTCGCCGTCGGGCACGGCGCGCGTGGCCACGTCGGACAGGCTCGACCCCGCCTGCGGCTCGGACAGGCACATCGTGCCCGACCAGCGCCCCTCGAACTGAGCGCGGGCGAACACCCGCTGCTGGGCCGGCGTGCCGTGCGCGAGCAGCAGGTTGGCATTGCCCACCGTCAGCAGGCCCGCGCCGATGCTGACCGACGCACGCGAGAAGAAGGCATTGGCCGCGGCCTCGATCACGTAGGGCAGGCTCATGCCGCCCCATTCCTCGGTCTGCGCGGCGGCCAGCATGCCCGAGCCGGCATAGGCCTGCCACGCGTCGTGCGTGGCCTGCGGCAGCACCACGCGGTCGCCGTCGGCGTCGGACACGACGCGCGGCTCCTCGGTGTCCACCAGGCGATTGAACGGTGCGTACTTCTCGCGCGCGATGCGCTCGCAGGTGTCGAGCACCGACGCGAAGGTCTCGCGCGAATGCTCGGCAAAGCGCGGCCGCGCCGTCAGCGACTCGACGCCGAGCCAGTCGTTCAGCAGGAAGTCGACGGTCGCGCGCATGCCGTCAGCGCGCCTCGACGACGGCCATCGTGGCGCTGGCAGTCGCCACCAGGGTGCGCGCGTCGCCGTCCAGCGCGAACACCTGCGCCTCGGTGAAGCTGAGCTGCCGCCCGGGCTTGACCACGGTGGCGACGCATTCCAGGCGCCGGCCCCGGCCCGCCCGCAGCAGGCTCACCTTGAACTCGGCCGTCAGCACCCAGTGCCCCGCCGGCGCCAGCGTCTGCGCCGCCGCGCCCATGGTGTGGTCGGCCAGCGCGCCCATCACGCCGGCGTGCACCACGCCCGTGTGCTGCAGGTGCCGCGGCGCCAGCTCGATGCGGGTGGCCACGCGGCCCTCGCCGGCGTCGAACGGCTCCACGCCGAGGTCCACCATGAACGGGGCACTGGCGAAGAAGCGCGTCAGGTCGTCGAGGGTCATCGGCATGTCGAATCGTGCTGCCCGCGGCGGGCCCGGACCGACCGGGCCACCGCCCCGTCAGCGTGCCACATAGATGAAGTTGAACTCCAGGCGCAGTTTCCACGCCGGGTCGAAGTCGGCGGGCCGGGTCATGCGCTGCCGGCCTCGGTCGACCACCGACCGGATGTCGTTGGCGAACGCCGAACGCACCGCGCGCGTGGCGCCGTCGCGGACCACGTCGCCCGACGCCAGGCCGCCAGGCTGGGCCTGGCGCAGGTCCTCGTCGACCACCTCGACCCGGTCATCGGCGGGCCGGTACTCCACGACCACGCGGCCGTGCAGGCCATGGTCGGCGGCCCGGCTCGAGAACTCCAGGTCGCCCATCACCGTGCCCACCACACCGACCACGTAGCTACAGCGCTCCAGCAGGCCGGCGGGCCATTCGCGCAGCGCCGCAACGAAGCGGTCCGGGTCGTCCTTGACCGCTTCGGCCGACCGGCAGTCGGGCGGCAGGCTCATGCGGCCCAGGGCCCACCACACGGCCGCGGCCCGGTCCGGCCCGGCGGCGTCCGAGGCATAGCCGGAGGCGATGCGCGCCGCCGCCCGCGGGTGGCCGGCGGCCAGCGCCCGCTCGTACTGCTCCAGCGCCCGCGGCCAGCTGCGCTTCAGGCACACGCCTTCCTCGAACATCGCGCCGGCCAGCAGCAGGGTGTGCGGATAGCCCGCCCGGACGCCCTCGGACAGCACGCGGGCCGCCTCGGCGCAGTCCTTGCGGTCGATCTGGGTCCAGACCGCGCGGACGGTGGCCTCGTCCCGTTTGTCGGGCGACCAGGGTGCCGGCCGGGACTGCGCCGCCGCACCCGTGGCCATGACGGCGGCGACGGCCAGCACCGCCACGCGGTGCCGGCGCGCAGGCACCGAGGGCGGGACTGCCGGGCCCGGGGACGGCATCAGAGCACCTCGAACACGCCGGCCGCGCCCATGCCGCCACCGATGCACATCGTGACGCACACGCGCTTGGCGCCACGGCGCCGGCCCTCGATGAGCGCATGGCCGGTCAGGCGCTGGCCGCTCATGCCGTAGGGGTGGCCGATGGCGATGGCGCCGCCGTTGACGTTGAGCCGCTCGTAGGGAATGCCGATGCGGTCGGCGCTGTAGAGCACCTGCACCGCGAAGGCCTCGTTGAGCTCCCACAGGTCGATGTCGTCCGGCGCAAGACCCAGGCGCGACAGCACCTTGGGCACGGCGAACACCGGGCCGATGCCCATCTCGTCGGGCTCGCAACCGGCCACCGCGAAGCCGAGGAAGCGGCCCAGCGGCTTGAGACCCTGCCGCTCGGCGTAGGCCTCGCTCACCACCACGCAGGCGCCCGCGCCGTCGCTGAACTGGCTGGCATTGCCGGCGGTCACCACGCCGCCGGGCACCGCGGTGCGGATGTCCTTGATCGACTCGTAGGTGGTGCCCGGGCGCAGGCCCTCGTCGGCCGACACCGTGACCTGCTTGCTGCGCAGGCCCAGCACCGCGTCGGCCACGCCGGCGGTGACGGTGATCGGCGCGATCTCGGCGTCGAACAGCCGCTGCTCCTGCGCCTTGCACGCCTTCTGCTGGCTCTCGGCGCCGAAGCGGTCCATGCGCTCCTTGCTGACGCCGTAGCGCTTGGCCACCTGCTCGGCCGTCTGCATCATGTTCCAGTAGATCTCCGGCTTCTTCGCGTCCAGCGCCGGGTCCTTGAACATGTGCAGGTTCATCTCGTTCTGCACGCAGGAGATGCTCTCCACGCCACCCGCCACGTAGACGTCGCCCTCCCCCGCGGCGATGCGCTGCGCCGCCAGCGCGATGGTCTGCAGCCCGCTGGAGCAGAAGCGGTTGACGGTCATGCCCGGCACGCCCACGGGCAGGCCGGCCATCAGCGCGCACTGGCGCGCGATGTTCCAGCCGGTGGCGCCCTCGGGGTTGGCGCAGCCCATCAGCACGTCCTCGACGGCGCCGGGGTCGATGCCGGCGCGGTCGACGGCGGCGCGCACCACGTGCCCGCCGAGCGTGGCGCCATGGGTCATGTTGAAGGCGCCCTTCCAGCTCTTGGCCAGCGGCGTGCGTGCGGTGGAGACGATGACGGCGTTGCTCATGGTGCGGTGTCCTTCAGGTGAACGACTGGCCCTCGGCGGCCAGGCGGGCCAGCAGCGGGGCGGGTTGCCAGAACGCGGCGTCGTCGTGCGGGTTGGCGGCGAACTGCTTCATCGCCTGCACGACGTTGAACAGGCCCTGCTCGTCGGCGTAGCGCATCGGGCCGCCGCGGTGCAGCGGGAAGCCGTAGCCGGTGAGGTAGACCATGTCGATGTCGCTGGCCTTTGCGGCGATGCCTTCTTCCAGCAGCTTCGCGCCCTCGTTGACCAGCGAATAGACCAGGCGGTGCACGATCTCGTCGTCGGCGATCTTGCGCGGCGCGATGCCGAGGTCGGCGCGGTGCTTCGCGATCATGTCCTCCACCAGCTTCGACGGGATCGCGTCGCGCTTGCCGGGCTGGTAGTCGTACCAGCCGGCTCCCGTCTTCTGGCCGAAGCGGCCCATCTCGCACAGCAGGTCGGCGGTGCGGCTGTAGCGCATGTGGGGCTTCTCGACGTAGCGCCGCTTGCGGATCGCCCAGCCGATGTCGTTGCCGGCCAGGTCGCCCATGCGGAACGGGCCCATCGCGAAGCCGAACTTCTCGATCGCGCGGTCCACCTGCGCCGGCGTGCAGCCCTCCTCGAGCAGGAAGGTCGCCTGGCGCGAGTACTGCTCGATCATGCGGTTGCCGATGAAGCCGTCGCACACGCCCGAGACCACCGCCGTCTTGCGGATCTTGCGCGCCAGCGCCATCACGGTGGCCAGCACGTCGCGCGCGGTGTGCTCGCCTCGCACCACCTCCAGCAGCTTCATCACGTTGGCCGGGCTGAAGAAGTGCAGGCCCACAACGTCCTGCGGCCGCTTCGTGAAGGACGCGATCCGGTTCAGGTCGAGCGTGCTGGTGTTGCTGGCCAGGATGGCGCCGGGCTTCATCACCTCGTCGAGGGTGCGGAACACGGTCTCCTTGACGCCCATGTCCTCGAACACGGCCTCGATCACCAGGTCGGCGTCGCGGATGTCGTCGTAGGCGAGCGTGGGCGTCAGCAGCGCCATACGCTGCGCGTACTTGTCTTCCTTGAGCTTGCCCTTGCGGACCTGGGCCTCGTAGTTCTTGCGGATCGTGGCCAGGCCCCGGTCCAGCGCGTCCTGCTTCGTCTCGAGGATCGTCACCGGGATCCCGGCGTTGAGGAAGTTCATGCTGATGCCGCCGCCCATCGTGCCGGCGCCGATGACGGCGACCCTGGCCACGGCCCGCTGCGGCGTGCCCTCGGGCACGTCGGCGATCTTGCTGGCGGCGCGCTCGGCGAAGAATGCATGGCGCAGCGCGCGGCACTCGGGCGTCATCATCAGCGCGAGGAAGGCGTCGCGCTCGTAGCGCATGCCGTCGTCGAAGCGTAGCTTCATCGACTGCTCGACGCAGTCGACGCAGCGCGCCGGCGCCGGGAAGTTCTTCGCCATCGCGCGCACCGTGTTGCGCGCGAACTGGAAGTAGGCGTCGGGGTTGGGGTGGGTCACCTTCAGGTCGCGCACCCGCGGCAGCGGCCGCACCGCGGCCACCTCGGCGGCGAAGGCGAGCGCGCCGGCCAGCAGGTCGCCGTCGACGATGCGGTCGAACAGCTTCTGCCCCGGCACCGTGGCCAGCACCTCGCTGGGCACCGGCTCGCCGCTGACGATCATGTTGAGCGCGGTCTCCACGCCGAGCGCGCGCGGCAGGCGCTGCGTGCCGCCGGCGCCCGGCACGAGGCCGATCTTCACCTCGGGCAGCGCCACCGGCACCTTGGGCGCAGCCACGCGGTAATGGCAGCCGAGCGACAGTTCCAGGCCGCCGCCCATGCAGGTGCCGTTGATGGCGGCGACCACCGGCTTGGGCGAGGCCTCCACCAGCTTGATCAGCGACAGCAGGTTCGGCTCCGCGATGGCCTTGGGCGAACCGAACTCCTTGATGTCGGCGCCGCCGGAGAACGCCTTGCCGGCGCCGGTGACGACGATCGCCTGCACCGCCGCGTCGGCCAACGCACGCTCGATGGCGGCGGCGAACTGGCGGCGGGTTTCCAGGCCCAGCCCGTTGACGGGCGGGTTGTCGAGGGTGACGACGGCGACGGCGCCGTGCACCGCATAGCTCGCGCTCATGGCGGGTTCCTTCGATGAAAAACGAACGACCGTTCGATTCTACGGGCGGCACGCGCGGCGCCCGTGTCGCTGCGGTGACAGGGTACCCCGCGGCGTCGGGCCTGCGCTGGGTCAAGCCGCCAGCCGGGGGGCGGCACTAGCCTGCGCATCGCCCGACACTGTCCGCGACGCCGATGACCCTGCCCCGCCACGACCCGACCGCCGCTCCGCCCGTGGCGGCGGAACACGGTACCGACGTGCTGATCGTGGGGGCCGGTCCGGCAGGCCTGGCGCTGGCCGTGGCCCTGGCCCGGACGGGCCTGCGCTGCACGGTGCTCGAGCAGGCGCCGCTGTCGACGCTGGCCGACCCGCCCGAGGACGGACGCGACATCGCCCTCACCCACCGCGGCCGCGCCGTGCTGCAGGCGCTGGGCGCGTGGGACCGCATCGATCCGGCCGAGTTGGCCCCGCTGTGCCGCGCCGAGGTGCGCGACGGCCTGTCGCCGGTGGTGCTGCCGTTCGACGGTCAGGCGCAGGGCCATGAGGCCCTGGGCTGGCTCGTGCCCAATCACCGCATCCGGGCCGCGGTGCATGCCGCTGCGGCGCAGCAGGCCGGCGTCACGCTGCGCGGCGACGCCCGCGTCGTGGCCTTCCACGCCGGCGAGCAGACCGCCGCCGTCACGCTGCAGGACGGGCAGCGCCTCTCGGCTGCTCTCGTGGTGGCGGCCGACAGCCGCTACTCCGGCCTGCGCCGGCTGGCCGGCATCGGCGCCAACTGGCTCGACTTCGGGCGCACCGCGCTGGTGTGCCGCGTGGCGCACGAGGCGCCGCATGACAACGTGGCGCACGAGCGCTTCCTGTACGGCCACACGCTGGCGATGCTGCCAATGGCCGGCCGGCAGTGCTCTGCCGTGCTCACGCTGCGCAGCGACGAGGTCGGCGACTGGATGGCGCTGTCCGACGAGGCCTTCGCAGCCCGCCTGCAGGCCGCGTTCGGCGACGCGCTGGGCCGGCTGCACTCGCCGGGCACGCGTCACGCCTATCCGCTGGTGGCCACCTATGCGCACCGCTTCGCGGCGCGGCGCGTCGCGCTGGTCGGCGACGCGGCCGTCGGCATGCACCCGGTGACGGCGCACGGCTACAACTTCGGCCTGTACGGCGTGCAGGTGCTGGCGCGCGAGCTGGCCGCGGCGCGGCAGCGTGGCGAGGACGCCGGCTCGCCGCGCGCGCTGGGCGCCTACGAAAGCGAGCACCGGCGCGTCACGCTGCCGATCTACCTGGGCACCAATGCGGTGGTGCAGCTGTTCACCGACGACCGCCGTCCGGCGCGCTGGCTGCGCAGCGCCGTGCTGCAGGCCGCCCGGCACCTGCCGCCGCTGCAGGCCCTGGTGACGCGCCAGCTCACCGGCGGCGCGAGCGCGCCGCGCTAGACCTCGAGCCACTCGCGCCGCACGGTGGCGTCCGCGCGCAGCTCCGCCGGCGTGCCGGAAAAGACGATCTGGCCGTGGCCCATCACGAGGCAGCGGTCGGCCACCTCGAGCGCGATGGTCAGCTTCTGCTCCACCAGCAGCACCGCGATGCCGCGGCGCTTGAGTTCGCGCAGGTACTCGGCCACCAGCTCGACGATCTTCGGCGCCAGGCCCTCGGTGGGCTCGTCGATCATGATCAGGTCGGGGTCGCCCATCAGGGTGCGGCACAGCGTGAGCATCTGCTGCTCGCCGCCGGACAGCACGCCGGCTTCGGTGTGCTGCCGCTCCAGCAGGCGCGGGAACAGCCGGTACATGTCGTCGAAGCTCCAGCGCGGCTGGCGCGCGCCGCGCTTCTGGCCCAGCATCAGGTTCTGGTGCACGGTCAGGCGCGGAAAGATGTCGCGGTTCTCCGGCACGTAGCCGATGCCGGCGTGGGCGATCTCGAACGCCTTGCTGCCGAGGATCTCGCGCTCGCCCCAGCGGATGCTGCCGGTGGCGTCCACCAGGCCCATGATGGTCTTGACCGTGGTGGACCGGCCCGAGCCGTTGCGCCCGAGCAGTGCCACGATCTCGCCCGCGCCGACCTCGAAGTTGACGCCATGCAGCACATGGCTCTTGCCGTAGTAGGCGTGGACCTTGGACAGGCGCAGCATCGTGTGGACCTCAGTGCCCCGCGGCGGCGGCCTGCTGGTCCGCCAGCACCGACCCGAGGTAGGCCTCCTGCACGCGGGCGTTGGCACGCACGGCCTCCGGCGTGTCGAAGGCGATCACCTCGCCATACACCAGCACCGCGATCTTGTCGGCCAGGCCGAACACGACGCCCATGTCGTGTTCCACCGTCAGCAGGGTGCGACCCTGGGTCACGCTGCGGATCAGCTCGACGAAGCGCTTGGTCTCGCTCTTGCTCATGCCGGCGGTGGGCTCGTCCAGCAGCACCACGCCGGCGCCGCCGGCGATGGTGATGCCGATCTCCAGCGCGCGCTGCTCCGCGTAGGTGAGGTTCATCGCCAGCACGTCGCGCCGCCGGTCGAGCCGGATCATCTCCAGCACCTCCTCGGCGCGGTCGTTGGCGTCGCGCAGGTCGGCCAGGAAGCGCCAGAACGCATAGCGGTAGCCCAGGCTCCACAGCACCGCGCAGCGGATGTTCTCGAACACCGACAGGCGCGTGAACAGGTTGCTGACCTGGAAGCTGCGCGCCAGCCCCAGGCGGTTGACCTGATAGGGCGTCATGCCGTTGACGCGCTGCCCGTTGACCCGGATGTCGCCGCTGGTGGGCGCCAGCCGCCCCGAGATCAGGTTGAACAGCGTGCTCTTGCCCGCGCCATTGGGCCCGATGATCGCCACCCGCTCCCCGGGCGCCACCGACAGGCTCGCGCCCCGGATGATCTCCGTCTTGCCGAAGCTCTTGCGAACGTCGACCAGTTCGACTGCCGCAGTCACCACCACCTCCGACTTCCCACCGCGGCGAAGCCCGCGCCACCCAGCAGGCGCCGCGCGTCCGGCTCCGCCGGCGCGCTGGCGCCGCCCCCCTGGGGGGGAGCCGCGAAGCGGCAACGGGGGGGGTTCATATGACATTCTCCCGCCGCTTGATCTCCTTCTCGATCTCCTCCTGGATGCGGCTCCAGTCGGCGACGAAGCGGCGACGCGTCAGTTCGAACAGGGCCACGCCGCACACCAGCACCAGGCCGGCACCGAACCAGCTGTCGACACTCAGGGCGTTCAGGCGGGCGCCCATGAAGGTCAGCTCCGGCCCGAGCGCAGTGTTGAGCTGCAGGTGATAGAGCATCTCGATCATCGCGCCCGCGCCCGCCAGCATCACGAAGGCCGTGCCGCCGAGCGCGAGATAGGCGGTCCACAGCTCGCGCAGCTTTCCGAACGCGGCCACGCGCAGGTTCATCATGATCAGGCTGGCCACGCCGCCGGGCGCATACATCACCATGAACAGGAACACGAGGCCGAGGTAGAGCACCCAGGCCTTGGTCAGCTCGGACAGGATCTGCGCCAGCACCATCAGCACCGCGCCGATGATCGGCCCGAAGAAGAAAACCGCGCCGCCGAGGAACACGAACAGCAGAAAGGCCCCGGACCGCGCCGCGCCCACCACCTCGGCGGTCACGATCTCGAGGTTGAGCGCGCCCAGTCCGCCCGAGATGCCGGCGAAGAAGCCCGACACCATGAAGGCCAGGTAGCGCACCTGCTGCGTGCTGTAGCCGATGAACTCCACCCGCTCCGGGTTGTCGCGCACGGCATTGAGCATGCGCCCGAGCGGCGTGCGCGTGAACGCGAACATCGCGGCCGTGGACACGAAGCAGTAGGCCGCGATCAGGTAGTACATCTGCACCTGCGGCCCGAAGCTGATGCCCCACACCGGCTGGCCGACGACCCGGTTGCCGCTGACACCGCCTTCGCCGCCGAAGAACTCCGGCACCATCAGCGACATCGACCACACCAGCTCGCCGATGCCCAGCGTGATCATCGCGAAGGTGGTGCCGGCCTTGCGCGTGGTGACATAGCCCAGCAGCGCCGAGAAGCCCAGGCCGGCGAGGCCGCCCACCAGGGGCAGCAGGCTCACCGGGATGGCCAGCTTGCCGGCGCTGACCGCATTGAGCGTGTGCATCACCAGGAAGGCGCCCAGGCCGCTGTAGACGGCATGGCCGAAGCTGAGCATGCCGCCCTGCCCGAGCAGGATGTTGTAGGCCAGGCAGGCGATGACGGCGATGCCCATCTGCGACAGCATCGTGTGGCCGAGCCGGCTCGACCACAGCATCGGCGCCACCACCAGCAGCACCGCGAACAGGCCCCACAACAGCCAGCGCCCGACGTTGAGCGGCTTGAAGTGGTAGTGCGGCCGGCCTTCGTGAATTCGGGTCATGGCAACGACTCGACCAGACCAGCCAACGCCGCAGATCCGGCTTTGCCGGTCTGCTGGCGTCGCTCCCCTGGGGGGGAGCGCCGAAGGCGCAACGGGGGGGGTCTCACATCAGTCCTCGCGGGTGCCCAGGAGGCCGCGGGGGCGGAAGATCAGGATCAGCACCAGCAGCAGGTACGGCAGGATCGGTGCCGCCTGCGCCAGCGTGATCTTGGCCAGCGAGTAGTACCAGTCGCCCGGCGCGATGGTCCAGCCGGCCGACGCTGCGACGTGCACCAGGGACTTGTCCACCGTGAGCGGCAGCGTCTGCAGGAGCCCGATGACGATCGAGCCGACGAAGGCCCCGGCCAGCGAGCCCAGACCGCCGACGACGACGACCACGAAGATGATCGAGCCGACGATGGTGGCCATCGACGGCTCGGTGACGAAGGTGACGCCGCCGACCACGCCGGCCAGCCCGGCCAGCGCGCAGCCGCTGCCGAACACCAGCATGAACACGCGCGGCACGTTGTGGCCGAGCGACTCGACCATCTCGGGATGCGTCAGCGCGGCCTGGATCACCAGCCCGATGCGGGTGCGGGTGAGCAGCAGCCACAGCGCCAGCAGCATGGCCACGGCCACCACCATCATGAAGAAGCGCGTGGCCGGGAAGGTGGAGCAGCTGACCGCGGCCCCGGCCACGGCCGACACGCAGCGCGCCGGGTCGGCCGCGCCCCAGTCGAAGGCCCACTGGTCGCCGGCATGCACCAGGGTGAAGGCCGGCCCCTGCAGCAGCGGCGGCGGCGAGAACGGCACCGACGACAGGCCCCAGATCAGCTTGACGAGCTCGAGGATGACGTAGGACACGCCGAAGGTGACCAGCAGCTCGGGCACATGACCGAACTTGTGCACCTTGCGCAGCGCGGTGCGCTCGAACAGCGCGCCGAGCACGCCCACGGCCAGCGGCGCCAGCACCAGCGCCGGCCAGAACCCCACCACCCCCGACAGCGTGTAGCCGAAGTAGGCCCCGACCATGTAGAAGCTGGCGTGGGCGAAGTTCAGCACGCCCATCATGCTGAAGATCAGCGTCAGCCCCGAGCTGAGCATAAACAGCAGCAGCCCGGCGCTCACGCCGTTCAGCACATTGATCAGGAACTGGTCCACAACGAGAACTGCGCGCGAACCGATGGACTACCCGCAGGCGCGGCGCGTCCGGCTCCGCCGGCGCGCACGCGCCGCCCCCCCGGGGGGGAGCGGCGAAGCCGCAACGGGGGGGGTCGTCGTCACCCCGGCCGCTTCATCTGGCACGACGTCGGCGTGCTGGACACGTACGGCTCGTAGGTCTTGATGACGCGGAAGTTATAGCCGGTGTTCTCGACGCTGTAGTCCAGCGGCGGCTTGTCGGCCTTGGTCCACTGCTGGATGTAGAGCGTCTGCTGCAGCTGGTGGTCGGCCTTGCGCATCGTCACTTCGCCGTTGAGGCTCTTGACGGACAGGCCGCCCATCGCGGCGGCGACCTTGGCCGGGTCGGTGCTCTTGGCCTTGGCCATCGCATTGGAAAGCAGCGCGTAGGCGTGGTAGACCTGGGCCGTGTAGAAGTCGTCGTTGAAGCGCTTCTTGTAGTCGTCCATGATCTTGCGCGCTTCGGCCGACACGCCGTACGGGAACACGCTGACCTGGTAGACGCGACCGGCGGCATTGGCGCCCATCGCCGTGGGCGTGCCCGACACGCCGGCGTAGTAGGTGTAGAACTTGGCGTTGAGGCCGGCGTCGTTGGCGGCCTTGATCAGCAGCGTCAGGTCCGACGACCAGTTGCCGGTGATGATGGTGTCGGCGCCGGACGCCTTGATCTTGGCGATGTAGGGCGCGAAGTCGCGCGTCTGCGCCAGCGGCGTGAGGTCCTCGCCGACGATCTGCACGTCCGGCCGCTTGCGCGCGAGGTTCTCCTTGGCGTACCTCGCGACCTGGTGGCCGTGGGCGTAGTTCTGGTTGATCAGGTAGACCTTCTTGACGTCGGCCTGGTCCTTCATGAAGGTGGTCAGCGCCTCCATCTTCATGGACGTGTCGGCGTCCATCCGGAAGTGCCAGTAGCTGCACTTGCTGTTGGTCAGATCGGGGTCGACCGCCGCGTAGTTGATGAACACCACCTCCTTGCCGGGGTTGCGCTCGTTGTACTTGTTCAGGAAGTCGATGATCGCGGTGGCCGGGCCGGTGCCGGTGCCCTGGAACACGTAGCGGATGCCCTGGTCGATGGCCGCCTGCAGCGCGTTGACGGTCTCCTGCGGCGACAGCTTGTTGTCGAACGAGACGATCTCGAACTTGACGCCGGCCGGGTTGCTCTTGCTGAACTGCTCGGCCAGGAACTGGAAGCTCTTGAGCTGGTTCTGGCCCGTGGCCGCGGTCAGGCCGGTGAGCGCGTCGATCCACGCCACCTTGACCGTCTGACCGGCCTGGGCAAGGGCCCCGCCACTGGCCATTGCCGCGGCGGCGGCGACACAGACGGCGAGCGATCTCGGCTTGAACGGGGTGAACATGGTGCGGGTCTCCTGTTTTGGACTGCGGTTCAGTCGGGACGTTAACGGATGCCCGCCGGCACGGCGCTGAGGGACTACCCCGAAGCGGGACCTCCGGCAGGCGACCTGTCGCGTCGGCGACAGCCGCCCCGCCGATCAGGCCCCGGGCAGCCGGTGCCCCTTGAACTGCTCGCGCAGCTTGTTCTTCTGCATCTTGCCGGTGGCGCCGAGCGGGATCGCGTCGACGAAGACCACGTCGTCGGGCACCTGCCAGCGCGCCACCTTGCCCTCATAGAAGGCAAGGATTTCGTCGCGGCTGGCCGACACCCCGGGCTTGGGCACCACCACCAGCAGCGGCCGCTCGTCCCACTTCGGATGCGGCAAGGCGATGCAGGCCGCCATCGCCACGCCGGGGTGGGCCATCGCGATGTTCTCGATGTCGATCGAGCTGATCCACTCGCCGCCGGACTTGATGACGTCCTTGCTGCGGTCGGTGATCTGCATGAAGCCGTCGCGGTCGATCGAGGCCACGTCGCCGGTGGGGAACCAGCCGTCCACCAGCGGATCGGGCAGACCGTCCTCCTTGCCCCGGAAGTAGCCCGAGGTGATCCACGGGCCGCGCACCAGCAGGTCGCCGGTGGCCACGCCGTCCCAGGGCAGCTCGCGGCCCTCGGGATCGACGATCTTCATCTCGACCCCGAACAGGGTCCGCCCCTGCTTGCCCATCATCGCGAGCTGATCTTCCAGCGGCTGCTCCAGGTGGTGCAGCTTCAGGGTGCAGGCCGTGCCCAGGGGCGACATCTCGGTCATGCCCCAGCCGTGCACCACGACGACGCCGTAGTCGGCGTAGAAGCTGCGGATCATCGACGGCGGGCAGGCCGACCCGCCGATGACGGTGCGCTTGAGGGTGGAGAACTTCAGGCCGCCGGCGCGCATGTGGTTGAGCAGCATCAGCCACACCGTCGGCACGCCGGCGGCGTAGGTGACGCGCTCGGACTCGATCAGCTCGTAGACCGACTTGCCGTCCAGCGCCGCGCCCGGGAACACCAGCTTGGCGCCGGTCATCGCCGCGCCATAGGGGATGCCCCAGGCATTGACGTGGAACATGGGCACCACCGGCAGCACCGAGTCGCGGGCCGACAGCCCCATCACGTCCGGCAGGGCGCCGCCGTAGGCGTGCAGCAGGGTCGAGCGGTGGCTGTAGAGCACGCCCTTGGGGTTGCCGGTGGTGCCGCTCGTGTAGCACAGGGCCGCGGCACTGCGCTCGTCGAACTGGGGCCAGTCGTAGGTGTCGGGCTCGCCGTCGATCCAGGCCTCGTAGCTGCGCAGGCCCGGGATGCCGGTGTCGGCTGGCAGGGCGTCGGCGTCGCACAGCGCGATCCAGTGGCGCACGCTGGTGCATTGCCGCCAGATCGCCTTGACCACCGGCAGGAAGGTCATGTCGAAGCACAGCACCTGGTCCTCGGCATGGTTGGCGATCCAGGCGACCTGGTCCGGCGCCAGGCGCGGATTGATGGTGTGGACCACGCGGCCGCTGCCCGACACGCCGAAGTACAGCTCGAAGTGGCGGTAGCCGTTCCAGGCCAGCGTGCCCACGCGGTCGGAGAACGCCAGGCCGAGCCGGTCCAGCGCATGGGCCACGCGGCGCGCGCGGGCCGCCGCCTGGGCATAGGTGTAGCGGTGCAGGTCGCCCTCGACGCGCCGCGACACGATGGCCGTGTCCGCATGGTGACGCGCCGCGAACTCGATCAGGCTCGAGATCATCAGGGGCTGGTCTTGCATCAGGCCGAGCATCGGTTCTTCCTCCCGTGGGTGCGGGGCAGTATCGAAACCGCCCCGGCTCCTGTCAAAGCGTGATTCCCCCATCCGCCCGGGGGCGCGCGGCCCCGGGGGACAATGCCGCTGCCGTGAACGCCCCCGACCCCCTTCCCCCGCCCGCCCGCGCCGAGGCGCCACCGCTGCCCTGGCAGGCCGAAGGCTTCCTGCAGTCGCTCGGCCCGGCCTTCGGCACCGCGCTGCCGGCGCAACCACTGCCCGCACCGCGCTGGGTGGCGCGCAGCGAGGCGCTGGCCGCCGACCTGGGGCTGTCGGACTGGCTGGACGGCGACGAGGCCCTGGCGGCCCTGTCGGGCAATGCCGCGCCGAACGGCACCCGGCCGTTCGCGTCGGTCTACTCGGGCCACCAGTTCGGCGTCTGGGCCGGCCAGCTCGGCGACGGCCGCGCGCTGCTGCTGGGCGAGCTGGCCACGCCCGCCGGCCCGATGGAGCTGCAGCTCAAGGGCAGCGGCCTGACGCCCTATTCGCGCATGGGCGACGGGCGTGCCGTGCTGAGATCGTCGATCCGCGAGTTCCTGTGCTCGGAGGCGATGCATGCATTGGGCATCCCGACCACGCGCGCGCTGGCGGTCACCGCGTCGCCCCACCCGGTGCGGCGCGAGACGATGGAGACCGCAGCGGTGGTCACGCGCGTGGCGCCGTCGTTCCTGCGCTTCGGCCACTTCGAGCACTTCGCCCACACCGCCGGGGACCCGGCCGCACTGCGGCGCCTGTTCGACGCCACGCTGGAGCGCTACTTCCCCGGCCTGGCGCGCACGCCGGCAGCGCTGCTCGACGAGGTGAGCCGCCGCACCGCGCGCCTGGTGGCGCAGTGGCAGCTGGTGGGCTTCTGCCACGGGGTGATGAACACCGACAACATGTCGGTGCTGGGCCTGACCATCGACTACGGGCCGTTCGGTTTCCTCGACGCGTTCGACCCGCAGCACGTCTGCAACCACAGCGACCACCAGGGCCGCTACGCCTTCGGGCGCCAGCCCGGCATCGCCTTCTGGAACCTGCATGCGCTGGCGCAGGCCCTGCTGCTGCTGGCCGACGGGCCGCCCGAGGCAGCGTCCGAGTCCCTGCGCGCGGCGCTGGAACCGTTCAAGGCCGAGTTCGCCCGTGCCATGGTGGAAGGCCTGCGCGCCAAGCTCGGCCTGCAGGACGCGCAGGACGACGACCCGGCGCTGGCCGACGACCTGCTGCGCCTGATGGCCGAGGACCGTGCCGACCACACCATCACCTGGCGGCGCCTGGCGCTGCCGGAGCAGGCGCGCGACGAGTTCCTGCAGCGCGAGCGCTTCGACGCCTGGCTGGCGCGCTACCGCGCCCGTCTGGCACAGGAGTCGAGCGAAGACGTCTCGCGGGCGCAGCGCATGAACCGGGTCAACCCCAAGTACGTGCTGCGCAACCATCTGGCCCAGCAGGCGATCGACCGCGCCGTGGCCGGCGACGACAGCGAGGTGCGGCGCCTGCTGGCCGTGCTGCAGCGCCCGTTCGACGAGCAGCCGGAGCATGCGGCCGACGCCGGCCATCCGCCCGCCTGGGCATCGCAACTCGAAGTGTCCTGTTCCTCATGAGCTCTCCCCCGCACGACCACGACGACCCGCGCTACCCGGTGCGACTGACCGACGAGCAGTGGCGCGCCCGGCTGTCGCCGATGCAGTACGAGGTGACGCGCCATGCCGCCACCGAGCGGCCCTTCACCGGCGCCTACTGGGACCACTGGGACGACGGCCAGTACCACTGCGCCGGCTGCGGCGAGCGGCTGTTCGACGCCCGCACCAAGTTCGACGCCGGCTGCGGCTGGCCGAGCTACTACGAGCCGGTCAATGCCGAGGTGGTCGAGCGCGTGCGCGACGACAGCCACGGCATGGTGCGCGTGGAAGTGCGCTGCAAGCGCTGCGGCTCGCACCTGGGCCATGTGTTCCCGGACGGGCCCGAGCCCACCGGCGAGCGCTTCTGCATCAATTCCGCCGCGGTGGCGTTCGAGAAGCGCTGACGATGAAGCTGCTGCTCGACTTCCTGCCGATCCTGCTGTTCTTCATCGCCTTCAAGGCGGCGGACGCCAACAAGGAGGCCGCCGCCGCGCTGGCCAGCGCGCATCTCGGGTTCATGGTGTCCGGCGGCGTGGTCGGGCCGGCCGAGGCGCCGGTGCTGCTGGCCACCGTGGTGGTCGTGGTGGCGACGCTGGCGCAGGTGGGCCTGCTGGCGGCGATGGGGCGCCGCATCGACATGATGCTGTGGGTCAGCCTGGGCCTGGTCGTCGTGATGGGCGGCCTGACGATCTGGCTGCACAGCGAGACCTTCATCAAGTGGAAGCCGACGCTGCTGTACTGGGTGATGGGCAGTGCCTTCGCCCTGGCCCCGCTGCTGACCGGTCGCAACCTGCTGCGCCTGCTGCTGGGCGAACAGCTGCAACTGCCCGATCCGGTGTGGAAGCGGCTGAACCTGGCCTGGGTGGCGTTCTTCGCCTTCATGGGCGCGCTCAACCTGTGGGTGGCCTACACCTTCGCCACCGACACCTGGGTCAACTTCAAGCTGTTCGGCGGCATCGGCCTGATGCTCGTCTTCACCATCGCCCAGGGCTTGTATCTCAGCCGCTACCTGCCCGACGAGAAGGAAGCCGCGGCCGGCACCGAGGACCGCACCCCATGAGCGCCGGCGGCGTGACGGCCGAACGCCTGCATGCCGCGCTGGAGCGTGGCCTGCAGCCGCGCTGGCTGGAGGTGCGCGACGACAGCCACCTGCATGCCGGGCATGCCGGCGCCCGCGAGGGGCGCCACTTCAGCGTGCGGATCGTCAGCCCTGCATTCGACGGTTTGTCACGGGTGGCGAGGCATCGCCTCGTTTATGATGCCGCGCGCTCGCTGATCCAAGAGGGCATCCATGCGCTGGCCATCGAGGCCCGCACGCCCGCCGAAGCGAGCCGCTGACGCCCCGCCGCCATCGGCGGGCCAGCCCGGCCCCCCCGAGTCCCGAAAGGCCCACGCCATGTTCCAGAAGTCCGTCGCCGCGTTCGCCGTGGCCCTCCTCCTTGCCGGCGCCGCCCAGGCGCAGAACGTCGCGATCGTCAACGGCAAGGCCGTGCCCAAGTCGCGCGTGGACACCATCGTCGAGCGCTTCAAGGCCCAGGCCGCGCAGCAGGGCCGGCCGGTGCCGCCCGAGCTGGAAGAGCGGGCCCGCGAGCAGGTGGTCATCAGCGAGATCTTCGCCCAGGAGGCCGAGCGCCGCGGCATGCAGGGCTCGGCCGAGTACCGCGCCCAGCTCGAGGTGGCGCGCCAGCAGATCCTGATCCAGGCGCTGTTCAACGACTTCCGCAAGAAGAACCCGGTCACCGACGCCGAGGCCAAGGCCGAGTACGACAAGTTCAAGGCGCAGGCCTCCGGCACCGAGTACCGGGCGCGCCACATCCTGGTGGACAAGGAAGACGAGGCGCGCGCGCTGCTGGCCCAGCTCAAGGCCGGCGCCAAGTTCGAGGACCTCGCCAAGAAGCACAGCAAGGACACCGGCTCGGCCAAGAACGGCGGCGACCTCGACTTCGCCAAGCCCGACAGCTACGTGCCCGAGTTCGGCCAGGCCATGGCCGCGCTGAAGAAGGGCGAGACCACCACCGACCCGGTGAAGACGCAGTTCGGCTTCCACATCATCAAGCTCGACGACACCCGCGAGGCGGAGTTCCCCGCGTTCGACGAGGTCAAGCCGCAGGTGGTGCAGCGCCTGGAGCAGCAGAAGCTGCAGAACTACCAGGAAACGCTGCGCAAGCAGGCGAAGACCGACTTTAAATTTAGTCAGTAGGTCCCCCCCGTTGCGCCGTCGGCGCTCCCCCCCAGGGGGGCGGCGCCGACGGGCCGGCGGAGCCGGCCCGTGGCCCCTGCTGGAGGGGGCGCTTGGGCCTTCGGCCTCGCGCCGCTGGCACGCCGTCATTGGCGCGCTTGGCTCGCCCTTGGCAGTCGTCCCTTCCCTTCAACCGTCCTTGTCGGCGGGCATCAGGGTGGGGGTGGGTCCGGCGGGGGCCGCTGCCGTCTTGCGGCGGTCGCGCACGAGGTAGCTGTAGAGCACCGGCACCACCACCAGGGTCAGGATGGTGGAGGTGATCACGCCACCGATGATGGCGCGGCCCATCGGCGCCTGAATCTCGCCGCCGTCGTTGAAGGCCAGCGCCATCGGCAGCATGCCGAACACCATGGCCGCGGTGGTCATGACGATCGGGCGCATGCGGATCAGGCCGGCCTGCAGCAGGGCGTCGGGCACCGAGGCACCGGCCTTGCGCGCCTGGTTGGCGAAGTCCACCAGCAGGATCGCGTTCTTGGTCACCAGGCCCATCAGCATCACCAGGCCGATCATCGAGAACACGTTCAGCGTGGACCGCCACAGCAGCAGCGCCAGCATCACGCCGATCAGCGCCAGCGGCAGCGACGCCATGATCGCGATCGGCTGGATGAAGCTGCCGAACTGGCTGGCCAGCACGATGTAGATGAAGATCACCGCCAGCGCCATCGCCGCCAGCAGGCCCGAGAAGGCCTCCTGCTGCTGCTGCAGCTGCCCGCCGACGTCGAAGCTGTAGCCCGGCGGCAGCGTGGTCTGCTCGATCAGCTTGCGCACGTCCTCGCCGACCTCGCCCACCGAGCGGTCCTTCACGCCGGCGAACACCGCCTCGCGGCGCTGCAGGTTCTGGCGCCGGATCACCTCCGGGTTGAACACCGGTTCGATCTGCGCCACGCTGTCCAGCGACACCGGCGTGCCGTTGGCGGCAAAGGCCACCGGCAGCGACCGCAGCTGCTCCAGCCGTTCGCGCTGCGCCTGGTTCAGCCGCAGCGTCACCTCGATCTGGTCGCCGTTGGGCGTGGTCCAGTAGGTGGCGGTGTCGCCGTTGACGTAGGCGCGCAGCGACGCGGCCACCTGCGGCGCGGTCAGGCCCAGCTCGCGGATCGCGTCGGGCTTCAGGCGCACGGCGTAGGCCGGCAACCCGGGCTTGACCGACACCTCGACGTCGACCACGCCCTTGATCTTGCGCACCTTGTCGGCGAACTCGTTGGTCACCCGCGCCAGCCCCTCGGGGTCGCTACCAAGGATGGCCACGTAGACCGGCCGGTCGAAGCCGACCGCCGCGTCGGTGCCGGGGATGCGGGCGATCGCCTCGCGCATGGCGTCCTCCACCTCGCGCTGCGTGCGTCGGCGCTCCTTGCGGTCCGTCAGCGCGATGTTCAGCCATGCCCGGTTGCGCTGGCCCGGGCCGCCGACCCAGGTGGCCACGCTCTTGACCTCGGGCAGCGCCAGCACGATCTCCTCGATCTGACGCACCTTGGCGTCGGTGCGCTCGAGGCTGGAGCCCACGGGCAGCTGCAGCGACAGCTGCGTGAAGCCCTGGTCGGTCTGCGGCACGAACTCGCTGCCCACCAGCGGCGCCAGCGCGAGGGCGCCGACGAAGCTGGCCGCGCCGGCGGCCATCACCAGGCCGCGCGGCGTGATCGTGGCCCAGCGCAGCCGGCGCCGGCTGGCCTTGTCTCGCGAGCCGTCGGCGTGGAAACCGTGCCCCCAGGCCGGCAGCGGCGGCGCCAGCATGCGGTAGCGCCGCCCCGAGAAGGCCCAGCGGATGGTGCGCTCGTACACCCGGTGCAGCACATCCATGCCGGCGTCGGTGGCGCGGATCGCATGCCCGACCACCGGCACGCGCCGCAGGCGCTCGGCCGGCGGGTCGTGCCACACCGACGACAGCATCGGGTCGAGCGTGAAGCTGACGAAAAGGCTCACCAGCACCGCCACCACCACCGTGATGCCGAACGGGTAGAAGAACTTGCCGATGATGCCGCCCATGAAGGCCACCGGCACGAACACCGCGCACAGCGCGAAGGTGGTGGCCATCACCGCCAGGCCGATCTCGTCGGTGCCCTCCCGGGCGGCCGTGTGGTGGTCCTTGCCCATGTGGATGTGGCGCACGATGTTCTCGCGCACCACGATGGCGTCGTCGATCAGCAGGCCGATGCACAGCGACAGCGCCATCATCGTCATGAAGTTCAGCGTGAAGCCGAACATGTACACCGCGATGAAGCTGGAGATCACCGCGATCGGCAACGTCAGGCCGGTGATGATGGTGCTGCGCCAGGAGTGCAGGAACAGGAACACGATCACCACGGTGAGCAGCGCGCCTTCGATCAGCGTATGGCGCAGGCCGTCGAGCGAGCCCTTGACCCAGTCGCTCGACGCGTAGATGAGCGTCAGCTCGACGTCGGGCGGCAGCGTCTTGCGGATCTCGTCGAGCGCCTTCTTCACCGCGTCGCCGGTGGCCACGATGTTGGCGTCCTGCTGCTTGAAGACGTTGAAGTTGATCGCCGGCTGGCCGTTGATGCGGGCCGTGGAATCCGCCTCGCGCTCGCGCTCGACCAGGGTGCCCAGGTCACCCAGCGTCAGCGACAGGCCGTTGCGCCGCGCCACCACCACGCGCTCGAAGTCCTTCGGTTCGCGCACCTTGCCTTCGACACGCAGCAGCGTGTCGGTGAGGCTGTCCTTGAGCACGCCCACCGGCTGGTCGGCGTTGGCCTCGCGCAGCGCGGTGGAGATCTCCGCCGGCGTGACGCCGTAGGCGCGCAGGCGCACCGGGTCGAGGTCGATGCGGACCTCGCGCGTGACCAGGCCGCTGATGTCCACCCGCGCCACGCCCTCGACACGCTGCAGCCGCTTGCCCACGGTGTGCTCGCCCAGCACCGACAGCTCGCGCGGGCTGCGCGTCTTGGACAGCAGCGCCACGTTGACCACCGGCTGGCTGTTGTCGTTGTTCCAGCGCGCCAGCGTGGGCGCCTTCACCTCGCGAGGGAACGACGACTGCACGGCCGCGATGCGGTCGCGCACCTCGGTCATCGCGCGGTCCATGTTCGTGTCCAGGCCGAACTCGATGGACATCGAGCCCTGCCCCTCGGCGGCACGCGACGTGATGCGCTTGACGCCGGCCACGCTGTTGACCGATTCCTCGATCGGCTTGATGAGTTCGCGCTCCACCGCCTCGGGCGAGGCGCCGGGATACTGCACCTCCATCCAGGCGCCCGGAAAGCTGATGTCGGGCATCTGCTCGACACCCAGCCGCGAATACGAGAAGACCCCGAGCACGCACAGGGCCAGCATCACCATCGCGGCGAAGACGGGGTTGTTGATCGAGACGCGGGTGATCCACATGATGCGTCCCCGACTAGCGCGCCACCGGCGTGGACGCCGCGGCCGACGCCACCGGCGCCGACTTCGCCGCCACCACCTGGGCCTTGGCCCCTTCGCGCAGGTTCTCGAAGCGCGCGGCGAGCACCTGGCTGGCTGGCGACACGCCCGCCAGCAGCTCCACGCGCCCTTCGCGGCCGTCCTTGCGGCCCACGGTGACCGCCCGGCGCGCCAGCACGCCGTTCTCGATCAGCCAGACATGGTCCTGGCCCGCCGTGTTGCCCACGGCCGACTGCGGCACGGTCAGGCGCGGCTGCGCGTCGGCCAGCTCGACGCGGGCCAGCGCGTACTGGCCGGCGCGCAGGGTCTCCTTCGGGTTGGGCAGCTCGATCGTCACGCCGATCGAGCGCGTGCCGGGCTCGGCGGCCGGGGCGATGCGGGCGATCTTGCCCGACACCTCCTGGTCCACCCCCTCGACCCGCACCTTGGCCGGCACGCCGGGCGCCAGCTGCGACACCTCGTGCGTGCCGACGGCGCCGGCCAGCTCGAGCCGGGCCAGGTCGACGATGGTCACGATGGTCTGCTCGGCCGACACCTTCTCGCCGGCCACTGCATGGCGCTTGGCCACGATGCCGGAGATGGGCGCCACGATGCGGGTGTCGCGCGAGGCCACGCGCACCGTGTCGAGCTGCGCCAGGGCAGCGCGTTCCTGGGCCCGCGCCGCGTCCAGGGCCGCACGCGACTGCTCCAGCGCCGTGGGCGAGATGAACTGCTGATCGGCCAGGCGCTGGTTGTTGCTGTGGGTGCGCTCGGCCTGGGCCAGCGCGGCGCGTGCGGATTCCACCAGGGCCTGGCGCTCCGCCAGCCGGGCGCCGATCTCGGCGGCGTCGATGCTGGCCAGCACCTGCCCGGCCCGGACCCGGCTGCCCTCCGCGACCGACAGGGTCAGCAACGTGCCGCCCGCCTTGGCGCGCACCACCGCGGTCTGCGGCGCCACCAGCGGCCCGGAGAACTCGATCTGGCTGGACATCGTGGCCAGGGCAGGCTGCACCACCTCCCGGGCAGTGAACTCCAGCGTCGGCTTCTCCTCGGGCTTGTTGCCCTGCTTGTCGCCGGACGCGCCGACCTTTCCCGTCACGGCCAGCGCGGCGGCCACGCCGACCACGCCCAGGACGGCCACCGACCCGATCCACCATGCCTTGCGCATCCAATCCTCCCGTTGTGCCTGCTCTCGTGAAGCGGGCGCAGTGTAGGCAGCCGAGATGACGGCCGGCGCCGATGATGCGACAGAACGCGCCTTGTCGGCGACGAACTGCAGTCCGGGCCGGACAGGCCCGGGAACCCGGCGCCCCGGCAGCGGGGTTCAGTTCAGGGTGTTGCGGTAATGATGGGAGCGGGTGTCGTACAGGCCGCGGCGCAGTTCCACCGGGCGGTCGCCATAGGTGAACGACACGCGCGACACCGACAGCAGCGGCGCGGCCGGCTGCACCCCCAGCAGGGTGGCCGTCTCGGCGTCGGCCGCCACGGCCCGGATCTGCTCCTCGGCACGGATCATCCGCACGCCGAACTCGGCCTCGAACAGGCCGTACAGCGGGCCCTGGTACTCGGACAGGCGCTGCTCGGTCAGCCCCTTGAACAGCGACAGCGGCAGCCACAGGTCGTCCAGCACCACCGGCGCGCCGCGGAAGAACAGCAGGCGGCGCACCTGCAGCACCGCCTGGCTGGACGGGATGTCCAGCGCCTGCGCCACGTCGGCCGTCGGCCGCGTGCGGCGGCAGTCCAGGAAGCGCCGCGACAGGCGCTCGGCGCTGCCGTCGTCGGGTGCCAGGCGCAGGAAGCGGAACTGGGTCCGCTCCTCGGAGTGCGTCGCGACGAAGGTGCCCTTGCCCTGGCGCCGCACCAGCAGGTGGGCCGCGGCCAGCGCGTCGATGGCCTTGCGAACCGTGCCCTGGCTCACCTTGAAGCGGGCGGCCAGATCCATCTCGCTCGGAATGGCCTCGCCCGGCTTCCACTCGCCGGCATCGAGCCCGCGCGTGATCAGGTCCGCGATCTGTCGGTACAGGGGCTGAAAAAGCGGCGTGTCAGGAACGGCGGACATGATGCGCGATTGCAGCACAGTCCCCTGTCTTATAGAAGACCTGATTTCGGGGCCTGCGCCGCACTACACTTCGGGTTGTCCCGCAGCTTTCCCCCCTCCCTGGAGCTCCCACGATGAACAAGAAGCCCGTCCGCGTCGCCGTCACCGGCGCCGCCGGCCAGATCGGTTACGCACTGCTGTTCCGCATCGCCTCCGGCGAGATGCTCGGCAGGGACCAGCCGGTCATCCTGCAACTGCTCGAGATCCCCGACGAGAAGGCCCAGAACGCGCTCAAGGGCGTGATGATGGAACTGGAGGACTGCGCCTTCCCGCTGCTGGCCGGCATGCAGGCGCACAGCGACCCGAAGTCGGCCTTCAAGGACACCGACTACGCGCTGCTGGTGGGCGCGCGCCCGCGCGGCCCGGGCATGGAACGCAAGGACCTGCTCAGCGCCAACGCGCAGATCTTCACCGCGCAGGGCAAGGCGCTCGACGCGTCGGCCAGCCGCGACGTGCGCGTGCTGGTGGTGGGCAACCCGGCCAACACCAATGCCTACATCGCGATGAAGTCGGCGCCCAGCCTGCCGCGCGGCAACTTCACCGCCATGCTGCGCCTGGACCACAACCGCGCCCTGAGCCAGATCGCCGCCAAGACCGGCAAGGCCGTGGCCGACATCGAGAAGCTGGCGGTGTGGGGCAACCACTCGCCCACGATGTATGCCGACTACCGCTTCGCCACCATCGGCGGCCAGTCGGTCAAGGACATGATCAACGACGAGGCCTGGAACCGCGACACCTTCCTGCCCACGGTGGGCAAGCGCGGCGCGGCGATCATCGCCGCGCGCGGCCTGTCGTCGGCCGCCTCGGCCGCCAACGCCGCCATCGACCACATGCGCGACTGGGCGCTCGGCACCAACGGCCGCTGGGTCACGATGGGCATCCCGTCCGACGGCCAGTACGGCATCCCCAAGGACGTGATGTTCGGCTACCCGGTCACCTGCGCCGGCGGCAAGTACCAGGTGGTCGACGGCCTGCCGATCGACGCCTTCAGCCAGCAGTGCATCGACAAGACCCTGGCCGAGCTGCTCGAGGAGCAGGACGGCGTCAAGCACCTGCTCTGACCCGCGCCGCGGGCGCGCCGGCCCGCCGGCCGCGCCCGCAGGCGTTACGCTCGGCCCCATGACCGCGAGCCCGGCCCTGCATCCCCGCGACGCCCTCTTCGACGCCGACGAGCCGGCGCCGCCGGACCTGCCGGTCTGCGACCACTATGCCGGTGTCGAGGCGCGCATGCGCAAGAGCCTCGACCTGCAGGCCGAGCTCGGCCCGGTGTTCGACGTCACCCTCGACGCCGAGGACGGAGCCCCGGTCGGCGGCGAGGTCGACCATGCGCAGCTCATCGCCGGGCTGATCGGCAGCAGCGCCAACCGCTTCGGTCGCGTCGGCGCGCGCATGCTGCCGGTGGACCATCCCCGCTTCGAGGCCGTGCTCGAGGCCCTGCTGGCCGCCCCGCGCGCGCCGGCCTACCTGATGCTGCCCAAGCCGCGCGGCGTGGCCGACGTCGTGCGGGCCGCTGCCGCGATGGATGCCGGCGGCGGCGGCGCGGTGCCGCTGCATGCCCTGGTGGAAACGCACGGCGCGCTGGCCGAGGTGGCGGCCATCGCCGGTCACCCGCGCATCGAGTCGGTCTCCTTCGGCCTGATGGACTTCGTGTCGGCGCATCGCGGCGCGATTCCGGCGTCGGCGATGGGCGTCAAGGGTCAGTTCGAGCATCCGCTGGTGGTGCGTGCCAAGCTGGAGATCGCCGCGGCCTGCCACCGCCATGCCAAGGTGCCGTCGCACTGCGTGGTGACCGAGTTCAAGCATGCCAGCGCCCTGATGGACGCCGCCACCCGGGCCAGCCGGCAGTTCGGCTACACGCGCATGTGGAGCATCCACCCGGACCAGATCCGCACCATCGTCGAGGCCTTCACGCCCAGCGTGGCCGAGGTCGACCTGGCGGTCGAGATCATCCTGGCGGCCCAGGCGGCGCAGTGGGCGCCGATCCGCCACCACGACACGCTGCACGACCGCGCGTCCTACCGCTACTACTGGCAGATCATCGACCGGGCCCACCGCACGTCCTACGCCGGCGGCCCCCAGTTGCCGGCAGAGGTGCGCGCCGCGTTCTTCCCGGCAGCGACCTGAGCACTTCGGCACGACCGCTACGTCTTGCAACCGTGCGCCGGCAGCGCACGCCCACAATGCGGTGGTCATGTCCTGGAGAGCTTCGATGCGCCTGACCGCCCCTGCCCGAGTGATCGCCCCCGCCGCCGCCTGCATGGCGCTGTGGCTGGCCCTGCCGGCAGCCGCACAGACCGCCCCGGCGCCCAAGGCCCGGCCGGCCCCGGCGGCCAAGAAGCCCGCGGCGCCGGTGGAAGCGCCCCTGCCGGCGGCCAGCAACGAGCAGCTCGAGGCCGCCAACGTCGCCCACCTCGGCGACTACGCCTGCGAGTTCGACCAGAAGGTGAGCCTGGCGCCGCACTCGAAGGTGCCGGGCTACATCGAGATGAAGAACAAGACGCAGGCCTGGGTGATGAAGCCCGTGATGTCGTCCACCGGCGCGCTGCGCCTGGAAGACGTGAAGGGCCGCATGCTGATGATCCAGATCGCCAACAAGTCGATGGTGATGGACACCCGGATCGGCCAGCGCCTGGTGGACGGGTGCGTGCACGAGAACCAGCGCGCGTTCATGGCCACGCAGGGCAATCTGCTCGCGCCCGAGCCGGCCAAGCCCTAGCCGCCTCCCCGGGGGCCCGGGCACCCTGCCCCGGGATAATGAGGGTTGATCTGCCTGGAACCCTCCTGCCCATGAGTCGAGTCTTCAACTTCAGCGCGGGACCCGCCGCGCTGCCCGAGTCCGTGCTGCGGCGCGCCGCCGACGAGATGCTGGACTGGCACGGCACCGGCATGTCGGTGATGGAGATGAGCCATCGCGGCAAGGACTTCATGGGCATCCAGGAGCGCGCCGAGGCCGACCTGCGCACGCTGCTGGCGGTGCCGGCGAACTACAAGGTGCTGTTCCTGCAGGGTGGCGCGATCGCCGAGAACGCCATCGTGCCGATGAACATGCTGCGCGGCGGCACGCGCGCCGACTACATCGACACCGGCGAGTGGTCCAGGCGCTCGATCGAGGAGGCGCGCAAGTACGCCACCATCAACGTGGCCGCGTCGTCCGCCGATACCGCCTACGACCGCGTCCCGCCGCGCGACACGTGGCGCCTGGACCCGGGGGCCGCCTACGTCCACATCTGCAGCAACGAGACCATCGGCGGCGTCGAGTACCACTTCGACCCGGACGTGGGCGACGTGCCGCTGGTGGCCGACATGTCCAGCAGCATCATGAGTCGCCCGGTGGACGTGGCGCGCTACGGCCTCATTTATGCCGGCGCGCAGAAGAACATCGGCCCTGCGGGCCTGACCATCGTGATCGTGCGCGACGACCTGATCGGCCGGCCGCACCCGGCGCTGCCCTCGGCGTTCGACTACGCGCAGCAGGCCGCAGCCGGATCGATGCTCAACACGCCGCCCACCTACGCGATCTATATCGCGGGCCTGGTGTTCGAATGGCTCAAGGCGCAGGGCGGCCTGCCGAAGATGGAGCTTCACAACCGACGCAAGGCGGCGCTGCTTTACGACTACCTGGACTCGACCGACTTCTATCGCAGCCCGGTCGCGCGCGCGGACCGGTCGCTGATGAACGTACCGTTCCGGCTGCGTGACCCGGCGCTGGACGCCGCCTTCCTGGAAGGCGCCGAGGCACGCGGCATGCGACAGCTCAAGGGGCACCGGGTGGTGGGCGGCATGCGGGCGTCGATCTACAACGCCATGCCCGTCGAAGGCGTCCAGGCCCTGGTCGATTACATGAAGGAGTTCGCGGCGCGCCACGGCTGACGGCATCCGGCTCCTGTCGGACGGGTTTGGTACGTATAATTCGTACATACTTTCCGGAGCATGCGATGGAAGCCACCGTGGCCGAACGCGGCCAGATCACCCTGCCCAAGGCCGCGCGCGACGCGCTGGGCCTGACCAAGGGCAGCAAGCTCAAGGTCGAGGTGGAGAACGGCCGCATCGTGCTGAGCAAGGACGTCGACGACGCGATCTCGCGCCTGCGCGGCCGCTTCAAGCTCGACGGCTTCGCCAGCACCGACGAGGCCATGCGCGCGCTGCGCGGCCACGCGCCGGGCGACCCGTACCTGCCGCCGGAGGACGCCAAGGCGTGATCGCAGCGGACTCCTCCGTGCTGCTCGACCTGATCGGCGGGGGTGAACGCTCCCAGGCCGCGGCCAGCGCCGTGCGCCAGGCGCTGCATGCCGGCCCGGTGGTGCTGTGCGACGTGGCACTGGCCGAGCTGTGCACGTCGCTGCGCGGCGGCTCCGAGGTGCTGCAGCACCTGGAGGACGCCGGCATCGCCTACAGCGCGATGGAGCCGAAGTCCGCGCTGCGCGCGGGCGAGATGCAGCGCCGCTACCGCCAACGCAGCGGCGACCGCAGCCGCACCGTGGCCGACTTCCTCATCGGTGCGCACGCGATGATGCAGTGCGACGCCCTGATCACCCGTGACGCGGACTTCTACCGCGACTACTTCAAGGGACTGAAAGTCATCGTCCCGAAAGCCTGATTTCCGACACTTCTCAGTTGTCTCACCTGGAGCTGCCCCATGCTGACCGCCTATCGCCAACACGCCGCCGAACGCGCCGCCCTGGGCATCCCGCCCCTGCCGCTGGACGCCGGCCAGACCGCCGCGCTGATCGAGCTGATCAAGGCCCCGCCGGCCGGCGAAGAGGCCTTCCTGCTGGACCTGCTCACGCACCGCGTGCCGCCGGGCGTGGATGACGCGGCCAAGGTCAAGGCCTCGTTCCTGGCCGCCGTGGCGCATGGCGACCTGAAGGTCGGCCTGCTGTCCAAGGCCAAGGCCACCGAGCTGCTGGGCACCATGGTGGGCGGCTACAACGTGCATCCGCTGATCGAGCTGCTCGACGACGCGGACGTGGCGGCGATCGCGGCCGAGGGCCTGAAGAAGACCCTGCTGATGTTCGACTTCTTCAACGACGTGGCCGACAAGGCCCGCGCCGGCAACGCCAAGGCCCGCGAGGTGATGAAGAGCTGGGCCGACGCCGAGTGGTTCACCAGCCGCCCCGAGGTCGAGAAGAAGATCACCGTCACCGTGTTCAAGGTGACCGGCGAGACCAACACCGACGACCTGTCGCCGGCCCCCGACGCCTGGAGCCGCCCGGACATCCCGCTGCACTACCTGGCGATGCTGAAGAACGCGCGCCCCGGCATCACGCCGGAAGAGGACGGCAAGCGCGGCCCGATGAAGTTCATCGAGGAGCTCAAGGCCAAGGGCCACCTCGTGGCCTACGTCGGCGACGTGGTGGGCACCGGCTCCAGCCGCAAGAGCGCCACCAACAGCATCGTCTGGGGCTTCGGCCAGGACATCCCCTTCGTGCCGAACAAGCGCTTCGGCGGCGTCACGCTGGGCGGCAAGATCGCGCCGATCTTCTTCAACACGCAGGAGGACTCGGGCGCGCTGCCGATCGAGGTGGACGTGTCGGCCTTCGACATGGGCGACGTGATCGACATCCTGCCCTACGACGGCAAGATCATGAAGAACGGCCAGGTGGCCGCCACCTTCCAGCTCAAGAGCGACGTGCTGTTCGACGAGGTGCGCGCCGGCGGCCGCATCAACCTGATCATCGGCCGCAGCCTCACCGCCAAGGCGCGCGAGTTCCTCGGCCTGCCCGCGTCCACCGTGTTCCGCCTGCCGCAGGCGCCGGCCGCCACCCAGGCCGGCTTCACGCTGGCGCAGAAGATGGTCGGCCGCGCGGTCGGCCTGCCCGAGGGCCAGGGCGTGCGCCCGGGCACCTATTGCGAGCCCCGCATGACCACCGTCGGCAGCCAGGACACCACCGGCCCGATGACGCGCGACGAGCTGAAGGACCTGGCCTGCCTGGGCTTCTCCGCCGACCTCGTGATGCAGTCGTTCTGCCACACCTCGGCCTACCCGAAGCCGGTGGACGTGAAGACGCACCGCGAGCTGCCCGCCTTCATGAGCAACCGCGGCGGCGTGTCGCTGCGCCCGGGCGACGGCGTGATCCACAGCTGGCTCAACCGCCTGCTGCTGCCCGACACCGTGGGCACCGGCGGCGACAGCCACACCCGCTTCCCGATCGGCATCAGCTTCCCGGCCGGCTCGGGCCTGGTGGCGTTCGGCGCGGCCACCGGCGTGATGCCGCTGGACATGCCCGAGAGCGTGCTGGTGCGCTTCAAGGGCAAGATGCAGCCCGGCGTGACGCTGCGCGACCTGGTGCACGCGATCCCGCTGTATGCCATCAAGCAGGGCCTGCTGACGGTGGCCAAGGCCGGCAAGATCAACGAGTTCAGCGGCCGCATCCTCGAGATCGAGGGCCTGCCCGACCTGAAGGTGGAACAGGCCTTCGAGCTGAGCGACGCCTCGGCCGAGCGCTCGGCCGCCGGCTGCACGATCAAGCTCAACCCCGAGCCGATCAAGGAGTACCTCACCAGCAACATCGTGCTGATGAAGAACATGATCGCCAACGGCTACCAGGACAAGCGCACGCTCGAGCGCCGCATCGCGAAGGTGGAGGAGTGGCTGGCCAAGCCCACGCTGCTGGAGGCCGACAAGAACGCCGAGTACGCGCACGTGATCGAGATCGACCTGAACGAGATCAAGGAGCCGATCCTGTGCTGCCCGAACGACCCGGACGACGCGAAGTTCCTGTCCGAGGTGGCGGGCACCAAGATCGACGAGGCCTTCATCGGCAGCTGCATGACCAACATCGGCCACTTCCGCGCCGCGGCCAAGCTGCTGGGCGGCCAACGTGACATCCCGGTCAAGCTGTGGGTGGCCCCGCCGACCAAGATGGACCAGAGCGAGCTGATCAAGGAAGGCCACTACGCCGCCTTCGGCACCGCCGGTGCGCGCACCGAGCAGCCCGGCTGCAGCCTGTGCATGGGCAACCAGGCGCAGGTGCGCGAAGGCGCCACGGTGGTGTCCACGAGCACGCGCAACTTCCCCAACCGCCTGGGCAAGAACACCAACGTGTTCCTGGCCTCGGCGGAACTGGCGGCGATCGCCTCCAAGCTCGGCAAGATCCCGACCGTGGCCGAGTACCACGAGGCGATGGGCATCATCAACAAGGACGCCGCCAGCGTCTACCGCTACATGAACTTCGACCAGATCGAGGAGTACGCGGAGACGGCCAAGGCGGTGGCCGGCTGAGACCGCCAAGGCCCCTGGCCCGCTGAGGCCATGGCGCGCCGGGACGGGCGCCGCATAATCGTCCGGCAAGGAGGTCCGATCATGGAACACCCCTTTGCCGCGACGAAGCGGCGCCTGGGCCCCGGCCAGTCCTTCTACTCGCTGCCCGAGCTGGGCCGGCAGTTCCCGGGCGTGGCCCGGCTGCCGGTGAGCCTGCGCGTCGTGCTCGAGAGCGTGCTGCGCCACTGCGACGGCCGGCGCGTCAACGCCGAGCACGTGCGCCAGCTGGCGCAGTGGAAGCCGAACGCCGAGCGCACCGAGGAGATCCCCTTCCTGGTCGCGCGCGTCGTGCTGCAGGACTTCACCGGCGTGCCGCTGCTGGCCGACCTGGCCGCGATGCGCAACGTGGCCCAGGCGCTGGGCCGCGACCCGAAGACGATCGAGCCGCTGGTGCCGGTGGACCTGGTGGTCGACCACAGCGTGACGATCGACCACTACGGGTCGCCGCAGGCGCTCGACCTGAACATGAAGCTGGAGTTCGAGCGCAACCGCGAGCGCTACCAGTTCATGAAGTGGGGCATGCAGGCGTTCGACACCTTCGGCGTCGTGCCGCCGGGCTTCGGCATCGTGCACCAGGTGAACCTGGAGTACCTGGCGCGCGGCGTGCACGTGGGCCGGGACGGCGTCGTGTACCCGGACACGCTGGTGGGCACCGACAGCCACACCACGATGATCAACGGCATCGGCGTGGTGGGCTGGGGCGTGGGCGGCATCGAGGCCGAGGCCGGCATGCTCGGCCAGCCGGTGTACTTCCTGACGCCCGACGTGGTGGGCTTCGAGCTGACCGGCCGGCTGCGCGAGGGCGTCACCGCGACCGACCTGGTGCTCACCGTCACCGAGATCCTGCGCCGCCACAAGGTGGTGGGCAAGTTCGTCGAGTTCTTCGGTCCCGGCACGCGGACGCTCGCCCTGCCCGACCGCGCCACGATCGCCAACATGGCGCCGGAGTACGGCGCGACGATGGGCTTCTTCCCGGTGGACGAGCGCACCCTCGAGTACTTCCGCGGCACCGGCCGCAGCGAGGACGAGGTCGCCCTCTTCGAGGCCTACTTCAAGGCGCAGCAGCTGTTCGGCGTGCCGATGGCCGGCGACATCGACTACAGCAGCGTGGTGCGGCTCGACCTGTCCACCGTGGTGCCGAGCCTGGCCGGCCCGAAGCGCCCGCAGGACCGCATCGAGATCACCCACCTGTCGCGCACCTTCGCCGACCTGTTCAGCAAGCCGGTGGCCGACAATGGCTTCGGCCAGCCGCCGGACAAGCTGGGCCGGGCCTTCCGCGCCGACGACGGCCGCATGGTGCGCAACGGCGACGTGCTGATCGCCGCGATCACGAGCTGCACCAACACCAGCAACCCCGGCGTGCTGCTGGCCGCCGGCCTGCTGGCGAAGAAGGCGGTGCAGGCCGGGCTGAACGTGGCGCCGCACATCAAGACCTCGCTCGCCCCCGGCTCGCGCATCGTCACCGAGTACCTGACCAAGGCCGGCCTGCTGCCCTACCTGGAGCAGCTCGGCTTCGCCGTGGCGGCCTATGGCTGCACCACCTGCATCGGCAATGCGGGCGACCTGAGCCCGGCCCTGAACAAGGTGATCCAGGACAACGACCTCGTGTGCGCCGCGGTGCTGTCGGGCAACCGCAACTTCGAGGCGCGCATCCACCCGAACCTGAAGGCCAACTTCCTGGCCAGCCCGCCCCTGGTGGTGGCCTACGCCATCGCGGGAACCGTGACGCGCGACCTGATGACCGAGCCGGTGGGGCACGGCTCGGGCGGGCGCGAGGTGTACCTGGGCGACATCTGGCCCACCAGCGACGAGGTCCATGCGCTGATGAAGCTCGCGATGGACCCGAAGGCGTTCCGCAGCAACTACGGCAAGGTCCGGACCGAGCCGGGCGCCCTGTGGGACCGCGTCGAGGGCAGCGCCGGCCAGGTGTACGACTGGCCGGAAAGCACCTACATCGCGCGGCCGCCGTTCTTCGACGGCTTCACCCTGAAGCCGCCGCCGCTGGTGCCCGGCGTGCAGGGCGCCCGCATCATCGCCCTGTTCGGCGACTCGATCACCACCGACCACATCAGCCCGGCCGGCAGCTTCCGGGAGACGACCCCCGCCGGGCGCTACCTCGCCGGGCAGGGCGTGCTCAAGGCCGACTTCAACAGCTACGGCGCGCGCCGCGGCCACCACGAGGTGATGATGCGCGGCACGTTCGCCAACGTGCGCGTGAAGAACCTGATGCTGCCGGCCCGGGCCGACGGCTCGCGCGTGGAAGGCGGCTACACGCTGAAGGACGGGCGTCAGCTCCCGATCTACGACGCGGCGATGGAATACATCGCCCAGGGCACGCCGACGGTGATCTTCGCCGGCGAGGAGTACGGCACCGGCTCGTCGCGCGACTGGGCCGCCAAGGGCACGCAGTTGCTGGGCATCAAGGCGGTGGTGGCGCGCAGCTTCGAGCGCATCCACCGCAGCAACCTGATCGGCATGGGCGTGCTGCCGCTGCAGTTCGCGCCCGGCGATTCATGGCAGTCGCTCGGCCTGCGCGGCGACGAGACGGTGGACGTGCGGCTGGACGCCGAGATCCGGCCGCAGAGCCAGGCCCGTCTCGTGATCACCGCGGCCGACGGCGGGCGGCGCGAGGTCGGGGTGACGCTGCGCATCGACACCCCCATCGAGGTCGACTACTACCGGCACGGCGGCATCCTGCCCTACGTGCTGCGGCAGCTGCTGGCGGCCTGAGCCCACCGCTGGCGAACGGCTACAGCCGCTCACGATTGGCCCGGAACCGCGGCCCGTCGCGCGCCGTCTGACCGCAATGGCCCCCACGCCGGACCCGCGCCACACCCCTGCCCTGCGGGTGGAGCCCGTCCTGCGGCCCGGCGCCGACCTGCGGGCCGACGTGCCCCCGCCCCCGGCGGCCGCGGGCTCGCGCACCGGCGCTGCCATCGTGGCGCTCGGTCTGCTGGTGTTCATCGGCCTGGTCGTCGGCGCCTACCGGCTGTGGTGGCTGCCGGCCCCCGAGGCACCCGCCGCACCCGAGGCAGTGGCCGCGCCGCCGCCAGCCCCCGCCGTCGCCGTCGCCGCCAGCGTCCCCGCCGGGCCCCGGCATCCGATCGACGAGGCCGTGGCGGCCGCGCCGGCAACGGTCGACCCGGCAACGGCGCTGCGCGCCGGCCTGGCCGACCTGCTCGGCGAACGCGCCGTGGTGGCACTGCTGCAGACCGACGGCTTCGCCGCGCGCGTGGTGGCCACGGTGGACAACCTCGGCCGCAGCCATGCCGCGCCGCGCCTGTGGCCCGTCGTGCCGGCCGCCGGACGCTTCACCGTGCAGGAGCAGGCCGGCACGACCACCGTGGCCGCCGCCAACGCCGCACGCTACGAGCCCTTCGTGGCCCTCCTGGCGGGTGCCGACATGCGCCGCGCCGCGGCCCTGTACCGGGCCCACTACCGGCAGTTCCAGGGCGCGTACCGCGCGCTCGGCTACCCGGACGGCCACTTCAACGACCGCCTCGTCGAGGTGATCGACGCGGTGCTCGACACGCCCGCACCGGCCGACCCGCCGGCCCTGCGCCTGACCGAGGTGAAGGGGCCGATGGCGGGCGACCGGCCCTGGGTGCGCTACGAGTATGCGGATCCGGCGCTGCAGGCCCTGCCGGCGGGCTCGCGCATCCTGCTGCGCCTGAGCCCGTCGCAGGCGCAGCAGGTGCGCTCGCGCCTGCGCGAGTTCAGGGACCTGGTGGCCTCGTCGCCGCGGCGCTGAGGAAGCAGAGCGCAGCGAGGGCGCGTCAGCCGCCGCGGCGCTCGCGGTCCAGCCGCCGCATCTCGCGGCGCAGGATCTTGCCCGCCGCGGTCTTGGGGATCGCGGCGCACAGCACCACCTCGGCCAGCTGCTTGTACGCCACGACGCGCTGGGCCACCCAGTCCTGCAGCATCGCGGGCGTCAGCGCCGGCGAGCGCGGCACCACCCAGGCCACCGGCAGTTCGCCGGCGCGCTCGTCGGGCCGCCCGATCACGGCCACGTCGGCCACGTCCGGATGCTGGCCCAGCAGCGCCTCCAGTTCGGCCGGCGCCACCTGGAAGCCCTTCACCTTGATCAGCTCCTTGAGCCGGTCGGTGATGAACAGGTAGCCGTCGGCGTCGAAGCGGCCGATGTCGCCGGTGCGCACCCAGCCGTCGGGCGTGCGCATCGCGGCGGTGGCCTCGGGCTGGTTCAGGTAGCCGGCAAAGGCCTGCGGGCCGCGGAACCAGATCTCGCCGGCGTCGCCGGGCGCCGCATCGCGCCCGGTGTCCGGGTCCACCACGCGCGCTTCGGTGGCCGGCAGCAGCAGCCCGCTGGCGCCGGCACGGCCCTGGCCGTAGGGCGTGGTGGCGATCACGCCCGACGACTCGGTCATGCCGTAGCCCTGCGTCACGCGGCGCCCGAGGCGTCGCGCCACGCGCTCCTCCAGCTCGGCCGACAGCGGCGCGGCCCCGCTGGTGATGCGCAACAGCGACGACAGGTCGCGCCCCTCGACGGCCGGATGCGTGGCCAGGAACTGCAGCACCGGCGGCACCACCGCGAGACGGGTGACGCGATGGCGCTCGATCGCGTCGACGAAGGACACCGGCTCGAAGCGCGGCAGCGTGACCACCGTGACGCCGGCCGCCAGCGCGCACATCGTCACCGCCGTGAAGCCGTAGATGTGGAACATCGGCAGGAACGCCAGCACCACGTCGCCCGGCTCGAGCCCGAGCACCTGGTGGATCTGCAGCACGTTGGTGACGAGGGTCCGGTGCGTGAGCATCACGCCCTTGGGCAGACCGGTCGTGCCCGACGAGTACGGCAGCGCGGCCAGCGCTGCGGGTGCCACGGCCGGCAGCGGCGCGGGGCCGCGACGGGCCAGGCCGTCGAGCGACAGCGCACCGTCGGCGTGCCCGTCCAGCAGCACGACGGGCACCGGGCGCGCGGTGGGATGCAGACGCAGCGCCTCTCGCACCACCGGCAGGCCCGCGGCGGTGGTGGCCACGAAGGCCGCCCCGGCGTCGCGCAGCTGGTGCGCCAGGTCCTCGGCGCCGTACTGCGGATTGGCCCCGCTGACGGCGGCACCGGCGGCCATGGCCGCCAGCGCGACGAGGGGCCATTCCGGCGCGTTGGGTGCGAACAGCGCCAGCGTGTCGCCGCCACGCAGGCCGGCGTCGGCCAGGCCCGCGGCCAGCGACCCGATGCGGGCGTCGAGCTCGGCGAAGGTGACGCACCGGCCGGTGACGCCGTCCACCAGGGCCGGCGCATCGCCGCGCTGCCGTGCGGCGTCGCGGATCAGCGCCGGCAGGGTGACCTCGGGCACCCGGCCGGCCAGGGGCGGGCCGGCATGAATGCGCATGCCGCCGTCAGCCCCCACCAGGCACGAAGCCGCGCTCGCGCGCCAGCGCGTCGAGCAGCGCGGTGTAGGGCCCGAGCCGCTGCTCCACCGCGTCGCGCACGGTGTCCACGATTACCTGCGTCTGGCGCTCGATCTCCACGTTGAAGGCGTCGCCGACGCGGCGCTCGCCGAAGGTGGTCATTCGCAGCGTCTCGGGAATCAGCCACACCTCGAACCAGCCGCTGCCGTCGCTGTCGCGATGCGCCTGCGCCACCGTGAGGCTGGCGCCGTCCACCGCAACGTAGCCCTTGGCGAACACGTAGCGCATCCATGGCGCCGGCAGCGCGATGCGCAGCACCCGGTTGTTCTCGGGTTCGAGCAGCGCCTCCAGCCGGCCCTGCACGTCGACATGGCCCGACAGCACATGGCCACCGACCTCCGCGTCCTGGGCCGCCGCGCGCTCCACGTTGACGCGTGCGCCCGGGCGCAGGCGGCCCAGGGTGGTCAACGCCAGCGTCTGCTGCATCACGTCGAAGTCGGCGCTGCCGTCGTGCAGCGCGGTGACGGTCAGGCAGGTGCCGTCGACGGCCACGCTGGCGCCGATCGCGAGCCCGCGGTCGAAGCCGGGCGGAAAGGCCAGTCGCAGAGAGCGCAGGCCGGTGCGGTCATGGACGTCGGCGACCTGCGCGACGCCCTGGACGATGCCGGTGAACATGGCCGCACTGTAGCGCGGCATCGTCCACCGGCCCGAGGGTGCGGCGGCGCGGCGTGACGGCCGGACCGGGCTCAGTCGTCCGGCCGGCGCGCGTCGTCGCACAGCGGGTCGGCGGCGTAGTTTGCTTCGCGCACCTTGCCGTCCACCAGCCACACCTGGAACCAGCGGCACAGCGGGCTTTCGAAGCGGTAGGACCACACCTCCCCGACGCCGCGCCAACCGGTGCGGCGCTCCGACGGCAGGCCGATCTGCTCGCGCAGGTCCGCCACCGTGGCGCCGGGTGCGATGCGGTCGAAGCGGGCCTCCGTCAGCAGCTGGGTGACCGAGACCACGCGCCCGGACGCATCGACCACGACGCGCCAGGTGTGGGGCCCGAACGGCCCGCGCGCGAAGTCCAGCCGCGCACCGCCGCCGGGCAGCGCGGTCCGGTCGGAAGGCTCCCCGAGACGGGCCCGCACGTCGGCTTCGGTGCGGCCCGGTCCGAGATCGCCCGGGCCGTAGGTCGCGCAGCCCGCCAGGACCAGCGCCACCAGCGAGATCGTCCCGGCGGCGAGCCGAGCCCGGCCGGGACGGGCGGGGCCGTGTCTAGGGCCTGTCGATGCGGGCGTAGGCCGCATGGTTGTGGATCGACTCATGGTTCTCCACCTCCACGACATAGCGACCGACGCGCGGATCGGCGTTGAGCGCCAGCGCCACGTCGCGCACGAGGTCCTCGACGAACTTGGGGTTCTCGTAGGCCCGCTCGGTGATCCACTTCTCGTCCGACCGCTTCAGCAGCGCCCAGATCTCGCTCGACGCGTTGGCCTCGGCGAACTGGACGAGTTCGTGCCATTCCAGCGCCTGCTGCGCCTCGACGCGGATCGTCACCGTGGAGCGCTGGTTGTGCGCGCCGTAGTCGGAGATCTCCTTCGAGCAGGGGCACAGGCTCTTGACCGGCACCGCCACCTCGGACCACACGCTGGTGCGGCCGGCGCGCGTCTCGGCGATCCAGCGGCCCTGGTAGTCCATCAGGCTGCTCACGCCCGACACCGGGGCGCGCTTGCGCAGGAAGAAGGTGAAGCCGGCCTCGATGCGGCCTTCGGTGGCGCCCAGCAGCGCGAGCATCGCCTCGAGCCGCTCGCGCAGCACGGCTGCGTCGAGCACGGTCGTCCCCAGCGAGTCGAGCCAGGCCACGAAGCGCGACATGTGGGTGCCCTTCTTGTCGGCCGGCAGGGCCACGTCAAGGCTCCAGACCGCCGCAGTGGTCTGCTCCGCGCCTGCCACACGCAGGCGCAGCGGATAGCGCACGTCCTTCACGCCGACGCGCTGGATGGCCAGGTGCCGCTCGTCGCGCTCGCTTTGCGTGTCCGGAATGTGCAGGGCTTGGGTGGGATGGGTCATCTTCGGTCCGGGGCGCAACGATGCGAGCATGGCACCGATCGCGCTGTCGCCTGCGTGACGGGGTTATCGCCTCAGCTGTTGGCGCGCAGCAGGGACGGACGGGTGCCGAAGCGCTGGGTCACTGCGGCGGCGATGCCGTCGGCGTCCAGGCCGTTCATCGACAGCAGCTTGGCCGGGTCGCCGTGTTCGATGAAGGCGTCGGGCAGGCCGAGGGACAGCACGGGCGTCGACAGCCCGGCGGCCTGAAGAGCTTCCATCACGGCCGAGCCGGCGCCGCCGGGCAGGCAGCCCTCCTCCACCGTGACGACGGCCTCGTGCGTGCGCGCCAGCTCGCACAGCAGTTCGGTGTCCAGCGGCTTGACGAAGCGCATGTTGGCCACGGTGGCGCCCAGGCGCTCCGCGGCCGCCAGGGCCGGGTACAGCATGGTGCCGAAGGCCAGGATCGCGATGCGCTCGCCCTGGCGGCGCACCTCGCCCCGGCCCCAGGGCAGTTCCTCGAGCGGGCCCGATGCGTCGGTGCCGGCACCGGCGCCGCGCGGATAGCGCACCGCCACCGGCTGGTCGCGCCGATACGCGGTGGTCAGCGCCTTGCGGCACTCGGCCTCGTCGGCCGGCGTCAGCACCGCCATGTTGGGCACGCAGCGCAGGTAGGCGATGTCGTAGGCGCCGGCGTGGGTGGCGCCGTCGGCACCGACCAGCCCGGCGCGGTCGAGCGCGAAGGTGACCGGCAGGTTCTGCAGCGCCACGTCGTGGATCACCTGGTCGTAGGCGCGCTGCAGGAAGGTGGAGTAGATCGCCACCACCGGCTTGACGCCCTCGCAGGCGATGCCCGCGGCGAAGGTGACCGCGTGCTGCTCGGCGATGCCGACGTCGAAGTAGCGCGAGGGGAAGCGCTTGTGGAACTCGACCATGCCCGAGCCTTCGCGCATCGCGGGCGTGATCGCCACCAGGCGCGGGTCGGCCTCGGCCATGTCGCACAGCCACTGGCCGAACACCTGCGTGAAGGTGGTCTTGGGCGGCGTGGCCGGCTTCTGGATGCCCACCGCGGGATCGAACGGCGTCGGGCCGTGGTACTTGACCGGGTCGGCCTCGGACAGCTTGTAGCCGTAGCCCTTCTTGGTGACCACGTGCAGGAACTGCGCGCCCGGCTTGTCGCGCAGGTTCTCCAGCGTCGGGATCAGCGAGTCGAGGTCGTGGCCGTCGATCGGGCCGACGTAATTGAAGCCGAACTCCTCGAAGATGGTGCCGGGCACGACCATGCCCTTGGCATGCTCCTCGAAGCGGCGCGCCAGCTCGAACAGCGGCGGCGCGTTGCGCAGCACGGTCTTGGCGCCCTCTCGTGCGGCGGCGTAGAACTTGCCGCTCATCAGCCGCGCGAGGTACTTGTTCAGCGCGCCGACCGGCGGGCTGATCGACATGTCGTTGTCGTTGAGCACCACCAGCAGGTTGGGCACGCGGCCGGCATGCGGCATGCCGGCGTTGTTGAGCGCCTCGAAGGCCATGCCGGCGGTCATGGCGCCGTCGCCGATGATCGCCACCGCATGGCGCTTCTCGCCCTTGAGCTGCGCCGCCGTGGCCATGCCCAGCGCGGCCGAGATCGACGTGCTGCTGTGCGCGGTGCCGAAGGTGTCGTACTCGCTCTCGTCGCGGCGCGGGAAGCCGCTGATGCCGCCGAGCTGGCGCAGCGTGTCCATGCGGTCGCGCCGGCCGGTGAGGATCTTGTGCGGGTAGGTCTGGTGGCCGACGTCCCACACGAGGCGGTCGTTCGGTGTGTCGAACACGTAGTGCAGCGCGATGGTCAGTTCCACCGTGCCGAGGTTGGACGACAGGTGCCCGCCGGTGCGCGACACGCTGTGGAGCACGTACTCGCGCAGTTCGGCCGCCAGCGCGCCGAGTTCGGCGCGCGGCAGCCTGCGCAGGTCGGCCGGGCTGTCGATGCGCGACAGGAGCTTGGTCTTGGGGTTCATCGCCACGTCAGGATTCTCGCTCCACCACGCGGTCGGCCAACAGGGCGAGCCGGCCGGTGTCGCGCAGCCGGCTGCGCTCCAGCGCGGCCCGGGCCTCGTCGCGCAGTTCCAGTGCGTGGCGCTGGGCCGATTCCAGCCCCATCAGCGACACGTAGGTGGGCTTGTTGTGATGCTCGTCCTTGCCGGCCGTCTTGCCCAGGGTGTGCGACTCCTGCGTCACGTCGAGGATGTCGTCGACCACCTGGAACGCCAGCCCGATGGCCGCGCCGTACTCCTGCAGCGCCTGCCAGGCGCGCGCGTCGGTCGAGCCGCAGGCCGCGCCCATCAGCACGCTGGCCTGCAGCAGGGCGCCGGTCTTGCGCCGGTGCATGTCGCGCAACGCCGACTCGTCCAGCGCCCGGCCGATGCTGGCCAGGTCGATGGCCTGGCCACCGGCCATGCCGGCGTGGCCGGCACTGCGCGCCAGCAGGGCGCACAGGCGGGCCTGCAGGGCGGCGGGCAGCGCCGGCTCGTCGTCCGGCGTGAGTACCTCGAAGGCCAGCGCCTGCATCGCGTCGCCGGCCAGCATCGCCTGCGCCTGCCCGTACTTCACGTGCACCGTCGGCTTGCCGCGGCGCAGCACGTCGTTGTCCATGCACGGCATGTCGTCGTGCACCAGCGAATAGGCGTGGATCAGCTCGACCGCGACGCTGGCACGCAGGGCGGCCCGGCGATCGCCGCCGGCGGCGTCGCAGGCGGCCATCACCAGCAGCGGGCGCAGGCGCTTGCCGCCGTCGAGCACGCCGTAGCGCATGGCCTCGCCCAGGCCCGCCGGCGCGTCCATGGGCACCCAGGCCTCGAGCGCGGCCTCCACGGCCTGCTGACCGCCACGCACCCAGGCGTCGAAATCGGTGTGCTGCATCGGCAGGTTCATTTTCCAGGGTCGGCGGCCCAGGGCTGCAGTTCGCCCTGTTCGAGCACCTTGACCTGTTCCTCGATCGCCGTCAGGCGCGACCGGCACAGCGCCAGCAGTTCGGCGCCGCGGCGATAGCCGTCGAGCATCTGGTCCAGCGGCATCTGGCCGGTTTCCATGCGCTGCACCAGCCGCTCCAGTTCGGCCAGCGCGTCCTCGTAGGACAGCGGCTGAGGGTCGGCGGGGGCGTTGGCTCGCGGCATTTCGGCTCGTGAAAACGGGTGGGGGATTGTAGTCAGCACTACAGGCGCCGACCGGTGACGAACGGCAAGCGGGATCCACCATGCGGTGGACGCCGGGGCGGCTTCTGGGGATTGACCCCGCTCAAGCCGCGCCGCGGGCGATGGGTAGAATCGCCGCCCTGCTGCCGAGGCCCACCGTCGTGACGAGGGTACAGCCCCTGGGTCCCGGCGCACGCGCCGGGTGTTCGTGATGGTTCTTGGAGACCCTGAGGACTATGTCCGACCTGAGCATCAGCCGGGACGCGCTGGAACGCAGTGCGTCGCAACTGCCGGTTTCGGCCTACTTCGACGAAGCCCTCTACCGCCGCGAGCAGGAACTGCTCTTCGCCCGCGGGCCGCGCTACGTGGGCCACGCGCTGAGCGTGCCCGAGCCGGGCGACTTCCACACCCTGGGCCATGAAGGCGACGGCCGCGTGCTGGTGCGCAACGCCCAGGGCGTCCAGCTGCTGTCCAACGTGTGCCGCCACCGCCAGGCGGTGATGCTGCGCGGCCGCGGCCAGGCCGGCGCCAACGTGGTGTGTCCCCTGCACCGCTGGACCTACGGCCTGGACGGCCGCCTGATCGGCGCCCCGCATTTCGACAGCGACCCCTGCGTGGCGCTACGCAACTACCCGCTGACGGAGTGGAACGGCCTGCTGTTCGAGGCCACTGGCGCCAACCCGGTGACCGACCTCGCCGGGCTGGGCTGCCGCGCCGACCTCGACTTCTCGGGCTACGTCTACGACCGCACCATCGTCCACGAGTGCGACTACAACTGGAAGTCCTTCATCGAGGTCTACCTCGAGGACTATCACGTCGGCCCGTTCCATCCGGGCCTGGGCAACTTCGTGTCCTGCGATGACCTGCGCTGGGAAATGGGCCGCGCCTACTCGGTGCAGACCGTGGGCGTGGCGCACAGCGGCAGCGAGGCGCTGGGCAAGGCCGGCTCGCCGGTCTACCGCGCCTGGCAGGACCAGGTGCTGCGCTACCAGCAGGGCACGCCGCCGCGCCACGGCGCGGTGTGGCTGACCTACTACCCCGGCGTGATGGTCGAGTGGTATCCCAACGTGCTGGTGGTGTCGACCCTGGTGCCGCGCGGCCCGCGCAAGACGACCAACATCGTCGAGTTCTTCTACCCGGAGGAGATCCACGCCTTCGAGCGCGAGTACGTGGAGGCCCAGCAGGCGGCCTACATGGAGACCTGCGTCGAGGACGACGAGATCGCCCTGCGCATGGACGCCGGACGAGCCGCCCTGCTGGCCCGCGGCGAGAACGAGGTCGGCCCGTACCAGAGCCCAATGGAAGACGGCATGCAGCACTTCCACGAGTGGTACCGCCTGGAGATGGGCCTGGAGCGGCACGCCGCCTGAGCCTGGACCGCGCGACGGCGCGGCACACCGCCCCCGGATGTCGTCCGCGCCGTTCCTGATGCTGCTGTCGTCACTGCTGTTCGCGGTGATGGGGGTGTGCGTCAAGCTGGCGGCCGCCCGCTACAGCGCTGGCGAGATGGTGCTCTACCGGGCGCTGGTGGGCGTGGTCGTCATCGCCGCGCTGGCGCGCTGGCGCGGCGTGCCGCTGCGCACGCGGGTGCCGGCAATGCACTTCTGGCGCAGCGGCATCGGCGCGTCGAGCCTGCTGCTGTGGTTCTTCGCCATCACCGGGCTGCCGCTGGCCACCGCGATGACGCTGAACTACATGTCGTCGGTCTGGATGGCGCTGTTCCTGATCGGCGGCGCCGTGATGCTGGGATCGGCGCGCGTCGACGGGCGGCTGGTCGCCGCGGTGCTGGCCGGCTTCGCCGGCGTGGCGCTGGTGCTGCGCCCGAGCATGCAGCCCGACCAGGTCTGGCATGGCCTGGCCGGCCTGATGTCGGGCCTGCTTGCGGCGTTGGCCTACCTCCAGGTGACCGCGCTCGGGCGCCACGGCGAGCCCGCCGAGCGCGTGGTGTTCTACTTCTCGCTCGGCGGCATCGTGGTCGGGCTGGCCTGGATTCTGGTCGACGGCGCGCGGCCCCATGACCTGCGGGGCGCTCTGCTGCTGCTGGCGATCGGGCTGCTGGCCACGGCCGCCCAGCTGATGATGACCCACGCCTACCGCATCGGACACACCCTCACCAATGCCAGCCTGCAGTACCTCGGGCTGGCCTTCTCGTTCCTGTTCGGCGTGCTGCTCTTCGGCGACCCGGTCACGATCGCGGCGCTGGCCGGCATGGCCCTCATCGCAGGGGCCGGCCTGTATGCGACGCTGCTGCGCGCGCGCGAACAGCACGACGCCCCGGACACCCGTTCCCCACCCAACGACACCTGATGGCCATGAAGACCCTGATCGCTGCCGATGCCCTGGCCCGCGCGCTGGAAGGCACGACGCCGCCCCGCCTGCTCGACTGCCGCTTCGACCTCGTCGACACCGCCGCCGGTCGCGCCGCCTGGGCGACCGGCCACCTGCCCGGCGCGATCCATGCGCACCTCGACGACGACCTGTCCGGACCGAAGCGCGGCGCCGACGGCCGCTTCCGCGGCCGGCATCCGTTGCCGGACCGGCAGCACCTCGCCGCCACGCTGGGCCGGTGGGGCATCGGCGCGGCCACCCCGGTGGTGGCCTACGACGCTCAGGGGGGCATATTCGCGGCGCGCGCCTGGTGGCTGCTGCGCTGGATGGGGCATGCCGACGTGGCCGTGCTGGACGGCGGCCTCGGCACCTGGACGGCCGCTGGCGGCGCGCTGGACAGCGGCGCGCCGGCCGTGACGCCGCTGCCGCCGTACCCGGCGTCGGCTGCGGCGCTGCCGACGCTCGACGCCGACGGCGTGCGGGCCGGCCTCGGGCGCCTGCGCCTCGTGGACGCGCGCGCGCCCGAGCGATTTCGCGGCGATGCCGAGCCGCTGGACCGCGTGGCGGGCCACGTGCCCGGCGCCGCCAACCGCTTCTTCAAGGACAACCTCGCGCCGGACGGCCGCTTCAAGCCCGCCGCGGTGCTGCAGGCCGAGTGGGCGCCGCTGGTGGCCGGCGGGCCGCTGGTGCACTACTGCGGCTCGGGCGTCACCGCGTGCCACAACGTGCTGGCCGCGGCGCACGCCGGTCTCGACGCCGGCACGCTGTACCCCGGTTCGTGGAGCGAGTGGTGCGACGACCCGTCCCGACCCTGTGCGCGGGGATGACGCCGGATTGACGCCGCGCAAGGGGCGCGCGAACCTCGGGGCGCACAGTGACTCCCAACCACAGGAGGTCGACACCATGTTCACCCGCATCCTCGTTCCCACGGACGGCTCGGACATCACCAGCAAGGCCGTGAACACCGCCATCGGCATGGCCAAGGCGTCGGGCGGCCAGCTGTTCGCCATCTGCGTGAAGGAGCCCTTCCCCTACAGCGCGATCTCGGAGATGCAGCCGGTGCCGCCGCAGGAGTTCTACGACGCGCAGGAGCGCATCGCTTCGGCGCGCGTCAAGGCGGTGGTCGACGCGGCCCGCGCGGCCGGCGTGGCCTGCAGCGGCCACACGGTGGAGGCCCTGCACCCCTGGGAGGCGATCCTCGACCATGCCAAGGGGCAGCAGTGCGACCTGATCGTGATGGCCTCGCACGGCCGGCGCGGCGTGGCCGCGCTGCTGCTGGGCAGCGAGACGCAGCGCGTGCTGATCCATAGCAGCTTGCCGGTGCTCACGGTCAAGTAGACCCACCCCCGTTGCGGCTTCGCCGCTCCCCCTCAAGGGGGCACGCCGCAGCCCGGCCAAGCCGGGCTTCGGCGTTTGCTTGGGCGGGGTGGTGGCGTTGCGGCGCGGTGGTGCGGCGCGCTGGGGTCAGTGGGCGTGGCTGTGCAGCAACTCGCGGGCGATCAGCACGATGGCCAGGCCGGCGATGATCCAGCCGATCTGGGCCAGGGTGTCGCGGGCGGGAAGGCGGCGCTGCAGCTGCGGCAGCAGGTCGGCCACGGCCACGTAGACGAAGCTGCTGGCAGCCACGACCAGCAGGTAGGGAAACAGCGACTCCCAGGGCCCGACGACGAAGTAGCCGAGCACGCCGCCCAGCACCGCGGCCAGGCCCGACAAGGCGTTGAACAGCAGGGCCTTGGCGCGCGAGAAGCCGGCGTTGAGCAGCACGATGAAGTCGCCGACTTCCTGCGGGATCTCGTGCGCGATGATCGCCAGCGCGGTCACCACGCCCAGCGTCGTGTCGGTCAGGAACGCGGCGGCGATGATCACGCCATCGCAGAAGTTGTGGATGCTGTCGCCCAGCAGCACGCTCCAGCCGCCGCGGCCGGCCTGCTCGGCGTCGAAGCCATGGTGGTGATGGTGGTGCGGGTCGTCGCCCTCGTGGTGGTGCCCGTGGCGGTACAGCTCGGCCTTCTCCAGCAGGAAGAAGAACAGCAGGCCGCCCAGCAGCGTGGCGAACAGGGCCTGCGCGCCGGCTTCGCTCTCGAACGCCTCGGGCAGGATGTGCAGCAGCGCGGTGCCCAGCAGCACGCCGGCCGATAGGCTGACCAGGTTCTTGACCAGGCGCCCCAGCACGTTGACGGTGAGGCTGGCCGCCACCAGCACCGACAGCAGGCCGCCGGCCAGCGTGGCCAGCACGATCCACAGCAGCGTCATGCGGCGCGGGCCGGTCGGTCGGGGGCGAGGCGGGGCAAGGGTCGGGCTCCTACGGCGCCGCCGCGGCGGCCAGGGACGACATTCTAGGCAGCGCGGCGGGCCAGGCCGGGCCGCGCACGCAACGCACAATGCGGGCATGTCCCTTGCCCCCCTGCCCCTGGACGCGCCGCTGGCCGCGATCGACATGGGGTCGAACAGCTTTCGCATCGAGACCGGCCAGATCCTGCGCGGGCGCTACCGCCGCCTGCACTACGTGAAGGAGACGGTGCGCCTGGGCGCCGGCCTCGACGCCAACGGCCTGCTCACCGATGAGGCCGCCGAGCGCGGGCTCGACTGCCTGCGCCGCTTCTCCAAGCTGCTGACGGGCTTCGCGCCGTCGCAGGTGCGCGCGGTGGCGACGCAGACGCTGCGCGAGGCGCGCAACCGCGACGCCTTCCTGCAGCGCGCGCAGGCCGCCCTCGGGCAGCCGATCGAGGTGATCTCCGGGCGCGAGGAGGCCCGCCTCATCTACGCCGGCGTGGCCCGGCTGCAGCCCGGCGAGGGCCGGCGCCTGGTGATCGACATCGGCGGCCGCTCCACCGAGATGATCCTCGGCGAGGGCGAACGCGCGATCAAGGCCGAGTCTTTCGCCGTGGGCAGCGTCAGCCTGTCGATGCGCTTCTTTCCCGACGGCGTCCTCGACGCCGGGCGCTTCCGCGCCGCGCAGGTGGCCGCCGGTGCGGAACTGGAGGAGGCGCTGGTCCCCTTCGCCCCCGGCTGCTGGGACGAGGCCCTGGGCTCGTCGGGCACGGTCGGCGCGGTGTCGCAGCTGCTGGCCGCCCTCGGACGCGACGACGGCGTGATCACGCCGGACAACCTGCAGTGGCTGATCCGCCGCTGCATCGACGCCGGCCATGTGGACCGGCTCGACCTGCCCGGCCTGAAGGCCGACCGCCGACCGGTGATCGCCGGCGGCCTCGCCCTGCTGTACACGCTGGCTGCGCAGTTCGGCATCGGGCGGCTCGTGCTCGCCCGTGGCGCATTGCGGCAGGGCGTGATCTTCGACCTCCACGAGCGCCTGGCGGCGCTGCGCGGCGCACCGCTGACGGGCGTTCCGGCGGGCATGGCGACCACCGGGGACCGCCGCGACGCGAGCGTGGCCGAACTGCAGCGCCGCTTCGAGGTGGACGTGCCGCAGGCCCGGCGCGTGCGCGCGGTGGCGCTGGCGCTGTACCGGTCGATTCAGCCGGAGGACGACGAAGGCGAGCGCGAGCTGGGCTGGGCGGCCGACCTGCACGAGATGGGTCTGATGGTGTCGCACCACGACCACCACCGCCACAGCGCCTACCTGCTGGCCCACGTGGACGCGCCGGCCTTTTCGCAGACGCAGCAGCGGCGCCTGTCGGCCATCGTGCTGGGGCAGCGAGGCGGCCTGCGCAAGATCGAGACGGCCCTGGCCGAACGGCGCTTCGCGCTGCAGGTGCTGGCCCTGCGCCTGGCGGTCATCAAGTGCCACGCCCGCGACGGCGCCCGAACCGACGCCATCGGCCTGCGGGCCGAGGGCACGGACCTGCGCCTGCACTACACGCCCGAGTGGGCACAGTCGCGCCCGCGCACGGTGTACCTGCTGCAGGAGGAATGCGCCGCCTGGCAGCGAGGCGGCCCGTGGCGGCTGCTGCCGCCCGACTGACGGCGCGCGCTGCACACGCGCCGGCTCAGACGATCAGCAGCGCGCGAAAGTCGTTGACGTTGGTGAAGGTGGGCCCGGTGACCACCAGGTCCTGCAGCGGCGCGAAGAAGTTGTAGGCGTCGTTGGCGTCGAGCCTGTCGCGCGCCGACAGCCCCGCCGCGCGCGCGCGGGCCAGCGTGTCGGGCGTGACGATGGCGCCGGCGTTGTCCTCGATGCCGTCGATGCCGTCGGTGTCGGCGGCCAGCACGTGCACGCCGGGCTCGCCCTGCAGCGCCAGCGCGCAGCCGAGCAGGAACTCGGTGGCGCGGCCGCCGCGGCCGCCCTTGCGGCGCACCGTCACCGTGGTCTCGCCGCCGGACAGGATGACCACCGGCTTGCGCCAGGGCTGCCCCTGGCGTGCCACTGCGCGGGCCATCGCGGCGTGCACCTGACCCACCACGCGCGACTCGCCCTCGATCTCGTCGGACAGCACGACCGCCTCCACGCCGGCGCGGCGTGCCAGCGCGGCCGCCGCCTCCAGGCTGGCCCAGGGCGTGGCCAGCATGCGCACCTCGTGGCCGGCAAAGCAGGCGTTGCCCGGCTTGGGCGTCTCGAAGGCGCCGCTGTCGAGACCGGCGCGGGCCGCCTCGGGCAGATCGATGCCGTAGCGACGGCAGATCGCCAGCGCGTCGGCGCAGGTGGTGTCGTCCGGCACGGTGGGGCCGCTGGCGATGACGCCGGGCGCGTCGCCCGGCACGTCGGAAATCAGCAGCGTCCACACCGGCGCCGGCGCACAGGCGGCGGCCAGCCGCCCGCCCTTGATCGCCGACAGGTGCTTGCGCACGCAGTTCATCTCGTCGATGGCGGCCCCGCTCTCGAGCAGCGCGCGGTTGATCGCCTGCTTCTCGGCGAACGACAGCCCCGGCGCGGGCAGCGACAGCAGGGCCGAACCGCCGCCAGACACCAGCGCGATGACGAGATCGTCCGGGCCCAGGCCGCGCACGCGCTGCATCATCTCGGCGGCACCGCGCAGACCGGCCTCGTCAGGCACCGGATGGGCGGCCTCTCGCAGCTCGATGCGCCCGGGGCGCGCCGCGTAGGCCGGCGGCGTGTGGTGGTAGCGCGTGAGCACCAGCCCTTCCAGCGGCGCGTCGTGCGGCCACAGCGCGTCGAGCGCGGCGACCATCGCGCCGCTGGCCTTGCCCCCGCCCACCACCACGGTGCGGCCGCGCGGCGGGCGCGGCAGCTGCGAGGCCATCACCACGCCCGGTTGGGCCCGCGCGACGGCCGCGTCATAGAGCGCGCGCAGGAAGGCGCGCGGCTCGGCGTGGGGGGAAGGCAGGCTCATGGGGCGGGTCCGGCAGGCGTCGAGGGGCGCAAGCGTAACGCGCCCGGGCCCGGGGGCCGTTGCAGCGGCAGGGCGCGGCGGGGCCGCCGCGGCAGTCGGGCGCGGCGGGGCCGCGCCGGGCGGCTCAGCTCAGCACGTCACCGGCCCACAGGCCGTCGATCTGCTGCGCGATCCAGGCGGCCCGCGACTCGCGGCCGACGATCTTGTCGGTGCTTCGCGACAGGTCCAGCCGCTCTGGAGGCAGGCGCAGATTCGCCTTGGTCGAGTAGAACACCTTGACCACCGGCGTGGTCAGCGTCGCGGTGTTCTGCTCCAGCACCACGGCCAGCCGGCCCGAGGCCAGGCGCACGATGGAACCGGTGGGGTAGATGCCGACGGTCTTGACGAAGGCGGCGAAGATGGCACTGTCGAAGTGCCCCTCCCAGCTCGCCATGCGCGCGATCGCCTCGGACGGGTCCCAGCCCGGCTTGTAGGCCCGGTCGGAGGTGATGGCGTCGTACACGTCGCACACCGCGCTCATGCGGGTGATGTAGTCGATGCGGTCGCCGGTGAGCCCGTGCGGATAGCCCTTGCCGTCGATGCGCTCGTGGTGGTGCAGCACGACGTCCAGCGCCTCGGCCGCCACGCCGCGCGCTTCGGACAGCATCTCGTGGCCGCGCACCGGGTGCGTGCACATCAGCTTGTATTCCTCGGGCGTGAGCTTGCCCGGCTTGTTCAGCACGTCGGTGGGGATCACCGCCTTGCCCATGTCGTGGATCAGGCCGGCGAGACCGGCCTGGCGGCACTGCTCCTCGGGCAGGCCCAGCGTGCGGCCCAGCGACACCATCAGCGCGCACACGGCCACCGAGTGCATGTAGGTGTAGTCGTCGGCCGTCTTCAGCCGAGCCAGGCTGATCAGCGCGCCCGGGTTGCGGAAGACGGACTCGGTCACGTCGTTGACCAGCTCGGCGCTGGCGTTGGTGTCCAGAGCATGCCCCATGCGGGCCTCGCTGAACATCATCATCACGGCCTGGCGCGAACGCTTGCACAGCGCCGAGGCGCGGCGCAGTTCGTCGTCGAGCGAGGCGGTCTCGCGCCGGGGCGGCGCCTCGGCCACCGGCTCCGGCGCGCGCGGCTCGGGCGCCACCTTGGCCGACGTCGGCGCCGGCTCGGTGTCCAGGCCCTTGGACGTGTCGATCCAGCACAGCTTGACCGGGCTGGCCAGGATCGCGGCCAGGTCGGCCGGGTCCTTGAGCACGAAGCGCGTGCGCCAGAACGGGTGGTCGATCCACGCCGCCTCGAACTTGTGCAGGTGCATGCCGAGCTTGAGCTCGGCGACGGAGATCTTCTTCAGCATCGAACCGCCGTCGTCATGCCTTCACCGGGCCACTTGCAGGGACGCGCCGGTCAGGCCAGCGTGAAGCGGGACGCGATCGAGGCCAGGGCCTGGGCCTGGTGGTGCATCGACTGCGCCGCCGCCGATGCCTCCTCCACCAGCGCCGCGTTCTGCTGCGTGTTGCGGTCGATCTCGGAGACGGTCTCGTTGACGTGGGCAATGCCGGTGGTCTGCTCCGCGGTGGCGCTGGCCACCTCGGACAGCAGCGCATTGATGCGCTGCACCGAGTCGACGATCTGCTGCATCGTCTCGCCGGCCTGCTGCACCACCTGGGCGCCGCTCTCGGTCTTGACCACGGCGGAGTCGATCAGCGCCTTGATCTCGCGCGCGGCCTCGGCGCTGCGCTGCGCCAGGCTGCGCACCTCGCCCGCCACCACGGCGAAGCCCTTGCCCTGCTCGCCGGCCCGCGCGGCCTCGACCGCAGCGTTAAGCGCCAGGATGTTGGTCTGGAACGCGATGCCATCGATGACGCCGATGATGTCGGCCACCTTCGACGACGACGACTGGATGTCCTGCATGGTGGACACGGCCTGCGTGATCACCATGCCGCCGCGCGACGCCACCTCGGCGTTCTCCTTCGCCAGCTGGGCCACCTCGCGGGTGGTGTCCGCGGTGTTGCGCACCGCCGACTGCATCTGCTCCATCGCCGATGCGCTCTTCTCGAGGTTCGCGGCGGTCTCCTCGGTGCGCCGCGCCAGGTCGTTGGTGCCTTCGGACAGCTGCGTGCTGGCGATGGCCACCTGGTCGGCCGAGCTGCGGATGGTGCCGATGGTGCGCGAGAGGCCGCTGCGCATCTCGGACAGCCGGTTCAGCACCGCGCCGATCTCGTCGCGGCCCCAGGCATTGGGCTTGGCGCTCAGGTCGCCGCTGGCGATGCGGTCGATGTGCGCGCGCATGTAGTCCAGGCCACCGCCCATCACGATGGCGAAGCTGGCGAACAGGTAGGCGCCGATGGCCAGGAACAGCGCGATGACGCCGGCCACGACGTTGCGCTTGGCCTGCAGGCTGCCGATGCGCTCGGCCAGCAGCCGGTCCAGTTCGGCGGCCGTGGTTTTCTGCAGCAGAAAGAAGGCGCCAAGGGACTCCTCGCCCAACCGCTCGACCTGCCCCGCGTCCGCCTGCTCCGACGCAAGGATCTCGTGCATGCGGTGCATCGGCTCGGTGCCGGGCTTGTCGTCGAGCTTGCGTGCCAGTTCCGGCCGCACCGCCACCACCTTGGCCAGGCCCGCGAGCAGCCGGCCGTGATAGTCGTCGCCGAGGGCCTCGGCCGCCGCCATCTGCGGGCTGACGTCGAGCTTGCCGCCCGAGGTCTTGCGCAGATGCGCCAGGGCTTCGAGTCGTCCGACGGATTCCGCCAGCGACGGCACGGCCGTATAGGCGGCGTCCATCAGGTAGTAGGTGTCGATGTCGGGGTCCAGCGTCAGGTTGGAGCCGTCGGCGGCCGCGGTGACCAGGCCCACCAGGGTGGCCACGTAGTCGGAGTGGACCTTCATCGCGTCGCTGCCCGTGGCACCGGCGACCGCCTGCTGGGCCGCGAGCGCCGCCTTGTAGGCCGTGGCCGTGCCGAGTTCGGCGCCCAGGCGCTCCTGTACCTTGGACAGCTTGTCGAGCTGCGACTTGGTGTCGTCCGCGACGACGCCGCCCGACGCCACTTCGACGCGGGCGTGCAGCGCGCTCTTGAGCAGCGGCATCACCTCCTGCGCGTACTCGACGCCGATGCGTTCCTTGGCCGAGAAATCGATTGCAGCGGACTGCGCGGCAAACCAGTTCCAGCCCACGGTGGCCAGCGGCACCAGGAAGGCAGCACTGATGATCAGGGCCTTGGTGCGGAACTTGACGTTGCGGAACAGACGTACGCCGGGCGCCCAGGCGCCGTGGTAGCGGAAGAAGTCGCCGCTGTCGGGGCCCTTCGCCACGCCTGCAGTGGAGTTCGTCGTCACGGTCATCGCGTCAATCTCCTGCAGGGAAGGCCTCTCGCCACCCCGCCCTCGTTGCGTTGTTGGTGACCTGGATTGTTCGGAGCCCGGCCGCGGCCGATCCTCCGATTAGCGGGGCTCCCGGGCCCCAGTTCGTCGCCGTCAGCCGGCGGCGGTGCGCGCCACGGCCCGGGCGCGCCAGTAGCAGCCGAAGCCGGCCGCGGCCACGGCGGCGGCCGCGGCAAACACGGCCGGAAAGCCCCAGCGGTCGCTCAGGGCCCCACCGGCCACCCCGCCCAGCACCCCCGACACGCCATAGCCCAGCGTGCTGTAGAGCGCCTGCCCGCGACCGCGCAGCGAGCCCGGGAAATGCCGGTCCACCGTGGCGATGCAGGCCGCGTGATGTGCGGCAAACGTCACGGCATGCGTGGCCTGGGTCAGCACCAGCACCATCGCGCTGCCGCCCAGTAGCGCCATCGCGGCGAAGCGCAGCGCCGCCACGCCCGCGGCCAGCAGCAGCCAGGTCTGCGCGTTCCAGCGCGCGAACCAGCGCGCCTGGGTCCAGAAGAAGGCGATCTCCGCCGCCACCGACACGGCCCACAGCGCGCCGACGGCCGACTTGCCGTAGCCCAGGTCCACCAGATAGAGCGACAGGAACGCATACAGCGAGGTGTGCGCCAGCACGGTCAGCACCGTGCCGGCGAAGAACCACGCCACGGCCGGCTGGCGCAGCACCGCCCACACGCCGCGGCCCGCTGCCAAGGGCGCGGCCGATGCCGCTGGGGGCGACGCCGGCAGCCGCCACGACGCCAGCAGCAACGCCGCGAACAGCGCCACGGTGAGCCAGGGCAGCGCGGCGATGCCGATCCACTGCAGCAGCGCACCGGAGACCACCACGGCGGCGATGAAGCCCAGCGAACCCCAGGCGCGCACGCGGCCGTAGCGGCCCACGTCGAGCCCGCCGGCGGTGGACAGCCGTTGCGCCAGCGCCGCCTCGGTCAGCGGCATCACGCCGGCATTGGCCAGGTACACCAGCGTGACCACCACCGCCACCGCGGCGTACTCGCGCGCCACCAGCAGCCCGAGCGCGAACAGCACGGAAAGGCCTGAGGCGATGCGCAGCAGCCGATGGCGCTGCTGGCCGTGCTGCCAGTGGTCGCCGATCCAGCTCCAGCCGTAGGGCGCGACGACGCGGGTCCAGGCCTGCAGCGACGCGATCGCACCGATGGCCAGCGTGGAATAGCCCAGCGACTGGAACCACAGCGGCGCGTACGGGTTGAACAGCCCGATGGCGGCGAAATAGGCGAAGCACAGCGCGCCGAACGGCGCCAGCGAGGCCTGGGGCGTCAAGCCACGCTGCCCGGGATGGCGGGCACGGGAAGCTGCACGTCGGCGTTCTGGGCCCGGTGCCGCAGCGCGTGGTCCATCAGCACCAGCGCCAGCATCGCCTCGGCGATCGGCGCCGCGCGGATGCCCACGCAGGGGTCGTGGCGGCCGTGCGTTTCCACGGTGGTGGGGGCGTTGCGGCGGTCGATCGACGCACGCGGCAGCCGGATCGAACTGGTGGGCTTGATTGCGAGCGACACGCGCAGGTCCTGCCCGGTGCTGATGCCGCCGAGCGTGCCGCCCGAGTGGTTGGTGCGGAAGCCCTGCGGCGTGAGTTCGTCGCCGTGCTCGCTGCCGTGCTGGGCCACGACGCCGAAGCCGTCGCCGATCTCCACGCCGCGCACCGCGTTGATGCCCATCATGGCGAAGGCGATGTCGGCGTCGAGCTTGTCGAACAGCGGCTCGCCCCAGCCCGCGGGCACGCCGCTGGCCACGCACTCGATGCGCGCGCCGACCGAGTCGCCCGCCTTGCGCAGCGCGTCCATCGTGGCCTCGAGCTGCGGCACGATGCTCATGCTGGGCGCGAAGAACGGATTGTCGTGGATGACGGCGGCGTCCTCGAACGGAATTTCCACGTCGCCCAGCTGCGACATCCAGGCGCGGATCGCGACGCCGTGGTGCGCGGCCAGCCACTTGCGCGCCACGGCCCCCGCCGCGACCATCGGCGCGGTCAGCCGTGCCGAGGAGCGGCCGCCGCCGCGCGGGTCGCGCAGGCCGTACTTGCGCCAGTAGGCGTAGTCGGCATGGCCGGGGCGGAAGGTGTCGAGCAGGTTCGCGTAGTCCTTGCTGCGCGGGTCCACGTTGGGGATCAGCAGCGCGATCGGCGTGCCGGTGGTCTGGCCCTCGTAGACGCCGGACAGGATCTGAACCTGGTCGGTTTCCTGGCGCTGGGTCACGTGGCGGCTGGTGCCCGGGCGGCGCCGGTCGAGGTCGGGCTGGATGTCGCCCTCGGCCAGCGGCAGGCCGGGCGGGCAGCCGTCGATCACGCAGCCGATGGCCGGGCCATGGCTCTCGCCGAAGTTGGTGACGCGAAAGAGGTGGCCGAACGTGCTTCCCGACATGCGCCCATTCTAGGAGCGCCGCGCCGGGGCGCCGGCGCGCCCCGGCTACTGCGCGGGCGGGGCCGCGGTGGGCGGCTCGTCGCCCTCGCCCACCGGCCAGTCGCGGATGTAGGCCTTGAGCATGCGGTTCTCGAAGTCCTGGCTGTCGACCACGGCCTTGGCCACGTCGTAGAACGAGATCACGCCCATCAGCGTCTTCTGGTTCAGCACGGGCATGTAGCGGGCGTGGCGCTGCAGCATCATGCGGCGCACCTCGTCGAGCTCGGTCTCGGGCGTGCAGGTCAGCGGGAAGTCGTCCATCACCGTGCGCACGATCGTGGAGCCGACCACGCCGCCGTTGCGCACCACGGCCTGGATCACCTCGCGGAAGGTGAGCATGCCGGTCAGCTCGCCATGGCTCATCACCACCAGCGAGCCGATGTCCAGCTCGGCCATCGTGCGCAATGCGTTGGCCAGGGGTTCGTCGGGGGTCACGGTGTACAGCGTGCCGCCCTTGACGCGCAGGATGTCGATGACCTTCATGCTCGCCTCCGTCGTGTGCCGTTTCGCGACCAACATAGCACACAATCCCCGCCGTCCCCACCCCTGGACTACGCCATGCCCGGCCCCTCCGATCCCGGCTTCGACACGCTGGCGCTGCATGCCGGCGCGGCGCCCGACCCCGCCACCGGCGCGCGGGCGCTGCCGATCCACCTGAGCACGTCGTTCGTGTTCGAGTCCAGCGAGCAGGCCGCGTCGCTGTTCAACCTGGAGCGCTCGGGCCATGTGTACAGCCGCATCAGCAACCCGACCAATGCGGTGTTCGAGGAGCGCATGGCCGCACTCGAAGGCGGCGTGGGCTCGATCGCCACCGCCAGCGGCCAGGCGGCGCTGACGCTGGCCGTCACCACGCTGGCCGGCGCGGGCTCGCACATCGTGGCCAGCTCGGCGCTGTATGGCGGCTCGCACAACCTGCTGGCCTACACGCTGGCGCGCTTCGGCATCGCCACCACCTTCGTGCGGCCCGGCGACGTGGACGCCTGGCGCTCCGCGATCCGGCCCGAGACCCGGCTGCTGTTCGGCGAGACGCTGGGCAACCCCGGCCTGGACGTGCTGGACATCCCGACCGTCGCCGCCATCGCCCACGACGCCGGCCTGCCGCTGTTGGTGGATTCCACCTTCACCACGCCATGGCTGATGCGTCCCTTCGACCATGGCGCCGACCTCGTCTACCACTCGGCCACCAAGTTCCTGTGCGGCCACGGCACCGTGGTCGGCGGCGTGCTGATCGACGGCGGGCGCTTCGACTGGGGTCGCGCGACGCGCTTTCCCGAGCTGAACCAGCCCTATGCGGGCTTCCACGGCATGGTCTTCGCCGAGGAATCGACCGAGGGCGGCTTCCTGCTGCGCGCGCGCCGCGAGGGGCTGCGCGACTTCGGCGCCTGCATGAGCCCGCACACCGCCTGGCTGATCCTGCAGGGCATCGAGACGCTGCCGCTGCGCATGGCGCGCCACGTGGACAACACGCGCAAGGTGGTGGCGTTCCTGGCCGGGCACCCGATGGTGGCCGGCGTGGGCTACCCCGAGCTGGAAGGCCATGCGAGCCATGCGCTGGCGAAGCGGCTGCTGCCGCGCGGCTGCGGCGCCGTGTTCAGCTTCGACCTCAAGGGCTCGCGGCGCCAGGGCGTGGCCTTCATCGAGGCGCTGAAGCTGTTCTCGCACCTGGCCAACGTGGGCGACTGCCGCTCGCTCGTGATCCACCCCGCGTCGACCACGCACTTCCGGATGGACGACGCCGCGCTCGCCTCGGCCGGCATCGGCCCGGGCACGATCCGGCTGTCGATCGGCCTGGAGGACGCCGACGACCTGATCGACGACCTGAAGCGCGCGCTCAAGGCCGCGGAGAAGGCGGCATGAAGCTCGTCGTCCAGGGCCGCGAGGCCTACGCCTACACCGGCGGCAAACCCTTCGACCCGGCACTGCCCACGCTGATCTTCGTGCATGGCGCGGTCAACGACCACTCGGTGTTCACGCTGCTGGCGCGCTGGTTCGCGCACCATGGCTTCGGCGTGCTGGCGGTGGACCTGCCGGGGCACATGCGCAGCGAGGGCCCGGCGCTGCGCAGCGTGCCCGAGATGGCCGACTGGGTGCTGGCGCTGATGGACGCCGCGGGCGTGCAACGCGCGGCCGTGGCCGGCCACAGCCTGGGTTCGCTGGTGGCCCTGGAATGCGCCGCGCGCGCGCCGCAGCGCATGAGCCGGCTGGTGATGCTGGGCACCTGCGTGCCGATGCCGGTGCCGCAGGCGCTGCTGGACCTGTCGCGCACCGATGCGATGGCCGCGATCGACCGGGTGGTGGTGTTCTCGTTCTCGACGCTGGCGGCCAAGCCGTCGTACCCCGGTCCCGGCGTGTGGCTGCGCGGCGCCGGCCGCCACTTGATGCGCCTGGTGATGGCGCATGGCGGCGACCCGATGCTGTTCCACACCGACTTCACCGCCTGCAACGACTACCGTCATGGCCTGGAGTCGGCCGCCCGGGTGGCCTGCCCGGCGCATCTGGTGCTGGCGCAGGCCGACCAGATGACGCTGCCGCGCGGCGCGCGCGAGGTGGCCGCAGCGCTGAAGGCCACCGTGCACACCGTGCCCGGCGGGCATTACCTGATGCAGGAAAGCCCGGACGCGGTGTTGAATGCGATGCGGGCCGCCCTGGCCTGACCCGAACGCCCGGCATGGACACCCCCTCCCCCGCACCCACCGCCGTCGACCCCCGGTCGCTGCGCAGCTTTGCCGAGTTCTACCCCTTCTACCTTGGCGAGCACGCCAACCGCACCTGCCGCCGCCTGCACTTCCTGGGCTCGACGCTGGCGCTGGCGTGCCTGGCGATGCTGCTGGCCACCGGCCAGCCGCAGTACCTGCTGTACGGCCTGCTGTGCGGCTACGGCTTCGCCTGGATCGGCCACTTCGCGTTCGAGAAGAACCGGCCGGCGAGCTTCAAGCGCCCGCTCTACAGCTTCATGGGCGACTGGGTCATGTACCGCGACATCTGGACCGGGCGCATCCCGTTCTAGATCGACTCCGGCCCTCGCACCGTCACCAGCACGGTCTGCCCGTCGCCGTCGCGCTCGCGCCGGCGCAGCCACCACACCGCCCCCTTCTTCACGCTCCAGGGCTGCACCACGCCGGCCAGCAGGTGGGCGGCCACGAGCCCGAGCGTGGGCTGGTGCCCGATCACGAGCACCGGCTCCTTGGCGTCGGGCCAGCGTGCGGCGTCCAGCAGCTGCGGCACCGACGACTCCGGCCCCAGGCTCGGCACGGTGCGGAACCTGCGGTCCAGGGCGGCCGCCGTCTGCTGCGTGCGGCGCGAGGGGCTGGCCAGCACCCGCGTCGTCGCAGGCAGGTGCTGGTTCAGCCAGGCGGCCATGCGCGCCGCGTGGCGCTCGCCGCGCCCGGTAAGCGGCCGGTCGAGGTCGTCCTCGCCATCGGCGCTGTCGGCCGCCTCGGCGTGACGCCAGAGGATCAGGTCCATCCGTAGCGCCGCATCAGCGCCTGCTGGGCGGAGATGCCGTCGGTGGCCACGCGGGCGTAGCTGCCGTCGGGCCCCATGGTCCAGGCGTCGAGCGTGTCGTGCAGGTAGGGCACGAGGCATTCGTCGATGACCCGCTGGCGCAGCGACGGGTCGCGCACCGGCCAGGCCAGCTCGATGCGGCGGAACATGTTGCGCCCCATCCAGTCGGCCGACGACAGGTACAGCGCCTCGTCGTCGTCGCTCTCGCCCCAGCGGAAGTACATCACCCGCGTGTGCTCCAGGAAGCGGCCGACGACCGAACGCACGCGGATGCGGTCGCTGACGCCGGGCACTCCCGGGCGCAGCATGCAGGCACCCCGCACCACGAGGTCGATGTTCGCGCCCGCGCGCCCCGCGGCGAGCAGGGCGTCGATCAGCCCGACGTCGGTCAGCGCGTTGAACTTGGCCGCGATGCGCGCGGGCCGCCCGGCGCGGGCCGCGTCGGCCACGCGGCCGACCATCTGCACCAGGCTCCGGTGCAGGCCGAACGGCGCGGTGAGCAGGCGCTGCGGCGCGCGGGTGCGGGCCTGGCTGGCCAGCTGCTGGAAGATCGCCTCGGCGTCGGCGGTGAGCGCGGGGTCGGCGCTGAGGTAGCCGACGTCGGTGTACAGCCGTGCGGTGCGCGGGTTGTAGTTGCCCGTGGACAGGTGCACGTAGCGGCGCATGCGGGCGCCTTCGCGCCGCGTCACCAGCAGCAGCTTGGCATGCGTCTTCAGGCCGACGATGCCGTAGACCACCTGCGCGCCCACCGCCTCCAGCCGCTCGGCCCAGTTGATGTTGGCCTCCTCGTCGAAGCGCGCCTTGAGCTCCACCACGACGGTGACTTCCTTGCCGCGCCGCGCCGCGTCGAGCAGCAGTTCCATCAGCTCGCTGTCGCTGCCGGTGCGGTAGATGGTCTGCTGGATCGCCAGCACGTCCGGGTCATGCACCGCCTCGCGCAGGAAGGCAATCACGGGCTCGAAGCTCTCGAACGGATGGTGCAGCAGCAGGTCGCCGTCCTGGCGCAGCCGCTCGAAGACGGAGCGGCCGCGCGCCAGCCGCGCCTCGGGCCAGGCCGGCTCGAACGGGGCGAAGCGCAGCGCCGGCCCCCGGGACGAGTCCGAGGCCTGGTCGATCATCTGCGCCAGCCGCACCAGGTTCACCGGGCCGTTGACGCGGTACAGCGCCGCCTCGGGCAGCGCGAACTGCGTCAGCAGGAACTGCTCCAGGTCCTTCGGGCAGGTGCTCACCACCTCGAGGCGGATCGCCTGGCCGAAGTGGCGCGTGGTCAGGCCGGTGCGCAGGGCCTGGCGCAGGTTGACCACCTCGCGCTCGTCCACCGCCAGGTCGGAATCGCGCGTGACGCGGAACTGCGAGAACGCCTCCACTGTGCGCCCGGGAAACAGCGACTCGAGGTGGGCGCGGATCACCGACGACAGCAGCACGAAGCCCTGCCGGCCGCGCTGCACGATCGCGTCGGGCAGCCGGATCACCCGCGGCAGCACGCGCGGCACCTTGACGATGGCGATCTGGTTCTCGCGGCCGAAGGCGTCGGGGCGGCCGAGCCGCACGATGAAGTTCAGGCTCTTGTTGGCCACCAGCGGGAACGGGTGCGACGGGTCCAGGCTCACCGGCAGCAGCAGCGGCCGCACCTGCTCCTCGAAGAACGTGGCCACCCAGCGCCGCTGCGCCGCATTGCGCTGCGCATGGTTCAGGATCACCAGCCCGGCCTCGGCCAGCGCCGGCATCACCTTGTCGTTGAACAGCGCGTACTGCTCGTCGATCAGCGCATGGGCGCTGGCGGCCAGCGCCTCCATGTCGCTGCGCGCCTGCGCCGAATCGCGGTCCCGCACGGCTTCCAGGTAGTCGGCGAAGCGCACCTCGAAGAACTCGTCGAGGTTCGACGACACGATGGTCACGTAGCGCAGCCGCTCCAGCAGCGGCACGTCGGCCCGCTCGGCCTGCGCCAGCACGCGCCGGTTGAACTCGAGGATCGCCTCCTCGCGCCCCACCAGCGCCGCATCGGCCACCGGCATCACGCCCGCCCCCGCGCCGTCCGCTCCACGTTCGTCGTTCATTCCCCGAGCCTATGACCGATCCAAGACAGGCAAATGACAGGCACCCGCACTTCCCAGCAGACGCGAGGGGTCCGGCTCCGCCGGCCCCTACGCGTCGCCCCCCTGGGGGGGAGCCGCGAAGCGGCATCGGGGGGGAGTCAATGAGCCTCTTCCCAGTTCGCCCCCACCCCCACCTCGGCCAGCAGCGGCACGTTGAAGCGCGCCACGCCGGCCATCAGCGCCGGCACGCGCTCGCGCACCCAGTCGACCTCGGCCTCGGGCACCTCGAACACCAGCTCGTCGTGCACCTGCATCACGATGCGCGTGCCGCGGCGCTCGGCGTCGATGGCGGCCTGCACCGCGATCATCGCCAGCTTGATCAGGTCGGCGGCCGTGCCCTGCATCGGCGCGTTGATGGCCTGGCGCTCGGCGCCGGCGCGGCGCGGGCCGCTGCCGCCCTTGATCTCGGGCAGGTAGATGCGGCGGCCGAACCAGGTCTGCACGTAGCCCAGCTCGGCGGCGCGGGCGCGGGTCTCGTCCATGTAGCGCTTGACGCCGGCGAAGCGCGCGAAGTAGCGATCGATGTAGTCGCGCGCGGCCTTCTGCTCGATGCCCAGGGCCTGGGCCAGGCCGAACGCCCCCATGCCGTAGATCAGGCCGAAGTTGATCGTCTTGGCGTAGCGGCGCTGCTCGGCCGACACCGATTCCACCGGCACGTTGAACACCTCGCCGGCAGTGGCGCGGTGCACGTCCAGGCCCTGCGCGAAGGCGCGCGTCAGGCCCTCGTCGCCGGAAATGTGGGCCATGATGCGCAGCTCGATCTGCGAGTAGTCGGCGCTGGCGATCACGTGCCCCGGCGGCGCGACGAAGGCCTCGCGGATGCGCCGGCCCTCGGGCGTGCGGATCGGGATGTTCTGCAGGTTCGGGTCGTTGCTGGACAGCCGGCCCGTCACCGCCACCGCCTGCGCGTAGCTGGTGTGCACGCGGCCGGTGACCGGATTCACCATCAGCGGCAGCTTGTCGGTGTAGGTGCCCTTGAGCTTGGCGAAGCTGCGGTGCTCCAGGATCTTCGCCGGCAGCGGGAAGTCCGCCGCCAGCTCGGCCAGCACCTCTTCGTCGGTGGACGGCGCGCCGGTGGCGGTCTTCTTCTTCACCGGCAGGCCGAGCTTGCCGAACAGGATCTCGCCGATCTGCTTCGGGCTGCCCATGTTGAAGGGCTGCCCGGCGATGGCATGGGCCTCCTGCTCCAGCGCCACCATGCGCTCGGCCAGTTCGCGGCTTTGCTGCGCCAGCAGCGCGCTGTCGATCAGCACGCCGTGGCGCTCGATGCGCAGCAGCAGCTCGCTCACCGGCATCTCGATGGACTCGTAGACGAAGCGCTGGCCGAAGGGCGCGGGCGGGTCCGCCTCGAGCTGCGGCCACAGCACCTGGTGCACCGCCAGCGTCATCTCGCTGTCCTCGCCCGAGTACTCGGCGGCACGGGTCACGTCGACCTGTGAGAACGGGATCTGGTTCACGCCCTTGCCGCACAGGTCCTCGTAGGCGATGCCCTTGCGGCCCAGATGCCGCTCGGCCAGCTTTTCCAGGCCGTGGTTCAGGTGCGCCTCGAGCACATAGCTCTGCAGCAGGGTGTCGTGGCGGAAGCCGCGCGCGACGATGCCGTGGTTGGCCAGCACGTGGGCGTCGTACTTGACATGCTGCCCCACCTTGGCGGCGGCCGGGTCCTCGAGCCAGGGCTTGAGCAGTGCCAGCACCTCGTCGGCCGGCAACTGCTCCGGGGCGCCGGGATAGTCGTGCGCCAGCGGCACGTAGGCGGCCTCGCCCGGCTGCACCGCGAAGGACACGCCGACGATGCGCGCAGCCATCGCGTCGAGCGAGGTGGTCTCGGTGTCGAAGGCGACCAGCGGCGCCGCGCGCAGCCGGCCCAGCCAGTGCTCCAGCCTCTCGCGCGTGAGGACCGTCTCGTAGTGGCGCGCCACGGGGGCGGCGGGTGTTGGCGTGGCCGGGCCCGGCGCACCGTCCGCGGCGGCTGCGCCGGCCGCGCCGACGCTACCGCCCTCCTCCAGCTCGCGCTTGAAGGTGCGAAAGCCGTAGCGGCCATAGAAGTCCAGCAGCGCGGCGCGGTCGATCGGCGCCAGCGCCAACCCTTCCAGCGCCGGCCAGCCGGGCACATGGCCCGACAGGTCGCAGTCGGTGGCCACCGTGACCAGGCGGCGCCCGGTGGGCAGCCAGTCCAGCGCCCGGCGCAGGTTCTCGCCCACCGCCCCGCCGATGCGGTCCGCCGCGGCCATCACGGCGTCGAGCGAGCCGTGCTCGGCGAGCCACTTGACGGCCGTCTTGGGGCCGACCTTGTCGACGCCGGGCACGTTGTCCACCGTGTCGCCCACCAGGGTGAGGTAGTCCACGATGCGCTCGGGCGGCACGCCGAACTTGGCCTGCACGCCGGGCCGGTCGAGCACCTCGCCGCTCATCGTGTTGATCAGCGTCACGCGGTCGTCCACCAGCTGCGCCAGGTCCTTGTCGCCGGTGGAGACGATGACGCGATGCCCGGTCTCGGCGGCGCGCCGCGCCAGCGTGCCGATGGCGTCGTCGGCCTCGATGCCCGGCACCGACAGCACCGGCCAGCCGAGCAGGCGCACCGCCTCGTGGATCGGCTCGATCTGGCGCCGCAGGTCGTCGGGCATCGGCGAGCGCTGCGCCTTGTACTCGGGGTACCAGTCGTCGCGGAAGGTCTTGCCGGGGGCGTCGAACACGCAGGCGGCATGCGCGCTGGGATGGTCGGCGCGCAGCTTGCGCAGCATCGCGATGAAGCCGTGGATCGCGCCGGTAGGCACGTCGCCCGGGCCGCGCAGGTTGGGCAGCGCGTGATAGGCGCGGTAGAGGTAGCTTGAGCCGTCGATCAGCAGCAGCAGCGATGCGTCGTCGGTCTTGTCGGGGGCCGGGTCTTGTGCCATGCGGCGATTGTGCGCTGGCTAGAATGGGTCGCATGAGAACGCCGCTGGTCATCGCCTTCGCCGTCGTCGCCGCCGGCCTCGGGTCCGCCGCCCGGGCCCAGGAGGCCCGCCTGCCGCCGGAGCCGAACGTGCAGCGCACCGTGGTCCAGGACGACGCAGTGCGCATCGAGGAACTCAAGGTCCGCGGCCAGACCCAGCGCGTGACGGTCAAGCCGCGTCATGCCGCGGCCTACGAGATCGTGCCGCCCGCCGGCGGACGCGACCCGTCGCAGAACCGTGCCGGCCAGCAGCCGGGGGCCGGCGGCCAGCGCGTCTGGCACCTGCTGTCGTTCTAGCCGCCGGATGGCCGTCTTCACCCCGGTCTCGCGCGACGAGGCGAGCGAGTTCGTCGCCCGCCTGGGCGTGGGCGCGCTGACCGACCTGCGCGGCATCCAGGCCGGCATCGAGAACAGCAACTTCTTCGTCGACACCCTCGACGACGGCACCACCCGGCACTGGGTGCTCACCGTGTTCGAGCGCCTGACCTTCGAGCAACTGCCCTTCTACCTGGAGCTGATGCGCCACCTGGCGCGGCGCGGCATCCCGGTGCCGATGCCGCAGGCCGACGCGTCCGGCGAGATCCTGCACTCGCTCAAGGGCAAGCCGGCGGCCCTGGTGGACCGCCTGCCCGGCGGGCACCAGCTCGCGCCCGACGCCGACCACTGCGCCCAGGTCGGGGCGATGCTGGCCCGCATGCACGCCGCGGGCAGCGACTTTCCCCTGGTGCAGCCCAACCTGCGCGGCCTGGCGTGGTGGGTGGACACCGTGCCCCAGGTGCTGCCGCACGTCAGCGAGGCCGAGGCGGCGCTGCTGCGGTCCGAGCTGGGGTTCCAGCAGCAGCTGGCCGCGTCGCCGGCCTACGCCGCGCTGCCGCGCGGCCCAGTGCATGGCGACCTGTTCCGCGACAACGTGATGTTCGAGCCGGGCGACGTCGGCCACGAGCGCCTGTGCGGCTTCTTCGACTTCTACTTCGCCGGCGTCGACACCTTCCTGTTCGACGTGGCGGTGTGCCTGAACGACTGGTGCATCGACCTGTCCAGCGGCCATCTGGCCGAGGACCGGGCGCGCGCCTTCGTCGCCGCGTACTCGGCGGTGCGCCCGCTGGGCGGCAACGAGCAGCGCCTGCTGCCGGCGCTGCTGCGCGCCGCCGCGTTCAGGTTCTGGCTGTCGCGCCTGTGGGACCTGCACCTGCCGCGCCAGGCCGCGATCCTCAAGGCGCACGACCCGACCCACTTCGAGCGCGTGCTGCGCAGCCGCATCGACCAGCCGTGGCATGCGGCCGAGGCGGCCGCATGACCCAGGAGACCTCCCGGTGAGCCTGCGCATCCTCGACGCCGCACCCGGCCGCGGCCCGGCCTGGGTCAGCCAGTCGTTCTCGCTGTTCCTGAAGCGGCCGCTGGGCTTCTCGATGCTCTTCCTGCTGTTCCTGGTGGTGGCGATGATCCTGCTGGCGCTGCCCTGGGTCGGCGCGCTGCTGGTGCTGGCGGCCCTGCCGCTGCTGACCCTGGGCTTTGCCGCGGCCACCCGCGCCGCCCTGGCCGGCCAGCCGGTGCACGCCGGCCTGCTGGTGGAGCCGCTGATGGGCGGCGACCCGGTGCGCCGGCGCACGCTGCTGGCGCTGTGCCTGGCGTTCGCGGCGGCCAGCGCGCTGTCGATGCTGGCCGCCGACGCGGTCGACGGCGGCGCGTTCGAGAAGCTGCAGGTGCTGCTGGCCAGCACGCGGGACGACAAGGCCAACCAGCAGATCGATGCCCTGCTGTCGGATCCGGACCTGCTGGCCGGCATGTGGCTGCGCGTCGGGTTGACGGCACTGATCGCGGTGCCCTACTGGCACGCGCCGATGCTGGTGTGGTGGCATGGCCAGGGCGCGGCTCAGGCCCTGTTCTCCAGCACCCTGGCCTTCTGGCGCAACAAGGGCGCCTTCGCGCTGTACTTCCTGGCCTGGACCGCCACGGTGGCGCTGTTCGGCATCGTCAGCGGCGTGCTGCTGGCCGTGGTGGGAGCGCCGCAGATGCTGGCGCTGGTGGCGCTGCCCGCGGGGCTGATGTTCTCGACCGCGTTCTACGTGTCGCTGTACTTCACCTTCACCGACAGCTTCGCGGGCGACGACGCCCCGGCCGCGACGGCCTAGTCAGGCCCCCTGCCGGTCGGCGTCGGGCTGCAGCGCGGCCAGCTCGCCCCGGGCACGCACCCGCGCCGCGGGAAACACCAACCGGAAGCGCGAGCCCTTGCCGGGCTCGCTCTCGATCTGCAGTTCGCCGCCATGGCGCTGCACGACGTGCTTGACGATGGCCAGCCCCAGGCCGGTGCCGCCCGTGTCGCGCGAGCGGCTGCCGTCGACGCGGTAGAAGCGCTCGGTCAGGCGCGGCAGGTGCTCGCGCGCGATGCCGATGCCGGTGTCGGCCACCTCGAATACGGCGCTGCCGTCGCTGTCGCGCAGCCCCCAGCGCACGTCGATGCGCCCGCCCTCGGGCGTGTAGCGAACTGCGTTGGACAGCAGGTTGCTCATGGCGCTGACGAGTTCGCCTTCCGCGCCGGCCACCTCCAGGCCGCTCTGGCGGTCCAGGTGCAGGTCCTGCCGTCCGGCGCACAGCAGCTCGGCATCGGCCATGACCGTCGCCAGCAGCGCGTCGATGGACACCCAGCGGTCCGCCGCGGGGCGCGGGCTGCCTTCCAGCTGGGCCAGGGTCAGCAGGTCTTCGACCAGGGTCTGGATGCGCGTGGTCTGCTGGCGCATCAGGCCGAACACGCGCGGCTGCTCCGCCGCCGACAGCGGCACGCTGGCCAGGGTCTCGACGAAGCCGGCGAGCACGGTCAGCGGCGTGCGGATCTCGTGCGACACGTTGGCCACGAAATCGCGCCGCATGGTCTCCATGCGCTCGCGCTCGGTCACGTCCTGCGACAGGATGAGCTTCTGGCCGTCGCCATAGGGCCGCACCAGTACCGACAGCGTCATCCGCCCCTGGGGGCCGGCGAACTCGACGGCGTGGTCGAACTCGCCTGCGGCCAGGTGCGCCACGAAGCTGGGCGAACGCAGCAGATTGGTCACCTTCTGCCGCTGATCGCGCACCGGCATCAGACCGAAGTGGTCCGCAGCCTGCGCGTTGCACCACTCGATCCGATCCTCGGCATCGACCAGAAGCACGCCGTTGGGCGAGGCATCGATGGCATCCAGGAATTGGCGCAGGCGCTCGCGCTCGGACTCGGCCTGCCGTTCCCGCATGCGCAAGGCGCGTTCGACTCGATAGGCGATGTCACCCCAGAAGCCGGAAACTCGTGGCGCGGGCGCTTCCTGCGTACCACGCAGCCATCGGAGAAACCGCGCCGCGCGCGCCGCATCGACCAGCGCCATCGACGCCACGCCGACCAGGGCACCGAATCCAGCTCCGATCGGTACCGCTTCGTTCCAGGAACCGATCCATCCGCCAACGAGACCACCCAGCAGCAGGCCCATCAGCACGGCCGCTACGCGGCCGAAAGAGGCGCTCATGCCGATGCCAGGGCCCTTGGCGCCAGTCGGTAGCCGGCACCCCGAACCGTTTCCACCATGTGGGCACAGTTCAACGGCGACAGCGCTTCGCGCAGGCGCTTGATATGGACGTCGACCGTTCGCTCCTCGATGAACACGTGATCGCCCCAGACGCGGTCCAGAAGCTGGGATCGACTGTGCACCCGCTCGGGATGCGTCATCAGGAAGTGAAGCAACCGGAACTCGGTCGGACCGACCTTGGCCTCGCGGCTGGCTCCATCGAGCAACCTCGTGACACGCCGGGTCGCAGGATCGAGCACCAGGCCCCCCACCTCGACAGCGTCGTCCAGGGCCTGGGGCGCCTTGCGGCGCAGCACGGCGCGCACTCGCGCAAGCAGTTCCTTCGGCGAGAACGGCTTGGTGACGTAGTCGTCGGCGCCACCGTCGAGCCCGGACAGCTTGTCCGCCTCGGCGGCTCGAGCCGTCAGCATGATGATCGACAGAGCCCGGGTGCGGGGATCGGCCCGCCACCGCTTGGCCAAGGCCAGTCCGGACTCCCCGGGCAACATCCAGTCCAGGATGACCAGGTCTGGCAGCATGCGGTCCACGAAGGCCGCCGCGGCGACCGCATCCGCAGCCAGGGTGACCTCGAAACCCGAGTGACGCAGATTGATGGCGACGAGTTCGGCAATCGCCGCTTCATCCTCCACCACCAGGACGCGAGTCATGGCATCGACCTCAACGGACAGCGTCTTCGACCGCCGTCATCGGCGCGTGCCGCACGTCGGTGCCCTTGACGATGTAGATCACCGCTTCCGCCAGGTTCTTGCCGTGATCGCCGACCCGCTCGATCGCCTTGGCGACAAAGACGAGGTCGATCGACGCCGAAATCGTGCGCGGATCTTCCATCATGTACGTGATCAGCTTGCGCATCAGACCGTCGAATTCCTGGTCGATCAGGTCGTCCGCCTTGAGCACCTGAAGTGCCTGCTCGGTGTCGAGGCGGGCGAAGGCATCGAGAGAGCGCCGCAGCTGGGCAATGGCCAGGTCCGCCTCGAACCCGAGATCGGCCACCGGCAACCGCAGGCGGCTGGACACGCCGGTGTTGATCAGACGCTGAACCGTCCTGGCAATCCGCGCCGCCTCGTCACCCACGCGCTCCAGATTGGCAATCGCCTTGCTGATGGCGATCAGGAGCCGCAGGTCGCGGGCCGTGGGCTGTCGACGCGCAATGATGGCAGACAGATCGAAATCGATCTCGACTTCCATCTGGTTCACGCGCTCCTCGGTCTTCAGGACCTGCGTCGCGGTTTCCCCGCTGAAGTGGGACAGCGCATAGATCGCCTGCGCAACCTGCGACTCGACCATGCCTCCCATTTCGAGGACGCGATTGGAGATACCCGCCAGCTCGGCGTCGAACTGGGTGGATAGATGCTTGTCTGGCATGGTGCGCTCCCTGTTTCAGCCGAAACGACCGGTGATGTAGTCCTCGGTCTCTTTCCTCTTCGGCTTCATGAAGAGTTCCGCGGTGGGACCGAACTCGATCAGATCGCCGAGGTACATGTAGGCCGTGTAGTCGGACACGCGTGCGGCCTGCTGCATGTTGTGGGTGACGATCAGGATCGACACCCGGGAGCGGATCTCCTGGATCAGTTCCTCGATGCTGCCGGTGGCGATCGGATCCAGCGCGGACGTCGGCTCGTCGAACAGGAGCAGTTCGGGCTCCGTGGCCAGCGCCCGGGCGATGCACAGCCGCTGTTGCTGACCACCACTCATGGCAAAGGCGACTTCGTCCAGACGATCCTTCACCTCGCCCCACAGGGCCGCCCCCTTCAGGGCCTGCTCCACCCGGTCGTCCAGCTCGGTCCTGTTGTTCACGCCGCGCACCCGAAGGCCGTACGCCACGTTCTCGTAGATCGACTTCGGAAAAGGATTGGGCTTCTGGAAGACCATGCCGATGCGCATGCGAACCTCGATCGGATCCACGTCGCGCGCCAGGATGTTCACGTTGTCCGGCTTGAGGATGATCTCGCCTTCATAGCGGTTGCCGGGATACAGATCGTGCATGCGGTTGAAGCAGCGCAGCAGCGTGCTCTTGCCGCACCCGCTGGGCCCGATCAATGCCGTGACCTTGTGCTCCTCGATCGGCATCGAGACGTTCTTCAGGCTCTTGAAGTCGCCGTAGTAGAAGCTGAGGTTGCGGACCTCGGCCTTGTTCACCGTGGCCGGCTTCTCAACCGGACGCTCCAGAGTGTCGATCACCATTTGATGCTCTTTCGGACTTGATAACGCAGATAGATGGCGAGGCCATTCATCAGCAGCGTCATGAACAGGAGGACCACACCGGCCGCCGCGGCATTGATCTGGAAGGCCTTGTCCGGCCGCGACACCCAGTTGTACATCTGGATCGGCAACACGGTGAACTCCGACCAAAGCCACTGGGTGCTGAGGAACGGGAACTCACCTGTCACCGGCATCGGCGGCAGGAAGGCGATGAACGTCAATGCGCCGATCGTGATGATCGGTGCGGTCTGGCCGATGGCTTCGGCCATGCCGAGGATCACGCCCGTCATCATCCCTCCCCGGGAGTAGGGCAGGAGATGGTCGCTGACCATCTGCCAGCGGGTGGCTCCAGCGCCGTAGGCCGCCTCGCGGATGTGGATCGGCACGGAGCGAAGTGCCTCGCGCGAGGACACGATGACGATCGGAAGGATGAGCAGGGCCAATGTCAGCCCGGCGGTCAGGATGCTCTCGCCGAAACCGAACTGATAGACGAACAGCCCGAGCGCCAGCAGGCCGTAGACGATGGAAGGCACACCGGCCAGGTTCGTGACATTGATCTCGATGAGGTCCGTGAACCAGTTCTTCTTGGCGTACTCCTCGAGATACACCGCTGCGCCAATGCCGATCGGCACTGCGGCCAGCATCGTGACCAGCATGACGAGTGCGCTGCCGACCCATGCCGAAAGGATGCCCGCCCTCTCTGCCCTCCGCGAGGGAAAGCTCGTCATGAACTCCGAGGAAAGGCGCGGCAGGCCGTCGATGAGCAGGTCGAGAAAGGCTGCGATCAGCACCAGCACGGCGAACGCGGTGAAGGTCACCCCGACGAAGGCGAAGACCTTCTGGTTGCGCACACCTGCCGCGATGCGGGAACGCAACTCGGACAGGCGCTGTTCGCGCGCTGCGGTGCTGTGATCAGCTGTCGTACTCATGTCAGTAGGCCTTGCGATAGCGGCGACGCAGGAAGTGGCCTGCGACGTTGAGGACCAGCGTCATCAGCAGCAGCACCAGGCCGGCAGCGAAGATGCTGCGATAGCCCACCGAACCGTGCTCCAGATCACCCATGCTGACCTGGGCGATGTAGGCGGTCAGGGTGGCTGCAGCATCGAGAGGGTTGAAGGAGAAGTTGGCGTTCTGTCCTGCCGCGATCGCCACGATCATCGTTTCGCCGATCGCCCGCGCTGCGGCCAGCACGAACGCCGCCACGACACCGGAGATCGCCGCAGGCATCACCACCTTGAGCGACACCTGCATCTTGTTGCTGCCCAGCGCGTAGGCGCCTTCGCGCATGGCCATGGGCACGGCTCTCATGGCGTCTTCGGACAAGGACGCGATGGTGGGAATCGTTGCGATGCCGATCACCAGACCGGGCACCAGCATGTTGAAGCCCGGCAGGTTGGGCAGGATCGTGCCTTGCAGCAGGGGCGTCACGAACAGGAGCGCGAAGTATCCGAAGACGATCGTCGGCACGGCCTGGATCAGTTCCAGGGCAGGCTTGATGATCTCGCGCGCCTTGTGTGGCGCGAACTCCGACAGGTAGATCGCGATCACGGTGCCCATGGGCACCGCCACCAGCAGCGCGATGAACGTAATCGTCAGCGTGCCCGAGACCAGGGGAAGGATCCCGTACTGGGGGTTCTCGAACAACGGTGTCCAGACCGTGCCGGTAATGAAATCCCAGACCGACACGAAGCTGAAGAAGCCGATCGACTCGTAGACCAGGATGACCGTGATCGCCAGCGTGGTGAACACGGCCACCAGGCCACAGCCCATCAGCAGCAGCTCGATGAACAGTTCCTTGAGGTGGCGGGTGGCCTTGCGCTTGAGCCGCATGGGGTCGACTTTATCGCCCACGACGGCGGGATGGGAAATCGCAGCCAAAGTACCCCCTCCGGTTCTCGATCCAAAGCGGCTTTTGCGAAAGCCGCCAAGCCGGGCCGCTTCCCGCGGCTCCGGCTCGACTCAGTGCCCGCTATTCCTTGGCTTCCAAGGACATCAGTTGCTCAACGGTCAGGCCGACCTTGTTCTCACCACCCATCTTGGTTCCCACGCGACCCTTCTGCAGTGCAGCGAGGTTGTACTCGTAGGCCTTCGACGGCAGCGGCACGTACTTCACTTCGGCCACCAGCTTCGGCGCGTTCTTCATGTAGTACTCGGCAAACGCCTTGATCTCGGGCTTGGCCAGAGACTTCGCATTGACGTAGATGAAGATCGGACGAGACAGCGGCTGGTAGGTGCCGTTGAGCACGTTGGCAGCGCTGGGTTCGACGGCCTTGCCACCCTTCCAGCTGATCGGCAGGCCCTTGAGCTTGTCCTTGTTCTCTTCGTAGTAGGCGAAGCCGAAGAAGCCCAGCGCATTGCGGCTGCGGCTGACGCCCTGGACGATGACGTTGTCGTCCTCGCTGGCCGTGAAGTCGCCACGGCTGGACTTGCTCTTGCCCGTGACGGCTTCGGTGAAGTAATCGAACGTGCCCGAGTCGGCGCCGGCACCGAACAGCTGAAGCGGCGCGTCAGGCAGGGCCGGGTTCGCGTCCTTCCAGCGCATGATCTTGCCCTGCGCCGCGGGCTCCCACATCTTCTTGAGGTCCTCGATCGAGATCTCCTTGACCGGGCTGTCCTTGTGAACCACGACGGTGAGGGCATCGAAGGCCACAGGCAGTTCGATGTACTGAACACCGGCCGCCTTGCAGTCCTTCATCTCGCCAGCAAGGATCGGGCGCGAGGCGTTCTGGATGTCGGTCTCGCCGCGGCAGAACTTCTTGAAGCCGCCACCCGTGCCACTGATGCCGACGGTGACCTTCAGGTTGCGGTTGGCCTTCTGAAACTCCTCGGCGACCGCTTCGGTCACCGGGAACACGGTGCTGGATCCATCGACCTTCACCGACTGGGCGTGCGCCAGCGTCGAGAACAGAGAACCGGCCAGCGCCACCGCAGTGACTGAACCAAAGGCGAACTTCATGGGATTCCTTTCAACTCGTAAGGGCCTAGATCAACGTGAAGAGGACTCTAGGAGCGGGATATGACGACACGGTGACAGGCTCGTGAAGGAAAACTGACTGTCCCGAGCCCGCCCCCAGGCGCGAACGCACCACTAAGGTGCAGCGGTCAAGCCTGCGGCTTGCATTTCTCGCCTTCGGACTTGCCTTGGTGGCTCAGCGCGGAGCCATCTCCGGACTTGAGGGTGAGTCGGTAGCCATCACCCTCGAACTGGTCGGCACCCACGGCACCCAGTTCCGCGGCCCCATGGTGGCCCCGGACCCGGGCGGTCCGACCGTCCTCGCTGACACGGACGGCAAAGGTCTTGCCGCCCTCACAGGCGAAGCGAACGAACTGACCTGCCTTGACACCGGGGGGCAGGGTGGGCGACGAGGCGCAGGCCCCGAGGGTCAAGCCGGCGGCCAGGATGAGGAGGAGGTTCTTTGGCATGGCGTTTCACTGTGCAGGGTTGAACTCGCTCGCCAGTCTCGAACCGGACCATGACGATGATGTGACGGTTTGACGTCACGATGAGGGCGAAGCGGCTGGAGCGTCAGGCCCGCCATGCCACGGCGCGGCACCGCCATGCCCGTCTCGAGGCGCGTCTGCACCGCGCCCGGCCTGACGGCCCCGCCCGCGTGGGACCCGCTTCCCGCCGATCAGCCCGAAGCGACCGCGTCGGCCAGCCTTCTGGCGCTTTCGCGCGCCATCGCGGCATCTCGCGCCTCGACCATCACGCGAAGCACGGGCTCGGTGCCCGAGGCGCGGATGAGGACGCGACCTTCGCCCTGCAGATCGCCTTCCACCGCAGCCTGGGCCGCGATCAGCGCAGGGTTGCTGCGCCAGTCTCCGAGTTCCGCGACGCGAACGTTGATCATCGTCTGGGGAAACAGATTCACTCCGTCGAGCATCGCCTCCAGCGACTGCCCGCTGCGCCGCACGGCTTCCAGGATCTGCAGCGCGCTGACGATGCCGTCGCCGGTGGTGTGGCGGTCCAGCGCGAGCAGATGCCCGGAGCCCTCTCCGCCCAGCACCCAGCCGCGCGCATTGAGTTCCTCGAGCACGTAGCGGTCACCGACCTTGGCCCGCACCAGCGGCACGCCGCGGGCATTGAGCGCCAGCTCCACGGCCATGTTGGTCATCAGCGTGCCCACGGCCCCGGGCACGGCTTCGCCCCGCGCCAGCCGGTCGGCCACCATCACGTAGAGCAGTTCGTCGCCGTTGAACAGGCGCCCGCTGCCGTCCACCACCTGCAGGCGGTCGGCGTCGCCGTCGAGCGCGATGCCGTAGTCGGCCCGGTGCTGCCGCACGGCGGCCACCAGGGCGTCCGGGGCGGTGGCGCCGACGCCGGCGTTGATGTTGGTGCCGTCCGGCGCGCAGCCGATGGTGACCACCTCGGCGCCCAGCTCGTGGAACACGTCGGGCGCGACGTGGTAGGCCGCGCCATGCGCCGCGTCGACCACGAGCTTGAGCCCCTTGAGCGACAGCTCGGACGAGAAGCGGCTCTTGCAGAACTCGCCGTAGCGGCCACCGGCGTCGTCGAGCCGGCGCGCCTTGCCCAGCCCGGCGGAATCGGCCCAGACCGGCGCGGCGTCGAGCGCCGCCTCGACGGCCAGCTCCCAGGCGTCCGGGAGCTTCTGGCCCATGGCCGAGAAGAATTTGATGCCGTTGTCCGGGAACGGGTTGTGTGACGCGCTGATCACCACGCCGAGGTCGAGCCGCAGCGCCCGCGTCAGGTAGGCCACGCCGGGCGTGGGCAGCGGCCCCGACAGCAGCACGTCGACGCCCGCCGAGGCGAAGCCCGCCTCGAGCGCCGACTCGATCATGTAGCCCGAGATGCGGGTGTCCTTGCCGATCAGCACCGTGGGCCGGGCCGTGTCGCGGCGAAGCACCTGGCCCACGGCATGGCCGAGCCGAAGCATGAAGTCCGCCGTGATGGGCGCCTGGCCCACCGTGCCGCGGATGCCGTCGGTGCCGAAGTAACGTCGATTGCTCATGTTGTCCTGTCCTGAGGGCGCGGCGTGGCCGCCTGCCAGATCGCCAGCGCGTCCACCGTCGCGGCCACGTCGTGCACGCGCAGCACGCCGGCGCCCCGTTGCGCCGCCAGCAGCGCCGCCGCGACGCTGGCCGCCAGCCGCTCCCCTACCGCACGGCCCGTCACGCTGCCCAGGGTGGACTTGCGCGACCACCCCACGAGCAACGGCCGCCCCAGCGCCAGCAATTCGTCCTGCCGTGCCAGCAGCGCCAGATTGTGCTGCGGCAGCTTGCCGAAGCCGATCCCCGGATCGAGGACGATTCTCGCGGCACCGATGCCGGCGCCCTCGGCGACGGCGAGCCGGCGTGCCAGAAACGCACGCACTTCGGCGACCACGTCGCCGTAGTCGGGGGCGGCCTGCATCGACTGCGGCTGGCCCTGCATGTGCATCAGGCACACCCCCGCGCGGGGATGCGCCGCCACCGCCTCGATGGCCCCCGGCAGGGCCAGCGCCCGCACGTCGTTGACGATGTCGGCGCCGAGGTCGAGCACGGCCCGGATCACCTCGGGCCGGCTCGTGTCCACCGACACCGGCACGCCGAGCGTGACCGCGTGTCGAACCACCGGCACCACGCGGGCGAGTTCCTCGTCGACCGAGGGCGTGCGGGCGCCCGGGCGGGTGGACTCGCCGCCGATGTCCAGCAGGTGGGCTCCTTCGCGCAGCAGCGTTTCGCAGTGCGCCATTGCCGCCTCGGGGCGGTCGTGGCGCCCGCCGTCCGAGAACGAGTCCGGCGTCACGTTGACGATGCCCATCACGCGCGGCGTCGACAGGTCGACGTCGAAGCGCGAGGTCTGCCAGGTCGGGGTCATGGAGCCGGAAAAAGGCGACGGGGCCGAAGCCCCGCCTTCAGAGATCGGGCGTGCCGCCTCAGGCCGTGGTGGCCGCGGGGCCGCCGACCGCCGGCGCCGTGCCGCTGCCGCCGGAGGGCGGCGTGCTGCCGCTCCAGTCCTTCGGCGCCCGCGGCGGACGGCCGGCCATGATGTCGTCGATCTGTTCGCCGTCGATGGTCTCCCACTCGAGCAGCGCCTTGGCCATCGCGTGCATCTTGTCCTGGTTGTCCTCGATCAGCTTGCGGGCGATGCCGTACTGCTCGTCGATGATGCGGCGCACCTCGACGTCCACCCGGCGCATCGTCTCCTCGCTGATGTTGGTGGTCTTGGTGACCGAGCGGCCGAGGAACACCTCGCCCTCGTTCTCGGCGTAGACCATCGGGCCCATCACGTCGCTCATGCCGTAGCGCATGACCATGTCGCGGGCCATCTGCGTGGCGCGCTCGAAGTCGTTGGACGCGCCGGTGGTCATCTGGCTCATGAACACTTCCTCGGCGATGCGGCCGCCGAAGAGCATGGAGATGCGGTTGAGCATCTGGACCTTGTCGACGCTGTAGCGGTCCTTCTCGGGCAGCGACACGGTGACGCCCAGCGCGCCACCGCGCGGGATGATGGTCACCTTGTGCACCGGATCGAGCTTGGGCAGCATCTTGCCGATCAGGGCATGACCGGCCTCGTGGTAGGCGGTGTTGCGGCGCTCGTCCTCGTCCATGACCATGGACTTGCGCTCCGCGCCCATCATGATCTTGTCCTTGGCGCGCTCGAAATCGATCATCTCGACCACGCGGCCGTTGCGGCGCGCGGCGAAGAGGGCCGCCTCGTTGACGAGGTTGGCCAGGTCGGCGCCGGAGAAGCCCGGCGTGCCGCGCGCCAGGATGTCGGCACGGATGTCCTGGCCGACCGGCACCTTGCGCATGTGCACGTTGAGGATCTGCTCGCGGCCGCGGATGTCGGGCAGCGTCACGTAGACCTGGCGGTCGAAGCGGCCCGGGCGCAGCAGCGCGGGGTCGAGGATGTCCGGCCGGTTGGTGGCCGCCATCACGATGACGCCGAGGTTGGTGTCGAAGCCGTCCATCTCGACGAGCATCTGGTTGAGCGTCTGCTCGCGCTCGTCGTTGCCGCCGCCCAGGCCGGCACCGCGGTGACGGCCGACGGCGTCGATTTCGTCGATGAAGATGATGCAGGGCGCGCTCTTCTTGGCCTGCTCGAACATGTCGCGCACGCGGGCCGCGCCCACGCCGACGAACATCTCGACGAAGTCGGAGCCCGAGATGGTGAAGAACGGCACCTTGGCCTCGCCGGCGATGGCCTTGGCCAGCAGCGTCTTGCCGGTGCCCGGGGGGCCGACCAGCAGCACGCCGCGCGGGATGCGGCCGCCCAGCTTCTGGAACTTCTGCGGGTCCTTCAGGAAGTCGACCAGTTCCTTGACCTCCTCCTTGGCCTCGTCGCAGCCGGCGACGTCAGCGAAGGTGGTGGTGTTGTTGGCCTCGTCCAGCATGCGGGCCTTGCTCTTGCCGAAGCTGAACGCCCCGCCCTTGCCGCCGCCCTGCATCTGGCGCATGAAGTAGATCCAGACGCCGATCAGGAGCAGGAACGGGCCCCAGCTGATCAGGATGGTCATCAGCAGCGACGGCTCCTCCTCGGGCTTGGCCGAGACCTGGACGCCGTACTTCATCAGGTCGCCCACCATCCACAGGTCGCCCGGGGTGGCGATCGTGTAGGCCTGGCCCTCGGTGGGGCTGACCTTCAGGTTGCGGCCCTGCACCTCGACGCGCTTGATCTTGCCGGCACGCGCGTCTTCCATGAACTGCGTGTAGGTGATCGACTCGACCGGACGCGTCTTGTCGAGCTGCTTGAAGACCGTGAACAGGACCAGTGCAATCACCAGCCAGACAGCGATCTTCGAAAACCATTGATTGTTCACCGCGGCTCCTTGTGCCGTTGCACCACGCCGGTTCGGCGCTGGGGTGCATGTGGTGCCGATTCTAGACGCGTCAAGTGCGTCACCGCCCGGCAGATTTCGACGCCAACCCCGCGTCGCGTCAGGACTTTTTCAGACCAATCCCGACGATGAAAGTTTCCGATGACCGGTCCCGGCTCGCCTTGGGCTTGATCGGCTTGACGACCCGGAAGCTGCGCTTGAACAGTTCGACCAGCTGGCTGTAGCCGCTGCCGTGGAACAGTTTGGCCACCAGCGCGCCTTCCGGCTTGAGGTGGCGCAGTGAAAAGTCCACGGCCAGCTCGACCAGGTGGGCGATCCGCGCCGAGTCGGCGCTCTCGATGCCGGACAGGTTGGGCGCCATGTCGGACACCACCAGATCCACCGCCCGCCCGCCCAGGGCCGCCTCCAGCCGGGCCATCACCGCGTCGTCGCGGAAGTCGCCCTGGATGACCTGCACGCCCTCGATCGGCTCGAACTCCAGCAGGTCGAGCGCGATGATGGTGCCGTCCAGCTCGCCGGTCGCCGCACCGCCGGCGCCCAGGGCGCGCGGCGCGAAGCGCCGCCGCAGGTACTGGCTCCAGGCCCCCGGCGCCGCGCCCAGGTCCACCACCACCTGCCCCGGGCGCACCAGCCCGAGGGCCTCGTCGATCTCCTTGAGCTTGTAAGCGGCACGGGCACGGTAGCCCTCGCGCTGGGCCATCTTCACATAGGGGTCGTTGACGTGATCGTTGAGCCACGCCTTGTTGACCTTCTTGCTTTTCGTCTTGACTTTCATCGCACCCGGATAATAGGGACATGACAGCCCTCAGCCTGACCGCCGCCCAGCGCCGCGAGCACCGCGCCGCCTCGCATCATCTCGACCCGGTCGTGCTCATCGGCGCCGACGGCCTGACGCCCGCGGTGCGCAAGGAGGCCGACGCCGCCCTCACCGCCCACGGGCTGATCAAGGTGCGGGTGTTCAGCGACGACCGCAACCAGCGCGAGCTCCTGCTGGCCGAACTGGCCGACGCGCTGGATGCCGCCCCGGTGCAGCACATCGGCAAGCTGCTGGTGCTGTGGCGGCCGGTGCCGCCCAAGGAACGCGCCCCCCGGGAGGACCGCGGCGCCGCGCCCCGCGTGGTCAAGGTGCTCAAGTTCAGCAAGAGCGGCAACCACCGGCCCCAGGTCAAGAAGCTGACGGTGCGCGGCAACGAGCGGCTGACGGCCGGCGGCACGGTCAAGCGGGCCCGCAAACGGCCGGCCGGCACCGGCACCAAGAAGAAAGCGCTTCAGACGTAGCGCACGCCGATGATCTCGAAGCTGCGCGTGCCGCCGGGCGCCTGGAACTCGGCCACGTCGCCGGCTTCCTTGCCGATCAGGGCGCGGGCGATCGGCGAACTGATGGAGATCAGGCCCTGCTTCAGGTCGGCCTCGTCGTCGCCGACGATCTGGTAGGTCACGCCGGCGCCGCTGTCCTCGTCCTCCAGGTCGACGGTCGCACCGAACACCACGCGGCCGCCGGCGTCCAGCGTGGCCGGGTCGATGATCTGCGCCGCGGCCAGCTTGGCCTCGAGTTCGAGGATGCGGCCTTCGATGAAGCCCTGCTTGTCCTTGGCCGCGTCGTACTCGGCGTTCTCGGACAGGTCGCCCTGCGCCCGCGCTTCCGAGATCGCCTGGATCACGGCATGGCGCTCGACGGTCTTGAGCCGATGCAGTTCGGACTTGAGCTTTTCCGCGCCGCGCACGGTGAGAGGAACGGTGGCCATGGGCTGTGGGGGGTGGTCCGAAACGAAGCCGCCGCCGGCGCGATGCACCGGCGGCGGACAGATGGGCAGGAATTCTAGCGGGGAAGCTGCGCGTGAAGCTCCTGCAGCGACATCACGCCGATGTCGGCGCGGTGCTTCAAGGCCTCGGTGGCCGCCTCGCAGCCGGCCATCGTGGTGTAGTAGGTCACGCGGTTGGCGATCGCGGCGGTGCGGATGTAGCGCGAGTCGGCGATCGCGGTGCGGGTCTCGTCCACCGTGGTGAACACGAGCTGGATCTCTCCGCCCTTGACCATGTCGGCGATGTGCGGCCGGCCGTCCTTGATCTTGTTGACCACCTTTACCGGCACGCCGGCCGCGGCGATGGCGGCAGCGGTGCCCTTGGTCGCGAGCACGCTGAAGCCCAGCGCATGCAGGTCGGCGGCGACCTGGGCCGCGCGCGGCTTGTCGCCCTTCTTGACCGTGATCACGACCGTGCCCTTGGAAGGCAGGCGCGAACCGGCACCGAGCTGGCTCTTGAGCATGGCCTCGCCGAAGGTCGAGCCCACGCCCATCACCTCGCCCGTCGAACGCATCTCCGGACCCAGGATCGGATCGACGCCGGGGAACTTGTTGAACGGGAACACCGCTTCCTTGATGCTGTAGTACGGCGGGATGACCTCGCCGCGCACGCCCTTCTGCGCCTTCAGCGCCGTGCCGGCCATGCAGCGCGCCGCGATCTTGGCCAGCGGCTGGCCCGTGGCCTTGCTGACGTAGGGCACGGTGCGCGACGCCCGCGGGTTGACTTCGAGCACGTAGACCGTGGCCGCGTCGCCCTCGCCCTGGATCGCGAACTGCACGTTCATCAGGCCCACCACCTTGAGCGCCTTGGCCATCACGGTGGTCTGGCGCCGCAGCTCGTCCTGCAGCGCCGCGGACAGCGTGTAGGCCGGCAGCGAGCACGCCGAGTCGCCGGAATGGACGCCGGCCTGCTCGATGTGCTCCATGATGCCGCCGATCATCACGTCGGTGCCATCGCTGATGCAGTCGACGTCGACCTCGATCGCGTCGTCGAGGAAGCGGTCGAGCAGCACGGGCGACTTCTCCGACACCCGCACCGCCTCGCGCATGTAGCGCTCGAGATCCTTGTCGCCGTGCACGATCTCCATCGCCCGGCCGCCCAGCACGTAGCTCGGCCGCACCACCAGCGGGTAGCCGATCTCCTGCGCCAGCTGCAGGGCCTGCTCCTCGGTGCGCGCGGTGCGGTTGGGCGGCTGGCGCAGGCCGAGCGCCGTCAGCAGCTTCTGGAACCGCTCCCGGTCCTCGGCGATGTCGATGCTGTCGGGCGTGGTGCCGATGATCGGCACGCCGGCGCGTTCCAGGTCGAGCGCGAGCTTCAGCGGCGTCTGGCCGCCGTACTGCACGATCACGCCGGTGGGCTTTTCCTTGTCGACGATCTCGAGCACGTCCTCCAGCGTGACCGGCTCGAAGTAGAGCCGGTCGCTGGTGTCGTAGTCGGTCGACACGGTCTCCGGGTTGCAGTTGACCATGATGGTCTCGTACCCGTCCTCGCGCATCGCCAGCGCCGCATGGACGCAGCAGTAGTCGAACTCGATGCCCTGCCCGATGCGGTTGGGGCCGCCCCCGAGCACCATGATCTTGCGGCGCGTCGTCGGCTCGGCCTCGCACTCCTCGTCGTAGGTGGAGTACATGTAGGCCGTCTCGGTGGCGAACTCGGCCGCGCAGGTGTCCACGCGCTTGTACACCGGCCGCACGCCGAGCTCGTGACGGCGCTCGCGCACCTCATGCTGATGGGTGCCCAGCAGCCTGGCCAGCCGCTTGTCCGAGAAGCCCTTGCGCTTGAGGTAGCGCATCTCGTCGGCCGTCAGGCTGGCCGCGGTGCGGCCGGACAGTGCCTTCTCGGTGGCCACGATCTGTTCGATCTGGGCCAGGAACCACGGGTCGATCCGCGTTTCCTCGAAGATTTCGTCGAGCGTCATGCCGATGCGGAACGCGTCGCCCACGAACAGGATGCGCTCGGGACCCGGGTTGCCGATGGCCTCGACGATCTCGTCGCGGTCGCCGCCGTGCACGTCGGTGCGCTCGGACAGGCCGTCGATGCCGGTCTCCAGGCCGCGCAGCGCCTTCTGGAAGCTTTCCTGGAAGGTGCGGCCCATGGCCATCACCTCGCCCACGGACTTCATCTGCGTGGTCAGGTGCGGGTCGGCCTCGCGGAACTTCTCGAAGGCGAAGCGCGGGATCTTGGTGACGACGTAGTCGATGCTGGGCTCGAAGCTGGCCGGCGTGGCGCCGCCGGTGATGTCGTTGCGCAGCTCGTCGAGCGTGTAGCCCACCGCGAGCTTGGCCGCCACCTTGGCGATCGGGAACCCGGTGGCCTTGGAGGCCAGCGCCGAGGACCGCGACACGCGCGGGTTCATCTCGATCACGATCATCCGGCCGTTGTCCGGGTTGATCGAGAACTGCACGTTGGAGCCGCCGGTGTCCACGCCGATCTCGCGCAGGATCGCGATCGACGCGTTGCGCATCAGCTGGTATTCCTTGTCGGTCAGCGTCTGCGCCGGCGCCACCGTGATCGAGTCGCCGGTGTGGATGCCCATCGGGTCGAGGTTCTCGATGGAGCACACGATGATGCAGTTGTCCGCGCGGTCGCGGACGACTTCCATCTCGAACTCCTTCCAGCCGATCAGCGACTCCTCGATCAGCAGCTCGTTGGTCGGCGACAGGTCGAGGCCGCGCTTGCAGATCTCCTCGAACTCCTCCGGGTTGTAGGCGATGCCGCCGCCGGTGCCGCCGAGCGTGAAGCTGGGTCGGATGACCATCGGGAAGCCCGAGCCGCCGATGTCGGCCTGGATGCGCTTCTGCACCGCCCAGGCCTCTTCCATCGAATGCGCGATGCCGCTCTTGGCCGAGTCCAGGCCGATGGAGGTCATCGCGTCCTTGAACTTGAGCCGGTCCTCGGCCTTCTCGATCGCGCGTTCGTTGGCGCCGATCATCTCGACGCCGTACTTGGCCAGCACGCCGTGGCGATGCAGGTCCAGCGCGCAGTTCAGCGCCGTCTGCCCGCCCATGGTGGGCAGCACCGCGTCGGGCCGCTCCTTGGCGATGATCTTCTCGACCACCTGCCAGGTGATCGGCTCGATGTAGGTGGCGTCGGCCGTGCCCGGGTCGGTCATGATCGTCGCCGGGTTGCTGTTGACGAGGATGACGCGGTAGCCTTCCTCGCGCAGCGCCTTGCAGGCCTGGGCGCCGGAGTAGTCGAACTCGCAGGCCTGGCCGATGACGATGGGGCCGGCCCCGATGATGAGGATGCTCTTGAGGTCTTGACGCTTCGGCATGTCAGCGTTGCTCCATCAGCTTCACGAAGCGGTCGAACAGGTAGGCGATGTCGTGCGGGCCAGGGCTGGCCTCCGGGTGGCCCTGGAAGCAGATGGCCGGCCGGTCGGTGCGGGCCAGCCCCTGCAGGGTGCCGTCGAACAGGCTCACGTGCGTCGGACGCAGGTTCGCGCCGAGCGACTTCTCGTCGACCGCGAAGCCGTGGTTCTGGCTCGTGATCGACACGCGGCCGGTGTCGAGGTCCTTCACCGGGTGGTTGGCGCCGTGGTGGCCGAACTTCATCTTGAAGGTCTTCGCCCCCGAGGCCAGCGCCATGATCTGGTGGCCCAGGCAGATGCCGAAGGTGGGCACGCCGGTGTCGATCAGGGTGCGCGCCGCCTCGATGGCGTAGTCGCAGGGCTGCGGGTCGCCCGGGCCGTTGCTGAGGAACACGCCGTCGGGCTTGAGGGCCAGCACCTGCGCGGCAGGGGTCTGCGCCGGCACGACGGTGACCCGGCAGCCCCGCGATGCGAGCATGCGCAGGATGTTGCTCTTGATGCCGAAGTCGTAGGCCACCACGCGCCAGCGCGGCGCCTGCACGGTGCCGTAGCCCGAACCGAGAGCCCACTCGGTCTCGGTCCACTCGTAGGGCGCCTGCGCCGACACCACCTTGGCGAGATCCAGGCCGGCCATGCTGGGCGCCGAGCGCGCGGCCGCGATGGCCTGCTCAATGACCGCGGCGTCGACCCTTGTGCCCGGCTCGAAGGCCAGGATCGCGCCGTTCTGCGCACCCCGGGTACGCAGCACGCGCGTCAGGCGACGGGTATCGATGTCGGCGATGGCGACGGTGCCTTCCCGTCGCAGGTACTCCGACAGACCCATCGTCGCGCGGAAGTTGGACACGCGGATGGGCAGGTCCTTGATCACCAGGCCCGCGGCAAACACCTTGCGGGACTCGACGTCCTCGGTGTTGACCCCGTAATTGCCGATGTGCGGATACGTCAGTGTGACGATCTGCTGGCAGTAGCTCGGGTCGGTGAGGATTTCCTGGTAGCCGGTGAGCGCGGTGTTGAACACCACCTCGCCGACGGTGCGACCGGGCGCGCCGATCGAGGTGCCGTGGAAGACCGTGCCGTCGGCAAGGGCGAGCACGGCGGGAGGCAGGACAGGCAGCAAAAGAAGCTCCGGGGCGAAGCGCTCCCGGTTTGTCCACCGGCCCACCGGGCGTGGGGGGCCGAGTTGCTGGACCGTCGTGGCGTGCTGGAAAACCGGGTGCGCGGGGGCTGGCGAAAAAGCCAGCGATTGTAGCCGCCCCCCTCGCCGGACGCCGGCCTACCCCCCCAAAGCGGCGATGCCGGCCTTGGCGATCTGCGCGTCCTCGGTCGACTTCACGCCGCTGACGCCGACCGCGCCGACGCAGTGGCCGTCGACCATGACCGGCACGCCGCCTTCCAGCAGGCCGTCGATCTCGGGCGCGCTGAGGAACGCGGTGCGCCCGCCGTTGACGATGTCCTCGTACACCTTGGACTCGCGCCGCCCGAGCGCGGCCGTCCGCGCCTTGGACGGGGCGATGTGCGCGGACACGGGCGGCGTGCCGTCCAGCCGCTGCAGCCACAGCAGGTGGCCGCCGTCGTCGACGATGGCGATCGCCACGGCCCAGCCGTTGCGCCGCGCCTCGGCCTCGGCGGCCGCCGCCATGCGGCGCGCATCGTCGTGACACAGGTAGGGTTTCTTCTGAAGAGCCATGCCAGCAGGGGTCGGGGTTGCAGTCGTTTCACTGTAAGTCACCGCCGGGCCGGCATTGGTGGACGCGGCGTGAGGGCATTCCTGACCGGGATGACGGGGAACTAGAATCGTCGGGCCCGGTCTATGACCGGCGTCACCATCAACATTGGAGGTTCGTGACATGGAAGACCGCCTGCACACCGCATATGCCAGCCAAGCTGGCGCCGGCGCGCTCGCCGGTAACCGCAACCGCGTCCTGCGCAACACCTACTGGCTGCTGGCCCTGTCGCTGGTGCCCACGGTGCTGGGGGCCTGGATCGGCGTGTCCACGGGCATCATGGCCCGCATGGGCACGGGCCTGTCGCTGATCGTCTTCTTCGCCGGCGCCTTCGGCCTGATGTTCGCGATCGAGAAGTTCAAGAACTCCGGCATGGGCGTGGCCCTGCTGCTGGGCTTCACGTTCTTCATGGGGCTCATGCTGTCGCGCCTGGTCGGCACCGTGCTGGGCTTTTCCAACGGCTCGTCGCTGGTCATGATGGCCTTCGGCGGCACGGCGGCGGTGTTCTTCGCGATGGCCAGCCTGGCCAGCGTGGTCAAGCGCGACCTGTCGAACATGGGCAAGTTCCTGCTCGTGGGCGCGATCCTGCTGCTGGTGGCCGGCGTCATCAACGTGTTCGTGCAGTCCAGCGCGCTGATGGTCACGCTGGCCGTGATCGCCATCGGCCTGTTCTCGGCCTTCATGCTGTACGACATCAAGCGCGTGATCGACGGCGGCGAGACCAACTACGTGTCCGCCACCCTGGCGATCTACCTGGACATCTACAACGTGTTCCAGAGCCTGCTGGCCCTGCTGGGCATCTTCGGCGGCGAGCGCGAGTAAGCCAGCAGCGGCATCACCGCCAAGCACGAGGGGCCTTCGGGCCCCTTTTTCATGCCCGCTCGAAGACCGCGATCGACTCCACGTGTGCCGTGTGGGGAAACATGTTGACCACGCCGGCCGCCGCACAGCGGTAGCCGGCCTGATGCACCAGCAGCCCCGCGTCGCGGGCCAGCGTCGCCGGGTTGCAGCTGACGTAGACGATGCGCTCCGGCGGCTGCCAGTCGCCCGCCTGGGCCAGGTCCGCCGCGGCCTTGACCAGGGCGAAGGCGCCTTCGCGCGGCGGATCGATCAGCCAGCGGTCGGCAGCGCCGTCGGCCCGCAGCAGGTCAGGCGTCATCTGGAACAGGTCGCGGGCCGCGAAGGCCGCCTGCAGCCCGTTGCGTGCCGCGTTGTCCCGCGCGCGCTGCACCAGCACCTCGCTGCCTTCGATGCCGAGCACCTCGTGCGCGCGCGTGGCCAGCGGCAGCGTGAAGTTGCCCAGCCCGCAGAACCAGTCGATCACGCGATGCGTCGGCCGGACGTCGAGCAGGTTCACCGCCCGCTGGACCAGTACGCGGTTGATCTGCGGGTTGACCTGCGTGAAGTCGGTCGGCCGGAACGGATGGGTCACGCCGAACTCCGGCAGCGCGTAGGCCAGCACCGGCCCGCCCTCGTCGAGCAGCTTCACGGTGTCGGGTCCCTTGGGCTGCAGCCACCACTGCACGCCATGGAGCTGACCGAAGGCCCGCAAACGCTGCAGGTCGGCCGCGCCCAGCGGCTCGAGGTGGCGCAGCACGAGTGCGAGCACGTCGTCGCCCATCGCCAGCTCCACCTGCGGCAGGGTCTCGCGCGCGTCCATCTGCATCACGAGGTCGCGCAGCGGCATCAGCAGCGCCTCGGCGCGGGGCGGCAGCACGGGGCACACGCGCATGTCGGCGATGTAGCGCGACTTGCGTTCGTGGAAACCCACCAGCACCGTCCCCTTCTTGGCGACGTAACGCACGGACAGTCGGGCGCGCTGGCGGTAGCCCCAGGCCGGCCCCTCGATCGGACGCATCACGCGATCCGGCCGCACCTTGGCCAGGTGCCAGAGGTTGTCCTCGAGCGTGCGCTGCTTCACCGCCACCTGGGCCGCCGGGTGCAGGTGCTGCATCTTGCAGCCGCCGCAGGCGCCCGCATGCAGGCCGAAGTGGGGGCAGCGCGGGGCCACCCGCTGCGAGCTCTCGCGCGACCAGGCGGTGACACTGGCCTGCTCCCACTGGTTCTTGCGGCGGTGGACCTGCACCTGCACGCGCTCGCCCGGCAGGGCTCCTTCGATGAAGACGACCTTGCCTTCCGACTCGTGAGCCACGCCCTGGGCTTCCAGGTCCAGCGACTCGACGTCGAGCCATTCGCCTTGAGATGTCATGCCCGGATTATCCCGGGCAGGCCGCGAGGCCCGGTCAGGCCCAGGCGGCCAGGTACTCGGGCCAGTGGGGCTCGTCGATCAGCCCCAGCGTCTCGCGCACCAGCGCCAGCTCGCGGTCGTGCTCGGCGTCGGTGAAGCCGCCGCGCATCTTCTGGAATCGGCAGTAGACGAGGTAGGTGTTGACGACGTCAGTCTCGCAGTAGCGCCGGATGTCCTCCAGCTTGCCGTCGAGGTACGCGGGGTATACCTGCGACCCGTCCATGCCCAGCTTGCCGGGCAGGCCGCACAGCCGGGCCATCGCGTCCAGCGGCGCGCTCGCTCTCGGCTGGTACAGCGCCAGCAGGTCCATCAGGTCCAGGTGGCGGGTGTGATAGCGCGAGATGTAGTTGTTCCACTTGTACTCGCGGTCATCCTCGCCCAGGTCCCAGTACTTGTCGGCGCGCACGCCGTGCTTCAGGCCACGGTAATGCAGCACCGGCAGGTCGAAGCCACCGCCGTTCCAGCTGACCAGCTGCGGCTGATGCTTCTCGATCTTGTCGAAGAAGGTCTGGATCAGGGCGCCCTCCTCGTCGCCGCTGCGGTCGACGAAGGACTGCACCGTCAGGCCCTTGGCGTTGCGGAACACGCAGGACACGACCAGCACGCGCTGCAGGTACAGCGGCAGCATGTCGGACTTGCCGGCCTCCTTGCGCTCAGCCAGCTCCTGCGCCAGCACCTGGGCGTCCGTCAGCTCGGGATCGGCCTCGCGCAGCAGCCTCAGGCCGGCGATGTCGGGAATGGTCTCGAGGTCGAAGACCAGAACGGAAGCCGCCATGACACCCCGCTTCGGGAGATGCTCAGCGCGCAGGCAGCAGGCGCGCCGGGTCGACCGGCTTGCCGAGCCGGCGGATCTCGAAGTGCAGCTGCACGCGTTCGGCGTCGCTGGAGCCCATTTCGGCGATCTTCTGGCCGCGGCGCACGACCTGGTCCTCCTTGACCAGCAGCGCCTGGTTGTGCGCGTAGGCCGTGAGGTAGCTGTTGTTGTGCTTGACGATCACCATGTTGCCGTAGCCGCGCAGACCGGAGCCGGCATAGATGACGCGGCCGTCGGCCGCCGCCAGCACCGGGTCGCCGGCCTTGCCGGTGAAGACCAGCCCCTTGGTGCGCACCTCGTCGAACGGCACTGCCACGGCAGCGGCCGCGGGCCAGCCCCAGGCGATGTCGTCGTCGCCTTCGCGCGTACCCGTCGCCCCGGTACCGGTGGCGGCTGTTGCCGCTGCCGGCGCGGTGGACGGCGCCGGCGCGGCGGCCGGCGATGTCGGCGTGGCGGCCGACGCCGCGGTGCCAGCCGGGCGCGCGTCGAGCGGGCGCGTCTCCACCCGGGCGGTCGCGCCGGCCACGGGACGTGCGGCGGCAGCGGACGCGTCGACGCCAGGCGGCACCACACGCAGAACCTGCCCGACCTCGAGCACATTGGGGTTGTCGATGCCGTTCCAGCGGCCGATGTCGCGCCAGTTCTGGCCGGTCTCGAGCCCGATGCGCATCAGGGTGTCGCCGGGCTTCACGGCGTAGTAGCCGGGCTTGCCGAGGTTCTCGATGCCCGGCGGCGGCTTCGGCGCTTCGGTCGGTGCCGTGGTGGTGGTCGTGGCGGCAGGTGACGCGGCACGCGGCGCCGCCCGGTCTTCCACCGGCGCCCGATGCGTCGGCGACGCGCAGCCGGCCGCGAGAGCCAGGGCCAGCGAGGCCAGGGCCAGGTTCGACAAGGACCGGATCGAACGATGCATTGCGAGGAACTTCATGCCGTGCCGGATCTTAACGGGACGAATCGGACGGCTTCGTGAACCCGGCGGGTCCAGCCCGACGCGTCCCGGTCCACCGTGGCCAGGGCCTGGGCGCCAGCGGTACTGGTGTGGACCGGCGCCACCAGGCGGCCGCCTTCGGCCAGCTGCTCCAGCCAGGCCGGGGGAATGTCTTCGCCGCCCGCCGCGCTGACGATGGCGTCGTAGGGGGCGTTGGGCGGGTGGCCGAGCCGGCCATCGCCGTAGACCAGCCTCAGGTTGTCGCTGCGCATCGGCGCCAGCGTCTCGCGCGCGCGCTCGTGCAGCGGCTGCAGGCGTTCCACCGACACCACCTGGCGCGCCAGGCAGGCCAGCAGGGCCGCCTGGTAGCCGCAGCCGGTGCCGATCTCCAGCACGCGGCCGAGCCGGGTCTGACCGGGATGGCGTTCGAACAGCAGTGCGAGCATGCGCGCCACGACCGACGGCTTGGAGATCGTCTGGCCATGCCCGATCGGCAGGCTGGTGTCCTCGTAGGCCTGTGCGGCCAGACCGGTGTCGACAAACAGATGGCGCTGCACCTGGGCCATGGCCGCTAGCACCGGTGGGCAGTCGATGCCTTCGGCGCGGATCCGCTCCACCATGCGCAGGCGCAGGGCCGGCGACACCAGGCCGGGATCGTCGGCCACGGCGCGCGCCACCGGCCGAGGCGGCGCAGCCGCCGGCGCAATGGCCGGCCGCGTGCCCACCTTGTCCAGCGGCAGCGGAAAGCGCGACGGTCGGGCCGGCCGGTCGGTCATGACCGCTGCGGAAACAGCGCGCCCCAGTGGCCGAGCGCCGCATGGTCGGTCAGGTCCACCTGCAGAGGCGTGATCGACACCTGGCCTTGCGCCGTGGCGTGGAAGTCGGTGCCCTCCCCGGCCTCGCGGGCGTCCCCGGCCGGCCCGATCCAGTAGAGGGTGTCGCCGCGCGGGCTCTGCTGCCGCACGACCGGCTCGCTCGCGTGACGCCGCCCGAGACGGGTGACCCGCCGCGGCAGGGCCGCCGCGTCGGCATGGTTGGGGATGTTCACGTTGAGCAGGAAGGGTCGGCCGCCGTGGTCGGTGGCGATCACGGACTCCACGATGGAGCGCGCCGTTGCCGCCGCGGCGTCGAGGTGGCCCCAGCCCTTGTCGACCTGCGAAAACGCGATGGCCGGAATGCCGAACAGGAAGCCTTCCATCGCGGCGGCCACGGTGCCCGAGTAGAGCGTGTCGTCACCCATGTTGGCGCCGTTGTTGATGCCCGACAGCACCAGGTCCGGCCGCTGCGGCAGCAGGCCCGTGAGGGCGACGTGGACGCAGTCCGACGGCGTGCCGTTGACGTAGCGAAAGCCGTTGACGCCCTGGTACAGCGACAGCGGCCGGTGCAGCGACAGCGCGTTGGACGTGCCGCTGGAGTTCTGCTCCGGGGCGATGACGTCAATGTGCCCGAGCCCCTGCATGGCCTGCACCAGTGCCGCCAGCCCGGGGGCGAGATAGCCGTCGTCGTTGGCGATCAGAATACGCATGCGGACCATTGTAGGGACGCATCCCCTTCCAGGAGTCGATGATGCAGGCATGGCTTTGCGAGAACCCGATCGGCGTCGAGGCGCTGCGATGGACGACGCTGCCGACGCCGGAGCCCGGGCCGGGCCAGGTGCGGGTGGCCGTTCGGGCCGCGAGCCTGAACTTTCCGGACCTGCTCACGGTGCAGGCCAAGTACCAGGTCAAGCCGCCCCTGCCCTTCGTGCCGGGCTGCGAGTTCTCCGGCATCGTCGAGGCCGTGGGCGACGGCGTGACGCACCTGCGACCGGGCGACCCCGTGGCTTCGCTCGGCTCCACCGGGGGCTTCGCCACCCATGCGTGCGTGAGCGCCTCGCAGGTGATGCCCGTGCCTGGCGGCGTCGACATCGAGGACGCGGCCGCCTTCGCGTTCACCTACGGCACGTCGCACCATGCGCTGGCCGACCGCGCGCAGCTGCGCCCGGGCGAAACGGTGCTGGTGCTCGGCGCCGCCGGCGGCGTGGGCAGCGCCGCGATCCAGATCGCCAAGGCCATGGGCGCCCGCGTGATCGCCGCCGCGTCGAGCGCGGACAAGCTCGCCTTCTGCCGCGGTCTGGGTGCCGACGTGCTGATCGACACGTCGACGCAACCGCTGCGCGACGCGCTCAAGGCCGCCGGCGCGACGCCCGACGTGGTGTACGACCCGGTGGGTGGCGACCTCGCCGAGCCCGCGTTCCGATCGATCGCCTGGCGCGGCCGCTATCTCGTGATCGGCTTCGCTGCCGGCCCCATCCCGGCGCTGCCGCTCAATCTGGCCCTGCTGAAGGGGGCGTCGATCGTGGGCGTGTTCTGGGGCGACTTCGTCCGCCGCGAGCCCGAGGGATTCCGTGCCTCGATGGCCGAGCTGATGCGCTGGTACGCGCAAGGCAAGGTCAAGCCGGCCATCGACTGCCGCCTGCCGATGGACCGCCTGCCCGACGCCTACGCACGCATGGCCACCCGTGGCGTGATGGGCAAGGTATTGCTGGTGAACTAAGATCGGTCGGCACGGGAGCAAAGAAGATGGCGGTCAAGGTCCTGATCCTCGAAGACAACCCGGTGGCCAGGGCCTTCCTCTGCCGCGTGGTGCGCGAGAGCTTCAGCGACCTGATCACCATCACCGAGGCCGGGGACCTCGAGGCCGCGCGCCGGCACATCGCCCTGGCCGGCGGCGCCAGCGGGCTGCACGGCACCGACCCGTTCAAGCTGATCCTGGTCGACCTGGAACTGCCCGACGGCAACGGCATGGATCTGCTGGCCGAACTGGCGCATTACCCCGCCACCAAGATCGTCACCACGCTTTATTCGGACGACGACCACCTGTTCCCCGCGCTGCAGCGCGGCGCCGACGGCTACCTGCTCAAGGAAGACCGCTTCGAGGTGCTGGTGGAGGAACTGCAGAAGATCGTGCGCGGGCAGCCGCCGCTGTCGCCGGCGATCGCGCGTCGCCTGCTGACGCACTTCCGCTCCGGTGGCGACACGGACGCCGCACGCCCCGGCACGGGCCTGTCGAGCGCCGGCTTCACGTCCAGCAAGCCGGTGCCGCTGGTGGAGAAGCCGCTCGACCACGAGCGCCTGACGCCGCGCGAGAGCGAGGTGCTCACCTATCTCAGCAAGGGCTTCACGATCAAGGAGATCGCGAACCTGATGGGCATCAAGTGGTTCACGGTCAACGACCACATCAAGTCCATCTACAAGAAGCTCAACGTGTCGAGCCGCGCCGAAGCGGCGGTGCTGGCCAGCAAGCAGGGCCTGGTCTGACCGCACGCGGTCCGTGACGGCCGGGCGCCCGATCGTGTCGACGCCGAAGCCCGCCCCCCTGGCCGCGTCCCTGGGCGAGCCGCCCGCGGACTCCACCTTCGACGATGGCGCCTGGGACCGGCGCGCGCGCCAGCGCACGCCGTCGGCGCGTTGGATCGGCTGGCGCCTGCGCGCCCTCGTGGTCGCCGCCCTGCTCGGCTGCTTCGGCATGTTCCTGGTGCTGCGGGCCGTGGCGCTGGTGCCGGCACTGGACGGTCACCTGCGCGCCGACGACAGCGGCGTGCTTCGGCTCGTCGACGGCACCCCGCCGTCGCCGCAGATCGTGGCCCTGGTCGGCGCCGACGGGCAGCCGCAGCGCGTCGATGCCGTTCTCACCCGGCGCAGCGCGCGCTGGCTCGCGTCCGACATCGAGCGTGCCGAGCACCGCCGGCAGCACGACCTGCTCGCCGCGGCACTGGCCCAGGGCAGCGTCGGCTTCATCGACGTCCAGGGCCAGGTGCATCGGGTCGAGGCGCGCCCGCGCGGCGCCGCCGGCCTGGGCTGGATGTTCTGGCTGCTGTCGACGCTGGCCCTGCTGCTGTACCAGGTGACGATGGTGGTGGTGCTGGCCCGGCCCGAGCCCCGCAATCTGCTGTATGCGGTGATGGCGCTGGGACAGGTCGGCAACCTGCTGTTCATCGCCGCCCTGTCCACGCCGACCCTGGGTTGGCCGGCGGGCTTCATGGGATGGGAGCATGGCCTGCGCACGGCATTCGACCTGTCCACCGCGGCAGCGCTGGTCCACGTGGCCAACCTGCATCCGCGACGCGTGCCGGGAGCGCGCTGGCGCAACCCGCTCGCGTGGACCGTGGCTGCCGTCATCACCTATGGGGTCTGGACCGGCACGGCGCTGTCAGGATGGTGGTGCACGCAGGGTGCCGCCATCGTGGCGGCCGCGGTGGCGATCGGGCAGCTGGCCTGGATGCAGCGCCATGCGCCGCACCCCGTGGCGCTGCAGCTGCTGCGCTTCTGCTCGATCGCCGCGGCCACCCTGGTCCTGTTGACCGCCACCGTGGCCGCCCTGGGGCCGGCGCTCGATGCGCGCGGCCAGGCCGCGTCGATCGGATCGACCGTGTGGGTGGTGTTCTTCGCCACGATGCTGCTGCTGCTGCCCTTCCTGGCGCGCACGCAGCAGCTGATGCGCGAGTTCTCGCTCGTGGCGGGCGTGAGCACCGTGGCCACCGCGCTCGACCTGCTCTTCGTGGCGGTCTTCTCCTTCGGCAACTTCGCGTCGCTGACGCTGGCGCTGTTCATCTCGCTGGCCGTGTATGCCGGTGCGCGGCAGTGGCTGCTGTCGCAGGTGATGTCGCGCCAGCGCCTGACCACGGAGAGGATGTTCGAGCACCTCTACCGCATGGCCCGCGAAGTGCAGGCCCAGCCCGGCAGTGCCGCGGATCCGCTGGCCCGCCTGCTGCGCGAGCTGTTCGCGCCGCTCGACCTGCAGCGCACCGACCGACCGACCCGCAAGTCGCGCGTGGTCAGCGACGGCGCCAACCTCGTGGTGCCGGTGCCCCAGCTCGTCGCGCCGGCGGACGGCACGGTGCCGCCGCCCGCGTCGCTGGTGCTCGGCTTCGCCGAGCGGGGACGCCGGCTCTTCACCGAGGACGATGCGCGGCTCGCGGATCGCATCGTCGACCTGGTGTCCCGTGCGGTGGCCTTCGACCAGGCGGTCGAGCGCGGCCGCAGCGAGGAGCGCGTGCGCATCGCCCAGGACCTTCACGACGACATCGGCGCGCGCCTGCTCACGCTCATGTACCAGGCACCCACCGTCGAGATGGAGGACTACCTCCGCCACACGCTGAAGGACCTGAAGACGCTGACGCGCGGCCTCGCGGCGCCGGGGCACCGCTTCTCCCACGCCGTGGCCGAATGGAAGGCGGACATCGCGCAGCGCGCCGAGGCCGCCGACTGCGACCTGGGCTGGAACTTCACGTTCGACGCGGACTTCGAACTCAGCGTCGTGCAGTGGTCGGCCGTGACACGCGTGCTGCGCGAGCTGGTCAGCAACGCGCTCAGCCACGCGCAGGCCACCCGCATCGACATCGCGGGCCGCATCGAGGGCGACACGTTGACGCTGACCGTGGCCGACAACGGCATCGGCCGGGCTCCACAGGATTGGTCGCACGGCCTCGGCCTGGGCGGCGTGCGCAAGCGCGTCAAGCAGCTGGGCGGCCGTGTCCGCTGGTTCGAGAACGACGGCAGCGGCATCGTCTGCGAAGTGGTCGCCCCGACCTTTGCGCCGGCCGGCCCCGACGCCTAGGGCGCCCGAAGGGGCCGCGCGCTGCTTCGGCGACCCGTCAGCGCGCCGGCGCGTTCGCGGCAGGGCCGAAACCCAGCACCCGCGCCTCGTCCTCGCTGAGCACGCATTCGAAGAGGCGTTCGCCCTCGTAGCCGCCCAGCGGCCCGCGCGCATTGATGCGCATGGCGTAGACCCGCGAAGCGATCAGCTCCTGGTGCACGCGAAGCGCGCGCGCTCCCTGGTATCGCACGGAACCGATGGTGACGCTGGCGGGGTCGGCAAACGTGCTGGGCGCCCTGGCGTGGGCCTCGCACAGGGCCGCGCCCTTGGGCGATCCGGCCGTCGCAGGCGCCGTTGCGGGCGCCGATGCTGCAGCTCGGGCCGCAGCCGCGGCGGTACCGTCGACGCGACGCCCTTCGGGGCAGGGAGCCTGCTGGAACACGACGCGACCGCCGACGTCGCACCGATAGGCCTGCGCGTGGGCGGCCGGGCTTAGAACCAGCGCCGCAGCGCCTGCAGTCAGCCAGCGCAGAACGGTTCCGCCGGCCACCGCGAAGCGTCGCCTATTCGACGCTCTGGCAGCTGGGGGCGCACACCATCTCGGTGCGGCCCAGAAGGCGCTTGGAACGCAGTTGCGCGGCCTGCCTATGCTTGCCGCAGAGGAAGCACGAACGCGTGGTTCCCGTGCCCACGAAGGGCGAGCCTGGCGGCTTGGCCCCGTAGCGAAGACCATCCGCGGACAACTTGGTCGTGACGACTTTTGATGACATGGGTCCCGTTCTTCGCAGAGTCCGTACCGTGCAGGACACCGGGCTCGGTGACCTTCGGGTACGCGGGTGAGCTCCGAGATGGAGCTCACCCGTTGACTGAATTGGTCGGGGTGGCGGGATTCGAACTCGCGACCCCTTGCACCCCATGCAAGTGCGCTACCAGGCTGCGCTACACCCCGACGAAGCTCGGAATTATACCGGGTGAGTGCGACCTGCTCGCTCAGGGCTCGAGAAGCTCGCGCAACGCGAGCAGCTCGGCGCGCAGTTGCAGCGTGGACAGCTCGGCCACCTCGGGCAGCGGCATCGGTTCGTCGATCGGTGGGTCGAAGTCGGCGTCCGCTGTGTCGACGCCGTTGCCCTGCGCGGCCACGGCATCGCCGAGCCGGTTGCGCGCGCCGCTGATGGTGAAGCCCTGCTCGTAGAGCAGGTCGCGGATGCGGCGGATCAGCAGCACCTCGTGGTGCTGGTAGTAGCGGCGGTTGCCGCGCCGCTTCATCGGTTTGAGCTGGGTGAACTCCTGCTCCCAGTAGCGCAGCACATAAGGCTTGACGCCACACAGCTCGCTCACCTCACCGATGGTGAAGTAGCGTTTGGCTGGAATCGGCGGGAGCGCTTTCTCCATTGAAATCAAAGGCTTTCAGCGGGAAAGCTCAGAATCTACTCGAACTCGTCTCCCGTGGAGATGTCGCCTTGCACGAGGCCCTTCAATTTGTGGCTGGCGTGAAATGTGACCACGTTGCGCGCCTTGATCGGGATGGCCTCGCCGGTGCGCGGATTTCGGCCCGGCCGCGGCGCCTTGCGGCGGATGTTGAAGTTGCCGAAGCCCGACAGCTTCACGTCCTCGCCCTTGACCAGGGCGCCGTGCAGGATGTCGAAGAAGGCCTCGACCATGTCCTTGGACTCACGCTTGTTCAAGCCCAGGTGGTCGAACAGCATCTCGGCCAGTTCCGCCTTGGTGAGCGTGGGGGTCTCCAGCGACGGGATCATCACGCTGGACTTGGGTGCCGACGGCTCGGACGCGCTCATCGATCGGGTTCCTTCCGGTCAGGTACGAAGACGGGCACCCACGGCACGGCGGGCCCGCTCCAGGGCGGCGTCCAGTGCGGCGCCGATGCGCTCCTCGGTGAGCGTGGTCGCGTCGTCGCGCAGTTCGATGCGCACCGCGAGGCTGCGCTCGCCCTCGGCCCAGCCCTCGGTGCCGGCCTTGGGGCGATAAACGTCGAACAGGGTCGCGCCGCGGACCAACCCGGCGGCGTCGTCGGTCAGGGCGGTCATCAGTGCGTCGTGCGTCACGCCCTCGCCCACCACCAGCGCGAGGTCGCGCAGGGCCGACTGCTGGCGCGGCGGCGTCGTCGCCACCGGCACGGGCCGGGCCAGCACGGCCGCCAGGTCGAGTTCGAACAGCACGGGGGGCTGGGCGATCTCGTACGCCTGGCACCACTGCGGATGCAGTTCGCCGAGCCAGCCGATGACCTGGCCTGCGACGGAGACGGTCGCGCATCGACCCGGGTGCAGGGCCGGATGCACGCCGGCCGCGAACACCGGCTGCAGCGGTTGAAGCAGCGCCTGCACGTCGCCCTTGACGTCGAAGAAGTCGACGCCGCGCTCGGCCACGCCCCACTGCGTGCCCTGGGCCGGGCCCCAGGCGAGACCGCCCACGCGCAGCGGCTGGTCGATGCCGGCGACCGTGGTGTCGCCGTCGGTGACCGCGGCGTCACGGCGATAGGTACGGCCGATCTCGAACACGCGCACGCGCGGCGCGCGGCGCGACAGGTTGTGGCGCAGCGTGGCCACCAGGCTGCCCATCAGGCTCGATCGCATCACCGCCAGCGGCGCGGCGATCGGGTTGAGCACGCGGATCGGGTCCGGGTTGCCGGCCAGTTCGTGTTCCCAGCGCGGCTCGACGAAGCTGAAGGAGATGGTCTCCTGATAGTCCAGCGACGCCAGCAGGTGGCGCGCCGCGTTCGCGCTGCGCTGCGACTCGGGTCGCACGCGCGCTACCACCGGCGCCCGCGGCGGATCCCCCGGGAGCTTGTCGTAGCCGATCACGCGGATGACCTCCTCGATCAGGTCCTCCTCGATCGTCAGGTCGAAGCGCCAGCTCGGCGGCGTCACGGTGATCGTGCCGTCGCCCTGGCGGCAGGGCAGCCCCAGGCGGCCCATCACGTCCGCGCACTGCGCCTGGGTCAGCGGCAGGCCGATCACCTTGGCCGCGCGGGCCACGCGCAGCGTCACATCGCGACGCTCGGGCATGGCCGGCTGCAGATCGGTCACCGGGCCGGCCTGGCCGCCGCACACCGACTGGATCAGCGCCGTGATGCGCTCGATGTGCTCGACGGTGTGGGCGGGGTCCACACCGCGCTCGAAGCGATGCCCCGCGTCGGTGGAGAAGGCGTAGCGGCGCGACCGGCCCTGGATCGCCTCAGGCCACCAGAAGGCCGCCTCGACATACACGTTGCGCGTGTCGTCACCCACCGCCGTGGCGTCGCCGCCCATGATGCCGGCCAGCGATTCCACCGCCGATGCATCGGCAATCACGCCGACGCTGCCGTCGAGTTCGACCGTGTTGCCGTTGAGCAGCTTGAGCTGCTCGCCGGGCTTCGCCCATCGCACCACCAGTTCGCGGTCGATCTTGTCGAGGTCGAAGATGTGCGACGGCCGGCCGAACTCGAACATCACGTAGTTGGAGATGTCCACCAGCGCGGACACGCTGCGCTGCCCGCAGCGCGCCAGCCGGTCCACCATCCAGGCGGGCGTCGGCGCCTTGGGGTCCACGCCGCGGACGATGCGGCCGCTGAAGCGCCCGCACAGGTCCGCAGCCTCCACGCGCACCGGCAGCGTGTCCGCGTGGGCCGTGGTCACCGGCACGAAGGCGGGTACCTTCAGGGGCGCACCGGTGAGCGCGGACACCTCGCGTGCGATGCCGAACACCGACAGGCAGTGACCGAGATTGGGCGTCAGCTTGAGCGTGAAGACATGGTCGTCCAGCGCCAGCACGGACCGGATGTCCTCGCCCAATGGCGCTTTGGCGTCCAGTTCCAGCAGGCCGCCATGGTCCTCGCTGAGATGCAGCTCGCGGGCCGAGCACAGCATGCCCCGGCTTTCCACGCCGCGCAGCTTGCCCACGCCGATGCGAAAGGGCTTGCCATCGGGCCCGGGCGGCAGTTCGGCGCCGACCAGCGCCAGCGGCACGCGGATGCCGGCACGCGCATTGGGGGCGCCGCAGACGATCTGCAGCGGGCCGTCCTTGGAGTGCACCCCCGCGTCGACGCGGCACACCCGCAGCTTGTCGGCATTGGGATGCGGCTCGGCCTCGACGATCTCGGCCACCACCACCTGCGAGAACGGGGGTGCGACGGGCCGGCACTCCTCGACCTCCATGCCGGACATGGTGAGCAGGTCGGCGAGTTGCTGCGTCGACAGCGCGGGATCGCAGAACTCGCGCAGCCAGCTTTCGGGGAATTGCATCTTGCGTCTACTTGAACTGGGACAGGAAGCGCAGGTCGTTCTCGAAGAACAGGCGCAGGTCATTGACGCCGTAGCGCAGCATGGTCAGGCGGTCGGGCCCCATGCCGAAGGCGAAGCCGATGTAGCGCTCCGGGTCGAGACCGAAGTTGCGCACCACGTTCGGATGCACCTGGCCGGAACCGGCCACCTCGAGCCACCGGCCTTCCAGCGGACCTGAGGAGAAGGCGATGTCGATCTCGGCGCTGGGCTCGGTGAAGGGGAAGAAGCTGGGCCGGAAGCGCAGCGTCAGCGCGTCGGTCTCGAAGAACCGGCGGCAGAAGTCGGTGAAGACCGCCTTGAGGTCCTTAAAGCTCACGTTCTCGCCGATCCACAGACCTTCGCACTGGTGGAACATCGGCGAATGCGTCGCATCGCTGTCCACGCGGTAGGTGCGGCCCGGCGCGATCACGCGGATCTCCGGCATCGGATCCGTGCCCGCATGCCGCCGTGCATGGGCCCGCGCATAGCGCACCTGCATCGGGCTGGTGTGCGGGCGCAGGTTGAGCCAGCGGCCCTGCGCGTCCTTCATGTCGACGTAGAACGTGTCCTGCATCGACCGCGCGGGATGGTTCTCGGGGTTGTTCAGCGCGGTGAAGCTCATCCAGTCGGTCTCGATCTCGGGACCGTCGGCGACGTCGAAGCCCATCGACCCGAAGATCGCCTCGATGCGCTCGATGGTGCGGCTGACCGGATGCAGGCCGCCGCTGCCGCGCTGACGCCCGGGCAGCGTCACGTCGAGCGACTCCGCGCGCAGCTGGGCTTCCAGTTCGCGGCGGGCCAGCGCGTCACGCGCGGCCTCGAGGTCGGCTTCGATCTGCTGCTTGACGGCATTGATCTGCGCGCCGCGGGCGCGCTTGTCCTCGACCGACAGGCTGCCCATCGCCTTGAGCAGTTCGGTCACGCGGCCTGAACGGCCCAGGTAACGCGCCTTGGCGTTCTCGAGCTCGGCGGGCGTGGACGCGGCCGCGAACTCGCCGCGAGCCTGTTGCGCCAGGGAATCCAGATCGCTCATCGTTCGGTGCAATGGAGACAAAAAAAGGCCGCCACCAGGGTGACGGCCTTCGACGCTTCGTTGGGCGCCGCTCGCGCGGCGCTTCGACTCAAGCCAGCTGGGCCTTCACCTTGGCGACGATGCTGCCAAAGGCGGCAGGGTCGTTCACGGCCATGTCGGCCAGCACCTTGCGGTCGATGCCGATCTGTGCCTTCTTCAGGCCTGCCATGAACTTGCTGTAGCTGACCCCCAGCTCACGGCTCGCCGCGTTGATGCGGGCGATCCAGAGTTGGCGGAACACGCGCTTCTTGGTCCGGCGGTCACGGTAGGCGTACTGACCCGCCTTCATCACCGCCTCCTTGGCGATGCGGAAGACGTTCTTGCGGCGGCCGCGGAAACCCTTGGCTAGCGCGAGGACCTTCTTGTGACGAGCACGGGCGGTGACACCACGTTTGACGCGAGGCATTTCTTTTCTCCTTCAGAAGCGGTTCAGAGGCCGGCAAAGGGCATCATCTGCGCGATGTGCCCCATGTTGGTCTCATGCACGTTGACGGCACCACGCAGGTGGCGCTTGTTCTTCGTGGACTTCTTGGTGAGGATGTGGCGCTTGTACGCCTGACCGCGCTTGACGGTGCCACCCGGGCGAACGCGAAAACGCTTCTTCGCGCTGCTCTTGGTCTTCATCTTGGGCATTGAATGCTCCTTGCTTTGACACCCCTGCAGGCGACCGCCGTTCGACGGTGCTTGATGGCCTGCAGCGGCTTCTCTTCAGGCAGCCCGGCGACCAGACCCGGCTGCTGAACCCTTGGATTCCTACGACTTCCGTTTCGGCGCCAGCACCATGATCATCTGGCGGCCTTCGAGCTTGGGCATGTGCTCGACGACCGACACGTCCGCGAGTTCGTCGCGAATCCGTTCCAGCAGCCGCATGCCGATTTCCTGGTGCGTGATCTCGCGACCCCGGAAGCGAAGCGTCACCTTGCCCTTGTCGCCGTCCTCGGCGATGAAGCGGCGCAGGTTGCGCATCTTGATGTTGTAGTCCCCCTCGTCGGTGCCGGGGCGGAACTTCACTTCCTTGATCTCGACGACCTTCTGCTTCGCCTTCGCCTCCGCCGCCTTCTTCTGCTCCTGGTACTTGAACTTGCCGTAGTCCATCAGGCGGCACACCGGAGGCACCGCGGTCGACGCGATTTCCACCAGGTCCACGTCGGCTTCGCCGGACAACCGCAGCGCTTCGTGAATGCTCACGATGCCCAGTTGCTCGCCCTCGGGCCCGATCAACCTCACCTCGGGGACCGCGATCTCTCGATTCAGGCGGTGCTTGCGTTCGACGTTGGGAGTACGACGGTCAAGGAAAGTAGCGATGGCGGCAACCTCTACACGAGCACCAAGGCCGGGTGCCCGAACAAAAAACGAAACGCGCCTGGGCTGGTTCAGGCCTTGGTGCGGATGGCTTGCTCGACCTTCTCGACGAAGGCTTCGAGGGGCATCGCACCGAGATCCAGATTGCCCCGGGCGCGCACTGCGACAGTGCCGTTGGCCTTTTCCTTGTCGCCGACGACAAGAATGAACGGCACCTTCTGCAACGAATGCTCGCGGATTTTATACGTGATTTTGTCGTTCCGCAAATCCGCCTGCACTCTAACTCCTTGTTTTTGCAGCGATTTCACCACCTCGCCCACGTATTCGGCCTGGGCGTCGGTGATCGAGGTCACGACCACCTGCAAGGGCGCCAGCCAGACGGGCAAGGCGCCCGCGTGCTGCTCGATCAGGATGCCGATGAAGCGCTCCAGGCTGCCGACGATGGCCCGGTGCAGCATCACCGGCGGGCGGCGCTCGCCGGTTTCGGTTACATATTCGGCGCCCAGGCGCTCGGCCATGGAGAAGTCCACCTGCATCGTGCCGCACTGCCACTGGCGCCCGAGCGCGTCCTTCAGCGTGTACTCGATCTTGGGGCCGTAAAAGGCGCCGTCCCCCGGCGCGATCTCGTAGTCGCAGCCCGACTGGCGCAGGCTGTCCACCAGCGCGTGCTCGGCCTTGTCCCAGACGGCGTCCGAGCCGATGCGCTGCGCCGGGCGCGTGGCCACCTTGTAGATGATGTCGGTGAAGCCGAAGTCGGCGTAGACCTTCTGCAGCAGGGCCGTGTAGGCCAGGCACTCCGGCAGGATCATGTCCTCGGTGCAGAAGATGTGGCCGTCGTCCTGGGTGAAGGCCCTCACCCGCATGATCCCGTGCAACCCGCCGGTCGGCTCGTTGCGATGGCAGTTGCCGAACTCGCCGTAGCGCAGCGGCAGGTCGCGGTAGCTCTTGATGCCCTGCTTGAAGATCAGGATGTGGCCGGGGCAGTTCATCGGCTTGAGCGCGTAGTCGCGCTTCTCCGACTCGGTGGTGAACATGTTCTCCCGGTACTTGTCCCAGTGCCCGGTCAGCTCCCACAGCGACCGGTCCAGGATCTGAGGGCCCTTGACCTCCTGGTAGCCGTTGTCCCGGTACACCTGGCGCATGTACTGCTCGACCACCTGCCACACCGTCCACCCCTTCGGGTGCCAGAACACCGTGCCGGGGCTGTGCTCGTCCAGGTGGAACAGGTCGAGCTCGCGCCCGAGCTTGCGATGGTCGCGCTTCTCGGCTTCCTCCAGCATGTGCAGGTACTGCTGGAGGTCCTCCTTCGAGGCCCAGGCCGTGCCGTAGATGCGCTGCAGCATCTCGTTGCGATGGTCGCCGCGCCAGTAGGCGCCGGCCACCTTCATCAGCTTGAAGTGCTTCAGGCGCCCGGTGCTGGGCACGTGCGGCCCGCGGCACAGGTCCTCGAAGCCGCCTTCGCGATACAGGGAGACGTCCTCCCCGGCGGGGATGCTGGCGATGATCTCCGCCTTGTAGTGCTCGCCGATGCCCTTGAAGTGCGCCACGGCCTCGTCGCGCGGCAGCACCCGGCGCACCACCGGCTCGTCCTTGCGCGCGAGCTCAGCCATGCGCTGCTCGATGGCCGCCAGATCGTCCGGCGTGAAGGGCCGCTTGTACGAGAAGTCGTAGTAGAAGCCGTTCTCGATCACCGGGCCGATGGTGACCTGGGCTTCGGGGAACAGCTCCTTCACCGCGTAGGCCAGCAGGTGCGCCGTGGAATGGCGGATCAGCTCCAGCCCGTCGGCGGACTTGTCGGTCACGATGGCCAGTTGCACGTCGCGGTCGATGCGATGGGACAGATCGACCAGGCGACCGTCGACCTTGCCGCCCAGGGCCGCCTTGGCCAGGCCGGCACCGATCGACGCGGCGACCTCGGCCACGGTCACCGGGCCGGGGAATTCACGGCGGGACCCGTCGGGAAGTTGCACAGAGATCATGGAAGCGCTCCGGAAAAGAAAAAAGCGCGGACAGTGCCGCGCTTCGAGGGGAGAAGGAGATGAGCGGTGGACGCGCGCGAGCGACTACACCGCCTCGGCGGTGCAAAAAGTTCGCGGTGTCATAACCGTCATGCCTTTCTCGCCCTTGTGATCCTGGGAGCGGCGATTCTAGTTCACAGCCGGTAGAGCTGCGAACCTTCGATGCGCACGCGGTCGCCCACGCGCAGCCCGCCGGCGTCACGGAAGTCGAACTTGCGCAGGCCGGCGCCCTCGACCTGGACCGACACCCGCACGCCGCCGCCGTCGCGGCGGGCGTTCTTCTCCATCTCGTTGCCGATGATCGCGCCGCCGACGGCGCCGACCACGGTGCCGGCGTTCTTGCCGCTGCTGCTGTCGCCGAACTGGCGACCGAAGATGGCGCCGACGATGCCGCCGACGATCGCACCGGCACCCTGGGGCTGGTCCGACGGGATGCCGATCGGGTCGATGCTCGTCACGCGACCGTACTGCACGGACGCCGTGGCATCCGGTCGGCCGTTTCCGCCATAGACCGGCGCACCCTTGGGCGCGGGGCTGGCGCAGGCGGCCAGCAGGCTGACGAGCGCCGCAGTGGCGGCGAGACGGGCGGCATGGTGCATCGGGGGGTCTCCTGATCGTGGGGCGGACTCCGTCCGCGGTGCCCCTGCAACGCTCGCACCGCCTTTCCGGTTGATTGCTGGATTGCAAAGCTGGCGGCGGCCGGCAGCCCCCGCCCTGCCGGGCCGACCGCCCGCGGGGCCTCCGTACCTGACGCCGGGCTTGCCGGGACGGCCCGACGGGCGCGGCACAATCCGGGGCTCGCATCGCCACAACGACCCCGGACGCGCCATGCCCACCACGATCCGCCGCGAAGACCTCGTCGAGTCCATCGCCGCCGCCCTGCAGTACATCAGCTTCTACCACCCGGCCGACTTCATCGCCCACCTCGCGCGGGCCTACGAGCGCGAGCAGGGGCCGGCCGCCCGCGACGCCATCGCGCAGATCCTGACCAATTCGAAGATGTGCGCCGAGGGCCGGCGCCCGATCTGCCAGGACACCGGCATCGTCAACGTGTTCCTCGACGTGGGCATGGACGTGCGCTGGGAAGGCTTCGCCGCCGGCAGCTCGCTTCAGGAGGCGGCCGACGAGGGCGTGCGTCGCGCCTACCTGAACCCGGACAACCCGCTGCGCGGCTCGGTGCTGGCCGACCCGCTGTTCAGCCGCAAGAACACCAAGGACAACACGCCGGCCGTGGTCCACATGCGCGTCGTGCCGGGCGACAAGGTCGACGTGACCGTGGCCGCCAAGGGCGGCGGCAGCGAGAACAAGAGCAAGTTCGTCATGCTCAACCCGAGCGACAGCGTGGTCGACTGGGTGCTCAAGACCGTGCCCACGATGGGCGCCGGCTGGTGCCCGCCCGGCATGCTGGGCCTCGGCGTGGGCGGCACCGCCGAAAAGGCCATGCTGATGGCCAAGGAAGTGCTCATGGAGCCGATCGACATGTTCGAGCTGCTCGCGCGCGGGCCGCAGAACAAGACCGAGGAACTGCGCATCGAGCTGTACGAGAAGATCAACGCGCTGGGCATCGGCGCCCAGGGCCTGGGCGGCCTGACCACGGTGCTCGACGTGAAGATCGCCACCTTCCCCACCCATGCCGCCAGCCTGCCGGTGGCGATGATCCCGAACTGCGCCGCCACGCGCCATGCGCATGTCACGCTGGACGGCTCCGGCCCCGCCTACATGGACCCGCCCAGCCTCGACCTCTGGCCCGACGTGAACTGGCAGCCCGACTACAACCGCAGCAAGCGCGTCAACCTCGACACGCTGACCAAGGCGGAAGTCGCCAGCTGGAAGCCCGGCGACACGCTGCTGCTGTCGGGCAAGATGCTCACCGGCCGCGACGCGGCGCACAAGCGCATCCAGGACATGCTGGCCAAGGGCGAGCCGCTGCCAGTGGACTTCACCAACCGCGTCATCTACTACGTCGGCCCGGTCGACCCGGTGCGCGACGAGGTCGTCGGCCCGGCCGGCCCCACCACCGCCACGCGGATGGACAAGTTCACCGAGATGATGCTGGCGCGCACCGGTCTCATCGCCATGATCGGCAAGGCCGAGCGCGGCCCGGTGGCCGTCGAGGCCATCCGCAAGCACCAGAGCGCCTACCTGATGGCCGTCGGCGGTGCCGCCTACCTGGTGTCCAAGGCGATCAAGGGGGCCCGCGTGGTGGGCTTCGGCGACCTCGGCATGGAGGCGATCTACGAGTTCGAGATCCAGGACATGCCGGTGACGGTGGCCGTCAGCGCCGACGGCACCAGCGTCCACGAGACCGGCCCCAAGACCTGGCAGGCCAAGATCGGCAAGATTCCCGTCACGGTGGCCTGAGCGGCCGCGCACAAGAGTTCCCATGCCCGCCCACATCCTTCAGAACCTTCCCGCCGGCGAACGCGTCGGCATCGCCTTCTCGGGCGGCCTGGACACCAGCGCTGCCGTGCTCTGGATGCGCAAGAAGGGCGCCGTGCCCTGCACCTACACCGCGCACCTGGGCCAGCCCGACGAGAGCGACTACGACGACATCCCGCGCCGCGCCAAGGCCTACGGCGCCGAGATCGCGCGCCTGGTGGACTGCCGCCCGCAGCTGGTGGCCGAGGGCATCGCCGCCATCCAGAGCGGCGCCTTCCACATCAGCACCGGCGGGGCAACCTACTTCAACACCACGCCGCTGGGCCGCGCGGTCACCGGCACCGCGCTGGTGATCGCCATGCGCGAGGACGGCGTCAACATCTGGGGCGACGGCAGCACCTACAAGGGCAACGACATCGAGCGCTTCTACCGCTACGGGCTGCTGGCCAACCCGAAGCTGCGCATCTACAAGCCCTGGCTCGACCAGACCTTCATCGACGAGCTGGGCGGCCGCAAGGAAATGAGCGAGTTCCTCATCGCCAACGGCTTCGACTACAAGATGAGCGTCGAGAAGGCCTACAGCACCGACAGCAACATGCTCGGCGCCACCCACGAGGCCAAGGACCTGGAGTTCCTCGACAAGGGCATCCGCATCGTCAACCCGATCATGGGCGTGGCCTTCTGGCGCGAGGACGTCGCGGTCAAGGCCGAGGAGGTGTCGGTGCGCTTCGAGGAAGGCGTGCCGGTGGCGATCAACGGCCGCAGCTTCGCCAGCGCGGTGGAGCTGTTCGAGGAGGCCAACCGCATCGGCGGCCGCCACGGCCTGGGCATGTGCGACCAGATCGAGAACCGCATCATCGAGGCGAAGAGCCGCGGCATCTATGAGGCGCCGGGGATGGCGCTGCTGCACATCGCCTACGAGCGCCTGGTCACCGGCATCCACAACGAGGACACGATCGAGCAGTACCGCGCCAACGGCCGCCGCCTGGGCAAGCTGCTCTATCACGGGCGCTGGTTCGACCCGCAGGCGCTGATGCTGCGCGAGACCGCGCAGCGCTGGGTGGCGCGCGCCGTCACCGGCGAGGTGGCGCTCGAGCTGCGCCGGGGCAACGACTACTCGCTGCTCGACACCAGGAGCCCCAACCTGACCTACCACCCCGAGCGGCTGACGATGGAAAAGGGCGAAGGCGCGTTCAGTGCCGCCGACCGCATCGGCCAGCTGTCGATGCGCAACCTGGACATCGACGACACGCGCGACAAGCTCGGCGTCTACAGCCGCGCCGGCCTGCTGGGCCAGGACAGCGGCAACGACATCCCGCTGCTGTCGAAGGACTGAGCCCCGGGGCGCGGGCCCGTCGCGGTTGCGGGGCGGAGCGTAGAACAGGCGCTTCGTCGCAGGAATGCGCAATTCGTCGCTGCGCGCTGGGCACCGCGTGCGCGGGTTCACAGAATCCGCCCCCATGCCGTCGCCTGCCAGCGTCTCCGTCGCCGTCCACCGGGGCCCCACCCTGCGCGCCGGTGGCGTCCGCCACGGCCTCCTGCAGGCGGTGCCGCCCCGGGCTGCCCCTGCTGCGCCGGACCAGGCCGGGCGGCACAATCGGGCGCCCGAACTGCCCCGGCAGCGACCCGTGTTCTCGTTCGCGCGCACCAAGATCCAGCCGCCGCGCGCCCGTGCCGGCGCGCTGCTGGTGCGTGCCTCGCTGCAGCGGCGTCTCGTCGATGCGATGCTCTCGCGCACGCTTGTGCTGCTGCAGGCCGCCGCCGGCTTCGGCAAGACCACCGCGCTGACGCAGGCCATCGACGCCCTTCCCTCGGGCACTGCCGTGGCCTGGGTGGCCTGTGACGAGGGCGACACGCCGCTGCAGCTGTTCAGCTGCCTCGTGGCGGCGCTCGAGCCCTACGACCTGCCGTGGCGCACGGCACCCGACGCCCTGCTGGCTTCCGCTCTGGCGGGCGGCGACGACCCCGCTCGTCAGCAGAAGGCGCTGCGGCACATGGCCACCGAGCTGATCAATGCGCTCGACGCCGCGGACGTGCCGCACGGCGTGATCGCGGTCGACGACCTGCACCGGATCGACAACCCGGCCGTGTTCCGCTTCCTCGACCTGCTGTGCGAGCGCTTCACGCCGCGCTGGACCCTGGCCATCGCCACCCGCATCGAGCCACCAATTGCGTTGCACCGCCTTCGCGCCCGCGGCGAACTCGCGGACTTCCAGTTCCACGACCTGCGCTTCGACGAACTGCAGGCTCGCGAGATCGTCAGCCTGGCGGGCCTGGACGCCGAAGCCGCCGACGCCCTGTTCGCTCGCACCGAAGGCTGGCCCGCCGGACTGCAGCTGGCGGTCAGCGTGCTCGGCGGCGCTCCCAGTGCCACGCTGTCGGGCACGGCCACGGTGATCGACCGGCAGATGTTCGACTTCCTGGCCACCGAGGTGCTGGACCGGCTCGACGCGGGCCTGCGCGAGTTCCTGCTGTCCACGTCGGTGCTGCCGGAACTCACGGCTGCGCGCTGCGCGGCGCTCACGGGCGATCGCCACGCTGCGACCCACCTGGAGACGATCGAGCGCGCGGGCCTGTTCGTGACCTCGCTGCCCGAGCCCGAACCCACCCTGCGCCTGCACGACCTGTTCCGTGACGCGCTCGAGCACCGTCTCGCGCGCGAGCGCCCGCAGGACCTGCCGGGCCTGCTCGAACGCGCGGCACGCAGCGAGCCCGACGACACGCGCCGCCTGGGCTACTGGATCCGGGGTCGGCACTGGGACGAAGCGGCCAGGGAACTGCTGCGCCAGACCTACGAGCTGCTGACGGCGAGCCAGTCGGCGGCCGTCGAGCGCTGGCTGGCTCAGTTTCCGGAGGCCCTGCAGGGCAGCCAGCCCGACCTGCTGACCGTCCGCGCGCTGCTGGGCTGGATGCACTGGCGCTGGGCCGACATGGTCAACGCTGCACTGGCAGCCGAGTCGGCCTACGAAAGCGCCGGGCGTCACCTGGAAGCGATCACCGCCCGTGCGTATGCGGTGCTCGCCCTGCGGGGCGGCGGCCAGCGCGACCACAGCGAGTCCCGCGCGCAGCGTCTGGAGGCCGAGGTGGACGCCCTGCTGGCCAGCCGCGCCGGCGACATGCGGGCCGGCCGCCGTTGGGACGGCCATGAGCCCGGCATCACGGCGGCCCTGCTGGGCCGCGAGTGCGTGGTGTGGGCTGCGTTCGACGACGCCCGGCTGGACGACCTGGCCGCGCCCACCCAGCGCTCGATCGAACTGCTGGACCATGCCGACGGCCTCGGCCCGCTGTTCCAGATGCTGCCACTGCCGGCCTATGTCGGCCTGGTCGGCATGAAGCCGGCCTTGCTGCGCTACGTGGCCAAGGCGCGCGCGCGGCTGCCGGACGACGATGCCCACCTGGGCACCCTGGTGCGGGCGCTCGAAGGCAGCGTGCACCTGTGGGCCGGCGACGTGGCGCGCGGCGAAGCGCTGCTGCGCGAAGCCGCGGCCGAGGTCCGCTGGCACGACTTCCCGCTGCGCAGCACGGACCACGTCTACCCGTTCCTCTGCGTGGCCGACGTGCTCATGGGTGACACCGAGGCCCTGCGCCGCGACGCCGCGGCCCTGGAACACGTGCTGTTGCGCGCGTCGGAACTGCCCGACATCGGCCAGCGGGTGCAGGCCGAACTGATGTTCACCGGTCGATGGCTCCTGGCTGGCGGTTGCGGCGACGCCGCGCTGCGCCTGTGGCGCCACATCGAGCGCTGGCACGACCCGCGCACCCGTCCGTTGTGGAACGTGCAGTGCAGCACCCTGCCGGCCTACGTGGCGCTGGCCGAGGGCAGGCTGGGGGACGCCGAGGCCGGCTTCAGCCAGGCCATCGCCCAGCATGGGCGCCAGCTCGACCTGCAGGGCCACCTGAGCGAGCTGCGCCTCCGGACCGCCGCCCTGCGCCTGGGCGCCGGGCGGACGGGGGAGGCGGCTGACGTCCTGCGGCCGCTGTTCGACCGCCACGCGGACGACCAGGACATCGCCCCGGTGTGGCTGGCCGGACCGACCCTGCTGCGAGACCTCGCGGGCGCCCCTTGGCAGGGCGCACTGACGCCGGCCCAGGCATCGACCCTGGAGCGCTGGGCGCGTGACGCCGCGGCGCTGCGTGTCCGATCCGCGGCGCAGCCGCCTGCCGCACCGCGGCCAGCCGGCGCCTTGGCGGACGCGCCCCCGGCCAGCCCGGCCGCCGCCGCGCTGCTGTCCCAACGTGAACTCGAAGTGCTGGAACGCATCGCCGCGGGCGACAGCAACAAGCTCATCGCCCGGGCCTTCGACCTGTCGCCACACACGGTCAAGCGGCATGTCGCCAACATCCTGGACAAGCTCGACCTGAGGTCGCGTGGCCAGGCGGCCGCCTGGTTCCACGAGCACGGCGCGGCGCACTGACGCGTCCCGTACTGAGCCCTTCGGGCCATAGCCCGAACCCCGGCCGATGGCCCGTCCGGTCGATGCGGCGCCTCGGAGACGTCGCGAGACTGCCGGCATGCCTCGGAGCATCCCGCTCCGCAGCCCGCCCCAGGAGACCGACATGCAGACCACCGCCCCCGAACGCGCCGCCGGCGCCGCCACGACCCGCCCTGGCGCCGCCACGCCGCGCCGGGACCTGTACAGCCACATCCACAAGGCGCTGCGCCTGTTCATGACGGACACGCTGACGCGCGTGGGCCGCCTGGACACGGGCGACGCCGGCGAAGTCGCCGCCGTGCTGGCCCAGACCCGCGAGTTGCTCGGCCTGTGCCGGTCGCACCTCTCGCACGAGAACGAGTTCGTCCACAGCGCGCTGGAAGCGCGCCGCCCGGGCGCGAGCAACCGGATCGCCGGCGAGCATGTCGAGCATCTGGGGGCCATCGCCGCGCTGGAGGCCGATGTCGCCGCCCTGGCCGCGTGGCCCGGCGACGCCGCGGCCCAGCGCCTGTACCGGCATCTGGCCCGCTTTCTGGCCCACAACCTCGAGCACATGCACGTGGAGGAGACGGCGCACAACGCCGCACTGTGGTCGCTCTACACGGACGCCGAGCTGGCCGACGTGGAGCAGCGCCTGGTGTCCTGCATCGGCGCGGCCGAGATGTCGCTGACGCTGCGCTGGATGGTGCCAGCCCTGTCGCCTGCCGAACGTGCCGCGTTCCTCGGCGAGATGCAGCGACAGATGCCGCCGGAAGCCCTGCGCGGCGTGCTCGACATCGTCCGCCCCGTGCTCGACGACACGGCCTGGGGCAAGCTGGCGCGCGCGCTGAACGTGCCCATCGCGCCCGGCCTCGTGCAACGCTGAGCCGGCGCATGAAGACCGCCCTGATGCCGGTGCTCGCCACGATGACCGTGCTGTTCGGCGGCGTCGCGCTGCGCGCCGGCGACGACCCCGCCGCGGGCCGCGCGGGCGCGGCCCCCTCGACTTGCCGTCCTGCCGACGGCCCCGTCTCCGCACGCCCGCAGGAGACCGCTGAAGACCCGTGCCGGCACGGGCCGGAGAACCCATGAACCCCTGGTTGAAACGGGGCGCCCTCGCGCTCGTCATCGTGATCCTGATCGCCGCCACCCTCGTGGCGACGGGCCTGTGGCGCGCCGGCCAACGCGGCGAGCGCCGCTTCGACATCGCCGTCAAGGAGGTCGCCGTGCCGGCGGCGCCGGCCGCATTGGAGCGGGGCCGCTACCTCTTCGGCTCGCGCGGATGCGCCGACTGCCATGGCGCGAACGGCGGCGGCCGCGTGTTCGTGCAGCAGGGCGACAGCCTTCGCCTGGCCGGCCCCAACATCACCCGCGGCCCCGGCAGCGCCGTCCTCGCCTACGGCACGGCCGACTGGGTGCGGACGATCCGGCACGGCGTCGCGCCCGGCGGCCGGCCGCTGCGGGTGATGCCCAGCGAGGACTACAACCGGCTGACCGATGCCGACCTGGGCGCCCTGATCGCCCACGTGCAGTCGCTGCCGCCCGTGTCCGGCGGTGCGGCGCAGATCGTCCTGCCCCTGCCCGCACGCGTGATGTACGGCTTCGGCGCGATCCCCGATGCGGCGGACAAGATCGACCATGCCCTGCCGCCGGCGCCGCCGGTGCCCGAGGCCCTGACCGTCGAACATGGCCGCTACGTGGCCAACATGTGTCTGGGCTGCCACGGCCCGCGCCTCGAGGGCGGTCGCATCGCAGGCGGTCCGCCGGACTGGCCCGCCGCGGCCCGCCTCGTGCCGGGCGAAGGCAACGTGATGCGCTCGCACTACGCTTCGGCCGACGCCTTCGTCGCCATGCTGCGCAGCGGGCGCAGCCCCGACGGCCGCGAGTTGAAGGTGATGCCGTTCGAAGCGCTCAGGCAGCTGAGCGATGTCGACGCGCGGGCGCTGCACCTCTACCTGGTCAGCCTGGGCACGCGCTGATCAGGCCCCGAGTTGCCGCACCACGCGCTGCGGGTAGGGTATCTCCACGCCGGCGTCGGCCAGCGTGCGCAGGATCGCCAGGTTGACGTCGCTGCGCACGTTGCCCTGGCCGTTCTCCGGGTCGGCGATCCAGAACGCCACGTGCAGGTCGAGCCCGTCGGCGCCGAAGGCCGCCAGCTGGACCGCCGGCGCCGGGTCGGCGATCACGCGCGGCACGGCGCCGACGGCCTGCACCAGGCGCGGCATCAGGGCGTCGAGGTCAGTGCCGTAGGCCACCTGGACGTTGCTGCCCAGGCTCACCTTCGAGTCGGCCAGCGACGAGTTCTCCACGCGCTGCGTGATCAGCATCTCGTTGGGCACGATCGACTCGCGCCCGTTGGCGGCCCGCACCACGGTGTAGCGCGTGGTGATGTCGGAGACCCGGCCCTCGAAGCCGTCCACCTTGACCATGTCGCCGATGCGCAGGCTGCGCTCGGCCAGGATCACGAAGCCGCTGACGTAGTTGGCGGCCAGCTTCTGCAGGCCCAGGCCGATGCCCACGCCGAGCGCGCCGCTCATCACGCCCAGCGCGCCGATCGGGATGCCGGCCGCCGACAGGGCCAGCAGCACGCCCACCAGCAGCAGCAGCGCGCGAACCGTGTTGGCCGCGATCTTGCGCACCGACAGGTTGTCCGTCGCGCCGGCCAGCAGGCGCGACTCGATGGCGGCCGACACCCACAGCGCCGCCACCATCACCACCAGCGCCGACAGCGCGCCTTCGAGCAGGCTGCGCAGCGTGACGTCGGCGCCGCCGACCTTCCAGCGCACGGACTCCAGCTCCTGCAGCACCAGCGGCAGCAGCCCCGTGACCCACAGCACGAGGCCCAGCCACACCAGCCACGACAGGGTGCGCTCGATCACGCGCACCACTTGCGACGCGGGAAAGGCCACCCGCAGCACCCGCACGGCCACGCGGATCATCAGCAGCGACGCCAGGATCGGCACCGCGATGCGCATCACCGCGAGCCCCTCGACCCAGCCCGTGCGGGCGAGCATCCAGCGCGCCGCCACGGCCAGCGCGAGCGCCACCACCGGGAACAGCACGCCGTCGAAGATGCGCCGGCCGAACCAGATGCTGGCGGGGTTCTCGACGCTGCCGCGGGCCAGCCGCACCAGCGCCCAGGCCAGCAGCACGCAGGCCGCCAGCACGCCACCCTCGATCGCCGCGCTGGGGCCGTGCAGGCCGGCCAGCATGGCCGCGAAATCCTTCTCCACGACGCCCGCGGCGTCGGCGGCCACCGAAGTGCTCATCCGTCCAGGTCTCCCAGCACGCGCAGGTGCGCCGCCACGCTGCGGGCCAGCGCGCCGAGGTGGTAGCCGCCCTCCAGGCACGACACGATGCGGCCGCCCGCGTGGCGCCGCGCCACGGCCACCAGCTGGCGCGTGATCCAGGCGTAGTCGGCCTCGACCAGGCCGAGCTGCCCGAGGTCGTCCTCGCGGTGGGCGTCAAAGCCGGCGGAGATGAAAATCATCTCGGGCCGGAACTCGTCCAGCCGCGGCAGCCACATCTGCTCGATCGCCTCGCGCACCTGCTGGCCTCGCCCATACGGCGGGATCGGCACGTTGACCATGTTCGTGCCCTTGGGCACCGCGCCGCTGTACGGGTACAGCGGATGCTGGAAGAAGCTCGCCATCAGGATGCGCTCGTCGCCGGCCACGATGTCCTCGGTGCCGTTGCCGTGGTGCACGTCGAAGTCGATCACCGCCACCCGCGACAGGCCGCGCACGTCCAGCGCATGGCGCGCCGCCACCGCCACGTTGTTGAAGAAGCAGAAGCCCATGGCCTGGTCGCGCGTGGCGTGGTGGCCCGGCGGCCGCACGGCGCAGAACGCCGCCGAGGCGCTGCCGTCGATCACCGCGTCGGTGGCGGCCACGGCGGCCCCCGCCGCGCGCAGCGCGGCGCGCCAGCTGCCCGGGCCGGCGCTGGTGTCGGGGTCGATCTGGCAGTGCTCGCCCGACTGCTGCAGCGGCTCCATCGCGCTGCGCATCTCGCTCACGTGGGCCTGGGCATGGGCGCGGGCGAGCTGCTGCTCGTCCGCCAGGGGGGCTTCGCGCAGGTCCAGGGCGTCGAGCAGACCGGTGGCCAGAAGGTGGTCGTTGATCGCGTCCAGGCGCTCCGGACATTCCGGGTGGCCGCGACCCATGAAATGCGCACGGCAATCGGCGTGGCTGTAGAGGGCGAGGGTCATGGGTTTTCGGTTAACTTCAGGTGCATGGACATGAAGCACGGGGCCGAGGCCGCGCTGGCGGCGCAGCTGGCACGCCTGACGGATCAGATTAGCACGGTCATCGTGGGCAAGCGCCCGCAGATCGAGGACTGCATCGCCTGCCTGCTGGCCGGCGGGCACCTGCTGATCGAGGACGTGCCCGGGGTCGGCAAGACCACCCTGGCCCACGCCCTGGCGGTCAGCCTGGGGCTGCAGTTCCGGCGCGTCCAGTTCACGGCCGACATGATGCCCAGCGACCTGGTCGGTGTGTCGGTGTTCGAGCGCAGCCGAGAGCAGTTCGTGTTCCACCCCGGCCCGGTGTTCGCACAGGTGCTGCTGGCCGACGAGATCAACCGCGCCGGGCCCAAGACCCAGGGCGCGCTGCTGGAGGCGATGGAGGAGCACCAGGTCACGGTCGAGAACGAGACCCGTGCCCTGCCCTCGCCCTTCTTTGTCATCGCCACGCAGAACCCGACCGACCAGCTCGGCACCTACCCGCTGCCGGAAAGCCAGCTCGACCGCTTCCTGATGTGCATCACGCTCGGCTATCCGGACCGCGCCAGCGAGCGCGCCCTGCTGGCCGGCGCCGACCGGCGCAGCGTGGTCGAGCGGCTGGCCCCGGTGATGACCCCGGCCGAGCTGCAGGTGGCGCAGCAGGCGGTGCTCGCCGTGCATGCCGGCGACCCGCTGCTGGACTACCTGCAGTCGCTCATCGCCGCCACCCGCAGCGGCCAGTGGTTCACCGAAGGCCTGAGCCCACGCGCCGGGATCGCGATCCTGCGCGCGGCCAAGGCCCATGCCCTGATGGATCGGCGCGACTACGTGGCGCCGGACGACGTGCAGGCGGTGCTGGTGCAGACCGCGGCGCACCGCCTGGTGCCGGTGCCCGGCGCCGGTCGCGGGGCCGCCGAGCAGGTGACGGCGATGGTGCAGTCCGTCGCTGCGCCCTGACGCGGGCCGCGCCATGCTCCGCGTGCTCGGCCGCGCGTCGTCGATCAACGTGCGCAAGGTGCTGTGGACCTGCGCCGAGATCGGCCTGCCGCACCGGCGCGAGGACTGGGCCACGGACGAGCACCCGACCAGCGACCCGGCCTTCGCCGCGCTCAATCCGCACCGCCTGGTGCCGGTGGTCGTGGCCGCGGGGGCGTCGGGCGGGCCCGACTTCGTGCTGTGGGAGTCCAACACCATCTGCCGCTGGCTGGCGGCCGAGCACGGGCGCGACGACCTGCTGCCGGCCGCCCCCCGCGATCGCGCGCTGGTCGAGCGCTGGATGGACTGGCAGGCCACCGAGCTGAACGCGTCGTGGCGCCACGCCTTCATGGCCCTGGTGCGGCGCCACCCGGACTTCCGGGCCGACGCCGCAGCCACCACGGCCGGCGTCGCCGCCTGGAACCGGCAGATGGGCGTGCTCGACGCCTGGCTGGCCCGTGGCGGGCCCTGGGTGGCCGGGGACCGATTCACCCTCGCCGACGTGGTGCTGGGGCTGTCGGTGCAGCGCTGGCGCCGCACGCCGATGGCGCACGCCGAGCTGCCGGCGGTGCAGGCCTACTTCGACCGCGTCGCCGCGCGGCCCGCCTTCGCGGCGGCCGGCGGCGCCGACCACCCGTGACCGGCCGCCTGCGTCGCCGGCTGCGCGCCTGGTTCGAGGCGCGCCTGCCGCGCAGCGACACCTGGACGCTGACCCAGCGCAACATCTACATCGTGCCCACGCGGGCCGGGCTGATGTTCGCGATGGTGCTGATGGTGATGCTGGTCGCGTCGATCAACTACCAGCTCAGCCTGGGCTACGTGCTCACCTTCCTGCTGGCGGGCGCGGGTTTCGTGTCCATGCACCTGACCCACAACACGCTGCGCGGCGTGACGCTGCACCTGCGTCCGCCGGCATCGGGCTTTGCCGGCCTGCCGATGGCGCTCGAGGTGCAGCTGTCGAGCCCCGCCCGCACGCAGTACGGGCTGGGCCTGGGCTTCGAACAGGTGGACGACCGCTCGCAGGACGTCTTCGTCGACGTGCCCGCCGGCGGCATGGCCGTGGCGCACCTGGCCTTCGTGCCGCCGCAGCGCGGCCTGCACGCTCTGCCGACGCTGCATGTCGAGACCCGCTATCCGCTGGGCCTGTTCCGGGCCTGGACGGTGTGGCGGCCGGCGTCGAAGGCGCTGGCCTGGCCGCGGCCCGAGGTGCCGCTGGCGCCCTGGCCCGCCAGCCCCTCGTCGGCTGGCGAGTCGGCGGCCCTGTCGTCCATCGCGGGCGGCGAGTTCGACGGCGTGCGCACCTACCGGCGCGGCGACCCGCTCAAGTCCGTCGTGTGGAAGAAGGCCGCCAAGGGCGGTGACCTGGTCAGCCGCGACAGCGCCAGCGCCCAGCAGCGCGAGCTGTGGCTCGACTGGCAGCAGGCCCAGCTGGCTGGCGTCGAGCCGCGGCTGTCGCGGCTGGCGGCCTGGGTGGTGGCCGCCGACGCGGCGGGGCTGCCTCACGGGCTTCGCCTGCCCGGCGTGGAGATCGCCCCGTCCCAGGGCGCGGCGCACCGCCGCGCCAGCCTCGACGCCCTGGGGTCTTGGCAGGGATGAGCCTGCTGCCGCGCTGGCCCGGCTGGTCGCACCTGCCCCGCGACGCCCGCGACGGCCTGTTCCTGCTCGGCGTGATCGCCTGGACCATCGCCCCGCATGCGGCCCACCTGCCGGCGTGGTGCCTTGGCGTCACGGCCGCCGTGGTGCTGTGGCGGGCGCGCCTGGCGGTGGCCAACGCCCCGCTGCCCGGGCGCTGGCCGCTGATCGCGGTGCTGCTGCTGGCGCTCGGCCTCACCTGGTGGAGCCATCGCACCCTGCTCGGCAAGGACGCCGGCGTCACGCTGCTGGTGGTGCTGATGGCGCTGAAGACGCTGGAACTGCGCGCCCGGCGCGACGCGCTGGTGGTGTTCTTTCTCGGCTTCTTCATCGTGCTGACCAACTTCCTCTACGCGCAGACGCTGCTCGTGGCGGCGGCCATGGTGGTGTCGGTGTGGGGGCTGCTGACGGCCCTGGTGCTGGCCCACATGCCGGTGGGCCGGCCGCCGATCGCGCGTGCCGGCGCCGTGGCGGCCAAGGCCGCCGTGCTCGGTGCGCCGATCATGCTGGTGCTGTTCCTGCTGTTTCCGCGCATGGCGCCGCTGTGGGCCGTGCCGCAGGACACGCAGGCGCGCACCGGCCTGTCGGGCAGCCTGCGACTGGGCGGCGTGGCCGAGCTGGCGGGCGACGACACCATCGCGCTGCGTGCACGTTTCGACGGGACCCCGCCGCCCACCGACCGGCTGTACTGGCGCGGCCCGGTGCTGTCGCGCTTCGACGGCCGCGAATGGACGCGCGCCGATGAGCCGCGGCGCCTGGGACATGGCGCCGGCCTGGTGCTGCGGGGCGCTCCGCTGGCCTACGAGATGACGCTGGAACCGCACCGGCTGCCGATGCTGCCGCTGCTGGAAGCCACACCCGACACGCCGGCGCAGGCGCCGCAGATCGAAGGCATGCGCTCGGCGATGCGCTCGGACCTGCAGTGGGTGACCGAGCGCCCGGTCACGGAGCGCCTGCGCCTTCGCGCCCAGGCCTGGCTCGACCATGCCCACGGCCCGCAGCGTGCGGACCTGCTGCTGCGCGCCGATGTCGAGCTGCCGCCCGGCTACAACCCGCGCACGCTCGCCTGGGCCGACGCCTGGGCGCGCCGGCCCGAGCTGTCTGCGGCCGACACGCAGACCAAGGTGCGCAGCGTGCTCGACCACATCCGCAGCGCCGGCTACAGCTACACGCTGACCCCCGGCACCTATGGCGGCGAGGACGGCCGGCACGCGGTCGACGAGTTCTGGCTCGACCGTCGCGAGGGCTTCTGCGAGCACTTCAGCGCCGCGTTCGTGGTGGTGATGCGGGCGATGGACGTGCCGGCCCGCATCGTCACCGGCTACCAGGGCGCCGACCCGCAGCTGCAGGATGGCTGGCTCGTCGTGCGCAACAGCCATGCCCATGCCTGGGCCGAGGTGTGGATCGAAGGGCGCGGCTGGGTCCGGGTGGACCCGACCGCCGCCGTGGCGCCGGACCGCATCCAGCAGGCCCGTTCGCTGCGCCCGCGCCCGGGCCTCGTGGCCGGTGCCGTGCAGTCGATCCATCCGGCGCTCGTGGCGCAGCTGCGCGGCGCCTGGGAGCGCGTCAACAACCGCTGGAACCAGTGGGTGCTCCAGTACTCGCGCAACGAGCAGTTCGACCTGCTGCGGCGCCTGGGCTGGCAGTCGCCCCAGTGGGCGGACCTCGCCAATCTGCTGGTGCTGCTGCTGTCCTGCAGCGCCCTGGCCGGCGCCGGGTGGGCCTGGTGGGACCGCCACCGGCGCGACCCGTGGCAGCGGCTGGCGCAGCGCGTGTCCAAGGCGCTGGCCACGCTGGAGGTGCCCGCCCCCGCGCACGAGGGCACGCGCGGCTGGGCGCGCCGGGTGCGGCAGCAGCTCGGCGCGCGCGGCGAACCGCTGGCCCGGACCCTGGAGGACCTGGACGCCATGCGCCATGGCCGTGCGGCGCTCGCGCGCCCGCGGCCCGGCTGGTGGGCCGCCTTCCAGGGGCAGGTGGCCCAGCTGCGTGCCCTGGCGGCGTCGCGATAATCGGCGCATGCGGTTCCTGACTGCGCGCCGCGCGATCGGCACGTCCACCCTGGCGCTGGCCTGCGGTCTGGCCCTCGGGCTGGCGGGTGCGCCAGCGGCCGCGCAGACCCCGCCGCGTCCCGAGCCGCCCGCCTACGGGGCGCGCGACGACGTGATGCGCTTCGCCGACGACATGGCGTCGCGCCATCCGTCGCTCGACCCGGCCTGGGTGCGGGCCCAGCTCCAGCGGGCCCGGCGCATCGACCGGGTGCAGCAGCTGATCATGCCGGCGCCGACGGGCACGGCGAAGAACTGGGCCGCCTACCGCGCGCGCTTCGTCGAGCGCGACCGCATCGCCGCCGGCGTGGCGTTCTGGCGCGCCCATGCGCGCTGGCTGGCACAGGCCGAGCAGCGCTGGGGCGTGCCGGCCCAGCTGATCGTCGGGGTGATCGGCGTCGAAACCTACTACGGCCGGCACACCGGCGGCTTTCGCGTCATCGACGCGCTGGCCACGCTGAGCTTCGACTTCCCGACCGGGCGCCGCGACCGCACGCCCTTCTTCCGCGGCGAGCTCGAGCAGTACCTGCTGTGGTGCGCCCGCGAGCGCTGCGACACGACGCAGGTGCTGGGTTCGTTCGCGGGCGCCATGGGTCTGCCGCAATTCATGCCGGGCAGCCTGAACCGCTGGGCGGTGGACTTCGACGGCGACGGCCACGTCAACCTGGCCACCAGCCCCGCCGACGCGATCGGCAGCGTGGCGCACTACCTGAACCACTTCGGCTGGCAACGCGGCCTGCCGACGCACTTCGAGGTGACGCCCCCGCAGGACCCGGCGCAGCGCGCGGTGCTGCTGGGGCCCGACATCCTGCCGCTGTTCTCGGCCGAGGAGTTCGAGCAGCGGGGTGCCGCGCTGTCGCCTGAAGGCCGGGCCCACGACGGCCCGCTCGCGCTGGTGGAACTGCACAACGGCGACGCGGCGCCGAGCCACGTGGCCGGCACGCGCAACTTCTGGGCCGTGACGCGCTACAACTGGTCGAGCTACTACGCGATGGCGGTGATCGACCTCGGCACCGCAGTGGCCGAGCGCATGGCGCAGGGTGTCGCGGACGCCCGGCGCCGCTGAAGCGGCCGGCGGCCGGCGCGACTACTTGCCGTCGCGGATCGCGCCGGGCTGGGCGCCCGTGATCGGCCCGCCCGAGCGGCGCAGGTCCTCGCCCGAGATGCTGTAGAGCGCATTCGGGTTGCCGGACTCCGGCTTGCGGCACAGGTGCGACCCCGTGACCTTGACGCACTCCTTGGTCTCCCGGCTCTCCTGTTGGTTGTCCGCCACCTTCACGGCGGGGTCGGAGGCACAGGCAGTCAGCAGGGCCACCAGGACGATGGCAAGCGGCCGGGCAATACGGAACATGGTCGGATTCCTTGTGGGAACGTTTCAGGAGCGGTGGGCGGACTATATCTGCCCAAGGCCCGGTCAGGTGACCAGCGCGCGCATCCAGTCCGGTAACGGCACCGACTTCTTCGCCTTGAAATCCACCCACACCGTGGTGCTGCCGCCTTCGGCGTAGATCACCCCGGGCTCGTCGGCCCGCTCCAGCGTCACGAAGGTGTCGAAGCTCGTGCGGCCCGGGTTGGCCACGTAGTGGCGAGCGAGCACATCGCCGGGGAACTCGAGCTGGCGGATGAAGTTGCAGAACGCGTTGACGATCAGCGGGCCCGTGCCCTGCGGGTCGGGCGGACCGCCGACGCGGAACAGCCAGTCCAGCCGTGCGATCTCGATGTAGCGGAAGTAGATCGTGTTGTTGACATGGCCCATCGCGTCCATGTCGCCCCAGCGCAGCGGGATCACCATCTCGTGCGTGAGCTTCTTGTCCTGCGGGATCTCGATGCGCATCGCGTCGTCACTCCAGCCCCAGTTCACGGCTCAGGCGCTGCACCTGGGCCTCCAGCGCTTCCACGCGGCCGGCCAGCCGCGCCTGCTCGGCCTTGAGCGCCACCCACTCACCGGCCGAGACGGCCTGGCCGTCGCCAGGGTCGACGGCCGCCGGCGCCGCAACCACTTCGCCGCACAGCAGATGGGCCCAGCGCGCCTCGCGGGCGCCCGGCGCGCGCGCCAGCCGCACCACGCGCGGCGGGTCCTTGGAGGCCATCTCGTCGAGGAAACCCTCCACCGAGGAGATGTCGGCAAAGCGGTGCAGCCGCTCGCTGTTGACGCGCAGCTCGGCGGTCGTCTGCGGGCCGCGCAGCATCAGCGTGGCCAGCAGCGCCACCGACTGGCCGGGCAGGCCCAGCACGCGCGGCGCGTTGTGCTCGAACTTCACGACGCGGCTGCCGCTGCCCTCGAACACGAGCGACAGGTGCTTGAGCCCGTCCACCGCGGCCAGCACCTCGGCGTCGGTGGCGGCCATCACCGGGTCGCGCGCGGTCTTCTGGTTGCAGCCCGCCACCAGTGCATTCAGCGACAGCGGATAGGTGTCCGGCACGGTGGCCTGCTTCTCCACCAGCACGCCGAGCACGCGCGCCTCCAGCGGCGTCAGCGCGCGCATCAGACGCCGAAGCCGTCGTCCGCGGCGATCACCGCGCCATTGACGAAGTGGCTCTCGTTGGCGCAGAGCATCAGCAGCGTGGAGTCCAGGTCCTGCGGCTTGCCCAGGCGGCGCCGCGGCAGCATCTGCACCAGCTTCTGCCCCGCCTCGGTGGACCAGTGGTGGTGGTTGATCTCGGTGTCGATGTAGCCGGGGCAGATGGCATTGACGTTGATGCCGTGGCGCCCCCATTCCAGCGCCATCGCGCGGGTCATGTGCACCACGGCCGCCTTGCTCATCGCGTAGACGCCGATCTGGCTCAGCACGCGCAGCCCGGCCATCGAGGCGATGTTGACGATGCGCCCGCCGGTGAAGGTACCCGGCGCGGCACCTTTGCTGCGCGCGATCATGCGTTTGGCCACCTCCTGGGCGACGAAGAAGGCGCCGCGGGTGTTGGTGGCCATCACCTGGTCGTAGTCGGCGGGCGTCACGTCGGTCAGCTTGCCGGCGATGCTGATGCCGGAGTTGTTGACCAGGATGTCGATCGTGCCCATCTCGGTCTCGGCATGCGCGACCGCGGCGCGGATGCTGTCGATGTCGGTCACGTCCATGCCCACCACGTGGGCATCGCCGTCGGCGGCCTCGATCTCGGCACGCAGGGTCTTGAGGCGCTCGACGCGGCGCGCCGCCAGCACCACGCCGGCGCCGGCTCCCGCCAGCGCCCGGGCGAACTGCGCGCCCAGACCGCTGGACGCGCCGGTGACGAGCGCCACGCGCCCGGACAGATCGATGCTGTACGCCATGAGGATGCTCCTCTACAAAACCTCATTTCACGATAGCACGTGAATCTAGAATCTTTTCCATGAACGCCAAAGAACTTGTCGCCCAGTTCGGCCCGCGCGAGGCCATGGAATACGACGTCGTCGTCGTCGGCGGCGGCCCCGCCGGACTCGCCTGCGCGATCCGCTGCAAGCAGCTCGCGCAGCTCGACGGCAAGGAGATCTCGGTGGTCGTGCTCGAGAAGGGCAGCGAGCCGGGCGCGCACATCCTCTCCGGTGCCGTGATGGACCCCCGCGCCATCACCGAGCTGTTCCCGGACTGGAAGTCGATGGGCGCGCCGCTGAACCAGCGCGTCATGAACGACGAGGTTCTGTTCCTCAGCGAGCACGAGTCGCGCCGCACGCCCAACTGGCTGATCCCGGACTGCCTGCACAACGGCGGCAACTACATCGTCAGCCTGGGCGCCGTGACCAAGTGGCTCGGCGAGCAGGCCGAGGCGCTCGGCGTCGAGATCTTCCCCGGCTTCGCGGCGGCCGAGGTGCTGTTCGCCGACGACGGCACCGTGCTCGGCGTGGCCACGGGCAACATGGGTATCGGCAAGGACGGCCAGCCGCACGACGGGTTCCAGCTCGGCATGGAACTGCGTGCCCGCTACACCGTGTTCGCCGAAGGCGCGCGCGGCCACCTCGGCAAGCAGGTGATCAACCGCCACCGCCTCGACGGCGGCCGCGATCCGCAGAGCTACGCCATCGGCGTGAAGGAGCTGTGGGAAGTGCCCGCCGACAAGGCGCGGCCCGGGCTCGTGGTGCACACCGCCGGCTGGCCGATGGACGACGCCACCTACGGCGGCGGCTTCCTCTATCACCTGGAAGGCAACCGCGTGACGCTGGGCTTCGTCACCGGCCTGGACTACGCCAACCCGTGGCTCAGCCCGTTCGAGGAGATGCAGCGCTGGAAGACGCACCCCGCCATCCGCGCCCACCTCGAAGGCGGCAAGCGCATCGGCTACGGCGCGCGCGCGATCACCGCCGGCGGCCTGCTGTCGCTGCCCAGGCTGGTGTTCCCCGGCGGCGCCCTGGTGGGTTGCGACGCCGGCACGCTCAACGCCGCGCGCATCAAGGGCAGCCATGCGGCCATCAAGAGCGGCATGCTGTGCGCTGAGGCGATCTGCGAGGCGGTGTTCAAGGACGACCGCCGCCACGACGAGCTCAAGGCCTACCCCGAGGCCTTCGAGAAGAGCTGGCTGCACGACGAACTGCATCAGTCGCGCAACTTCAAGCAGTGGTTCAAGAAGGGCAACCGCGTCGGCATGCTGATGACCGGCATCGAGCAGTGGCTGCTGCCGCGCCTGGGCATCAAGTCGCCACCGTGGACCGTGCACCGCACCCAGCCCGACCACGTGCGCCTGAAGCCCGCGGCCGAGTGCCCGCGCATCGACTACCCCAAGCCCGACGGCGTGCTCACCTTCGACCGGCTGTCCTCGGTGTTCATCAGCAACACCAACCACGAGGAGAACCAGCCCGCGCACCTCACCCTGGTCGACGCCAAGGTGCCCGTGGGCATCAACCTCGCGCGCTACGCCGGCCCCGAGAGCCGCTACTGCCCTGCCGGCGTCTACGAGTTCGTCAAGACCGAGGACGGCGGCGACCGCCTGCAGATCAACGCGCAGAACTGCGTGCACTGCAAGACCTGCGACATCAAGGACCCGACGCAGAACATCGTCTGGGTCACGCCCGAGGGCGGCGGCGGCCCCAACTACGCCGGCATGTAGCGGCCAAACCCGTGCCTCAGAGCACGCGGGCCAGCAGGCGCACTGCGGGGTCGCGCCAGATGTCGTCGGGGCTGATGTAGTTGTCGCGCCGCGCGAAGCGCACGCCGGCGGCGCGGTAGCACTCGTCGACCAGTTCCGAGCAGATGAACTTGCGGTCCTGCGTGCGCCGGCCGACGCGAAACGCGATGCGCGCGGCGATGCGTAGGATCTCGACGTTGTCGTAGGGCCTGGTCAACAGGTCCATGCCGAAGCTCACCGCGGCGCGCGCCTGCGCCTCGTCGGGCGCGGGCTCGACCCGGCCGACCACGATCTGCCCACGGTACGGCCTGCGCCGGCCGTGGTAGTCGCGCAGGTACTTGGAGATCGGCACCAGGCGCACGCCGATGCCGGTCTCGCTTTCCAGGATGAACAGGCGCCCGAGCTGGTCGTCGCGGTGGACGATGCCGACATGGCTCCAGACCGAGCGCGTGAAGCGCTGGATCATCCCGGAGAACAGGTACGACCCGGAGCAGAACACGAGATCGCCGGAGCGCAGGTCCTGGCGCACGTCCTCGTACCGGCGCACCGGCAGGCGGGCGATGTCCCGCTTGGCGATCGCATCGGCCATGGCCTCCCCCGTCGGTGTCGTCGCGTCGCGGGCACTGTATCGCGAGGGCGCTGCCCGCTGCTACACTGACCGCGCCAGGAGAGAGCCCGCTTGCGCGGGCCGCCGACGGCGCAGGGGGCAACCCCGAACGCTCAGGCAAAAGGACTGGCAAGCGCCGGCTTCAAGCCGGCGTCACCTCACTGGAGAGAGGCCGCCCTGCAGCATCGGGCGGCCCACCGAAGGGGCAAGCGCTTGCGGGCTTTCAGGGCCCCGGGCGCCAATCTCTCAGGTAAAGCGGACAGCGGGGGTCTGGAGCGTGCACCGGCGAAGGCCGGGCACCGTGTCTCAGCCCTCGGAGCCCTTGCCATGACCGCCTCGACCCCTTCCCTGCTTCGCACGCCGCTGCACGACCTGCACGTCGAGCTCGGTGCCCGCATGGTGCCGTTCGCCGGCTACGAGATGCCGGTCAGCTACCCCGGCGGCATCGTCGCCGAGCACCGCCACTGCCGCGAGCAGGCGGCGCTGTTCGACGTGTCGCATATGGGCCAGCTGCGCCTGGTGGGGGCCGACGCCGCCGCCGCGCTCGAGACCCTGGTGCCGGTGGACGTGGTCGACCTGGCCGTGGGCCGGCAGCGCTACGCCCTCTTCACCAATGCCAGTGGCGGGATCCTCGACGACCTGATGATCGCGCGCCGCGAGGACGATCTGTTCGTGGTGGTCAACGCGTCCCGCAAGGACGCCGACACGCGACACCTGCTCACCCACATCGGTCACCGCTGCCAGGTGGTACCGATGCCCGAGCGCGCGCTGCTGGCGCTACAGGGGCAGCATGCGGTGGACGCGCTGCAACGCCTGGCCCCGGGCGTGGAGAAGCTGGTGTTCATGACCGGTGGCCGCTTCACGCTCGCCGGAGCCGACTGCTTCGTCACGCGCTCGGGCTACACCGGCGAGGACGGCTTCGAGATCTCGGTGCCTGCGGACGCCGCCGTGCGCCTGGCGCGAGAACTGCTGGCGCAGCCGGAGGTCAAGCCGGCCGGCCTGGGCGCGCGCGACACGCTGCGCCTCGAAGCCGGGCTGTGCCTGTACGGCCACGACATCGACGAGACCACCACGCCGGTCGAGGCCGTCCTCACCTGGGCGATCCAGAAGGTGCGCCGCCCGGGCGGCGCGCGTGCCGGCGGCTATCCCGGCGCAGACCGCATCGCCGGTCAGCTCGCCCACGGCGCGGAGATCAAGCGCGTGGGCCTGACCGGCCTGGAGCGCGTGCCGGTGCGCGAAGGCGCCGTGCTCACCGACGCCCAGGGCCACAAGCTCGGCCGCGTCACCAGCGGCACGCTGGCCCCGACCGTGGCGCAGCCCATCGCGATGGCCTACCTGGCCGCCAACCATGCCATCGCCAACCACGAGGTCTATGCGGACGTGCGCGGCAAGCGCCAGCCGATGCGCGTGACCGCCCTGCCCTTCGTGCCGCCCGGCTACCACCGCGGCTGAAACGGCTTCAGCCCCTGCCTCCCTCAACCCGACCGTCACCGACCCAGGAGATCCGACCCATGACGACCATGTTCACCCCCGACCACGAGTGGATCAACATCGAGGATCACGAGGCCGCCGTGGTCGGCATCACGCTGCATGCGCAGGACGCGCTGGGCGACGTGGTGTTCGTCGACCTGCCCCAGGTGGGCAAGACCTACAAGAAGGGCGAGGTCGCCGGCGTGGTCGAGTCGGTCAAGGCCGCCGCCGACCTGTACATGCCCGTCGAGGGCGAGGTGGTCGAGGTCAACGAGGCGCTGCGCGCCGATCCGTCTCTGGCCAACAGCGACCCGATGGGCGAAGGCTGGTTCTTCAAGGTCCACGTCACGCACATGGAGCAGTTCGACGAGCTGATGGACCCGCCGTCCTACGACAAGCTGCTCAAGTCGCTCTGACCGGCTCGCTCCGACCGAGCTCCCCCCGACCCCGGCCCCGCGCCGATCCCCACGCTGCCGCGCCCCGACCCATGCTCAAGCCCGCCACCCAGCCGCTGCCCGCGCTCGAACTCGCCGCCGAGTTCCGCGCCCGCCACATCGGTCCGGACGACCGCGACGAACCGCACATGCTGTCGGTCATCGGCGCCGCGTCGCGCCGCGCCCTGATCGACGCGGTGATGCCGCGCTCGATCGCCCGCACCCGGGCGATGGCGCTGCCCGCCCCCGTCACCGAGGCCCGGGCGCTGGACGAGCTGCGCGCGATCGCCTCGCGCAACAAGGTGCTGCGCAGCTACATCGGCCAGGGCTACCACGACACGCACACGCCCGGCGTCATCCTGCGCAACATCCTCGAGAACCCCGCCTGGTACACGGCCTACACGCCCTACCAGGCCGAGATCTCGCAGGGCCGCCTCGAGGCGCTGGTGAACTTCCAGACCATGGTGTGCGACCTCACGGGCATGGCGATCGCCAATGCGTCGATGCTCGACGAGGCCACGGCCGCGGCGGAAGCCATGACGCTGGCGCGGCGCAGCGTGCGCAACCCGAGCAACGTGTTCATCGTGGCCGGCGACTGCCACCCGCAGACGATCGAGGTCGTGCGCACGCGCGCCGAGCCGCTGGGCATCGACGTGCGCGTGGGCGTCGCGCCGCAGCTGATGGACGAGCTGGACTACTTCGGCGTGCTGGCGCAGTACCCGTCCACGTCCGGCCTGATCCACGACCTGAAGCCGTACGTCGACAAGGCCCATGCGAAGTCGGCGGCCTTCATCGTCGCCGCCGACCTGCTGGCGCTGACGCTGCTGGTGCCGCCGGGCGAGTTCGGCGCCGACATCGTGGTGGGCAACTCGCAGCGCTTCGGCGTGCCCATGGGCGGCGGCGGCCCGCATGCCGCCTTCCTGGCCTGCCGCGACGAGTTCAAGCGCTCGATGCCGGGCCGTCTGGTCGGCGTCAGCGTCGACGCGCACGGCGACCCGGCCTACCGCCTGGCGCTGCAGACGCGCGAGCAGCACATCCGGCGCGAGAAGGCCACCTCCAACATCTGCACCGCGCAGGTGCTGCTGGCGGTGATCGCCAGCATGTACGCCGTCTACCACGGCCCGCAGGGCCTGACGCGCATCGCGCAGCGCGTGGCCAGCTACACCGCGATGCTGGCCGACGGCCTGCAGTCGCTCGGGCTGCAGGTCGTCACGCCGCACGCCTTCGACACCATCACCGTGGCCACCGGCGCGCGCACCGACGAGGTCATCGGCCGCGCGCTGGCCGCCGGCGCCAACCTGCGGCGCCTGTCGCCGCAGCACGTGTCGGTGGCGCTGGACGAGACCACCACGCGCGCCGACGTCGAGGCCCTGTGGTCCTGGTTCGCCCCGCAAGGCGCCCCGCTGCCGAAGGCCGCCGCCTACGAGGCCGGCATCGAGCCGCTGATCCCGCTGGCGCTGCGCCGCACCAGCGCCTTCCTGACGCATCCGGTGTTCAATGCGCACCACAGCGAGACCGAGATGCTGCGCTACCTGCGGCGGCTGGCCGACAAGGACCTCGCCCTCGACCGCACGATGATCCCGCTCGGCTCGTGCACGATGAAGCTCAACGCCACGTCCGAGATGATCCCGGTGACCTGGCCCGAGTTCGCGCGCATCCACCCGTTCGCGCCGGCGGACCAGCGCCAGGGCTTCGCCCTGCTCGACGAGCAGCTGCGTGCGTGGCTGTGCCAGGCCACCGGCTACGCCGGCATCAGCCTGCAGCCCAATGCCGGCTCGCAGGGCGAGTACGCCGGCCTGCTGGCGATCCGGGGCTGGCAGGCCGCCCGCGGCCAGGGCCAGCGCACCGTGTGCCTGATCCCCGAGTCGGCGCACGGCACCAACCCGGCGTCGGCGCAGATGGTGGGCATGAGCGTCGTGGTGGTGAAGTGCGACGCGCTGGGCAACGTGGACATGGCCGACCTGCGCGCCAAGTGCGAGGCCCATTCGGACGCGCTGGCCGCGATCATGATCACCTACCCCTCCACCTACGGCGTGTTCGACCCGCAGGTGCGCGAGCTGTGCGCGCTGGTGCATTTGCATGGCGGCCGGGTCTATGTCGACGGCGCCAACATGAACGCGCTGGTCGGCCTGGCCGCGCCCGGCGAGTTCGGCGGCGACGTGAGCCACCTCAACCTGCACAAGACCTTCTGCATCCCGCACGGCGGCGGCGGTCCCGGCGTGGGCCCGGTGTGCGTGGTCGACGACCTCGTGCCCTACCTGCCCGGCCACGCCACCGGCAGCGGGCAGGCCAGCCCGGTGGGCGCGGTGTCGGCCGCGCCGCTGGGCAATGCCGGCGTGCTGCCGATCTCGTGGATGTACGTGCGCATGATGGGCACCGAAGGGCTGACCGCCGCCACCGAGGCGGCGATCCTGTCGGCCAACTACGTGGCCGCCCGCCTGGCCGACCACTACGAGATCCGCTTCAGCAGCGAGGTGCCCGGCCTCAAGGGCGGCGGCGTGGCGCACGAGTGCATCCTCGACCTGCGCCCGCTGAAGGACAGCTCCGGCGTCACCGCCGAGGACGTGGCCAAGCGCCTGATCGACTACGGCTTCCACGCGCCCACGCTGTCGTTCCCGGTGCCCGGCACGCTGATGGTCGAGCCCACCGAAAGCGAGCCGCGTGCCGAGCTGGACCGCTTCTGCGACGCGATGATCGCCATCCGCGAGGAGATCCGTGCCGTCGAGCAGGGCCGCTGGCCGCAGGACGACAACCCGCTGAAGAACGCGCCGCACACCGCCGCGTCGCTGCTGGTGACCGAGTGGTCGCATCCGTACAGCCGCGAGGAGGCCGCGTACCCGGTGCCGGCGCTGCGCGGGCAGAAGTACTGGAGCCCGGTCGGCCGCGTCGACAACGTGCACGGCGACCGCAACCTGTTCTGCAGCTGCATCCCGGTGTCCGACTACGCCTGATCCGCAGGCAGGCGTGTTAAGACGCCGTTAAGGCGTTAAGCTGCGGAGCCATGAACGCCCCGTCGCTGCTGCTGGCCGAGGACGACGCCGTGTTGGCCGACGCGCTGTGCACGCAGCTCGCGCTGGCCGGCTTCCGGGTCGAGCACGCGCCCAACGGCGCGGTGGCCGAGTTCCTGCTGCTGCGCCAGCCCTTCGACGCGGCCGTGCTCGACCTCGGCCTGCCGCTGGTCGACGGCCTGTCGGTGCTCAAGCGCGTGCGCGTGGCCAAGCCGGCGCTGCCGGTGCTGATCCTCACCGCGCAGGACGGCCTGGACAGCCGTGTGGCCGGCTTCCAGGCCGGGGCCGACGACTACCTGACCAAGCCCTTCGACTTCCCCGAGCTGGAGCTGCGCCTGCGCGCGCTGCTGCGCCGCAGCCGGCCGTCGGACAGCGCCGGCAGCCAGTTGGGCGGCCTGGTGCTCGACCATGACGCGCGGCGCGCTTCGGTGCACGGCGTGCCGGTGGAGCTGAGCCCGCGCGAGTGGCTGCTGCTGGAGCTGCTGCTGGCGCAGCAGGGCAAGGTGGTGGGCAAGGAGCGCATCGCCCAGGCCTGGAGCGTGGAAGCCGGCGACGCCGGGTCCACCGAGGTGTACATCCACCGGCTGCGGCGCAAGCTCGAGGGCTCGGGCCTGGCGATCCGCACCGTGCGCGGCCTGGGCTACCTGCTCGAGCCCGGCAGCCCCTGAGGGCCCGGCGGTGCCCGCGTCCGCGCTGCAACGCTGGATCGGCCGGCTGCCGGCCGTGGTGCCGGGCGCGCGCTCGCTGCACCGCCAGCTGCTGCTGTGGCTGCTGCTGCCGCAGCTGGTGCTGTGGATCGTCGGCGCCTTCGTCACCTTCCATGTCGCCCAGCGCTACGCCGACCGCGCGGTGGACGCGAGCCTGTCGCAGGCCACGCGAGCGCTGGCGCGCCAGGTCAAGCCGGTGGGCAGCGGCCTGTTCATCGACTTCCCGCGCGCCGCGCAGGACGTGCTCGAGGCCGACCCGCGCGACCCGTTCTACTACATGGTGAGCACGCCGCCGGGCCAGTTCATCCTCGGCTACCGGCAGATGCCGCCGCCACCGGCGCCGGTGGCGCTGCGGCTGGACGAGACCGTGTTCTACGACGCCACGATGGACAGTGCCGACGGCGGCACGCCGCTGCGCGTGCGGGTGGCCGCCCTGCTGCTGGGCTACGGCGACGACGACGCGCCGCGCCAGACGATGCTGGTGCAGGTGGCGCGCAGCTCGGCCAACCGCGAGGAGCTGGCGCGCCGCATCCTGGTCGACACCGTGCTGCCGCTGTCGGCGCTGATCCTGCTGATGACGATGATCGTCTGGGCCGGCATCCGCGCCGGGCTGGCGCCGCTGGCCCGCCTGCGCCTGCTGGTGGAAGGCCGCGCGCCGAACGACCTGGCGCCGATCCGCCTCGACGAGGCGCCACCGGAGGTGCGCGCGCTGGCGCGCGCGATCAACGAACTGCTGGCCGCGGTGCAGCACAGCCTGGTGGCGCAGCGCCGCTTCATCAACGACGCGGCGCACCAGCTGCGCACGCCGCTGGCCGGCCTGAAGAGCCAGACCGAGCTGGCACTGGCCGACGCCACCGACGCCGCGCAGCGCGCCCGGCTGCAGCGCGTGCACGACAGCGCCACGCGTAGTGCGCACCTGGTGTCGCAGTTGCTGGTGCTGGCGCGCGCCGAGCCCGAGTCCGGTTCGGCGCTGGGCCGAGCGCGCTTCGACCTGCGCCGGCTCGCGCGCGAGCTCAGCGCCGAGTGGGTGCCGCGCGCGCTGGCTGCCGGCGTCGACCTCGGCTTCGACGACGGGGCCGACGCCGACCCCTGCTTCGTCGACGGCACCGAGCTGCTGCTGCGCGAGGCGCTGGCCAACCTGGTGGACAACGCGATCCGCTACGCGGGCCGCGGCGCCAGCGTCACGGTGCGGGTGACGGCCGCGCCGGCCGAGCGCGTGCGCGTGGAGGTCGAGGACAACGGTCCCGGCGTGCCGGAGGCCGAGCGCGAGCGCGTCTTCGAGCGCTTCGTGCGCGGCGAGACCCATGCCGCGGCAGGCAGCGGCGACGGTTGCGGCCTCGGGCTGGCCATCGTGCGCGAGGTGGTGCAGCGCCACGGCGGCGCGGTCTGGCTGGAGCCGGTGGTGCCGCGGGGCACGCGGGCCTGCCTGGAGCTGCCGCGGGCGCCGGCGCAGGGTTAACACCGAGTTCTCAATTCTTTAACGAAAGTTTAAAGTTTCGCGGTCGCAGCGGTTCAGGTTTCTTGACGCCGCCTGAAGCGACCGTCACGAACACGCACAGGAGACCGTCGATGAACCCGATCCGTCCGAGCATCAAGCCTCTCGTCCTGGCCCTGGCCCTCGGGGGCCTGATGGGCGCCGCCCAGGCTGGCGAAGTGGAAGTCCTGCACTGGTGGACCAGCGGTGGCGAGGCCAAGGCCGCCGCCGCGCTGAAGGCCAGCATGCAGGCCAAGGGCCACACCTGGAAGGACTTCGCCGTCGCCGGTGGCGGCGGCGACGCCGCGATGACCGTGCTGAAGAGCCGCGTCGTCGCGGGCAACGCGCCGGCCGCGGCCCAGATCAAGGGCCCCTCGCTGCAGGAGTGGGCCAAGGAAGGCGTGCTGGCCAACCTCGACGCCACCGCCAAGGCCGAGAAGTGGGACGAACTCCTGCCCAAGGTGGTCGCCGACGTGATGAAGCACAAGGGCAGCTACATCGCCGTGCCGGTGAATGTGCACCGCGTGAACTGGCTGTGGGCCAACCCGGCGGCGTTCCAGAAGGCCGGCGCCAAGGTGCCCACCAACTGGGACGAGTTCTTCACCGCCGCCGAGGCGCTGAAGAAGGCCGGCATCACCCCGGTGGCGCACGGCGGCCAGAACTGGCAGGACTTCACCACCTTCGAGGCCGTGGCGCTCGGCGTGGGCGGGGCCGACTTCTACAAGAAGGCGCTGGTGCAGCTCGACCCGGCCAGCGTGTCGAGCCCGACGATGGAGAGGGTGCTCACCACCTTCAAGCGCATCAAGGGCTACACCGACAAGAATGCCCCCGGCCGCGACTGGAACCTGGCCACCGCCATGGTCATCAAGGGCGAGGCCGGCATGCAGATCATGGGCGACTGGGCCAAGGGCGAGTTCCTCGCCGCGGGCAAGGTGCCGGGCAAGGACTTCACCTGCGTGGCCACGCCGGGCAGCGCCAACGCCTACACCTTCAACGTCGACTCGTTCGCGATGTTCAAGCTCAAGAACGACGCCAACACCAAGGCGCAGAACGACCTCGCCGCGGCCATCATGGGCACCGAGTTCCAGGAGGTGTTCAACCTCAACAAGGGCTCGATCCCGGTGCGGCTGAACATGAAGATGGACAAGTTCGACGACTGCGCCAAGACCTCCAGCAAGGACTTCGTGGCCACCGCCAAGTCCGGCGCGCTGGTGCCGTCCATCGCGCACGGCATGGCCGTGCCGTCGGCCACCGAAGGCGCGATCAAGGACGTCGTCAGCCAATTCTGGAACGACGACAAGATGGACGCCAAGGCCGCGATGGCCAAGCTGGCGACCGCGGCCCGGACGAAGTAAGCGCGAGGCCGGGGCAGCCATGCAACGCAACGCCTGGCTGCCCAAGCTGGTGGTCGCGCCGAGCTTCGTGCTCGGCCTGGCCTTCGTCTACGGCCTGATGGCGTGGAACGGATACCTCTCGGTGTCCGCTTCCCGCCTGCTGCCGAACTACGAGTTCGTCGGCCTCGAGCAGTACGTGCGGCTGTGGGAGAGCGAGCGCTTCCGCGTCGCGCTGTCCAACATGGCCGTGTTCGGCGGCCTGTTCATCGGCGGCGCGATGGGCATCGGGCTGCTGCTGGCGGTGCTGCTGGACCAGAAGATCCGCGCCGAGGGCGCGCTGCGCACGATCTACCTCTACCCGATGGCGCTGAGCTTCATCGTCACCGGTACGGCGTGGAAGTGGATCCTCAACCCCGGCCTCGGTCTCGAGAACGTGATGCGGCGCTGGGGCTTCGAGTCCTTCACCTTCGACTGGCTGGTCAACCCGGACCGCGCCATCTACTGCGTGGCCATCGCCGGCATCTGGCAGAGCGCGGGCTTCGTGATGGCCCTGTTCCTGGCCGGCCTGCGCGGCGTGGACGACTCCATCATCAAGGCCGCGCAGGTCGACGGCGCGAGCCTGCCGCGCATCTACTGGCGCATCGTGCTGCCCTGCCTGCGGCCGGTGTTCTTCTCCACGCTGATGATCGTCAGCCATCTGGCCATCAAGAGCTTCGACCTCGTGATGGCGCTGACGGCCGGTGGCCCGGGCTTCTCGACCGACCTGCCGGCCACCTACATGTACGCGATGGCGTTCACCCGCGGCCAGATCGGCCAGGGCGCGGCGGCGGCCACGGTGATGCTGGCCACGATCGCGGCCATCGTCGTGCCCTACCTCTACAGCGAGCTGAGGACGAAGAAGTGAGCCGCTTCGCCTGGCACCGTGCGCTGCTGTGGGCCGTGCTGCTGCTGTTCGCGGCGTGGTTCCTGCTGCCGCTGTACGTGATGGTGGCCACGTCGCTGAAGGACATGGAACAGGTGCGATCGGGCCACCTGCTGTCGCTGCCCACCTCGCCCAGCTTCGACGCCTGGGCCAAGGCCTGGAGCACGGCCTGCACCGGCGTGGACTGCGGCGGCCTGCGGCCCTTCTTCATGAACTCGGTGCTGATGGTGGTGCCGGCGGTGCTGGTGTCCACCGCCATCGGTGCGCTCAACGGCTACGTGCTGTCGAAGTGGCGCTTCCGCGGCAGCGAGACGCTGTTCGCGCTGCTGCTGTTCGGCGTCTTCATGCCGATGCAGGTGGTGCTGCTGCCGATGAGCCAGGTGCTGGGCTGGCTGGGCATCGCCAGCTCGATCTGGGGCCTGATCCTGGTGCACGTGATCGCCGGGCTGCCGTCGACCACCCTGTTCTTCCGCAACTACTACGTTGGCGTGCCCGACGAGCTGGTGCGGGCGGCCACGATCGACGGCGCGGGCTTCTGGCAGATCTTCTGGCGCATCGTGCTGCCGCTGTCCACGCCGATCATGATGGTCACGCTGATCTGGCAGTTCACCAACATCTGGAACGACTTCCTCTACGGCGTGGTGTTCTCCGGCGCCGACAGCAAGCCGGTGACCGTGGGCCTGAACAACCTGGCCAACACCTCCAGCTCGGTCAAGGAATACAACGTCGACATGGCCGCGGCGATGATCGCCGGGCTGCCCACGCTGCTGGTCTACGTGCTGGCAGGCAAGTACTTCGTGCGCGGCCTGACCGCGGGAGCCGTCAAGGGATGAGTGCGCTGAACATCCGGAACGTGCGCAAGGTGTTCGGCAAGACCACCGTGCTCGACGACATCCACCTGCAGGCCACGGCCGGCGAATTCATCATCCTGGTGGGTGCGTCGGGCTGCGGCAAGTCCACGCTGCTGAACATGATCGCCGGCCTGGACGTGCCTACCTCGGGCAGCATCCACATCGGCGACCGCGACGTGACGCACCTGCCCAGCAAGGACCGCGACATCGCGATGGTGTTCCAGAGCTACGCGCTCTACCCCACGATGACGGTGGCCGGCAACATCGCCTTCGGCCTGGAGATGCGCAAGGTGCCCAAGCCCGAGCGCGACAAGGCGATCGCCCGCGTGGCGAAGATGCTGCAGATCGAGCACCTGCTCGACCGCAAGCCGGCGCAGCTGTCCGGCGGCCAGCGCCAGCGCGTGGCCATGGGGCGTGCGCTGGCGCGCGACCCGAAGCTGTTCCTGTTCGACGAGCCGCTGTCCAACCTGGACGCCAAGCTGCGCGTGGAGATGCGCGCCGAGATCAAGCTGCTGCACCAGCGCACCCGCACCAGCACGGTGTACGTCACGCACGACCAGGTCGAGGCCATGACGCTGGGCGACCGCATCGCCGTGATGCGTGCCGGCCGCATCGAGCAGTTCGACACCCCGGAAGCCATCTACGGCCGCCCGGCCACGCGCTTCGTGGCCGAGTTCATCGGCTCGCCGGCGATGAACTTCATCCCGGTCGAGCGCCGCGACGGCGCCCTGTGCAGCGCCTCGGTGGTGCTGGCGATGACGGAGGCGCAGCGCGTGTCGCTCGACGCCTGCCGGGCCGACAAGCTGCTCTACGGCATCCGGCCGGAGGCGCTGTCGCTGTCGGGCCATGGCCTGCCCGGGTCGGTGCGCATGGTCGAGCCCACGGGCCCGGACACCTACATGCTGATCGACACCGAGCTGGGCGTGCTCACGGCCCGGCTGCCGGGCACCCCGACGCACCGCGTCGGCGACCATGTGCTGGTGTCCTGGGCGGCGGCGCAGTCGCACCTGTTCGACGCGGCCACCGAGCGCCGCGTCGGCTGAGGCCTCAGCGCAGCGAGTAGGCCACGGCCGCCTTCATGCCCGACAGCGGCTCGATCAGCGACATCAGCGGCTCGAGCTCGCGGTAGCGCGTGGCCACGCGGGTGGCATAGGCGAAGAAGCGCGGCAGGTCGGTGGCGTACTTCGGCTTGCCGTCGCGGTGCTTCAGCCGGCAGAAGATGCCCAGCACCTTGAGGTGGCGCTGCAGGCCGATCCACTCGATGTCGCGCCAGAAGGCGCCGAAGTCGTCGCCCACCGGCAGCCCGGCGCGGCGCGCCTGCTCCCAGTAGCGCACTGCCCAGTCGATCTCGCGCTCCTCGTCCCAGCTCCAGAACGCGTCGCGCAGCAGCGAGGCCACGTCGTAGGCGATCGGCCCGCAGGCAGCGTCCTGGAAGTCGAGGATGGCCGGGTTGGGGTCGGCCACCATCAGGTTGCGCGGCATCCAGTCGCGGTGCACCGCCACCCGCGGCTGGGCCAGCGCTGCGGCCACCAGCGCGTCGCTCACGCGCTGCCAGGTGCGGCGCTCGCCCTCGCCCCAGGTCACGCCGTGCTCGCGCACGACGCACCAGTCGGGAAACAGCTGCAGCTCGGCGCGCAGCTTGGCCTCGTCGTAGGGCGGCAGCGCGTCGCCCGGCACGTGCAGCTGCCAGCGCACCAGCGCGGCGATGGCGTCGCGCATCAGCCCGTCGGCCTGCCTCGGCGTGGCATCGGCGAACGCGTCGAGAAAGAGCGTGCGCCCGAGGTCGGTGAGCAGCAGGAAGCCCTGGGCCTCGTCCGCGGCCAGGATCTGCGGGCCGTGCAGGCCGGCCTGCTGCATCAGGCCGGCCACGTGCACGAAGGGGCGCACGTCCTCCTGGGGCGGCGGCGCGTCCATCACGATCAGGCTGCCGTGCGCCGCGCTGTCCAGCCGCAGATAGCGGCGAAAGCTCGCGTCGGCCGACGCGGGACGCAGCGTCGCCGGCGACAAACCATGTGCGGCGATCAGGGGCGCTAGCCAGAGTTCGAAGGCGTCGCGGCGCTGCGGATCGGTCCAGGCGACCGGGGCGTTCGGCGGGGTGGAGGCTGTCATGGATAATTTTCATTCTACAAATCGATCTTCGGCGACACGGCCGAGCTCGCTCCGCCCTTGAAGCCGAAACGTCATCCCCTGGCGCTGGCCGCCGCGATGCTCGTGGTGCCGGCGGCCGCCTTCGGGCAGGCTGCGGGCAGCGCCGCGGCAGCGGACGACCGCCATGCCCCGCTCGTGCTGGAAGCGGGCGAGCTGCGCGGCCGCCCCGACATCGACTTCGAGGCCTCGGGCGGCGTGCGGCTGCAGCGCGGCCGCCTGCAGCTGGCCACCGACCAGCTTCGCTACGACCAGGTGGCCGACCGCGTCCATGCGCGCGGGCGCGTGCGCATCGACACCGTGGGGGGCGACTGGTTCTCCGGGCCCGAGCTGTCGCTGACGCTCGGCCGCTTCGAGGGCTGGTTCCTCCAGCCCGAGTACCACTTCGCCCGCACCCAGGCCGGCGGGCGCGCCCAGCGCATCGACTTCCTCGGCTCGGACCGCGCCCAGCTCACCGGGGCCGACTACACCAGCTGCTCGCGCGACGGCGACGGCGTGCCGGCGTGGCTGATGACCACCGACCGCGTGCGGCTCGACTTCGAGGCCAACGAGGGCGTCGCCGAGGGCGCGGTGCTGCGCTTCATGGGCGTGCCGATCCTGGCTGCGCCGGTGCTGAGCTTCCCGCTCAACGACGAGCGCAAGTCGGGCTGGCTGCCACCGTCGATCAACATCGACAACAAGAGCGGCCTGGAACTGGCCGTGCCCTGGTACTGGAACATCGCGCCGCAGCGCGACGCAACGCTGACGCCGATCGTCTACTCGCGGCGCGGCTTCGGCGGCGACACCGAGTTCCGCTACCTCGCGCCGGCCCACCGCGGCGACGTGCAGTGGCACTGGCTGCCGTTCGACCGCGTCACCGGGGACGCGCGACATGGCCTCCAATGGCGCCAGCAGGGCACGCTGGGCGGCACGGGCGACGGCGGACTGCGCTGGCGCCACGAGGGCCAGCGCGCCTCGGACGACGCCTACTGGAAGGATTTTCCGCGCGCCCTGCGCTCGGTGACGCCGCGCCTGCTGCCGCTGGCCGGCGAACTGGAACGAGACCTCGCACTGGGCGCCTTCGCCACCACGCTGTACGGCCGCGTGCAGTCCTGGCAGGTGCTGCAGGACACCGATCCCCAGGCCGGCATCCAGGCGCCCTACCACCGGGCGCCGCAACTGGGCTGGCGCGGCCAGGGCCGGCCGTCGGGCTGGGGCCTGGGCGACGGCTTCGAACTTGGCTTCCAGGCCGAGGTCAACCGCTTCGAGCTGACCTCGTCCACCACCGGACCGGCACGGCCCGAAGGACTGCGCGCCCACCTGCTGGCCAGCGTGAGCCAGAGCTGGCGCACGCCCGGCGCCTGGCTGACCCCCCGGCTCTCGCTGAACCTGGCGCATTACCGCACCGACACGCCGATGAGCGACGGGCGCCGCAGCGCGTCGCGCACGATCCCCAGCTTCAGCCTCGACAGCGGCCTGCTGTTCGAGCGCCCCGCGCGCTTCGGCGCGCGGGCGTTCACGCAGACCCTGGAGCCGCGCATGCTGTACGTGCGCACGCCCTACCGCGCGCAGGACTCGCTGCCGCTGTTCGACACGGCCGCCAAGGACTTCAATCCGATCTCGGTCTTCACGGACAACGCGTTCTCCGGTGTCGACCGCGTCTCCGACGCGCACCAGATCACGGCCGGCGTCACCACCCGGATGATCGACCGCGACACCGGCGCCGAGGCGCTGCGGCTGGGCGTGGCGCAGCGCTACCTGCTGCGCGACCAGCGCATCACGCCCGACGGCGTGCCGCTGACGCAGCGCTTCTCGGACATCCTGCTGGTGGGCAGCGCCCACCTGTCGCCGCGCTGGACCTTCGACGCCGGCGTGCAGTACAGCCCGCAGATCGACCGCACGACGCGCTCGCTGCTCGGCGCGCGCTTCTCGCCCGGCCCCTTCCGCACGCTGTCGGCCACCTACCGCCTGACCCGCGGCTCGAGCGAGCAACTCGACCTGGGCTGGCAGTGGCCGGTCTATCGCGGCGCGCCCAGCGCCTCGGGCAGCGGCGCCTGCCGCGGCACGCTCTACGGCGTGGGCCGGATCAACTACTCGATGAAGGACAGCCGGATCACCGATTCGCTGGCCGGATTCGAGTACGACGCGGGCTGCTGGATCGCCCGCGCGGTGGCCGAGCGCGTGTCCACCGGCCGCACCGAGGCCACCACGCGGCTGCTGCTCCAGCTCGAGCTGGTGGGCCTGTCGCGGCTGGGTTCCAACCCGCTCGCGGTCTTGAAGGACAATATCCCCGGTTACACCCTGCTGCGAGAAGACAGCAGCGACCCGCCCTTGCGAACCTACGTGAGTGACGGCGCAAGCGCCGGACCCGCCCGATGAATCACCTCGTCCGAATCCTTGCCGCCCTGGCTGCCGGCCTGGCCAGCGTCGTCGCCGCGGCCCAGACCAGCCCGCCCACCCCGGCCCCGCTGCGTCCGGGCGACCACATCGTCGCCGTCATCAACCAGGAGCTGGTCACCGCCTTCGAGCTGAGTCAGCGCATGACGCTGGCGCGCGAGGACGCCCGGCGGCGCAACCAGCGGCTGCCGCCAGCCGCCGAGTTCCGCGCCATGATCCTCGAGTCGCTGATCGAGGAACGCGCGATCCTCAGCCACGCCCGTGACAGCGGCGTGCGGGTCGATGACAGCGAGGTCGACCGGGCCGTGGCCGTCATCGCGGCGCAGAACCAGCTCACGCTGGCCCAGTTGCGTACCCGGTTGATCCAGGACGGACAGGATCTCGCGCGCTTTCGCGCCAACCTGCGCGACCAGTTGCTGATCGAGCGCGTGCGCGAGCGCGAGGTGGCGCAGCGCATCCGCATCACCGACGGCGAGATCGACACGTTCATCGAGCAACAGCGCGGCGCCGCTGCCGGCGAGGTGCGCTACAACATCGCGCAGATCCTGATCAAGCTGCCGGACAACCCGAGCGAGGCCACCGTCGCCGAGCGCCGCACGCGGGCGGAACTGGCCGCGGCCCGCATCAAGGCGGGCGAGGACTTCGCCGCCGTCGCCAGGCAGGTGTCGGAGGACGACAACCGCGAGCGCGGCGGCGAGATCGGCCTGCTGCCGGCCGACCGCCTGCCCGACATCTTCCTGGAGACGGTGCGTCCCCTCAAGGACGGCCAGGTCGCGCCCACGCTGCTGCGCACCGGCGCCGGCTTTCACCTGCTCAAGCTTGTCGAGCGCGCCGAAGGCGGCGCGCTGCGCGTGACGCAGACGCGGGCGCGCCACATCCTGCTGCGCCCGTCGGAGCAGCTGCCTGAGGCCGCGGTGAAGCAGCGTCTGGCCGGCTTCAAGACACAGATCGTCGCCGGCACGCGCCGATTCGAGGACCTCGCCCGCGAGCATTCGCTGGACGGCTCGGCACCGCAGGGCGGCGACCTGGGCTGGGCCTCGCCGGGGCAGTTCGTGCCCGAGTTCGAGGCCGGCATGAACCCGCTGCCGATCGGCGGCGTGTCCGACCCGGTGACCACTCGCTTCGGCGTGCATCTGATCCAGGTGCTGGAGCGCCGCGTGGTCGCGCCGGACACCAAGCAGTTGCGCGACCAGGCCCGCGCAGCGCTGCGCGAGCGCAAGTTCGAGGACGCCTACCTCGACTGGCTGCGCGAGGTGCGCGGCCGCGCCTACGTCGAGTTCCGCGAAGCGCCGCAGTGACCCTGCGGGCGGTCGCTTGAGCAGACACCAGCCGAGAAAGCGCTTCGGCCAGCACTTCCTGGTCGACACCGGGGTGCTCGACGCGATCGTCTCCGCGATCGACCCGCGTCCCGGCCAGCCCCTGGTGGAGATCGGCCCCGGCCTGGGTGCGCTGACGCGCCCCCTGCTGGAACGCTGCGAACGGCTGACCGTGGTGGAGCTCGACCGCGACCTCGCGGCCCGGCTGCGCCGCAATCCGGCGCTGGACGTGATCGAGGCCGACGTGCTGACGGTCGACTTCGGGGCCCTGGCCGACGCGCGCGGCGCCCGGCTGCGGGTCGTCGGCAACCTGCCCTACAACATCTCCACGCCGATCCTGTTCCACCTGCTCGCCGCCGCCTCGCGCATCGAGGACCAGCACTTCATGCTGCAGAAGGAAGTGGTGGACCGCATGGCCGCGGCGCCCGGCAACAAGGACTACGGCCGCCTGTCGGTGATGCTGCAGTGGCGCTACCACGTCGAGCCGCTGTTCGAAGTGCCGCCCGAGGCCTTCGACCCGCCGCCGCGGGTCGACTCGGCCGTGGTGCGGATGGTGCCCTGGCCGGCGCAGGCGGACGTGGCGCCCGACCGGCTGGAAGCGCTGGTGGCCAGCGCCTTCTCGCAGCGCCGCAAGCTGCTGCGCCACAGCCTCGGCCGCTGGCTCGAGGCCCAGGGCTACACCGGCAGTTTCGATCTGCAGCGGCGCGCTGAGGAGGTGCCTGTGCAGGAATACCTGGCGCTGGCCCGCGACCTGCCTCCGGAGCGAATTGGCGGCCTCTAGGCGCCCTGTTCCAGCGATCCTGTGCGCCCGGTCGGGCCAAACTGGTGCGGCGACCGTTGATCCGGTCCGGCCTGGCCATGAGGAACCGCGACGTGAACACTCTGCTGCAACTGCTGATGGCACCCGGTGTGCTGCTGATGCGCCGGTGGCGCCTGGGCGCCAAACTCGCGCTGCTGGTCGCGACCGCCCTGGTGCCGACACTGTGGCTCGGCTGGAAGCCCCAGGGCTGGACCGGCGCGGCCGTCGGCGTCGGCCTGTTCGTCTACCTCACCCTGGCGTTCCATCGGGCCAGCACCGGCTCGATGCGTGCCGTGGGCCGCAGCCTGGCGGTGCTGGCGGACGGCAATCTGTCCACTGAAGTCAATGTCCGCGGACGCGACGAGTTCGCGGACATGGGCCGCGAACTCGAACGCATGACCCGGTCGCTGTCGGCCATGGTGGCGGCGGTACGCAACGATGCCAGCCTCGTGGGCACGGCCGGCGAGCGGCTCGCCAGCGCCAACCGCGGCCTGGCCGACCGCACCGTCGAGCAGGCCTCCAGCCTGAAGCAGACCACGGTCACCGTGCGCGACGTGCGCGACACGGTGTCGCGCAACGCCGAGGCGGCACGCGAGGCCGACGCCCTGATGGCCGACCTGCGGCGTGTGGCCGAGTCCGGCGGCGGCGCGATGACGGCGGCCGTGGACACCATGTCCCGCATCGAGTCCGGCGCGGGCAAGGTGGCCGACATCGTGGCCACCATCGACGCGATCGCCTTCCAGACCAACCTGCTGGCGCTGAACGCCGCGGTGGAAGCCGCACGCGCCGGCGACCAGGGCAAGGGCTTCGCCGTGGTGGCCGGCGAGGTGCGCCTGCTCGCCCAGCGCGCGGCGTCGTCGGCGGGCGAGATCCGCTCGCTGATCGCCCAGTCGCGCGAGGAAGCCGGCGAAGGCGCACGCCGCGTGCGTGCGATCGAAAAGGAAATGACGCGCCTGTTGACGGGCGTGCGCGAGGTCGGCGACCGGCTGCGCGGCATCGCCCAGGCCAGCCTGCAGCAGACCAGCAGCCTGACGCAGGTGACCGAGGCCGTGGGCAGCCTGGACCAGATCACGCAGGGCAACACCAGCGCCGTGGAGTCGGCCAATGCCACCGCGCAGAGCCTGCTGCACCGCTCGCGCAGCCTGGCCTCGGCCGTGTCGCACATGAAGCTGCGCCAGGGCACGGCAGACGAGGCGCGCCACCTGGTCGAGGAGGCGGCGGCCCTGGTCAAGCGCACCGGCTGGGCCCAGGCGCTGATCGAGCTGCACGACGAGGGCAACCCCTACTCCGACCGCGACCTGTACGTGTTCGCGTTCGACCGTCAGGGCGTCTACCGCGCCTTCAGCTCCAACACCGGCAAGATCGGCCAGCCGCTGGCCAGCGTGCCGGGACTGGACGCCGCCAAGCTGGTGGCGGATGCCTGGGCGGCGGTGGACCGCGACGGCGACGGCTGGGTCGACTACGACATCGTCAACCCGACCACCGGCGCCGTGACGCCGAAGACGTCCTACGTCAAGGGCCTGAACCGCGACCTGCTGCTGGGCTGCGGCGTCTACCGCAACGTCGGCGCCGCCCCGGCGGCAGCCCCGGCCCCGCGACCGGTGGCCCTGCAGCCGGCCTGAAGCCGGCCCGTCGTCCCGGGCGACCTCCTAGGCCGCCATGGGCACCAGGAAGTCGCGGCTGATGCCCACGCCCAGGTCGCCGACACGATCGAGGAACTGCGTCAGGTAGGCGTGCAGCCCGGTGGCGAGGATCTCGTCGATGCGGCCGTACTGCAGGTCGCTCTGAAGCCGGCCGGCGCGGCGCAAGGTCTCGCCGCTCTGCGCATTGGCCACGTACTGAAGGTTGGTCATCAACGCGTTCATGCAGGCCGCCAGCGAGCGCGGCATGTCCGGCCGCAGGATCAGCAGCTCGGCCACCTTGTCGGGCCGGATCACGTTGCGGTAGACCTTGCGGTAGACCTCGAAGCCGGACACCGAGCGCAGCACGGCGCTCCAGTGATAGAAGTCCACCTCGTGGGTCTCGCGGCCCTGGCCCTGCGCCTGGCCGGCGCCGTGGCCGAAGTAGTCGCCGGCCAGGCTCTGGAACTTCACGTCGAGCAGGCGCGCCGTGTTGTCGGCCCGTTCGAGGAAGGTGCCCAGGCGCAGGAAGTGCAGCGCCTCGTCCTGCAGCATCGTGCCGACGGTGACGCCGCGTGACAGGTGGGAGCGGAACTTCACCCACTCGAACAGTGCGCTCGGGTCGCGGTGGAAGTCGTTGCGCGCGAGCAGCCGGTTGAACTCGAGCCAGGTCTGGTTGGTCGTCTCCCACACCTCGGTGGTGAGCGCGCCGCGCACGGCCCGCGCGTTCTCGCGCGCCGCCGACAGGCAGCACACGATCGACGACAGGTTGTTCGCGTCGCGGACCATGAAGTCCATGACGTTGCGCGCGTCGCAGGCCGGATAGCGCTCGTTGAACAGGCCGGTGAGCTCGGAGATGCCGAGCACGCCGCGCCAGCCCTGCTCCGCTTCCTCGGCCGACTGCGGCAGCAGCGACATCTGGTAGTTGACGTCGAGCATGCGCGCGGTGTTCTCGGCGCGCTCCATGTAGCGCGCCATCCAGAAGAGGTGGTCGGCAGTACGCGACAGCATGTCAGTTCTCCAGAACCCAGGTGTCCTTGGTCCCGCCGCCCTGCGACGAGTTGACCACCAGCGAACCCTCCTTCAGCGCCACGCGCGTCAGGCCGCCGGGCACCGTCTGCACCGAGCGGCCGGACAGCACGTAGGGCCGCAGGTCGATGTGGCGCGGCGCGATGCCCGACTCGACGAAGGTCGGGCAGGTGGACAGCGACAGCGTCGGCTGCGCGATGTAGTTGTCCGGCCGCGCGCGCACCACGGCGCGGAACTCGTCGACCTCGGCCCGCGTCGCGGCCGGGCCCACCAGCATGCCGTAGCCGCCGGCGCCGTGGACCTCCTTGACCACCAGCTCGTGCATGTAGTCCAGCACGTACTTCAGGTCGTCCGGCTCGCGGCACAGGTAGGTCGGCACGTTGGCCAGCAGCGGCTTCTCGCCGAGGTAGAACTCGATCATCTTCGGCACGTACGGATAGATGCTCTTGTCGTCGGCGATCCCGGTGCCGATGGCGTTGGCCAGCGTCACGTTGCCGGCGCGATAGACGTCGAGCAGCCCGGCGCAGCCCAGCGTGCTGTCGGGTCGGAAGGCCCGCGGGTCGAGGAAGTCGTCGTCGACGCGGCGGTAGATCACGTCCACCCGGCGCGGGCCCTGGGTCGTGCGCATGAAGACGAAGCCGTCGCGCTCGAACAGGTCCTTGCCCTCGACCAGTTCCACGCCCATCTGCTGCGCCAGGAAGGCGTGCTCGAAGTAGGCGCTGTTGTACATGCCGGGCGTCAGCACGCAGACCACCGGGTCGTTGGCCGAGGCCGGCGCCACCTGGCGCAGCGTGTCGAGCAGCAGGTCCGGGTAGTGCGCCACCGGCGCGACGCGCTGCTGCGCGAACAGCTCCGGGAACAGGCGCATCGTCATCTTGCGGTTCTCGAGCATGTAGCTCACGCCGCTGGGCACGCGAAGGTTGTCCTCCAGCACGTAGTAGGTGCCGCTGCCGTCGGGATTGCCGGCGCGCACGATGTCGATGCCGGAGATATGCGAGTACACGCCGCCGGGCACGTCCAGACCCGCCATCTCGGGGCGGAACTGGGCGTTGCGCAGCACCTGCTCGGCGGGCACCACGCCGGCCTTGAGGATCTCCTGCCCGTGGTAGACGTCGTGGATGAAGCGGTTGAGCGCGGTGACGCGCTGCACCAGGCCCTGCTTGAGGTCACGCCACTCCTGCGCCGGGATCACGCGGGGGATCAGGTCGAAGGGGATCAGCCGCTCGGTGCCCGCGCCGTCCTCGTCCTTGGCACCGTACACGGCGAAGGTGATGCCCACGCGGCGGAAGATCAGCTCGGCCTCCTCGCGGCGCGAGCGCATCACGTCCACGGGCTGCGCCGCCAGCCAGCGGGCGTAGGCGGCATAGTGCTCGCGCACCACGCCGGGTGCGCTGTACATCTCGTCGAAGATCGGGGCGGGCATCGATGTCGTCTCCTCGCAATTCCTTTGCCACCCGGCCTCAGGCCAGCCGCGACGTGCGCACGTGCACCGACAGCCGGTGCTCGCCGCCGCCCCGGATCACGCCGCGCAGCGGGGTCACGTCGCCGTAGTCGCGGCCGACCGCCAGCCGCACATGGCCGATGGAGGGCAGCACGTTGTTGGTGGGGTCCAGTTCGAGCCACGCGGGCTCGGCATCGGGGGCCGCCGCAGGGCACCACAGCGCCACCCAGGCGTGCGACGCGTCCGCGCCCAGCCATGGTGCGTCGGCCGCACCAGCCTGGAGCGCGTCCTCGGGGGGCGCGGTCAGCAGGTAGCCGCTGACATAGCGCGCCGCCAGCCCGTAGGCACGCAGCGCACCGATCAGCAGGTGTGCGAAGTCCTGGCACACGCCTTCGCGCCGCGCCAGCACGTCGGCCAGCGGCGTGTCCACGTCGGTGCTGGCGCTGCGGTAGGCGAACTCGGCGTGCAGCCGGGCCATCAGCGCGAGCCCCACCTCGGCCACCGGACGGCCGGGCGCAAAGGCCGGCGCCGCCCATTGGCGCAGCCCCGGCACCGGCGGCACGAAGGGCGACTGGTAGACGAACTCGCTGGCCGGCTCGTAGGCACGGCCCTTGGCATAGCGAAGCCGCTCGCGCACCTGCTCCCAGGGCGCGGTGGCCGACGGCGGCGTCGCGGGCGCGGTGCGCACCCGCACCCGGCTGCGCGCATGCACCTCCAGTTCGCGGTGCGGCGCGTCGACCGTGAAGCAGCTGCGGCAGTTGCCCAGCCGGTCGACGTCGTCGACGCGGACCATCGGCACCGGCACGACCGTCAGGTCGTGGTCGATCAGGTCCTGGCCGTCGCAGGGCAGCGGCTTCAGGTAGGCGAGGTGGTGCGCCAGTTCCACCGGCGCCGCGTAGCGGTAGTGCGTCACGTGCTCGACCTCGAGCACGGCCTGGGCGGCGGCCACGCGCAGGGGGGACACCGGGGCGGTCGTGCTCATACCCGCTGCAGGTCCCCCGTGCCGGCATGCGCGAAATAGCGCTGGCCGATGCGGTCCGACAGGTCGCCGGCCCCCAGCGCCAGCCGGCCGGCGAGCGCCGCCACCTGGGCCTGGACGGCGGCCGGCGAGACGCCGCGCAGGCTGTCCAGCGTGAGCCCGGCGCCCTGCTCCGGCAACAACGCCAGCAACTCGTCGCGCCAGGCCGGCGATCCGGGCAGCTTGCCCACCTCGGTGCGCAGCCGGCGCAGGGTGCCTGCGAAGGCGCGCGGGTTGGTGTCGTCGAGCACCAGCAGGTCCACCAGCGCGAGCAGGTCCTCGTGGCGCTGGTAACGGGCGCGGAAGGTGATGGTGCTGTCGAACAGTTCGAGCAGCAGTTCGGTGGCCACGGCCGAGCCGCCGCGCGGGTCGATCGCGCCGATCAGGCGCGACATCGCGCCGGCCATGCCGGCCAGGCGCTCGACCAGCCGGCCCACCGACAGCAGGCGCCAGCCGTGGTCGCGCGTCATGCGGTCGGTCTGCGCGCCGGTGACCGCGGCCAGCTGCTCGGCCAGGCGCTGCAGCAGCGGCATCGCCTGGGCCGTGGACGGCAGCGTCACCGCGCCGGCCGGGCCGATGCGGGCCTGGAACTCGTCGCCCAGCCGCCGCACCAGGCCGAACTGCTCGGGCGAGAGGCGGTCGCGCAGCGCGCCGGCCACGCGCGCCATCGCGTCGAGGTTGAAGCCCACCGACGCGCCGCGGTCGCGCAGCGCCGCGAGCAGGCTGCGCTCGAACACGGGCGGCGAACGCTCCGCGCCGGGCGTGCCGGGCGGCACCAGGCCGGCGAAGGCGCACAGCGCCGACAGCGCGGCCAGCAGGGGCTGCGGCACCTCGTCGTCGCCGTCGACGAGGCCCAGGGCGGCCTGGGCGAGGCGCACGCCCTGCTCCGCACGCTCGGTATAGCGGCCGAGCCAGAACAGGTTCTCGCCGGTGCGGCTGGCCACCGGTGCCCGCCGCGCGGCCAGATCGTCGACGGTCAGCCGCTGCGGCAGCATCGAGAAGCTGTCCACGGCGGCGCTGGAGACGACCCAGGTGTCGAGACTGGTACCGCCCTGCTGCATCGACACCGACAGCGGCGCGCGCGTGGCCACCCGCGTCAGGCCGCCGGCCAGCACGTGCCAGCGGTCCGGAGCGTCGGCGATGGCGTAGACGCGCAGCACCGCCGGACGCGCGGCCAGCGCGCCGTCGTGCAGCGGCAGCGGCGCGCGCGACGGCGGCAGGTGCCCCTGCACCGTGAACGCGTCCGGGTCCTCGTCGACCGCGGCCTGCCAGTGGGCGGTCTCGCCGTCACCGACGCGGCGGGCGCCACCCTGCGTGAGCGCCGCGCCGCCGGCGAAGGCCGGTCGCAGCACCTGCCCGGCGAGACGGTCGCGCACCGACTGCCAGGCCGCCTGCTCGCCACACCACCAGGTGGGCAGCGACGGCAGCGCCAGCGGCTCGCCCAGCAGGGCCTGGCTGATGGCCGGCAGGAAGCCCTGCACCGCGCTCGACTCCAGGAAGCCGCTGCCCAGCGCATTGGCCAGCACCACGTTGCGCGCGCGGCTGACCTGCACCAGGCCGGCGACGCCGAGCGCGGAGTCGGGACGCAGCTCGAGCGGGTCGCAGTAGTCGTCGTCGAGGCGCCGGATCAGGCCGTGCACCGGCTCCAGGCCTTCCACCGTGCGCAGGAACAGGCGCTCGCCGCGCACCGTGAGGTCCGCGCCCTCGACCAGCGGCAGGCCGAGGTAGCGCGCCAGGTAGGCGTGCTCGAAATAGGTCTCGCTGTAGGGGCCGGGCGTCAGCAGCGCGATGCGCGGCAGGTGGCCGTCGCCCAGGCGTGCGGCGATCTCCCCGGCCTGCTGCTGCACGGTGTCGAGCAGGCGCCGGTAGCTCGACGCGATGTGCTGGATGCGCAGCTCGCGGAAGGCCTCGGGGTACAGGCGCGAGACGATCAGCCGGTTGTGCAGCACGTAGCCCAGGCCCGACGGCGACTGCGTGCGCTGCGACACCACCCACCAGCGCCCATCGACGCCGCGCGCCACGTCGAACGCGGCGATGTGCAGCGGCATGTCGCCCACCGCGCGCACGCCGTGCAGCGGACGCAGGTAGCCGCTGTGGCGGAACACCAGCGCGGCCGGCAGCAGCGCGTCGTGCAGCAGGCGCTGCGGGCCGTACAGGTCGGCCAGCATGCGCGACAGCAGGCGCGCGCGCTGCGTCACGCCCTGCTCGATGCGGGCCCAGTCGGCGGGCTCGACGATCAGCGGCAGCGCCTCCAGCGACCACGGCCGCGCAGCCAGGCCCCCGCCGTCGCCCACGTGCAGGTTGTGCGTGACGCCGTCGGCGCGGATCTGCTGCGCGATCGCGGCGCGATGGCGCACGAAGGCCGCGGCCGGGTCGGTCTGCAGCGCCGGCGCGGCGGCGAAGAAGCGCTGCCACGACGGGCGCAGCGCGCCGCCGGGCTCGCGCAGCTCGTCCCAGCTGTCGTCGGGACGCTCCTCGAGCGCGAACGCGAGCGGCGGCAGGCCAGGCGTGGGCTCGGGCAGGCGGGACAAGTCGGCGCTCAGGGCTGGGTCGCGATGCAGGCCACCTTAGCCGAGCCTCAGGTCGAACGTGAACGGGAATTCCCGGCTCGGCGTGCTGGGCGCCACCACCAGGCGTCCCGGCGTGTGGCCCAGCGGCTCGAAGCGCGCCAGGCGGCGGCTCTCGGCCTCGTAGGCGTTGACGGGGAAGGTGTCGTAGTTGCGCCCGCCCGGATGCGCCACGTGGTAGCGGCAGCCGCCGATCGAGCGTTCGGACCAGCGGTCCACCACGTCGAAGGTCAGCGGCGCATGCACGCCGATCGTCGGGTGCAGCGCGGCGGCGGGCTGCCAGGCGCGGTAGCGCACGCCGCAGACGAACTCGCCGACGCGCCCGGTGGGCTGCAGCGGCAGCGCGCGGCCGTTCACCGTGATCGCATGGCGGTTGCCGTTCAGGCCCGTGGCCTTGACCTCCAGCCGCTCCAGCGACGAGTCCACATAGCGCACGGTGCCGCCCGGCGCGCCCTCCTCGCCCATCACGTGCCAGGGTTCGAGCGCGCCGCGCAGCGCCACCTCGATGCCCATCGAGCGAACCTCGCCGATGCGCGGGAAACGGAACTCGAAGTGCGGGTCGAACCAGGCACTGTCGAAGGCGAAGCCGGCACGGCGCAGGTCGGCGATGACGTCGTCGAAGTCCATCCGCACGAAGCTCGGCAGCAGGAATCGGTCGTGCACCCCGGTGCCCCAGCGCGTCAGGCGCAGGTCGCCGCCGCCCTGGTAGGGCGTGCGCCAGAACCAGGCCACCAGCGCGCGCATCAGCAGCTGCTGCGCCAGGCTCATGCGCGCATGCGGCGGCATCTCGAACGCGCGCAGCTCCAGCAGGCCCAGGCGTCCGGTGGCGCTGTCGGGCGAATAGAGCTTGTCGATGCAGAACTCGGCGCGGTGCGTGTTGCCGGTGGCGTCCACCAGCAGGTTGCGCAGCGTGCGGTCCACCAGCCACGGCGGCACCTGCTTCCACAGCGCAAGCTGGCGCTCGATCTCCTGCAGCGCGACCTCGACCTCGTAGACCTGGTCGTCGCGCGCCTCGTCGATGCGCGGATGCTGGCTCGTCGGGCCGATGAACAGGCCCGAGAACAGGTACGACAGGCTGGGGTGGTTGTGCCAGTAGGTGATCAGGCTGGCCAGCAGGTCAGGCCGGCGCAGGAACGGGCTGTCGGCCGGCGTGGCGCCGCCCAGCACGAAGTGGTTGCCGCCGCCGGTGCCGGTGTGGCGGCCGTCGACCATGAACTTCTCGGTGCCCAGGCGCGTCTGGTGCGCCGCCTCGTAGAGGAACTCGGTGTGGTCGACCAGCTCGGCCCAGTCGTGCGCCGGGTGGATGTTGACCTCGATCACGCCCGGGTCCGGCGTCACGGCCAGCGTCTTCAGGCGCGGGTCGCGCGGCGGCGGATAGCCTTCCAGCACCACCGGGATGCGCAACTCGGCCGCGGTGGCTTCCACCGCGGCCACCAGCTCGAGATAGTCGTCCAGCGCCACCAGCGGCGGCATGAACACGTACATCACGCCGCGCTTGTCGGCAGCGCCCAGCTCGGCCTTGGCGCCGTTGGCGCGCGACGGGTCGCGCACCTCCACGCACAGCGCGGTGCGCACCACGCCCGGGTCGCTGACGAAGCGCTGCGGCAGGCGCGCGCCGGGGGTGGCATCGTCGCGGCCACCGGCCCCGGCGGTCCCCCCCGCGGCCTGCCTGGCGGTCGGACCAGCAGCACCGGCCCCACCCGACGCGACGGTCCCGGTGCCCGAGGCCGTGCCCGACGGCATCGTCGTATCGCCCGCGCCCATCTGCCGCCGCAGCGCCGCCGCCGCCGGCAGCGGCGCGCGCGGCGCAAACGGGTCCTGTTCCACCACGTAGGGGTAGTCGCTCGACTTGACCCAGGGCAGCGAGTCCAGCGGCAGCCGGTAGCCCATCGGCGAATCGCCGGGCAGCAGGTGCAGCCGGTCGTCGCGCACGAGCCAGGGCCCGCTGACCCAGCGCGGGCCGTCCAGCGCCTCGCTGCGCGCCAGCGGCAGCAGGTAGCCCACCACGTGCTTGAGCCCCTGGTCGAACACCCGCTTCAGGCGCGCGCGTTCCATCTCGTCGTCCAGGCGCGAGTCGAACGGGTCGACGTTGACCGGCAGGCGCCGCTCGCGCCAGAGGTAGTAGTACACGTCCTCGAACGCGGGCTGCACATGCTTGCGGGCCAGCCCGAGCCGCGCGGTCAGCGACTCGATGAAGCGGCGCGCGTCCTCGCTGGTGTGGTACTGCGGCACGCGCTCGTCGGCGAACCATGCCGGGTCGGCCCAGCAGGGCTGGCCGTCGCGGCGCCAGGCCACCGTGAGCGCCCAGCGCGGCAGCTGCTCGCCCGGATACCACTTGCCCTGCCCGAAGTGCAGGAAGCCGCCGGCGCCATAACGCTCGCGCAGCTTGAGCGTGAGCCCCATGGCCAGGCCGCGCTTGGTGGGGCCCAGCGCGTCGGTGTTCCACTCGGCGCCCTCGCGGTCGTCGACCGACACGAAGGTCGGCTCGCCGCCCATCGTCAGCCGCACGTCGCCGTCCTTCAGCTCGCGGTCCACCGCATGCCCCAGCGTGACGATCGACGCCCACTGGTCGTCGGTGTAGGGCAGCGTGACCCGCGGCGACTCGTGGATGCGCGTCACCGCCATGTGATGCGAGAACTCGACCTCACTCTCGTCGACCGCGCCGGTCACCGGCGCGGCGCTGCCGGGCTCGGGCGTGCAGGCCACCGGGATGTGGCCCTCGCCGGCCATCAGCCCGGAGGTCGGGTCCAGGCCGATCCAGCCGGCCCCCGGCAGGTAGACCTCGCACCACGCATGCAGGTCGGTGAAGTCGGACTCGGCGCCGCTCGGGCCGTCGAGCGACTTCACGTCGGGCTTGAGCTGGATCAGGTAGCCGGAGACGAAGCGCGCCGCCAGGCCGCAGTGGCGCAGCAACTGCACCAGCAGCCAGCCGGTGTCGCGGCACGAACCCGAGCCGTTGGTCAGCGTGACCTCGGGCGTCTGCACGCCGGGCTCCATGCGGATCAGGTAGCGGATGTCGCGCTGCAGGCGCTGGTTGAGCCCGACCAGGAAGTCGATCGTGCGCTGCTCCTTGCGGTCGATGCTGTCCAGCAGCGCCTTGAAGCGCGGCGTCAGCGCGCCCTTGACGAGGTAGGGCGCGAGGTCGTGCTCGACGCCGGGCGCGTACCGGAACGGGAACTTCTCGGCTTCGGGCTCGAGGAAGAAGTCGAACGGGTTGTAGACCGCCATCTCGGCGACGAGGTCCACCGTGATCTTGAACTCGGTGGTCTTGTCCGGGAACACCAGGCGCGCGAGGTAGTTGCCGAAGGGGTCCTGCTGCCAGTTGATGAAGTGCTGGGCGGGTTCCACCCGCAGCGTGTACGACAGGATCGGCGTGCGGCAGTGCGGCGCCGGGCGCAGGCGCACCACCTGCGGCGACAGGGCCACGCGCCGGTCGTAGCGGTAATGCGTGACGTGGTTCAGCGCGACGTGGATCGCCAAGGTGCCGTCTCCTGGGGTGGTGCCTTGCCCCCGTCGGGAGCAACTTCCAGGCCATCATGCCAGTAACGTCGGCGCGCCTGCCTTTCGCAGCGGGCGCCGCCGCCGCTGTCGGCCGTCCAGGCGCCACAAGCGGGCGTGGTCAGCAGCGGGATGCCGCGCTGCGCGTAGCGCGCCACCACCTCGGGCGCCGGGTGGCCGAAGCGGTTGCGATGGCCGGCCTGCACCAGCCCCACGCCGGGCGCCACCGCGTCCAGGAAGGCCGGCGACGACGAGGTGCGGCTGCCGTGGTGCGGCACCAGCAGGATGTCGCTGCGCAGCGCGGCGGCGCCGGCGCGCTCGACCAGCCGGGCCTCCTGCGCCGCCTCCAGGTCGCCCGTGAGCAACAGGCGCCGGCCGGCTGCGTCGGTGACCGACAGCACGCAGCTCAGGCTGTTGGGCGCGGCATCGGGGCGCAGGTAGTCCTGCGCCGTGGGGTGCAGCACCTCGAACGCCACGCCGTCCCAGCGCCACGCCTGGCCGGCCTCGCAGCGCCGGTGGGGCAGGCTGCCCGTGCGCAGCGCATGCCCGGGCTCGAGCGACGACGACAGTGCCCGCACCTCGTGCGCCTTCAGCAGCGCCGCGGCACCGCCGACATGGTCGATGTCGCGATGACTCAGCATCAGCAGGTCGAGCGCCGGCACGCCGGTGGCGCGCAGCAGCGGCAGCAGCACGCGCGAGCCGGCGTCGCTGTGACGCGCGTACTGCGGCCCGGCGTCGTGCAGCAGCGCGTGGTGCCGGGTGCGCACGAGCACCGCGCTGCCCTGCCCCACGTCGGCCACCAGCACCTGGAACCGCCCCTCCGCCGGCCGCGCCACCGGGGGCGCGAACAGCGGCAGCATCAGCGGCAGCGCCAGCAGGCGCAGTCGCCACGGCGCTGGCATCACGGCCAGCGCGCCGCCGGCCAGCGCGGCGGCCTGCACCCACGCTGGCGCGGCGGCCGCCGTCCAGACGGCCGCGGGCCAGGACGTCAGCACGCCGAGGGCCGTCCCGAGGCCCTGCACCAGCGCGGCGCCCAGGGCCCACAGCGGCGGGGCCAGCACGCCCAGCAATGCCAGGGGCGTGACCAGCAGGGTCACCAGCGGAATGGCCAGCAGGTTGGCGACGAAGCCCACCACCGACACCTGCTGGAAGAACAGCAGCGTCAGCGGCGCCAGCCCGACCGTGGCGACAGCCTGCGAGCGCAGGCCCTGCCGCGCCGCCGCCAGCAGCGCGGCGCCGCGCCCGGCAGGGGCCGCCGCGGCCTCGCAGTCGGCCGGCTCCGACGCCAGCAGCAGGCCCACCGCCACGAACGACAGCCAGAATCCGGGCTGCAGCAGCGCCCAGGGGTCGAGGGCCGACACCACCACCGACGCCATCAGCAGGACGAGGCTCCAGGGCCAGCGCCGACCGCACTGCGCCAGCAAGGCCGCCGCGGCGAGCATCCACACCGTGCGCTGCGCCGGCACGCCCCAGCCCGCGAGCACGGCATACGCGGTGGCCGCGGCCAGGCCGCCCCAGCGCGCCACCACCGGCGCCGGCAGCCACAGCACGCTGCGGCGCCCGAGCCGCCACACGCGCCCGAGCGCCCCACCGGCGAGCCAGGCGAACATCGTGACGTGCAGGCCGCTGATGCTCATCAGGTGCGCGATGCCCGAGTCGCGGTACAGGTCCCAGTCGGCGCGGTCGATGGCGGCCTGGTCGCCGATGGCCAGCGCCGCCAGCACGCCGGCGCTGCGCTCGTCGGCCACCCGCGCGTCGATCGCGTCGCGCACGCGCTGGCGCCAGCGCTCGACCGCCGCGCCCTGCCCGTCGGCCAGGAGCGTGGCCGTCGCCGCCGGCGTGGCGCGCACGGTGCCCGAGGCCCGCAGGCCGCGCTCCCAGAACCACAGCTCCTGGTCGAAGCCGTGCGGGTTGAAGCTGCCGCGCGGCGGGCGCAGGCGCACCGGCAGCCGCCAGCGCTGACCGGCTTCCAGGCGCGACAGCGGCGACGCCACCGGCACGCCCTCGAGCCAGCCGCCGTACCAGGCCAGCCACACGCGCGCCGGTACGCCCACCGGCGCGCCGTCGAGCGTGGCCCGCTCGACCGCCAGCTCGAACTGCGCGCCCTGGTCGTTGCGCCGGGGCAGCGAGACCACGCGGCCTACCAGCACGAGGTCGCGGCCTTCGAGGCGGGGGTCGAGCGCGTCGTCGAGCCGCCACTGCGCCCGCACCGTCGTGAGCGCGAAGGCGCACAGCGCCAGCCCGGACAGCAGGGCCACGGTGGCCAGGCCGACGGCGACGGGCCCGCCGCCTGCCGCCGCGCAGCGGCGCCGCCCGGCCAGCAGCAGGGCGGCGCCCAGCGCCAGCAGCGCACCGCTCTCGGCCGGCGGCGCCAGCGCCGGCTGCTGCAGCTGGACCGCCGTGCCGGCCAGCCACGCCAGCCCGACGAGGGCCAGGAACAGGCCCGTCGGGCCGGCGCGGGGCCGTCGGGCCGCTGTCATCGGGCCAGTGTAGGATCGCGCCCCTCCGCCCCCGCCTCCAGCCACGAGTGACGCGATGAGCCGACCCGCCGACCGCCTGCAAGCCATGGGCATCACGCTGCCGCCGGTGGCCGTGCCCGCCGCCGCCTACCTGCCCTTCGTGCGCAGCGGCAACCTGGTGTTCCTGTCCGGGCACATCGCCAAGCGCGACGGCAAGCCCTGGGTCGGCCAGCTCGGCCTGACCATGACCACCGAGGAAGGCCAGGCCGCGGCCCGGGCCGTCGCGGTGGACCTGATGGGCACCCTGGCCGCCGCGCTCGACGGCGACCTGGGCCGCGTGCAGCGCATCGTCAAGGTGATGAGCCTGGTCAACAGCACCGCCACCTTCACCGAGCAGCACCTGGTGACCAACGGCTGCTCGCAGCTGCTCGTCGACGTGTTCGGCAGCGAGACCGGCGCCCATGCGCGCAGTGCCTTCGGCGTGGCCCAGATCCCGCTGGGCGCCTGCGTCGAGATCGAGCTGGTGGCCGAGGTCCGGTGACGCCGCGGGCCCCGCTGTCGCGCAACGCGACCCTGCTGGGGATCGCCCTGGTCTGCCTGGGCGCTGTCGGCATCGCGCTCGTGTCGCAGCATGTCTACGACATGCAGCCCTGCCCCTGGTGCGCCCTGCAGCGCCTGATCTTCGTGGCGATCGCCGCGGTGGCGCTGCTGGGGCTGGCCTGGCGCTCGGCCGCCGGCCGCCGCACCGTGGCCCTGCTGATGCTGCTGCTGTGCGGCACCGGCATCGCCGCCGCGCTGTGGCAGCACTTCGTGGCCGCCGCCTCGTCGTCGTGCAACCTCACGCTGGCCGACCGCGTGCTGTCGGCCACGATGCTGGACTCGCTGCTGCCGGAGATCTTCCAGCCGCGCGCCAGCTGCGCCGACGCGGCCGTCGACCTGCTGGGCGTGCCCTACGAGTTCTGGAGCCTGGCCCTGTACGCGGCCATCGAATCGGCCGTGGTGTGGATGCTGGTGCGCGGCCGCGCCGCGCTCGACCATCCGGGCGGCTGACGGCCCCCGCGCCGCACCTCAGCGCAAGGCGGCGTTGAGCCGCGCAAGGGCGCCCTCGCCCGGACACAGCGCCGCTTCGTCCAACCGGTTCAGCGGTGCCCGGCTGGTGCCCAGTGCCTCGTGCAGCGCCGTCGCGTCGGGGTCGACGTAGATCAGGCCGGTGGCCACCTCGCCCTCGGCGGCGAGCTGCTGCACGAGGCCCATCGCGGCGAGGCGGTTCGTCGGGTCGTGGCCCTGGTGCAGCTTGCGCAGGCGCATCACGCGGCCGTCGGGCTGCGGCAGGTCGATCGCCTCGCCCGGGGCCGGCGAGGCCTCGGTGGGCTGGGCCAGGTCGATGAAGTCGATGCGCGACACCGCCTCGTTGTGCTGCCGCACGTAGTCGTAGCTCTTGGTGCTGCCTTCGTGGTTGTTGAAGGCCACGCAGGGGCTGACCACGTCGATGAAGGCCGCGCCACCGTGCCGGATGGCGCCCTCGATCAGCGGCACCAACTGCGCCTTGTCGCCGGAGAAGCCGCGCGCGACGTAGGTGGCGCCGAGCTGCAGCGCCAGCGCCACCAGGTCGATCGGGTTGTCGGCGTTGACCACGCCCTTCTTGCTCTTGCTGCCGCGGTCGGCGGTGGCGCTGAACTGACCCTTGGTCAGGCCGTAGACGCCGTTGTTCTCGACGATGTAGACCATGCGCACGCCGCGCCGCATCGCATGCGCGAACTGGCCCAGGCCGATCGAGGCCGAGTCGCCGTCGCCGCTGATGCCCAGGTACAGCAGCTCGCGGTTGGCGAGATAGGCGCCGGTGAGCACGCTGGGCATGCGGCCGTGCACGGTGTTGAAGCCGTGGCTGGCACCCAGGAAGTAGTCCGGCGTCTTGCTGCTGCAGCCGATGCCCGACAGCTTGGCCACGCGGTGCGGCTCGATGTCCATCTGCCAGCAGGCCTGCACGATGGCCGCGGAGATGGAGTCGTGGCCGCAGCCGGCGCACAGCGTGCTGATCTTGCCCTCGTAGTCGCGCCGCGTGTAGCCGACCTTGTTGGTCTCCAGCGTCGGGTGGTGCAGCCGGGGCTTGGCGATGTAGGTCACTTGACGGTCTCCTTGCGGCCGTTCTTGGGCGCGACGATCTCGGCGTGCACGTGGCGCGTGATCGCGTTGGCGATGGTGCGCGCGGTGATCGGCGTGCCGTCGTAGTGCAGGATCGGCACCAGCTTGTGCGGGTCGACGTTGAGCTCGTTCATCAGCAGCGTGCGCATCTGGCCGTCGCGGTTCTGTTCCACCACGAACACCTCCTCGTGCGCGTCGATGAATTCGGCCACCTCGTCGGGGAACGGGAACGCGCGCAGCCGCATCGCGTCGAGCGGGATGCCGCCGACGGCCAGCAGGTCCAGCGCCTCGTCCATGGCCGGGCTGGTGGAGCCGAAGTAGATGGCGCCCAGCCGCGTCTTGCGGCTCGCCCGGCGCTGCACCGGCGCGGGCACCAGCGAGCGCGCGGTGTCGAACTTCTGCAGCAGCCGCTTGACGTTGTAGACGTAGTCGGGACCGGCCTCCGAATAGCGTGCCTGCGGGTCGCGCGTGGTGCCGCGGGTGAAGTACGCGCCCTTGCTCTCGTGCGTGGCCGGCAGCGTGCGCCAGGGGATGCCGTCGCCGTCCACGTCCTTGTAGCGCGCGAACTCGCGCCCGGCCTCCAGGTCGGCGGCGGTCATCACCTTGCCGCGGTCGTAGCGCCGGTCGTCCTTCCACTCGAAGGGCTCGCACAGGCGCTGGTTCATGCCGATGTCCAGGTCGGTCATCAGGAACACCGGCGTCTGCAACCGGTCGGCCAGGTCGAGCGCCGCGGCGGCGAAGTCGAAGCACTCCTTCGGGTCCTCGGGCAACAGCATCACGTGCTTGGTGTCGCCGTGCGACGCGTAGGCGCAGGACAGCAGGTCGGCCTGCTGCGTGCGCGTGGGCATGCCGGTGGACGGCCCGCCGCGCTGCACGTTGATGATCGTCACCGGGATCTCGGCGAAGTAGGCCAGGCCGATGAACTCGGTCATCAGGCTCACGCCGGGGCCCGACGTGGCGGTGAAGGCGCGCGCCCCGTTCCACCCCGCCCCCGTGACCATGCCGATCGAGGCGATCTCGTCCTCGGCCTGCACGATGGCGTAGTTCGCCTCGCCGGTGGCCGGGTCGTGGCGGAACTTGCGGCAGTAGCTCGTGAAGGCCTCGGCCACCGACGAGCTGGGCGTGATCGGGTACCACGCGCACACGGTGGCGCCGCCGTACACCGCGCCCAGGGCCGCGGCCGAGTTGCCGTCGACGAAGATGCGCTGGCCGACGCGGTCGCGCCGCACCACCTTCAGTCCCACCGGCTGCGCCGCGAGGTGCTCGCGCGCGAAGTCCAGCCCCAGGTGCAGCGCCTGCACGTTGGACGCGAGCAGCTTCTCCTTGCCCTTGTACTGCTCGGAGAACAGGGTCTCGATCACCGCCGGCTCGATGCCCAGCAGCTGCGCCAGCGCGCCCACATAGAGGATGTTCTTGAACAGCTGGCGCTGGCGCGGGTCGGTGTAGGTGGCGTTGCAGATCGCCGTCAGCGGCATGCCGATCGTGTTGATGTCGGTGCGGAAGGCGCTGTCGGGCAGCGGCCGCGTGCTGTCGTAGAACAGGTAGCCGCCGGCCTCGAGCTCGCGCACGTCGGCGTCCCAGGTCTGCGGGTTCATCGCGACCATCATGTCGATGCCGGCGCGCCGGCCGAGCCAGCCGCGTTCGGACACCCGCACCTCGTACCAGGTGGGCAGGCCCTGGATGTTGCTTGGGAAGATGTTGCGCGGGCTCACCGGCACGCCCATGCGCAGGATCGCCTTGGCGAACAGCTCGTTGGCCGACGCCGAGCCGGAGCCGTTGACGTTGGCGAACTTGATGACGAAGTCGTTGGTGCCTTCGAGCTTCTTCATTTCGGCGCCACCTCCATGCGAACCTCCAGCGAATGCGGGCGCTCCGGCGTGGCCGGCCCGGCGTGGGCCATCTGCACCAGGAACTTCTGCATGTCCCAGGCGCCGGTGGGGCAGCGCTCGGCGCACAGGCCGCAGTGCAGGCACACGTCCTCGTCCTTGACCATGACCCGCGCCGTCTTCAGCGGGCCGCTCACGTACAGGCCCTGGGCCAGGTTGCGCGCCGGCGCCTTCAGCCGCGTGCGCAGCTCGGCCTCGGGGCCGGGCTCGGTGAAGCTGATGCAGTCCATCGGACAGATGTCGACGCAGGCGTCGCACTCGATGCACAGCTTGTCGGCAAACACCGTCTGCACGTCGCAGTTCAGGCAGCGCTGTGTCTCCTTGTAGGCGGTGGCGGCGTCGAAGCCCAGTTCGGCCTCGACGCGGATGCTGCGCAGCGCCTCCTCGGCCTTGGTCCAGCGCGTCTTGTGGCGCAGGTCGGCCGACACCGCGTTGTCGTAGCTCCACTCGTGGATGCCCATCTTCTGCGACATCACGTTCAGGTGCGGCGCCGGGCGCTGCGACGGGTCCTCGCCGCGCAGCAGGCGGTCGATCGACACCGCGGCCTCATGGCCCTGCGCCACGGCGGTGATGATGTTCTTCGGCCCGAAGGCCGCGTCGCCGCCGAAGAACACCTTCGGGTGGGTCGAGCGCATCGTGCGCTCGTCCAGGCGCGGCAGCCCCCAGTCATGGAACTCGATGCCGATGTCGCGCTCGATCCAGGGAAACGCGTTCTCCTGGCCGATGGCCACCAGCACCTCGTCGCACTCGATGTCGACGTCGGGCTCGCCGGTCGGGCGCAGCGTGCGCCGGCCCTTGTCGTCGTAGACGCTGCGCACGATCTCGAAGCGCATCGCGCGGATGCGGCCGTCGGCGTCGTGCAGCACCGCCTTGGGCACGTGGCAGGGCAGGATCGGGATGCCCTCGTGCATCGCGTCCTCCTTCTCCCAGGGCGAGGCCTTCATGTCCTCGAAGGTGGAGCGCACCACCACCTTCACGTCGTCGGCGCCGAGGCGGCGCGCGCTGCGGCAGCAGTCCATCGCGGTGTTGCCGCCGCCCAGCACGATGACGCGCCGGCCGACGCTCTTGACGTGGCCGAAGTACACCGACGCCAGCCAGTCCAGGCCGAGGTGGATGTGCGCCGCGGCCTCCTTGCGGCCAGGGACGTCCAGATCGCGCCCGCGCGGCGCGCCGCTGCCGACGAACACCGCGTCCCAGCCGGGCCCGCCCGCATCGTCGAGCAGCGCCTTCATCGATTCGATGCGCGTGCCGCCGACGAAGCGGACGTTGTCGCGCACGATGTAGCCCACCTCCTCGTCGATCACGTGCTCGGGCAGGCGAAAGCGCGGCACCTGGGTGCGCATGAAGCCGCCGGCCTTGGGGTCGGCGTCGAACACGGTCACCTCGTAGCCCAGCGGCGCGAGGTCGCGCGCGACGGTCAGCGACGACGGGCCGGCGCCGATGCAGGCCACGCGCCGGCCGTTGGCGGGCCGCGCCGCCGGCAGCCGGGCGGTGATGTCCTCCTTGTGGTCGGCCGCCACCCGCTTCAGGCGGCAGATCGCCACCGGCTCGGGCTTCTCGGCATTGGCCTCCTCGACCCGTCCGCGCCGGCACGCCGGCTCGCAGGGGCGGTCGCAGGTGCGTCCGAGGATGCCGGGGAACACGTTCGACACCCAGTTCACCATGTAGGCGTCGCCGTAGCGGCCCTGGGCGATCAGGCGGATGTACTCGGGCACCGGCGTGTGGGCCGGACAGGCCCACTGGCAATCGACGACCTTGTGGAAGTAATCCCCGAGCTGCGCCGGGGCCGACTGGGTGGGCTGGAGCAAGGTCGCCGTCTCCTCGCGGAGTCAGGCGCCCCGCTCGAAGTGGCAGTCTAGGCCGGTCGGCAGGCCCGGGGATGCGGGCAAGCCACTATGCCGGCCCCCGGCTTGCGCTGCCTCAGGTCAGCCGAAGGTGAGCTTCTGCGCCAGGACCAGGTCGGTCCAGCGGCGGGCCTCGGCGGCCATGAAGGCGTCGAACTCGGTCGGCGTCGAGCCGATCCATTCCAGGCCCTGCTGCGCCAGCTGCGCCTTGACCGCCGGCTGCGACAGCGCCTGCGTGACCGCGCCGTGCAGCGCCTGCTGGCGGTCGGCGCCGATGCGGGCCGGCGCCAGCGCGCCGATCCAGGTGGAGACGTCGAAGTCCTTCACGCCCGCTTCCTGCAGCGTGGGCAGCTCGGGCGCCACCGAATAGCGCTTCGCGGACGTGACGCCCAGCACCTTGACGCGGCCGCTCTTGACGTGCGGGCCGATCGCGACCCAGGAGCCCATGAACAGCTGCACCTCGTCGTTCATGACCGCCTGCAGCGCCGGCACCCCGCCGCGGTAGGGGATGTGCACGATGTGCGTGCCGGTGCGCATCTTGAACAGCTCGGCCGCCAGGTGGTTGAGCGTGCCCAGGCCGGCGGAGGACACGTTCAGCGCGCCCGGTTTCGCCTTGGCCAGCGCGATGAACTCCTGCACGCTGTTGGCCGGCAGCGAGGCCGGCACCGCGAACACGAGCGGGAAGCTCAGCAGGCGCGAGATCGGCGTGAAGTCGCGCAGCGTGTAGGTGAGGTTGTTGTAGACCAGCGGATTGGTCACGTGCGAGTCGAACACCAGCATCATGGTGTTGGGGTCGCCCGCCGCCCGGGCCACGCCGGCGGCAGCGATCGAGCCCGACGCGCCGGGCTGGTTCTGCACCACCACGTTCTGGCGCAGCGACTTGGGCAGGTGCTCGCCGAGCAGGCGCGCGGTCAGGTCCACCGAGCCGCCGGGCGGCACGGGCACCACCAGGTTCAGGTTCGGCGCCGCCGGCGCAGCGGTCTGCGCACCGGCCATCAGGGGCACGGTGGCCAGCCCACCGAGCAGCAACTTCCTGCGATCCATGCTGTCAATCTCCTGTGACGTCAGGCGGGAGTGTGCCCGACGAACATGTCATTGCGAAGTCATCCCGGCGTCACGCGGTGCACGTCCTTGAACCCCGCCACCTTGTGGCCCTTGCGGGCGCGCCTGCCCTCGTGGGCCGCCAGCGCGGCGCCGCGCAGCAGCTCGTCCTTGGCCTTGCCGCGGTTGACGCCGGTGACGACCAGCGCATCGCCGCAGGCCGCCACCGACACCAGCGGGTCCTTGGCGTCGACGTCCATCAGCGTCAGGCCGCGCCCGCCGTTGGCCTGGCGCTTGAGGTCGGCCAGCGGGAACACCAGCAGCCGCCCGCTGCGCGCCAGGCCGGCCACCCGGGCATGGCCCGGCAGCACCACGCAGGGCGGCAGCACCACCTCGCCCGGCTCGAGCGACAGGAAGGTCTTGCCGCCGCGCTGGCGGCTCTGCAGGTCGCCGGCCTGGGCCAGCAGGCCGAAGCCGCCGGTGTGTGACAGCAGCAGCAGCGTGTCCGGCGCGCCGGCGAAGTAGTGGGCCGGCTGCGTGCCGGCCTCCAGGTCGACCAGCGTGGTGATCGGCGTGCCGTCGCCGCGCCCGCCGGGCAGCGCCGACACGGCCACGCTGTAGGCGCGGCCGTTGCTGCCCAGCACGGCCAGGGTGTCCACGCTGCGGCAGGCGAAGGCGCCGTACAGCGCGTCGCCGGCCTTGAAGGTCTGCTGCGCCGGGTCGATCTCGTGGCCCTTGAGCGCGCGCACCCAACCCTTGAGGCTGACCACCACGGTGACCGGCTCGTCCACCACCTTCACCTCGGCCACCGCCCGCTTGTCGGCCTGCAGCACGGTGCGGCGATCGTCGCCGTGCGCCTTGGCGTCGGCCTCGATCTCGCGCACCACGGTGCGGCGCAGCGCCGCCGGGCTGCCGAGGATCTCCTCCAGCTTCGCCTGCTCGGCGCGCAGTTCGGCCAGCTCCTGCTCGATGCGGATCGCCTCCATGCGCGCCAGCTGGCGCAGCCGGATCTCGAGGATGTCCTCGGCCTGGCGGTCGCTCAGCGCGAAGCGCGCCTGCAGCGCCGGCTTGGGCTCGTCGGCGTTGCGGATGATCCGGATCACCTCATCGATGTTGAGCAGCACGAGCTGCCGCCCCTCCAGCACGTGGATGCGGTCCTGCACGCGCCCGAGCCGGTGCCGCGTGCGCCGCGCGACGGTGGCCTGGCGGAACTCGAGCCACTCCAGCAGCACCTGGCGCAGGCTCTTGCCGGTGGGCCGGCCGTCCAGGCCCACCATCGTCAGGTTGAGCGGGGCACTGCTCTCGAGGCTGGTGTGCGCCAGCAGCGTGGTCACCAGCTCCTGCTGGCTCACGGTGCGCGTCTTGGGCTCGAACACCAGGCGCACCGGCGCGTCCTTGCTCGACTCGTCGCGCACCGCGTCCAGCACCGACAGCACGGTCTGGCGCAGCTGGGTCTGTTCGGCGCTCAGCGACTTCTTGCCCGCCTTGACCTTCGGGTTGGTCAGCTCCTCGATCTCCTCGAGCACCTTCTGCGCGCTGGTGCCCGGCGGCAGCTCGTGCACCACCAGCTGCCACTGGCCGCGTGCCAGGTCCTCGATGGTCCAGCGCGCACGCACCTTCAGGCTGCCGCGGCCGGTGCGGTAGGCCTCGCGGATGTCCTCCGCCGGGCTGATCACCTGGGCGCCGCCCGGGAAGTCGGGCCCCGGCAGCAGCGCGAACAGTTCGTCGTCGGAGAGCTTGTCGTTCTTCAGCAGCGCCACTGCGGCGGCGGCCACCTCGCGCAGGTTGTGGCTCGGCACCTCGGTGGCCAGGCCGACGGCGATGCCCGAGGCGCCGTTGAGCAGCACGAACGGCAGCCGGGCCGGCAGCAGGCGCGGCTCGTCGGTGGAACCGTCGTAGTTGGGCGTGAAGTCGACCGTGCCCTCGTCGATCTCGTCGAGCAGCAGGCGCGCGATCGGCGCCAGCCGCGCCTCGGTGTAGCGCATCGCCGCCGCGCCGTCGCCGTCGCGGCTGCCGAAGTTGCCCTGCCCGTCGATCAGCGGATAGCGCTGCGAGAAGCCCTGCGCCATGCGCACCAGGGCGTCGTAGGCCGCCTGGTCGCTGTGCGGATGGAACTTGCCCAGCACGTCGCCCACCACGCGCGCGCTCTTGACCGGCTTGGCGCCCGAGTTGCCGGCCCACGACAGCCCCATGCGCTGCATCGAGTAGAGGATGCGGCGCTGCACCGGTTTCTGGCCATCGCACACGTCGGGCAGGGCGCGGCCCTTGACCACCGACAGGGCGTATTCGAGATAGGCGCGCTCGGCATAGTCGGCCAGCGCGATCGGGTCATCGGTCGGCGCGGAGAAGAGATCGGTCATCGGTCAAGGCACGGGAAAGCGGGGCAGTTTAGCCAGCCCCGCGGCCGCGCCGGCAGCGCCGAACCGTCATCGCGCTGTCACCGGGTTGACAAGGTCGGCTTCCATGCTGCGGGCAACGCGGCATATCGTCGCGACACCTCGGGATGGAGACCATGATTCAACGCGGATTCTTCTGGACAGCCCTGGCGCTGCTGTGTGCCCTGATCCTGGCCCTGGCCCCGGCAGCGCCGGCGCGCGCCGACGACGGCGCCCGCGCCCAGGGCGTCAAGCGGCCCCTCGTGATCGGGCACCGCGGCGCCAGCGGCTACCTGCCGGAGCACACCCTGGAGGCCTATGCCCTGGCCATCGAGATGGGCGCGGACTACATCGAGCCCGACCTCGTCGCCACCCGCGACGGCGTGCTGATCGCCCGCCACGAGCCCAACATGATCAACACGACCAATGTGCGCGACCTGCCGCAGTTCGCCGACCGGCGCCGCACGAGGGTGGTGGACGGCGTGGCCGAGGACGGCTTCTTCGCCAGCGACTTCACCTATGCGGAGATCAAGCAGATCCGCGCGGTGCAGGCCTTTGGCGACCGCGATGCCGGCTTCAACGGCCTGTATCGCATCCCGACCTTCGACGAGGTGATCGAACTGGCCAAGCGCAAGTCGGCCGAGGAAGGGCGCACGATCGGCGTGTACCCCGAGACCAAGCACCCCACCTTCCACCAGCAGCTCGGCCTGGCGCTGGAAGACCGGCTGCTCGCGGTGCTGCAGCGGCACGGCTGGAACCATCGCGGCGCCCCGGTGTTCATCCAGAGCTTCGAGCAGGCCAACCTGAAGTACCTGCGCAGCCGCACTTCGGTGAAGCTGGTCCAGCTGGTCGACGCCAACGACGTCAACCCCGACGGCACGCTCGACTTCACACCGCCCTACGACCGCCCGTACGACTGGGCGGTGGCCGGCCGCGCCGGGCGCTTCGCCGACCTGCTCACGCCCGCCGGCCTGGCCGAGGTGCGCACCTATGCCGATGGCATCGGCCCCTGGAAGCCCTACCTGATCCCCTCGGCCTGCGTGCGCATCGCCAATGGCGCCTGCGCCGACGTGAACGGCGACGGAGCTGTCAACGACGCCGACCGCCGCCTGCTGGCACCGACGTCGGTCATCGCCGATGCCCACGCGCAGGGCCTGCTGGTGCACCCCTACACCTTCCGCAACGAGCAACGCCGCCTGGCGCGCGACTTCGGTGGCAACCCCGTCAACGAGTACCTGCGCTTCTACGAGGCGGGTGTCGACGGCCTGTTCAGCGACTTCCCGGACACGGCCGTGGCCGCGCGCACGCTGTGGATCCTGAAGAAGGACCCCGAGGCCGCGCGCTGCCTGGTCAGCGGCCGTCACGCCCGCGCCGGCAGCTGCAAGGGCCTGCGCTGGCTGAACGCGAACTGATCCGAGACGGACCGGGCCTGCCGCGGCGACAATGCCGCGATGCAGGCCCCCACGCACGGCGCCGATTCCCGCTACGCCTGGCAGCGACTGGCCTGCACGCTGGCGCTGATGACCATCGGCAGCGGCGCGATGTATGTCATCGCGGTGGTGCTGCCCGCGGTGCAGGCCGAGTTCGGCGTCGCACGGGCCGACGCCTCCCTGCCCTACACGCTGATGATGGTGGGCTTCGGCCTGGGCGGCATCGCGATGGGGCGCCTGGCCGACCGGATGGGCGTGATGCGGGTGGTGCTGCTCGGCTCGGTCGGGTTGGCCTCGGGTTTCGTGCTGGCCGGCCTGTCCGGCAGCCTGCTGGCCTTCGCACTGGTTCACGGCGTGCTGCTCGGGGCCCTCGGCAGCGCCGCCACCTTCGCCCCGCTGGTGGCCGATACCTCGCTGTGGTTCGTGCGGCGGCGCGGCATCGCGGTGGCCATCTGCGCCAGCGGCAACTACGTGGCGGGCGCGATCTGGCCGCCGATCGTGCAGCACTTCGTCGAGACGGCGGGCTGGCGCGCCACCTACGTCGGCCTGGGCGTGTTCTGCCTGGCGACGATGCCGCTGCTGGCGCTGGGCCTGCGCGCGCGGCCGCCGCAGGCGGTGGCGGGCGGCGCCGCCACGCGCGCGACCACGCCGGCGCGCGACCTGGCGCGGCCGTTCGGCTGGAGCCCGGCGCAGGCGCAATGGGTGTTGTGCGTGGCCGGCGTGGCCTGCTGCGTGGCGATGTCGATGCCGCAGGTGCACATCGTGGCCTACTGCAGCGACCTCGGCTACGGCGCCGCGCGCGGCGCGGAGATGCTCAGCCTGATGCTGGCCTGCGGCATCGTCAGCCGGCTCGTGTCGGGTTGGATCTGCGACCGCATCGGCGGTCTGCGCACGCTGCTGCTCGGGTCGGTGCTGCAGGGCCTGGCCCTGCTGCTGTTCATCCCCTTCGACGGCCTGGTGTCGCTGTACGTGATCTCGGCGCTGTTCGGCCTGTTCCAGGGCGGCATCGTGCCCAGCTACGCCATCATCGTGCGCGAGCACTTCGAACCCCGCGAAGCGGGGGCGCGCGTGGGCACGGTGCTGATGGCCACGCTGCTGGGCATGGCGCTGGGCGGCTGGATGTCGGGCAAGGTGTTCGACCTCACCGGCTCGTACCACGCGGCCTTCGTCAACGGCATCGGCTGGAACCTGCTCAATCTGGCGATCGCCCTGCTGCTGCTGCACCGCATGAAGCGGCTGTCGGGCGGTACGCCCGGCGCGGTCGCGGCCTAGGCGTCGAGCACGACCCAGTGGTTGTCCAGCGCCATCGGCTGCGGCCAGCGCAGCATGGCCGGGGGCTGCGCCGGATGCCACCGGGCCACGCCGGCCGCGCAGGCCACGAGCACCGCATCGGCGTCCGGTCCCTGCAGGGCCGATGCCATCGCGGAGGGCTCGTCGGCCTCGACGATGGGCGGTGACTCGCCGGGCCGCGCCGGCCACCACGCGAAGGCCCGCCGCACCTTGTGATGACTGACGGCGAAGCCCCCCGGCGCCAGCGGGGCGATGTCGCCGGCATAGCCGCCGGCGGCGGACGTGGCCGGCACCACGCGCAGCGCGGCGCCGTCCCACAGCGCCAGCACCGGGGCCCGCTCGCGCTGTGCCCGGTCGTCGTGCTCGGCCTGCAGCGCGACGCCCAGCAACGGCCCGTCGCCGTCGACCGGCCGGCTCCACGCCAGGTGGCGCAGGCTCAGCCGTGCGTCGTCCAGCGTCCAGCGCCCGCGCAGTGCGCCGTCGCGGCCGTCCAGCCGCACCAGCGACGAGGCCATGTGGTCGAGATCGCGCTTGCGGCCGTCGGCATGCCGCAGCAGGCCACCGTTGGCCACCATCAGGTCGCCCTGCGGGTGCCGCAGCAGCTGGTGCGGGTCCACCCCATTCGTGGGCCAGCGCGCCTGCGTGCGCAGCGTGGCGGCGTCGCGCACCGCCACCCAGCCGCGGCCGGCGGCGTCGGTCTGCGTGGTGAACAGCCACCGGCCGTCGGCGCTGGCCACGACGTGGCCGTCCAGGCGATGCCGATCCGGCTCGTCGCCCAGATCGAGGCGCCGCACCACGCGGCCGTCGCGGTCGCAGCGCAGCAGCCACGCGCCTGGGCGCATCGCCACGGCCAGCAACGAGCCGTCGGCATCGGCCAGCAGGCCATGCGCCCGCGTCGGCAATACCGCGGCCCAGCGGACCGCGGCGCGGCGCCGCGCGAAGTCCAGGTCGATCACGCCGAGCTGCTGCGGGTCGGACTCGCGCGGGCCGCGCCAGGCCGCGCCCAGGGCCAGGGGCGACCCGGCGCCACCCGCGGCACGCGCGTTCCACGGCGCAGACCACAGCGCCGCCGCGGCCGACATCCATCGTCTCCTGTCCATGCGCACCGTGCTCAGTAGAAGCGGTAGGCCGCGGTGAGCTGGACGCCGCGCCCCTTGCCCGGCACGTAGTGGCCGCGGTAGAGGAAATCGGCGTAGTGCTCGTCGGTGACGTTGGTCAGGCTGAGCTTGTAGCTCAGGTCCTGCTGCACGTACTCGGCCATCAGGTCCGCCGTGACGAACTTCGGCGCGACGATGGCTGAGGTGGCCGCCAGGCCCGCCGGTCGGTCGCTGCTGCGCGCGTTCAGGCCGCCGCCGACGCGCCAGGCCGGCGTGAGCTGGTAGGTGGTCCACAGCGTACCGCTGTGTCGCGGCGTCAGGCCGGGGCGCGAGCCCTCGGCCTCGGTGCCCGCGGCGCCGCTGGACTCGTCGACGCGTGCGCTCGGGATCCACGCGTAGGAGCCGTACACCTCCCACTGCTTCGTCAGGCGCCCGCTCAGGTCGATCTCCAGGCCGGCGGCATGGCGCTTGCCCGACAGCACGTAGTTGCAGGCGTTCACCGACTCCGCGTCGCGGTTGCGCTCGTGGTACTTGGTGGCGTGGAACAGCGCCATGCGCGTGGTGAACCGGCCGCTGGCGCTGTCGATCTTTGCGCCCAGCTCGACGTTGCGGCTCTTTTCCGGCGGCACATCGGCCGTGCCGGCGTCGTACTGGTAGGCGTCGCCCGCGGTGTTGAACGAGGTGCCGTAGGACAGGTGGTAGGACTGCAGCGGCGTGGGCTGGAACAGCACGCCGAAGCGCCGGCTCCACAGCGAGTCGCTGCGCCCGATGGTGGAAGCCGGTGCGACGGCGCAGGCATTGGTGGCGTTGGCCGCGACGGCGATGTTCCGATAGTCGCCGTCCAGCCTGTCCCAGCGCAGTCCGGCCAGCAGCTTCCACATCGGCGCGATCTGCACGAGGTCCTGCACGTAGGCCCCCAGCCCCTTCGCGGTGAAGGTGCGGTTGCGCAGCAGCAGCCGCTGCGACTCGTCGATCCAGGCGCCGTCGTCGGGCGTGCCGACGGTGGTGCGCGGCTTGGCGAGCACCGGGCTGTTGGATGCCAGGCCGAAGTTCTCGAACTTCTCGTGCGCGAGGTCGACGCCGGCCTGCACGCTGTGCGCAAGGCCGCCCCAGGCATGGCGGCCGCTGTAGTCGCTCTGCGCGTAGACCGTGTCCATGTTCATCGTCTTGAGCTGCACGCCGCTGCCGCCGGAGCGCTGCAGCACGGTGGCGTCGCCGAAGGTGTCGGCGGTGACGGCCAGGCCGCCGGGCTGCAGCGAGGCCGCGGCGAAGCGCACCGCGCTGGCACGCTGGTCGCGCGTGTACCCGGCCAGCCGCAGCTGGGTCCGCAGTTCGCGGCCTTCGCCGAACCGGTGCACATGGCTGGCATGCGCCTGCGTGGTGCCGCTGCGCGCCACGTCGCTGGCCATGCCGTAGTAGGCGTCCGGGTCGGTCGGCCAGAGGTGGTTGCCCCCCGACGCGCCCGGCGTCAGCCAGGGCAGCCCGTAATGGATGCCGTTGTCGTTGCGCAGCACGTAGGCGCCGACCTGGAACTCGTCGCGCGTGCCGATGCCCCAGCGCCACGTGGGTGCGATGCCGCGCTTGTCGATGCGCGCGCCGCCGTTGTCGGCCACGTTGACCATGGCATTGATGCGCAGCGCCGCGTCGTCGCCAGTGCGCAGGTTGAAGTCGCCCACGGCGCGCAGGTAGCCGCCGCTGCCCAGCGTGACCGCCACCTCGTGCAGCGTCATGCCAAAGGGCTGCTTGCTCACCTGGTTGGCGGCGCCGCCGGTGGAGCCGCGCCCGAACAGCATCGACGCCGAGCCGCGCAGCAGTTCCAGGCGGTCCCAGTTGAAGGTGTCGCGCTCGTAGAACGCCGGGTCGCGCATGCCGTCGATGAAGATGTCGCCGCTGGCCTGCAGCGAGAAGCCGCGCAGGCGGATGTCCTCCTCGCCGCCTTCGGCGGCCTGGAACGCCACCCCGGCGGTCTGCTTGAGCGTGTCCTTGAGCGTGTCGAGGTTGCGGTCGTCGATCAGCTTCTCGGTCACCACGGTCACCGACTGCGGCACGTCCCGCAGGTCCTGGCGCCCCTTGCCGATGGCGGTGGTGGTCGCGCGCAGCGTGTCCTTGCCGGCCGGCTCGGCCGCGGCGCGGGCCTTGACGGCCGGCAGCACCGGCCCGGCGTCGGCGGGCGGCACCGGATCGGCGCCCTGGGCCGAGGCGGCCGCGCTGGCCAGCGACATCGCAGCGGCCATCGGGGCCAGCGCCGTGAAGCGACGTGCGCGACGTCGGGGGAGATGGGTCGACATGCGGTTTCCTCCTCAGGATTCGAGTTCGAAGACAAGGGGCATCACCACCCAGAACGGCCGGGGCACGCCGTCCTCGGTGTAGGGCTTGAAGCGCGTGGCACGCACGGCGGCCAGCGCCGCCAGGTCGAGCGCGGCGTGGCCGGACGAGCGGATCACCGCGGCCTGGTCGGGGCGCCCGCCCGCGTCCACGCGCACGCGGACGTGGACAGCGCCCTCCTCGCGGCGACGCCGCGCCGCGAGCGGGTACTCGAGGACCGGCGGCGCGAGGTAGGCAACCTCGCTGATCGAGACCTGCCGCTCGGGTGGCGCCGGGCGCGACGGCACGGCCAGCGCGGCGGCCGGCACGGCCACGGTGGCCGCGTTGGCGTCGTCTGGCGGTGCCGGACGCTGGACAGCGGTGGCCCCAACGGGGCCGGCCTGCGGCGGCGCCAGCGCCACGTCGGGCACTGGCATCCAGGGCGCCTGCGGCGCCGTGCGTTCAGGGGTCGGCAGGGCCTGGGGCGGCGGCACCGGCGCGCGCGGGCCGGCGTCCGGCAGCCACTGGACATAGGCCGGGGTGGACGTCGACAGGACCGCGGGCGCCAGCGACTGGATCAGGGCCCACAGCAGGCCCGCGTGGGCCAGGACGATCGGCACCAGAAGCGCCCGACTCGGCCGGGTGTCGCCCGGTCCCGGCCAGGTCAGCGTGGCCCCGACACGGGCCTCGGCCCGCCGCGGCGCAGCAGCACCGACGAGGGCGTCGTCGGGTGCGGCGCGAGTGGCGCGAGTGGCGTGTACGGCGCGTTCGGCGAACGTCGACATGGTCCGGGCCTCCCTGTGGAGCCCGGACTATACCTTATTAAATGCGAATCGTTCGCATTTACATTCGAAATGTTCCAGCCTCTCAGACCGGGTAGCGCATCGCAGCCCGGCGCAGGGTGTCCCCGACCGCGGCCGCCAGCGCCGCGGGCGCCTGCACCGCCACCTGGTCACCGTGGCGCAGGATGTCCATCGCCAGTTCCGTGGCGTCCGTGTAGGGCACGCGCAGCGTCAGCGTGCCGTCGCCATGCACCTTGACCTCCTGCTGCGGATGCCACTGCTCGTGCCGCACCCACTGAGCGGCCTCGGGCGTGAACAGCAGCGTGGCCCACTGCACCCGGGCCCCGCTGAAGGCGCCATAGCCGGCGTCGAGCTCGGCCTCGATCGTCTTCAGGGCCACGTCCCGGGCGCGCTGCTCCACCACGTCGGCCTCGCGGATCGCGTCCAGCGCGAAGCGCCGCAGCGCGTCCGTGGCGTGGCACCAGGCGTCGAGGTACCAGGTGTTGCGCCAGTGCACCAGGCGCTGCGGCGACACCGTGCGCTCGGTCATCTCGCGACGGCTGCGCACCCAGTACTGGAGGTGCACGCGCTGCCGGCGGGTCAGCGCCCCACCGATGGTCTCGAAGTGGCGCGGCGCCACCGGGCGCCGGGCCGGGGCCATCACCTTGACGCGGCGGACCAGGTCGCGCGCCTGCGCGTCGCTGGTGCCGAGCATGCCGTAGAGCTTGTCCAGCAGCGGCTGCAGGTGGCGCGCCAGCACGCCGCCCTCGTCCAGGCCACCGATCAGCTGGTGCATCGTCAGCAGGGCGTGGATCTCGCTTTCCGAGAACCACAGCCCAGGCAGTTCGTGGCGCACCTGGCGCTGGTCGCGGCTGTCGGCGTCGAACCGGTAGCCGTTGGCGAAGCGGTCGTAGACGATCGGTGCGTCGAGCCGCTCGCGCAGGTACTCCAGGTCGCGCTTGAGCGTGGCCCGGCTGACGCCCAGCTCGTCCATCAGGTCGGCGAAGGGCACGCAGCCGCGGGTTCGGATCAGCAGCTCGATCTTGTAGAAGCGCTCGGTACGGTCCATGGTGGCTCACAGGATGAGCCACCATGGTAGCGGCATGGGCGGCACAGGCTCATTCGGTGAGCCCGCCGGCGCGCATTCTGGTGTCGCCGGGGCCGTCCCGGTGCCTGCCCTGCTGAGGAACCACCATGCAAGCCACCAGCGCCGACCTGTTCGCCCCCGCCGACCTGCCCGTGCCGCCCCGGCGTCCGGCCCGCCCCGAACAGGGCGACGCCGCCGCGGGCTTCGAGATCGGCTGGGACTACGCCCACTACCGGCTGACCCCGCCCCCGGAAGCGCTGGCCGACGGCCATCCGGTGCGCCAGGGCTGGCAGGCCGGCGGCGCCACCTTCGGCGCCCGCACACTGAAGCCGACGACGCACGTGCGCAAGTGGCTGCAGCTGCGGCTGTCGGCCTGGCGTCGCGGCCGGGCCTTCGAGGGCACCCAGGTCACCCCCAACTTCCTGGCCCAGATCGACGCGCCGGTGTGCCCCGTCACCCGTGTGGTGCTCACCCACGCCAGCGGTGCCGGCAGCGACGCCTCGGTGGATCGGGTCTGCAACCAGGCCGGCTATGCCGCCGGCAACCTGGCCGTCATCAGCACGCGGGCCAACGCCGCCAAGGCCGACCTCGGCTGCCGCGACGCGCTCACGGTGGTCAAGCAGTTGGAAGCCTCCGGTCTGGACACGCTCGACGGCCTGGATGCGCTGCAATGGTCGCGCCTCGCGGTGCTGATGAGCTTCGTCACGCCGATGGCCCACGACGAGGCCGCCTGTCTGCCGCTGCTGGTGCTGCCGCCCAACCGGCTGCGGTTGATCAACCCGGTGCAGGCGCTGCAGGCGATCGTCACGCTGGCCTTCACCCAGCCGCAGGCCGTGCCGCGGCTGCGCGAACTGATGGCCCAGGTGCCGGCGGCGGCGCGCCACGACTTCCAGGTGTTCGTGCTGACGCTGCAGGCGCGGCGCCTGGCCATCGGCATGCGCACCGAGGGCGCCGCGCTGCGCCACGCGCTGGAAGACCTGTGGACCGACGCCGCGGTCAACCGCCGCTGGCAGCGCTTCGCGCTGCAGATCACCGAGGCCGACTGTGAGCGCCTCGTGCGCATCGCGGCCCGGCGCGGGCTCGGTGGCCGCGGCTGGCAGTGGCTGCCCCAGGCCGACGCCACCGAGGGCTGGGCGCTCGAGCGTGCCGGCGCCGCGCCGTCCGCCGTGCGGCCGCCGGTGAAGCCGGGCCTTACCATGGCACGGTGAGCCTTTCGACCCTGCCGTGCGACGTCCTCGTCATCGGCGCCGGCATCGCCGGTGCGTCGGTGGCGGCGTTCCTGGCACCGCATGTGCGCGTGGCCGTCGTCGAGCGCGAAGCCCATGCGGGGATGCACACCACGGGGCGGTCGGCGGCCATGTTCATGGAAAGCTACGGTCCGCCGCAGGTGCGCGCGCTGACCCGGGCCAGCCGCCACTATCTGGAGCAGGGTCCGTCCTGGCTGTCGCCGCGCGGCGCGCTGTTCGTGGCCCGCGACGACCGGGTGCCCGAGCTCGATGCGCTGCAGGCCCGGCTGCGCGCCGACGGCGCCGACGCCGGCATGCTGCAGCGTCTTGCGCCGGCCAAGGCCCTGGCGCGGGTGCCGGTGCTGCGCGCCGACGCCACCGCAGGCGCGCTGCTCGACACGTCGGCCGCGGACATCGACGTCAACGCGGTGCACCAGCACTTCCTCGGCTGCGTCCGGGCCCTGGGGTCGACGCTGCACCTCGGGGCGGCGCTGACCTCGATCCGGCACGACGGCTCCCGGTGGCAGGTGCAGGCGGCCGACGGACGCACCTGGCAGGCCGGCGTCGTGGTCAACGCCGCCGGCGCCTGGGTCGACGAGGTGGCCGCGCTGGCGGGCGTGGCGCCCATCGGCATCCAGCCGCGCCGACGCAGCGCCTTCACGTTCGCGCCGCCCGCTCAGGTCGACGTGCGCGACTGGCCCGCCGTCGTCGGCATCGACGAGGACTTCTACTTCAAGCCCGACGCCGGCGTGCTGCTCGGGTCACCGGCGAATGCCGATCCGGCGCCGCCGCACGACGTGGTGGCCGAGGAGCTGGATGTCGCCACCGGCATCGCGCGCATCGAGGCAGCCACCTCAATGTCGATCCGCCGTCCGCTGCGCACCTGGGCCGGGCTGCGCAGCTTCGTTGCGTCGGGGCAGCTGGTGGGCGCCTTCGACGCCTCGGCCCCCGGCTTCTTCTGGTGCTGCGGCCAGGGCGGCTACGGCATCCAGACCGCCCCGGCCATGGGGCAGGCCTGCGCGGCGCGCGTCCTGGGCCGGCCGCTGCCGTCGGCGCTGGCCGACCAGGGCCTGAGCTTCGCCCACCTCGATCGCTGAAGTCGCTGTGCCCGCAGCCGGCCGCGTGGCGCGGCCCGGAGCCGGCCTTTCATGCCTCCAGGCCGAGGGCCACCCGCGCGTCGTACTCGCGATCGAGCATCGACATCACGATCAGCGAGTCGTAGCCGTCGCCGGCCCGCACGCTCTCGCGCAGGCGCCCTTCCTCGACGAAGCCCTCACTGGCGTACAGCGCCTGCGCGCGCTGGTTGAGCGACTTCACGTCGAGCCAGAAGCGGTGCACCTTCAGGTCGTGGAAGGCCAGCGCCTTGAGGCGACGCACGCAGGCGCGGCCGATGCCCTGCCCCTTGCGCTGCAGCACGATGCGCTTGAGCTCGACGCTGCGGTTCGGGTTGCGGCAGCCCTGCAGGATCACGAAGCCCACCCGGTCGTCCGAGTCGTGCGCCTCGACGATGAAGTGGCGCGAATCCGGAAAGCGGATCGCGCCCTCGTGCTGCGGGCGCTCCCACGGCGTGATGAACGGCAGGTTGGCGGGGTCCGCCTCCACCGACACGACCCAGTCCAGGTCGGACAGCATCGTCGGACGCAGGCGGATGCGGTTCATCGTGGCACGTCGCTCAGGCGCGGGGCAGGCGCGAGATCGCGAAGCTCGGTCGTTCCAGGCGTTGCACCGTCAGGTAACGAAGCTCCCAGTCGTGCTCGAGGCAGAACTCGTGCACCGCCTCGATCACGCCGTAGCGGAAGCCCTTGACCCAGTTGCCCATCGAGTAGTCATGGCCGGCCATGATGCCGCCCGGCTTGAGCTTGGGGGCATAGGCGCGCAGTTCGGCGGCGGTGACGCCGTAGGCATGACTGCTGTCGATGTAGACCCAGTCCAGGCTGGCGTCGTCGAACCGCGACACGGCCTCGAGCGACAAGCCGCGATGGATGCTGACCTGCCCGGCCGCGATCTGCGTGGCGAAGCGGTCCTGCACGCGCTGCGCCTTGTCGTCGTTGTAGCGCTTGGTGGCCCAGCTGTCGACGAGAAACAGTCGCCTGGGCTGCGCCACGCGCAGGATGGTCTCGGTGAAGTCGCCCTGGTCGACTCCCAGTTCGGCGCCGACCCCGCCCGGCGGCAGTTCGGCCAGCAAGGCCTCCCGGTCGAGCAGCATGCGGCAGCGCGCCACGTGCTCGGGCCTGAGCTGCGCCTTGGGCAGGCGGTCCTCGACGCGCTGCCGTTTCAGCTCCTGGTCGTGCCGGATCATCGGCTTGAGCAGGAAAGTCACCGGGCTGAACCACCTCATGCCGCTCCTCCGTGGCTGTCATCGCCGCTGTGCGGCAGGGAGATCACACGTCCACTTCGACGGCGTCGCCGTGAAGTTCCATCAGTTCGCGGCGCGCCGCGGCCTCGCCCTTGCCCATCAGCCGCGTCAGCGACGCGGCGGTCGCCTCGAGCCCCAGGCCGCCGTAGCTCACCTGCAGCAGCCGGCGCGTGTCCGGGTTGAGCGTGGTCTCCCACAGCTGCTCGGCGCTCATCTCGCCCAGGCCCTTGAAGCGGCTGATCGACCACGAGCCTTCGCGCGCGCCTTCCTTGCGCAGCTTGTCGAGCGTGGCCTCGAGCTCGCCGTCGTCCAGCGCATAGAGCTTGGCGGCAGGCTTCTTGCCGCGTGCCGGCGCATCGACGCGATACAGCGGCGGCTTGGCCACGTATACGTGACCGCGTTCGATGAGCTTCGGGAAGTGGCGGAAGAACAGGGTCAACAGCAGCACCTGGATGTGCGAGCCGTCGACGTCGGCGTCCGACAGGATGCACACCTTGCCGTAGCGCAGGCCGGACAGGTCGGGCTCGTCGGCCGCGCCGTGCGGGTCGACGCCGATGGCCACCGCGATGTCGTGGATCTCGTTGTTCTTGAACAGCAGGTCGCGGTCGACCTCCCAGGCATTGAGCACCTTGCCGCGCAACGGCAGCACCGCCTGCGTCTCCTTGTTGCGGCCCATCTTGGCGCTGCCGCCGGCGGAGTCGCCCTCCACCAGGAACACCTCGTTGAAGGCGATGTCGCGGCTTTCGCAGTCGGTCAGCTTGCCGGGCAGCACCGCCACGCCGGAGCCCTTCTTCTTCTCGACCTTCTGGCTCGCCCGCTGGCGCGTCTGCGCCTGGCGGATCACCAGCTCGGCCAGCTTGCGGCCGTGCTCGACATGCTGGTTGAGCCACAGCTCGAGCGCGGGCCGGGTGTAGTTCGACACCAGGCGCAGCGCGTCGCGCGAGTTCAGGCGCTCCTTGGTCTGGCCCTGGAACTGCGGATCCAGCACCTTGGCCGACAGCACGAAGCTGGCCCGCGAGAACACGTCCTCGGGCATCAGCTTCACGCCCTTGGGCAGCAGCGCATGCAGGTCGATGAAGCCCTTGATCGCGGCGAACAGGCCGTCCTTGAGCCCGGACTCGTGGGTGCCGCCCGCCACCGTGGGGATCAGGTTGACGTAGCTCTCGCGCAGCGTGGGCCCGTCCTCGGTGAAGGCCACGCACCACGCCGCGCCCTCGCCCTCGGCGTTGTCGTCGGCCTCGGCGCCGTCGGCGTAGTGCTCGCCCTCGAACAGCGGGATCAGCGGGTCGGCCGGCAGGCTCTGCTGGAGGTAGTCGGCCAGGCCGCCCTTGTACTGCCAGGTCTGTGTCTCGCGCGACTTCTCGTGCGTCAGCGACACCACCACGCCCGGCATCAGCACGGCCTTGCTGCGCAGCAGGTGCGTAAGCTCGTGACGCGGCAGCTCCGCGCTGTCGAAGTACTTCGGGTCCGGCCAGACGCGCACCGTGGTGCCCTGGCGCCGGTCGCCGGCACCGGCCTTGCGCAGCGCCAGCGGCTCCACCACGTCACCGCCCGAGAAGGCGATGCTGGCGACCTGGCCTTCGCGCCACACCGTGACGGCCAGCCGCTTCGCCAGCGCATTGGTGACGCTCACGCCCACGCCGTGCAGGCCGCCCGAGAAGCTGTAGGCGCCGCCCGAGCCCTTGTCGAACTTGCCGCCCGCGTGCAGCCGGGTGTAGACGATCTCCACCACCGGCACCTGCTCCTCCGGGTGCAGCCCGAAGGGAATGCCGCGGCCGTCGTCCTCGACGCTGACCGAGCCGTCCGCGTGCAGCGTCAGCGCGATGCGCCTTCCGAAGCCGGCGAGCGCCTCGTCCGCCGCGTTGTCGATCACCTCCTGGATCACGTGCAGCGGGCTCTCGGTGCGCGTGTACATGCCCGGACGCTGCTTCACGGGCTCGAGCCCCTTCAGGACCCGGATCGACTCCTCGGCGTACTTCGCCGGCTGCTTGACGGATGGCATGGCGCGGCATTCTAGGCAGCCGTCGCGGCCCGCCGCGCCTGCCGCTAAAGTCCGGGCATGACACAGCCCGCCGCCGCCAGGCTCTCCATGACGCAGGTGCTGCTGTGCGGCGCGGCGATCGTCACGCTGTCGATGGGCATCCGCCACGGCTTCGGGCTTTGGCTGCAGCCGATCACGATGGACCGCGGGTGGACGCGGGAGACGTTCGCGTTCGCCATCGCCGTGCAGAACCTCGCGTGGGGTGCGGCGGGGCCGGTGGCGGGCGCCCTGGCCGACCGGTTCGGCGCCTTCCGCGTCATCGTCGCGGGGGCCGTGCTCTACGCGGCCGGCCTGGTGCTGATGGCGATGTCCACGTCGGGCCTGGCCTTCATGGGCAGCGCCGGGCTCATGCTGGGGCTGGCGCAGTCGGGCACGACCTATGCGGTCATCTACGGCGTGATCGGCCGCAACGTCGACGCCTCGCGGCGGTCCTGGGCCATGGGCGTGACCGCGGCCGCGGGGTCGTTCGGCCAGTTCCTGATGGTGCCGGTGGAGAACTGGCTGATCACCGCCTGGGACTGGCGCACCGCGCTGTTCATGCTGGGCTGCCTGGCCCTGCTGATGGCACCGCTGGCCCTGGGCCTGAAGGAGCCGAGGGCCGCGGCGCCCGCGCCCGGGACGCATCAGCAGAGCATCGGTGCCGCGCTGCGGGAGGCGTTCGCGTATCCGAGCTTCCGCCTGCTGATGGCGGGTTACTTCGTCTGCGGCTTCCAGGTGGTGTTCATCGGCGTGCACATGCCGAGCTACCTGAAGGACCAGGGCCTGACGCCGGACGTGGCCACCACCGCGCTGGCGCTGATCGGCCTGTTCAACGTGTTCGGCACCTACGGGGCCGGCGTGATCGGCCAGCGCTGGCCCAAGCGCTATCTGCTGTCGTCGATCTACATCCTGCGTTCGGTGGCCATCGTGGCCTTCTTGGCCCTGCCGCTCACGCCCTGGAGCGTGTACGTGTTCGCGTCGGTCATGGGGCTGCTGTGGCTGTCCACCGTGCCGCCCACCAACGCGGTGGTGGCGCAGATCTTCGGCGTGCAGTACCTGTCGATGCTCGGCGGCTTCGTGTTCCTGAGCCATCAGGTCGGATCGTTCCTCGGCGTCTGGCTCGGCGGCAAGCTCTACGACCTGACGGGCAGCTACGACGTCGTGTGGTGGATCGCGGTGGCGCTGGGCGTGTTCGCAGCGCTGGTCAATCTGCCGGTGCGCGAGGGCCCGATCGCCCGGCCTGCCGTGCCGACGGGAGCCGCGGCATGACCCGTCCGCCGGTGCCGGCGCGCTGGCTGTGGCGGGCTGCAGCCGCGCTGGCCCTGGCCCTGGTGTTCGCGTCGTACTTCCAGCCCAGCCTCGTGCTGGACCTCGCCAACCAGCTCTGGAACTGCTTCTGAACCCGCATGCCTCGGTCGAGGCGTCGCCCTGGCTGCGGCGCTGGACCCACCTGATCCGTCCCGCGGGGCGCGTGCTGGACGTGGCCTGCGGTCACGGGCGCCACGTGCGCTGGTTCGCGACGCAGGGCTTCGGCGTTACCGGCGTCGACCGTGACGCGGCCGCCCTGGCCGCGCTCGGCGGGCTGGGGCGCATGCTGCAGGCCGACCTGGAGCAGGGCCCCTGGCCGCTGCCCGGCGAGACCTTCGACGCGGTGGTCGTCACGAACTACCTGTGGCGCCCGCTGTGGCCCGCGTTGCGCGCCAGCCTGGCCCCGGGCGGGGTGCTGCTGTACGAGACCTTCGGCGTCGGCAACGAGGCCTTCGGCAAGCCGTCGAACCCGGACTTCCTGCTGCAGCCGGGCGAACTGATCGAGTCCTGCCGGGGCCTGCGCATCGTGGCCTACGAGGAAGGCCGGCTCACCTCGCCCGACCGCTGCATGCAGCGCGTGGCCGCCCGGGCAGACACGAACCCGGGCGAGATGGCCGCGCCGCTAGAATCCGGGCTCGTTTCGCCCACCCCCCGACCATGAGACCGATCTCCGGCAGCATCGTTGCGCTGACCACTCCGATGCACGAGGACGGCAGCGTCGACTACGCGACGCTGCGCCGCCTGATCGACTGGCACATAGCCGAGGGCACGGCCTGCATCGGCGTGGTCGGCACCACGGGCGAGTCGCCCACGGTCACGGTGGACGAGCACTGCGAGATCATCCGCGTGTCGGTCGAGCATGCCGCGGGCCGGGTGCCGATCATGGCGGGCGCCGGCGCCAATTCCACCGCCGAGGCGCTGGAGCTGACGCGCTTCGCCAAGAAGGTCGGCGCCGACTGCTCGCTGCAGGTGGTGCCCTATTACAACAAGCCGACGCAGGAAGGCATCTACCGACACTTCCGGGCCATCGCCGAAGGCGTGGACCTGCCGGTGGTGCTGTACAACGTGCCCGGCCGCACCGTGGCGGACATGCAGCACGACACGGTGCTGCGGCTGGCGCAGGTGCCGGGCATCGTCGGCATCAAGGAAGCCAGCGGCAACATCGACCGTGCGGCGTGGCTGATCAAGCAGGCCCCGCGAGGCTTCTCCATCTACTCCGGCGACGACCAGACGGCCATCGGCCTGATGCTGCTCGGCGGCCATGGCAACGTCAGCGTCACGGCCAACGTGGCCCCGCGCGCAATGGCCGACCTGTGCCGCGCCGCCATCGCCGGCGACGCCCGCCGGGCCACCGAGATCCACATGCGTCTGCTGGCCCTGCACCGGCAGCTGTTCACCGAAGCCAACCCGATCCCGGTCAAGTGGGCGATGGCCCGCATGGGGCTGGCCGGCCCTGCCCTGCGCCTGCCGCTGGTACCGCACAGCGAAGCCCATCATGCAGCCCTCGAAGCCGCGATGCGCGAAGCCGGCCTGCTGTGAAGCGCGGGCTCGGCACCGACAACCTTTCCTGGTCCGCCAGCGTTCCGTCACCTACTCCCCTGTCGACGCGCCCCGCGCGCGCCCCTGCACGATGCAAGCTCCGAATTCCATGAACCCTGGTTCCGCCCGGCTGCGTGCAGCGGCCTCGCTGCTGGCTGCAGCCGCCCTGGCCGGCTGCAGCACGGTCGAAGGCTTCCTTGCCGGCGAGAAGGTCGACTACCGCAGCCAGTCGGTCAAGACGGCACCGCTGGAAGTGCCGCCCGACCTGACGCAGCTTCAGCGTGATGGCCGCTTCGCCGCCGGCGGCGGCGCCGTCAGCGCCAGCACCTACCAGGCCGGAGCGGCTGCCACCCCCGCGGCGGCGTCCACCGCCGGCGTGGCGCCGGCCTCCCTCGGCGACGTGCGCATGGTGCGCGAGGGCAACCAGCGCTGGCTGGTGGTGCCGGTGCCCGCGGAGCAGCTCTGGCCGCAACTGCGCGAGTTCTGGACCGAGCGAGGCTTCAACCTCGTCATCGACAACGCCCAGGCCGGCGTGATGGAAACCGACTGGGCCGAGAACCGCGCCAGGATCCCGCAGGACATCATCCGCCGCACCGTGGGCCGGGTGTTCGACAGCCTGTATGACACCGGCGAGCGCGACCGCTTCCGCACCCGTGTCGAACGCAACGGGCAGGTCACCGAGGTGTACATCAGCCATCGCGGCATGATCGAAGTGCTCACCGGCGACCGCAAGGAAAGCACGGCGTGGCAGTCGCGCCCGACCGATCCGGGGCTGGAGGCCGAGTTCCTGACGCGCCTGCTGGTGAAGCTGGGCACCAAGGAGACGGCAGCCCGCGACATCGTGGCCCGCCCGGTGCAGGCTGCGGCGCCACGGGCCCGTGCGGTGGCCGGTCAGTCGGCCTTGACGGTGGACGAGGGCTTCGACCGCGCCTGGCGTCGTGTCGGCCTCGCGCTCGACCGTGGCGGCTTCACGGTCGAAGACCGCGACCGCGCCGGCGGCCTCTACTTCGTGCGCTACGTCGACCCGAAGAAGGCCGCCACCAACGCGGATCCGGGCTTCTTCGCCCGGCTGCTGAACTTCGGCAAGAGCGACGACGCCGCCGCGCCGGTGCGGTACCGGATCGCCGTCAAGGGCGAAGGCGAGCGCACCACCGTGTCGGTGCAGAACAGCCAGGGCGCGCCGGAGACGACCGACGTCGGGCAGCGCATCGTCTCGCTGCTGGTCGACGACCTGAAGTAGGCGCCGCGTCGCGGCCGGCATGCTGCGTTTCTGCCTGCTGGCCAGCGGCAGCAGCGGCAATGCGACGCTGGTCGAGGCTTGGTCGGCCGAGCATGAAGCGCCGACCCGGCTGCTGATCGACTGCGGCATCGGCCCGCGCCGGCTGGCGCAGGCGCTGGCCGGCCGAGGCTGCTCGCCCGTCGACATCGATGCGGTGTTCGTGACCCACGAGCACAGCGACCATGTCGGTGGTGTCATGGCCTTGCACCGGCGCGTGGGCACCACGGTCTGGGCCAGCGAGGGCACCTGGGCCGCCGCCACCGCCCGCATCGACGCGCCGCCACCGGCGGCCGTCGCCCGTCACGGCGAGGCGATCCGCGTCGGCGGCCTGACGCTGCAGCCGTTCTCGGTGCCACACGACTCGGCCGAGCCGTTGCAGCTGGTCGTGACCGACGGGCGCCACCGGCTCGGTGTGCTCACCGACCTGGGCGAGCCCACCGCAGACGTGGCCCGAGCCCTGCAAGGCTGCGACGCCCTCGTGCTGGAGTGCAACCACGACCGACGCCTGCTGGCCGACGGGCCCTACCCGGCCTGGCTCAAGCGACGCATCGGCGGGCATCTCGGCCACCTGTCCAACGACCAGTCGGCCTGCATGCTCGATGCATGCCGCCACGACGCCTTGCGCCACGTGGTCGCCGCCCACCTGAGCCAGCAGAACAACGAACCGGCCCTGGCCTTGCAGGCCCTGCGAGACGCCCTGGGGCAAGGGCTGCCCTTCGGCTCGCCCGAGCTTCACGTCGCCGACGCGGCAAACGGTTGCACCTGGATACAACTGGACTGAGCGCCCACGCCCCAGCGCTCGCCGTCCGCAGCCCGAAAAGCAAAAAGCCGCCCGAAGGCGGCCTCTTGCCGTAGCAGACGAAGACTCTGCTTACTTCTTGGCGCCTTCGGCGGCCTTGGCGGCAGCGTCCTTGGCAGCGTCGACGGCCTTGCCAGCAGCGTCCTTGGCAGCGTCGGCGGTGGCCGAAGCGGCACCAGCGACGGCCGAGGCCGCGGCAGCGGCGCCCGAGGCGGCGGCCGAGGCGGCGACAGCGACGGCGGCCGAAGCGGCGGCGGCCACGGGGGCAGCGGCCGGGGCGGGCGCGGGCGCCGGGGCTTCTTCCTTCTTGCCGCAAGCAGCCAGAGCGACGGAGGCCACCAGAGAGGCCAGGAGGAGCGACTTGTTCATGAGCGTGATTCCTTGTTCAGAGAGTCGAACGATTACCGGTAGTTGTTGGATTCGGCTGAATCCGCATCCATCAAGGACAAGAAATGCTCGAGCCGTTCTTGTGCCTAGCCCGCGAGTATAGCCCGACTACGGACATTCCCTAGAGGCCCAGTGTGTTCGCGGCGAACGCGGGCTGTGATCGTTGCAACAACGCGTCAACGACCTCGCGCCAATCGGCCACTTCCTTGTCGGAGCTCAAGGCATGGCCGCGCCAGCGCAGTCGGTCGGCCAGCAGGACGCTGGCCGGGCCTGCAAGCACGAGCGTGGGCACCTGCGAGGACTCGACCTCCGTCTCGTGCGCGTCCACGACATGGGCCCAGGTGCCTCGCCACTGCGTGAAGCGCGGAAACCGGCGCGGCACGAGCGCGAAGTTGCAGCCCACGAGGATCATCCGGCGCAACGGCAGGCGGCCCCAAGCGGCGAGCGAGGCGAGGAACTCGGCGTCGTCGAGCGGCCAGATCTCGAAGTCCGGGTCGACGAGGCAGATCTCCCGCTCGCCGGCCATCACGGCCTGTGCCATCGCCTGGCGCAGTGCCACCGTGAACGCGCTGCGTCCGTCGATCGGCACGGAGCCCTGCTGTCGTGGGCGTGACTCATCGGCCATCGACGTCTCCTTCGGGATGCAACCAGCCCGCCCGCAGCCATTCCGCCACGAGCGCTTTCGCGGATGCGCCCAGACGCCACCACTGCGCGGCATCGAGCGCCCGCCGGTCGGCGAGATGGCGCAGCACCTCGGCATCGCGGCCGGCGTAGCGATACGACTCGCCATTGATGAAGAAGCTCGACGCGTCGTAGGCCATCCGGGTGCGACGGTCGGCCCGCACGCCCGCGCGGACCTCCACGTCGCGGTCCGCCGCGTCGAACCAGACCTGCGGCTTGGGTTCGGTCAGCCACTCGCCGAGCGCCTGGTCCACGAGCCCCGGGCGCGCCAGGGCCTGCCGGACCGACTCGCGGGCAAAGCCCTGCAGCGAGGCCGGCACCTCGCCCGGATGCAGGGTCGCACGTTGCCCCGCGTCCCGGTACCGGCGCGGCTTCACGGTGGCCTCTTCCGCCAGCCGGGCCAGCAGCACCTGCGCCAGTTCGTCGGCCGCCGGCGCACGGAATCCGATCGACGCGGTCATGCAGTCCCCACCGACGGCCACGCCGTCGTGGGCCCAGTGCGGCGGCAGGTACAGCATGTCGCCGGGGTCGAGCACCCAGTCGTGCTCGACCTCGAACCCGTCGAGCATCTTCAAGGGCACGTCGTCGCGCCAGACGGGGCGCGCGCAACGGCCGATGCGCCAGCGGCGACGGCCACCGACCTGCAGCAGGAACACGTCGTAGGAGTCGGTGTGGGGCCCGACGCCACCACCGTCGCTGGCGTAGGACACCATCAGGTCGTCCAGCCGCGCCTCCGGCACGAAACGGAAGCGGCCGAGCAGGGCATGGGCTTCGTCGACGTGCAGGTCCAGGCCCTGCACCAGCAAGGTCCAGCCCGGGCGTGCCAGCGAGGGCATCGATCGTCGAGGCACCGGGCCGCGCCGCAGCGTCCAGCGATCGCCCTGGCGCACGACGAGCCGCGACTCGACGTCGTCCCGCCCCGCCAGCGCGAACAGCCCGGGCCGGTCCAGCGGCGGGCGCACGCCGGGTATGGCCTGGCGCACCAGCAGCGGGGCGCGATGCCAGTGGCGCCGCATGAAGCTTGACGGGGACAGCCCCCCCAGCAGGGGCGTCGGCGCATCGACGTCGATCATGGGCCGATTGTCACCGTGTGCGATCATCGCCGGGATGATCATCCACAAACCCTGCGTCGTGGCGCTGACCTGGCAACTGTCCGATGCGCAGGGCGCCGAGATCGACCAGCTCGACGAGCCGGTCGAGTTCTTCTTCGGCGGCGACGACCTGTTGGCCAAGGTCGAGGAAGCCCTCGACGGCAAGGAAGCCGGCTACGAGGCGCACCTGCATCTGGAGCCCGAGCACGCCTTCGGCGAGTACCGCAGCGAACTCGTCTGCTTCGAGGCGCGCGAGATCTTCCCCGCCGAGCTCGAGCCCGGCATGCGTTTCGAAGGCCTGCCGGCCGGTGCCGTCAGCACGGGCATGCCGGCCGACGCCATCTACACCGTCACCGAGGTCTATCCGTCGCACGTGGTGCTGGACGGCAACCATCCGCTGGCGGGCATCGCGCTGCGACTGCACCTGAAGGTGGGCGCGGTGCGCGAAGCCACGCCGGACGAGGTGGAGGCCGGCACCGTCGGCGCGGGCGCGCTCGACCTGTCGCTGGCCGTGCCGGCGCCGGACCGGATGCAATAACCGTCGCGGCGAGGCCGCAGGCCGCGGCTAGCGCTTGCCGGTCGAGCCGAATCCGCCCTCGCCGCGGGCCGTGGCGACGAACTCGTCGACGCGCCGGAAGCCGGCCTGTACCACCGGCACGATCACCATCTGCGCGATGCGCTCCATCGGCTCGATGGTGAAGGCGGCGGACCCGCGGTTCCAGCAGCTCACCATCAGCGGCCCCTGGTAGTCGCTGTCGATCAGGCCGACCAGGTTGCCCAGCACGATGCCGTGCTTGTGACCGAGCCCCGAACGGGGCAGCAGCATCGCCGCCAGCCCCGGGTCGCCGATGTGGATCGACAGGCCGGTCGGCACGAGATGCGTCTGGCCGGGCGCCAGCACCACCGGCGCGTCGAGGCAGGCCCGCAGGTCCAGCCCCGCGCTGCCCGGCGTGGCATAGGCCGGGAGATGCTCGGCCATGCGCGGGTCGAGCACCCGCACGTCGATCACGGTCATGGGCCAGGCGCTCCGGCGCTGCGGCGGGCGATCTCGGCTACGAGCTGGCGCGCCAGGGTGAGCTTGTCGGCCGCCGGCAGCGCGCGCGACTGCGTCGCGTCCACCAGCAGCAGGGCGTTGTCGTCGCGGCCGAAGGTCGCCGGGCCGAGGTTGCCCACGATCAGCGGCACCTTCTTGCGCTCGAGCTTGGCCTTGGCATGCGCTTCGACATCGTGGCTCTCGGCGGCGAAGCCGACGCAGAAAGGGCGCGCGTCCATCGCAGCCACTTCGGCCAGGATGTCCGGGTTCTCGACCATCGCGATGGCCGGTGCGCCCTGCCCGGCCGCCTTCTTGATCTTCTGCGTGGCCACGTCCTGCGGGCGCCAGTCGGCCACGGCCGCGGTGGCCACGAACACGTCGCTCGTGCGGGCCCGCGGCAGCACCGCGTCGCGCATCTCGCGCGCACTGCGCACGTCGACACGGGTCACGCCCCAGGGCGTGGGCAGCGACACCGGCCCCGCCACCAGCGTGACCGTCGCACCCGCTTCCGCGGCCGCGCGCGCCACCGCGAAGCCCATCTTGCCGGACGACAGGTTCGTGATGCCGCGCACCGGGTCGATCGCCTCGTAGGTGGGCCCGGCCGTCACCAGAACGCAACGGCCCTGCAGCACCTTGGGCTGGAAGTGCGCGATCAGCGCATCGCGCAGTTCGGCCGGCTCGAGCATGCGGCCGTCGCCGACCTCGCCGCAGGCCTGATCGCCGGCAGCCGGGCCGAGCAGCGCGGCGCCATCGGCCACCACCTGGGCCACGTTGCGCCGGGTGGCCGGATGCGCCCACATCTCGCGGTTCATCGCCGGGGCCAGCAGCAGCGCGCAGCGGTCGATCGGCCGGGCCACGCACAGCAGCGACAGCAACTCGTCGGCGCGTCCCTGCGCCAGCTTGGCGATGAAGTCGGCACTGGCCGGCGCCACCAGCACCACGTCGCTGTCGCGGCCGAGGTTGATGTGCGCCATGTTGTTGTCGGCCCGCGCGTCCCACTGGCTGGTGAACACCGGGCGGCCGGACAGCGCCTGCATCGTCACCGCGCCGATGAATTGTTCGGCGGCCTCGGTCATGACGACCTGCACCTCGGCGCCGGCCTTGACCAGTTCGCGCGTCAGCTCGGCGGCCTTGTAGCAGGCGATGCCCCCGGTAAGCCCCAGCAGCACGCGGCGGCCGGCCAAGTCGCGCCGCTCGGGCACGGTGACGGCGGTGTCGTTCATGGGGCGCGACTCTAGCAGCGGCTCAGGCCAGCGCCGGCGGGTTCGGATGCAGCCGGGCCATGCAAAGTGCGTCGACGTACACGCCCCGGCGCAGCGCGTAGGCGCGGTGCGTGCCCTCGGTCACGAAGCCGAAACGTCGATAAAGCGCGATCGCCGGCTCGTTGTCGGTGTAGACGGTCAGCTCCAGCCGCAGCAGCTGGGCCCAGTGGTCGGCCCAGTCGACCAGGGCCGCCATCAAGGCCGTGCCGACGCCCTGGTGCTGGGCGTCGCGGGCCACCGCGATGCCCAGGCTGGCGGCATGACGCCGACGCACGTGCTGCACCGGGTGCACCCCGGCATTGCCGACAACGCGCCCGCCGACTTCGGCCACCAGGAACAGCTCGCCCGTGGCGGGTCCCACGGGCATGTCGAGGATGCGCTTGCGCCACATCTCCTCGGTGGGATGGGGCAGCTGCAGCAGCCCGGCCAGGATGTCCGGGTCGCCCATCGTGGCCGTGATCGCCGCCGCGTCCTCCGGACGCGGGCGGCGCACCAGCACCGGCGAGCTAGGCGCGTTCACCGACCCACGCCGCCACCGAGGCCAGCGCCTTCGGCAGGGCCGCAGCGTCGGTGCCGCCGGCCATCGCCATGTCGGCCTTGCCGCCGCCCTTGCCGCCCACCTGCTGGGCCACGAAACTGACCAGCTCGCCGGCCTTGATGCGCGCGGTGCTGTCGGCGGTGACGCCGGCAGCCAGCTGCACCTTGCCGCCGTCGACCGCCGCCAGCACGATGGCCGCGGTGTGCAGCTTGTCCTTGAGCTTGTCCATCGTCTCGCGCAGCGCCTTGGCGTCGGCACCGTCGAGCATGGCGGCCAGCACCTTGACGCCCTTCACGTCGACGGCCCGGGACAGCAGGTCGTCGCCCTGCGACGACGCCAGCCGGCCCTTGAGCTGCGCCACTTCCTTCTCGAGGGCGCGCAGCTGGTCCAGCAAGGCCGACACCCGCGACGCCGCCTCGGCCGGCGTGGCCTTCAGGGCCGCGGCCACGCCATCCACCGTGTGTTCGAGCTGCTGCGCGTAGGCCAGCGCGTTGTCGCCGGTGACGGCCTCGATGCGGCGCACGCCGGCGGCGACGCCGCCCTCGGCCACCACCTTGAACAGCCCGATGTCGCCGGTGCGCTGCACGTGCGTGCCGCCGCAAAGCTCGCGGCTCGAACCGATGTCGAGCACGCGCACGGTGTCGCCGTACTTCTCACCGAACAGCATCATCGCGCCCAGCTTCTGGGCGTCGTCGATCGCCATCACGCGCGCCTGGGTGGCGGCATTGGCCAGCACCTCGGCATTCACCAGCGCCTCGATGCGGGTCACCTGCTCGGGCGTCACCGGCGCGTTGTGGCTGAAGTCGAAGCGCGTGCGCTCGGCATTGACCAGCGAGCCCTTCTGCTGCACGTGCGTGCCCAGCACCTCGCGCAGGGCCTTGTGCATCAGGTGGGTGGCGCTGTGGTTGCGCACCGTGCGCGCGCGTTGCTCCGCGTTGACCCGGGCGGCGACCGTGTCGCCCACCGCGAGTTCGCCCTCGACGACGCGGCCCTGGTGGCCGTGCACCGCGGCCTGGATCTTGGTGGTGTCCTCGACCAGCACGCGGGTGCGGGCGTTGCGCAGCTCGCCGGCGTCGCCGACCTGGCCGCCGGACTCGGCATAGAACGGCGTGCGGTCGAGCACGACCACCACGTCGTCGCCGGCGCGCGCGCGCGGCACCGAAGCACCGTCCACGTACAGCGCCGTCACGCGCGCGGCATCGACGGCCAGGTGCTCGTAGCCGTCGAAGGCAGTGTCGGCGCCCGAGTACGCCAGCCCCTGCGCCATCTTGAACTTGCCGGCTGCGCGCGCCTGGTCGCGCTGGCGCTGCATGGCGGCATTGAAGCCCGCCTCGTCGACGGACACACCACGCTCGCGGCACACGTCGGCCGTCAGGTCGAGCGGGAAGCCGAAGGTGTCGTGCAGCTTGAAGGCCAGATCGCCGTCGATCTGGCGCGCTCCGCCGGCCAGCGCCCCTTCCAGGATCTCCATGCCGTTGGCGATGGTCTGGAAGAAGCGTTCCTCCTCCTGTCGCAGCACGTCGGTCACGCGCGCGGCGTCGCGACGGATCTCCGGGTAGGCGTCGCCCATCTCCGCGGCCAGCGTGGCCACGATGGCGTGGAAGAACGGCCGCCGCGCGCCGAGCTTGTAGCCATGGCGGATGGCGCGGCGCGCGATGCGGCGCAGCACGTAGCCGCGGCCCTCGTTGCCGGGGATCACGCCGTCGGCCACGGTGAAGGCGCACGATCGGATGTGATCGGCGATCACCTTCAGCGACGGCGAGCCGGCATCGCAGGAGCCCGCGCCCGCCGCGTCCACCGCCGCCTTGGCCGCGCCGATCAGCGTCTGGAACAGGTCGATCGAGAAGACGCTGTGCACGCCCTGCAGCACGCTGGACAGGCGCTCCAGGCCCATGCCGGTGTCCACGCTCGGCTTGGGCAGCGGATGCATCACACCGTCGTCGGTGCGGTTGAACTGCATGAAGACGTTGTTCCAGATCTCCACGTAGCGGTCGCCGTCCTGCTCGGGCGATCCCGGCGGGCCGCCGGCCACCGACGGGCCGTAGTCGTAGAAGATCTCGCTGCACGGGCCGCAGGGCCCGGTGTCGCCCATCATCCAGAAGTTGTCGGACATGTAGCGGGCGCCCTTGTTGTCGCCGATGCGCACGATGCGCTCGGCGGGCATCCCGATGACCTTGAGCCAGATGTCGTAGGCCTCGTCGTCCTCGGCGTAGACGGTGGCCCACAGCCGCTCCTTCGGCAGCTTGAAGTGCTCGGTGAGCAGTTCCCAGGCGAACACGATCGCATCGCGCTTGAAGTAGTCGCCGAAGCTGAAGTTGCCCAGCATCTCGAAGAACGTCAGGTGGCGCGCGGTGTAGCCCACGTTCTCGAGGTCGTTGTGCTTGCCGCCGGCGCGGATGCATTTCTGCGCCGTGGCTGCGCGCGAGTAGCTGCGCTTGTCGAAGCCGAGGAACACGTCCTTGAACTGGTTCATCCCGGCGTTGGTGAACAGCAGCGTCGGGTCGTCGCCGGGCACCACAGGCGAGGAGGCCACGACGGCGTGACCCTTCGACTCGAAGAACGACAGGAACGTGGAGCGGATGTCGGCGGCTTTCATCGGGCGCAAGTGCTTGATTCTTCGGGCCTTTCGGCGTTGACGGAATTATGGCAGCCCGGCTTCGCGGGCGCCGCGCGCTGCGCTCAGGGCGCGTCGTTGGCCGCGTTGGCCGGGCCGCGCTCGACCCGGTTGGCGAAGCCGTCGCGGCCCACCGACGCCAGCCCCGACGCCTGCCCGACCGACCGGCGCAGCAGCGCGTCGGCCGTCTTGCCGTGCTCGGGGTACAGCGCCAGGCCAGCACTCACCGACACCGCCACGTCGCTGCCCGCCACCGAGAACGGCTGGCGCAGCGACTGGCCGAGCTTGGCCGCCACGCGCTCGCCGTCGCCGGGCGAGTCGATCCAGGCCAGCAGCACGACGAACGCGTCGTTGCCGATCGAGGCCACGACGTCGCTGGCGCGCAGCGACGCCCGCAGGCGCACCGCCACCTTGCGCCGCAGCACGTTGGCCGACTCGGCGCCGAGCGAGGCCTGCACCGTGGCCAGGCCCTCGATGCGCAGCGCGATGACCGCCATCGGTGCCGGCTCGCGCTCGCGCAGCGCGAGCAGGTGCGTCATGTGCTCCAGCAACTGCGTGTGATTCGGCAAGCCCGTGGCCAGGTCGGTGGCGAAGGCCTTGCGCGCGACGCGGTCGAGCGCCTTGCGCTGCACGGCGATCTCCATGCGCCGCTTCATGGCCTCGGCCGGAGCCTCGCCGTTGACGACGATGTCCTGCACGCCACGCTCGAGCAACTGCAACTGCACGCCGTCGTCCGGCGGCTCCGGCAGCACGGCCACCAGCGCCGTGTCGAGCACCGCATGCGACAGGGCCGCCCAGGACAGCAGTTCCGACGCCGGCACGGCGGCCAGCACCACCTCGTAGTTCACCTCCCGCAAGCGGGCTGCGGCCTCGTCGAGCGTGGCGCAGCAGGTGGCACCCGGAACGTCGATGCCGATGCTCAGCAGTGTCGCGGTGGGCTTGGTCGCGACAGAGCGGCTCATCGTGGGCGGGTGGAAGGCAAGTCGGGGATCCGTGGAGCGGGTGAAGGGAATCGAACCCTCGTATGAAGTCGGGTAGGAAGGGCACCTCGCGGCGACCCCTCCCCCCTAAGAACCGGACGTGCAAGTTTCCTCGCATCCGGCTCAAGCAGCCTGAAGTCACCCGCCATTTCTGGCAATGGTAACCGCTGCAAAGTTTTCGGGGCCTTCGGTCGTGCCCCTGACTCACTCGTTGACGTGGTGTTGCCGATGACAGTTCGGATGGAGCAGTTGAAGATTGCTCATCTGTTCCGACCCGCCTTCCGATCGCTTGATGACGTGGTGGATGTGCCACCCCGTCTCCTTCGTGATCTTCTGGTTGCAGCACGGACACAGTCCTTCCTGCCAGTACCACAACCACGCCAGCTTCCGGCGGCCCTTCAAGTCCGACTCCATCTTGCGCGCGAGGCGCGCGTCGAAGTAGTCCTCGTCTTCCGGGCTGTACGGATTTCGGCTGCCGTCGATTTTGGTGTGGGGCTTCTTGCGGAAGCTCACCAGCGTCAACAGCACCTTGTCCTTCTCCGCGAACCGCCAATCGCGACCCTTGATGCGCCGGAAATACCGGGCCTTGGTCCACCGCTCCCCTTTGTTGGGGTGGCGACGGCGAGCCCAGCGCCACAGCGCCTGCCAGATCAAATGGTCGGTCTTCGCGAACGTGCGCGTCGCCATCTGGCTTCGGTGATAGGTGGCCCAGCCCCGTATGACCGGGTTGAGCTTGTCGATCACCTCTTCCTGTCTGGCTGTGCGCATCTGCCGCAGCGTCCCGCGAATCTTCTCCAAGAAGTTCTTGACGTTCTTCCTGGCTGGTTTCGTCAACAACATGCCGCCTTGCCAGCGGGCCGTCCATCCCAGAAAGTCGAAGCCGTCGTCCACGTGGGTGATCAACGTCTTCTTCTCTGAAAGTTCGAGCCCGCGCTCGCGCATGAACTCCTGCACGAGGGGTTTGATCTTCTCTTCCAACAGCTCTCGCGAACTGCTGGTGATGATGAAGTCATCGGCGTAGCGCACGAAGTTGACCTTGGCCGCCCTGGCATCGCGCACCGTGCGGAAGAGTCCCGCCAGCTTGCTTTGCAGACCGTCCAGTGCCAAGTTCGCTAGAACTGGCGAGATGATCCCGCCCTGCGGTGTCCCGCTCTCTGTCGGGAAGAGGGCATTGCCCTCGAAGTACCCGGCTTTCAGCCACTTGCGCAACACGCCTTTGTCCATGGGGACGTGGGCGAGCAGCCACTCGTGACTGATGTTGTCGAAACACCCTTTGATGTCTCCCTCCAGCACCCATTTCGGCGAGTGCTTTCGTCCAAGCGCGTTGCGCACCTGTTCGATTGCATCTGCCGTCGAGCGCCCACGGCGGAAACCGTAGGAGTGAGTGTCGCCGGTCGTCTCGGCTGTCGGGTCGAGCGCCAACAGGTGCAGCGCTTGCATGGCCCGGTCGCGCATGGTCGGGATGCCCAGTGGGCGTCTGTCGCCATTTGCTTTCGGGATGTAGACCCGTCTCATCGGCTTCGGCTTGTAGCCCTTGTGTTGCAAGGTGCCGACCGCCTGCCACTTGTCGTCCGGAGTACTCCATGTCTGCCGGTCGATTCCCGGGGTCTTGCGACCCTGGTTCTCGGTTACCCGTTTGACCGCCAACGCTTTTGCGCTGATGGAGCGGGTGAGGAGTCTCTGCAAGCGTTTGACATTGCGCCATTCGCCTGCCTTTGCTGCTTTCGCGATTCTTGCCTGCAGCCTCCCGACCACCTGATGCGCGTCCTGCCACGGGATGCCGTGCCAGTGCGTCCAGTTGGTGGAGGCAACATCGCAATTGCTTGCGTCCATATCAACCTCCGTTGACGTGGAGCGGGCGATGGGAATCGAACCCACGCTATCTGCTTGGGAAGCAGAAGTTCTGCCATTGAACTACGCCCGCCCGGTCCCGAAGGATGGACACCTGCCCCGAAGGGCATGTCCCCCTCCGGGATGGGTTGAAGCAGACCTGTCTCGCGACAGGCCACCACACGGAAGTCAGCGCTCTTTCGAGCCGGGGCGATCGTTGCATCCCCTATCCGGACCATTACAGCCCGGCGTTCGCTTTCTCCGCGATCCTCTACCCGCAACAGATACGCCTGATTTTACAACCAGACTTGTCACGCCTCGCGGCGCGACTCTGCTTCGGGCTTACCCTGTTCCGTGCAACGAGCACGAGTCAGGAGGACCCCACCTTTTTGCCGGTGATCGTTTTGCCAGCGTGTCCCCACCAAGCAGGGAGACATCCGATCACGTACCGTTTTGGTCAGAGCCTGTCAGTCGATTTGGCTCGCTCAAGCTTGACGGCATTTACCAGTGGTTCACGTACGTTGGTCCTTTGACCCAGCCTTGCGCCTCATCCGGATTTCGACTTCCAGAATCACGCGATGACCCTCACGGGCACCGCGTACCCGTTGAGGGTGGCTACGTTGTCAGTGCGCTCGGCACAGGGTCGTTACCGACCCCGCACTGCACCTAGGCTACTGGCGGCTGAACGCCAGGTTGCATGCAGGCTTGCGCCTGAGCAACAACTCGTCACACGGCTTGCGCCGCATTCACAACCCGACCTCGGTTTAGCCGAGGCCCACGACCCGAGGGCCGTACTCGATCAGGCTCTCGCCTGACCATGCGATCCGAGGATCGCAACTCTAGGGCTGCATCTCCCACACTTCGAAGCAGTGTGGCCAGTCACAGCTGACTGGACGACTCTCAGGTCGCACGCTTGGGAAGCTGCCGTTCTGCCATTGAACTACACCCGCGCGGGCCGGATTATGTCACTCGGACCTGCTGCCCGGCATGCGGCGGCGCAGCCCTTTGAGACAATGCGCGCCCCGTGAATCCGCCCGCTTCCGATCCGCCCCGTCGCCCCGTGCGCAGCTACGTGCTGCGTGCCGGCCGCATGGGCACGGGCCAGGTGCGCGCCCTCGCCGAACTGGCGCCGCGCTTCGTGCTGCCCTACCGGCCGCAGCCTCTCGATGCGGCAGCCGCGTTCGGCCGCAGGGCGCCGCTGGTGGTCGAGATCGGCTTCGGCATGGGCCAGGCCACCGCCGCCATCGCGGCGGCACGGCAGGACACGGACTTCCTCGGCATCGAGGTCCATGAGCCGGGCGTCGGCGCCCTGCTGCAGCGCATCGACGAACAGCAGCTGGGCAACCTGCGCATCGTGCAGCACGATGCCGTCGAGGTGCTGCAGTCGATGATCGAGCCGGGGTCGCTGGCGGGTGTGCACGTGTACTTCCCCGACCCGTGGCCGAAGAAGCGCCACTGGAAGCGCCGGCTGATCCAGCCGGCCTTCGTGCACCTGCTCGCGTCGCGCCTGGCGCCCGGTGGCGTGCTGCATTGCGCCACCGACTGGCAGCCCTATGCCGAGCAGATGCTCGAAGTGCTGGGCGCCGAGCCCCTGCTGCGCAATACCGCGCCCGGCTTCGCGCCGCGGCCGGCCTACCGGCCCGAGACCAAGTTCGAGCGCCGCGGCCTGGCGCTCGGGCACGGCGTGTGGGACCTGCTGTTCGAGCGCCTCGCGGCGCCGCCGGCTCAGTCGCGCTGACGGCGATAGGGTTCCTCGAAGTCGAGGAAGTCGCGCTCGGCCAGGGCATCATCGACCCAGGCGGCCACGCCGGGGCTCTGCCACACGCGGTCCGCATACGCGCGGGCCGGCGCCGACAGCGGCAGGCCGTAGGTCCGGATGCGGGCCACGACCGGTGCGTAGTAGGCGTCCGCGATGCCGAAGGCGCCGAACAGGAACGGGCCGCCACTGGCCGCGAGCTGGGCTGTCCACATCGCGTCGATGCGCGCCAGGTCGGCGGCCACGGCGGCCTGCTCCTTCAGCACGCGCGCGCCCACCTCGGGCAACTGCGCCTCGATGTTCATCGGGCAGTGGCTGCGCAGCGCGCCGAACCCGGCGTGCATCTCGGCGCACAGGCTGCGCGCCCGGGCGCGCAGCAGGGGATCGACCGGCCAGAGGCCGCGACCGGCCTCGCGGTCGGCCAGGGTCTCGGCGATGGCCAGCGTGTCCCACACGGCAAAGCCATCGATCAGCAGCACCGGCACCCGCCCAGCCGGCGTGTGACGGGCCAGCTCGCGGTAGAACGCCGAGCCGGGCGTGAAGTCGAAGCGCAGCCTGATCTCGTCGAAGGCGATGCCGAAGTGCTTCATCAGCACCCAGGGCCGCATCGACCACGACGAGTAGTTCTTGTTGCCGATCACCAGTTGCAGCATGCGGGCCTCCACGTTCGAGCCGCCGATGCTATCGGCCTTCGGCGCCGCGATCGATGCGCTTGCGTGATGACTGCGATGTTCCGGCCGTCAGGCCTTCCACTCGACCCAGCCGGTCCACGCCGTCAGCAGCACCAGCACGCCGAAGACGATGCGGTACCAGGCGAACACGGTGAAGTCGTGGGTGGAGACGTATCGGATGAGCCAGCGGATGCACAGCAGCGCCGACACGAAGGCGAACACCGTGCCCACGAGGAACATCGGCACGTCGGCCATGGACAGCGCGTGCCGGTCCTTCCAGACCGAATACGCGCCGGCGCCGATCAGGGTCGGGATGGCCAGGTAGAAGCTGAACTCGGTGGCCGCGCGACGGGAGAAGCCGAACACCATCGCGCCGATGATCGTCGCGCCCGAGCGGCTGGTGCCGGGGATCAGGGCCAGGCACTGCACCAGGCCCACCTTGAGCGCGTCGAGCGCGCTCATGTCGTCGACCGTCTCCACGCGCGCCTGGCGCGAGCCCTGCAGGTCCATCGCGCCATAGGCCGCCCGGTGCCGGGCCTCCACCCACAGGATGACCAGGCCGCCGATCACGAAGGCCAGGGCCACCGGCACCGGGTGGAAGAGATGCGCCTTGATCGCGCTGCCCAGCAGCAGGCCGAAGGCCACGGCCGGCGTGAACGCGATCAGCACGTTGCGGGTGAACCGCACCGCCACGGGGTCGCGTGGGCTGGCCAGCAGACCGCCGAAGGTGCCGGCGAGTCGGGCGCGGTACTCCCAGATCACCGCGAGCATCGCGCCGGTCTGGATCGCGACCTCGAACACCTTGACCGCCTGCCCGGTGAAGTTCAGCAGCGACGCGGTGAGGATCAGGTGACCGGTGGACGAGATCGGAAGGAACTCCGTGAGCCCTTCGACGATGCCCATCACCGCGGCCTTCGCCAGCACCCACGCATCCACGTCCGGCTCCCTCGCGCCGCGACGCGCGGCAAAGCCGCGCATGATAGCGGCGCGCGGCTAACGCCCTTCGACGAAGCGCAGTTCGATGCCGCGCGCGGTGACCACGAAGTCGGCGCGCTCCAGGCCGGCCTGGCGCAGGGCCTGGCGGCGCTCGTCCGACAGCCGGTGCAGCACGAAGTCGTCCAGTGCCCGCTCGGCCAGTGCGCCGCTCAGGCGCTCGGCTTGGGCCGAGAACGGGCGCCCGCCCAGGTCCAGCTTGAGGTCCTGCACCTTCACCTGGGCCAGCCGCACCGTGCCGTCCGCGGGCTCGTAGCGCAGCCCGTGGTCCAGCGCGAGGCTGCCCCGCACCGTGCGCCCGGACAGGCGCTCGGTGGCCGTGAGTTCGAGTTCGGTGCCGATGCGGTTGCGATCCGGGTGCAGGCGCACCACGGGCCGCGTCAGGCTCAGGTCGATGACCTCGAGGACACGCCGCTCCTTGGGGAACTGCCGCTCGACGAGGGTCTGCAGGTCCGCCTGCGACAGCACCAGGTTGCGCGGAGCGAAACTGGCGCAGCCGCCCAGGACGGCCCCCAGGGGGGCGGTGGCCAGCAGCCCGGCCAGGGCACGGCGCGTTGCGCAGGTCGAGACAGACCGCATCGGGGCTCCAGGGTCGAAGGTGCGGGTCCAACGCGGCCAGCCGCCGCCGCGATGACCGCCGAGGTGCCCGCCTGTGGGATTGACCCGGCGCAAGTGGGCGCGTTGACCCGGGGCCGGGCCGTGGTCTACATTACTGACCAACCGGTCAGTAACCATGTCCTCGACCCTCTCACCCATCCCCAGCCGCCAGCGCCGCAAGGAAGCGAGGCCCGCCGAACTGCTCGAGGCGGCCCTGGCGCTGTTCGGCGAGAAGGGGTTCGCCGCGACGCGCATCGAGGAGGTCGCCCTGCGCGCCGGCGTGTCGAAGGGCACGCTGTATCTCTACTACCCCAGCAAGGAAGAGCTGTTCAAGGCGGTCATCGAGCACTACCTGTCGGCCAGCATCGCCGACACCGCCCTGCAGGTGGAAGCCTATCGTGGCCAGATGGCCCCGCTGCTGCAGGACCTGCTGGTGCGCTGGTGGCAGCAGGTCTATGCCAGCCCGGCATCGGCCACCTTCAAGATCATCATCTCCGAGTCGCGCAACTTCCCCGAGATCGCCGAGTACTACGTCCACAGCGTGATCGAGCCCGGCTCGGCGCTGATCGGCAGCATCATCCAGCGCGGCGTCGCCACGGGCGAGTTCCGGGCCGTCGACGTCGAGAGCATCGTGCATTCGCTGGTCCTGCCGATGGTGATGCTGTGCGCGCACAAGCACGGCCTGGGCGCCTGTTCGCATCAGCAGATCGACGGCCACGGCTTCATCGCGGCGCATGTCGCGCTGGTGGTGCGCGGCCTGACGCCGGCCCCGGCTCCCTAGAATCCCCGTCGTCGCCGCCGCTGCGGCCTTTCCCACTGCACACCGCCCCGTCCCCATGAATCTCGAACAAGCCCGCTTCAACATGATCGAGCAGCAGATCCGCCCCTGGGAGGTGCTCGACCAGAACGTGCTGTCCCTGCTGGCCGCGGTGCGGCGCGAGGAATTCGTGCCGCCCGCGTACCGCTCTCTGGCCTTCGTCGACACCGAAGTGCCGCTGCCCGAAGGCCAGTGCATGCTCGCGCCCAAGGTCGAGGCGCGGCTGCTGCAGGAACTGAAACTCGCCGGGCACGAGCGGGTGCTCGAGGTGGGCACCGGCTCGGGCTTCATGGCCGCCCTGCTGGCGCACCAGGCCCAGCAGGTGGTCTCGCTCGAGATCCGCCCCGCCCTGGCCGCCATGGCCCGCGCCAACCTGCAGCGGGCCGGCATCGGCAACGTGCTGGTGGGTCAGGCCGACGGCTCGCAACCGGTGTCCAGCGAAGCGCCCTTCGACGCGATCGTGCTGTCCGGCTCGGTGGCCGAGGTGCCGTCGGCCATGCTGGCCCGGCTCAAGGTGGGTGGCCGGCTGGTGGGCGTTGAGGGCCAGGAGCCGGTGATGCGGGCGGTCCACATCACGCGCGTGGCGGAGCATCAGTGGAAGCGGGTGGAACTGTTCGACACCGTCGCGCCACGGCTGTCGGGCTTCGGCGAGCCCTCCCGCTTCAGCTTCTAGCGTTTGCAGTTCGCCGCCCCGAACACGCATCTCGTCGCAGCGCGCTCGCCGCGTCCGGCCCCCCCAGGCTACAACCCGCGCTGACCCGCGAGCCGCAACAGACACCCCGGAGGATCTCCCCCCATGCCCCGCCCCCTGAACCTGCTCCTGGCCGCACTGGCCACCAGCCTGATCGCCGCCGCGCCGGCGCGCGCCCAGAGCCTGCAGGAGCTGTACGAAGCCGCTCGTGCCTACGACGCCACCTACCTGGCGGCGCGGGCGCTGGCCGACTCGGCGCAGTACCGGCTCGAGCAGTCGCGCGCGCTGCAGCGGCCCAGCGCCAACCTCACCGGCAGCCTGACGCGGGCCGAGACCGACCCCCCGCCGTCGACCGCCAACCCGTCCGGCTCGAGCTTCGGCACCACCACCACCGCGGTCACCGTGACCGGCCGGCAGCCGCTGTTCAACAAGTCCAACCTGGCGACCGTGTCGCAGGCCGAGCGCACGTTCGAGATCGCCCGCGCCGACCTGCAGACCGCCGAGCAGGACCTGATCATCCGGGTGGCCCAGGCCTACTTCGACGTGCTGGTGGCCAAGGACGCGCTGGCCGCGACGCAGGCCAACAAGCAGGCGGCCGGCGAGCAGCTCGCGTCGGCCCGACGCAACTTCGAGGTCGGCACCGCCACCATCACCGACACGCGCGAGGCGCAGGCCCGCTTCGACATCGGCGCGGCGCAGGAGATCGCCGCCGACAACGACCTGCGCGCCAAGCGCATCGCGCTGGACGTGCTGGTGGGCCGCACCAACGTGGAACCGCGCCCGCTGGCCGTGCCGGTGGCGCTGCCCGCGGTGGCGCCGGCCAACGTGGAAGACTGGGTGACGCAGTCGCAGGCGGGCCACCCTTCGATCCGCCGTGCGCAGCTGGGCATGGAGATCGCCCGCCTGGAAACCGACAAGGCGCGTGCCGGCCATCTGCCCACCGTGGACGCCGTGGGCAGCCTGGGCTCCAGCCGCGCCAGCGTTTCCGGCGGCAGCAGCGGCACCACCTCCACCGGCTCGATCGGGGTGCAGGTCAACGTCCCGCTGTTCTCCGGCTATTCGGTGCAGAACCGGATCAAGGAGACGCTGGTGCTGGAGGAGAAGTCGCGCAACGACCTGGAAGCCGCCCGCCGCTCGGTGGCCCAGGGCACGCGCGTGGCCTACTTCGGCGTGCAGTCCGGCCAGGCGCAGGCCAAGGCGCTCGAAGCCGCCGAGGCCTCAGGCAAGCTGGCCCTCGAGGCCACGCAGCTCGGCTACCGCGTCGGCGTGCGCGTCAACCTCGACGTGCTCAATGCCCAGCGCGACCTCTACAACACGCAGCGCGACCTGTCCAAGGCCCGCTACGACTCGCTGCTGGCCAGCCTGCGCCTGCGCCAGGCGGCGGGCACACTGCAGCCGGCCGACGTGACGTCGGTGAACTCGCTGCTTGCCAAGTAGCACCGGCCCGAGCGTAAAGCTCGGTAAACGGCGCCGTTCGCTTCAACGCACGGCGCCGTTTTGCCGTTAGCCTCGCGACCGCAACGAGGAACCGGCCATGAGCAGCCCCGCTTTGCAGGCGGCGATCGCCGCCCACCGCTTCGGCCTTGGCGAGGCCCGCATCGACACCGCCGTGCAGGGCGACCCGCGCGGCTGGCTGGCGTCGCAGATCGGCCCGGCCGATGCGCAGACCGCACCGGCCGGACACACCCTGGCCGACGCCGCCACCGGCCTGCGCCGCATGGCGGAATTCGTCCAGCAGCGCCGGCAGCGCCCCGAGCCCCAGCCGTCCATCACGGGCGGCGCGGCGATGGCCGACACGCGCTCGGGCGAACAGCAGTTCGGCGATCACTTCCGTGCCCTGGTGCAGGCCGACACGCGGGCGCGCCTGGGCACGGCCGCCACGACGACGCGGCCGTTCGCCGAGCGGCTGGCGCTGTTCTGGTGCAATCACTTCACGGTGTCGATGGCCAAGGCCAGCGCGCGCGGCCTGGCCGGCGCGTTCGAGCGCGAAGCCGTGCGCCCGCACATCGGCGGCCGCTTCGAGGACCTGCTGCGCGCCGCGGCCCTGCACCCGGGCATGCTGCGCTACCTCGACAACGACCAGTCGGCCGGCCCGAACTCCGTCGTGGCCCGCCGGCGCACGCGGGCGCAGCGCAACGACGACGGCAGCCTGCCGCGCGCCTTCGGCCTGAACGAGAACCTGGCGCGCGAGATCCTCGAGTTGCACACGCTCGGCGCCGAAGCGGCCCGTGCAGGCCACTACACGCAGGCCGACGTGACGGCGTTCGCGGCCGTGCTCACCGGCTGGCGCACGCCCGCCTACGTGTACGCGCCGGACATGGCGCCGCCGCGCCGGGCGAACGCCGCCGACATCGCGCCGATGGGCACCGCGAGCCCGACCCGCTTCGAACCCGACTGGCACGAGCCGGGCGACAAGCGGCTGCTCGGCCGCACCTACGGCGCGGGCGCCGACGCGCTGCCGCGCGCGCTTTCCGATCTGGCGCGGCACCCGGCCACGGCCCGATTCATCGCCACCAAGCTGGCGCGCCACTTCGTGGCCGACGTGCCGCCGCCGGCCCTGGTCGACCGGCTCGAGCGCAGCTTCCTGCGCAGCGACGGCGACCTGCCCACGCTGTACCGCACGCTGATCGAGGCGCCCGAGGCCTGGCAGCCCGAGCCGGCCAAGCTGAAGTCGCCCGAGGAGATGGTGGTCTCGTCGGTGCGGTTGCTGCAGCTGGGCGCACGCGCCTTCGAGCGCCAGCCCGACGCCGGCATCTCGATGCTCGGGCAACGCGTCCAGGCCGCGCCGTCACCCGCCGGCTGGCCCGACGCCGCCGACGAGTGGCTGGGGCCGGACGCGGTCTGGAAGCGCGTGGAGTGGGTGACGCGGCTGGCCGACCGCGCCGGCGCCCAGGTCGACGCGCGCGCCCTGGCGCAGTCCAGCCTCGGCCCGCTGCTGTCCGCCGCCACCGCGCGCCAGATCGCGCGGGCCGCCGACGGTCCCCAGGCCCTGGCCCTGCTGCTGCTCGCCCCCGAGTTCCAGCGCCGTTGAACGGAGCCCGACCATGACGTCCCGACGCCGACTCCTCTCCGCCGCCGGCCTGTTGGCCGCCCTGCCTGTCCAGGGCGTGCTGGCCCAGACATCGCAGGCTTCGGCGCCGGACGATCCTCGCTTCGTGTTCGTGCTGCTGCGTGGCGGCATGGACGGCCTGTCGGCCGTGCCCGCCACGGGCGACCCGGACTTCGCCTCGGCGCGCGGCGCGCTGGCCGACTTCGGCGGCGCCCCCCTGCCGCTGGGCGACACGCCGTTCGCGCTGCATCCGCATCTGTCCTCGATGCACGCGATGTACCGGCAGGGCGAGCTGGCCGTGCTGCACGCCGTGGGCCTGGCCTATCGCGAGCGATCCCACTTCGACGCCCAGCAAGTGCTCGAGTCCGGTGGCAGCCGTCCCTACGAGCTGGCCACGGGCTGGCTCGGTCGTACGCTGGCAGCGCAGGGGCAGGCGCCCCGCTTCACCGGCCTGGCCCTGACGACGGCCGTGCCGCTGGTGCTGCGCGGCAGTGACCAGGTCGACACCTGGGCCCCCTCGGTGCTGCCCGAGCCCACGCCCGACCTCGTGGCCCGGCTCGAGATGCTCTATGCCGGCGACCCGGCCCTGCGCGAAGCGCTCGCGCGGGCGCGTGGCCTGCGCGAGCAGCCGGGCATGGCGGCAGGGATCGGCAACCCGCAGGGCCGGCAGGCGGTGCAGGCGCTGGCGCGCAAGGCGGGCGAGATGCTCGCGGCGGCCCGCGGCCCGCGCGTGGCCGTGCTCGAACTCGGCGGCTGGGACACCCATGCCAACCAGGCCAACCCCAATGGCGCCCTGGCGGGCAACCTGCGCAGTCTGGACGCCGGGCTCGCGTCGCTGCGCGACGCGCTGGGCACGGCCTGGGCCCGCACCGTGGTGCTGGTGGCCACCGAGTTCGGCCGCGAAGTGGCGATCAACGGCACCCTCGGCACCGACCACGGCACCGGCGGTGCGGCCTTCGTGGCCGGCGGCGCCGTGCGCGGCGGCCGCGTGCTGGCCGACTGGCCGGGCCTGGCCCGCGCCCAGCGCCATGAAGGCCGCGACCTGCGGGTGACGACCGACCTTCGGGCCGTGGTCAAGGGCGTGCTGGCCGATCACCTGCGGGTGCCGACCGCCGCGATCGGGCGGTCGATCCTGCCCGGCAGCGACGGCCTGCGCGCCGTGCCGGTGCTGGCCTGACCCCGGCCTTCAGGGGCGCTGGTCCAGGCCGGTGAGCAGCAGCGCGATGCGTTGCGCCATGCGCTCGTTGGCGCCGCGGTGCGACTGCGCGAAGGCCAGCGCCTGCTCGACCCATTCGTTGCGGCGCGGATCGTGCACCAGGGCCGCGGCGCGGCGCACGGCGCTGCCGACGTCCTTCATGCGGGCGGCCGCGCCCGACTCGATCGCCAGCTGCGCCGCTTCCTCGAAGTTGAAGGTGTGCGGGCCCATCAGCAGCGGGCATCCGCAGGCGGCGGCCTCGATCAGGTTCTGCCCGCCCAGCGGCGCGAAGCTGCCGCCCAGCAGGGCCACGTCCGAGACCGCGTAGTAGACGGGCATCTCGCCCATCGAGTCGCCGATCCACACATCGGCCTGGAAGGCCGCTTCGTGCGGCCGGTCCTCCCAGCTGCTGCGCCGCGCCACCGTGAAGCCCACGCTCTGCGCCAGGGCCGCCACCTCGTCGAAGCGCTGGGGATGGCGCGGCACCACGACGAGCAGGGGCCGCGGCTCGTGCAGGCCGCGCCAGGCGTGGAACAGGCCCTCCTCCTCGCCCTCGCGGCTCGAGGCCATCAGCACCACGCTGCGCGTCAGGCTCTGCCGCCACTCGTGGCCGCGGGCGAGCATCTTGGCCGGCGGCGTCACGTCAAACTTGGTGTTGCCGCAGACCTCGACCGAGCGCGCGCCGAGCTCGCGCAGGCGCTGCGCGTCGCGGGCAGTCTGGGCCAGGATGCGCGTGAAGCTGGTCAGCGCCGGCACCAGCAGCCGGGCCAGCCGCCGGCCCTTGCGCTGGCTGCGCGCGGACAGCCGCGCATTGGCCAGCACCATCGGGATCTGCCGCTCGCGCGCGAGGTGCATCATGTTCGGCCACACCTCGGTTTCCATGATCACGCCCACCGCGGGCCGGTAGCGCTTGAGGAAGCGCTTCACCGCCCCGGGCGTGTCGTAGGGAAACCAGGCCTGGTCGTCCTCGGGCCGCAGCAGGTCCAGGCCGGCCTGCACGCCGGTGGCGGTGCTGCAGGTCAGCAGCAGCCGCATCCCGGGCAACTCGCGCCGCAGGGCTTCCACCAGCGGGGCGGCCGCGCGGGTCTCGCCGAACGACACGGCGTGGATCCACACCACGCCGCCCTTGCCGCGCCGCGGCGGCAGCGCATACAGGCCCAGGCGCTCGCCGATGCGCTTGCGGTACACCGGCTCGCGCTGCCCGCGCCACCACAGGCGTGCCAGGTACGCCGGCGTCAGCAGGCGCAGCAGTTGGGAGTAGATCCAGCGGATCAGGACGGTTCCCGCCTGGGGGTTTGGCGCGTCAGTGCGCCGCGGCCGCCACCTTGGCGTCGGGCTTGACGCTGCGCAGGGCTGCCATCATCGTGTCCTCGATGCGGTGCAGGGCCTGCGCCGTGTGGCCCTCGAAGCGCAGCACCAGCACCGGCGTGGTGTTGCTGCCGCGGATCAGGCCGAAGCCGTCCGGCCAGTCCACGCGCAGGCCATCGATGGTGCTGATCTCCGCGCCGGGGAAGGCCAGCCGGCCGTCGGCCACGCGCGCCTGCAACTCGGTCACCAGACGGTGATGCTCGCCCTCGGCGCAGGGCACGTTGAGCTCGGGCGTGTTGAAGCTGGTGGGCAGCGCGTTGAGCACCGCGCTCGGGTCCTTCGAGCGGGACAGGATCTCCAGCACGCGGGCGGCGCAGTAGGTGGCGTCGTCGAAGCCGTACCAGCGCTCGCCGAAGAAGATGTGGCCGCTCATCTCGCCGGCCAGCGGCGCCTTGATCTCCGCCATGCGGGCCTTGATCAGCGAGTGGCCGGTCTTGTAGATCATCGGCACGCCGCCGGCGGCGCGAATCGCCGGGCCCAGGCGCTGGCTGCACTTGACGTCGTAGATGATCGTGGCGCCCGGCACGCGCGTCAGCACGTCGGTGGCCAGCAGCATCAGCTGGCGGTCGGGGTAGATGATCTGGCCGTCCTTGGTGACGAGGCCGAGCCGGTCGCCGTCGCCGTCGAAGGCGATGCCCAGCTCGGCGTCGGTGCTCTGCACGCGGCGGATCAGGTCGGCCAGGTTCTCGGGCTTGCTCGGGTCCGGGTGGTGGTTCGGGAAGTCGCCGTCGACCTTGGAATACAGCTCGTCGACCTGGCAACCGAGGGCGCGCAGCACCTGCGGCGACGTGGCGCCGGGGATGCCGTTGCCGGAATCGACCACGATCTTCATCGGCCGCGCCAGCTTCGCGTCGCCGGCGATGCGGGCGGTGTACTCGGCAGTGATGTCCATGCGCCCGATGCGGCCCTTGCCCTTCGTATAGCGCTCCTGCTCGATGCGCTGGCGCAGCGCCTGGATCTCCGCGCCGAAGATGGCACGCCCGGCCATCACCATCTTGAAGCCGTTGTAGTCCTTCGGGTTGTGGCTGCCGGTGACCTGGATGCCCGAGCGGCAGCCGTGCCGGCCGCGCGTGGCCGCCACGTAGTACAGCATCGGCGTCGTCACGGCGCCGAGGTCCACCACGTCCAGCCCGGTGGAGGCCAGGCCGCGCATCAGGGCGGCCACCAGGCCCGGGCCGGACAGGCGCCCGTCGCGGCCCACGGCCACCGCCTTCTCGCCGGCCGCCACCGCCTCGGAGCCGAAGGCGCGCCCGAGGTGCTCGGCGAAGGTCTCGTCGATGGTCCTGCCGACGATGCCCCGGATGTCGTAGGCCTTGAAGATGGTGGCGTCGGCTTGCATGGGACACGGGCTCCTGACTGGGATGCGGACCATTTTAGGCAGCGCCCCGGTGTCGACTTGCGATTCGTCGCGCCGGCTGTCGATCCGTCGCCGGTGGGGGGCGTGGCCTGTGGTGGCCTGCCTACACTGATTGGCATGCAAGTCGAACGCTCCCTCCTCAAGGCCTCGATCCGTTCCTGGTACGGCAGCGAATTGCCGGTGGCGGGCCCTGGATGGCTGCAGTGGGTCTGGACCCTGCTGTTCAGCGCCGGCGTGGGGTTCGGTTTCTTCGTGCTCGGGCTGTCCATGCGCCTGATGCGCGGCGGCTCCCTGCCCAGCGCGGAAGGCCTGTGGTACTGGTTCCTGATCAATCAGGTGGTGGCGCTGACCATCGGCGTCGTCATCCACGTGCTGTTCGCGATCGCGACCCGCCTCGTGGGTCAGGCGCGCATCCGGCGCTTCGGCACCGGTCAGCGCGCACTGTTCTTCGGCGGCGTGCCGCTGATCGGGGTGATGATCGGCTGGCCGCTGGGGTCCTGGCTGGTCGGAGCGCAGGGCTGGTACCCGTTCGACCGCCCCGTGACGGTGATGGCGTCGGTGGCGTTCTCGTTGCTGGTGTGCAGCCTCTTCTACGTGCACTTCGACGCCAAGGCGCGCCAGATCGACGCCGAGAAGCGCGCCACCGAGGCTCAGCTGCGCCTGCTGCAGGGCCAGATGGAGCCGCACTTCATGTTCAACACCCTGGGCACCGTGCTGAGCCTGATCGACGTCGACACCGCCCGGGCGCGGCAGATGCTGGAGGCGTTCATCGACTACCTGCGCAATTCGCTGGGCAAGCTGCGCACGTCCGACAGCACGCTCGGCGACGAACTGGATCTCGCGCAGGCCTACCTGTCGCTCATGCAGCACCGCATGGGCGACCGTCTGACCTTCTCCATCGACGTGTCGGACGCGGCGCTGCGCCAGACGACCTTGCCGCCGTTGCTGATCCAGCCCCTGGTCGAGAACGCCATCCAGCACGGGCTCGAGTGCAAGGTCGAGGGCGGCACGGTGCGGATCGCCGCGCGCCGCGAGGGCGGCTCGCTGGTGGTGGACGTGACCGACGACGGCCTCGGCCAGTGCACGGCCCCCGTGCGTCGCGCCGGCCCGCCGGGCAACGGCGTGGCGCTGAAGAACCTGCGCGAGCGCCTTGCCGCCCGCTACGGTGAAACGGCCGCGCTGGACCTGGACATCCGCCCCGACGCCGGTGCCCGCGTCACACTGCGGATCCCGATCGACGCCCTGCCCTGACGCGGCCCCGGGCCGCTTCCGACACGTTGCACATGAACTCCACCCCGACCCCCGTGCCCGCCACCGCCGTCATCGCCGACGACGAAGCCCCCCTGGCCCAGGCCCTGCAGCGGCAACTGGCCCGGTTGTGGCCCGAACTGCAGGTCGTCGCCGTGGCCCGCAACGGGATCGAGGCTGCCGACGCGATCCGGCAGCATGCGCCGGACGTGGCCTTCCTGGACATCCAGATGCCCGGGCTGACCGGCCTGGAGGTCGCGCAGGGCATCGAGAACGCGGCCACCAAGGTGGTGTTCGTCACCGCCTTCGACGCCTATGCGATCGAGGCCTTCGACCGGAGCGCGCTCGACTACCTGCTCAAGCCGGCCAAGGACGATCGGGTCGCCCGCACGCTGGACAAGATCAGGGCGTCGATCGCGCAGCGCGAGCCCGCGCCCGACAGCGCCGCCCTCGCCGACGCCCTGCAGCGCCTGCTCGCCTCGGGCAGACCGGCGGCTGCGGCCCCGTTGCGCTGGATCCGGGCCAGCGTGGGCGACCTGGTGCACCAGGTCGACGTGCGCGACGTGCTGTTCTTCGAATCGGACGAGAAGTACACGGTGGTGCACGCCGCCGGTGGCGTCGAGCACCTGATCCGCACGCCGATCGTCGAGCTGGCGTCGCAGCTCGACCCGGCGCAGTTCTGGCAGGTGCACCGCTCCACCCTCGTCAACGTGGAGCACCTCGCCGGCACGCGGCGCGACGAAGCGAGCCGCCTGTTCGTGCGCCTCAAGGGCGTGGACCGCGAACTGCCCGTCAGCCGCGCCTACGTCCACCTGTTCAAGGCGATGTAGCCGGTTCAGGCGGCGGGCACGTCCACCCAGCGCCCTTCGCGCCGGGACGTGAGGCAGGCCTCGATGAAGGCCATGGTATGGGCGCCGTCCTCGATGCGCGGATACGGACGCGACGTCACCGGCAGGCCGAGCAGGCGCTCGATGCGCTCCTGGGCCAGCTCGGCATACAGGTTGGCGAACGCCTCGCGCAGGCCCTCGGGATGCCCGCGCGGCGTGCGTCCCGCGGCCGCCACCTCGGCGGACAGGCCGGCATCGCCGCGCCCGACGATGCGCTGGGGCTCGCCCTGCAGGTTCAGCCGCAGATAGCCCGCCTCGCGGTGCCACCACTCCAGCAGGCCCTTCTCGCCGTAGACGCGCAGCCGGATGTCGTTCTCGCCACCCGCCGCGGCTTGGGTCGCGGTGAAGGTGCCGCGCGCGCCGTCGCCGAACTCGAGCAGGGCCGACACGTGGTCGATGACGCGGCGGCCCGGCACCAGCGCGCCGCAGTCGGCCGCGACGCGCGCCACCGGTTGCGCGGCGACGAAGCACGCGAGGTGCTGCGCATGGCAGCCGATGGCGCTCATCACCAGGGCCTGGCCGCTGCGCGCGGGGTCGAGCACCCAGCGCAGGCGCGGCGTCAGCGGGCCGTCCTCCAGGCGCGTGGCCATGCCGCTCTGGATGTACTCCACCTGCACGAGGCGCAGCGCGCCCAGCGCGCCCGACGCCACCAGCTCACGCGCGTGACGCACCATGGGGTAGGCCGAGTAGCCGTGCGCGATCGCCAGCAGCCGGCCGCCGTCGCGCACGCGCCGGGCCAGGTCGAGGGCCTGCGCATGGGTCTCGGTGACCGGCTTGTCGCACATCACGTCCAGCCCCGCGTCGAGCGCCGCGGCGGCGCAGGCGTAGTGGCTGTCGTTGGGCGTCATGATCGCCAGGGCCTCGATGCCGTCGTCGCGCGCGGCCTCGGCCGCGAGCAGCTCCTGCAGGCTGCCGTAGCTGCGGCCGGCGTCGACCCCGAGCAGCGGTCCGGCCGCGCGCGACCGTGCCGCGTCGGACGAGAACACGCCGGCCACGACGCGCCACCAGCCGTCGAACTCGGCAGCGCCGCGATGCATGCGGCCGATCCACGAGTCGGGGCCGCCGCCGACGACGCCGAGCCGCAGGGGACGACCGAAACGCTGGCGCAGGGAACTCATGGGCGGGCCTTCCAGAAGGGGCGTGGCGATGGTGGTGACGGCGGCATCCTCAGGTCCGAAAACGGCTACTGCGGCGGCCACCGGCACCTATCATGCCTTCATGCTGCTGCACGATCCGGCACTCGACGAGGACGGCGCCTACCGCGCGCTGGTGGCTCACGACGCGCGCTTCGACGGCCGGCTGTTCGTCGGCGTCACGTCCACCGGCGTGTACTGCCGACCGGTGTGCCGGGTGCGCACGCCGATGCGTCGCAACTGCCGCTTCTTCGCCAACGCGGCCAGCGCGGAATCGGCGGGCTTCCGTCCCTGCCTGCGCTGTCGCCCCGAGCAGGCGCCCGGCCTGGCCCTGGTGGACTCGCCCGACGTGCTGGCGCAGCACGCTGCGCGCATGCTCGATGCCGCCGCACGCGACGGGCTGGCCGTGTCGGTGCCCGACGTGGCCGGCCGCCTCGGCGTCACCGACCGCCACTTGCGCCGCATCTTCGTCGCCGCGCACGGCGTGGCGCCCTTGGACTACCTGACCACGCAGCGGCTGCTGCTGGCCAAGCAACTGCTGACCGACACGCGGCTGCCGGTGGCCGACGTGGCCCTGGCCTCGGGCTTCGGCAGCCAGCGCCGCTTCCACGCCGCCTTCCGGCAACGCTACCGGCTCGCACCCGGCGACCTGCGCCGGCAAAGGGACGACACGGCCGTGCCGGACCCGCAACGCGCGGGCCTCGGGCCGACCTTGCGGCTGGCCTACCGCCCGCCCTACGACAAGGCCGGCGTGGTGCGCTTCTTCGCGGCGCGGCAGGTGGCCGGGGTCGAGGCGGTGGACACGGCGGTGAACGGCCTGCGCCGCACCCTGGCCTGGGAGCATCAGGGGCGCCGCATCACGGGCTGGCTGGCGGGCCGGTTCCTGCCCGACCGCGACGAGGTGGAACTGGTCGTCTCGCCTTCGCTGGTGCCGGCGCTGGGCGCCGTGGTGCAGCGGCTGCGCCAGGGTCTGGATCTCGACGCCGACCCGATGGCGGTCGACGCCGCCCTGGCCTCGCTGCCCGGGCCGCCCGGCGTGCGCGTGCCCAACGGCATGGACGGCTGGGAGATCGCGGTGCGCGTGATCCTCGGCCAGCAGGTCAGCGTGGCCGCGGCGCGCACCCTGACCGCGCGCCTGGTCGACCGCTTCGGGGAACCGCTGGTGACCCCGTTCGCGGACCTGACGCGCCTGTTCCCGTCGCCGCAACGGCTGGCGCGGGCCGGCCTCGACGAGATCGGCGCGCTGGGCATCGTGCGACAGCGCGGCGCGGCGCTGCAGGCCCTGGCGCGCGAAGTCGCCAGCGGCCGCATCGAGCTGCATCGGGGCGCCCCGCTGGCCCGCACGCTGGACGCGCTGCGCGCGCTGCCGGGCATCGGCGAGTGGACGGTGCAGCTGGTGGCGATGCGCGCGCTGGCCTGGCCCGACGCCTTTCCGGCCACCGACATCGGCGTGATGAACGCGCTGGGCACGCGCGATGCGGCGCGCGTCGCCGCGCTGTCCGAGGCCTGGCGGCCCTGGCGCTCCTACGCGGTGATGCGGCTGTGGCAGTCGCTCGAAGCCGCGCCCTGAACCCGGAGGTGACCATGAACCCCACGACGACACGCCCCGCGGGGGCGACGCTCAGTTCCACGCGCACGCTGCAGCAGGCCTTCCAGGGCGTGCCGCTGCAGGCGCAGGCCCGGCTCGACAGCCCCGTCGGGCCGCTGCTCGCGCTGGCCACCGCGCGCGGCGTCGCCGGGCTGTGGTTCGACGACCCCGAGCGCGACGCGGCGCGGCCGGCGCTGCCGCAGCAGCCCGGCCATGCCGCGATCGAGTCGCTACGGCGCTGGCTCGACGCCTACTGGTCCGGCCACCCGCCCGCGCCCGGCGCAGTGCCGCTGGACCTGCACGGCACGCCGTTCCAGCGCGCGGTGTGGCAGGCGCTGCTGCGCATCCCCTTCGGCCGCACGCGCAGCTACGGCGAGGTGGCGGCCGCGGTCGGACCCACCGCCGTGCCGCGCGCCACCGGCACGGCCGTCGGCCGCAACCCGGTGTCCATCCTCGTGCCCTGCCATCGCGTGCTCGGCGCCGACGGGTCGCTCACCGGCTATGCCGGCGGCCTGCCGCGCAAGCAGCGGCTGCTGGTGCACGAAGGCGTGCTGCTCGCCTGACGCCGGGAAACATTGCCATGCGACCGATCGACCTGCTGGAGTTGCTGCTGCTGGCCGCGCTGTGGGGCGCGTCGTTCCTGTTCATGCGCCTGGGCGCGGCCGAGTTCGGCCCCATCGCGCTGACGCTGCTGCGGGTGGCCGGCGCGGCGCTGTGCCTGCTGCCGCTGCTGGCCTGGCAGCGGCAGCTGGACACGCTGCGCACGCACTGGCGCGGCATCGCGCTGGTGGGCGTCGTCAACTCGGCCCTGCCCTTCCTGCTGTACAGCGTGGCCGCGCTGGCCATCGAGTCGGGCTTGTCGGCGGTGCTCAATGCCACCGCGCCGCTGTGGGGCGCGCTGATCGCCGCGGCCTGGCTCGGCGAGCGCCTGACGGCGTCGCGAGTGGCGGGCCTTGCGCTGGGCTTCGCCGGGGTCGTGCTGCTGGCCTGGGACCAGGCCAGCCTGCGCCCGGGCGAGCACGGCGTCAGCGCCGGCGTGGCGATCGCGGCCTGCCTCGGAGCGACCCTGTGCTACGGCTTCGGCGCCAACTACGCGCGGGCGAGGCTGCGCGGCGTCGCGCCGATGGCCCTCGCGGCAGGCAGCCAACTCGCCGCCGCCGTGGTGCTGGCCCTGCCTGCCGCCTGGGCCTGGCCGGCGCAGATGCCCGGGCCGCGCAGCTGGGCTGCGGTGGCGGCGCTGGCGGCGCTGTGCACGGGCCTGGCCTACCTGCTGTACTTCCGCCTGATCGCGCGGCTGGGCGCGTCGCGCGCCATCAGCGTCACCTACCTGATCCCCGTGTTCGGCGTGGCCTGGGGCGCGCTGTTCCTCGGGGAGCGCATCACGCCGGCCATGCTCGCCGGCGGGGCGGTGGTGCTGGCCGGCACCGCGCTGGCCACCGGCCTCGTGGCGTGGCCCCGCGCCGGCGGCACGCCGCGCTGACCGCGCCCCGGGCAAACCCCGATCGCATCGGCCCCTGCCGCCCGCCGGGGGCAGGCAGAATCGGCGTTGTATACAGAAACGCCGACATGTCGACCTTCCCGCTCAACGCCTGGTACGCCGCCGCCTACGACACCGAGTGCGGCCGGCAACTGCTCGGGCGCACCGTCTGCGGCCACGCGATGGTCCTCTACCGCAGGGAAGACGGCCAGGCCGTGGCACTCGAGGACGCCTGCTGGCACCGCCTGCTGCCGCTGTCGCAGGGGCGCCTCGAAGGGGATCAGGTCGTCTGCGGCTACCACGGCCTTGTATACAACTCTGAAGGCCTGTGCACCCACATGCCGTCGCAGGAGACGATCAACCCGTCGGCCTGCGTGCGCGCCTATCCGGTGGTGGAACGGCACCGTTTCGTCTGGGTCTGGCCCGGCGATCCCGCGCTGGCCGACCCGGCCCGCGTGCCCGACCTGCACTGGAACCACGATCCGGCGTGGGCGGCCGACGGCCGACTGATCCACGTGAAGTGCGACTACCGCCTCGTGCTCGACAACCTGATGGACCTGACGCACGAGACCTTCGTGCACGGCGGGTCGATCGGCGACCGGGCCGTGGCCGAGGCCCCGTTCGTGGCCACGCACGGCGACCGCAGCGCCACCGTGACGCGCTGGATGGAGAACATCGCCTCGCCGCCGTTCTGGGCCGCGCAGATCCGCCAGGCGCGCGGCTGGACCGGCCGCGTCGACCGCTGGCAGATCATCCGCTTCGAGGCCCCCTGCACCATCGCGATCGACGTCGGCGTGGCCGAGGCCGGCAGCGGCGCCCGCGGCGGCGACCGCAGCCGCGGCGTCAACGGCATGGTGATCAACACCGTGACGCCCGAGACCGCGACCACCTGCCACTACTTCTGGGCCTTCGCGCGCAACTACATGACGCACGAGCAGCGGCTGACGCACGAGCTGCGCGAGGGCGTCGCGCGCATCTTTCGCGAGGACGAGCTGGTGCTGGAAGCCCAGCAGCGCGCCATCGACGCGCGGCCCGGCCGCGACTTCAACAACCTGAACATCGACGCCGGCTCGCTGTGGGCCCGGCGCCTGATCGACGGCCTGATCGCCGCCGAAGGCGGCACCCCCGGCCGCCCCGTGATCCCGCTGCGGCCCGCGGCCTGACCCGCCCGATGACCGCGCCCTGCCCGCACGGCCACCATGCCCGCCGCTGAATCCCTGGCGCCCACCGCGCCGAAGGCTCCGCGCGCCCGCACCGCAACGCCGCGGGGCGGTGACGACGGCGCCTCGCAGACCGCGCGTGCGCTGCTGCGCCTGCGCGAGCTGATCGTCGGCGGCGCGCTGCCGGCGGGCGAACGCATCGCCGAACTGGCCATGGTCGAGCGGCTGGCGGTGTCGCGCACGCCGATCCGTGCGGCACTGGCCCGTCTGCAGGAGGAAGGGCTGCTGGAGCCGCTGCCCAATGGCGGCTACGTGGTGCGCCACTTCACCGCGTCCGACATCCACGACGCGATCGAGCTGCGCGGCACCCTGGAAGGCATGGCCGCGCGGCTGGCGGCCGAGCGCGGCGTGGCGCCCGAGCTGCTGGCGCAGGCGCGGGACTGCATCGCCCGCATCGACGAGCTGCTGGCCGCGCCGCGCCTGACTCCGGCCAGCTTTGCCGCCTACGGCGAACACAACGCCCGCTTCCATGCGCTGCTGGCCGGGATGGCCGGCAGCCCGCTGGTGCGGCGTCAGGTCGAGCGCGTGGCCGCGCTGCCGTTCGCGTCGCCCAACGGCTTCGTGATGGCCGACTCGCAGGGCCCGCGGGCACGCGACCGGCTGCTGCTGGCGCACGACCAGCACCGCGCGCTGATCGACGCGATCGAGCGCGGCGAAGGCGCGCGCGCCGAGGCGCTGGCGCGCGAGCATGCGCGCAACGCGCAGCGCAACCTCGCCGACGCCCTGGAAAACCGGCGCGCCCTGCAGCGCGTGCCGGGGGCCAGCCTGATCCGGCCCGGGAAATGAGCCACGACGCCACGGTCTGCCAGCCGCCGGGGTTCGAGACCCGCGTGCTCGCGGTGCGCGACCTGTCGCCCACCGTGCGCGAGATCGCGATCGAGCCCGCCGGCCCCCAACGGTCATGGACCGTGGGCAGCCACCTGCGCGTGCAGGTGGTGCTGCAAGGCGGGCGCCGAGCCGAACGCCGCTATTCGCTCCTCGGCCTGCCCTCGCCCGACGCACCCTGGCGCATCGCGGTCAAGCGCGTGCCCGCCAGTCGCGGCGGCTCGGCGTTCATGTGGACGCTGGCCGCGGGCGACACGGTGCGGCTGCAGTCGCCCGCCAACCACTTCGAGCTGCCCGCCGCCACGCGCCCGACGCTGCTGGTGGCCGGCGGCATCGGCATCACGCCGCTGCTGGGCATGGCGCAGGTGCTGGCCGCGCGCGGCGCGGACGTGCGCATGGCCTATGCAGCGCATGCGGCGGCCGACCTCGTCTATGCCGACGCGCTGCGTACCGCACTCGGCGACCGGCTGCAGCTGCATGCCGGCGAACGCGGCGAGCGGATGGACCTGCCGGCACTCATCGCCGCGCTGCCTGCCGACGGCCAGTTGCTGGCCTGCGGCCCGGTACGCCTGCTGCATGCGCTGCAGGCGGCCTGGGCCGGGGCGCGCCGCCCCCCGCAGCGGCTGCGCTTCGAGACCTTCGGCACCAGCGGCGAGCGGCCCGCCGAGCCGTTCTGGGTCGAGGCGCCGCGCCATGGACTGCGCTTCACGGTGGGCGCCGACGAGAGCCTTCTGGAAGCCCTGGAGCGCCACGGCGTCGCCTGCCTGGCGGACTGCCTGCGGGGCGAGTGCGGCCTGTGCTGCGTCGACGTGCTCGACGTGCAGGGCCGCATCGACCACCGCGACGTGTTCATGACCCGCGACGAGCAGGCCGCCGACCGGCGCCTGTGCGCCTGCGTGTCGCGCGTGACCGGCGGCGGCATCGTCATCGACTCCGCCTGGCGGCCGGACGCGCCCCCCGATCCCCCCCGAGACAAGGAGACCGCTCGATGAGCCTGAACCCACCTTTTCGCGCCGACCATGTCGGCAGCTTCCTGCGCCCGCGGTACCTGCTCGAAGCCCGCGAGGCCCTGGCGCGCGGGCAGATCACCGCCCAACAACTGCGCGAGGTGGAGGACCGGGCGATCACCGAGATCGTCGCCTTCCAGCGCGACTGCGGGCTGCAGAGCATCACCGACGGCGAGTTCCGCCGCACCTACTTCCACATCGACTTCCTGGAACAGATCGGGGGCGTCAAGACCGACGTTCCAGTGACGATCAGGCGCCCCGACGGCACCGAGGAGCTGGCGCCCCCGGTGATGCGCGTGGTCGACAAGGTGCGCCACGTGAAGGACATCCAGCGCGCCGACTTCGAATACCTGAAGTCGCAGGTGGACCAGCTGGCCCCCGGCTGCACGCCCAAGGTCACGATCCCGTCGCCGACGATGCTGCACTTCCGCGGCGGCCGCGCCGGCATCAGCCGCGACGCCTACCCCGAGCTCGACCCGGTGTTCTACGACGACGTGGCCCGCGCCTACGGCGACGAGTTGAAGTCGCTGTACGACGCGGGCTGCCGCTACGTGCAGATGGACGACACCAACATGGCCTACCTGTGCGACGAGAAGATGCGCGAGGCGGCGCGCCAGCGCGGCGACGACCCCAACGAGCTGCCGCACCGCTACGCCCAGTTCATCAACAAGGTGGTGGCGCTCAAGCCGGCCGGCATGACCCTGGCCATGCACCTGTGCCGCGGCAACTTCAAGAGCACCCATGCCGCCAGCGGCAACTACGAGCCGGTGGCCGAGGCACTGCTGTCCGAGATGAACCTCGACGCCTACTTCATGGAGTACGACGACGACCGCTCGGGCGACTTCCGGCCGCTGCGCTTCCTGAAGCCGGGCAAGATCGTCGTGCTGGGGCTCGTGACCACCAAGTTCGGCGAAATGGAGACGAAGGACTCGCTCAAGCGCCGCATCGCCGAGGCGGCGCAGTACGCCCCGCTCGACCAGCTCTGCCTCAGCCCGCAGTGCGGGTTTTCCAGTACGGTCCACGGCAATAACATCGCCGTTGAAGCACAACGCAACAAGCTCCGGCTCGTGGTGGAAACCGCGGCCGAAGTCTGGGGCTGAATCCATCCCACCGGAGACCTCACATGACGATCAAGCGCTTCGCCCTTTCCCTCGTGGCCGCGGCCTTTGCCCTGCCCGCCGCAGCCCAGGAGATCACCCTCAAGTTCCACCACATCTGGAACCCGCAGGCCATGGCCTCGGTAAACGTCATCGCACCGTGGTGCGACAAGATCGCCAAGGAATCGAACAACCGCCTGAAGTGCCAGGTGCTGCCATCGATGAGCGGCGGCGGCACGCCGCCCCAGCTGGTGGACCGCGTCAAGGACGGCGTGGACGACATCGTCATCACGCTGCCGGGCTACACCGCCGGCCGCTTCCCGACGATGGAGGTCTTCGAGCTGCCCTTCATGACGAACTCGGCCGAGGTCGGCGCCCGCGCGGCCTGGGACTACCTGCAGAAGAACGCGCTGAAGGAGTTCCCCGGCACCAAGATCCTCGCCACCTGGGTCCATGACGAAGGCTATGTCCACACGCGCGAGAAGCCGGTGCGCACGATGGCCGACTTCAAGGGCCTGAAGATGCGCGCGCCGACCCGGCAGACCAACAAGCTGCTGGCCGCGCTGGGCGCCAGCCCGGTGGGCATGCCGCTGCCGGCGATCCCCGACGCGGTGAGCAAGGGCACGATCGACGGCTTCCTGCTGCCGTGGGAGGTGATGCCCTCGCTGAAGCTGCAGGAGCTGGTCAAGTTCACCAGCGAGACCGACCCGAGCCGCCCGGCCCTCTACAGCGCCGGCTTTATCTTCGCGATGAACCAGGCCAAGTACGACAGCCTGCCGGCCGACCTGAAGAAGGTGATCGACAACAACTCGGGCGCCGAGCTGTCGCGCCAGATCGGCAGGATCTGGGACAACAGCGCCGCCCCCGGCCGCAAGGCGGCGCAGGACCGTGGCAACACGCTGTACATGATCCCGGCCAGCGAACTGGACAACTGGATCAAGGCCACGGCGCCGCTGTACGACGAGTGGGTGGCCGACATGGACAAGCGCGGCGCCAACGGCAAGGCGCTGCTGTCCGAGGCGCGCGAGCTGCTCGTCAAGTACAAGAAGTAGCCCGCTAGAGGGCAAGGCTGCGGCCGCCGGCCGCAGCCCTGGAGGAGGTTCGATGCTGTCCTTGCTTCGGCGCGTGGCCGCCGCGTTCGCCCTGCTGGGCTCGGCCGTCGCGCTCGGGGCGGGCCTGATGGTGGTCACCAGCATCGTGCTGCGCACGGCCACGTCGCGGCCGATCCAGGGCGACGTGGAGCTGACCCAGTTCGCGGTCGCCCTCGCGATTTCGCTGGCGCTGCCGTGGTGCCAGCTGCGCGGCGGCAACATCATCGTGGACTTCTTCACCCAGCGCCTGCCGGCGCGGGCCAACCTGACGCTCGACGCGCTGGGCAGTCTGCTGGTGGCGGCGATGTGCGCGCTGCTCGCCTGGCGCACGACGGTCGGCGCGGTCGCGGTGCGCGAGGCGTCGGAAACATCGATGATCCTGAGCCTGCCGATGTGGTGGGTGTATGCGTCGCTCGCGCCCGGCCTGGCGCTGGCGGCGCTGGTGGCGCTGGTGCAGGCGTCGCTGCAGCTGCGCGGCCGCTCGCCCGACGAACTGATCGGCGCCGGCTCATGACCGCCACCACCATCGGCCTGTCGATGTTCGGCGGCATGCTGCTGCTGATGGCGCTGCGCATCCCGATCGCGGCGGCGATGTTCATCCCCGGAGCGCTCGGCTACTGGGTCATGACCAACGACATGGCCCTGCTGAACCAACTCAAGGGCTCGTCGGTGGCCCGGCTGACGGTGTACGACCTGAGCGTGATCCCGCTGTTCCTGCTGATGGGGCAGTTCGCCACCCAGGGTGGCCTGTCGCGAGCGCTGTTCCAGGCAGCGGCGGCGTTCGTGGGCCACATCCGCGGCGGCCTGGCGATGGCCTCGGTGCTGGCCGCCGGTGCGTTCGGCGCGGTGTGCGGATCGTCGGTGGCCACGTCGGCCACGATCACGCAGGTGGCCTATCCCGAGATGAAGGCCCATGGCTACCACGGGCGGCTGTCCACCGCCACGCTGGCGGCCGGTGGCACGCTGGGCATCCTGATCCCGCCGTCGGTGCCGCTGGTGGTGTACGCCATCCTCACCGAGCAGAACATCGCCAAGCTGTTCGCCGCGGCGATGGTGCCGGGCCTCCTCGCAATGCTGGGCTACATCGTGGTGGTGGGCCTGATCGCCCGCCGCAACCCCGACCTGGCGCCGCCGTCCGAACCGCTGCCGTGGGCCGCGCGCTGGAAGGCGCTGCTGGCGATCTGGCCGATCGTGGCGATCTTCCTCATCGTCTTCGGCGGCATCTACGGCGGCGTGTTCTCGCCCACCGAAGGCGCGGCCGTCGGCGCGGTGTCGACCTTCGTGGCCGGGCTGGCACAGCGCGAACTGGGCTGGGCCGGCATCCGCACCAGCTTCATCGGCACCGCCGAGACCAGCGCGATGGTGTTCATGATCTTCCTTGGGGCGGACATGATCAACGCGTCGCTGGCACTGACGCAGATGCCCACGGCGGTGGCCAACTGGGTCGGGCACCTGCCGGTATCGCCGCTGCTGATCGTCGGCGCGGTGCTGTTGCTGTACGTGCTGCTGGGCGCGGTGATGGACGAGCTGTCGATGATGCTGCTCACCATCCCGGTCATCTTCCCGGCCGTGATGCAGCTGCCGCTGATGGGCCTGGACCCGGAGTCCAAGGCGATCTGGTTCGGCATCCTGGTGCTGATGACGGTGAGCTTCGGCCTGATCGCGCCGCCGGTGGGCCTGAACGTCTACGTCGTCAACGGCGTGGCCAAGGACGTGCCGATGAACGAGACCTACAAGGGCGTGATGCCCTTCCTGGCCTGGGACGCGCTGCGCACCGTGCTGCTGCTCATGTTCCCGGTGATCAGCCTGGGCCTGGTGCAGTTGCTGTTCTCGCGCTGAGGCCCCGCACCGGGCCTATCATCGCCGCACCATGGCAGTCAGCGTCTTCGACCTGTTCAAGATCGGCATCGGGCCCAGCAGCTCGCATACCGTGGGGCCGATGCGCGCGGCGCGCATGTTCGCGCTGCGCCTGGCGGCCGACGGCCTGCTGCCCCGCACGGCGCGCGTGCAGGCACGGCTGTACGGGTCGCTCGGCGCCACCGGCAAGGGCCACGGCAGCGACAAGGCCGTACTGCTGGGCCTGGCCGGCCACGAACCCGACTCGGTGGACGTGGACGCAATCCCGACCCTGCTCGACGCCATCCGGGCCGACCGCCGCATCGTGCTGGCCGGCGGCGCGGACGTGGCCTTCGACGAGAAGGCCGACCTCGTCTTTCACCGCCGCGAGTCGCTGCCCTTCCATGCCAACGGCATGCGCTTCCTGGCCTTCGACGCCGCCGGGGCCGAGCTGTGCCAGCGCACCTACTACTCCGTGGGCGGCGGCTTCGTCGTCAGCGACGAGGTGGCCGCCGACGGCAGCCGGCAGAAGGCCATCGCCCCCGACACGACGGTGCTGCGGCATCCGTTCCGCAGCGGCGAGGAGCTGCTGCAGGCCACCGCGCGCGAGGGCCTGACGATCGCGCAGCTGATGCGGGCCAACGAGCGCCATTGGCGCACCGACGCCGAGATCGACGCCGGGCTCATGCGCATCTGGGGCGTGATGCAGGCCTGCGTGGCCCGCGGCTGCCGCACCGACGGCGTGCTGCCCGGGGGCTTCAAGGTCAAGCGGCGCGCGCCCGACCTGCTGCGCAGCCTGACCGCCAACCCGGAAGCCGCGCTGCGCGACCCGCTGCAGGTGCTGGACTGGGTGAACCTGTATGCGCTGGCGGTGAACGAGGAGAACGCCGCCGGCGGCCGCGTCGTCACCGCCCCCACCAACGGCGCGGCGGGCATCGTGCCGGCCGTGCTGCACTACTACCACCGCTTCGTGCCCGGCGCGAACGACGCCGGCGTGGTGGACTTCCTGCTCACTGCCGCCGCCATCGGCATCCTCTACAAGGAAAACGCCAGCATCAGCGGCGCCGAGGTCGGCTGCCAGGGCGAAGTGGGCGTGGCGTGCAGCATGGCCGCCGGCGCGCTGTGCGCCGTGCTGGGCGGCACCCCGGCGCAGGTGGAGAACGCGGCCGAGATCGGCATGGAGCACCACCTCGGCCTGACCTGCGACCCGGTGGGCGGGCTGGTCCAGATCCCCTGCATCGAGCGCAATGCGATCGCGAGCGTGAAGGCCATCAACGCGGCCCGCATGGCACTGCGCGGCGACGGCACCCACTTCGTCAGCCTGGACAAGGTGATCAAGACCATGCGCGAGACCGGCGCGGACATGATGACCAAGTACAAGGAAACGGCGCGCGGCGGCCTCGCGGTGAACATCGTCGAGTGCTGAACGACGCAGTGCCTCCGGATCCCGGCGCTGCGGCGCCCGCGCCGCTGTGGCGGCCTTCGCAGGACCGCGTGCGCCGCGCCCGCATCGCCGACTACCAGGCCTGGCTGTCGCGGTCGTACCGCCTGCGGCTGACCGGCTACGACGACCTGTGGGCCTGGTCGGTGCGCGAGCCCGACGCGTTCTGGCGCTCGATCTGGGCCTACTTCGACGTGCGCGGCCACGCTGGCGACGGCCCGGCCCTGGTCGAGCGGCGCATGCCCGGTGCCGTGTGGTTTCCGCAGGCGCGCCTGAACTACGTCGACCAGGTGTTCCGCCATGCCACCGACGTGCGGCCCGCCGTCCTGGCCGGCGACGAGCACGGCGCGCTGCAGGAGACGTCCTGGGCCGAGCTGGCACGCCAGGTGGGCGCCCTGGCGCGCACCCTGCGCGACGCCGGCGTCGAACGGGGCGACCGCGTGGTGGCCTGCCTGCCCAATCGCCTGGAGGCCGTCGTCGCCTTCCTGGCGACGGCCAGCCTGGGCGCGGTGTGGTCGCTGTGCTCGCCCGACATGGGCGTGGCCAGCGTGGTGGACCGCTTCCGGCAGATCGAGCCCAAGGTGCTGATCGCGTCCGACGGCTATCGCTTCGCGGGCAAGGTGCACGACAGGCGCGAGGTGGTCGCCGCGCTGCGCGCGGCGCTGCCGAGCGTGCGCACGTTCATCGCCGTGCCCTACCCGGAGGTGACGGCGTCGGCCCATGCCGATGCCATGGACTGGGTCGATGCCATCGCGGGCGACGCGCCGCTGCAGGTGGACTCGGTGCCGTTCGACCATCCGCTGTGGGTCGTCTATTCGTCCGGCACCACCGGTGCGCCCAAGGCCATCGTGCACGGGCACGGCGGCGTGGTGCTGGAGCATCTCAAGCTCGGCGCGCTGCACAACGACGTGGGCGCGCAGGACCGATTCCACTGGTACTCCAGCACCGGATGGATCATGTGGAACTGCCAGGTCGGCGCCCTGCTGGCCGGCGCCACGGTGTGCATCCTCGACGGCAGCCCCGGCTGGCCCGGGCCCGACGCGCTGTGGAACTTCGCCCACGCCGCGGGCGCCACCTTCGTCGGCGCCGGCGCGGCCTACCACGTGGCCTGCATGAAGGCGGGCGTGTCGCCGCGCGCGGGCGGTCGCCTGCCGCTGCTGCGCACGATCGGCTCCACGGGATCGCCACTGCCGACCCAGGCCTACGAGTGGCTGCAGCGCGCATGCGGCCCCGACATCTGGATCGCGCCCATTTCCGGCGGCACCGACATCGCCAGTGCCTTCGTGGCCGGCAACTGCACGCTGCCGGTGTACGCGGGGGAGATGCAGTGCCGCTGCCTCGGCGCCAGCGTCCACGCCTGGGACGAACATGGCGAGGCGGTCGCCACGGGCCGCGTGGGCGAGCTGGTCTGCACCGAGCCGATGCCGTCCATGCCGCTGCGCTTCTGGAACGACGCCGGCGACCGCCGCCTGCGCGAGAGCTACTTCGACATGTACCCCGGCGTCTGGCGCCATGGCGACTGGATCGAGTTCACGCCGCGCGGCGGCGCCATCATCTACGGCCGCTCGGACGCCACGATCAACCGCCACGGCATCCGCATGGGCACCGGCGAGCTCTACGGCGCCGTGGAGGCCCTGCCGGAGGTGGCCGACAGCCTGGTGGTCGACCTGGAGTACCTCGGCCGCGAGTCCTGGATGGCGCTGTTCGTGGTGCTTCGGCCGGGGGCGGAACTCGACGAGGCGCTGGTGGCGCGCCTGCGCGCCGCGATCCGCGTCGCGCTGTCGCCCAAGCACGTGCCCGACACGGTGGTCGCGATCCCCGAGGTGCCGCGCACGCTGACGGGCAAGAAGCTCGAGGTGCCGATCAAGCGGCTGCTGCTGGGCGAGCCCGTGCACCGCGTGGTGCAGCGCGACGCGATGGCCAACCCCGGCAGCCTGGCCTGGTTCGAGCGCTTCGCCGCGTCGCGCCAGGGCTGACCCGCCCGGCCCGCAACATCCCGACAGCCCAGGAAAAACGGGCTGGTTCTTGCGAACCAGCCCGTGCGGGGTATTTGGCGGAGCGGACGGGGCTCGAACCCGCGACCCCCGGCGTGACAGGCCGGTATTCTAACCAACTGAACTACCGCTCCGCGCGGTGGTCGCTTTCCGCATTGCTGCGCAAGCGCGACCGAACTTGGCGTCCCCTAGGGGATTCGAACCCCTGTTACAACCGTGAAAGGGTCGTGTCCTAGGCCTCTAGACGAAGGGGACTGATCCTTCATCGCCCTCGAACGACGCGCCTGCTTTCGTTGGTGGAGGTAAGCGGGATCGAACCGCTGACCTCTTGCATGCCATGCAAGCGCTCTCCCAGCTGAGCTATACCCCCAGTCGATTCGACCCGGAAGCGGCTACGCCGTTCAAGCGAGACCGCGATTATAGCCAGGGTTTTCAGACCCGTGACAGCCGCTCCAATACCCGGTCGCGTGGAAAGAGCGACAGCACCGCGTCGATCGACGGCGTCTGGGCCCGGCCGCACACCAGCACGCGCAGCGCAGGGGCCAATTGCGGCATCTTCAGGCCGTGAGCGGACAGCGCGCCCTTCATCGCCGCCGCGATCGACTCCTTGGTCCAGTCGAGCGTGGTGAACTGGTCGCGCAACGCGCGGATCGCCGGCACCGCGGCGGGCGACACGTGGGTCGCGACGTCGGCCTCGCTCGGATGCACCGGCACGAAGTACATCTGCAGCCAGTCGGCCAGCTCGATGATGGTGCTGCAGCGGTCCTTGAACAGCGCGCAGGCCCGCGCCAGGTGATCGAGATCGTCGGCCTGCACGCCGCGCGCCGCGAGCTGCCGCTGCACCAGCTTGGCCAGGCGCGCGTCGTCGGCCAGCTTGAGGTGATGCGCATTGACCCACGCCAGCTTGGCCGGGTCCCACTGCGCCGGGCTCTTCGCGAGGTGGCTGCCGTCGAACCACGACACCATCTGCTCGCGTGTGAAGAGCTCGTCGTCGCCATGGCTCCAGCCCAGCCGCGCCAGGTAGTTGAGCATCGCCTCGGGCAGGTAGCCCGCTTCCTCGTAGGCGGTGACGCTGACGGCGCCGCGGCGCTTGGACAGCTTCAGGCCGTCGTCGCCGAGGATGATCGGGTGGTGCCCGAAGCGCGGCAGCGGCGCACCCAGCGCGCGGAAGATGTTGATCTGCCAAGGCGTGTTGTTGATGTGCTCGTCGCCGCGGAAGACGTGGCTGATGCGCATGTCCCAGTCGTCGACCACGACGGCGAAGTTGTAGGTCGGCACGCCGGGTGATCCGGCGGGCGCATCGGCTGCCGGCGGGCGCACGATGATCAGGTCGTCGATCTCGGTGTTGGAGATCGTGATCGGCCCCTTGACCAGGTCGTCCCAGCTGACGTCGCCGCTGGACGGGTTGCGGAAGCGGATCACCGGCGGCACGCCGGCGGGCACCGGCGGCAGCGCCTTGCCCGGCTCGGGCCGCCAGCGGCCGTCGTAGCGCGTCTTCTCGCCGCGCGCGCGCTGCGCCTCGCGCATCGCGTCGAGCTCGTCGGGCGTGCAGTAGCAGCGATAGGCATGGCCCTGGGCGATCAGTTGCTCGGCCACCTGCGCGTAGCGGTCCAGGCGTTGCATCTGGTAGATCGGGCCCTCGTCGTAGTCAAGGCCGAGCCAGGTCATCGACGCGAGGATCTGCTCGACCGAGTCCTGCGTCGAGCGGGCCACGTCGGTGTCCTCGATGCGCAGGATGAACTGCCCGCCGTGGTGGCGGGCATAGGCCCAGGAGTAGAGCGCGGTGCGTGCGGTGCCGAGGTGGAGGAAGCCGGTCGGCGACGGCGCGATGCGGGTACGGACGGTCATGCGGTCAAAGTGGCGAGGCCGCGCAACAGGTCGGCCTTCAGGTCCTCGAGGTCGTCCAGCCCCACGCCGACGCGGATCATGCCCTGCACGATGCCCGCCGACTGGCGCTGCGCCTCGGTGAGGCGGCCGTGGGACGTGCTGGCCGGGTGCGTGATGGTGGTCTTGGTGTCGCCGAGATTGGCGGTGATGGAGCAGATGCGCGTCGAGTCGATGACGTGGAACGCCCCTTCCCGGCCACCCCGGGCCACGAAGGACACCACGGCGCCGCCCAGGCCCGACTGCTGCGCCATCGCCAGCCGGTGCTGCGGATGCGACGGCAGGCTCGGGTGATAGACGCGCTCCACCTGGGGCTGCTGCTCGAGCCACTGCGCCAGCGCGAAGGCGCGTTCGCTCTGCGCGCGCACGCGCAGCGACAGCGTCTCCATGCCCTTGAGCACCACCCACGCGTTGAACGGCGACAGGCTCATGCCCGCGCTGCGCATCACGGGCACCAGCTTCTCGTTGACCAGCGCCTCGGTGCCGCACAGCGCGCCGGCGACGACGCGCCCCTGGCCGTCGAGGAACTTGGTGCCCGAGTGCATCACCACGTCGGCGCCGAGCCGGATCGGCTGCTGCAGCGCCGGCGAGCAGAAGCAGTTGTCCACGCACAGCAGCGCGCCGGCCTTGTGCGCGATGTCGGCCAGCGCCGCGATGTCGCACACCTCGGTCAGCGGATTGCTCGGCGTCTCGGCGAACAGCAGCCGGGTGTTCGGTCGCACCGCGGCGCGCCAGGCGTCGACATCGGTCTGCGACACGAAGCTGGTCTCGATGCCGTACTTGCCGAAGTCCTGCAGCAGCCGGATCGTCGAGCCGAACACCGACTGCGAGCACACCACGTGGTCGCCGCCCTTGAGCGTGCCCATCACCAGCAGCAGGATCGCGGCCATGCCGCTGGACGTGCCGATGGCCGCCTGCGCGCCTTCCAGCGCGGCCAGGCGCCGCTCCATCATCGTGACGGTGGGGTTGGAGAAGCGGCTGTAGACGAAGGCCTCCTCCTCGTTGGCGAAGCGGGCGGCCGCGGTGGCGGCGTCCGGGTGCACGAAGGAGCTGGTCAGGAACAACGCCTCGGAGTTCTCGCCCCAGGGCGACGGCGGCAGGCCCTCGCGCACCGCCAGCGTGTCCAGGCGCGCGTCGGGCGGCAGGTCCACCCGCGGCAGCTTGCGGTCGACGCTCACGCTCCCTCCTCGGCGCCCTGCAGCGCCAGCCGGCTGCGCCCGCTGCCGTCGTCCTCGTCGAACTGCAGGCGGCGCTGCGCTTCCATCGCGGCGAAGTCGGTGTCGCTGACGTCGCCGGTGATGTACTGCCCGTCGAAGCAGCTCGCCTCGAAGCCGACGATGGCCGGGTTGAGCGCGCCGACCACGCGCTTCATCGCGTCCACGTCCTGGTAGATCAGCGCGTCGGCACCGATGAACTCGCGGATCTCCTCCACGCTGCGATCGGCCGCGATCAGCTCCTCGCGCGTGGGCATGTCGATGCCATACACGTTGGGGAAGCGCACCGGCGGCGCGGCGGAGGCCATGTACACCTTGAGCGCGCCGGCCTCGCGGGCCATCTGCACGATCTCCTTGCTGGTGTTGCCGCGCACGATGGAGTCGTCCACCAGCAGCACGTTGCGGCCGCGGAACTCCTGCACCATGGCGTTGAGCTTCTGGCGCACGCTCTTCTTGCGCACGGCCTGCCCCGGCATGATGAAGGTGCGGCCGACGTAGCGGTTCTTGACGAAGCCCTCGCGATAGGGCTTGCCCAGCTTCTGCGCCAGCTGCATCGCGCTGGGACGGCTCGACTCGGGGATCGGAATCACGACGTCGATCGCCGTCGGCGGCATGGTCGAGATGACGCGCTGCGCCAGCGTCTCGCCCATGTTCAGGCGCGCCTGGTAGACCGAGATGCCGTCCATCACGGAGTCCGGCCGCGCCAGGTACACGTACTCGAACATGCACGGATGCAGGGTCGGGTTCTGCGCGCACTGGCGCGTGTGCATGCGGCCCTGCAGGTCGATGAACAGGGCCTCGCCCGGCGCCACGTCGCGCACGAGCTGGTGCCCCGTGCCCTCGAGCGCGACGCTCTCGCTGGCCACCATCACCTCGCCGTCGGGCGAGGTGCCGTACACGAGCGGCCGGATGCCGAACGGGTCGCGGAAGGCCAGCAGCCCGTGGCCCGCGATCAGCGCCACCACCGCATAGGAGCCCTTCAGGCGCCGGTGCACGGCCGCCACCGCCTTGAACACCTCGTCGGGCGTGAGCGGCAGGTCGCGCGCGGCCATCTCCAGCTCGTGCGCCACGATGTTGATAAGCACCTCGGTGTCGCTCTCGGTGTTGATGTGGCGGCGGTCGATGTCGAACAGCTCGCTCTTGAGCGTGTGCGCGTTGGTGAGGTTGCCGTTGTGCACCAGCACGATGCCGAACGGCGCGTTCACGTAGAAGGGCTGCGCCTCCTCCTCGTTGTAGGCATTGCCGGCCGTCGGGTAGCGCACCTGCCCCAGGCCCACATTGCCCGGCAGGCCGCGCATGTTGCGCGTGCGGAACACGTCGCGCACCATGCCGCGCGCCTTGTGCATGAAGCACTTGGTGCCCTGCATCGTGACGATGCCCGCCGCGTCCTGGCCGCGGTGCTGCAGCAGCAGCAGCGCGTCGTAGATGAGCTGGTTGACGGGCGACTTCGAGATGACGCCGACGATGCCGCACACGGTGAAGGTCCTTTCAGGCCGGCAGGTGCTGCGCGATCGCGTCGGGCAGTACCGGCTTCAATCCATACAACAGGGTCGTGAGCCACGCAGCGCCTTGCGAGCGCTGCCAGGCGGGATCGGTCTGCGCCGGCGTCATCGACACGATGGTGGCCACGGCCAGCAGCAGCACGGCGCCGCGCAGCAAGCCGAAGCCGCCGCCCAGCACCCGGTCGGCCCATTGCAGCGGCGTGGCGTGGATCAGGAACCGCAGCAGCCGCGACGCCAGCGCCCAGATCAGCAGCGCCCCGATGAAGGTCAGCGCGAAGGCCGCGGCCTGGTTCAGCGCCCCGCCCGCGGTGCCCACCGGCACGAACGGCGCCACCGCAGGCGAGAACATCTGCGCCGCGATGTAGGCTGCCAGCCAGCCGACGAGCGACAGCACCTCGAAGACGAGGCCGCGCCACAGACCCACCGCCACCGACAGCCCCATCACCGCGAGCAGCACCCAGTCGACCCAGCCCAGACCCGATGCCGCCGCGTTCATCGCCGGCGCCCCTGCACGCCGCGGCCCGGGCCGACCGGAGGCCAGCGCTTGGGCGGGCTCATAGCGCCAGCACCGTGCCGGCGAGTCCCGCCGCCTTGGCCTTGGCGGCTGCCTTGTCGGCGTCCTCGCGCGTGGCAAAGGGCCCCAGGCGCACGCGGGTGCGCGATCCGCTGCTGGTCTCGACCACCTGCGTGTAGCTCGGCAGGCCCAGCTTCTCGAGCTTGCTGCGCGCCTCGCGAACCGCAGACGCCTCGGCAAACGCACCCACCTGCACGACGAAGCGCCCCGGCGCTTCGGCGCCGGCCCTGGGCGCCGGCTCCGGCACCTTGGGCGCGGGGGTGGCGGCCTTCGGCGGCGTGGCCTGCGCCTTGGGGGCTGCGGGCGCCTCCACCGGCGCCGGCGGCGTGGTACGGGTCGGCTCGACCCGGGGCTCGGCGGACGCCGCCGGCAGCGACGCCGGCGGCGTCGCCTTCGTCGCAGGCGCTGCGGGTACGGGGGCCGGCGTCGGCGTGGCCACGCCGGCAGATGCCGGTGCGGACGGCGGCGTGGCCGCCGGCGTGGCGGGCGCAGAGGGCTTGGCGGCCGGCATCGGCAGCGGCGCTGCACCGTCGCGGGCGGGAATCTGGATCGGGATGTCCACCGGGATCGGGCGCGGCTGCGTCTCGAACAGCAGCGGGAACGCGATCACGCCGATGCCCAGCAGCACCACGGCGCCGATCAGACGACGCCGGGCCCGCGCGCGCGCCACCTCGACCGGCTCGCCGGTGGCTGCCGCGGGGGCGGATTCCGCAGCGCCCTGGCGCCTGAAGAGGTCGAGCAGTCCCATGCGTGGAGAGTCTCTGGGGTGCGGCAAGCGCGGGCGCCCGTGGAAAGCGACAACCTACGCCGTGTGCGGTGCACCCAGCCTGGGCAGGCCCTCCTTGAGCACGCCACCCACCGTGAGGAACGAGCCGAAGACCAAAATTCTATCAGTGGGGTCTGCGGCGCCGATGGCCGCGGCCAGGGCCGCGGACGGGCTCGCATGGGCCGACACCGGGCGAGCCGCCCCCACGATGCCGCGCACCTGCTGCGCCAGTGCCTCGGCCTCGGCCGCACGCGGCAGCGGCAGGTCGGTGCAGTACCAGGCGTCGACGATCGGTGCCAGCCGCGCGATCACCGCGGCCAGGTCCTTGTCGCGCATCGCACCGAACACGGCGTGCGTGCGCGGATAGAACCCCATCGCGTCGAGATTGACCGCCAGGGCCGCCACCGAATGCGGGTTGTGGGCGACGTCGAGCACCAGCGTGGGCTGCCCCGGCACGATCTGGAAGCGCCCGGTCAGCTCGACCGTGGCCAGGCCCTGCCGCACGGCCTGCGCCGGTACCGGCAGCCGCTCGTGCAGCGCCTGCAGGGCCGCCAGCACGCCCGCGGCGTTGACGATCTGGTTGGCGCCCCTCAGGGCCGGGTAGGCCAGTCCGTGCAGCCGCTTGCCGCGCCCCGCCCAGCTCCACTGCTGGCGGTCGCCGCCGTGGTTGAAGTCGCGCCCGGCCAGCCACAGGTCCGCGCCGATGGCTCGCGCATGGGCCTCGACGGACGCCGGTGGCATCGGGTCGCTAACGATGGCCGGACGGCCCGGGCGCATCACGTGCGCCTTCTCGCGCCCGATGCTCTCGCGGTCGGGGCCGAGGTACTCGGTGTGGTCGAGATCGATGCTGGTGATCACCGCGCAGTCGGTGTCGATCGCGTTGACGGCGTCGAGCCGCCCGCCCAGGCCCACCTCAAGGATCACCACGTCCAGGCCGGCCATGGACAGGCAGCGCAGGATCGCCAGCGTGGTGAACTCGAAGTAGGTCAGCGTGATGTCGCCGCGCGCCGCCTCGACGGCCTCGAAGTGCGGCAGCAGCGCCGCCGCCTCCACGCTGGCGCCGCCGATGCGGCAGCGCTCCTCGAAGTGCACGAGGTGCGGCTTGATGTAGAGCCCGACGCGATAGCCGGCAGCCAGCAGCACCGACTCGAGCATCGCGCAGGTGGATCCCTTGCCGTTGGTGCCGGCCACGGTGAACACCGGGCAGGCGAAGGCCAGCCCGAGCCGGTCGCGCACGGCCAGCGTGCGCTCCAGCGTCATGTCGATCGTGCGTGGGTGCAGGCGCTCGCAGTGCGCGAGCCAGTCGTCGAGGGTGTGCGGCATGGAGCGCCGCATGATAGTCAGCGCGGCCAGGCCACCGGGCCGCGGGGGCGTGCGCCCCTCGCTGGCTCAGTCGCGGCGAGCGCGGCGGCGGGCCATGAAGCCCACGCCGGCCAGGCCGGCCAGCATCAGGGCGTAGGTGCTCGGCTCCGGCACCGGCGCGGCGAACACCACGTCCTGGTGCGTGCCGCTGGACAGCACGCTGACCGACATCGTGTGACGGTAGTCCGCCAGGCCGTTCAGGTAGGTCTGGGCCAGCGAGCGGGCATCGTCACCGGCGTCCGAGAAGCGCGCCGAACCGGTCATGGTGTTGAACGCGTTGCCCGGCGCCTCGTAGCGGATCTCCCACAGCGCGAGCTGGAACGCCGCCTGCTCGACCGCGGTGTCCACCTGGGCGAAGCGGCCGCTGAACAGGCGCTCCACTGCTTCCAGCCGCGAGCCGAAATAGCTGCTGGCATTGACCATCGTGTAGCTGTTGTTCACGCTGCCGAAGGACGGCAGCCACTGGTAGAAGTCGACGCAATAGCTGACGAAGGACGCACCCAGGTACTGGGTGTCGAAGCCACCGGCGCTGACCGTCAGGTCGCGCGTGACATTGGGGCTGCTCAGCACGCCGCGCACGACCTGCGAGCCGTCGGCAAAGCTGGTGAACGTGACCGACTGCGCCAGCGCCGCGGGGGCGGCGGCGGCAAGGGCCAGGGACAGGGCGGCGGTCTTCAGGGCGTTCATCGGTTCCTCTCGCCCTGCCGCCACCAGCCGGTCGGCCGTGCGGGAGTGGGCATGAGAATCTTCCGACAGCGCCCCCCGGCCGCACAGCCCCCACCCGGGGGGGTCGGCCGTGATAAAGCCTCAGGCGACGGCGTCGGCGCTCTGGCGCTGCAGCATGGCCAGCAGGCGGGCCACCGTGCCCCGGAGCTGGCGCCGGTCGACGATCATGTCGATGGCGCCCTTGCTCTGCAGGAACTCGCTGCGCTGGAAGCCTTCGGGCAGCTTCTCGCGCACGGTGTTCTCGATCACCCGCGGGCCGGCGAATCCGACCAGCGCCTTGGGCTCGCCGATCACCACGTCGCCCATGAAGGCGAAGCCTGCCGACACGCCGCCCATGGTGGGGTCGGTCAGCACGCTGATGTAGGGCAGGCGCGCCTTGGCCAGCCGGGTCAGCGCCGCGTTGGTCTTGGCCATCTGCATCAGGCTGAGCAGGCCCTCCTGCATGCGCGCGCCGCCGGTGGCGGTGAAGCACACGAAAGGCACCTTCTGCTCGATGGCCGTGTGCACGCCGCGCACGAAGCGCTCGCCGACCACCGAGCCCATCGAACCGCCCATGAAGTCGAACTCGAAGCAGGCCGTCACCAGCGGGATCGTGTGCACCGCGCCACCGACGACGACGAGGGCGTCGGTCTCGCCGGTGGCTTCCATCGCGTCGCGCAGGCGCTCTGGGTACTTCTTGCTGTCCTTGAACTTCAGCGCATCGACCGGCGTGACCTCCTGGCCAATCTCGTAGCGGCCTTCCGGGTCGAGGAAGGCGTCGAGCCGGGCCCGCGCGCCGATGCGGTGGTGATGGCCGCACTTGGGGCAGACGTTGACGTTCTGGTCGAGATCGGTCTTGTAGAGCACCGTCTCGCACGACGGGCACTTGATCCACAGGCCCTCGGGCACCGTGCGGCGCTCGCTCGGGTCCGTCGGCTGGATCTTCGGCGGAAGCAGCTTCTCGAGCCAACTCATGACGCTAACTCCTCGTTCAGGCCGCGTCGAGCGCGGCGCGGATCTCGGCGATGAACCCCGCGGCTGCGGGGGCGAGAGTATCGCGCGTTTGCCGCTCCAGCAGTTGCACCAGGCTGGAGCCGATGACCACCGCGTCGGCCACGCGCGCCACCGCCCGCGCCGAGGCGGCGTCGCGGATGCCGAAGCCCACGCCCACCGGCACGCTGACGTGCGCACGGATGCGCGGCAGCATCGCGGCCACCGCTTCGGTGTCCAGGTGCCCGGCCCCGGTCACGCCCTTGAGCGACACGTAGTAGACGTAGCCGCTGGCGATGCGCCCTACCTCGGCCATGCGCTCGTCGGTGGAGGTGGGCGCGAGCAGGAAGATCGGGTCGAGCGAGGCCGCACGCAGCTGCGCCGCGAAGGCCTGCGCCTCCTCGGGCGGGTAGTCCACCACGAGCACGCCGTCCACGCCCGCCGCCCTGGCGTCGGCAATGAAGCGCTCGACGCCGTAGCGCTCGATCGGGTTGGCGTAACCCATCAGCACCACCGGCGTGGCGCCGTTGCGCTGGCGGAAGTCGCGCACGTAGCCGAGCACCTGGGTCAGGCCGATGCCCTTGGCCAGCGCCCGCTCGGACGCCTTCTGGATCACCGGGCCGTCGGCCATCGGGTCGGAGAACGGCACGCCCAGCTCGATCACGTCGGCGCCGGCGTCGGCCATCGCGTGCATCACCTCGGGGGTGGCCTCGGGCACCGGGTCGCCGGCGCAGATGTAGGGGATCAGCGCCTTGCGCCTGTCGCGCCGCAGCGCGTCGAAGGTGGCGTGGATACGGCTCATCGCTTGACCCCCTGCCCCTTGCAGGACGGCCGGCAGTAGAACTCGGCGCCGGACAGGTCGGCCACGGTGCCGATGTCCTTGTCGCCGCGGCCCGACAGGTTGACCAGCAGGTGCTGGTCGGGACGCATCGTCGCGGCCAGCTTGATGGCGTAGGCCACGGCGTGGCTCGACTCCAGTGCCGGGATGATGCCCTCGGTGCGGCACAGGCGGTGGAAGGTGGCCAGCGCCTCGTCGTCGGTGATGCCGACGTACTCGGCGCGGCCGATGTCCTTCAGGTAAGCGTGCTCGGGGCCCACGCCGGGGTAGTCCAGGCCGGCCGAGATCGAGTGCGTCTCGGTGATCTGGCCGTTGGCGTCCTGCAGCAGGTAGGTGCGGTTGCCGTGCAGCACGCCGGGCGATCCGGCCGACAGCGACGCCGCGTGCCGGCCGGTGTCCAGCCCCTGCCCCGCGGCCTCCACGCCGATCAGGCGCACCGACTCGTGCGGGATGTAGGGGTAGAACATACCCATCGCGTTGCTGCCGCCGCCCACGCAGGCGATCACCGCGTCGGGCTGGCAGCCGATCATCTCGGGCATCTGCTCCAGGCACTCGTCGCCGATCACGCGCTGGAAGTCGCGCACCATCATCGGGTAAGGGTGCGGGCCGGCCACCGTGCCGATGATGTAGAACGTGTTCTCGACGTTGGTGACCCAGTCGCGCAGCGCCTCGTTGAGCGCGTCCTTGAGCGTGCGGCTGCCGGATTCCACCGGCACCACCTTGGCGCCCAGCAGGTGCATGCGGTAGACGTTGGGCGACTGGCGCTTGACGTCCTCGCTGCCCATGTAGACCACGCATTCCATGCCGTAGCGCGCGGCCACGGTGGCGCTGGCCACGCCGTGCTGGCCCGCGCCCGTCTCGGCGATCACGCGCGGCTTGCCCATGCGGCGCGCCAGCAGGGCCTGGCCGATGGTGTTGTTCACCTTGTGCGCGCCGGTGTGGTTGAGGTCCTCGCGCTTGAGGTGGATCTGCGCGCCGCCGACCTCGCGCGACAGCCGCGCCGCGTGGTAGACGGGGCTCGGCCGGCCGACGAAGTGCCTCAGTTCGCGCTTGAACTCGGCGACGAACTCGGGGTCCTTGCGGTAATGCTCGTAGGCGCCCTTCAGTTCGTCGAGCGCATGGATCAGGGTCTCGGCGACGAAGGTGCCGCCGTAAGGCCCGAAATGCCCGCGGGCGTCGGGCTGCTGGTAGTTCAACATGATGGTCCTAGGTGGCGAGGTCGGCGAGCCGGGCATCGGCTTCGCGGACCGCTTCACAGAACCGGCGCATCAGCGCGGCATCCTTGATGCCCTTGCTCGCCTCGACGCCGGAGCTCACGTCAACGGCATACGGCCGGACGGCGAGCACCCCATCGATCACGCTTGCAGGACTCAACCCACCAGACAAAACGAGCGGAGAGCGAACGCCGGGAGGAATGAGCGACCAATCGAACCTCTTGCCACCCCCGCCGTAGCCGTCGACATGGGCGTCGAGCAGCAGGGCGCAGGCTTCGGGAAAGCGACGCTCCCAGTCTAGCAAATCGGTCTGCGGCGCCATGCGCACGGCGCGCAGGTAGGGCCGACCGCCCGCCGCGCAGTCCGCGGGCGTCTCGTCGCCGTGGAACTGCAGCAGCGCCTGCGGCAGGGCCGCCGCCGCCGCCGTCACGTCGTGCGCCGCCGCGTTTACGAACAGCAGCACCGGCGTCACGAAAGGCGGCAGCCCCTGCGCCAGGGCCACGGCGCGCTCCAGGCTCACGTGGCGCGGGCTCTTCGGGTAGAGCACGAAGCCGACTGCGTCGGCGCCCGCGGACACCGCGGCAGCCACGTCCGCCTCGCGCGTCAGGCCGCAGATCTTGATCCGCGTGCGGGCGCTCATCGGCGGCGCTCAGGGCAGCCAGTCGGCTGCAGGCGTGGTGTCGGGCAGGGCATGGCCGGCATCGTAGTACGGCCCCAGGAAGTACAGACCGTCCGGGGCGAAGGTCGGTGCCGCCGCGTCGCGGCTGCGCGCCTGCAGCACGTCGGCCATCCAGCCCGGCGGGTGCTGCCCCTGCCCCACGGCCACGAGGCAGCCCATCAGGTTGCGCACCATGTGGTGCAGGAAGGCATTGCCGTCGAAGTCGAAGCGCCAGTAGGCCCCGCGACGCTCGATCGCCACGCGGTTCAGGCGCTTCACCGGCGACGGGGCCTGGCACTCGGCGCTGCGAAACGACGAGAAGTCGTGCTCGCCGATCAGGCACGCCGCCGCCCTGCGCATCGCATCGCCGTCCAGCGGGCGGAACACCCAGCCCGCGAGACCGGTCTCGAGCGACGGGCGCACCGGCGACTCCAGCAGCACATAGGCGTAGCGCCGTCCCCGCGCACTGTTGCGCGCGTGGAAGCCGGCGTCGACCGGCCGGCACCACTGCACCGCGATGTCGGCGGGCAGGTAGCGGTTGGTGCCGCGCACCCACGAGAACGGGTCGCGCTCGACCGGAGCGTCGAGGTGCACCACCTGGTTGACGGCATGCACGCCGGCATCGGTGCGCCCGGCGCACAGGCAGGCCACGCGCTGGTCGGCGAAGGCCGACAGCGCGGCCTCCACATGGTCCTGCACCGTGCGCCCGCCGGGCTGGCTCTGCCAGCCCTGATAGGCGCCGCCGCGATAGGCGATGCCGAGTGCCAGCCGGCCCCCGGCAGGCGCCGAGGTCACGCCAGGGCGTCGAGCAGGCTCTGGGCGCGCGACTTCAGCGGGCCGCTGGCCTTGGCCACGACCTCCTCGAGCAGGTCACGCGCACCTTCCATGTCGCCGATCTGGCGGAACTCCTCGGCCAGCTCGAGCTTGCGCGCGAGCGGGTCCGACGCGTCGATGGCGCCGCCCTCGTCGGGCGCGGCCTGGCCGAAGTCCAGCGACGGCTCGTTGCCCTTGTCGGCCGCCCCGGGCAGGTCGAGCGACAGGTCGCCGAGGTTGAAGTCCATCGCGCCACCGGCCGTGGCCGGTGCCGGCGCAGCCGCCACCTCGGGCAGGTCGGGCAGCGAGAAGTCGTCGGCCGGGGCCGGTGCCGCGGCGGCAGCAGCCTCGCCCTGCAGCGGCTGGGTCGAGTCGAGCGCGGGCGGCGCGGCCGGCGTGTCGAAGGCGATGTCCAGGTCCAGGTCGACCGGGCCGCCGGGCGGCGGCGGCGCGATGTCGGACGCGGCGAAGGCCGAAGTCTGCGGCGGCATCACCGACTGCGGCATCGTGCTCGCGCCGAGCTGCTCGATGGTCGCGGCAGCGCCAGCGGCCATCGACGGGCTGGGACGGCCACCCGGCTTGTACAGCGGGTTGTCCGAGTCGATCGACAGGCCCAGCTCCTGGGCCTTGTGCCATTCGTCGCCCTCGCCGCCGGTCAGGCCGAACAGCTGGGTGGCCAGCAGTTCGAAGCCCTTGGTGTCGCGCCGCTTGGCGTACACCTCGAGCAGCTTGGAGCGGATCGCGAGGCGCTCGGGGTTGCTGCGCATCGCCTCCTTGAGGATCTCCTCGGCCTGCAGGTCGCGACCATAGGCCAGGTACACGTCGGCCTCGGCCACCGGGTCCACGTCGCCGATGGCGTCGAGCTGCGACAGCGAATAGCTCATCGACGAGGACGCGCCGGACGCATCGCGCGTGTCGATGCGCTGTCCGCCGCTGGCGCCGAAGAACGAGTCCGGCTGCAGGCGGCTTTCCAGGAACGAGGTCTCGCCGCTTTCGTTGCGCGACCGGCTGCGCCAGCGGTACCAGCCCAGGCCGGCCAGCAGGGCCACCACGAGGCCGGCACCCGGCAGCATGTACGGGTTGTCCAGCAGGCCGGTGAGGAAGTCGGGCTCCTCGGCCGGCACGGCCGGCGGCTTGGCGGCCACGGCCGGCCGCGGCGCGGACGCCGGGGCCGCAGGCGCGGGGGCACTGGCCACCACGGCCGGCGCAGGCGCGGCAGCGGGCGCCGGGACAGACGCGGCCACCGGCGCCGCCGGGGCGGCGACCACGGGCGCCGGTGCAGGCGCGGCCGGCGCCGGGGCGGGAGCGGGTGTGGGCGCCGGAGCGGGCGCGGGGGCCGGCGCCGGCGTCGGCGTCGGCGCGGGGGCTGGCGCGGCTGCCGGCTTGGCGGCGGGGGCCGCCGGGGCGGCCGGCGGCGCGGCGGCCACCGTCACGCCGGGCGCGCCCGGCTTGGCGGCGGTGGCAGCGCCCGGTGCAGCGGCACCTTCCTTCAGCTTCTTGAGTTCGTCGACGGTGCGGGTGAGCTCCGCCTTGCGCTGGTCCTGGGCCTGCTTCTCGGTGTCGCGCGACAGCTTGGCCTCGGGCGCAGCGGCGCCGGCCTTCAGGCCGCCCTGCGACAGCGTCAGCCGGTCCGGCGAGGCGTTGGCCGGCGCCTTCTTGTCGTCGACCTGGGCCGTGACCTTGCCGGTGGCCTGGCGCGCGGGCTCGTTGGCGCGCACCGCCGGCACGCCGCTGGCGAGGCGCTGGCGGTAGGTGCCGAAGTCGGCGCTCTGGGCCTGGATCACCTGGCGCGCGTCGGCGGGCGAGGTCTGCCTGGCCTCGTCGGCCGACGGCACCTTGAGCTTGGAACCCGACTTCAGCAGGTTCATGTTCTCGTCGATGAACGCCTGCGGATTGGCGCGGAACAGCGCCACCAGCATCTGGTCGAGCGAGACGCCGTCGCGCAGCGTGCGCTGGGCCACGCGCGACAGCGTGTCGCCCTGCCGCACGGTGTAGTCGTCGACGGTGCCGCTGGCCCGCGGCGTGGCGGCCGAGGGCGCCGGGGCCGGCGCGGGCGCTGCCGCACGGGGGGCGGCCGGGGCGGCCGGGGCGGCCGCAGTGGCCGGTGCCGCCGCACGCGGCGCAGGCGCCGGGGCCGGCGCGGCCGGTGCCGGAGAGATGGCGGGCGCCACCGGCGCCGGGGCCGGGGCGGCGGCGGTGCGCGTGCTGCTCGGCGGGTCGAGCAGCAGGGTGTACTCGCGCACCAGGCGGCCACTGGACCACGTGATCTCCAGGATCACGTCGACGAAGGGCTCCTGCACCACGCGGTCGCTGGTCAGGCGCAGGTACGAACGGCCGTCGGCGCGACGCGCCACGGCCACCTGCGTGCTCTGCAGCACCGCGTTGTAGTCCACGCCCGCCGAGCGGTAGGCGTCGGCCGGGGCCACGCGCACGCGCAGCGACGACGCCTCTTCCGGCGTCAGGCTGGTGATCTCGATCTCGGCGCGCAGGTTCTCGCCGAGGGCGGACTGCACGGCCAGACGCCCGAGGCCCAACGCCCAGCTGCTCGACGCTGCCAGCGCGAGGGTGGCCGCCGCGACTGCCGACAGAGCGTGTCGCATGCGACGGGGAGTTTTGGGGTTGGTGTTCAAGGCGTCTCCCAATGACAAACGGCGGACTTCAGGGTCGTCCGCCGCAGACCGGTTCATCCACGCACCGCGCCGAAGGGGGTTCGCAACCACTCACAACACGCTGCATCAGCTGGAAACCACAATAGCATCAAGCATATAGGCAGACAAGCTCATGCAAAGTCTGACCAGTCTCGGCGTGGTGTTACGAATCGACGCGGCGCGTGAAGTTGTTGTCACTCGGCAACGTGGCGTTTTCGGCCTCAGTGCTGCAGCAGGATGCGCAGCATCCGGCGCAGCGGTTCCGCCGCCCCCCACAGCAGCTGGTCGCCGATGGTGAAGGCACCCAGGTACTCCGGGCCCATCGCCATCTTGCGCAGGCGGCCCACGGGGATGGACAGCGTGCCGGTCACCGCCACCGGGGTCAGGCCCGACATTGTGGCCTCGCGGGTGTTGGGCACCACCTTCACCCACTCGTTGTCGGCGGCGATCATCGCCTCGACGTCGGCCAGCGGCACGTCCTTCTTCAGCTTGAAGGTCAGCGCCTGGCTGTGGCAGCGCATCGCGCCGATGCGCACGCAGAAACCGTCCACCGGGATCGCCTTGGCGTGGCCGAGGATCTTGTTGGTCTCGGCGCCGCCCTTCCACTCCTCGCGGCTGACGCCGTTGCCGAGGTCCTTGTCGATCCAGGGGATCAGCGAGCCGCCCAGCGGCACGCCGAAGTTGGCCTTCTCGGCGTCGTCGAGCGCGCGCTGCTTGTCGATGACGCGGCGGTCGATGTCGAGGATGGCGCTCATCGGGTCGGCCAGCAGGTCGCGCACCTCGTGGTTGAGCGTGCCGAACTGCGTGAGCAGCTCGCGCATGTGCTGCGCACCGCCGCCGGAGGCCGCCTGGTAGGTCATGGTGCTCATCCACTCGACCAGGCCGGCCTTGTAGAGCGCGCCCACGCCCATCAGCATGCAGCTCACGGTGCAGTTGCCGCCGATCCAGTTGCGGCCGCCGCGGGCCAGCGCGTCCTGGATCACCGGCAGGTTCACCGGGTCGAGCACGATGACCGCGTCGTCCTTCATCCGCAGCGTGGACGCGGCGTCGATCCAGTGGCCCTTCCAGCCGGCGGCGCGCAGCTTCGGGAACACCTCGGTGGTGTAGTCGCCGCCCTGGCAGGTGATGATGATGTCGCAGCGGCGCAGCGCGTCGATGTCGCCGGCGTCCTGCAGCTTGGTCTCGTTCTTCGCCATCGCGGGGGCGGCGCCGCCCGCATTGGAGGTGGAGAAGAACACCGGCTCGATGAGCGCGAAGTCGCCCTCGGCGCGCATGCGGTCCATCAGCACGGAACCCACCATGCCGCGCCAGCCGACCAGTCCTACGAGTGCCATTTGAGTCGTCCTTTGTCCCGTACCCCTTGTGGTTCCCGGCTCGCGTCGCCGGGGTCCAGGAGGAAGGGGCGAGACGATCCGAGAGCCGCTAGCTCTTGGTAATGGTTTTGCCGGTGATCGCGGCGACGACGGCGTCGCCCATCGCCGTGGTGCCCACCTTGCGCGTGCCTTCGCTCCAGATGTCCGCGGTGCGCAGCCCTGCGGACAGCACGGACTGCACCGCCGACTCGATGCGGTCGGCGGCGGCGGGCTGGTCGAGGGAGAAGCGAAGCATCATGGCAGCGGACAGGATTGTAGCCAGCGGGTTTGCAAGATCCTTACCGGCGATGTCCGGCGCGCTGCCGTGGCTGGGCTCGTACAGGCCCTTGTTGTTGGCGTCCAACGACGCCGACGGCAGCATGCCGATCGAGCCGGTGAGCATGGCCGCCTCGTCCGACAGGATGTCGCCGAACATGTTGCCGGTGACGACCACGTCGAACTTCTTCGGCGCGCGCACCAGCTGCATGGCCGCGTTGTCCACGTACATGTGCTCCAGTTCCACGTCGGGGTACTGGGCATGCACCTCGGTCACCACGTCCTTCCAGAACTGGAAGGTCTCCAGCACGTTGGCCTTGTCCACGCTGGTCACCTTGCGCTGGCGCCGGCGCGCCGCCTGGAAGGCCACGTGGGCGATGCGCTCGATCTCGGGGCGCGAATAGCGCATCGTGTCGAACGCCTCCTCGGCGCCGGGGAAGTGCCCGTCCACCGCCTTGCGGCGGCCGCGCGGCTGGCCGAAGTAGATGTCGCCGGTCAGCTCGCGGATGATCAGGATGTCCAGCCCCGCCACCAGTTCGGGCTTGAGGCTCGACGCATGGGTGAGCTGCTCGTAGCACAGCGCCGGGCGGAAGTTGGCGAACAGCCCGAGGTTCTTGCGCAGGCCGAGGATGGCCTGCTCCGGGCGCAGCGCGCGCTCGAGCTTGTCGTACTTCCAGTCGCCCACGGCGCCAAACAGCACCGCGTCGGCGGCCTGGGCCAGCGCCAGCGTGGACTCCGGCAGCGGATGGCCGTGCGCCTCGTAGGCGGCGCCGCCCACCAGGGCGGTCTCCATCTCGAACTTCAGGTCCAGCGCGTGCAGCACGCGCACGGCCTGCGCAACGATTTCGGTGCCGATGCCGTCGCCCGGCAGGACTGCGATCTTCATGGGGAGTCTTTCAGAGGGGAACGCGCGCCAGCCACGGGCGACGCGCCAGGCGCTCGGCCTCGAAGGCGCGGATCTTGTCGGCGTGGCGCAGCGTCAGGCCGATGTCGTCCCAGCCGTTGACGAGGCACTGCTTGCGGAAGGGCTGCACGTCGAAGGGGATCTCGGTACCGTCGGGCTTGACGATCACCTGCCGCGGCAGGTCGACGATGAGCGAATACCCGGCAAAGGCCGCCACCTCGTCGAACAGCCGGTCCACCAGCGGCGCAGGCAGCACGATCGGCAGCAGGCCGTTCTTGAAGCAGTTGTTGAAGAAGATGTCGGCGTAGCTCGGAGCGATCAGTGCGCGGAAGCCGTACTGCTCGATGGCCCACGGCGCGTGCTCGCGGCTGGAGCCGCAGCCGAAGTTCTCGCGCGCCAGCAGCACCGACGCGCCCTGGTAGCGCGGCTGGTTGAGCACGAAGTCCGGGTTGGGCTTGCGCGAGGCTGGGTCCTTCCCGGGCTCGCCCGGGTCCAGGTAGCGCCACTCGTCGAACAGGTTGGGGCCGAAGCCCGAGCGCTGGATCGACTTCAGGAACTGCTTCGGGATGATCGCGTCGGTGTCGACGTTGGCGCGATCCATCGGGGCCACGAGCCCCTTGTGAACGGTGAACGGCTTCAAGGTCCCTACCCTACTTCTTCTTGGCGGCTTCTTCGATCTTGTCGCCGGCCTTGGAAATGTCCTTGCCCATGCCCTCGATCGTGTTGCAGCCAGTGGCGAACAGGGCCACGAGCACGATGGCAAACAGCTTCTTCATCGCTTCCACTCCTTGACTAGGCAATGCGGCGCACGTCGACGAAATGCCCCTCGATGGCGGCGGCGGCCGCCATGGCCGGGCTCACCAGGTGGGTGCGGCCGCCGGCGCCCTGGCGGCCTTCGAAATTGCGGTTGCTGGTGGAGGCGCAGCGTTCGCCGGGCTCCAGCCGGTCGGCGTTCATCGCCAGGCACATCGAGCAGCCGGGCTCGCGCCACTGGAAGCCCGCCGCCTTGAACACCTCGTGCAGGCCCTCGCGCTCGGCCTGGGCCTTCACCAGGCCCGAGCCCGGCACCACCATCGCCACGCGCACGTTGGACGCGACGCGGCGGCCCAGGCGGCGCACCACGGCCGCGGCCTCGCGAAGGTCCTCGATGCGGCTGTTGGTGCACGAGCCGATGAACACCTTGTCGAGGCGGATGTCCTCGATGGCGCGGTTGGGTTCCAGGCCCATGTAGGTTAGCGCGCGCTCGATGGCGCCGCGGCGGCCCGGGTCCTTCTCCTTTTCGGGGTCGGGCACGCGGTCGGCCACCGACACCACCATCTCGGGCGACGTGCCCCAGGTGACCTGCGGCGCGAGCTGCGACGCGTCGATCTCCACCACGCGATCAAAGGTGGCGCCGTCGTCGGAGCGCAGCGTGCGCCAGTAGGCCGCCGCCAGATCGAACTCGGGGCCGCTGGGGGCGAAGGGCCGGCCGCGCACGTACTCGATGGTCTTGTCGTCCACCGCCACCAGGCCGGCGCGCGCCCCGGCCTCGATGGCCATGTTGCACACCGTCATGCGGCCTTCCATCGACAGCGCGCGGATCGCCGCGCCGCCGAACTCGATGGTGTAGCCGGTGCCGCCGGCGGTGCCGATGCGGCCGATGATCGCCAGCACGATGTCCTTGGCGGTGCAGCCGCGCGGCAGTGCGCCTTCCACGCGCACCAGCATGTTCTTCGCCTTCTTGGCCAGCAGCGTCTGGGTGGCCAGCACGTGCTCGACCTCGCTGGTGCCGATGCCGTGCGCCAGCGCGCCGAAGGCGCCGTGGGTGCTGGTGTGGCTGTCGCCGCACACGACCGTCATGCCCGGCAGCGTGGCGCCCTGCTCCGGGCCGATCACGTGCACGATGCCCTGGCGCTTGTCCAGGAACGGGAAGTACGCCGCCGCGCCGAAGGCCTTGATGTTGGCGTCCAGCGTGACGATCTGCTGCTTGCTCACCGGGTCGGTGATGCCGTCGTAGCCCTGCTCCCAGTGCTCGGTGGGCGTGTTGTGGTCGGCCGTGGCGACGATGGAGCTGGTGCGCCAGGGCTTGCGGTCGGCCAGGCGCAGGCCCTCGAAGGCCTGCGGGCTGGTCACCTCGTGCACCAGGTGCCGGTCGATGTAGAGGACGGTCGTGCCGTCGTCCTCGGTGTGGACGGCGTGCTCGTCCCAGAGCTTGTCGTAGAGGGTGCGTGCGGGATTCATGTCGGGGTCGATTGTCCTGCAAACCGGCGGCCGGGCCGACCGGCCGCGTGTCCTACTGCAACTCGATGCCGGCCTTCTTCACCAGCTTGGCGTACTTGTCCTTCTCGCTGCGGAAATACTGCTGGGCGAACTCCGTCGTGCTGACCGAGATGGTGTTGCCCTGCCGGGCCATCGTCTCCTTGACGGCCGGGTCGGCAAAGGCCGCCACCACCGCGTCGTGCACCCGCTTCACGTCGGCGGCGCTCATGCCCTTGGGACCGAGCACGCCGAACCAGGCCTCGACCACGTAGCTGGGCAGGCCCTGCTCCGCGATGGTCGGGATCTCCGGGGCGGCGGGCGAGCGCTGCGCACCGCCCATGCCGATGGCACGCAGCGCGCCGGTCTTGATGTGCTGCTGCACGCTCGGCAGCGCCAGCGTCGCGAAGTCGATCTGGCCGCCGATCAGGTCGGTGACCATCGGGCCCACGCCCTTGTACGGGATGTGCCGCGCCTTGGCACCGATCTCGTCCACGTACTGCTCGCCGGTCAGGTGCAGGATGGTGCCGTTGCCGCCGGAGCCGAAGTTGAACTGGTCCGGCCGGCTCTTGAGCAGCGCGGCGAACTCCTTGTGGTCCTTGGCCGCCACCTTGTTCGGATTGACCACCAGCACGATCGGCGTGGCGCCCACCACCGCGATCGGCGTGAAGTCGCCCGGCATGTCGAACGGGATCGTCTTGTAGACGCTCGGGAAGATGACCACGTTGTTCGACACCACCGACAGCGTCATGCCGTCCGGCGCCGCCTTGGCCAGCGCCTGCAGGCCGACGATGCCGCCGGCGCCGGGCTGGTTGTCCACCACCACCGGGAAGCCCAGCGCCTTGGCCAGCGCCGGCTGCGCGGCGCGGGTGATCGCGTCCACGCCCGAGCCGGTGGCGTTGGGCAGGATGAAGCGCACGGACTTGTCGCCCACCTGCGCCAGAGCGGGCAGCGCGAGCAGTGCGGCGGCCCCGGCGACGAGCAGGCGGCGGGCAGGGTGCAGGGCAAGGGTCATGGCAGGTCTCCTGGGTTGACGGGGGTGGTCCTACGCCACCGCCCTGGATTCGATCAGCGCGTCCACCTCGGCGTCCGTGAGGCCCACGCCGCGCAGCACTTCGCGCGTGTGCTCGCCGGCGCGCGGCGGGTTGTGGCGCACGCCCGGGCGCTGCCCGTCGAGCGTGAACGGGAACAGCGTGGTCTTCACCGTCTGGCCCGCGCGCGCGCCGTCGGTCAGGCGGATGTCGGCCAGGCCACCGGTGGCCAGCAGGTGCGGGTCGTCGAGCAGCTGCTCGGGCTTCATGATCGGCGCGAAGGGCAGGCCCGCGTCCTCGAACCTCCGCGCCAGCTCGTCGGCGGTGTGGGCCTGCAGCCGGCGCGTGATCTCCGGCAGCAGCGTCGGCCGCGCGCGCACGCGGTCGTTGTTCAGGCGCAGCGCCGGGTCCGCCTTCAAGTCGGCAAAGCCCAGCGTGTCGCAGAACACCAGCCACTGCGCGTCGCTCACCGCGGCCAGGAAGATCTGCCCGCCGTCCTTCACGGTGAACACGTCGTAGATGGCCCAGGGGCTGATGCGCGCGGGCATCGGCGCGGCCGGCTGGCCGGTGATCGCGTACTGCAGCATGTGCTGCCCGACGAGGAAAATGTTGTTCTCGTACAGCGCCGACTGCACCTCCATGCCGCGCCCGGTGATGCCGCGCTGGATCAGCGCCCCCAGGATCGCGATGGCGCCGAACATGCCGCCCATGATGTCGTTGACCGACGAGCCGGCGCGCAGCGGGTCGCCCGGGCGGCCGGTCATGTAGGCCAGCCCGCCCATCATCTGCACCACCTCGTCGAGCGCGGTGCGGTGGTCGTAGGGCCCGGGCAGGAAGCCCTTCAGGCTGGCGTAGATCAGGCGCGGGTTGGCGGCCGACAGCGACGCATGGTCCAGCCCGTACTTCACCATCGTGCCGGGCTTGAAGTTCTCCGCCACCACGTCGGCCGCGCCACACAGGCGCCGCGCCGCCGCCGCGCCGTCCGGGTGGTGCAGGTCGATCCGGATGCTCTTCTTGTTGCGGTTGAACATCGGGAAGAAGCCGGCGCCGGCACCGAGCAGCGTGCGCGTGCGGTCGCCTTCGATCGGCTCCACCTTCACCACGTCAGCGCCCAGGTCGGCCAGCACCATGCCGCAGGTGGGGCCCATCACCATGTGGGTGAACTCCACCACCTTCAGGCCGGCCAGGGGTTGCGGCAGTGGCCGCGCGGTCGTGTCGGGAGCGTTCATGCGGCGATTGTCTTCGGCAGGCCGGCACGCCAGATGGCGCCGTGCAGCGGCTCGCCGTCGAGCCACTGCGCCACCTGCGCGCGCAGCGCCATCAGGCGCGCGAAGTCCAGGCCGGTGGGCACGCCCATGCTGGCGAAGAGATACGCCACGTCCTCGGTGGCCACGTTGCCGCTGGCGCCCGGCGCGTGCGGGCAGCCGCCGAGGCCGCCGGTGCAGGCGTCGAAGCGCCGCACGCCGGCCTGCCAGGCGGCGAACACGTTGGCGCAGCCCAGGCCGCGCGTGTCGTGGAAGTGGCCGCACGACAGGCGCTCGCCCGCGACGTCGAGGCATTGCTCGAACAGCGTCTTCACCTGCAGCGGGTCGGCGTAGCCCACGGTGTCGGCCAGGCCGATGCGGTCCACGCCGGCGTCCAGCGCGGCACGCACCAGGCGCAGCACCTCGGCCGGCTCCACCCGGCCCTGGATCGTGCAGCCGAAGGCGGTGGACAGGCCCACCTCCACCAGGCACCCGGAGCCGCGCGCATCGCGCAGGTCGACGATGCGGTGCAGGTCGGCCACCACGTCGTCGGGCGTGCGCTTCAGGTTGGCCAGGCTGTGCGCATGGCTGGCCGACAGCGGCAGCAGCATCGCGTGCGCGCCCGCGTCCAGCGCGCGCTCGGCGCCCTTCAGGTTGGGCACCAGCACCGACGGCCGGCAGCCCGGCAGCGTGTTGGCAAACGCCACCAGCTCGGCCGTGTCGGCCAGCTGCGGCATGAGGCGCGCCGGCACGAACGAGCCCACCTCGATCTCGCGCAGGCCGGCGTCGTGCGCGGCGCGCAGCCATGCCAGCTTGTGCGCCGTCGGCACCACGCGGGCCAGGATCTGCAGGCCGTCGCGCAGGCCCACCTCGCGCACGGTGACGGGCGGGTGCGGTCGGGGCGTCGGGGCAGTCATCGCCGCACTGTAGCCATGCCTTGCGGCATCATCCACGGTATTTCGGAACCACCACCGTTCCCGTTTGGCATGGCAGAACACAAGACCTTCGACCCCGTGACGCTGCGCCTGTTCATCGCCGTCTGCGAGGAACGCAACATCGCACGCGCCGCCGAGCGCGAGGCCATCGTGGCGTCGGCCGTGAGCAAGCGCATCGCCGCCATCGAGGCCGCGGTCGGCGCGCCGCTGCTGGTGCGCGGTCGGCGCGGCATCGAGCCCACGGCGGCCGGGCAGGCGTTGCTGCGCCAGGCGCGCGACGTGCTTTCCACCATGGCGCGCATGCACGCCGAGCTGTCCGACTTTGCCGCCGGCAAGCAGGGCAGCGTGCGCGTGCTGGCCGCGCCGTCGATCCTGGCCGAGGACCTGGCCGACGACATCGGCGCCTTTCTCCAGCGCCACCCGCAGGTGAGCGTGAGCCTGGACGAGCGCGTCAGCCCGGACATCGTGAAGGGCGTGCGCGAGGGCGCCGCCGACCTGGGCGTGCTGTGGGACCTGTCGGACCTGGGTGGACTGGCGAGCCTGCCGTACCGCAGCGACCGGCTGTGCCTGGCCGCGCCGCTGGGCCACCCGCTGGCGCGACGCAGGCGCGTGTCGTTCGCCGACGCGCTGGACCACGTGGTGGTGGCCGTGGCGCCGGGCGGCATGATGGACCGGCTGCTGCAGCGCGAGGCCGCCCGCATGGGGCGCCAGCTCGTCAACCGCATCCAGGTGTCCAGCATGGACGCCGCCGCGCGCATCGTGGCTGCGGGCCTGGGCCCGGCGATCCTGCCGCGCGAGGCGGTGCAGATGCACTCGGCGTCCGAGTCGCTGGCGATGGTGCCGCTGACCGACGCCTGGGCCGAGCGCCGCTTCGTGGTGTGCCTGCGCGGCGACGGCAGCGCGCCCGCCGCGGTGCGCCTGCTGGCCGACGCCCTGCGCGACGCGGCCGCCGGAGCCAGCGGCAGGGGTTGACGGCATTGTCCAATATGCTGGACACTTTCTCCAGCATGAGAGAACAACCGCCACCGCCCGAGACGGCTGCCTCCGACGTCAACGACCGCATCGCCCGGCGCGTGCGCGACCTGCGGGCCGGGCGGGGCCTGTCGCTGGACGCGCTGGCCCGCCAGTGCGGCGTGAGCCGATCGATGATCTCGCTCATCGAGCGCGGCGAGGCCAGCCCCACGGCGGTGGTGCTGGAGCGCCTGGCCACCGGCCTGGGCGTGCCGCTGGCGTCGCTTTTCGACGCACCCGGCGCCGCCGCCAGCCCGGTGGCACGCGCGGCCGACCAGCCGGTGTGGCGCGACCCGCACTCGGGCTACGTGCGGCGCAACGTGTCCCCCGCCGGCGACTCGCCGCTGCGCATCGTGGAGGTGTCGTTCCCGCCGCGTGCGCGCGTGGCCTATGACACCGCCGCGCGCGAGCCGGCGATGCACCAGCAGGTGTGGGTGCAGGCCGGCACGATCGAGGTGACCGTGGGGGACGACACGCACCGCCTCGCCGCCGGCGACTGCCTGGCCCACCGGCTGGACCGGCCCACCAGCTTCCACAACCCCGGCCGCACGACGGCGCGGTACGTGGTGGTGATCGCCACCACGCCGTCGGCAGCCCCACGGTGATCAACGCTGCCATGCACCTGCCTCCATCCGCCGCCCACCCCGCCGCCGCCCGACTCGTGACGCAGGTGGACGACACGCTCGCCCAGGCCCTGGCCACGCTGCTGATCGACTGCGTGGAAGGCGGCGCGTCGGTCAGCTTCATGCACCCGCTGCCCCCAGCGCGTGCGCTCGCGTTCTGGCGCGGCGTGGGCGACGGCGTGGCGCGCGGCGAGCGGCTGCTGCTGACGGTGGACGACGAGCACGGGCTGGCCGGCACGGTGCAGGTGGTGCTGGACCAGCCGGAGAACCAGCCGCACCGCGCCGACGTGTCCAAGATGCTGGTGCACCGCCGCGCCCGCCGCCGCGGCCTGGGCGCGCTGCTGATGCGCGCTGCGGAGGCCGCGGCGCAGCGCCACGGCCGCACCCTGCTGGTGCTGGACACCGCCAGCGACGACGCGCGCCGGCTGTACGAGCGCCTGGGATGGCAGCGCTGCGGCGACATCCCCGGCTACGCACTGCTGCCCGACGGGCAGCCGTGCAGCACCACCTACTACTACCGCGAGCTCCCGCGCTGACGCGCGGCGACCGCCCGATCAGCCGGCGCTGCGCGCCTTGGCCTCCAGGTCGGCCTTCAGCTCGGCCGGCAGTCGGAGCTGGCGCGCCAGCTCGTCCAGGTAGGCGCGCTCCATCGTGGTGGTGTCGTCCACCACCAGCACGCTGGCGAGGTACATCTCGGCGGCCATCTGCGGGCTGGTGCTGGCCGCGGCCACGTCGGCCGGCTCCACCGGGCGGCGCAGTTCGGCGTCGACCCAGCCGCGCACGGCGGGGTCGGCCTCCAGGCGCTGCAGCTCGCCTTCGAGCGCGGCGCGCTCGCGATCGTCCAGGTGCCCGTCGGACTTGGCCGCGGCGATCATCGCCTTGAGCATGGCGCGGGAATGGTCCTCCAGCTGCGGCGCGGGCAGCGCGGCGAAGCCCGGCACCGTGCCGGCGCCCTGCCCCTGCGGCGCGCCGGCCGCGGGCTGCGGCGCGGCGGCCTGCTGGCGCGCCTGCCAGTCGCTGTAGGCCTTCCAGGCCAGCGTGCCGAGCGCGGCCACGGTGCCGATCTTGAGCGCCTTGCCGCCGAGGCTGCGCCCGCGCTTGCTGCCCAGCAGCAGCGCCAGCGCCCCGCCCGCGGCCGCGCCGGTGGCGTACTTGCCCAGGTCGCCCGACTGGCGGGCGGTGTCGTAGCGCTCCATGCCGGACTTGAGCAACTGGTCCAGAAGGGTCTGCATGCTCATGCGAAGGCTCCGCGAAGGGATGGTGGCAACGCGCGCACTCTAGCGGCGCCGCCATACCCGCAAGGCGCGCAGGCGCATACTCGGCCACGAGCGTGGCCCTTTGCCCCCTGCGAGGCGCTCGCTCCGATGACCGGCTATCACACCCACCGCACCCGCATCGCCATCGACGGCGTGCCCGACCTGCTGATCCGCGCGCTGGCCGACCGCCAGCAGTTCCACGACCCGCACGACCACGCCGCCCGGCTGGGCATCTCGTCGGCCGCGTGGCCGCTGTTCGGCCTGGCCTGGCCCAGCGGCCTGGCCCTGGCCGAGCGCCTGGCGCAGCGGCCGGTGAGTGCCACCGAGCGCATCCTGGAGATCGGCTGCGGCCTCGCGCTGCCCAGCCTGGTGGCGCACCGCCGCGGCGCCCACATGACCGCCAGCGACTGCCACCCGCTGGCCGCGGGCTTCCTGCGCGCCAACCTGCGCCTCAATGGCCTGACGCCGATGAGCTACCGCCACGGCCAGTGGAACGTACCGGCGCGCGAGCCGGCACGCCAGGGCCGGCGCAGCGGCAGCATCGTGCGCGGCCGCTTCGACCTGATCGTGGGCAGCGACCTGCTGTACGAGCGCGACAGCCGCGGCGGCCTCGCCGCCTTCATCGCCCACCACGCCCTGCCCGACGCCACCGTGTGGATCGTGGACCCCGACCGCGGCAACCGCAGCGCGTTCCACCGCGAGATGGCGAGCGCCGGTTTCACGCGCGAGGAGGAGCGGCTGGACCGGGACGAGAGGCCCGGCAGGGCCGGGTATCGGGGGCGGCTGCTGACGTATCGGCGGGGCCAAGGACACGGGCCTGCCTGAGTACCCAGCAGAGTTCCTGAGTGAATCAGCGTTAGCCACATCGTCAAGCTTGACGAGTTGACCCTACGGCAAGCTGCCCATAGCCTGCTCTGGCCCAAAAGGAGGAGAGGACAGTGGAGCAGACTGAAACCGGTCGTCGACTGCTTAGCCTGGCAAAACGCGCTATGGCTACTTGGCTCAGTGTGACACTCGCGGTGTCACCGCTTGGCTTCTGGTCTCCTGCGGCGATTGCTCAGGATTGCTCCGTCCCTTCGACCCCAGTGGCGGCATGGTCATCGGATCCTGCCTCGTTCAACCAGGAGTACGGCGACGAATCAGACGACCTCAGCCCGGACGAAACCGCCTTCTATGAGCAGCACATGCCGGCGTCGTCCGACAGTGAACTCGTACAGAGCGTGCGCACGGGTGACGCCGGCGACCCTTCGAGCAACTGGTTTCGACAGGTCGACCCCTGGGGCCCGCGCAACACCGAGTGGGGACCCGTACGCCCGGCGCTGGGCGCCCAGCTCACCGAGTGGTTCGCGGTCCATCCCACGCAGGAGTACACCGTGGTCGCCGCCATGGACCTCGACTGGCTCAACAAGCGTGTCATCGAACTGGACTACGAGCATGCGGCCGTGGCGGCCCTGCGATGGGGGCGCACCTACAACAGCAACACCGCGACCTTGAATGCCCAAGTCACCATCCCGATGGGTGCAGGCTGGCGCAGCAACTGGGACAAGAGCGTGGAGATGCTGAATGCCGGCAACGTCTTCCTGCATCGTGCCAACGGCACCAAGCTGTCCTTCTGGTGGAACGGCACCAGCCAGGTGTGGTCCGACGCCAGCTATCCACCCGCAGGTGCGTTGACTCGCCTGCCGAGTGGGCAGTGGCAGTACGTCAACACGCAGGATCAGGTCGAGATCTACAGCGCCGCGGGTCGCCTGCTGAGCCAGAGCGATGGTGGTGTGGTCGTCACGCTGCAGTACGACGCGGCATCGCGGCTGGCTTCCGTGACAGACCCGTTCGGCCGCAGCCTGGTCGTCGGCTACGACGGTGCCTCGCGCGTCAGTACGGTGTCACTGCCGGGTGGTACCAACCTCGTCTACACCTACGACGCGGGCCACCGTCTGACTTCTGCCCGGATGCCCGATCTCAGCCAGCGCAGCTTCCTCTACGAGGACGCAGGCCTGCCGTTCCATCTGACCGGCGTGATCGATGAGTCCGGCAGACGCGTACTGCAGGTCGGCTACGACTCCGGGGGGCGGCCGGTTGCATCGAACAAGGGTAGCGGGGTCGACCCGGTGACGGTGTCGTACGCCGGAAACCAGGCCACCACGACCGATGTTCGAGGCAAGCAGGTCGTCCGCACATTTGCAACCGTCGGCGGCAGCAAGCGGGTAACAAACCTGGCGGTGCCCGCGACGCCGGACAGCCCGGCGTTGCAGACCTCGGTGTCGCTCGATGGCAGCGGCAACCCGGTATCGACCACGCTGCCCACAGGGGAAGTCTCCACCGCCGCCTACGACACCCGGGGGCTCCCGGTGTCGGTGACTCGCGCGCAAGGCACATCACAGCAGACCACGGCCACGATGTCGTGGCATCCCGTGTGGCGCAAGCGCACGCAGATCGTGGCGAACGGCGTGACGACGAACACGACCCTCGATGCGATGGGGCGGGTGACGCAGGTCAGCCAGACAGCCAACGGAGCGACACGCGTTCTCGCGCAGCGCGTCTACAACGCACAGAACCTGCTGCACTCGAAAACCGACGCTCGCGGGTCCACCTGGACGTACGGCTACGACGGGGCCGGACGCAGAACCACCGTGACCGACCCACAGGGGCGCATCAGCACCGCGTCCAACTTCAACGCGATGGGCCTGCCGCAACGCATCACGAGACCCAACGGACTGGTCGTGGACCTGACCTACGACACCCGAGGCAGACCGACCGCGCGCACGGTGGCCGGCCGCGTGACGGCGATCCAGTACGACGCTGCCGGCCGGGTGACGCGCCAGACACGCCCTGACGGCAGCTGGTCCAACAGGTCCTACACGACGGCCGGCTTGCTTGCGGCCATTGGCAACCATCGCTCCGAGACCACCATGATCTCGCGCGACGGAGCCGGCGCGGTGGTGGGTGAGCACACCTACAGTGCCGGCGGGGCGCTCGTGAGGGCGTCCACGCGCCAACTCGACACGCTCGGTCGTGTCAAGGCGGTGGTCGACTCGCGAAACCACGCGACGCAGATGCTCTATGGCGCCGATGGCCGCCCACGCGGCATCACGAACCCGGCGGGTCAGAGCTTCACGCGAACGCCCGATCTGCTGGGCCGCGTCATCGCGCGCACCCAACCCAACACCACCGCCATGCGCAACCTGGGCGGGCCCGCGACGACCACGTCCACGAGTGCCTTCGACGGGTTGAACCGCCACACCAGCACCACCGACCACAACGGCGTGGCCACCGGCTACGGACACGACCACTTCAACCGGGTCGTGTCGGAAGTCGGCAACGATCCCGGTGCGCAGACGGTGGCCCGCAACAACGCCGACGACATCACGTCGCACACGAACGCCGTGGGGGGCCTCAACGCACGGGCGCACGATGCCATGGGTCGACTCACCTCCATCGGCGCGGGCACGTGGCTGGCCCAGACCTACACCTACGTTCCGCATCGCGCTGAGCCGCTGCTGTCGCAGGTCACGGACTCCACCGGCAGCACGAGCTGGACCTACGACAGCGCCGGCCGCATGCTGACCAAGACACAGGTGACCAACGGGGTGTCACGCACATTGACGGTGACGCGCGACTCGCTGGGTCGGCCGTCGCGCATGACCTATCCCTCGGGCATGTACGTCGACATTGCCTACAGCAACGGAGCCGTCGCCTCGCTGGCCATCAACGGCTCCACGCTGTTGAACACCATCGCGTACCGTCCATTCACCCAGACGGCAAGCAGTTGGCGCTGGAGCAACAACAGCACCTACACCCGCGGCTTCGACAACGACGGCCGCGTGACGAGCGTCACCCTGGGACCCGTAACGCGCACCTACAGCTACGATGCCGTCGGGCGCGTGGCCAGCCACGCAGAGGGCGCAGTCACCTCCACTTATGGCTACGACGAGCTGGGCCAGGTCACAAGCTACACCGGACCGGCCGGGAACCGCAGCTGGACCTGGGATGGCAACGGGAACCGCCGAACCGAGAACGTGAGCGGATCGACACGAACCTACGCTTACGCGCCCAACAGCAACAGGCTGACCAGCGTGACCGGCCAACGCAGCTACACGTATGACGCCGGCGGCAGCCCGACAAACGAGGCCGTCAGCGGCTATGCCAGCTGGTACGACAACCACCGCCGGCTGATCCGCATGCAGCAGCTGGGCGCCATGATGAACCGCTCGCTGAGCTTTAGCTACAACGCCCTCGGCCAGCGGGTGAACAAGGTCGTGCGCTACTACATTCCTGAGTGGGGCGGCGGTGCGCTTCGGGCTTCGGGCAGCAATGTCAGGGCCGCGCCAAAGACGGTATCACCGCAGAGCCTGGCGGCCCAGTCGGTCAGCGCCACGTCGTCCACATGGGTCGACGACAGCACCTGGACGGTGGAGAGCAACCGGCTGTTCTTCCACGACGAGCAGGGCCGGCTGCTGGGCGAGTACGACAGCGTGTGGCCCGGCGACAACCAGGAGCATGTGTGGTTCAACGGCCAGCCGGTGGCGGTGGTGCGCGGCGGCATCGTCTACCACGTGCACGCCGACCACCTGGGCACGCCGCGCAGCATCACGCGCGGCAGCACTGGCGCGCAGGTGTGGCGCTGGGACAGCGAGCCCTTTGGCAGCACCTACCCCACGACCTTCACCGGCGGCTTCGACTACCACCTGCGGTTTGCGGGTCAATACTTCGACCTGTGGACCGGCCTGCACTACAACTGGCATCGGTACTACGATCCGGTGACGGGGCGGTATACGCAGTCTGATCCAATTGGGTTGGCGGGGGGACTGGCGCGGTATACGTACGTCGACGGCAGCCCGCTCAACGCGACGGATCCGGCTGGCCTTGCGCCGAACTACGACGAGAGGCTGATTGGGGGAGGTGCGGGCGGCGCGAGAGCACCTCTCCCTGCGAGATTCACCGCCCCGGCCGGGGCGCAGTGGGGAGGTGGCGGCCCGCAGACAGTGCCGTTCGGCACCGTCGGAGCAAGGGCCAGTTCTGGTGGTTCTATCAATGCAGACGGCATCGGCAACCCCGTAACTAGATTTGCACAGATTACGGACCCAGGGTCAATGAAGTCATTCACTACACCAGGCGGTGCACAAGGTATATCCGGGAACCTGGTTGGCGGTGGGCGAAGCAACATCCGATTCAATGCGGACGGGTCTGTCAGAGTTGATGCCCATCCATCCGGCGGATCAATGATCACAGAGCACTGGCTAAAGGCAGGGATGTGCGCACCATGAAGATTCTGATCTCTCCTCAGGCTGAAGAGTTGAGTGCACTTCGGAAGCTTCTAACAAGGGCGATCGACGTTGTAAAGGTCTGGCCATGTCAACTTGGAGAGCTGTCCGCTGAGTACGGGCGCCCCACCTCCTTGGTGCGAGTGCAATGCAGGGACGGATACTTCGTGGACCTGTTTATCGACGAGGCGAGGATGCTGCGGCTGCAGGACTTGCCTTGCATTGCAGCATCTACGGCCGACAAGTCGGGCGTCATGACAGAGGAACCCGCAGAGACGCCTTTTGCCGGGGTGCCTCAAGGCATCGCCTTGCTTTGGATGATCGAGCCTTACGCTGGAGATGAGGGCATGTACCAGGAAGGAGACGTGGTCGAGTACGTTGCCGGTCTCATGATCGTCAGTGAAGCGGGGACCATCGTGGTTGGCCGATCCAAGGCGGCAACGTGTCTCGACTTCTCCTTCTTTGGCTTTGGTACTTTGCCCAAGGTTCGAGAGTATGCGAAGGTGAACTATCTGCGGTGAACCCGGCAGGCCTCGGGCAGCAAGGCCAGGCCGGCGCTCAAGACGGTGTCGGCACAGCGCCTGGCGCGCCTAGTCGGTCAGCGCCACGTCGTCCACATGGGTCGACGACAGCACCTGGACGGTGGAAAGCAACCGGCAGTTCTTCCACGACGAGCAGGGCCGGCTGCTGGGCGAGTACGACAGCGTGTGGCCCGGCGACAACCAGGAGCATGTGTGGTTCAACGGCCAGCAGGTAGCGAGGCGACGTTGGGAAGGTCAGTAGTTCACGCGGAGACGGGTGCAGTTGGCCTTGGCAACCTTGGGGGCGCGATCGGCCGGTGGCTACGCGACAAGATCAATCCCTCCTCGAACATCGGCGGTCTGGTGTGCCCCATGTGACCATGACGACTCTCCGACGATTCCGACGCGCGTTCTGGTTGGTGGCACTCGTCCTGTTTGGTCTGGGCATGGCGACACTGTACGTTTGGCCTTGGCTCGGCGTTGCCATGCTTGTCGGCGTGGCCATTGGTGGGCAGTACCTGTCGTCGTTCGCCTGCCCGAAGTGCGGTGTGTCTTTGGCGTATGGTCGAGTCTCCAAGGATCTCAAGGGCCTGTTGCCCAGTGTCCCGTCTCTACCTCGACGATGTGCCAACTGCGACTGGGACCTTGATCAGGATCCCTAGCAAGCGATCGATCAACCTGCCCTCAATCTGGCGCACCCGCTGAAGGTTCGCAGATTCGAAGCTAGCGCCCCAACGCCTGCACAACCTCCGGCGGCGCCTGCACCAGCTCGATCAGCACGCCCTCGCCACCCAACGGGAACTCGTCGTTGCCCTTCGGGTGGATGAAGCAGATGTCGTGACCGGCCGCGCCGGGGCGGATGCCGCCGGGGGCGAAGCGCACGCCGTGCGCGCTCATCCATTCCACGGCCTTGCGCAGGTCGTCCACCCACAGGCCCACGTGGTTCAGCGGCGTGGCGTGCACGGCGGGCTTTTTGTCGGGGTCCAGCGGCTGCATCAGGTCCACCTCCACCGCGTGGGAGCCGTGGCCGAGGGCGCAGATGTCCTCGTCCACGTTCTCGCGTTCGCTCACGAACGTGGACTTCACCTGCAGCCCCAGCATGTCCACCCAAAGCGCCCTCAGGCGCTGCTTGTCGGGCCCGCCGATGGCCACCTGCTGGATGCCGAGGATGCGAAAGGGCTTCGCGTCTTGCGTCATGGCGTTGTGCTCCCGGGGTCGATGCGGTTCACTCGAAGCTGACGATGGCCTGGTCCACCGCCAGGCTCTCGCCCTTCTTCGCCAGCACCTCCTTCACCGTGCCGTCCTGCGCGGCGGTGAGGATGTTCTCCATCTTCATGGCCTCGATGACGGCCAGCTTCTCGCCGGCCGTGACCTTCTGGCCCGGCTGCACCGACACGTCCACCAGCAGGCCCGGCATCGGCGACAGCAAAAACCGCGAAAGGTCCGGCGGCGCCTTGTGCGGCATCAGGCGCAGCAGCTCGGCCGCCCGCGGCAACAGCGCCAGCGTGTCGACGGTGGTACCGTGATGCGACACGCGGATGGCCAGCGGGTTCTTCGCGCCGCCGCGCTCCACCTGCGCGGTGAAGGGCTTGCCGTTGCAGGTGCCGGTCATCAGCACTTCGCCCAGCTTGCTGTCGCTCTGGATCGCGAAGTGCCGGTCGCCCAGCACCACGTCGGCGCGGCCGGCCGTGGCGTCGAACTGGTCGATGTGCGCCGGATGGTGCTCGTGCGCGCCGTCGGGCCGCAGCACCACCACCACCAGGTCCGGCAGGTTGGTGGCGCCGTGGCCGGCCACCTGGCCGTTGATCTTCATCGCCCGCTCGCGCGCCTTGCGCCGCACGAAGGCGGCCAGCGCCACCAGGAACAGCGGGTCGTCGTGCACCACGTCGGCCGACGAGAAGCCCTTGGGGTAGTGCTCGGCGATGAAGCCGGTGTTGAAGCGCCCGGCCGCGAAGTCCGGGTGCGCCAGCAGCGCCGCCTGGAAGGGCACGTTGCTCGCGATGCCGCGGATCACGAACGCGTTGAGCGCGTCGCGCATGCGCGCGATGGCGTCGGCGCGGTCGTGGCCGTGCACGATCAGCTTGGCGATCATCGAGTCGTAGTGCATCGGGATCTCGCCGCCCTCGTACACGCCGGTGTCCACGCGCACGCCGCCGCCACCGGGCATGGGCTGCGCCGCGTGCAGCGTGGCGTCCGGGGTGCGATAGGCCACCAGCCGGCCAGTGGACGGCAGGAAGCCGCGGAACGGGTCCTCCGCGTTGATGCGGCATTCGATCGCCCAGCCCTTGCGCGGCACCTGCTCCTGCGTGAAGGGCAGCTTCTCGCCGGCGGCCACGCGGATCATCAGTTCCACCAGGTCCAGCCCGGTGATGCACTCGGTGACCGGGTGCTCCACCTGCAGCCGGGTGTTCATCTCCAGGAAGTAGAAGCTCTGGTCGGCGCCGACCACGAACTCCACCGTGCCGGCGCTCTGGTACTTCACCGCCCTGGCCAGCGCCACCGCCTGCTCGCCCATCGCCTTGCGCGTGGCCTCGCTGATGAAGGGCGACGGCGCCTCCTCGATCACCTTCTGGTGACGGCGCTGGATGCTGCACTCGCGCTCGTGCAGGTACACCGTGTTGCCGTGCGCGTCGCCCAGCACCTGGATCTCGATGTGCCGCGGCTGCTCGACGAACTTCTCGATGAAGACACGGTCGTCGCCGAAGCTGTTGCGCGCCTCGTTGCGGCACGACGCGAAGCCGTCGGACGCTTCCTTGTCGTTGAACGCCACGCGCAGGCCCTTGCCGCCCCCGCCGGCACTGGCCTTGATCATCACCGGGTAGCCGATGTCGCGCGCGATCTTCACCGCCTGCTCGGGCGTGTCGATGGCGTCGTTCCAGCCCGGGATGGTGTTGACGCGCGCTTCCTTGGCCAGCTTCTTGGACGCGATCTTGTCGCCCATGGCCGCGATGCTGTAGTGCTTGGGGCCGATGAAAACGAGGCCCTCTTCTTCCACCCGGCGCGCGAAGGCCTCGTTCTCGGACAGGAAGCCGTAGCCGGGGTGGATGGCCTGGGCACCGGTCTTCTTCGCGGCCTCGATGATGCGGTCGGCCACGAGGTAGCTCTCGCGGCTGGGCGCGGGGCCGATCGGCACCGCCTCGTCGGCCAGCGACACGTGCAGCGCGTCGCGGTCGGCGTCGGAGTACACCGCCACGGTGGCGATGCCCATGCGGCGCGCGGTCTTGATGACGCGGCAGGCGATCTCGCCGCGGTTGGCAATCAGGATCTTGGTGAACATGTGTGTCGTCCCCTTGTGGTGTGCGCTCAGAGCGGGATGTTTCCGTGCTTGCGCCAGGGGTTTTCGATCTTCTTGTCCTTCAGCATCGCCAGCGAGCGGCAGATGCGCTTGCGCGTCTCGTGCGGCTGGATCACGTCGTCGATGTAGCCTCGGGCGCCGGCCACGAAGGGGTTGGCGAAGCGGGCCTTGTACTCGGCCTCGCGCGCGGCCAGCTTGGCCGGGTCGCCCTTGTCCTCGCGGAAGATGATCTCCACCGCCCCCTTGGCGCCCATCACCGCCACCTCGGCGTTGGGCCAGGCGAAGTTGACGTCGCCGCGCAGGTGCTTGGAGCTCATCACCACGTAGGCGCCGCCGTAGGCCTTGCGCGTGATCACGGTCACCTTGGGCACGGTGCACTCGGCATAGGCGTACAGCAGCTTGGCGCCGTGCTTGATGATGCCGGCGTACTCCTGCGTGGTGCCGGGCAGGAAGCCGGGCACGTCCACGAAGGTGATCAGCGGGATGCTGAACGCGTCGCAGAAGCGCACGAAGCGCGCCGCCTTGATGCTGGACTTGATGTCCAGGCATCCCGCCAGCACCAGCGGGTTGTTGGCCACGATGCCCACGGTACGGCCTTCCATGCGCGCCAGGCCGATCACGATGTTCTTGGCGTAGTCGGGCTGCAGCTCGAAGAAGTCGCCGTCGTCCACCACCTTGAGGATCAGCTCCTTCATGTCGTAAGGCTTGTTCGGGTTGTCCGGCACCAGGGTGTCGAGCGACAGGTCGACGCGGTCGGCGCGGTCGGCGCTCGGGCGCACCGGCGGGCCGCTGCGGTTGTTCGACGGCAGGTAGTTGAAGAAGCGGCGCAGCATCAGCAGCGCCTCCACGTCGTTCTCGAACGCGCGGTCGGCCACGCCGCTGCGGCCGGTGTGCGTGCCGGCGCCGCCCAGCTCCTCGGCACTCACCTCCTCGTGGGTCACGGTCTTCACCACCTCGGGGCCGGTGACGAACATGTAGGAGCTGTCCTTCACCATGAAGATGAAGTCGGTCATGGCCGGCGAATACACCGCACCACCCGCGCACGGGCCCATGATCATGCTGATCTGCGGCACCACGCCGGAAGCCATCACATTGCGCTGGAACACCTCGGCATAGCCGCCAAGCGAAGCCACGCCTTCCTGGATGCGCGCGCCGCCGGAATCGTTCAGGCCGATCACCGGCGCGCCCACCTTCATGGCCTGGTCCATGATCTTGCAGATCTTCTCGGCATGCGACTCGGAGAGCGCGCCGCCGAAGACCGTGAAGTCCTGGCTGAACACGAACACCAGGCGGCCGTTGATCATGCCGTAGCCGGTGACCACGCCGTCGCCGGGCACCTTGTTGTCGTCCATGCCGAAGTCGACGCAGCGATGCTCGACGAACATGTCCCATTCCTCGAAGCTGCCCTCGTCGAGCAGCAGCTCGATGCGCTCGCGCGCGGTGAGCTTGCCGCGCGCGTGCTGCGCCGCGATGCGCTTGTCGCCGCCGCCCAGCCGCGCCGCGGCGCGCTTCTTCTCCAGCTGCTCGATGATGTCGTGCATGGTGTGTGTGTCCTCGGTCTCGGGTCGTTGTCGGGGGTGTCGGTAAAGGGTTCAGCCGCGCTCGAACAGGTCCAGCAGGCGGCGCGCGGCCACGGTGGGCGCGCTGAGCGACGCGGCCACGTCGGCCAGCGTCTGCGGCAGCGCGGCGCGCACCGCGGCATGGCGCCGGAAGTCGTCGGCCAGGCGGGCGTGGACGATGTCCCACAGCCAGGCCTCGCGCTGCGCGGCGCGGCGTGCGTCGAAGGCGCCGCTGGCGCGGCGCCGCTGCAGTTCGTCCTGCACCGCCTGCCACACGGCGTCGATGCCCAGGCCCTGCGTGGCGCTGGCCTTGAGCACCGGCGCGGCATGGTGCTCGCCGCGGCCGTGAAAGCCGAACACGCGCAGCGCGCTGGTGATCTGCGCCTGCGCGCGCGTGGCGGCGGCCTCGTCGATGTCGGCCTTGTTGATGACGATCAGGTCGGCCAGCTCCATCACGCCGCGCTTGATGGCCTGCAGGTCGTCGCCGGCGTTGGGCAGCTGCAGCAGCAGGAACAGGTCGGTCATGCCGGCCACGGTGGTCTCGCTCTGGCCCACGCCCACGGTCTCGACGATCACCACGTCGAAGCCCGCGGCCTCGCACAGCAGCAGCGCCTCGCGCGTGTGTTCGGCCACGCCGCCCAGCGCGCCGGACGTGGGGCTGGGCCGGATGAACGCCGCCGGCTGCACCGACAGCCGTTCCATGCGGGTCTTGTCGCCGAGGATCGAGCCGCCGGACACCGACGACGACGGGTCCACCGCGAGCACGGCCACGCGGTGGCCGCGGCCGAGCAGCGCCAGGCCGAGCGTCTCGATGAAGGTGCTCTTGCCCACGCCCGGCACGCCGGAGATGCCCAGCCGCACCGCGCCGCCGGTGCGCGGCATCAGCGCGTCGAGCAGCGCGTCGGCCTGCGCGCGGTGGTCGGCGCGGGTGCTTTCGACGAGCGTGATGGCCTTGGCCAGCGCGCGGCGGTCGCCGCGCGCCAGCGCCTCGGCCATCGGCGCCGGATTCACGCGCCGACCGCCTTGCGGATCTGCTCCAGCACGTCCTTGGCGCTGGCGGGGATCGGGGTGCCCGGGCCGTAGATGCCCTTGACGCCGGCGTCGTAGAGGAAGTCGTAGTCCTGGCGCGGAATGACGCCGCCGACGAAGACGATGATGTCGTCGGCGCCCTGCTTCTTCAGCTCCGCGATGATGGCCGGCACCAGGGTCTTGTGGCCGGCGGCCAGCGTGGACACGCCCACCGCGTGCACGTCGTTCTCGATCGCCTGGCGGGCGCACTCCTCGGGGGTCTGGAACAGCGGGCCGATGTCGACGTCGAAGCCGAGGTCGGCGAAGGCGGTGGCCACCACCTTGGCGCCGCGGTCGTGGCCGTCCTGGCCCAGCTTTGCGATCATCACGCGCGGGCGCCGGCCCTGCGCGTCGGCGAAGGCGGCGATCTCGCCCTTGAGCTTGTCCCAGCCCTCGGCACTGTCGTATGCGGCTGCGTACACCCCGGTCACCTTCTGCGTGTCGGCGCGGTGGCGCCCCCAGACCTTCTCCAGCGCGTCGCTCACCTCGCCCACCGTGGCGCGCACGCGCACCGCCTGGATGGCAAGGTCGAGCAGGTTGCCCTGCCCAGTTTCGGCGCAACGCGTCAGCGCGTCCAGCGCGGCCTGCACGCGGGCGCCGTCGCGCGCCTGGCGCAGCGCGGCCAGGCGGGCCACCTGGTTGTCGCGCACCATGTGGTTGTCCACCTCGAGGATCTCGATCGGGTCCTCCTTGGCGAGGCGGTACTTGTTGACGCCCACGATCACGTCGGCGCCGGAGTCGATGCGCGCCTGCTTGGCCGCGGCGCTGGCCTCGATCTTGAGCTTGGCCCAGCCCGAGTCCACCGCGCGGGTCATGCCGCCCTGCGCGTCCACCTCCTCGATGATCGCCCAGGCCTGGTCGGCCATCTCCTGCGTCAGCCGCTCCATCATGTAGCTACCGGCCCAGGGGTCGACCACGCTGGTGATGTGGGTTTCCTCCTGGATGATGAGCTGCGTGTTGCGCGCGATGCGGGCGCTGAACTCGGTGGGCAGCGCGATCGCCTCGTCGAAGCTGTTGGTGTGCAGGCTCTGCGTGCCGCCGAACACCGCGGCCATGGCCTCGATCGTGGTGCGCACGACGTTGTTGTACGGGTCCTGCTCGGTGAGGCTCCAGCCCGAGGTCTGGCAGTGGGTGCGCAGCATCAGGCTCTTCGGGTTCTTCGCGCCGAAGCCCTGCATGATCCGGCACCACAGCAGGCGCGCGGCGCGCATCTTGGCGATCTCGAGATAGAAGTTCATCCCGATCGCCCAGAAGAACGACAGGCGACCGGCGAACTCGTCGACGTCCAGGCCCTTGGCGATGGCGGTCCGCACGTACTCCTTGCCGTCGGCCAGCGTGAAGGCCAGTTCCAGCGCCTGGTTCGCGCCGGCTTCCTGCATGTGGTAGCCGGAGATGCTGATCGAGTTGAACTTCGGCATCTTCCGCGCCGTGTACTCGATGATGTCCGCCACCACCCGCATGCTCGGCTCCGGCGGGTAGATGTAGGTGTTGCGGACCATGAACTCCTTGAGGATGTCGTTCTGGATCGTCCCCGAGAGCTGGTCCTGCGCGACGCCCTGCTCCTCCGCGGCCACCACGTAGCCGGCCAGCACCGGCAGCACGGCGCCATTCATGGTCATGCTCACGCTCACCTTGTCGAGCGGGATGCCGTCGAACAGGATCTTCATGTCCTCGACGCTGTCGATGGCCACGCCGGCCTTGCCGACGTCGCCGGTGACGCGCGGATGGTCGCTGTCGTAGCCGCGGTGCGTGGCCAGGTCGAACGCCACGCTCACGCCCTGCGCGCCGGCGGCCAGCGCCTTGCGGTAGAAGTCGTTCGACGCCTCGGCGGTGGAGAAGCCCGCGTACTGGCGGATCGTCCACGGCCGCACCGCGTACATCGTGGCCTGAGGGCCGCGCACGAAGGGCGCGAAGCCCGGCAGCGTGTCGGCATGCGGCAGGCCCTGCAGGTCGGCCGCGGTGTAGAGCGGCTTGACCACCAGCCCCTCGGGCGTCGTCCAGTTCAGCGCGTCCACGTCGCCGCCGGGGGCGGACTTGCGGGCGGCCTTCTGCCAGTCGGCCAGGGTCGGGGCGGGATCGGTCATCGGTGTCTCCTCGGTCGGCCAGCACCACGGGGGCGCGGTCCGGGCTGGCGGCCGGACGGGGCCGCGGTGCTTGCATTATCCATAATTATGAATTCAAATCCAACACGTGCCTGACACCGCCGCCGCCCCAGCCGCCGCGCCTTCGCTCGCGCGCCGCGCCCTCTACGAGGACGTGGCCGACCGGCTGCGCGCGCAGATCTTCGCGCGCCAGCTCGAGCCCGGCGCATGGATCGACGAGCTGCGCCTGGCCACCGACTACGGCATCAGCCGCACCCCGCTGCGCGAGGCGCTGAAGGTGCTGGCCGCCGAGGGCCTGGTGACGATGAAGCCGCGCCGCGGCGCCTACGTGGCCGAGATGAGCCGCGACGACGTGGCCCAGGTCTACCACCTGCTGGGGCTGCTGGAAGCCGACGCCGCAGGCCAGGTGGCCGCGCAGGCGCACGCCGACCAGATCGCCGCGCTGCGGGCCCTGCACGAGCGCCTGGAGCGCAGCGTGCGCCAGCGCGACGCCTTCTTCGCGGTCAACGAGCAGTTCCACATGGCGCTGCTCGACGCGGCGGGCAACCGCTGGCTCGCCCACATCGTGGCCGACCTGCGCAAGGTGATGAAGCTCAACCGCCACCACTCGCTGTTCAAGCAGGGGCGGCTGGCCGAGTCGCTGGCCGAGCATCGCGCGCTGATGGCCGCCATCGAGTCGCGCAACCCCGAGCAGGCCACGCGGCTGATGCGGGAACATTTCGCGAACGGGCTGGAGGCCACTGCCTGACCCGCACGACCCGGGGGCGCCGCGGCCGGCAAGCCGGCGCGCAAGGCGGTAAGCTGCCTGCCATGCCGTCCGCGGCGACCCCATGAACTCAAAGGACCGCCATGCCCGGCCTGCTCCCCGACGTTGACCCCGACGGCCTGCTCGAATACTCGGTCGTCTATACCGACCGCGCGCTCAACCACATGGCGCGCCGCTTCCACGGCGTGATGCAGGACATCTCCGCCGTGCTGAAGGAGGTGTATGGCGCGCGCTCCGCGATCGTGGTGCCCGGCAGCGGCAGCTACGGCATGGAAGCCGTGGCGCGCCAGTTCGGCGGCGGCAAACGCGCGCTGATCGTGCGCAACGGCTGGTTCAGCTACCGCTGGACCCAGATCTTCGAGATGTCCGGCGTGGCCGCCGGCATCGAGGTGCTGAAGGCGCGCCGCACCGGCGACGGCCCGAAGGCGCCTTTCGCCCCCGCCCCGGTGGACGAGGTGGTGGCCGCGATCCGCGCGTCGCGCCCGGACGTGGTGTTCGCGCCGCACGTGGAAACCTCGGCCGGCATGATCCTGCCCGACGACTACCTCAAGGCCGTGACCGACGCGGTGCATGCGCACGGCGGCCTGTTCGTGCTGGACTGCGTGGCCTCGGGCGCGATGTGGGTCGACATGGCCGCCACCGGCGTGGACGTGCTGATCAGCGCGCCCCAGAAGGGCTGGAGCAGCACGCCCTGCGCCGGCCTGGTGATGCTGTCCGAGCGCGCGCGCGAGCGCATCGAAAGCACCACCAGCAGCAGCTTCTCGCTCGACCTGCGCAAGTGGCTGTCGATCATGGAAGCGCACGAGGCGGGCACGGTGGCCTATCACGCCACGCTGCCCACCGACGGCCTGGCCAAGCTGCGCGACGCCATGCTGGAGACGCGCGCCTTCGGCTTCGCCCGCGCCAAGCAGGTGCAGACCGAGATCGGCCAGCGCGTGCGCCGGCTGCTCGAGTCCAAGGGCGTGACCAGCGTGGCCGCGCCCGGCTTCCAGGCGCCCTGCGTGGTGGTGAGCTACACCGACCATGCCGACTGGCACAACACCAAGGCGTTCGCCGCCCAGGGCCTGCAGACGGCCGCGGGCGTGCCGCTGGCCTGCGACGAGGGCGCGGACTTCCGCACCTTCCGCGTCGGCCTGTTCGGTCTGGACAAGCTCGGCAACCCCGACCGCACGGTCGCCACGTTCGAGCGCGCGCTCGCCGCGCTGACCTGACGATCCCGGGCCGTACTTCACGGCCCTGTCATCGAACTCCTCAATAGTCGGTCGCGATGCGGCCCGGCTCGGGGCCGCGTGTTCGCCAACCACGGCCCGCCACCAGGAGTTCCAGATGAAGGGTTCATCCCATCCCGCCAACGACCTTGCCGTCAACCCGTCGACCCACGAGTCGATCCGCGACGTCATCGACCGCGTCGAGCCCGGCCGACGCCGCTTCCTGCAAAGCAGCCTCGGCGCCGCCACGCTCAGCGCCGCCGGCGGCCTGACGCTGGCCGGGCTGTCCGGCACCGTCGAGGCCGTGACGCCCTCCCAGGGCGCCGGCCTGCCCGGCATCGGCTTCGCGCCGGTGCCGGCGAGCCTGGCGCCGGTGGCCGACCGCGTCACCGTGCCCGCCGGCTACACCGCCGAACTGTTCGTGGCCTGGGGCGACCCGATCATGAAGGGCGCCCTGCCCTTCAACGGCACCGCCTCCGAGACGGCCGCCGATCAGGCGCGCCAGTTCGGCGCCCACAACGACGGCATGCACTTCTTCCCGTTCGCCAAGGGACATGACGAGGACGACGATGTGCGCGACGGCAAGCGCTGGCAGCGCGACCCCTGGCAGGCGCTGTCGAGCCGCCGCGGCCTGCTCGTGACCAACCACGAGTACACGCACGAGGAGATCCTCTACCCCGACGGCCAGGTCGGTGCCAGCGGCTACACGATCGCCAAGACCCGCAAGTCGCAGGCGGCGCACGGCATCGCGGTGCTGGAAGCCGTTCGCCAGAAGGGCCGCTGGACGGTGAACCGCCAGTCGCGCCATGCGCGCCGCATCACCGCCAACACGCCGATGCGGCTGTCGGGTCCGGCCGCAGGCCACCCGCTGCTGCAGGTCAACGCCTACGACGTGACCGACACCGGCAGCTTCGCCACCGGCAAGAAGACCGACGGCCGCACCGCGCTGGGCACCCTGAACAACTGCGGCCACGGCGTGACGCCCTGGGGCACCTACCTGTCCGGCGAGGAGAACTGGAACGGCTACTTCGGCAGCACCACCGGCACGGTCGACACCTCCGTCGCCACCGAATCAGGCAAGCTCAATCGCCGCTACGGGCTGTCGGCCACGGGCTTCGGCTATCGCTGGCACACCACGGACCCGCGCTTCGACCTGGCGGCCAACCCGAACGAGCCCAACCTGTTCGGCTGGGTCGTGGAAGTGGACCCCTACGACCCCCACAGCGTGCCGGTCAAGCGCACCGCGATGGGCCGCTTCAAGCACGAGGGCGCCTGGTCGGCGGTGGACGACGACAACCACGTCGCCTTCTACCAGGGCGACGACGAGCGCAACGAGTACATCTACAAGTTCGTCTGCGCCGGCAGGTTCAATCCGCACAAGCGCAGCGCCAACTTCGACCTGCTCGACCAGGGCACGCTGTACGTCGCGCGCTTCAACGCGGACCTCACCGGCACCTGGATCCCGCTGCTGCCGGGCACGCTGGGCACGGACGGCGTGGCGCTGCGCGACAACCCGAACTTCGCAGGCGCCAACGACGCCGAGGTGCTGGCAAAGATCCTGATCAAGACGCGCATGGCCGGCGACGCCGTCGGCGCGACGATGATGGACCGGCCGGAATGGACCGGCGTGCGTCCGCGCGTGGGCGGCTTCAAGGAGATCGAGGCCTACTGCACGCTGACCAACAACAACCGTCGCGGCGGCACGCCGGTGTCGGCCAACCTGGCCGACGGCTCCACCGCGGCCGGCAGCGCCCGGCCCGCGGTGGACGCGGCCAACCCGCGCCCCAACAACGTGTACGGCGGCGTGATCCGCTGGCGCGAGAACGGCCGCTCGGTGCGCGCCACGTCGTTCACCTGGGACCTGTTCATCCAGAACGGCGACACGCGCACCACCCGGGCCGCGGTGCCCGGCAACGACTTCCGCGGCAGCATCGTCGACACGCCGGACGGCAGCGCCGACTACGGCGCGCCCGACGGCATCTGGTTCGACCGCTATGGCCGGCTGTGGGTGCAGACCGACCAGCAGGGCGACGCCCAGGGCGACTGGGTCAACATCGGTGCCAACAGCATGGTGTGCGTGGACGCGAACACCGGGGCCACCCGCCGCTTCATGACCTCGCCGCCCAACTGCGAGGTGACCGGCGTGGTGCTCACGCCGGACGGCCGCACGATGTTCGTCGGCATCCAGCACCCGGGCGAGGACTCGACCGCGGCCAACCCGACGCAGTTCTCCAGCTGGCCCCAGGCGCAGTGGAGCGTGGCGTCGGACGGCGTGACTGCGCTGCCGCCGGGCCGCCCGCGCTCGGGCGTGGTCGTCATCCGCAAGGACGACGGCGGCATCATCGGCACCTGAGCGCCGACTGGCGGGGCCCTTCGGGGCCCCGCCCCCGCCTCGTCAGAGGCGCTCGAACACCGCGGCGATGCCCTGCCCGCCGCCGATGCACATCGTGACCAGCGCGTAGCGGCCGCCGCTGCGGTGCAGCTCGTACACCGCCTTGGTGGCCAGGAAGGCGCCGGAGCAGCCGATCGGGTGGCCCAGCGCGATCGCGCCGCCGTTCGGGTTGGTCTTGGCCATGTCGAGCTCCAGGCCGCGCGCCACGGCGATGGCCTGGGCCGCGAAGGCCTCGTTGCTCTCGATCACGTCGATCTGGTCCAGGCGCAGGCCGGCCTTCTTGAGCGCCAGCTTCGACGCCGGGATCGGGCCCTCGCCCATGATCTCGTTGGGCACGCCGGCCACCGCATAGCTCACCAGGCGCGCCAGCGGCTTGTGGCCGTCGGCGGCGGCGCGGGTGGCGTCGGCCAGCACGAAGAACGCGGCGCCGTCGTTGATGCCCGAGGCGTTGCCCGCGGTGACGCTGCCGTCCTTCTTGAACGCCGGCTTCATCTTGGCCAGCGTCTCCATCGTGGTGCCGGGCTTGACGTGCTCGTCGGTGTCGAACACGACCTCGCCCTTCTTCGTCTGCTTGACGATGGGCACGATCTGGCTCTGGAAGCGGCCCTCGGCGATGGCGGCGGCGGCACGGCGGTGCGATTCCACCGCCAGCGCGTCCTGCTGCTCGCGCGTGATGCCCCACTTGGCCACCAGGTTCTCGGCCGTGATGCCCATGTGGCCGACGCCGAACGGGTCGGTCAGCGTGGCCACCATGGCGTCGATCATCTTCACGTCGCCCATGCGGGCGCCCGAGCGCAGCTGCGGCGACAGGTAGGCGCCGCGGCTCATCACCTCGACACCGCCGCCGATGCCGTACTCGCAGTCGCCGAGCAGGATGTTCTGCGCCGTGGTGACGATGCCCTGCAGGCCCGACGAGCACAGCCGGTTCACCGCCATGGCCACGCTGTCCATCGGCAGCCCGGCCTGGATGCTGGCCACGCGCGCCACGTAGGCAAAGCGGCTTTCGGTGGGGATCACGTTGCCCACGGTCACGTAGTTGATCGCCTTCGGGTCGACGCCGGAGCGCTCGACCGCGGCCTTCATCACGGTGCCCGCCAGCTCGGCCGGCTCCATGTCGGCCAGGGCGCCGTTGAACGTGCCGATCGCCGACCGTGCGGCCCCCAGAACCACCACATCGCGCTTGCTCATCGTCTGCTCCTCGTCGGTGAATGCCTGCCGCCCCATGGCGGCGCCTGCCACGGATTGCACACCCGGGCGCTGGCAGCGAGCTTACGCCGGATCAAGCCGGAGGGCGGACGTCGACGAGCGCGGCGGTCAGGCGCCTGACCAGCGGCAGCACCACCAGCACGGCGGGAAAGGCGACCAGCCAGGACCACATCCAGGAGGCGAACCAGACGCCCAGGAAGGTCGGGCCCCAGCCCAGCACCCGCAGCGTGCTGATGCCCGACACGACGCAGGTCATGAACAGGCTGAGGAAAAGCGGCATCACCCACTGGGCGTGCCGCGCGGCGAGCTTGGTCATCGGGACGGATGTAGCGCGGCAGGCCGGCCCGCCGGGCCGGCCGCGCGGCTCAGCGCTGCTCGATCGGCTTGACGTCGCGGCGCGTGGAGCCCACGAACAGCTGGCGCGGACGGCCGATCTTGTACTCGGGGTCGCCGATCATCTCGTTGAGCTGGGCGATCCAGCCCACCGTGCGGGCCAGCGCGAAGATCGCGGTGAACAGGCTCACCGGGATGCCGAGCGCGCGCTGCACGATGCCGGAATAGAAGTCGACGTTCGGGTAGAGCTTGCGCGCGACGAAGTACTCGTCCTCGAGCGCGATCTTCTCCAGCGTCATCGCCAGCTTGAACAGCGGGTCGTTGCCCAGGCCGAGCGCGCCCAGCACTTCGTGGCAGGTCTCGCGCATCAGCTTGGCGCGCGGGTCGTAGTTCTTGTAGACGCGATGGCCGAAGCCCATCAGCTTGGTGCCGGAGTTCTTGTCCTTCACCTGCTTGATGAACTCGCCGATCTTGTCGACGCCGCCGTTGCGCTGGATGTCCTCCAGCATGGTCAGCGCGGCCTCGTTGGCGCCGCCGTGGGCCGGGCCCCACAGGCAGGCCACGCCGGCGGCGATGGCCGCAAACGGGTTGGTGCCCGAGCTGCCGCACAGGCGCACGGTGGAGGTGGAGGCGTTCTGCTCGTGGTCGGCGTGCAGGATGAAGATGCGGTCGATCGCGCGCACCAGCACGTCGTTGGGCTCGTAGTCCTCGCACGGCGTGGCGAACATCATGCGCATGAAGTTCCCGCTGTAGGACAGCGAGTTCTTCGGGTAGATGTAGGGCTGGCCGATGCCGTACTTGTAGGCCATCGCCACCAGCGTGGGCATCTTGGCGATCAGGCGGATCGCCGCGATGTCGCGGTGCGTCGGGTTGTTGATGTCGGTGCTGTCGTGATAGAAGGCCGACAGCGCGCCCACCAGGCCGGTCATCACCGCCATCGGGTGCGCGTCGCGGCGGAAGCCCCGCAGGAAGAACTGCATCTGCTCGTTGACCATCGTGTGGTTGGTCACGAGCTTCTTGAAGTCGCCCTGCTGCTGCACGTTCGGCAGCTCGCCGTAGAGCAGCAGGTAGCAGGTGTCGAGGAAGTCGCACTGGGTGGCGAGCTGCTCGATCGGGTAGCCGCGGTACAGCAGCTCGCCCTTGTCGCCGTCGATGTAGGTGATCGTGGAGTTGCAGCTCGCGGTCGACAGGAAGCCCGGGTCGTAGGTGAACTTGCCGGTCTGGCCGTAGAGCTTGCGGATGTCGATCACGTCGGGCCCGATCGAACCCTTGTAGATCGGCAGGTCCATGGCCGGCGAACCGTCGGAAAACGACAGGGTGGCCTTCACGTCGGAGGGGGTCATCATGGTCAATGCCTTTCGGAGGATGTCGGAGCCGCCCTGAGCATCGCCAGCACCTGGCGAACCTGCGGGCGGTCGAGATCGCCCTCGGGTTCGCGACGTGCAAGCAGCAGGTCCAGCAGGTCGTTGTCGGCCAGCGCCATCAGAAGGTTGAGCCCTTCCGCGTCGCCGTTCGTGAGCGTCTCCTCATGGCGCCTGAAGAAGCGCTCTATGAACAGGTCGTTTTCCAGCAGCCCGCGCCGGCAGCGCCACTTGAGCTTGTTCAGGACGGCCGGCTCGAGCATGGCGGTCAAACGGCGCGGCGCACCATCAGTTCCTTGATCTTGCCGATCGCCTTGGTGGGGTTCAGGCCCTTCGGGCAGACGTCCACGCAGTTCATGATCGTGTGGCAGCGGAACAGGCGATACGGGTCTTCGAGGTTGTCCAGGCGCTCGCCGGTGGCCTGGTCGCGGCTGTCGGCGATGAAGCGGTAGGCCTGCAGCAGGCCGGCCGGGCCGACGAACTTGTCCGGGTTCCACCAGAAGCTCGGGCACGACGTGGAGCACGACGCGCACAGGATGCACTCGTACAGGCCGTTGAGCTCGTCGCGCTCCTCCGGCGACTGCAGGCGCTCCTTCTCGGGCGGCGTGTCGTCGTTGACGAGATAGGGCTTGATCGAGTTGTACTGCTTGAAGAACTGGGTCATGTCCACGATCAGGTCGCGGATGACCGGCAGCCCGGGCAGCGGCTTGAGCACCACGGTGCCCGGCAGCGTGCGCATGTTGGTCAGGCAGGCCAGGCCGTTCTTGCCGTTGATGTTCATCGCGTCCGAGCCGCACACGCCCTCGCGGCAGCTGCGGCGGAAGGACAGCGACGGATCGATCGCCTTGAGCTTCATCAGCGCGTCGAGCAGCATGCGCTCGGAGCCGTCGAGCTCGACCTCGAGGGTCTGCATGCGCGGCTTGGCGTCGGTGTCGGGGTCGAACCGGTAGATCTGGAAGGTTCTCTTGGTCATGGCGTGCGTCAGAACGAGCGGACCTTGGGCGGGATCGACTCGGCGGTCAGCGGCTTGAGGTTCACCGGCTTGTAGTCGAGCCGGTTGCCCTCGCTGTACCACAGCGTGTGCTTCATCCACTCGGCGTCGTTGCGGCCGTTGGGATACTGCGGCGAGTCGGCGTAGTCGTTGACGGTGTGCGCGCCGCGGCTCTCGCGGCGGGCGGCGGCCGACACGATGGTGGCGCTCGCGCACTCGATCAGGTTCTCCACCTCGAGCGCCTCGATGCGCGCGGTGTTGAACACCTGGCTCTTGTCCTTGAGCTGGATCGCCTTCACGCGCTCGGCGATCTCGGCGATCTTGACCACGCCCTCGTTCAGGCTGGCCTGGGTGCGGAACACGCCGGCATGCTGCTGCATCGACTTGCGGATGTCGTTGGCGACGTCCTGCGCGTACTCGCCCGACACCGAGTTGTCCAGCCGCGACAGGCGCGCCAGCGAGCGGTCGGCGGCGTCCTTGGGCAGCGGCTTGTGCGCCTTGGGCGACGACTTGACCGCGTCGACGATGTGCAGCCCCGCGGCACGGCCGAACACCAGCAGGTCGAGCAGCGAGTTGGTGCCCAGGCGGTTGGCGCCGTGCACGCTGACGCAGGCGCATTCGCCCACGGCGTAGAAGCCGTTGACGATGCTGTTCGGGTTGCCGCCCTTGGGCGCCACCACCTGGCCGTGGATGTTGGTCGGGATGCCGCCCATCTGGTAGTGGATCGTGGGCACCACCGGGATCGGTTCCTTGGTGATGTCGACGTTGGCGAAGTTGTGGCCGATCTCGTAGACGCTGGGCAGGCGCTTCATGATCGTCTCGCTGCCCAGGTGGGTCATGTCGAGGACCACGTAGTCCTTGTTCGGGCCGCAGCCGCGCCCTTCCTTGATCTCCTGGTCCATGCAGCGCGAGACGAAGTCGCGCGGCGCCAGGTCCTTCAGGGTCGGCGCGTAGCGCTCCATGAAGCGCTCGCCGTCGCTGTTGCGCAGGATAGCGCCCTCGCCGCGGCAACCCTCGGTGAGCAGCACGCCCGCGCCGGCCACGCCGGTGGGGTGGAACTGCCAGAACTCCATGTCCTCGAGCGGCAAGCCGGCGCGCGCGGCCATGCCCAGGCCGTCGCCGGTGTTGATGAAGGCGTTGGTGGATGCAGCGTAGATGCGCCCGGCCCCGCCGGTGGCGAACAGCGTGACCTTGGCCTCGAGGATGTGGACCTCGCCGGTCTCCATCTCGAGCGCCGTGACGCCGAGCACGTCGCCGTCGGCGTCGCGGATCAGGTCCAGCGCCATCCACTCGACGAAGAAGGTGGTGCGGGCCTTCACGTTCTGCTGGTACAGCGTGTGCAGCATCGCGTGGCCGGTGCGGTCGGCCGCGGCGCAGGCGCGCTGCACCGGCTTCTCGCCGTAGTTGGCGGTGTGGCCGCCGAAGGGGCGCTGGTAGATGGTGCCGTCCGGATTGCGGTCGAACGGCATGCCCATGTGCTCGAGCTCGTACACCACCTTGGGCGCCTCGCGGCACATGAACTCGATCGCGTCCTGGTCGCCGAGCCAGTCGGAGCCCTTGACGGTGTCGAAGAAGTGGTAGTGCCAGTTGTCCTCGGACATGTTGCCCAGGCTGGCACCGATGCCGCCCTGCGCGGCCACCGTGTGCGACCGGGTCGGGAACACCTTGGACAGGCAGGCCACGTTCAGGCCGGCCTGGGACAGGCGCAGCGACGCCTGCATGCCGGAGCCGCCGGCCCCGACGATCACCACATCGAACTTGCGTTTGGCCAGCGCCACCATCAGAGTCTCCAGAGCACTTGCACCGCCCAGCCGCAGCAGCCCACCAGCCAGGCGATCGTCGCCACCTGCAGCACCAGGCGGACGCCCACCGGCTTGACGTAATCCATCCAGACGTCGCGCATGCCGACCCAGGCGTGCCAGGCCAGCGACACGATGGTCACGAAGGTGAGCACCTTCATCCACTGCGACGAAAAGATCTGCGACCAGCCCTCGTAGCCGAGCTTGGCGCCGAACACCACCTGCACCAGCAGCAGCAGCGTGAACACGGCCATCAGCGCGCCCGTGACGCGCTGGATCAGCCAGTCGCGCAGCCCGTAGTGGGCGCCGACGACCAGGCGCTTGGAACCGAAAGTCTTGTTGGAGTCTTGCATCGGCGCCTCAGAAGAACAGCTTGAAGCCCAGCACCAGGGTCAGCAGACCGCTGGCACCCAGGGTGACCAGTGCCGACTTGTGGCCGAACTCCTTGCTCACCGAGTGGGTGGCGTCCATCCACAGGTGGCGCAGGCCGGCGATGAAGTGGTGCAGGTAGGCCCAGATCAGGCCCAGCGTGACCAGTTTCACGAACCAGGCCGGCAGGAAGCCGGCGCCCGCCATGTAGACGGCGCTGAAGCGTTCGTAGCTCACCTCGGAGGTGAGGGTCACGTCGAACAGCCACACCACGAAGGGCAGCAGCAGGAACATCAACACGCCGCTGATGCGGTGGCCGATCGACACCATGCCGGCGGGCGGCAGGCGGTAGCTGACGATCTGGCTGACGTGGATGTTGCGATGGACGGGACGCGGTTTCTTTGTCGCGGTGTTGTCTGCCATGGTGTTTTTCCGGACCGTGATCGCAGGTAAGCCGGACGATTCTAGGGCAGCGCGGCACACACGAGGCTTACGCGTCCTTGCGTACTGCCGGCGGGGTGGAGCGGGCCCTCCAGGCCCCGTACAGGGCCAGCAGCCCGGGCACCAGGATCAGCGCCCAGATGATCTTGCTGAGGTTGTCCTGCACCCAGGGCAGGTTGCCGAACAGGTAGCCCGCCAGGGTCAGGCTGATCACCCAGATCAGCGCGCCCACCACGTTGTAGAGGGTGAACTTGACCCGGTCCATCTCCGCCACGCCGGCCACGAAGGGGGCGAAGGTGCGGATGAACGGCATGAAGCGCGCCAGGATGATGGTGATGCCGCCGTACTTCTCGTAGAAGGCGTGCGCCTGGTCGAAGGCCCGCCGGTTGAAGAAGCGGCTCTGCTCCCACTGGAACACCTTGGGGCCGAAGTAGCGGCCGATGGTGTAGTTGACCTGGTCGCCCAGGATCGCCGCGGTCACCAGCAGCACCATCGACAGCGGCAGGTTCATCAGCCCCGCACCGCACATCGCGCCGACGATGAACAGCAGCGAGTCGCCCGGCAGGAAGGGCATCACGACGACGCCCGTCTCGGTGAAGACGATCAGGAACAGCAGCGCGTAGACCCACACGCCATAGGTCTGCACGAACTGCTGCAGATGCACGTCGACGTGCAGGATGAAGTCGATCAGGAACAGCAGCGCGTCGGGCATGGGCGCGGATTATCGCGGCCGCGCGCGGGCCGCCGGCCCGGCCCCGGGGAAGACCGTTCAGGCCACGGGCTGAAGCTCGGGCGTGTTGGCCACTTCGCGCAGTTCGTCGAGCAGCGGCAGCGCCTCCAGCACGGCGTCGGCGTCGACCCCGAAGTCGATCAGGCAGGCCACCTCGTCGACCTCGATGGCCTTGAGCCGGTCGGTCACCTCGAGGCAGTGGTCGAAGGTGCCCATCAGCGAGCTGGTGGCGTAGTAGCGCTCGAACGAGAACTCCAGCGCGTCGGCCACGTCGTCCTTCGTCAGCTCGCCCGACGACACCGGGCAGCGCTGCTGGAAAAACGGCACCGACGCCGTGTAGCCGCCCACGAGGTTGGCCGAGCTGCCCAGGTAGTGCAGCATCGGCGCCTTGACGGTGCGGCGCACGGCGGCGTCGTCCTCGCCGACGAAGGTGTGCAGCATCAGGCTGACGGTGCCGCGGCCGGGGTGGCCGGCCTCGGCCCAGGCCTGGCGGTAGGCCGCGATCTTGTCGGCCAGCGCCTCCAGCGACTGCCCCAGCAGGTGGGTCAGGATGTTCAGGCCCTGGGCCCCGGCGCGGCGGAAGGTCTGCGGGTTGCCCGCGGCGGTGATCCACACCGGCAGCTCGCGCTGCACCGGCCGCGGCATCGTGCGCAGGCTGACCTTGTCGCCCAGCGGGTTGGTGCCCTCGAAGGGCTCGCCGGCCCACAGCCGGCGCAGCTCGGCGGCGCGCTCGAACACCAGGTCGCCGCGCTGCTCGTAGGCGCCCGGTGGCGCCAGCACGAAGTCATTCGGGAACCAGCCCGAGGCCAGGCCGAGGTCGACCCGGCCGCCGGACAGGAAGTCCACCACCGACCACTCCTCCACCACGCGCACCGGATGGTGCAGGGGCACGACCACGCTGCCCGAGCGGATGCGCACGTTCTTCGTCAGCGCCGCCAGCGCCCCGGCCATCACCGACGGATTGGGCGACAGGCCGCCGAAGGCGTGGAAGTGGCGTTCCGGCGCCCACACGGCGGAAAAGCCGTGCCGGTCGGCGAAGCGCGCGCTCTCGAACAGCAGCCGGCGCTGGGCGTCGGCCCGCGGGCCGCCCTCGTCGCTGGCGAAGTAGTACAGGCTGAAGGCCAGCGGCCGGTCGGCGTGGGCGTCGGTGGGGATCTGCATGGCCCATTGCAGCCCCCTGGGCGGGGCCGAACCTTGAACCAGATCAAACCCCTGCCCGTGGCGCGGTGACCCTCCCCTCGTTCGGGTGGAAAGGGTCACGCCGCCGGGCCGGCCGCCGCGCCCCCTTGATCCGGAGCAAGGCCGGCCCGGGGGGGCTTCCTACGATGCCCCGACACATCGATAGGGAGCCCCGCATGGAAACCGCCTCGCAACTGGCCACGCGCCTGTCGCGCGCATCGTGCAAGAAGTTCTACGACGTCTACAACGCCTTCGAGTGGCCGGACAAGCTCCAGGAAGGCGCCTGGTGCATGCCGCCCGAGCTGATCTCGATCCACGGCACCCCGGTCTGGGACGCGATGGACGAGGCACAGCGCAAGCGCCTGAGCCTGCACGAGATCTGCAACCTGTTCAGCCTGGTGCTGCAGGGCGAGCGGCTGCTGGTGCAGGGCCTGGCCCACCGGCTCTACCAGTCCAGCAACGACAAGCACATCACCGAGTACCTGCACCACTTCCTCGACGAGGAGAACAAGCACATGGTGATGTTCGGCGAGTTCTGCCACCGCTACATCGGCAAGGTGTACCCGGAGAAGAAGATCGCCCTGCCGCGCGAATTTGCCAAGGGCGAGGAGGAGGTGGTGTTCTTCTGCCTGGCCATGGTGGTGGAGGAGCTGGGCGACTACTACAACGTCGTGATCGAGAAGGACGAGCGCTGCGACCCGCTGGTGCGCGAGATCAACAAGGTGCACCACATCGACGAGGCGCGCCACCTCGCCTTCGGCCGCGTCTACGCCGCCGAGCTGTTCGACCGCTACAGCCCGCAGTGGTCGCCCGAGACGCTGGCCGGCTTCCGCCAGTGGCTGGCCGGCTACCTGAAGTCGTCCTGGGCCGACTACTACAACCCCACCGTCTACCGCGACGCGGGCCTGGCCGACGGCTACGAGATCCGTCAGGCGGCGCTGGCCCACCCGGCCTGCATCGCCCACCGCCAGCGGGCCGCCGCCAAGGTCGTGGACTACTTCCTTCGCACCGGGCTGCTGGCCGAGGCCCCCGCGCTCTGACGCCCACGCCACCCTGACCCCGGGCGCCTCGACGCGGTCCCGGGGCGCAAGGGCCCGCGCCGCGCTCGGCGCGGACGCGCTGCCACAATCCGCGGCGTGAACGCCGCCCTGCCCGCTTCCGACGCCGCCGCACTGCGCGCGGCGCCGCCGCGCCGGCCGATCCGCGAGCTGCCCGACGAGCTGGTGAGCCAGATCGCCGCCGGCGAGGTGGTGGAGCGGCCGGCCTCGGTGGTGCGCGAGCTGGTCGACAACGCGCTGGACGCCGGCGCCTCCCAGATCACGGTGCGCCTGGCCGGCGGCGGCGTGCGCTCGATCGTGGTCGAGGACGACGGCGCCGGCATCGAGCGCGACGAGCTGGCGCTGGCGCTGCGGCGCCACGCCACCAGCAAGATCGCCTCGCTCGACGACCTGGAGCACGTGGCCACGATGGGCTTCCGCGGCGAGGCGCTGGCCGCCATCGCGTCGGTGGCCGAGCTGTCGATCGCCAGCCGCACCGCGCGGGCGCCGCAGGCCACGCGGCTGGACGCCCGCAGCGGCGAGACCGGCCCCGTGGCACGCTCCACCGGCACCACCGTCGACGTTCGCGAGCTGTTCTTCGCCACCCCGGTGCGGCGCAAGTTCCTCAAGAGCGACGCCACCGAGCTGGCGCACTGCGTGGAAGCGGTGCGCCGCCACGCGCTGGCGCGGCCCGACGTGGGCTTCGCGGTCTGGCACGAGGGCCGGCTGGTGGCGCAGTGGCGCGCCGCCGCCGATGTGCAGGCCCGCGTGGCCGACGTGCTGGGAGCCGAGTTCTTCGCCGCCAGCCTGCCGCTGGCCGGCGGCGCCGGGCCGCTGGCGCTGGCCGGCCGCGTCGGCACGCCCGATGCGGCGCGCGCCCGCGCCGACTGGCAGTACGTGTACGTCAATGGCCGCTACGTGCGCGACCGCGGCATCGCCCACGGCGTGCGCAGCGCCTTCGACGACGTGCTGCACGGCGCACGCCAGCCGGCCTACGTGCTGTTCGTCGACATCGACCCCGAGCGGGTGGACGTCAACGTGCACCCGACCAAGATCGAGGTGCGCTTCCGCGACGCGCGCGAGGTGCACGAGGCGGTGCGGCGCGCGGTCGAGGCCGCGCTGGCCGCGCCGCGCGCCGCGTCGGCGGCCCTGGCGGCAGCGACCGCCGCGGCGGCCCTGGACACGGCGGCGGCGACCGGCACGGCCTCGATGGGCACGGCGGCGTCGACGCCGGCGCCCCGCGGCTTCGCGACCTTCGGGTCGGCCGCCGCGCCGGCCCCGCTGGCGACGCAGGGCTCGCTCGGCCTGGCGCCGCGCAGCGGCGGCGCGCCATCGTGGGCGGCCTGGGACGCCGCGGGCGTCGGCCCCGGCGCCGGCCGCGTCGTGCAGGAAGCGTCCGCACCGCCCTTCGGCGTCGCCGCGGTGGCCGCAGCGTCGGCCGCGGTGGCGGGCGACTGGCCGCTCGGCCGTGCGCTGGCGCAGCTCGGCGGCGTGTACATCCTGGCCGAGAACCCGCAGGGACTGGTCATCGTCGACATGCACGCCGCGCACGAGCGCATCGTCTACGAGCGCCTGAAGCGCCAGCTCGGCGCCGCCAGCCTGGAAGCGCAGGCGCTGCTGATCCCGGCCACGTTCGCCGCCACGCCGACCGAGCACGCCGCCGCCCAGGAGCACGCGGCCACGCTGGCCGCGCTGGGCCTGGACGTGGCGCCGCTGTCGGCGCACACGCTGGCCGTACGCTCGCGCCCGATGGCCCTGGCCGACGCCGACCCGGTGGCGCTGGCGCGGTCGGTGCTGGCCGACCTGGCCCAGCACGACGCCAGCCGCGTGGTCGAGCGCACGCGCGACGAGCTGCTGTCCACCATGGCCTGCCATGCCGCGGTGCGCGCGAACCGGCGCCTGACGCTGGAGGAGATGAACGCATTGCTGCGCGACATGGAAGCCACCGAGCGCAGCGACCAGTGCAACCACGGCCGTCCCACCTGGCGCCAGGTCACGCTGGCCGAGCTGGACAGCCTGTTCCTGCGCGGCCGGTGAGGTGCAGCCGATGAGGTGCCGTCGATGAAACGCCTGATCGCGGTCCTGGTGGCGACGCTGGCCCTGCTGGGCGGCTGCGCCACGCTCGACGAGCAGCAGCGCAAGTGGATCTTCCAGCCCACCGACCGCAGCTGGTGGGGCGGCGCGCAGGCCGCCGAGGGCATGCAGGACGTGTGGATCGAGTTCGACGCGCCCTCGTCGGGTCAGCGCGTGCGGCTGCACGGCCTGTGGCTCGACCAGCCGCGCGCCAACGCGCCGCTGCTGCTGTACCTGCACGGCGCGCGCTGGGACGTGCGCTCCTCGGCGCACCGCATGCGCCGCATGCACGACCTGGGCTTCGCCGTGCTGGGCATCGACTACCGCGGCTTCGGCAGGAGCACGGCCGAGCTGCCGTCGGAGGACATGGCGCACGAGGACGCGCTGGCCGCCTGGCGCTGGCTCGCCGCGCAGCACCCCGGCCGCCCGCGCTACCTGTTCGGCCACTCGCTCGGCGGCGCCATCGCGGTGCGCCTGGCCAGCGAGGTGGACGACACCGCCGGCCTGATGGTCGAGGGCAGCTTCACCTCCATCCCCGACGTGGTGTCGACGATGAAGTGGGGCTGGCTGCCGGTGCGCCCCCTGATCACGCAGCGCTTCGACGCCGCGTCGCGGGTGGACAAGGTGCGCGCGCCGGTGCTGGTGGTGCACGGCAGCGAGGACCGGCTGATCCAGCCCGACCTGGGCCGTGCGCTCTACGAGCGCGCCCGCGGCCCCAAGCGCTGGGTGCTCGTCGAGGGCGGCACGCACCACAACACCAATGCCGTCGGCCAGGACGACTACCGCCGCGCGGTGGCCGACCTGTTCGGCCTGCGCAGCGCCGCGCGATGAACGACCGCGACGACGCCGGCCCCGGCGGCGAGCGCCTGTCCAAGCGCATGGCCGCGCTCGGCCTGGCGTCGCGGCGCGAGGCCGACGAATGGATCGCCGCGGGCTGGGTGCGGGTGGACGGCAAGCCGGCCGTGCTGGGCCTGCGCGTCGGCCCCGACGCCCGCATCGAGATCGACCCGCGCGCGCGGCGCGAGCAGGCGCAGCGCATGACCGTGCTGCTGCACAAGCCGGTGGGCTACGTCAGCGGCCAGGCCGAGGACGGCTACGAGCCCGCGGTCGCGCTGATCCGGCGCGAGAACCGCTGGCCCGAGGACCGTCTGCATGTCAACGTGGCCACGCTGCGCGGCCTGGCGCCGGCCGGTCGGCTCGACATCGACTCCACCGGCCTGCTGGTGCTGACGCAGGACGGCCGCATCGCGCGCTGGCTGATCGGCGAGGACTCCAGCGTCGAGAAGGAGTACCTCGTGCGCGTGCGTCGCGCGCGGCCCGGCCCGGGCCCGATGCTGGCGCCCGAGGACCTCGCTCGCCTGCAGCACGGCCTGGAACTCGACGGCCGCGCGCTCAAGCCGGCCAAGGTGAGCTGGGCCAACGAGGACCAGCTGCGCTTCGTGCTGCGCGAAGGCCGCAAGCGCCAGATCCGCCGCATGTGCGAGCTGGTCGGCCTGGAGGTCACGGGCCTCAAGCGCGTGCGCATCGGCAGCGTGGTGCTGGGCAAGCTGCCGCTGGGGCAGTGGCGGTTCCTGCGGCCCGAAGAGAGGTTCTGATCCCCCCCCGTTGCCGCTTCGCGGCTCCCCCCCAGGGGGGCGGCGCTGGCGCGCCGGCGGAGCCGGACGCGCAGCGCCTGCTGGGGTGGCGCTGGCTTCGCGGCGCCTTGCAGTCTGCCGATGTGGCTTGCTTCTTCCCGCCGATCGGCGAGTTGGAGGAGCCGCGTGACGCGGCATTGAGCATGGACTACTTCAACTGCTCGACCAGCTTCCTGGCGGCGTCGCGCCATTGGGGGTCGGCGGACTCGGCGCGGGCCAGGGCGCGGCGGGCGGACTCGCGGGCGTCATTGCGGCGGCCGAGTTGCCATTGGGCCAGGGCGAGGTTGTGCCAGGCGGCAGCGCTGTCGTGGCGCTGGGCGGCGCGTTCGAAGGCCTGGGCGGCGCCGGGCCAGTCGCCCTGGGAAGCACGGGCGGTGCCCAGGCCGGTCAGGGCCACGAGGTTGTCGGGCCAGCGCGCCAGCACGCCCGCATGGGCACGCTCGCGCAGGGCCGGCGCGGGCTGGGCGCGCTCGAAGCCTGCCGCCGCGTCGGCGGCGTCGGCCTCGCGCGCGGTGACGGGCAGGCGGCCCGGCAGCACGGCCGCGAAGGCCCAGTGGCCGGCGCGGGACCAGGTGTGCTCGAAGGTCGACAGCGTCATCGCTTCGCGGCGCGTGGTGCCGCTGCGCAGCAGCACCTCGCGCTGCGGCAGGTCGTATCCCACCAGCACCGCGTAGTGCCAGCGCGGCACGAAGGACAGGCCGAGGTTGAGCAGCACCACCACCGGCAGGCCGGCGTGCACCTCGGTCAGCAGCGCGCCGAGTTCGCCGGGAAGGCGCACCGGCAATGCACCCGCGCGCCGCGTCGCGGCCAGCATCTCGACCTGCAGGCTGCCTTCGCGGCCGGGCAGGAACACCCGGTCGGCCAGCGCGTCCGGCGTGACCGCGAGCCCGGCGTCGACCAGCACGGTGGCCAGGGCCGCCGGGCCGCAGTGGTAGGGCGTCTGCGGAAAGAACGGCACGCGCTCCAGCTCGTGCCGCGCAGGCAGCCCCGCGGGGCGCGACGCCAGCAGCGCGGCGGTCTGCGCCGGAGGGCCCCAGACGGCACAGCCGCCCAGGGCCGGCGCGGCCGCCGCGCCGATGAGCAGGCCGCGGCGGCGCGGGTCGACGGTGCCGATCGGCAGGGCCTTACCGGATCGAGCGCGTGAACGGGAAGATCTTCGTGAAACCGAGGATGTCGGTCAGCAGCAGCAGCACGAAGATGAACACGATGGTGCCCAGCACGTCGCCGGCCCCGGCGGGTGCGGCGTCGATCTGCGCGGCCACGTGCGCGGCCTCGGCGTCGGTGAGCGAGGCCACGCGCTCGCGGGCGGCCTGCACGCTGACGCCGCGCGCTTCCAGGGCCGCGGCCACGTCGGCACGCTGCAGGGTGCGTTCCAGCAGGGCACGGCCGGCCGCGGCGTCGGCCACCTGCTCGGCGCCGATCAGCTGGGCCGCCGGGGCGATGCCGGCCGGTGCGGCGTGCACGAGGCCGGCGTAGTTCAGACTCACGGCCACGGAGATGGCCACCAGACGACGGATGCGAGAGCTCATGTCGGGTCTCCTCTGTTGGGAGCGTCGATCCTAACGCCGAAGAATCCCCCCACGGTGTCAGCGCGCAACGTGCTGGTACCCTTGCCGCGATGACCCTGGCCGACCTGACCGCGCCCGCCGCGAAGCGCCCGGCGCCCGGCATCGCGCAGGCCGCCGTGCTGCTCGCCTTGCTGCTCGGCCTGCAGCCGGTGCTGACCGACCTGTACCTGCCCTCGCTGCCGGCGATCGCGCAGCAGTTCGACGCACCGCTGTCGGCCACGCAGCTGACGATGTCGGCGCTGATCCTCGCCTTCGGCCCGATGCAGCTCGTGTGGGGCCCGGCGTCCGACCGCTGGGGACGCCGGCCGGTGCTGCTGCTGAGCCTGGCGCTGATGTCGGCCGCCAGCGTCGGGGCCGCGCTCGCGCCGACCATCGGCGCGCTGGTCGCGTGGCGCGCCGCCCAGGGCGCGGCACTGGCCGCGGTGGTGATGTGCGCGCGGGCCATCGTGCGCGACCTGTACCAGCCGCACGAGGGCGCACGCGTGATGTCGCTGGCGCTGTCGGGCCTGGGCGTGCTGGCGGTGGCCGCGCCGCTGGGCGGCGGCCTGGTGGCGGCGGCCTTCGGCTGGCGCGCCGCGCTCGGCACGGTGGCCGCCATCACCACGCTCGTGCTCGGCGTGATCGCGTGGCGCCTGCCCGAGACGCTGGCCACGCCCAACCCGCGCGCGCTGCACGTGGGCGAGCTGTCGCGCAACGCGCGCCGCGTGCTCGGCCATCCCACCTTCCTGGCCTGGGCGCTGCTGGTGGCGTTCACCTACGCCGGGCTGTTCATCCTGCTGTCGGGCACGTCCTACGCCTACACCCAGGTGCTCGGCCTGGGCACCGCCGCCTACGGCCTGACGATGGCGGGCGGCTCGCTCGTCTACATCGCCGGCACCTTCCTGTGCCGGCGCTGGCTGCGCCACCACGGCATGACCGGCACGGTGCGGCGCGGTGCGGTCTTCACGCTGGCCGGCGGGCTCGGCCTGGGCGCCTGCGCCCTGCTCGTGGCGGTGCCGCCGGTGCCGGCGGTGCTGCTGGCGCATGGCCTGTACCTTTTCGGCCATGGCCTGCTGCAGCCCTGCGGCCAGGCCGGCGCGGTGGGGCCGTTCCCGCGCATGGCCGGCCTGGCCTCGGCGCTTGCCGGCTGCCTGCTCGCGCTGGTGGCCTTCGCCACCGGCTCCTGGCTCGGTGCCGCGATGGACGGCACGCTGCGCCCGCTCGGCGTCGGCCTCGCGGTGGCGGCCGCCGCCACCGCGCTGGTGGCCTGGACCCTGGTGCAGCGCCACGGCGAACCGCAGCCGGACGAACGCTCCGGGGAGCCGCTGCAGTGAACGGGCCGCGGGCGTGGCCGGCGCTCGGGCTGGCCGGCCCCACCGCCAGCGGCAAGAGCACGCTGGCGCTGGAGATCGCGCGCCGCTGGCCGGTGGAAGTCGTCAGCGTGGACTCGGCGCTGGTCTACCGCGGCATGGACATCGGCAGCGCCAAGCCCGACGCCGCGGCGCGCGCGGCGGTGCCGCACCACCTGATCGACCTGCGCGAACCGGCACAGCCCTACTCGGCGGCGGCCTTCGTCGCCGACGCCACGCAGGCCATCGCGGACATCGCCGGCCGCGGCCGCGCGCCGCTGCTGGTGGGCGGCACGATGCTGTACTTCAAGGCGCTCGCCGAAGGCCTGGACGAGATTCCCGCGACGCCGCCCGAACTGCGCGCGCGCCTTCAGGCCCGGGCGCAGGCCGAGGGCTGGCCGGCGCTGCACGCGGAGCTGGCGCGGGTGGACCCGGCCACCGCCGCCCGCCTCGCCCCGCACGATGCGCAGCGCATCGGCCGCGCGCTGGAGGTATGGCAGGCCAGCGGCCGGCCGCTGTCGAGCTTTCATGCGCAGGCCCGGCCGCAGGCGGCGCCACTGCCCTTGCTGAGCCTGGAGCCCGCCTCGCGCGCGTGGCTGCACCGGCGCATCGCCGAGCGCTTCGACGCCATGCTCGAAGCCGGCTTCGTCGACGAGGTGCGGCGGCTGCGCGCGAAGCCGGGGCTGCATGCCGACCTGCCGGCGATGCGCGCGGTAGGCTACCGGCAGGCCTGGGAGGCGCTCGACGCCGGGCTTGCCGGCGACGCGCTCGTGGCGCAGTTGCGCGAGCGCGGCATCGCGGCCACGCGCCAGCTCGCCAAGCGCCAGCTCACCTGGCTGCGCTCGATGCCCGGCCGGCAGGTGCTGCCCTGCGACAGCCCCGACGTGCTGGCGCGCTGCATCGACGCCGTGGCGCAGCACTGGGGGCCGCCGACGTGACCACGGCCGCCACCCCCACCGCCGCGGCCCCGCCGCTGCTCGTCGTCGACAGCCTCGGCAAGCGCTACGGCGACAGCGCCATCTTCGACGGCGTGTCGTTCTCGCTCGCACGCGGCGAACTGGTGGCGGTGCTGGGCGAGTCGGGCGTGGGCAAGTCGACGCTGCTCAACGTGATCGCCGGGCTCGACCGGCCCGACCACGGCAGCGTGCGGCTCGACGGCGCCGCCCTGCCCTGGCACGACGAGACGGCGCTGGCGCTGTGGCGCCGCTCGCACCTGGGCTTCGTGTTCCAGGCCTTCCATGTGCTGCCGCACCTGTCGGTGGCGCAGAACGTCGCCCTGCCGCTGCTGCTGCTGCAGCGGCCCGACGCCGCACGCGTGGACGCCCTGCTGCACGCGGTGGGCCTGGCCGGGCTGGGTGCACGCGCGCCACGCACGCTGTCGGGCGGCCAGCTGCAGCGCGTGGCGATCGCGCGCGCGCTGGTGCACTCGCCGCCGCTGGTGCTGGCCGACGAGCCCACCGGCAACCTCGACCCGTCCACCGCCGAGAAGGTGATGGACCTGCTGGCGGCCCAGGTGCGCGACGCTGGCGCGGCCTGCCTGCTGGCCACCCACTCGGCCGCGGCCGCGGCCCGCGCCGACCGCGTGCTGCGCCTGACGGCGCGCGGCGTGGAGCCGGCCTGATGTGCCGCCGCTGCAGCGGCGGGCTGCGGCCCGCGCCGGCCGCCACGCCATGAGGCTGCCGCGCGCCGACCTGCTGCGCGCGCTGGTGCTGCCCGAGTGGCGGGCGCATCCGTGGCGCCAGGTGCTCGCGGTGCTGGCGGTGGCGCTCGGCGTGGCGCTGGCGTGGTCGGTGCACCTCATCAACCAGTCGGCACTGGCCGAGTTCGCCGGCGCGGTGCGATCGATCCAGGGCGAGCCCGACGCGTCGCTCGCGTGCGCGCAGCGCGACGGCTGCGACGACGCGCTGGCCGACACGCTGGCGGCCCGCCCCGGCGTGCAGCAGGTGGTGCCGGTGGTGGACGTGGAGACCTATGCCCTGTCGGCCGCGGGGCGCCGCGTGGCGCTGCGCGTGGTGGGCACCGACACCTTGTCCGCGGCGGTGCTGGCCCCGTCGCTGCGCCCGCTGCCGGCCGAGGGCGAGGCCCGCACCGCGACGCTCGACCCGGACGCGCTGTTCCTCAATCCGACGGCGCTGGAGCGGCTCGGCGTGGCAGCGGGCGACACGCTGCGGGTGCAGCACGGCAGCGCGACGGTGGGCCTGCGCGTGGCCGGCCGCGTGGCCGCCGGCGGCCCGCCGCTGGCGGTGCTGGACGTGGCTGGCGCACAGCACCACTTCGGCCTGACCGGCCGCCTGTCGCGGATCGACCTGCGGCTGGCCCCCGGCGTCGACGCCGCGTCCCTGCAGGCGCCCGCGGGCTGGCGCCTCGCCAGCGCGGACGACGCGAGCCGGCGCGTGTCCAACGTGTCGCGCGCCTATCGCGTCAACCTCACGGTGCTGGCGCTGGTGGCGCTGTTCGTCGGTGCCTTCCTGGTGTTCGCGGTGATGGCGCTGTCGGTGGCGCAGCGCGTGCCGTCGCTGGCGCTGCTGGGCGTGCTCGGCCTCGCGGCGCGCGAACGCGGCGCGCTGATCCGCAGCGAGTGCCTGCTGCTCGGCGCGGCCGGCAGCGTGCTGGGCCTCGGCGCGGGCACGGCGCTGGCCCAGGCGGCACTGGCCTGGCTGGCCGGCGATCTGGGCGGCGGCTACTTCCCCGGCGTCGCGCCGGTGCTGCGCTTCGACGCGCTGCAGGCCGTGCTGTTCGGCTTGCTGGGCATGGCCGCGGCCGCGGTCGGCGGCTGGTTGCCGGCGCGCCAGGCGCAGGCCCTGGCCCCTGCGCAGGCGCTCAAGGGCCTGGGCGGCCTGCCGCGCGGCGCCGCGCGGCGTCGCTGGATCGGGCCGCTGCTGCTGGCCGCCGGCGCGCTGCTGGCGCTGGCCCCGCCGGTGGCGGGCCTGCCGGTGGCCGCCTATGCGTCGGTGGCAGTGCTGCTGGTGGGCGGCATCGCCTGCGTGCCGTTGCTGGTGGACGCGCTGCTGGCGCGTCTGCCGCCGACCGACGCGGCCCTGCCGCTGCTGGCGCTGCGCCGCGCGCACCACGAGCGCGACGCCGCCGCGGTGGCCGTGGCCGGCGTGGTGGCGAGCCTGGCGCTGTCGGTCGCGCTCACGGTGATGGTGGCCAGCTTCCGCGACGGCGTCGCGCGCTGGCTCGACCAAGTGCTGCCCGCCGACCTGTACCTGCGCAGCGCCACCTCGGGCGCGGCCGCCGACCAGGCCTTCCTGCCACCGGACCTGCCCGCGCGCGCCGCCGCCCTGCCCGGCGTGACGCGCGTGGAGGCCGCGCGCGTGCGCGCGCTGGCGCTCGCGCCGGACCGGCCCTCGGTGACGCTGTTCGCGCGCCCCCTGGCCGACCCGGCGCGGTCGCTGCCGCTGCTGGGGGACCTGCTGCCGGCCGACCCGCAGCGGCCTGCGGTGTACGTGAGCGAGGCGATGGTCAGCCTGTACGGCGCCGTGCCCGGCAGCACGCTGCGCCTGCCGCTGGGCGCCACGGCGCTGGAGGTGCAGGTGCGCGGCGTGTGGCGCGACTACGCGCGGCAGTTCGGGTCGATCGTCATCGACGAGGCCGACTACCGGCGTGCCACCGGCGACCGGCGCGAGAACGACCTCGCGCTGTGGCTCGCGCCGGGCGCGTCGGCCGACGCGGTGCAGCGCGACCTGCGCGCGCTGCTCGGCGCCGACGCGGCGCTGTACGACATGGCCTCGGCGGCGCAGCTGCGCACGCTGTCGCTGGCGATCTTCGACCGCAGCTTCGCGGTCACGCGCTACCTGCAGGCGGTGGCGGTGGCGATCGGCCTGGCCGGCATCGCGGCCAGCTTCTCGGCCCAGGTGTGGGCGCGCCGGCGCGAGTTCGGGCTGCTCGCGCACCTGGGCTTCACTCGCGCGCAGGTGATCGGCCTGGTGGCCGGCGAAGGCGCCGCGTGGACCGCCGCCGGCGCGATCGCCGGGCTCGGCCTCGGCCTCGCGGTGGCCGTGGTGCTGGTGCACGTGGTGAACCCGCAGAGCTTCCACTGGACGATGGACCTGCTGCTGCCCTGGGGCCGGCTGGCGGTGCTGGCCGCCGGCGTGCTGGTGGCCGGCACGCTGACCGCGGCGCTGTCGGCGCGCGCCGTGGCGGGACGCCGCCTGGGCGACATGGTCGCCGCGGTGAAGGAGGACTGGTGAACGCGCGGCGCCGGGCCTGGCTGGCCGCCCTGGCCGCGCTGGCGGGCGGGCCGGGCACCGCCGCACCGGCGCGCGCGCAGGGCCCTGGGGCCGCGCCGGCAGCGTCGGACCAGGTGCGCCCGCGCGCGCTCGACTTCCCGCGCGACCACGGCGCGCACCCGTCCTTCGGCATCGAGTGGTGGTACGCCACCGGCTGGCTGGCCGGGGCGGACACGGCGCCGGCGGCGAGCCCGGCCTGGGGCTTCCAGATCACGTTCTTCCGCCACCGCACCGGGCTGGCCGAAGGCATCGACAGCCGCTTCGCGCCGCGCCAGCTGCTGTTCGCCCATGCCGCGCTGACCGACCTGCGCGGGCGCCGGCTGCGGCATGCGGAGCGCATCGTGCGCTGGAACGGCGACGAGGCGGCGCCGAGCGGCGCCGCCTCGCTGCGCGACACGCGGGTGCACATCGGCAACTGGCGCTTCGACCGCGCCGGCGACGGCCGCTACCGCTGCACGCTGCGCGACGAGGCCGCCGGCTTCGACTGGCGCCTCGATCTCGCGCCGACGCAGCCGCTGCTGCTGCAGGGCGACGCCGGCACCAGCCGCAAGGGCCCGCACCCCGACAACGCCAGCCACTACTACAGCCAGCCGCAGCTGGCCGTCGAGGGCGAGCTCGGCCGCGGACGCGACCGCAGTGGCGTGCGCGGCCGGGCCTGGCTCGACCACGAGTGGAGCGGCTCGCTGATGCCCGACCGCGCCGTGGGCTGGGACTGGATCGGCATCAACCTCGACGACGGCGGTGCGCTGATGGCGTTCCGCCTGCGCGACGCGCAGGGCCTGCCGGTGTGGGCCGGCGGCACGCTGCGCTCGCGCGACGGCACGCGGCGGACCTTCGGCCCGGACGAGGTGCGCTTCGAACCGCTGCATTGGTGGGATAGCGCCGCCACGCGCGCGCGCTACCCGGTGCGCTGGCGAATCGCCTGCCCGGCCGGCACCTTCGAGCTGGCCGCGCTGCTCGACGCCCAGGAACTCGACGGCCGCGCCACCACCGGCACGGTGTACTGGGAAGGCCTGTCCGAACTGCGCGACGCATCGGGCCAGCGCGTCGGGCTGGGCTACCTGGAGATGACGGGGTACGCCGGCAGGCTTCGTCTGTAGAAGCGCCCCGCGAAGAGGCATCCGGAGACGCGAGCGCAGCGAGCCAGGAGCTTTCAGCTCGCTCGCGTATCCCAGGGCCCGCCGGCTTCGCCGTCCTCGCGTGCGGAGGCTTCGGCGCCGCGGCGGCGGCGGTGCGGATGCGGCGTGGGCGGCGTGCGCACGCAGTTGCGGCCGGCTTCCTTGGCGGTGCACAGCGCCAGGTCGGCGTCTGCGATCAGCGCGCCGAGCGTCTCGTGCTCGGCGTCCAGCGGCACCACGCCCACGCTCACGGTCGTGCGCACCGGCTCGCCGGGCAGGTCCAGCGTGAGGCGCGCCACCGTGTCGCGGATGCGCTCGGCGGCGTCCAACGCGCCCAGGGTATCCGCATGCGGCAGGAAGGCGATGAACTCCTCGCCGCCGAAGCGCCCGAGAAGGTCGGCCTGGCGCAGCGTGCCGGCGATGGCCTGGGCCACCTCGTGCAGCATCTGGTCGCCGATGCCATGGCCATGCAGGTCGTTGACGCGCTTGAAGTGGTCGATGTCGATCATCAGCACCGCCGCCGGCATGTCGTAGCGACGGCAACGCGCCCATTCGCGGTCGGCCTGCACGAGGAAGTGGCGACGGTTGCTGACCCCGGTGAGTTCGTCGCGCGTGGACAGCACGTCCAGCCGCGCCCGCGCGGACTCGGCCTCGAGCCACAGGCGCACCGGCACCCAGGCCACCCATGGCGCCACCGCCAGCGTGACCAGCAGCACCAGCAGGGCCGAGCCGACGCCCGGTCCCGCCCCGGCCAGCAGCAGCGCCAGCTGGCTCAGTCCCAGGGCGGCCAGCGCCGCCAGCGCCGACAGCAGCATCGTGGCGCGCAGGGCACCGAGTTCGAGCAGTGCGCGCCGCAGGCGCGGCCAGTGGCGGGCAGTGGGGATCGTGGGATGCATGTCGGGAGAAGGCGTCGCGCCGCGACGACACAGCGCCCTCGCATTCGACCACAAGCGCGTGCGGCCGCCGTCGCGGCGAACCCGCAAGCCGACGCGCGAACCGGGGGGTTCCCACCCCGGCCGGGGGCCGGGGCACCCCCTTGACAGCCCGCCCGGCGGGCTACTAAAGTGATATCAATTTGCAAGCCCGGCACTCCGCCGGCGCCGGCAAGACCCATCGAGGAGGATCCGACATGCGCCACAACACCACCGAACGCGAGCTGCGTTCCATCGACGGCTACATCGCCGCGGCCCTGGGCATCCTGCTGATCGCCGGGCCGGTGATCAGCTTCGTGCTGGCACCGGTGCACGGGCCGGGGGCCGCGATCCTGCGCGTGCTGCCGATCCTGGCCGGCGTGTTCATCCTCGTCGGGCTGTACATGCTGCAGCCCAACGAGGCGGCGATCCTGACGCTGTTCGGCCGCTACGCCGGCACCGACCGCGCCGAGGGCCTGCGCTGGGCCAACCCGCTGTACATGAAGCGCAAGATCTCGCTGCGCGCGCGCAACCTGAACGCGCCCACGCTGAAGGTCAACGACAAGCGCGGCAACCCGGTGGAGATCAGCGCCGTGGTGGTCTGGCGCGTGGACGACACCGCGCAGGCCGTGTTCAACGTCGACGACTACGACAACTACGTGCGCGTGCAGGCCGAGGCCGCGCTTCGCCACCTGGCCACCCAGTTCGCCTACGACGAGGGCGAGGACCTGGCCCCGGGCGAGACCACGCTGCGCTCGGGCCAGGCGGCGGTGCTGGCGCTCAAGACCGAGCTGCAGGAGCGCTTCGACGATGCCGGCGTCGTGGTCGAGGACGCCAAGCTGTCGCACCTGGCCTACGCGCCGGAGATCGCCCAGGTGATGCTGCGCCGCCAGCAGGCCGAGGCGATCATCAGCGCGCGCCAGAAGATCGTGCACGGCGCGGTGAGCATGGTGGAGGCCGCGCTCAAGGGCCTGTCCGAGCGCGAGATCGTCACGCTCGACGACGAACGCAAGGCGGCCATGGTGAGCAACCTGCTGGTCGTGCTGTGCTCGGACAAGGACACCCAGCCCATCGTCAACACCGGCACGCTCTACGCCTGAGCGCGCACCCTGCCGATGGCCAGCCCGGGCAAGAAGAGCTTCCTGCTGCGCGTCGACCCGGCCCTGTGGGCCGAGGTCGAGCGGCTGGCCGCGCAGGAACTGCGCAGCGCCAACGCGCAGGTGGAGTACCTTCTGCGCGAGGCGCTGGCGCGGCGGGGCCGTCGCGTCGCCGAACCCGCCGACGAGCGGGCCCGCCCCGCCACCGAACGCAAGACCAAGGACGACTGATGCCCATGATCCGACGCCGCTTCATCGCCGCCACGATGGCGGGCCCGACGGCCCTGTCGGCGCTGCCCGCTGCCGCCCAGGCCGGCGCTCCCGCACCCGACGACACCCTGGCACGGCTGCTGCGCGGCCGCCTCGAGCACGAAGGCACCGGCCTCGTGGCGGCACGGGTCCAGGGCGAGTCCGTCGCCTGGGCCGGCGCCGGGCGCCGCGCCGCGGGCGAGGCGTCGGCACCCGACAAGGACACGCCGTTCGAACTGGGCTCGCTGACCAAGACCTTCACCGCGCTGATCCTGGCGGACATGGTCGTGCGCCGCGAGCTGGCGCTCGACGACCCGGTGCAGTCGGTGCTGCCGGGCGGGCTGGCGCTGCGCGACAGCCGGGGCGACCCGATCACCTTCGCCGACCTTGCCACGCACCGCTCGGGTCTGCCGCGGCTGCCGTCGAACATGCGCCGGCCCGACGGCGACGACCCCTACGACTACTCGCGCGACGACCTGTTCGCCTTCGTCGCCGGCTGGAAGCCGACCCGGGCGCGGCAGCAGCAATGGGAGTACTCGAACCTGGGCTACGGCCTGCTCGGCGAGGCCCTGGCCCTGCGCGCGGGCACGCGCTACGCCACGCTGCTGAGCGACCGCGTGCTGGTGCCGCTGCGGCTGACGGGCCTGCGCCTGGCGCTGCGCGACACCACCGTGCCGGGCCTGCGCCCGGGCCACGACGCGCAGGGCCGGCCCGTGCCGCTGTGGCGCTTCGATGCGATGGCCGCGGCGGGCGCGCTGACGGGCACCGTGCTGGACGTGGCCCGCTACGCCCAGGCCGCGCTCGGCGTGTTCGAGCATCCGCTGAAGGAGGCCTTCGCGCTGGCCCTCACGCCGCGAGGCGACGGCCCGTCGGCGATGAACCCGACCGCGCTGGGCTGGCTCGCAGGCCCGCTGTTCGAGCGCCGCGTGTTCGCCCACGACGGCGGCACGGCGGGCTACTCGAGTTCGGTGTTCCTCGACCCGGCGTCGCGGCGCGCCGCCGTGGTGCTGGCCAACGCCAGCGTGGTCGTCAACGACATCGCGCTGCACCTGATGGACCCACGTGCCCCGCTGCGCGACCTGGCCGCCGAGAAGCGCCAGACGCAGCGGCCCGCGGTCACGGTGGCGGCCGAGACGATGGCCGAACTGGCCGGCACCTACGCGCTGGCACCGACCTTCAAGATCACGGTGCGCGTGCGCGACGGCCGCCTGTTCGCGCAGGCCACGGGCCAGGGCGAATTCGAACTCTTCGCCAGCGAGGCGCGCCGCTGGTTCGCCCGCGTCACGCCGCTGGAAGTGCAGTTCGAGGGCGAACGCGGCGCGCCGCCGGCCTTCGTGCTGGCGCAGGGCGGGCAGCGGATGCGGTTCGTGCGGGAGTAGCCCCGGCCCTGGCCGATAGACTGCGGGCGTGCCTACCCCTGCCTCCGACGCGCGCGCCGCCGCCGCCACCCCCCGCTCCCTGTCCGGCCTGACCCCCTTCCTGCGCCCGTACCGGGTGCAGATCGGGCTGGCCATCGCGTTCCTGGTGCTGGCCGCGGCCAGCACGCTGGTGCTGCCGGTGGCGCTGAAGTCGCTGATCGACGCCGGCCTCGTCGCGGCCGACCCCGGCCAGCGCGTGATGGCGCTGCGCGACCACTTCGCGGCGCTGTTCGGCGTGGGCGCGGCGCTGGGCCTGTTCTCGGCCGCGCGCTTCTACATGGTGAGCTGGCTCGGCGAGCGCGTCACCGCCGACCTGCGCAACGCGGTCTATGCGCACGTGGTGCGGCAGAGTCCCGAGTTCTTCGAGACCACGCAGACCGGAGAGGTGCTGTCGCGCCTGACCACCGACACCACGCTGGTGCAGACGGTGGTGGGCTCGAGCCTCAGCATGGGCCTGCGCAACACCGTGATGGGCCTGGGCGCGCTTGGCATGCTGGTGGTGACCAACCCCTACGTGATGGGCCAGGTGCTCGGCATCCTGGTGCTGGTGGTGCTGCCCAGCCTGTACTTCGGCCGGCGCGTGCGCAAGCTCAGCCGCGCCAGCCAGGACCGCGTGGCCGACACCAGCGCGATCGCCGCCGAGGTGCTCAACGCCATCCCCGTGGTGCAGAGCTACAACCAGCAGGGCCGCGAGGCCGGGCGCTTCGCCACGGCCACCGAACAGGCCTTCGACACCGCGCGCAAGCGCACGCGGGTGCGCGCGATGCTGGTGGCCTTCATCATCACCGCCACCTTCGGCGCGCTGCTGTGGGGCCTGTACCAGGGCACACAGGCCGTGCTGCGCGGCGACATCACGGCCGGGCACCTGGGTCAGACCGTGGTCTACGTGCTGATCCTGGTGTCGTCGGTGGCGGTGCTGTCCGAGGTGTACGGCGACCTGCTGCGCGCCGCCGGCGCCACCGAGCGCCTGATGGAGCTGCTGTCCACGCGCTCGCCGGTGGCCGACCCGGCCACGCCGCGCGCGCTGCCCGCCGCGCAGGGCGGCTCGTCGGTCGCGCTTGACGGCGTCACCTTCTGCTACCCGTCGCGGCCGCAGCAGCCGTCGCTGCGCGACGTGACGCTGCACGTGAGGCCCGGCGAGACGGTGGCCCTGGTGGGCCCCAGCGGCGCGGGCAAGAGCACGGTGCTGCAGCTGCTGCTGCGCTACTACGACACGCAGCAGGGCACGGTGGCGCTGGACGGCGTGCCGGTGCGCGAGCTGGCGCTGGACGACCTGCGCTCGCGCGTGGGCATCGTGCCGCAGGACAGCGTGGTGTTCTCGGCCGACGCGATGGACAACATCCGCTACGGCCGCCCCGGCGCCACCGACGACGAGGTGGTCGCCGCGGCGAAGGCCGCGTTCGCGCACGACTTCATCGAGGCGCTGCCCGAGGGCTACCGCACCTTCCTGGGCGAGCGCGGCGTGCGCCTGTCGGGCGGCCAGCGCCAGCGCATCGCCATCGCGCGCGCGATGCTGAAGAACCCGCCGCTGCTGCTGCTGGACGAGGCCACCAGCGCGCTCGATGCCGAGAGCGAGCGCATGGTGCAGGCCGCGCTCGACGCCGCCATGCGCGGCCGCACCACGGTGGTGGTGGCGCACCGGCTGGCCACCGTGCTGCGCGCCGACCGCATCGTGGTGCTGGAGCGGGGCCGCGTCGTCGAGGTCGGCACCCATGCCGAGCTGGTGGCGCACGGCGGGCTGTACGCGCGCCTGGCGGCGATGCAGTTCGACGTGGAGCCGGCGGCGCGCCCGGCCGAGCCGTCGGCCGGCGCCGCCGGATAATCCGCGCCATGCAGCCGAGCCGACCGATCCGACACCAGTACGAGGACTTCATGCGCCATGTCGCCACGCACGGCGTGGCCAAGGGCGACCGCACCGGCACCGGCACGAAGAGCGTGTTCGGCCACCAGATGCGCTTCGACCTGCGCGAGGGCTTCCCGCTGGTGACGACGAAGAAGGTGCACCTCAAGTCGATCATCTACGAACTGCTGTGGTTCCTGCGCGGCGACGGCAATGCGAAGTGGCTGCAGGAGCGCGGCGTCAGCATCTGGGACGAGTGGGCCGCGCCCGACGGCGACCTCGGCCCGGTGTACGGCGTGCAGTGGCGGTCCTGGCCCACGCCGGACGGCGGCCACGTCGATCAGATCGCCGACGTGGTGAAGCAGCTGCGCGCCAACCCCGACTCGCGCCGCATCATCGTCAGCGCCTGGAACGTCGCCGACCTGCCGAAGATGGCGCTGATGCCCTGCCACGCCTTCTTCCAGTTCTACGTCGCCGAAGGCCGGCTGTCGTGCCAGCTCTACCAGCGCAGCGCCGACATCTTCCTGGGCGTGCCGTTCAACATCGCCAGCTACGCGCTGCTGACCCACATGCTGGCGCAGCAGTGCGACCTGGAGGTGGGCGACTTCATCTGGACCGGCGGCGACTGCCATATCTACAGCAACCACGCCGAGCAGGTGGCGCTGCAGCTGTCGCGCGAGCCGCGGCCCTACCCCACGCTGGTGATCCGGCGTCGGCCGGCGTCGATCTTCGACTACGAGTTCGAGGACTTCGCGGTCGAGGGCTACGACCCGCATCCCGCGATCAAGGCCCCGGTGGCGGTGTAGCCGCGCGCACCTGGGGATGGACGCTGCGCGCGGGCGCGGCTACCTTGGGGCCATTGCACCGACCACGGGCCTCGCCCGCCTGCCCATGTTCACCACGCCCTGGCTCTGGTTCTTCGCGCCGCAGCTGCACTTTCCCTGGAGCGGCAGCGTCGCCCAGCACATCGCGCCCGACACGCACTGGTTCTTCGGTGGCATCGCACCCGATTCGGGCGACGCCCGGGTCGAGGAGCAGGCCTTCGGCGTGGCCAGCTACGGGCGCCAGCTCGGGCTGATCACCGAAGCGCTGCTCGACCTGTCGGCGCAGTCGCCACCGTCCACCGCCGAGGGACGCCGGGCCGTGGAGCGCCTGCGCGAGATCCGCGACCGGATCGAGCGCATCAAGGGCGCCGAGCAGGAGCGCGGCGCGGCCGAGGTGGCCGCGCAGGTGCAGCGGGTGCTGGCCCGCGGCGGTCCGCAGGCGCGCGCGCTGCAGGCCCGACTGCGGCCGCTGCTGGAGCAGGCCCCCTAGGCGCACACGCTTCGCCGCGGGACGCATGGCCCGCGTCTTGCAGCCGCCGGGGGCATGACGGCTGCGCCGCCTCCCTCCCCCACCGCACCCCGGCGCCTGTCGGTGCTGATCGTCACCGACCCGCTGGACACCGAGCGCGAGCGCTCCGACGACGCGCATGCCATCGCGCAGGCCCTGGCCGACGCCGGCTCGCTGGTGCTGGGCGTGCGGGCCGGCGACGCCACGCTGCCCGAGGCGGTGGAGCAGTTGCGTCCCGACGTCGTGGTGGTGCGCAGCGACTCCGGCGTGCGCGACGTGCTGGAGCACATCGCCGTGGCCACGCAGCATGCGCGACGGCCGATCGCGCTGTTCACCGACAGCGAGGACCGCCCGACGATGCGCGAGGCCCTCGGCGCCGGCGTGTCGGCCTATGTGGTGCGCGGCCTGGCGCGCGAGCGCGTGCAATCGGTGATCGACGTGGCCGTGGAGCGTTTCGCCGCCGAGGAAGCACTGCGCACCGAACTGGCCAGCACGCGCAACGAGCTGGAGGACCGCAAGCTGATCGACCGTGCCAAACGGCTGCTGATGCGCAACCGCAAGCTCGACGAGCCGGCCGCCCATCGCGTGCTGCAGGACCTGGCGATGAAGAAGGGCATCCGCCTGCGCGACGCCGCCGAGCGCGTGATCGACCTGGAGTCGCTGCTGGGCTGATCGGGCCAGATTGGTGCGCTGCCGCACCCAATGCGGGACGCTGGCCGCGCCGGACCGGCGCCAACGCCGCACCGGAGGGGCCGAATGGCTGGCACGTCGATTGCATGCCGGGGTGGCGAGTGGCACGGCAATGGCGTCGTGGCACCAGGAGTCTAGAGCTGTCAGGGCAATGGGGCCCGTCGCACCACCGGTGCGACGGGCCCATTTTTTTTCAGGAGCCGATCATGACGAAGGGACCGAACATGACACGCCGCCGTGCGATCCGCAGCGCCGCCATCGCAGGCGCCGGGCTGGTGATCGACCCCGCGCTGCGCGCCGTGGCCTATGCCGCCGGCAGCGACAAGCCCGAGAAGGAAGAGGTGCGCATCGGCTTCATCCCGCTGACCGACTGCGCCAGCGTCGTGATGGCCAGCGTGCTCGGCTTCGACAAGAAGTACGGCGTGAAGATCGTGCCCACGAAGGAAGCTTCGTGGGCCGGTGTGCGCGACAAACTCGTCAACGGCGAGCTCGACATGGCGCATGTGCTGTGGGGCCTGGTGTACGGCGTGCACCAGGGCGTGGGCGGCCCCAAGAAGGACATGGCGGTGCTGATGAACCTGAACCACAACGGGCAGGCCATCACGCTGAGCAAGAAGCTGGCGGACAAGGGCGCCGTCGACGGGGCGTCGCTGGCCCGGCTGATGGCCGCCGAGAAGCGCGAGTACACCTTCGCGCAGACCTTCCCCACCGGCACCCATGCGATGTGGCTGTACTACTGGCTGGCCACCTTCGGCGTCAACCCGATGAAGGACGCCAAGGTCATCACCGTGCCGCCGCCGCAGATGGTGGCCAACATGCGCGTGGGCAACATGGACGGCTACTGCGTCGGCGAACCCTGGAACCACCGCGCCATCATCGACGGCATCGGCATCACGGCGGCCACCACCCAGGACATCTGGAAGGACCACCCCGAGAAGGCGCTGGGCACGACGTCGGAGTTCGTCAAGAAGCACCCGAACACCTGCCGCGCGGTGATCATGGCGATCCTGGAGGCGGGCCGCTGGATCGACGCCAGCCTGTCGAACAAGAACAAGATGGCGGAGACGGTGGCCGACAAGGCCTACGTCAACACCTCGGTGGACGCGATCAACCAGCGCATCCTGGGCCGCTACCAGAACGGCCTGGGCAAGACCTGGGACGACCCGAACCACATGAAGTTCTTCAACGACGGGCTGGTGAACTATCCCTACCTGTCCGACGGCATGTGGTTCCTGACCCAGCACAAGCGCTGGGGCCTGACCAAGGAGCACCCGAACTACCTGGCCGTGGCGCAGCAGGTCAACCAGACGGCGCTCTACAAGGAGGCGGCCGCCGCGCTCAAGGTGAGCCTGCCCAAGAGCGACCTGCGCAGCAGCAAGATGATCGACGGCGTCACCTGGGACGGCAAGGACCCGGCACGCTACGCCGACGGCTTCAAGGTGCGCGCGAGCGCGGCCTGAGGAGGACACGCCATGGTCAGCGCCGTGTTCCATTCGCCGCTGGACGCCGCCGCGCAGGCGCGCGCCGAGCGTGACGCCGCCGCCCCGCGCGGCATCGTCCCGGCGGCGCCCGCGCCAGCCGCCCCGCCACTGCCCCGGCCCGGCATCGACTGGCGCGAGTGGTGGCTGCGCGTGCTGCCGCCGGTGATCGGCTTCGGCCTGCTCGTGGGCGTGTGGGCGCTGCTCACCCAGGGCGGCAAGGGCTTTCCCACGCCCTGGGCCACCTTCGAGGCCGCCGCGAAGCTGTTCGCCGATCCGTTCTACCGCAACGGCCCCAACGACCAGGGCATCGGCTGGAACGTGCTGTTCTCGCTCGAGCGCGTGGGCCTGGGCTTCGGCCTCGCGGCGCTGGTGGGCATCCCACTGGGCTTCGTGATCGGGCGCTTCGCGTTCTTCAACCGCATGGTGCAGCCGCTGATCAGCCTGCTGCGGCCGGTCTCGCCGCTGGCCTGGCTGCCGATCGGCCTGCTGGTGTTCAAGAGCGCCAACCCGGCCGCGATCTGGACCATCTTCATCTGCTCGATCTGGCCGATGGTGATCAACACCGCGGTGGGCGTGCAGCGCGTGCCCGCCGACTACCTGAACGTGGCGCGCGTGCTGGCGCTGTCGGAGTGGAAGGTCATCACGCGCATCCTGCTGCCCGCGGTGCTGCCCTACATGCTCACCGGCGTGCGCCTGTCGGTGGGCACGGCCTGGCTGGTGATCGTGGCCGCCGAGATGCTGACCGGCGGCGTGGGCATCGGCTTCTGGGTCTGGGACGAGTGGAACAACCTGAACGTGAAGCACATCCTGGTGGCGATCTTCGTCATCGGCATCGTCGGCCTGCTGCTGGAGCAGGCGCTGATCGCGGTGGCCCGGAGGTTCAGCCATGAAGACTGAGTTCATCAAGGTCGAGTCCGCCGAGATGGTGTTCGACACCCGCAAGGGCCGCTTCCATGCGCTGCGCCAGATCGACCTCACGGTGGCCGAGGGCGAGTTCGTCGCGCTGATCGGCCATTCGGGCTGCGGCAAGAGCACGCTGCTGAACCTGGTGGCCGGCCTGCTGCGGCCCAGCGCCGGCGTGCTGCTGTGCGACGGCCGCGAGATCGCCGCGCCCGGGCCCGAGCGCGCGGTGGTGTTCCAGAACCACTCGCTGCTGCCCTGGCTCACCTGCTTCGACAACGTGCACCTCGCGGTGGAGCGCGTCTTCGGCGCCACCGAGGGCAAGGCGCAGTTGCGCCAGCGCACGCAGGCCGCGCTCGATCTGGTGGGCATGGGCCATGCCGCGAGCAAGCGGCCGCACGAGATCTCGGGCGGCATGAAGCAGCGCGTGGGCATCGCGCGCGCGCTGGCGATGGAGCCCAAGGTGCTGCTGATGGACGAACCCTTCGGCGCGCTCGACGCGCTGACGCGCGCCAATCTGCAGGACGAGCTGCTGAAGATCGTGGCGCGCACCGGCAGCACCGTGCTGATGGTCACGCACGACGTCGACGAGGCGGTGCTGCTGTCCGACCGCATCGTGATGATGACCAACGGCCCCGCGGCCACCATCGGCGAGATCGTCACCGTGCCGCTGGCGCGGCCGCGCGACCGCGTCGCGCTGGCCGGGGACCCGGCCTATGTCCAATGCCGCAAGCAGGTGCTGGAGTTCCTCTACACCCGCCACGGCCACCCCGACCGGGCCGCCGCATGAAGCGCGACGACAGGGCCGCCACGCGGCAGAAGCTGGTGGTGGTGGGCAACGGCATGGCCGGCATCCGCGCGGTGGAGGAGCTGCTGGCCATCGCGCCGGACCTCTACGACATCATCGTCTTCGGCGCCGAGCCGCACCCCAACTACAACCGCATCCTGCTCAGCCCCGTGCTGGCGGGCGAGCAGACGATCGACGAGATCGTGCTCAACCCGCTGTCCTGGTACGCCGAGCACGGCATCGTGCTGCACGCCGGCCGCCGCGTGGTCGGCGTGGACCGTGTGCGCCGTATGGTGGTGGCCGACGACGGCACCGAGGCGCCGTACGACCGGCTGCTGCTGGCCACCGGCTCGGACCCGTTCATCCTGCCGGTGCCGGGGCGCGACCTGGCCGGCGTGGTGGGCTACCGCGACATCGCCGACACGCAGGCCATGATCGACGCGGCGCAGGCCTACCGAAAGGCGGTGGTCATCGGCGGCGGCCTGCTCGGCCTGGAGGCCGCCAACGGGCTGATGCGACGCGGCATGGAGGTGACGGTCGTCCACATCATGCCGTGGCTGATGGAGCGCCAGCTCGACGAGACCGCGGCGCGCCTGCTGCAGCGCTCGCTGGAGGAGCGCGGCATCCGCTTCGAGATCGGCGCCCACACCGAGGCCCTGATCCCCGACCGCGACGGCCGCGTGATGGCGGTGCGCTTCAAGGACGGCCGCGAGATCCCGGCCGACCTGGTGGTGATGGCCGCCGGCATCCGGCCCAGCACGGCGCTGGCCGAGCGCATCGGGCTGCTGTGCCAGCGCGGCGTGGTCGTCACCGACACGCTGCAGACCGTGACCGACCCGCGCATCTACGCCGTGGGCGAGTGCGCCGCGCACCGCGGCGTGGCCTACGGCCTGGTGGCGCCGCTGTTCGAGCAGGCGAAGGTCTGCGCCACGCATCTGGCGCAGTTCGGCATCGGCCGCTACACCGGCAGCACCACCAGCACCAAGCTCAAGGTCACCGGCATCGACCTGTTCTCGGCCGGCAACTTCGCCGGCGGCCCGGGCACCGAGGAGATCGTGCTCAACGACCCCTGGGGCGGCGTCTACAAGAAGCTGGTGATCCAGGGGGACCGCCTCGTCGGCGCCTGCCTCTACGGCGACACCGCCGACGGCAGCTGGTACTTCAAGCTGATGCGCGAGGGCCGGCCGGTGGCCGACATCCGCGACCGGCTGATGTTCGGCGAGAACAACATCGGCGACACCGGCCACGAAGGACACGCGCGCGCCGCCGCCATGGCCGACAGCGACGAGGTCTGCGGCTGCAACGGCGTCACCAAGGGCGCCATCTGCAAGGCGATCAAGGACAAGGGCCTGTTCACGCTGGACGACATGCGCAAGCACACCAAGGCCAGCGCGTCCTGCGGCTCGTGCACCGGCCTGGTCGAGCAGCTGCTGATGGCCACCGCCGGCGGCGACTACTCCAAGCCGCCGACGAAGAAGGCGATGTGCGGCTGCACCGACGCCAGCCACGCCGAGGTCCGGCAGGCGATCCGCGACCAGCACTGGCTGACCATCGACGCGGTGCAGCGCGGCATGGGCTGGCGCACCCCCAATGGCTGCGCCTCGTGCCGCCCGGCGCTGAACTATTACCTGCTGTCGACCTGGCCCAAGGAGGCGGTCGACGACCCGCAGAGCCGCTACATCAACGAGCGCAGCCACGCCAACATCCAGAAGGACGGCACCTACTCGGTGATCCCGCGCATGTGGGGCGGCGAGACCACGGCCGACGAGCTGCGTCGCATCGCCGACGCGGTGGACATGTACCGCATCCCCACCGTCAAGGTCACCGGCGGACAGCGCCTGGACCTGCTGGGCGTGAAGAAGGAGGACCTGCCCGCGGTGTGGAAGGACATCGGCATGCCCAGCGGCCACGCCTACGCCAAGGCGCTGCGCACGGTGAAGACCTGCGTCGGCAGCCAGTGGTGCCGCTTCGGCACGCAGGACAGCACGCAGATGGGCAAGAACCTGGAGCGCGCGCTGTGGCGCATGTACGCGCCGCACAAGGTGAAGCTGGCGGTGTCGGGCTGCCCGCGCAACTGCGCCGAGGCCGGCATCAAGGACGTGGGCGTGATCGGCGTCGACTCGGGCTGGGAGATCTACGTCGCCGGCAACGGCGGCATCAAGACGGAGGTGGCGCAGTTCCTGTGCAAGCTGAAGACGGCCGACGAGGTGCTGGAGTACGCCGGGGCCTTCCTGCAGCTCTACCGCGAGGAGGGCTGGTACCTGGAACGCACGGTGCACTACGTGTCGCGTGTCGGCCTGGACCACGTGAAGAAGCGCGTGCTCGACGACGCCGAGGGCCGCCGCGCGCTGTGGGACCGGCTGCAGTTCAGCCTCGACGGCGAGCCCGACCCGTGGTTCGAGTTCGAGAAGGCCCGCGTCGACCTGCGCCAGTTCGAGCCCGTGCGGGCGGAAGGAGCCGTGTCATGAGCCAGTGGACCGTGGTCTGCCGCGTCGAGGACATCCCGGTGCTCGGCGCGCGCCGCGTGGCGCGCGACGGCGCAGTGCCGGTGGCGGTGTTCCGCACCGCGGACGACCGGGTGTTCGCCCTGCTCGACCGCTGCCCGCACAAGGGCGGGCCGCTGTCGCAGGGCATCGTGTTCGGCGACAGCGTGGCCTGCCCGCTGCACAACTGGACCATCGGCCTGGCCGACGGCTGCGCCCGCGCGCCCGACGAAGGCTGCACCACGCCCTTCGCCTGCAAGGTCGACGACGGCCGGGTGCTGCTCGACGCAGACGAGTTGCGCACACGGGCCGTCGATCCCCAGGCCGCCTGACGCCGACGCCGACCCAGCCCGCCGCGATGGCCGAGACCCGCTCCACCTGCCCCTACTGCGGCGTCGGCTGCGGCGTGATCATCGACAGCGACGGCGATCGCATCACCGGCGTGCGCGGCGACCCGCAGCACCCGGCCAACCACGGCCGCCTGTGCACCAAGGGCCAGACCCTGCACCTGACGGCCACGGTGGAGGTGACGCGCCAGGCGCGGCTGCTGCAGCCGATGCGCCGCGCCGCGCGCGGCCAGCCGCCGCAGCCGGTGTCGTGGGACAGCGCGCTCGACGAGGTGGCCGAGCGGCTGGACGCCGTGGTGAACGAGCACGGCGCCGACGCCATCGGCTTCTACGTGTCGGGCCAGCTGCTCACCGAGGACTACTACGTCTTCAACAAGCTGGCCAAGGGGCTGCTGGGCAGCAACCACATCGACACCAACTCGCGGCTGTGCATGTCCAGTGCCGTGGCCGGCTACAAGGCCACGCTCGGCGCCGACGCGCCGCCGTGCAGCTACGAGGACCTGGACCACGCAGCCACCGTGTTCATCGCCGGCAGCAACCTGGCGTGGGCGCATCCGGTGCTGATGCGGCGCCTGGAGGACGCACGCCGCGCGCGGCCGGACCAGAAGTGGATCGTCGTCGACCCGCGCCGCACCGAGACGGCCGAGGCTGCCGACCTGCACCTGCAGATCCTGCCCGGCACCGACGTGGCGCTGTTCAACGGCCTGGCGCACCTGCTGCTGTGGGAGGGCTTTGCCGACCGCCGCTTCGTCGACGCCCACACCACCGGCTTCGACGCGCTGCGCGACGCGGTGCGCAACTGCACGCCGGCGCTGACGGCGCAGCTGTGCGGCATCCGCGAGGACGCGCTGGTGCAGGCCGCGCGCTGGTTCGGCGGCCACACGCCGACGCTGTCGCTGTACTGCCAGGGCCTGAACCAGAGTTCCAGCGGCACCGACAAGAACGCCGCGCTGATCAACCTGCACCTGCTCACCGGCCAGATCGGTCGCCCGGGCGCGGGGCCGTTCTCGCTGACCGGCCAGCCCAATGCCATGGGCGGGCGCGAAGTGGGCGGCCTGGCCAACCTGCTGTCCGCGCACCGCGACCTCGCCAACCCCGCTCACCGCGCCGAGGTGGCCGCGCTGTGGGGGCTGGACCCGGCGGACATCCCGGCGCAGCCCGGCCGCACCGCGGTGGAGATGTTTCAGGCCGCGGCCGACGGCGCGGTGAAGGCGCTGTGGATCGTCTGCACCAACCCCGCGCAGTCGCTGCCCGACCAGGCCATGGTGCGGCGTGCGCTCGAGCGCTGCCCCTTCGTCGTCGTGCAGGAAGCGTTTGCCACCACCGCCACCGCGCGTCATGCGGACCTGCTGCTGCCGGCCGCCACCTGGGGCGAGAAGGAGGGCACGGTCACCAACAGCGAGCGCCGCATCAGCCGCGTGCGCGCGGCCGTGCCGCCGCCGGGACAGGCGCGCGCCGACTGGCAGATCGCGGTGCAGGTGGCGCGCCGCCTCGAGGCGCTGCGGCCGGCGCGGCGTGCCGACGGCCGCACGCTGTTCCCCTACGACAGCGCCGAGTCGGTGTGGAACGAGCACCGCGCCACCACGCGCGGGCGCGACCTCGACATCACCGGCCTGTCGTGGCCGATGCTCGAACGCGACGGGCCTCAGCAGTGGCCCTGCCCGGAAGGCGCTGCCACCGGCCGCGCCCGGCTCTACGAGGACGGCCGCTTCGCCACGCCCGACGGTCGAGCGCGCTTTTCCGCGGTGCAGGCGCGACCCACGGCCGAGAAGCGCGACGCGCACTACCCGTTCGCGCTCACCACCGGCCGGCTGCGCGACCAGTGGCATGGCGCCAGCCGCACCGGCACGCTGGGCCGGCTGTTCGGCCATGTCGCCGAGCCGGGCGTCGAGCTGCATCCGAGCGACCTGGCCCGCCTGCGCCTGGCCCCTGGCGACCTGGTGACGTTGAAGTCGCGCCGCGGCAGCCTCGTGCTGCCGGTGATCGCCACCGACACCGTGGCGCCGGCGCAGGCCTTCGTCGCGATGCACTGGGGCGACGAGTTCCTGGCCGGGGCCGGCGGCGTCAACGCGCTGACCTCGCCTGCCCTGTGCCCGCACAGCCGCCAGCCCGAGCTCAAGCACGCCGCCGTGCGCCTGACCCGGGCCGAGCTGCCGTGGCAGGTGGTGGCCCGCACCTGGCTGCCGGCCGGCGTGGCGCTGGCCCGCCGCGCCGAGCTGATGTCGCTGCTGGCGCCGCTGCCGTTCGCGGCCTGCGTGCCCTTCGGCCGCGAGCCCGACGCCGAGGTTGGGCTGTGGCTGCGCGCGGCCAGCGCAGGCGCCCTGCCCGACGCGCTGCTGGCCCGCCTAGCCGCACTGCTGGCACTCGACGGTCCGGACGTGCTGCGCTACGACGACCCGTCGCTGGGCCAGTCGCGCCGCATCCGCGCCGTGCGCGGCGCGACGGGCACGCGCGTGGGTGCGTTCCTGCTCGCCGGCGACACCCGCGCCGCCGGCTGGATCGGCGAGCTGCTGGTGGAGCGGCTGCCCGCCGACGCCTTCGGCCGCGCGCTGCTGGCCGGCAGCGCCCAGCCGCCCGCGGCCGTGCCGGCGCGCGGCACCCAGGTCTGCAGTTGCTTCGACGTGACCGAGCCGCAGATCGACGCCGCGCTGGCGCATTGCAGCGGCACCCCCGACGCCCAGCTCGCGCAATTGCAGCAGCGGCTGCGCTGCGGCACGAACTGCGGCTCCTGCCTGCCGCGGCTGCGCACGCTGGTGCGGCGGCAGCTGGCAGCCGCATGACGGCGATGGACCGTCCGCACGACGCACCGCGCCCCGGCCGCGTGACGCTGGTCGGCGCCGGCCCGGGGGACCCCGAACTGCTGACGATCCAGGCCGTGCGCGCCCTGCGCGCCGCCACCGTGCTGCTGGTGGACGACCTCGTCGGCGACGGCGTGCTGCGCTACGCGCGCCGCAGCGCACGCGTGGTCCACGTGGGCAAGCGCGGCGGCTGCGCGAGCACGCCGCAGGCCTTCATCCACCGCCTGATGGTGGCGCAGGCACAGCGCGGCGAGCGCGTGGTGCGGCTCAAGGGCGGCGATCCCTTTGTGTTCGGTCGCGGCGGCGAGGAGGCCGAGCACCTGCGCGCCGCCGGCATCGAGGTGCAGGTGGTCAACGGCATCACCTCGGGCCTGGCCGCGGCCACCGCGCTGGGCGTGCCGTGGACCCACCGCGACCATGCACGCGGCGTGATGCTGGTGACCGGCCATGCCCGCGACGGCGGCAGCGCGCCGCACTGGCCCACGCTGGGTGCGGCCGCGGCCCAGGGCCTGACGCTGGTGGTGTACATGGGCGTGAGCCAGCTGCCGTCGATCTGCACCGGGCTGTGCGGCGCCCTGCCCGCCGACACGCCGGCCGCGCTGGTGCAGGGCGCCACCACGGCGACCGAGCGACGGCTCGTGTCCACGCTGGCCGCGCTGGCCGACGACGCCCGCCGCGCCGGCATCGGCAGCCCGGCGGTGCTGATCGTCGGCGACGTGCTGCGCGGCGTCGCCGCGCTGGCGGCCGCCGGCCCGGACGCCGTCGCCGCCACGCCGCGCCGCTGACCGGCCCGAGCGCGCTGCTCCCCCCCAGATCGAAGCCCGGCGCCCTGTTGCGGCTTCCGGCGACCCCGGCGCAACATCGTTGCTGCGGTTCTTTCGGGAGCAGGGCATGAAGCTCAACGGGTGGGGATGGGTCGCGCTCGGCGTGGCCACGGTCGCGGCGGCACAAACCGCGCCGCTGACGCTGCGCGACATCGCGGACAAGAAGCCGCGCAAGCTGTCCAAGGAGGAGGTCACGGCGCTGATCCCCGGCGCCAAGATGTCGCGCATCAGCCAGCGCGGCAACCAGCACTTCTGGACCAACGGGGCCGGCGGCCGCTTCATCGCGTCGTCGGACAACCAGGGGGCGGGCATGGACGCGCGGGTGGCCGGCCGGCCCACCACGGCGCCGGGCAAGTGGCACATCTCGGACGACGGCCGCTACTGCATCCTGATCGAGTGGCGCGGCGTGCCCACCGAGGAGTGGTGCCGCTTCGTGTTCGAAGCCAGCGACGGCTACTACGTGGCCCGCTCCGACAGCGTGGCCACCGAGCGGGTCGAGAAGTTCGAGATCAGGAAGTAGCCGCCGGGCTCAGTGCTGCAGGATCTTCGACAGGAAGTCCTTGGCCCGCGGCGAGCGTGCGTCGGGATTGCCGAAGAAGTCGTCCTTGGTGCAGTCCTCGACGATGCGGCCGGCGTCCATGAAGATGACGCGATGGCTGACCTTGCGCGCAAAGCCCATCTCGTGGGTGACGCACATCATGGTCATGCCTTCCTGGGCCAGCTGCACCATCACGTCGAGCACTTCGCCCACCATCTCGGGGTCGAGCGCGGAGGTCGGCTCGTCGAACAGCATCACGATCGGGTCCATGCTCAGCGCGCGGGCGATCGCCACGCGCTGCTGCTGGCCGCCGGAGAGCTGACCCGGGAACTTGTCCTTGTGCGCGCTCAGGCCCACGCGGTCGAGCATCTTCAGGCCGCGCGCCTTGGCGTCGTCGGGCGTGCGCCCCAGCACCTTGATCTGCGCGATGGTGAGGTTCTCGGTGACCGACAGGTGCGGGAACAGCTCGAAGTGCTGGAACACCATGCCCACGCGGCTGCGCAGCTTGGGCAGGTCGGTCTTGGGGTCGGAGATGCTGATGCCGTCGACGACGATGTCGCCCTTCTGGATCGGCTCCAGCGCATTGACGGTCTTGATCAGCGTGGACTTGCCGCTGCCCGACGGGCCGCACACCACGACCACCTCGCCCTTCTTGATGGTGGTGGTGCAGTCGGTCAGCACCTGGAAGCTGCCGTACCACTTGCTGACGTTCTTGATGTCGATCATGGGCCCCCACGCTCCCTTCGGTCGCTGCCCCCCGGGGGGGCGCAGGCGACGGACCGGCGGAGCCGGGTCCGTGCCTGGGCTTGGTTGAACACAGTCATCGGATGATGGCGATCCTGCTCTGCAGCCTGCGCACCAGGTACGACAGCGAGAAGCAGATGGCGAAATACAGCGCCGCGGCGACGAGGTAGGTCTCGACCGGGCGATTGAAGTTGCGGCCCACGGTCTCGAAGCCCTTGAGCAGGTCGTAGGCGCCGATGGCATACACCAGCGACGTGTCCTGGAACAGGATGATCGTCTGCGTCAGCAGCACCGGCAGCATGTTTCGGAACGCCTGCGGCAGCACGATCAGCTGGGTGGTCTGCGAATAGGTCATGCCCATCGCATAGCCGGCGTACACCTGCCCCTTGGGCACGCTCTGGATGCCCGCGCGCATGATCTCGGAGTAGTACGCCGCCTCGAACAGCGTGAACGTGATCATGGCCGACACCTCGGCGCCGATCGGCTTGCCGATCAGGAACGGGATCAGCAGGAAGAACCACATGATCACCATGACCAGCGGGATCGAGCGCAGCGTGTCCACGTACAGCGTGGCGGGCACCTCGAGCCACTTCCTGCCCGACAGGCGCATCAGCGCCAGCACCGTGCCCAGCGCGATGCCGCCGAACATGGCCACCAGCGTGAGCTGGATCGAGAACACGAAGCCGCTGGCGACGTAGCTGCGGATGACCTCCCAGCTCAGGAAGGAGAAGTCGAGATTCATCGCGTCGCCTTCACTTGCCGCCGATCATGCCCGGCACGCGGACACGGGCCTCGACCCACTTCATCAGCCGGTTCACGGCGAAGGCCGACACGAAGTACAGCAGCGTCACCGCCAGGAACATCAGCACCGGCTGCGAGGTCTCCTCGCCGGCCTGGCGCGCGAACATCGTCAGCTCGGACACGCTCACCGCGAAGGCGACCGACGAGTTCTTGATGATGTTCATGCTCTCGCTGGTCAGCGGCGGGATCACGATGCGGAAGGCCATCGGCAGCAGCACGTAGCGGTAGGTCTGCGGCAGCGTCAGGCCCATGGCCAGCCCGGCGTAGCGCTGGCCGCGCGGCAGCGCGAGGATGCCGGCCTTGATCTGCTCGGAGATGCGCGCCGACGTGAACAGGCCCAGGCCGATGAAGGCCAGCACGAAGCCCGGCAGCGCCTTGAGCGGCGGCACCAGCTCCGGCATCACGAAGTACCAGAGGAACAGCTGCACGATCAGCGGCACGTTGCGGAACAGCTCGGTCCACACGTCGCCCAGCAGCACCAGCACCTTGCTCGGCGTGGTGCGCAGGATGCCCATCAGCACGCCGAAGGCCATGGCCACCACCAGCGCCAGCAACGCCAGCGCCACCGCGGTGCCCCAGCCCTGCAGCAGCCAGTGCAGGTAGGTGGTGTCGCCTTCTGCCGACTTCAGGCAGTTAGCGACCAGTTCCTTGTCGATGGTGTCTCGACAAAAGGTGTCGATGCCGAATAGCGCCACGCAACCCTCCTCCCGGAAGAACCGGGCCCGCGATTCGCGGGCCCGGGATTCTTGTTCGCTCTTACTTCTTCAGGTAGTCCTCGAGCGGCTTGTCGTTCGGGTTCGCCCAGGCGTTCTTGGTCGCCTCGGACAGCGCCAGGCCGACCCGGGTGTTGGTCGGCGGGATCGGCTGCATGAACCACTTGTCGTACAGCTTCGCGATGTCGCCGGACTTCATCATCGCCTTGATGCTGTCGTCCACCGCCTTCTTGAAGGCCGGGTCGTCCTTGCGCATCATGATCGCGATCGGCTCCACCGACAGCACTTCGCCGACGATCCGGAAGTCGGCCGGGTTCTTGGCCTTGGCGATGTTGCCGGCCAGGATCTGGCCGTCCATCACGAAGGCGTCGGCGCGGCCGGTCTCGAGCAGCAGGAAGCTGTCGGCGTGGTCCTTGCCGAACACCTCGTCGAAGTTCACGCCGGCGCCGCGCTCATGCTTGCGCAGGTGCTGCACCGAGGTGGTGCCGGTGGTGGTGGCGACCTTCTTGCCGTTGAGCTGGGCGATCGAGGTGATGCCGGAATTGGCCTTGACGGCGATGCGCACTTCCTCGACGTAGGTGGTGACGGCGAAGGCGACGTCCTTCTGGCGCGTGGCGTTGTTGGTGGTCGAGCCGCACTCGATGTCCACGGTGCCGTTCTGCACCAGCGGGATGCGGTTCTGCGACGTGACGGGCTGGAACTTGATGTCGAGCTTGGCCAGGCCGAGCTGCTTCTGCACGTCGGCCAGCACCTTCTGGCAGACCTCGATGTGGAAGCCGGCGAACTTGCCGTCGCCCAGCGTGTAGGACAGCGCGCCGGAGGACTCGCGCACGCCCATCGTGGCGGTGCCGGTGTCCTTGATCTTCTTGAGCGTGTCGGTGGTTTGGGCCTGCGCCGCGAACGCGGCGAGCGTGGCCAGGACGAAAAGCGACTTCTTCATGGACAGGACACTCCTGAGGTGCTTGGGACGAATGGAACGCGGATTGTAGGAAGGGGGCCGTCAGCGGTTCCCCGTACTCACCCGCAAGAAACGCACCCGGTGGCCGAGGGGCCGGGCCGGATCTGCCGTCCGCCAGGACCGGCATGGGCGCGCAATGTACCCATGCACGGCGCCCGTGTGCCAATGCCTTTTGCCGGAAGGGCCATGCATGCGCCGCATGACCGCCACGGGTTAACCCGCAATCAGCGTCGCGGCGCGACCTGGCGCTCGAGGTGCTCCCACAGCGCCGCCGCACCGGGCTTGACCAGGCGCCCCGAGCCGGGGCGCTCGCGCACGATGCGCACGTCCATCACCAGTTCCCAGGCGCCGGCGTCGCCGGCCGGCGCCAGGCGCCGGGCGCGCAGGTCCTTGCGCACCGAACTGGCCGGCAGGAACGCCAGGCCGTGGCCTTCCAGCGCCATCGCCTTCAGGCTCTCGGCCATGTCGGTCTCGTAGACCAGGTTCAGGTAGGCCGGCTGCGGCGCCGACTTGACGATGTGCTCCACCAGCCGCGCCATGTAGGCGCCCGAGGCGTAGCTCAGGAACGGCAGGCGCGACGAGGCCGCGCCCGGCAGGCGCCAGATCGGCCGGCCCTCGCTGTCGGCGCGGGCAAAGGGCGCCAGCGTCTCCTGGCCCAGCGTGAGCATCTCGTAGCGGTCGGGCGACAGCTGCAGCGGCTGCGACGGATGGTCGTAGGCCAGCAGCAGGTCGCAGTGGCCCTCGGTCAGGCGCAGCACCGCGTCGTGAACGTTGAGCGCGATCAGCCGCGTCTTGAGCTGGGGGAAGGTCTGGCGCAGCTCCAGCAGCCATTGCGGGAAGAAGGCGAAGGCCAGGGTGTGCGGCAGCGCGAAGTCGATCATGTCGCTGCCGCTGGCCTGGTGGCTGCGCATCAGGTTGCGCGTGGCCTGCAGGCTGGCGAGCATCTCGTGCGCCTGCGCGAGGAAGGTCTCGCCCGCGGGCGTGAGCCGGGTCGGATAGATGGAGCGGTCGACGAGGTCCACCCCGGCCCAGGCCTCCAGCGCCTGGATGCGGCGCGAGAAGGCCGGCTGCGTCACGTGGCGCAGCTGGGCCGAGCGGGAGAAGCTGCGGGTCTGCGCGAGGCTGACGAAGTCCTCGAGCCACTTGGTGTCCATGGGTCGCTCTGCGTCTAGGTGTCGTCGCTGCCGGACTGCTGCAGCTGCCACATGCGAGCGTAGCGCCCGCCCCGCGCCAGCAGCACCGGGTGCGACCCTCGCTCCACCACGCGACCCTGGTCCAGCACCACGATCTCGTGCGCGTCCACCACGGTGGACAGCCGGTGCGCGATCACCAGCGCCGTCTTGCCCTGGGCGGCGCTGCGCAGCTCGGCCTGGATGGCGCGCTCGTTGGCCGAGTCCAGCGCCGAGGTGGCCTCGTCGAAGATCAGGATCGGTGGGTTCTTCAGCAGCGTGCGCGCGATGGCCACGCGCTGCTTCTCGCCGCCCGACAGCTTGAGGCCGCGCTCGCCCACCATGGTGTCGTAGCCGGCCGGCGTGGACACGATGAAGTCGTGGATGTGCGCCGCCTTCGCCGCCGCCTCCACCTCGGCCCGGCCGGCGCCGGGGCGGCCGTAGGCGATGTTGTACTCCACCGTGTCGTTGAACAGCACCGTGTCCTGCGGCACGATGCCGATGGCCGCGCGCAGCGTGCCCTGCGTCACCGAGCGCAGGTCCTGGCCGTCGATGCTGATCGATCCGCCCTGCACGTCGTAGAAGCGGTAGAGCAGGCGCGCCAGCGTGCTCTTGCCGGCGCCGGACGCGCCGACCACGGCCACCGTCGCGCCGGCCGGCACCTCGAAGCTCACGTCCTGCAGGATCGGCCGTGCCGGGTCGTAGGCGAAGCTCACGCGGTCGAAGCGCACGGCGCCATGGGTCACCTGCAGCGGTGCCGCGTCGGGCGCGTCGGCGATCTCGCGGTTCTGGCCGAGCAGCGCGAACATCTTCTCCATGTCCACCGTGGACTGCTTGATCTCGCGATAGATCACGCCGAGGAAGTTCAGCGGCACGTAGAGCTGGATCATCAGCGCATTGACCAGCACCAGGTCGCCCAGCGTCAGACGGCCGTCCACCACGCCCAGCGTGGCGCGCCACACCAGCAGCGTCACGGCCACCGAGATGATCAGGCTCTGCCCGAGGTTGAGCACCGACAGCGAGGTCTGGCTCTTGACCGAGGCCTTCTCCAGGCGCTGCAGGTTCTCGTCGTAGCGCGTTTCCTCGAAGCGCTCGTTGTTGAAGTACTTGACCGTCTCGTAGTTGATCAGCGCGTCGACCGCGCGCGTGTTGGCACGGCTGTCCTGCTCGTTCATCGCGCGCCGGAAGTGCGTGCGCCACTCGGTCACGGTCACCGTGTAGCCGATGTAGGCCACCAGCGCACCCAGCGTGATGCCGGCGAACCAGCCGTCGAAGGTGGCGGCCAGCAGCACGATCACCATGCCGATCTCCACCAGCGTGGGCAGGATGTTGTAGATGAAGTAGTTCAGCAGCGAGTGGATCGCGCGCGAGCCGCGCTCGATGTCGCGCGACACGCCGCCGGTCTGGCGCTCGAGGTGGAAACGCAGCGACAGCGCCAGCAGGTGCTCGAAGGTCTGCAGCGCCACGCGTCGCGCCACCCGCGCGGCCACCGGATAGAACAGGTATTCGCGCAGCTCGGTGAACAGGGTCACCGACACGCGCAGCGCGCCGTAGGCCAGCAGCAGCGCCACCGGCACCACCAGCAGCGCGCGCGGGTCGCCCGGCTTGAGGTCGAGGGCGTCCACCAGCGCCTTGAGCACCAGCGGCACGCCCACGTTGGCGAGCTTGGCCGCCACCAGGCAGGCCAACGCGAACAGCACCCGCCACTTCCACTGCCAGACATAGGGCAGCAGCCTGCGCACCGGGGCGAAGCCCACGGCCGGGGGCGTGGGCGCGGCGGACGCGGGCAGGGGGATCGCGGGACTGGGCATCGACGTTCGGCGCATGCCTCAAGTGTCGTGGAAGAATCGGGGCCACGCCCGACGCCCCGCCATGACCGCCGCCCCCTCCACCCTGCTCGCCCCGCCCGTGCTGCCCGACGGGGCCGAACTCGTGATGCGCGTGATGCCGCTGCCGGCCGACACCAACAGCAACGGCGACATCTTCGGCGGCTGGCTGATGGCCCAGGTCGACCTGGCCGGCGCCGTGCTGCCGGCCCGCGTGGCCCGGGGCCGCCTGGCCACCGTGGCGGTGAACCAGTTCCTGTTCAAGCAGCCGGTGTCGGTGGGCGACCTGCTGTCCTTCTACGCCCGCATCGAGCGCGTGGGCAACACCTCGATCACGGTCCACGTGGAAGTGCTGGCCGAGCGCAACCCGGCCCACCCGGAGGTGGTGAAGGTGACCGAGGCCAATCTCACCTACGTCGCCATCGACAGCCAGGGCCGGCCCAGGCCCGTGCCGAAGGACTGAGCGTCTCGCCGGGTGATACCCGTCGCCGCGCGGTTGACGCGGCCGGGCCGCGTGGAATCATCGGCCCGCGTCGAAAGAACGGGAGGCCCCGATGTTCAAGTTCCTGCGTGTGCCCGAGAAGCTGTTCGCCCTGGTCATGTGGCTGGTGTCGCTGGCCTTCGCCACGTTCCTGATCGGCCTGGGCGGCCGCGTCGTGGCCGACCTGCCGCGGCTCGAGCAGCCGCTGTCGGTGGACGACTTCGTCCAGCCGCGCGGCGCCGTCGCCGCCCTGGAGGGCGAGCTGGAGGCCCTGGAGCCGCGCGTGCGCGAGGCGGCCGCGCAGTCCCAGCAGGCCGCGCTGGCGCTGGAGTCGGCGCGCAACGCCTACAACGCCGCCCGCGCCACGCACCAGAACTGGCTGGCCACCCGCACCGCGACCACCGACCCGCAGCAGGACCCGGAGCTGCTGCGCCGCACGCGCGAACTCGACACGCTCAAGACCGCCGAGCGCGACGCGCAGAAGGCCACCGAGGCGCTGCGCCAGACGCAGCTCGACCTGGCGCAGCGCGCCGACGCGCTTCGCGAACGCCAGGCCGGCCTGCGCGAACAGGCCCAGAGCGCCTGGCAGCGCGCCCTGTTCACGCAGGAGCTGCGCGTGTTCGGCTGGCGCCTGGCGCTGACGCTGCCGCTGCTGGGCGTGGCCGGCTGGCTGTGGCTGCGGCAGCGCGGCAGCGACTACTGGCCGCTGTTCCGGGGCTTCGTGTTGTTCGCCGGCTTCGCCTTCTTCGTCGAGCTGGTGCCCTACCTGCCGAGCTGGGGCGGCTACGTGCGCCATGCGGTGGGCGTGGTGCTGACCGCCGTGGTGGGCCACTACGTCATCAAGGCGATGCGGCGCTACCTCGCGCGGCGCCAGGCCGTGGCGCAGCAGTCCGAGGCCGAGCGGCGCCAGGGGCTCGCCGCCGACGACGCGGTGAAGAAGCTCGCGGCCAACGTGTGCCCGGCCTGCGAGCGCCCGGTGCTGACCACCGGCAGCGCACCGGCCAACTTCTGCGTGCATTGCGGGCTGAAGCTGTTCGACCCCTGCGGCACCTGCCAGACACGCAAGAACGCGTTCTTCCACTACTGCCCGAGCTGCGGCAGCGGTGCCGAGGCCGCCGCCGGCGCCTGACGCACGCTGTGGTGCCCGCGCCGACTCAGCCGCGCAGGCGCGGCCAGACCGAGTCGGCGATGTGCTCGGCCAGCGCCGTGCCGCAGACGCGGTAGACCACCTCGCCGGGGTGGAAGCCGTCGGGCGCCATCAGGGCCGGGTTCAGCGGCAGCTCGATCGGCACATGGCTCACGTCGTCGCGCGTGGCCGCCCACTGCGCCACGGCGTCGTCGTGGCGCCGCGCGTCGCGGCCGGCCACCCAGCGCAGCGGCTGCGGCAGGCCCGGGAAGCGATGCACCGGCGGCAGCGGCGCGAACACCACGTGCGCCACGGCGTGGGCGTTGCGCAGACGGTTGGCGATGGACTCGCGCGCCGCCACCGCCTGGTGCGACGGCTTCTGCTCGACGACGTCGTTGACGCCGAGCACGGCCACCGCGACGTCGGCCTCGAACGGCGGCTCGGCGGCCAGCATCTCGAGGCACTGCTCGCTCGTGGCACCGGACCGCGCCACCAGGCGCCACTGCACCCGCACCCCGGCGCGCTCGGCCAGCGCCGCCGGCAGCACGCCGGCCAGGGCCTGTTGTTGGTCGGCCACGCCCACGCCCGCGGCGGACGAGTCGCCCAGCATCAGCAGCCGCAGCCGCGGTCCGCGGCCGACCGTGCCCTCGCGGGCGCCGGACGCTTCCGGCAGCCTGGGCAGGCGGGCCCGCGTGGCCAGGGCCTGGGCCACCAGCAGCGGGGACAGCACGAGCTTGGCGGTCAGGCTCATGGCTCGCCTCAGAACTTCGAGAAGTCGGGCCGGCGCTTCTCGAAGAAGGCCTGGAAGGCCTCGCGCGCCTCCGGGCTGGTCAGGCGCCGGCCGAAGGTCTCGCCTTCGGTACGGATCTGCGCCAGCACCGCGTCGCGCGACGGCGCGCGCAGCAGTCGCTTGGACTCGCGCACCGCGCCCGGCGGCAGCGCGTTGAAGCGCTCGGCCACGCGGCGAGCATGCGCCATCACCTCGCCGGCGGGCAGCACCGCGCTGGCGATGCCGCAGTCCACCGCCGCCTCGGCCGTGAACGGGTCGCCCAGCAGCAGCTTCTCGGCGGCGCGGCGATGGCCCATCAGCTGCGGCACGAGCAGGCTGGACGCGAACTCCGGCACGAGGCCGAGGCCGACGAAGGGCATCGCCAGGCGGGCGTCGTCGGCCACGTAGACGAAGTCGCAGTGCAGCAGCATCGTGGTGCCGATGCCGATGGCCGCGCCGGTGACCGCGGCCACGACGGGCTTGTCGCAGTCCACCAGCGCGCGCATGAACTGGAACACCGGGGAGTCCTCGCCGCCGCGCGGACGGCGCATGAAGTCCTCGAGGTCGTTGCCGCTGGTGAAGATCCCCGGCTGGCCGGTGATCAGCAGCGCGCGCACGGCCGCGTCGTCGGTGGCGGCGTGGATCGCGTCGGCCATGGCCTGGTACATCTCGACCGTCAGCGCGTTCTTCTTCTCGGGCCGCGCGATCTCGATGGTGGCCACGCCGTCGACGGTGCCGGTGCGGATGCTCATGCAGGGGCTCCCTGGGAGAAACGTTGGAACAGGCCGGTCACCCGGGCCCACAGCGTGGCCTCGAACTGGGGCCGGAAGAAGCCGAAGTGGCCGATGCGCCGCGCCCCGCCGTCCTGCGGCGCGATGCGGTGCAGCTCGCGGGGCGCATTCTCGTAGCAGTCGATCAGCACCCGCGTGCTGCGCTCGGTCATCAGCTCGTCGTCGGTCATCGACAGCGCCACCACGGGGAAGCGCGCCTGGGCGAACTGGTGCCGCAGGGCCTCGCCCTCGGCGCCGACGTGGTAGCGCGGATGCATGCACCAGCGGCGCCACTGCAGGATCACGCCGCGCGGCACGTCGCCCACCTTGCGCAGCCGGGCGCCGGGGAAGTAGCCGCAGACCCAGGTTGCCAGCGGCACCAGCACATGCCAGAAGTACAGCACGACGCGGCGCGTGGGCCACGCGTTGTGGCGCCAGTAGCCGCTGCCGGCGGCCACCGACACCAGACCGGCGATGCGGTCGCGGTGGCGCAGCATGCCCGCCAGCTGCGCGCCCAGGCTGTGCCCCACCACGTACAGCGGCACGCCGGGCGCACGCGCCGTCAGCGCGTCGATCGCGGCGTCGGTGTCGGCCGCCCAGTCGAACAGGTCGGCGTCGACCTCGCGCAGCGAGCGCAGGCCGGACGGGCGCGACCGGCCGACGCCGCGGTAGTCGAAGGTGAGCGCCGCGAACCCCTGGCCGGCGAGCCATTGCGCGAAGCCGGCATAGAACTCCTGCTTCACGCCCATGGCCGGCGCGATCAGCACCGCGGCGCGGGGCGCGCCGCCGGGCGCGAAGTGCGTGCCGGCCAGGCGCAGGCCCGGCGCGGCATCGATCTCGATCGTCTGCATGGGGGCTCGGCTCCTAGGTGCGGACCTTCTCGGTCCAGTGGTTGGCCAGGTGCATCAGGTGGGCGCGCGTGTACTGCGCCTTGTCCAGTTCGCCATAGGCGAAGTGCGGCGCCAGCACCCCGGCATGGGCCTCGAAGCGCAGCAGCGCGGACGCCAGCCGCTGCCGGGCACTGTCCAGCGCCTGCGCCGGGTCGAGCGCTGGCGCACCGGGGATCGGCTCGGACAGCGAATGGCCCATCGCGCCGCGCGACTCGAACACCGCGAACGCCACCCGGCCCACCGCGGCACGGAACAGGGCCGACTTCAGCTCGGGGTAGCCATCCATCGAGTACTCGACGCTCTGCGCCAGGTGCACCAGCACCTGCGGCAGCGACCACGCGCCATCGGTGCGGTCGCGGCTGTCCAGCGCCGCCAGCGCAGCCTGCGCCGACGCCAGCGTCGGGAAGGTCTGCACCGGCGCCGTGCCGCAGCCGGCCAGCGGCACCAGGGCGCCGGCAGCGGCCGCGAGGGCGAGACGACGGCGTCGCATGGCGCGCCCGGGGGCCTGGGTCAGACGCGCTCGAAGATGCCGGCCGCGCCCTGCCCCATGCCGACGCACATGGTGACCATGCCGTACTTCAGGTTGCGCCGCTGCAGCGCGTGCACCACGGTGGCGGCGCGGATGGCACCGGTGGCGCCCAGCGGATGGCCGAGCGCGATCGCGCCGCCCATCGGGTTGACGCGCGCCGGGTCCAGGCCGCAGGTCTCGATCACCGCCAGCGCCTGCGCGGCGAAGGCCTCGTTCAGCTCGAACCAGCCGATGTCGTCGAGCTTGAGCCCGCCGGCCTTGAGCGCGGCGGGAATGGCCTCGATCGGGCCGATGCCCATGATCTCCGGCGGCACGCCGCGCACCGCGAACGACACGAAGCGCGCCAGCGGCTTGAGATCGAACTGCTTGACCGCGCGCTCGCTGGCCAGGATCAGCGCGCCGGCGCCGTCGCTGGTCTGCGAACTGTTGCCCGCGGTGACACTGCCCTTGGCGGCGAACACCGGGCGCAGCTTGCCCAGCGCTTCCAGCGTGGTGTCGGCGCGCGGGCCCTCGTCCAGCGCCACGGTGCGCGTGCGGGTGGACACCTCACCGGTGGCCAGGTTCGGGAAGCGGTCGACGATGTCCACCGGCGTCATCTCGGCGCCGAACTCGCCGGCGGCGATGGCGGCCAGCGCCTTCTGGTGCGACGCCAGCGCGAAGGCGTCCTGCTTCTCGCGGCTGACCTTCCACTGCGCGGCCACCTTCTCGGCGGTCAGGCCCATGCCGTAGGCGATGCCCACGTTCTCGTCGCGCGTGAAGACCTCGGGGTTGAAGCTCGGCTTGTTGCCGCCCATCGGCACCATGCTCATGCTCTCGGCGCCGCCGGCGATCATCACGTCGGCCTCGCCGACGCGGATGCGGTCGGCCGCCATCTGGATCGCGGTGATGCCGCTGGCGCAGAAGCGGTTGACGGTGACCCCGCCCACCGAGTGCGGCAGGCCGGCGATCACCATCGCCGCACGCGCCATGTTGATGCCCTGCTCCGCCTCCGGGAACGAGCAGCCGACGATGGCGTCCTCGATCGCCTTCGGGTCCAGCCCCGGCACCTGGGCCAGCGCGTTGCGCACCGCCGCCACCAGCAGGTCGTCCGGCCGCGTGTTGCGGAACATGCCCCGCGGGGCCTTGCCGATCGGCGTGCGCGTCGCCGCGACGATGTACGCGTCCTGAACTTGCTTGCTCATCGCTATCTCCAAAAAGAGTCACCAGCCACCCACCAGCAGGCGCCACGGGTCCGGCTCCGCCGGCCCGTCGGCGCCGCCCCCCCGGGGGGGAGCGCCAACGGCGCAACGGGGGGGATCAATTCCTCACCGGCTTGCCCGTCTGCAGCATGCCCATGATGCGTTCCTGCGTCTTCGGGTGCTCCAGCAGCGCGCAGAAACGGTCGCGCTCCAGGGCCATCAGGTACTCCTCGCTGACCAGCGAGCCGGCGTCCACGTCGCCGCCGCACACCACCTCGGCGATCAGCGTGGCGATGTGGAAGTCGTGCGCGCTGGCGAAGCCGCCGTCGCGCAGGTTGGCCAGCTGGCCCTTGATGGTGGCGATGGCGTTGCGGCCGGCCACCGGGAACAGCGCCTTGTGCGGCGGCCGGTAGCCCGACTCGGCCATCGAGCGCACCTGGGCGCAGGCCACGTGCAGCAGCTCGTCCTTGTGCGCCACGATCACGTCGCCGTCGATCAGGAAGCCGAGCTTTCGGCTTTCCAGCGCACTGGTGCCCACGCGTGCGGTGGCGGCCGACGTGAACGGCTCCTTCAGGAACGCGAACAGGTCGGCGCTGGCGCCCGCGGCCGAGGCCATTTCGGCGGCACGCCGCGCGATGTAGGCCAGGCCGCCGGCACCGGGGATCAGGCCCACGCCCACTTCCACCAGGCCGACGTAGCTTTCCATGTGGGCCACGCGGCGGGCGCTGTGCACCGCCAGCTCGCAGCCGCCGCCCAGCGCCAGGCCGCGGATCGCGCTGACCACCGGCACCTGCGCGTAGCGGATGCACAGCATCGCGTCCTGCAGCTTCTTCTCCTCGGGCTTGATCCCCTTGGCGCCGAGCTTCATGAACACCGGCAGCAGCGACTCGAGGTTGGCGCCGGCCGAGAACACGTCGTCGGGCGACCAGATCACCAGGCCCTGGTACTTCGCCTCGGCGATCTCCACTGCCTTGAGCAGGCCTTCGGTCACCGTGGGCGAGATCAGGTGCAGCTTGGCGGTGATCGAGGCGATCAGCACCTGGCCGTCGGCCGACCAGACGCGCACCTCGTCGTTGCGGAACTCCTCGGTGCCGGTGGACAGCGGCGCCGGGGCGCCGGCACCGAGCACATCCTCGCGGAAGGCCTGGCGGGCGTAGACCGGCAGGTCGCGCAGCGGCACGAAGCGGCCGAGCGACGGGCTCCACGAGCCGCCGGCGGTGTGCACGCCGCCGGCCGCGGCCACCGGGCCCTCGGTCACCCAGGCCGGCAGCGGCGCGGCGCACAGCGCCTTGCCGGCGGCGATGTCCTCGGCGATCCACTGCGCCACCTGGGTCCAGCCCGCGGCCTGCCACAGCTCGAAGGGGCCCTGCTGGCTGCCGAAGCCCCAGCGCATCGCGAAGTCCACGTCGCGCGCGGTCTCGGCGATGTCGGCCAGGTGCACCGCGCAGTAGTGGAACGAGTCGCGCAGGATCGCCCACACGAACTGCGCCTGCGGGTTCGTCGACTCGCGCAGCAGCTTCAGCCGCTCGGCCGGCGCCTTCTTCAGCATGCGCTCGACCAGCGGCTCGGCCTTGCCGCCGGCGGGCACGTAGTCGCGCTTGGCCGGGTCCAGGCGCAGGATGTCCTTGCCGACCTTCTTGTAGAAGCCCGCGCCCGTCTTCTGGCCCAGCGCGCCCTGGGCGATCAGGCCCGACAGCACCTCGGGCGTGCGGTAGGTGTCGTAGAACGGGTCGCCCCGCAGGTTGTCCTGCATGGTCTTGACCACGTGCGCCATCGTGTCCAGGCCCACCACGTCGGCGGTGCGGAAGGTGCCGCTGGAGGCGCGGCCCATCTTCTTGCCGGTGAGGTCGTCGACGACGTCGAAGCCCAGGCCGAACTTGCCGGCCTCGATCATCGTGGCCATCATCCCCGCGATGCCGACGCGGTTGGCGACGAAGTTGGGCGTGTCCTTGGCGCGCACGACGCTCTTGCCGAGCGCGGTGGTCACGAAGGTCTCCAGCTGATCGAGGATGTCGGCGCGCGTGGCCGGCGTCGAGATCAGCTCCACCAGCGCCATGTAGCGCGGCGGGTTGAAGAAGTGGATGCCGCAGAAGCGCGGGCCCATCTCGGCGGGCAGCGCCTCGGACAGCTTCGTGATCGACAGGCCCGAGGTGTTGGACGCCAGGATCGCGTGCGGCGCCACATGCGGCGCGATCTTCCGGTAGAGGTCGAGCTTCCAGTCCATGCGCTCGGCGATCGCCTCGATCACCAGGTCGCAGTCCTTCAGCAGGTCGAGGTGCTCCTCGTAGTTGGCCGCCTGGATCAGCGCGGCCTCGTCGGCCAAGCCCAGGGGCGATGGCTTGAGCTTCTTCAGGCCGTCGATGGCACGCGTGACGATGCCGTTCTTCGGCCCCTCCTTGGCGGGCAGGTCGAACAGCACCACCGGCACGCGCACGTTGGCCAGGTGCGCGGCGATCTGCGCACCCATGACGCCGGCGCCGAGGACGGCGACCTTGCGGACGAGGAATCGGTTCATGGGGTTGTCTCCGGGGGAATCAGAACAGGGCTTCGTCCATCGCCATCAGCGGGGCGACGCCGGCGCGCGCGCTGCGGATCAGGCCGGCGGTCTCGGGCAGCAGCTTGGCGAAGTAGAAGCGGGCCGTGGCCAGCTTGGCGGTGTAGAACGGGTCGCCCGAGTCCTTCTTGTCCAGCGCGATGCGCGCCATGCGGGCGAAGAAGTAGGCGAAGCACAGGTGGCCGACGAGGCGCAGGTAGTCCACCGCCGCGGCACCGACCTCGTCGGCATTACCGAAGGCCTTCATGCCCAGCTCGGTGGTCAGCTTGGTGACCTTGTCGCCCAGGTCGGCCAGCGGGTTGACGAACTCCTGCATCGCCTCGTCGGTGCCCTCGGCCTCGACGAACTCGGCGATGCGCCGGCCGAAGGCCTTGAGCTTCTTGCCGTTGTCCTGCAGCACCTTGCGGCCGAGCAGGTCGAGCGACTGGATGGTGTTGGTGCCTTCGTAGATCATGTTGATGCGCGAGTCGCGCACGAACTGCTCCATGCCCCACTCGGCGATGTAGCCGTGGCCGCCGTAGACCTGCATGCAGTGCGACGTGGCGATCCAGCCGTTGTCGGTGAAGAAGGCCTTCAGGATCGGCGTCAGCAGCGCCACCTCGTCGGCGCAGGCGCGACGCTCGTCCTCGTCGTCGCTCTTGAGCTCCAGGTCGAGCAGCAGCACGGTGTGCAGCGCTAGCGCGCGGGCGCCCTCGGCATAGGCGCGCGCGGTGAGCAGCATCTTGCGCACGTCGGGATGCACGATGATCGGGTCGGCCGGCTTGTCCGGCGCCTTGGGGCCGGACAGGCTGCGCATCTGGATGCGGTCCTTGGCATAGGCCACCGCGTTCTGGTAGGCCACCTCGGTCAGGCCGAGCGACTGGTTGGCCACGCCGATGCGCGCGGCGTTCATCATCACGAACATCGCCGGCAGGCCCTTGTGCGGCTCGCCCACGAGCCAGCCGATGGCGCCGTCGAGGTTCATCTGGCAGGTGGCGTTGCCGTGGATGCCCATCTTGTGCTCCAGCGCGCCGCAGGCGATGCCGTTGCGCGCGCCGGGCGTGCCGTCGGCAGTGGGCAGGAACTTGGGCACCACGAACAGCGAGATGCCCTTGCTGCCGGCCGGGGCGTCGGGCAGGCGCGCGAGCACCAGGTGCACGATGTTCTCGGCCATGTCGTGCTCGCCCGACGAGATGAAGATCTTCTGGCCGCTGATGCGGTAGCTGCCGTCGGCCTGCGGCTCGGCCTTGCTGCGCAGCAGGCCCAGGTCGGTGCCGCAGTGCGGCTCGGTCAGGCACATGGTGCCGGTCCACACGCCGCTGGCCAGGCGCGGCAGGTACAGCTGCTTCTGCTCCGGCGTGCCGTGCTCGTGCAGGCACTCGTAGGCGCCGTGCGACAGGCCGGGGTACATGGTCCAGGCCTGGTTGGCCGAGTTGAGCATCTCGTAGAAGCACTGGTTCACGAGGTGCGGCAGGCCCTGGCCGCCGTAGGCCGGGTCGCACGACAGCGCGGGCCAGCCGCCCTCGACGTACTTGGCGTAGGCCTCCTTGAAGCCCTTGGGCGTGCGCACCTCGTGGGTGGCCTTGTCGAGCGTGCAGCCCTCCTGGTCGCCGCTGATGTTCAGCGGTTGCAGCACCTCGGCGGCGAACTTGCCGCCCTCCTCCAGCACCGCGTCGACGGTGTCGGCGTCGAGGTCGGCATAGGCGGGGATGCGCCGCAGCGTGGGCACGGCGTCGAGCAGCTCGTGCAGCACGAACTTCAGGTCGCGCAGCGGGGGCGTGTACTGGGCCATGGGGTTTCCTTCGCGGGGGTTCGGATCGGGTTCAGCGACGCTTCGGCCGGGCGGCCGCGGCATCGACGGGGGGCAGGTAGTGCGCCAGCACGTTGTCGAACGCGCGGTGCGCGCGGTCGAGCGCGCCGGGCTGGCGCAGGAAGCGGGCGTCGTGGTGCAGCGCCAGGATCAGGCCGTGCACCTCGAACAGCATCTGCATCACGTCGGTGTCGGGCTGCAGGTGGCCCTCGGCCACCGCCAGGCGGATCGCGCGCTCGAGCGCGGCGTGCCACGCCCGCACCATCGACACCAGCGCGTCGCGCACCGGGCCCGGCCGGTCGTCGAACTCGACCGCGCCGCTGATGTAGATGCAGCCCGAGTCGATCTCGACCGACACGCGCTTGACCCAGTGCTCGAACAGCGCGCGCAGGCGCGGCAGGCCGCGCGGCTCGCGCAGCGCCGGATAGAACACCTCTTCCTCGAAGCGCGCGTGGTACTCGCGCACCACCGAGATCTGCAGTTCCTCGCGCGAGCCGAAGTGGGCGAAGACGCCCGACTTGCTCATCTGCGTCACCTCGGCCAGCGCACCGATCGACAGGCCCTCCAGCCCCATGTGCGACGCCAGGCCGAGCGCGGCGTCCAGGATCGCGGCGCGGGTCTGCTGCCCCTTCAGGGCGGGGCGGGCGTGGCGGGTGGCGGTGTCGGTGGCCAAGGTCATGCAAATCGAACGTTCGTTCTATTTTGCAGACTTCCCCTCGGCCGAAGCGTCGAAAAGGGGCGCTTTTCTAGACCGGTGCGCCTACGTCGAATAAGGGTTAACCCGCAGTCTCGGGCGCCCTAGCATCGCGGGGCATCACCCCAGGGAGCCTGCCCATGAAGATCTGCATCGCCGGCCTCGGCGCCATCGGCGGCCTGCTGGCCGCGCGGCTCGCCCTGGCCGGGGAAGACGTCCGCGGCCTGGCCCGCGGCGCGACGCTGGACGCCGTGCACCGCCACGGGCTCGCCCTGGTGGAATCCGACGGCTCGCGGCGCACCGTGCCACTGCCGGTGTCCGACCGGGCGCAGGACCTGGGGCCGGCCGACCTGCTGGTGATCGCCTTCAAGGGCCAGGCCCTGGCCGCCGATGCCGCCACGCTGGCTCCGCTGCTCGGGCCGCACACCCTGGTGCTGCCGATGATGAACGGCGTGCCCTGGTGGTTCCTCGCCGCCACGGACCCGCAGGCCGCGCCGCTGCGCAGCGTGGACCCCGACGGCACGATCGGCCGCACGCTGCCGCTGGACCGCACGCTCGGCGCGGTGGTGCACCTGACCTGCCGCGGCAGCGCGCCGGGCGAGGTGACGCACGGCTTCGGCGACCGGCTGATCGTGGGCGAGCCGCGCGGCGGCGGCAGCGAGCGGGTGCAGGCCGTGGCCGGCGTCCTGGAGCGCGGCGGCTTTCGCGTCGAGCGCAGCGACGACGTGCGGCGCGACATCTGGTTCAAGCTCTGGGGCAACATGACCATGAACCCGGTGTCGGCGCTGACCGGCGCCACCTGCGACGCGATCATGGACGACGAACTCGTGGCCGCCTTCATGGCGCGCGGCATGCGCGAGGCGGCCGCCATCGGCGAGCGCATCGGCTGCCCGATCGGCCAGACGCCCGAGGCGCGCATGGCGGTCACCCGCCAGCTCGGCGCGTTCAAGACCTCGATGCTGGTCGATGCCGAGGCCGGGCGCGCGCTCGAGCTGGACGCGCTGGTCGGCGCGGTGCGCGAGATCGGTGCGCGGGTCGGCGTGGACACGCCGAACGTGGACGCGCTGCACGGCCTGGCCCGGCTGATGGACCGCACGCGTCGGCACGCCGCGACAGCGGCCTGAGCCCTGTCATTGAGGCGCCACGGAGGAATCGTTTACTCTCCGCTCCGTGGACGTCCTCCAACTCGATGTCTCCGGCAGGCCGCAGGCCTGGATCACGCCCAAGGAAGCGGCGGTGATCTACGCCAGCGACGGCGTGGCGTGGACGCTGGGCGATGCTTGCCACGTGCTGCGCGGCGGATGGCACCGTGCCACCGGACGGCAGTCGCGCATCGAGGTGCACCCGATCATCGCGGTGCGCGGCGCGATCCCGAGTCGCGCCTGGCGCGCCGTGCCCACCATCACCAACAGCAAGCTGTTCGTGCGCGACCGGCAGGTCTGCGCCTACTGCGGTGGCCGCTTCGGCTTCGAGGACCTGACGCGCGAGCACATCGTGCCGGTGTCGCGCGGCGGCGAGGACGCCTGGATGAACTGCATCACGGCCTGCCGGGCGTGCAACGGGCGCAAGGGCAACCGCCTGCCCGAGGAAGCCCGCATGACCCTGCTGTACCTGCCCTATGTGCCGAGCCTGCACGAGGACATGATCCTGCGTGGCCGCCGCATCCTGGCCGACCAGATGGAGTTTTTGCTCGCAAGCGTGCCGCGCAGCTCGCGCCTGCATGGCTGAACGCGGCTGACACCGACCTCCGCAGGCGCGCGCGGCGCAGGCGGAAACGCTTCTTTACGTTCGCACACGCACGCGGGGCACGCGAAGGCGTCAACCTCCGGCCTGCGGCGGCCGTTGGGCAGCCGATGACCCCGATGGAGCCTCGTTCATGCTGAAGACCCTCACCGCCGCGGCGGCCCTGGCCCTGCTGGCCGCCTGCACCACCACCAGCCCAGACGTCGTCCAGCGCGGCGACGCGCAGCGCCTGTCCTCGGTGCAGGACGCCACCGTGCTGTCGGTGCGCGAAGTCACCGTCGACGGCTCGCAGTCCGGCACCGGCGCGGCCACCGGCGCCGTGCTCGGCGGCGTGGCCGGTTCCACCCGCTCGTCCGGGCGCGAGCAGGCCGCCATCGCGGTGGTGGGTGCGGTGGCCGGCGCCGTGATCGGCAACGCCATCGAGCGCAGCGCCACGCGCGAGGACGCGGTGGAGATCCTGCTGCAGATGAAGAGCGGCGAGCGCCGCGCGATCGTGCAGGCCAAGGCCGGCGAGAGCTTCCAGCCCGGCGACGCCGTGATCCTGGTGACCACCGGCGGCAAGACGCGCGTCACGCGCGCCCCGGCCGGCACGCCGGCGGCCAAGCCGCTGCCCGCGCCGGTGCAGTCGCCGCCGCGCGGCTGAGCGCGCGGCCGGCGCCCGGGGCTCAGCCCCCGAGCAGGCCCTTCTTCAGGTCGGCGTCGGCCGGCTTGTCGCCGAGCCAGATGCGCAGCACCGCGGTGTAGAAGTCCTCGCCCGGAATCGCCGGGCCCTTGGGCTGCCCGTTCACCGTGATGCGGGTGCCGGTCTCGGGGGTGAACTCGAGGTTCACCGCGTCGCCCTTCTTCACCTCGTCCACCGCCTTGAGCGCCGCGTTCAGCGCGTCGATCTGGGCCTTGAAGCCGGCCAGCTGGGCCTCGGTGTGGTTGTTGCGCAGGCCGTCGTTGAGGGCGCCCGCGAACGAGTCCGCATCGAGGTTGCGCAGCATCGTCAGCGCCATGCGCCGCGGACCCTTCTGCGCCAGCAGCGCCGCGGCATTGGTGGACTTCTGCGGCACGTACAGGCCGGCCACGTACACCTTGAAGATCGCCCGCGTGCGCACGCCCACGCCGTTGAGCTGCAGCGCCGCGCCGCCCAGCGACGCGGTGGCCTCGAGCTTGACGCCCTCGCGCTCGACCGGCTGCGCCTGCGCCGCGCCGGCCAGCGCCACCGCCGAAATCAGCGCAGCCGCCAGCGGCCGCGCCCAGTTGCGCCCGATACCCATCATCGTCTCCTCGTTGTTCGCTGCGGCGCCGACGTGGCGCGCAAGCCAGTGTGCCAGCGGCAACGGCGCGGCGACACCGGGGGTTGACCCGCGTCGGCCGGCGCCACCCCCCGGGGGCTACTTGACGAGCCGGTTCAGCCGCTCGGCGTCGAACTGCTCGAGCTTCTGGGCGTCCTGCGGCACGCAGTCGTCGCCGGGGAGCTCGCGCGCGCGCTGCGACAGCTTCTCGATCGCCTGCCACAGCAGCGCGATCTGGTGCTCGTGCCCGGCGGCGTTGTCGATCAGGCCCTTCATGGCCTGCGCCACCGGGTCGTCGCCCTGCGTCACGCCGTAGGCCGAGAAGCCCATGCGGGCCGCCACGGCTTCGCGCTGCGCGTCGACGTCGGCCGCGATGATGCGCGCCGGGTTGCCCACCGCGGTGGCGCCCGGCGGCACCGGCTTGACCACCACCGCGCCGGAGCCGATGCGCGCACCGTCGCCGACGGTGAAGCCGCCCAGCACCTGCGAGTTGGCACCGACGATCACGCCGCGCCCGAGCGTGGGGTGCCGCTTGGCGCCCTTGGTCAGCGAGGTGCCGCCCAGCGTGACGCCCTGGTAGATGGTGCACTCGTCGCCCACCTCGGCGGTCTCGCCGATGACCACGCCCATGCCATGGTCGATGAAGACGCGGCGGCCGATGCGGGCGCCGGGGTGGATCTCGATGCCCGTGAGGAAGCGCGAGACGTGGGAGATGAAGCGGCCCAGCCAGCGGAAGCCCGCCAGCCAGCACGCATGCGCCCAGCCGTGGAAGAACAGCGCATGCAGCCCCGGGTAACAGGTGAGCACCTCCCACGTCGAGCGCGCCGCAGGGTCGCGCTCGCGGATGCAGGCGATGTCTTCACGCAGTCGGTCGAACATCTCGGTCAGTGTCCGTTCGGGGCCTGCCAGTGTAGGCGGGCAGGCTACTTTCTGCTGGCGCCGGCCAGCGCACGGGCGATGCCGCGCAGGATGTGCACCTCCTCCTCGGTGGGCTGGGCGCGGTTGAGCAGCTGGTTCAGCCGCGGCAGCAGCTTCTTCGGCGCCGCCGGATCGAGGTAGCCCACCGCCACCAGCGCCTCGCGCCAGTGGTCGAGCAGGCCCTGCACCGCCTGCGCGTCGGCCACCGCCGGGGCGGCCGTCCGCGGCACGACCGGGAAGCCCCCCAGCGCCATGCGCCAGTCGTAGGCCACCAGCTGCACCGCCTGGGCGAGGTTGAGCGAGCCGTAGCCAGGGTCGGTGGGGACCGACAGGCAGACGTGGCAGCGGTAGACGTCGTCGTTGGACAGGCCGAAGCGCTCGCTGCCGAACACGAAGGCCACCGACGGCGGCTGCGCCGCCAGAACCTCGAAGTGCGCCCGGGGCGCGCGCGTGGGCGGTCCGAAGTCGCGCGGCGTCATCGCGGTGGCGCACACATGCGCCATGCCGTCGAGCGCCTCGGCCAGCGTGTCCACCACCCGGGCCCGCTGCAGCACGTCGAGCGCGCCGCTGGCCATTGCCACGGTCTCCTCGCGCTGCAGCACGTCGGGCCAGCGCGGCGCCACCAGCACCAGATCGTCGAAGCCCATCACGCGCAGCGCGCGCGCGGCCGCACCCACGTTGCCGGCATGGCTGGTGTTGACGAGGACGAATCGGGTCGGGGCAGTCAAGGCAGGCCGCTAAAATCGCGCCCTTCACGCGGACGACGCATTGTCGCCGCGCGCTCTTTGCCACCGCCGATCGATCCACCCCGCGCCCGAAGGCCCCGCCACGCCATGTCCCAGCAGCAGACCCTCCACCCGATGCTCAACATCGCCGTCAAGGCGGCGCGCGCAGCCGGATCGATCATCAACCGCGCGGCGATCGACGTGGAGCGGCTGGCCATCACCACCAAGGGCGTCAACGACTTCGTGACCGAGGTCGACCAGGCCGCCGAGCAGGCGATCATCGAGACGCTGCTCACCGCCTACCCGGGCCATGCGATCCTGGCCGAGGAGTCCGGCCGCACCCATGGCGCCAAGCACAGCGAGTACCTGTGGATCATCGATCCGCTGGACGGCACCACCAACTTCATCCACGGCCTGCCGGTGTATGCGGTGTCGATCGCGCTCGCGTTCCGCGGCAAGGTGGAGCAGGCCGTGGTGTACGACCCGTCGCGCAACGACCTGTTCCTGGCCAGCAAGGGGCGCGGGGCGTTCCTCAACGACCGGCGCCTGCGCGTGTCCAAGCGCACGCGGCTGGCCGACTCGCTGATCGGCACCGGCTTCCCGTTCCGCAAGGGCGACAACTTCAAGCGCTACGTGGAGATGTTCGAGCAGGTGATGCAGCACTGCGCCGGCGTGCGCCGCCCGGGGGCCGCCGCGCTGGACCTGTGCTACGTGGCCGCCGGCTGGTACGACGGCTTCTTCGAGACCGGCCTGAACCCCTGGGACGTGGCCGCGGGCTCGCTGATCATCACCGAGGCCGGCGGCCTGATCGGCAACTTCACCGGCGAGGCCGACTTCCTCTACCAGCGCGAGGTGGTGGCCGGCACGCCCAAGGTGTACGGTCAGCTGGTCCAGATGCTCGCGCCCTATTCGCGCGCGATCAAGGCCGACGAGTCGCCGGCACCCGGTGCGGCCACCGCCGCGCCCACGCCCGAGGACGTGCTGGCTGCCGCGCTCGGCGAAGCCACGCCGGCCAAGCCCAAGAAGACGCTCACCGCCCGGCCCCGCGCCGCACGTGCCGAGCCGCCCGCGGCCGACCGCGCGCCGCCGCGCGCGCCCGCACGCGTGCGCAAGGGCTCCTGAGTCGGCACGGCGGCCGGCGCGGCCGCGCCCCGGGCTGCGTCAGCGGCCGTGGTACTGCACCACCGTCTTGATGGTGCAGAACTCCTGCAGCGCGACGAAGCCCTTCTCGCGGCCGTGGCCGCTTTTCTTGACGCCGCCGAAGGGCAGCTCCACGCCGCCGCCGGCGCCGTAGCAGTTGACGTACACCTGCCCGCACTGCATGCGCTTGGCCACGCGCGTCTGGCGCCCGCCGTCGCGCGTCCACACCGCGGCGATCAGGCCGTAGTCGGTGGCATTGGCCAGCGCCACCGCGTCGTCCTCGTCGTCGAACGGGATCGCCGCCAGCACCGGGCCGAAGACCTCCTCGCAGGCCAGCCGGTGGTCGCGCGGCACCGGCCCGAACATCGTCGGTGGCACGTAGTAGCCGCCCGGCGCCACGCCCTCGGCCACGCGCCCCTGCGCGATCATCGGGATGCCCGAGTCGACCGCCTGGCGGATGAAGCCTTCGACGCGCGCCTTCTGCGCTGCGTTGATCAGCGGGCCGCAGTCGCGGTCCATCTCGGGCGTGCCGGCCACGGCCTGCTGGAAGCGCTGCGCCACCTGAGCCACGAAGCGATCGAAGATGCTGCGCTGCACGAGCAGGCGGCTGCCCGCCGAGCAGGTCTGCCCGGCGTTCTGCGTGATCGCCTTCAGGATGAAGGTCGACGCACGTTCGAGGTCGGCGTCGTCGAACACGATGTGCGGCGACTTGCCGCCCAGTTCCAGCACGCACTTGACGACACGGCGCCCGGTGGCCTGCTGCACCAGTGCGCCCACCTCGGGCGAGCCGGTGAAGGTGACCAGGCGCACGTCGGGGTGGTCGCACAGCGCCGCCCCCGCCTCCTCGCCCAGGCCGGTGACCACGTTGAGCGCACCGGCGGGCAGACCGGCCTCGGCGGCGATGTCGCAGAACGCCAGCGGCGTCAGGCAGGCGTCCTCCGACGGCTTGAGCACCGACGCGTTGCCGGTGGCCAGCGCCGGCGCGATCGAGCGGCCGAACATCTGCGCCGGGTAGTTCCACGGCAGGATGTGCCCGGTGACGCCGTAGGGCTCGTGCAGCACGACGACGTGGAAGTCCTCCAGGTAGGGCACGACCTCGCCGTGCAGCTTGTCGGCCGCGCTGCCGTAGTACTCCAGGTAGCGCGCGGCCACCTGGATGTCGTTGCGCGCCTGCGCCATCGGCTTGCCGGTGTCGCGCGCTTCCAGCCGCGCCAGGGTCTCGGCACGCTCGAGCGTCAGCGCGGACATGCGCATCAGGATGCGGCCGCGCTCGGTGGCGCTCATGCGGCCCCAGGGCCCGGCCAGCGCGTCGCGCGCGGCGGCCACGGCGCGGTCCACGTCGCGCGCATCGCCGCGCGCCAGCGTGTCGAAGGCCTCGCCGGTGCTGGGGTCGAGCACCGGCAGCGTCTGCCCCGACGCGCTGTCGACCCAGCGCCCGCCAATGAAGTGTCTCTGCATGTCGGTCTCTCCGTCAGTAGCTGCGCGGCAGGCCGAGCACATGCTCGGCCACGTAGGCATAGATGAGGTTGGTGGAGATCGGCGCCACCTGGTACAGCCGTGTCTCGCGGAACTTGCGCTCCACGTCGTATTCGCGCGCGAAGCCGAAGCCGCCGTGCGTCTGCAGGCACACGTTGGCGGCCTCCCACGAGGCCTTGGCGGCAAGGTACTTCGCCATGTTGGCCTCGGCGCCGCAGGGCTGGCCGGCGTCGAACAGCTCGCAGGCCTTCCAGCGCATCAGGTTGGCGGCCTCGGTCTCGATGTAGGCGTCGGCGATCGGGAAGGCCACGCCCTGGTTCTGGCCGATCGGCCGGTCGAACACCACGCGCTCGCCGGCGTAGCGCCGCGCCCTGTCGACGAACCAGTAGGCGTCGCCCAGCACCTCGGCGGCGATCAGCGTGCGCTCGTCGTTCAGACCGTCGAGGATGTACCGGAACCCCTTGCCCTCCTCGCCGATCAGGTTCTCGGCCGGGATCTCCAGGTTGTCGAAGAAGACCTCGTGGGTCTCGTGATTGACCATGTTCGGAATCGGCCGCACCGTCATGCCGTGGCCGAGGGCCTCGCGCAGGTCGACGATGAAGACGCTCATGCCCTCGCTCTTTTTTGTCACCTCGGCCAGGGGCGTGGTGCGGGCCAGCAGGATCATCAGGTCGGAGTGCTGGATGCGCGAGATCCAGACCTTCTGCCCGTTGACCACGTAGCGGTCGCCCCGGCGCACGGCGGTGGTCTTGAGCTGGGTGGTGTCGGTGCCGGTGGTCGGCTCGGTCACGGCCATCGACTGCAGGCGCAGCGCGCCGCTGGCGATGCGGGGCAGGTACAGGTCCTTCTGCGCCTCCGACCCATGCCGCAGCAGCGTGCCCATGTTGTACATCTGGCCATGCACCGCGCCGGAGTTGCCGCCGGAATAGTTCACCTCCTCCATCACCACCGTCGCTTCGGCCAGGCCGAGGCCGGAGCCGCCGTACTCGGCCGGGATCATCGCGGCCAGCCAGCCGGCCCGGGTGAGCGCGTCGACGAAGGCCTCGGGGTAGCCGCGATCGGCGTCGACCTTCTGCCAGTACGCGGAGTCGTAGCGCCGGCAGAGCTCGCGCAAGGCGTCGCGCATCTCCTGGAACCGGTCGGGGGCGGGGATCGGGTGGTGCATGGTGGCAGGCCGGGTTCGCGCGCTGGCAGGTGGCGTGGGCCGGAGTATCCGGTTCGCCCGTCGCCGCGTCGACGGGTGCGGCCCGTGGCTGCGACATGGCCGGCGCGCGGCGACCGGCCGGCCACGACCGTCGGCGACAATGACGCCGCCCCCATGACCGCCCCGCCGTCGCCGCTTCGCACGCCCGGTCCCGCCCGCAGCAGCCTGCCGGCGGACCTGTCGGCCCACACGCCGATGATGCAGCAGTACCTGCGCATCAAGGCCGGGCATCCGGACACGCTCGTGTTCTACCGCATGGGCGACTTCTACGAGCTGTTCTTCGACGACGCGCGCAAGGCCAACCGGCTGCTCGACATCACGCTGACCACGCGCGGCCAGAGTGCCGGCGAGCCTGTGGTGATGGCCGGCGTGCCGGTGCACTCGGTGGAAAGCTACCTCGCGCGGCTGATCCGCCTCGGCGAGGCGGTGGCGATCGCCGAGCAGGTGGGCGACGTGGCCACGGCCAAGGGCCCGGTCGACCGCAAGGTGGTGCGCGTGGTCACGCCCGGCACCGTCACCGACGGCGAGCTGCTCGCCGAGCGCCAGGACGCGCTGCTGGTGGCGCTGGTGCGCGACCGCGGCGCCTGGGGCCTGGCCTGGCTCGGCCTGGCCGGCGGGCGCCTGGGCCTGACCGAGTGCGGCGAGCGCGACCTGCCGGGCTGGATGGCGCGGCTCGACCCGGCCGAGCTGCTGTGCGTGCGCCGCGACGCGCTGCCGCCCGCGGTGGCCGCCTGCGGCGCCGCCCTCACCGAGCGGCCGGCCTGGCAGTTCGACGCCGCGCTGGGCACGCGCAAGCTGTGCGAGCAGCTCGGCGTGGCGCACCTGGCCGGGCTCAACGCGCAGGACCTGCCGCTGGCGCAGGCCGCCGCCGCGGCGCTGCTGGCCTACGCCGAGCACACCCAGGCCCAGGCGCTGGCCCATGTGCGCACGCTGGAAGTGCCTCGGCAGGGCGAGCTGATCGACCTGCCGCCGGCCACGCACCGCAACCTCGAGCTGACGCAGACGCTGCGCGGCGAGACCGCACCCACCCTGCTGTCGCTTCTGGACACCTGCCGCACCGGCATGGGCAGCCGGGCGCTGCGCCACTGGGTGACGCACCCGCGTCGCGATCGCGCCGAGGCGCAGGCACGCCACGACGCGGTGCAGCAGCTGCTCGACGCGGGCACGGCGCCGCTGCGCGACGCGCTGCGCGGCATCAGCGACGTGGAGCGCATCGTCGCCCGCGTGGCGCTGCGCCAGGTGCGCCCGCGCGAACTGGCCGGCCTGCGCCAGTCGCTGGCCGCCCTGCCCGCACTGGCGGCGCTGCTGCCGCGCGGCACGCCGCTGCTGGACGCGCTGCACGCCGACCTGCAGCCCGACCCGGCCATCGCCGCGCTGCTGGTGGCCGCCATCGCCGAGGAGCCGGCGGTGCTGCTGCGCGAGGGCGGCGTAATCGCACCCGGCCACGATGCCGACCTGGACGAGCTGCGCGCCATCGGCGCCAACTGCGACGCCTTCCTGCTCGACCTGGAGGCGCGCGAACGCGCGCGCAGCGGCATCCCGAACCTGCGCGTTCAGTTCAACAAGGTGCATGGCTTCTACATCGAGGTGACCTCGTCGCACGTGGGCAAGGTGCCGGCCGACTACCAGCGCCGGCAGACGATGAAGAACGCCGAGCGCTACATCACGCCCGAGCTGAAGGCCTTCGAGGACAAGGCCCTGGCCGCCGAGGAGCGTGCGCTCGCGCGCGAGAAGCTGCTGTACGAGCAGCTGCTCGACGCACTGCAGCCGCACCTGGGCGCGCTGGGCGCCGTGGCGCGCGCGCTGGCCGCGGCCGACGTGCTGGCCACGCTGGCCGAGCGCGCCGCCACGCTGGGCTGGACCCGGCCGCAGTTCGTGGCCCACCCCTGCCTGGAGATCGAGTCCGGCCGCCATCCGGTGGTCGAGGCGCGGCTGGCGGAGACCGGCGGCGGCCCCTTCATCGCCAACCATTGCCGGCTCGACGCGAAGACCCGCATGGTGGTGCTGACCGGTCCCAACATGGGCGGCAAGAGCACGTGGATGCGGCAGGTGGCGCTGACGGTGCTGCTGGCGTCGATCGGCTCGTTCGTGCCCGCCACTGCCTGCCGGCTGGGGCCGATCGACGCGATCCACACCCGCATCGGTGCGGCCGACGACCTGGCCAACGCGCAGTCCACCTTCATGGTGGAGATGACCGAGGCGGCCGCGATCCTGCACGCGGCCACCGAGCACTCGCTGGTGCTGATGGACGAGATCGGCCGCGGCACGTCCACCTTCGACGGACTGGCCCTGGCCGGCGCCATCGCCACCCACCTGCACGAGAAGAACCGATCGTTCACGCTGTTCGCCACGCACTACTTCGAGCTGACCGCGTTCCCCGGCACGCACCCGGGCGCGGTGAACTTCCACGTGTCGGCCGCCGAAGGCGCCGGCCACGACATCGTGTTCCTGCACGAGGTGCAGCCGGGGCCGGCCAGCCGCAGCTACGGCGTGCAGGTGGCGCGGCTGGCCGGCATGCCGGCCGGCGTGGTGCGCCAGGCGCGCCAGGCACTCGAGTCGCTGGAAGCGCAGCAGCGCGCCACCGACGCCCAGGTGGACCTGTTCGCCGCCGCGCCGCCGGCGCCCGCCCCGCCTCCGTCGCCGCTGTCCGACGCGCTGGCCGACCTCGACCCTGATAGTCTGTCGCCGCGCGAGGCGCTCGACGCGCTGTACCGCCTGAAGAAGCTCCAGCAAGGAAACCCGTCATGACCTACTGCGTGGGCATCCGCCTCGACGCCGGCCTCGTGTTCCTGTCCGATTCGCGCACCAACGCCGGCCTGGACCACATCGCGAGCTTTCGCAAGATGATGATCTACGAGAAGCCCGGCGAGCGCTTCATGGTGCTGCTGTCGGCCGGCAACCTGTCGATCTCGCAATCGGTGCGCGAGCTGCTGCAGGTGGAGAAGATCGAGGGCGGCCCCGACGGCGAGGGCCTGACCATCTGGAACAGCCAGAGCATGTTCGACGTGGCCCGCGTGCTGGGCAGCACGGTGCGCCGCGTCTATGCCCAGGACGGCGCGTCCCTGAAGACGGCCGGCATCGACTTCAACGCCAGCTTCGTCATCGGCGGGCAGATCCGCGGCGAGGCGATGCGCATGTTCCTCGTCTATTCGCCCGGCAACTTCATCGAGGCCACGCGCGAGACGCCCTACTTCCAGATCGGCGAGAGCAAGTACGGCAAGCCGATCCTCGACCGCGTGATCACGCCGGCCACCCCGCTGGACGAGGCCGCCAAGTGCGCCCTGGTGTCGATGGACTCCACGCTCAAGTCCAACCTGTCGGTGGGGCTGCCGCTGGACCTGCTGGTCTACCGCGCCGACCGCTTCGCCAGCGACGACTACGTCTGCATCGACGAGCACAACCCGTACTTCCAGATGATCCGCAGCAGCTGGGGCCAGAAGCTGCGCGACGTGTTCGAGAGCATCGACGACCCGCGCTGGGACGGCGGCGACACCCGGCACCCGCTGCTGTCGCCGTCGCGGCGCTTCACGCCGATGAAGAAGATCGGGCATCCGGGCGAGAAGATCGTCTGACGCGCAAACCGGTCGGCCTCCCTAAGCAGGCGCCGGATCGCGGCCGACAATGGCCGCCGTGACACGACGCTCCCCCGACCCGGCACCGGCCGACGGCCCGCTGCCCATCGTCTTCTCCCACGGCAACAGCTTCCCCGCCGGCACCTACCGCGTGCTGTTCGAAGCCTGGCGCGCCGCTGGCCACGAGGTCCACGCGGTCGACCAGTACGGGCACGACCCGCGCTTCCCGGTCAGCAGCAACTGGCCGCACCTGCGCGATCAGCTGATCCAGTTCATCGGCGACCGCGTCGGCGGCCCGGCGCTGCTGGTCGGGCACTCGCTCGGCGGCATGCTCAGCGTGATGGCCGCGTCGCGCCGGCCCGACCTGGCCGCGGGCGTGGTGCTGCTCGACTCCCCGGTGATCGCAGGCTGGCGCGCCCACACCCTGCGCGTGGCCAAGGCCACCGGGCTGATCCGGCGCATCACGCCCGGCCGCATCGCCCGCCTGCGCCGCCAGCACTGGCCCAGCCGGGACGCGGCGCTGGAGCATTTCGGCCGCAAGTCGGTGTTCGCGCGCTGGGACCCGCGCGTGCTGGCCGACTACGTGGACAGCGTCGTCCGCAAGGACGGGCGCCAGTGGACGCTGGGTTTCGACCGCGAGGTCGAGGCGCGCATCTACGAGACGATCCCGCACCACCTGGCCACGGTGCTGGCGCGACATCCGCTGCGCTGCCCGCTGGCCTTCGTCGGCGGGCGCCAGTCGGTCGAGGTGCGCCGCGCCGGCGTGGCCGCCACGCGGCGCCTGGCCGGCGAGCGCTTCGAGTGGACCGACGGGACGCACCTGTTCCCGATGGAACACCCGGACCGCGCGGCGGCGCTGGTGCTGTCGATGATCTCCCGCCTGCACGCCTGAGGGCCGGCCTTCCCGTCCCGGACGCCCCGGGGGCGCCGACCCCGCCGCTATACTCCCGCTTTACCACCACGGCCCGCGCGTGGACCACGTCGGAGGGCCGCACGAAATGACCAAGTTCGTCTTCGTCACAGGCGGTGTGGTGTCCTCGCTCGGCAAGGGCATCGCGTCAGCATCTCTCGCCGCGATCCTCGAATCGCGGGGCCTCAAGGTCACCCTCATCAAGCTGGACCCGTACCTCAACGTGGACCCGGGCACGATGAGCCCGTTCCAGCACGGGGAGGTGTACGTCACCGACGACGGCGCCGAGACCGACCTCGACCTCGGCCACTACGAGCGCTTCATCACCACCCGGATGAAGCGCAGCAACAATTTCACCACCGGCCAGATCTACAAGAGCGTGCTCGAGAAGGAGCGCCGGGGCGACTACCTGGGCAAGACGGTGCAGGTGATCCCGCACGTCACCAACGAGATCCAGGAATTCGTGATGCGCGGCGCCAAGGCCGACAAGGTGGACGTGGCCATCGTCGAGATCGGCGGCACGGTCGGCGACATCGAGAGCCTGCCCTTCCTGGAGGCGGTGCGCCAGATGAGCCTGAAGCTCGGCGCCACCAACTTCGCCTTCGTGCACCTGACCTACGTGCCCTACATCGGCGCGGCCGGCGAGCTGAAGACCAAGCCGACGCAGCACACGGTGCAGAAGCTGCGCGAGATCGGCATCCAGCCCGACGCGCTGCTGTGCCGGGCCGACCGCTACATCCCCGACGACGAGCGCGAGAAGATCAGCCTGTTCACCAACGTGCCGCTGCACGGCGTGATCTCCATGCCCGACGTGGACGTGATCTACAAGGTGCCGCGCGTGCTGCACGAGCAGGGCCTGGACGAGCAGGTGTGCATGAAGCTGCAACTGCTCACGCGCCCGGCCGACCTGCGCCGCTGGGACACCCTGGTGCAGGAGGTGCTGCATCCGCAGCGCGAGGTCACGATCGCCATGTGCGGCAAGTACACCGACCTGTCGGACTCGTACAAGTCGCTCAACGAGGCGCTGCGCCATGCCGGCATCCACAACCACGCCCGCGTGCGCATCGAGTACGTCGACTCCGAGACCCTGACCCCCGAGAACGTGAGCCAGCTGGCGCGCTTCGACGCGGTGCTGGTGCCCGGCGGCTTCGGCAAGCGCGGCGTCGAGGGCAAGATCCTCGCCGCCCGCTACGCGCGCGAGAACCGCATCCCCTACCTGGGCATCTGCCTGGGCATGCAGGTCGCCACGATCGAGGTGGCGCGCCACCTGGCGGGCCTGGCCGGCGCCAACAGCACCGAGTTCGACCCGGCCACGCCGCACCCGGTCATCGCACTGATCGACGAGTGGCAGGACCGCGACGGCACGATCCAGAAGCGCGACGCGCAGTCCGACCTCGGCGGCACCATGCGCCTGGGCGCGCAGAGCTCCGACGTGGCGCCGGGCACGCTGGCGCACCGGATCTACGGCGACGTGGTCACCGAGCGCCACCGCCACCGCTACGAGGCCAACGTGCGCTACCTGGACCGCCTGCAGCAGGCCGGCCTGGTGATCAGCGCCATCACCCAGCGCGAGAAGCTCACCGAGATCGTCGAGCTGCCGCAGGACGCGCACCCCTGGTTCGTCGGCGTGCAGTTCCACCCCGAGTTCAAGAGCACGCCCTGGGACGGCCATCCGCTGTTCAACCACTACGTCAAGGCGGCGCTGGACCACCAGTCGGCACGCACCAACGCCCCCGTGAAGGTCGTCGCATGAAGCTGTGCGGTTTCGACGTCGGCCTGGACCGGCCGTTCTTCCTGATTTCCGGCCCCTGCGTCGTCGAGAGCGAACAGCTCCAGATGGACGTGGCCGGCCGCCTGAAGGAGATCACCGGCGCGCTCGGCATCCCCTTCATCTTCAAGAGCAGCTACGACAAGGCCAACCGCTCGAGCGGCACGTCCTTCCGCGGCCCCGGCATGGAGCGCGGCCTGGAGATCCTGGCCAAGGTGCGGCGCGAACTCAATGTGCCCATCCTGACCGACGTGCACACCGAGGCCGACGTGCCCGCGGTGGCCGCCGTGGTGGACGTGCTGCAGACCCCGGCCTTCCTGTCGCGCCAGACCGACTTCATCCGTGCCGTGGCCCAGAGCGGCAAGCCGGTGAACATCAAGAAGGGCCAGTTCATGGCCCCGGCAGACATGAAGAACGTGATCGACAAGGCCCGCGCCGCCGCGCGCGAGAAGGGCCTGCCCGAGGACAGCTTCCTGGCCTGCGAGCGCGGCGCGTCCTTCGGCTACAACAACCTCGTGTCGGACATGCGCTCGCTGGCGATCATGCGCGAGACCGGCGCGCCGGTGGTGTTCGACGCCACGCACAGCGTGCAGCTGCCCGGCGGCCAGGGCACCAGTTCGGGCGGCCAGCGCGAGTTCGTGCCGGTGCTGTCGCGCGCGGCGGTGGCCGTGGGCGTGGCGGGCCTGTTCATGGAAACCCATCCGGACCCGGCGAACGCGCTGTCCGACGGGCCCAACGCCGTGCCACTGAAGCACATGAAGGCGCTGCTCGAGCAGCTCGTCGCGCTGGACCGCGTGGTCAAGCAGCAGCCGCTGCTCGAGAACGACTTTTCCTGCTGAGGCCGAAACCATGAGTGCTCCCGCCTACCTGATCGTCGAGATGCACATCACCGACATGGAGCAGTACAAGCAGTACATGGCCGAGGCGCCGGCTGCGGTCAAGGCCTTCGGCGGCGAGTACCTGGTGCGCGGTGGCCGCCACGAATCGCTCGAGGGCGACTGGCAGCCGCACCGCGTGGCGATGCTGCGCTTCCCGAGCTATGAGCAGGCCAAGGCCTTCTACGACGACGCGCACTACCGCCAGGTGCGCCAGCGCCGCGCCGGCGCCACCGAATACTTCAACATGGTCCTGGTCGAGGGCGTCGCCGCCCCCGTCTGAGCCGAGAACACGCAACCGAGAGGAACCGAATGAGCGCCATCGTCGACATCGTCGGCCGGGAGATCCTGGACAGCCGCGGCAACCCCACCGTCGAGTGCGACGTGCTGCTGGAGTCCGGCACGATGGGCCGCGCAGCCGTGCCGTCCGGCGCGTCCACCGGCAGCCGCGAGGCCATCGAGCTGCGCGACGGCGACAAGGCGCGCTACCTCGGCAAGGGCGTGCTCAAGGCCGTGGAGCACATCAACACCGAGATCAGCGAGGCCGTGCTGGGCCTGGACGCGTCGGAGCAGGCCTTCCTGGACAAGACCCTGATCGACCTCGACGGCAGCGACAACAAGGGCCGCCTGGGCGCCAACGCCACGCTGGCGGTGAGCATGGCCGTGGCCCGCGCCGCGGCCGAGGAATCGGGCCTGCCGCTGTACCGCTACTTCGGCGGCATGGGCGCGCACCAGCTGCCGGTGCCGATGATGAACGTCATCAACGGCGGCGCGCACGCCAACAACAACCTGGACCTGCAGGAGCTGATGATCATCCCCGTGGGCGCGCCGACCTTCCGCGAGGCGGTGCGCTACGGCGCCGAGGTGTTCCACGCGCTGAAGAAGATCATCGACGCCAAGGGCATGACCACCGCGGTGGGCGACGAGGGCGGCTTCGCGCCCAACGTGGCCAGCCACGAGGCGGCGCTGCAGATGATCCTGGAGGCCATCGACAAGGCCGGCTACAAGCCGGGCGAGCAGATCGCCATCGGCCTGGACTGCGCGGCCAGCGAGTTCCACAAAGACGGCAAGTACCACCTCGACGGCGAGGGCCTGGTGCTGTCGGCCGCCGAGTGGACCGACATCCTCGCCACCTGGTGCGACAAGTACCCCATCGTGTCCATCGAGGACGGCATGGGCGAGAGCGACTGGGACGGCTGGAAGCACCTGACCGACAAGCTCGGCGGCCGCGTGCAGCTGGTGGGCGACGACCTGTTCGTCACCAACACGAAGATCCTGAAGGAAGGCATCGACAAGCGCATCGCCAACTCGATCCTCATCAAGATCAACCAGATCGGCACGCTCACCGAGACCTTCGCCGCCATCGAGATGGCCAAGCGCGCCAACTACACGGCCGTCATCAGCCACCGCTCCGGCGAGACCGAGGACGCCACCATCGCCGACATCGCGGTGGGCACCAACGCCGGCCAGATCAAGACCGGTTCGATGAGCCGCAGCGACCGCATCGCCAAGTACAACCAGCTGCTGCGCATCGAGGAAGACCTGGGCGACATCGCCGTCTACCCCGGCCGCTCCGCCTTCTACAACCTGCGCTGACCCCGATGCCACTGGCCACGCTGCGCCGACTGCCCTGGTCCACGCTCGCGCTGCTGGCACTGGTGGCGCTGGTGCAGGGCCAGCTCTGGCTGGGTGACACGGGCAAGCCGCATGTCATCGGCCTGCAGCTGCAGCTCGACCGCCAGCTCGCGGCCAACGCGTCGGCGCGCGAGCGCAATGCCCAGCTCGTGGCCGAGGTGCGCGACCTGCGCGAGGGCCTGGAAATGGTCGAGGAACGCGCCCGCTGGGAACTGGGCATGGTGCGACCCGACGAGGTGCTGGTGCAGGTGACCGCCTCGCCCGCGCCGGCCCGCGGCACGACCCGGCCTTGATCGACGCGCTGCTCGACGCGGCACGCCCCGCGCTGGCCGCGGCCTTCACCCTCTTCGGCAGCCCCGTCACCTGGCTGGAGGTGGCCGCGTTCTGGATCGCCCTGGCCATGGTGCTGGCGAACTTCCGAGTGCATCCGGTGGCCTGGCCTCTGGCGATCGTCAGCTCGCTGCTCTACGGCCTGCTGTTCCTCGACAGCCGCCTGTATGGCGAAGCCGCGCTGCAGCTCGTGTTCGTGGCGGTAGCCCTGTGGGGCTGGTGGCAGTGGCTGCGCGGCACCACGGGCGACGGCACGCCCCTGCGCGTGCGCCGCATGGCGCCGCGCGAACGCGCGCTGGTGGCCACGGTCACCCTGGCGGCGTGGCCCGTGCTGGGCTGGCTGCTGGACCGCCACACCGACAGCGACGTGCCCTACCTCGACGCGCTGCCCACCGTGGGCAGCCTCGCCGGCCAGCTGCTGCTGGGCCGCAAGCTGATCGAGAACTGGGCCGTCTGGGTGGCGGTCAACGTCGTCAGCGTCGCGCTGTTCGCCGCCAAGGGCCTGTGGCTCACGGTGCTGCTGTATGCGCTGTTCGCGGTGCTGTCCGTGGTGGGATGGCGCGCCTGGCGCCGCCTGGAAGCCGCGCGGTGACCGCACTCGTGATCGCCGTGGTGGGCGCCGAGAGCACCGGCAAGACCACCCTGGCCGCCGCGCTGGCGACGCGCGTCGCGCAGGACACCGGGCTGGCCTGCACCGCGGTGGACGAGCACCTTCGACAGTGGTGCGAACGCGAGCAGCGCACGCCTCGCCGCGACGAGCAGCAGGCGATCGCGCAGGCGCAGCAGGCGCGCATGGCGCAGGCCGCCGCCACGCATGACGTGGTGGTGGCCGACACCACCGCGCTGATGACCGCCGTGTACAGCCGCCTCGTCTTCGGCGACGACTCGCTCGACGCCTGGGCGGCGCAGGCGCACCGCGCCAGCGTGCAGCTCACGCTGCTGACCGCGCTGGACCTGCCCTGGGTGCCCGACGGCCTGCAGCGCGACGGCCCGCAGGTGCGCGGCCCGGTGGACAGCGCCTTGCGTGACCTGATGGCGCGCCACGCCATCGGCTGGTCGCTGGTGTCAGGCCACGGCCCGGCCCGGCTGGACCGAGCGCTGGACGCCGCGGCGCCGCTCCTGCGCGAGCGCGCCCGACCCGACAGCGGCCTGTTCACGCGCCTGGCCGAACGCGACGCGGCGCAGGCGGGCTGGCAGTGGGTGTGCGAGAAGTGCGACGCGCCGGAGTGCGAGCACCGGCTGCTGCGCGCCGGGAGGCCTCGGACGTAGGGGGCCAGGAGCTGACGTTCGCGTCTGGTGGCGGTCGCGAGCGCTTGGGGGGCCCTGGGCTCGCGTCGTACCTTGCACGCGAACGACCGCAACGGGTCGGGATCTGTCAGTCGACGCCCCCAGGGCCCGGCCGCTATTGGTCTTCAGCGCCGGCCAAGCCATCGTCCCGAGCTGTCCCGGCAGCCCCCCCCTGTACCGACTAGCCGAACCCCGCGATCGCGATCACCGCCAGGCCGAAGGCCAGGTTGATGCCGACCCAGGCGCGCAGCTGCGCCAGGGCGGCGGCAGCCGCCGGCAGGTCCCGGGCGTCGAAGGCCTGCACGAAGCGCGGGAACATCACGAAGCGCACGGCGGCGTAGATGCCCGCCATCACCAGGCCCAGCGCGCCCATCAGCACCCAGGCCATCGGCATCGCCGACGCACCGCCGGGCCCGAGCGACAGCGCCACCAGGCCCAGGCCGGTGCCCAGGGCCACGAACACGGCCCAGCCCGCCGCGGGCAGGAAGCGGCCCAGCACCTGCCGCATCAGCGCCAGCCGCTGCGGCGGCTCCAGCACCTGCACCGCGGGACGCAGGAAGAAGTGCGCGAAGGCCATGCCGCCGACCCACAGCACCACGGCCAGCACGTGCATCGCCTTCAGGGTGAGCCAGACCATGCGTGCGCCTCAGTTCACGCTCGGCGAGCCGGGGGCCCGGTGCGCGGGCGGCGTGAACAGGTCGCCCACGTCCACCGCGTCGAAGTGGTACTGCGCACCGCAGAAGTCGCAGCCGATCTCCACGTCGCCGCGCTCGGCGACGATGCCTTCGACCTCGTCGCGGCCCAGGCCGAGCAGCATCGAGCGCACGCGCTCGCGCGAGCAGGTGCAGGCAAAGCGCGGCGCCAGCGGCTCGAAGCGGCGCACGTCCTCCTCCCAGAACAGGCGGCGCAGCACGGTGTCGGCGTCCAGCGTCAGCAGCTCCTCCCGCGTCAGCGTGGCCGCCAGATGCGCGATGCGGTTGAAGGCCTCGTTCAGGCCGATCTCGTCCTCGCGGTGCTGGCGCTCGAGGTTGCCCTCGCCCTCCACCGGCAGGCGCTGGATCAGCAACCCGGCCGCCACCTCGTCGTTTGCGGCCAGCAGCAGCCGCGTGTCGAGCTGCTCGGACTGCAGCATGTAGTGCTCCAGCACCTCGGCCAGGGCCTGCAGCGGCTCGCCGCGGTCGCCGTGCAGCGCCACCACGCCCTGGTAGGGCTGCGCACCGCCGGATCGGTCCTTCGGGTCGAGCGTGATCGCGCAGCGGCCCTTGCCGCGCACGTTGAGCATCGCGGCCAGGCGGTCGGCCTCGCCCACCTCGCCCACCACCTTGGCCGTGGCGCGAAAGCTCAGGTCGGGCTGCGCCTCGGCCACGGCCAGCTTCACCGGGCCGTCGCCGAACACCTGCAGGATCAGCGCGCCGTCGAACTTGATGTTGGCCTGCATCAGCGTGGCCGCGGCGGCCATCTCGCCCAGCAGCGATCGCACCGGGCCCGGATAGGCGCCCTGCTGCGCATGGCGCGCCTGCACCTCGCGCCAGGACGCGCCCAGGCGCACCAGCATGCCGCGCACCGGCAGGCCCTCGAACAGGAACTTGTGCAGTTCGTCGCCGGGAGCCGTCATCCGACCCTCACCAGCGTGTCGCGGTAGCGCTGGGCGCGCGCGGCGTAGTTGACGGCGATGCGCTGCAGGCCGGCGATCTGCTCGGGCGTCAGCGGGCGCTTGACGGCGGCCGGCGAGCCGACGATGAGCTGCTCGGGCTCGAAGCGCTTGTTCTCAGTGACCAGCGCGCCCGCCCCCAGCAGGCAGCGCGCGCCGATGACGGCCCCGTTGAGCACCACCGACTGGATGCCGATCAGCGCACCGTCCTCGACGGTGCAGCCGTGCAGCATGGCCTGGTGACCCACCGACACGCCCTCGCCCAGCGTCAGCGGGTAGCCGGGGTCGGTATGCATCACGGTGGCCTCCTGCACGTTGCTGCCGGCGCCGATGACGATGGGCTCGTTGTCGGCGCGCAGGATGGAGCCGAACCAGATGCTGGCGCCGGCACCGACGACGACGCGGCCCACCAGGATGGCGTCGTCGGCGACCCAGGCGGTGGGATGGACTTGCGGCTGATGCTCGCCGAGGCGGTAGAGGGGCATGGCCTTGATGTCGGAAGGGCGATGGCCCGGCGCACAATTGTAGGAATGGATGAGCTTCGACGCGCCGCGCTCGACCTGCTGCGCCTGAACGAGCCGTCCGCGCAGGCCGAGGCCGTGCGCGCGCTGCGCTCGCGCGAGGCGAAGTTGTGGATTGACCTGGACACGGTGCTCGACGAGCCGCCCGGCGTGCCGGGCCGGCCGGAGCGGCCGCGCCTGGTGCCGCCGTCGGCCCTGCCCGCGCGGTCGGCCCACACGCGGCCCGGGCGCGCCGCGCTGCTGCACGCGGTGGCGCACATCGAGGCCAATGCGATCCGCCTCGCGCTCGACGCGGTGTGGCGCTTCGCCGGCATGCCCGCCGACTACTACCGTGACTGGCTGCGCGTGGCCGCCGAGGAGGCGCACCACTTCGAGCTGCTGGCGGCCCACCTGCGCACGCTGGGCAGCGCCTACGGCGCCTTCGACGCCCACGACGGGCTGTGGGAGATGGTCGAGCGCACCCGCGACGACGTGGTGGCGCGCATGGCCCTGGTGCCACGCACGCTCGAGGCGCGCGGCCTGGACGCCACGCCGCCGATGCAGGCGCGGCTGGCGCGTGCCGGCGACGACGCGGCCGTGCGCATCCTCGACGTGATCCTGCGCGACGAGGTGGGCCATGTGGCGGTGGGCAACCGCTGGTACCGCTGGCTGTGCGAGCGCGACGGGCTCGACCCGGTGGCGCACTACGACGTGCTGGTCGAGCGCCACCGGGCGCCGCGCCTGAGGCCGCCGTTCAACCTCGATGCGCGCCGCCGCGCCGGCTTCAGCGACGACGAGATGCTTCGCCTGGTGCGCGCCGCGCCCGCACCGGCACCCGATCCCGGCTGATTAAACTGCCGCCCTCTCCTCCTCGACCCCGGACCCCCACGCCATGACGCTGACCACCCGCCGCTTCCTGCAATCCGCCGCCCTGCTCGCCACCGGCGTGCTGCTCGCCGCCTGCGGCAAGAAGGAGGCGCCGCCTGCGCCGGCCGCCGCACCGGTGGCGTCCGCCCCGGCGCCGGCCAAGGTGTACGTGGTGGGCACCGACGCCGCCTACGCGCCGTTCGAGAGCCAGAACGAGAAGGGCGAGATCGTCGGCTTCGACATCGACGTGCTCAAGGCCGTGGCGGCCAAGGCCGGCATCGAGGTCAAGTTCGTCAACACGCCGTGGGAAGGCATCTTCAACGCGCTGGCGCAGGGCGACCGCGACATCGTCGTGTCGGCGGTGACGATCACCGACGAGCGCAAGGGCACGATGGACTTCACCCAGCCCTACTTCGACGCGCAGCAGCTCATCGCGGTGCGCCAGGACAGCAAGGTGACGAAGTTCGCCGACCTGAAGAAGCTCAAGGTCGGCGTGCAGACGGGCACCACCGGCGACGAGGCCGTGACCAAGCTGATGGGCAAGACCAGCACCGCCATCAAGCGCTTCGAGAGCACGCCGCTCGCACTGAAGGAGCTGGAGGCCGGCGGCGTCGACGCCGTGGTGGCCGACAACGGCGTGGTGATCCATTACGTGGCCAACAACCCGGGCGGCAAGTTCAGGACCGTGTCCGACAAGGACTTCGTGCCCGAGCAGTACGGCATCGCGGTCAAGAAGGGCAACGCCGAACTGCTGGCCAAGCTGGACAAGGGCCTGGCCGACATCAAGGCCGACGGCAGCTACGCGCAGATCTACGGCAAGTACTTCGGCGCTGCACCCGCTGCACCCGCGGCGGCCTCCGCGGCCGCGCCGGCCCCCGCCGCGTCGAAGTAGTCGAGCGGCGGCCCGGCCGTGGATCTGCGCTGGGAGATCCTGGCCGGCTACGGGCCGCTCTTCCTGAGCGGCCTGTGGATGACGCTGAAGCTCACGCTGGTGGCGCTGGCCGCCGGGCTGGCGCTCGGCGTGCTGCTGGGGCTGGTGGCCACGTCGCGCGACGCGCCGCCGCCGGCGTCGCCGGTGCTGGCCTGGGCGTTGAGGGCCGCGCGCGCGCTGACGCTGGCCTATGTGACGTTCTTCCGCGGCACGCCGCTGTTCGTGCAGATCCTGCTCGTTCACTTCGCGCTGATGCCGGCGCTGGTGCATCCCGACACCGGCCTGCTGCTGGCCGGCGAGGCGGCACGCGCGTTCCGCCAGGAGCACGGCGCGTTCTTCTCCGGCAGCCTGGCGCTCACGCTCAACGCCGGCGCCTACATCAGCGAGATCTTCCGCGCCGGCATCCAGAGCATCGCGCGCGGGCAGACGCAGGCGGGCTACAGCCTGGGACTGACGCATGCACAGACCATGCGCGCCATCGTGCTGCCGCAGGCTTTCCGGCGCATGGTGCCGGCGCTGGTCAACGAGGGCATCACGCTGATCAAGGACTCGTCGCTGGTGTCGGCGATCGGCCTGGCCGAGCTGGCGCTGGCCGCGCGCACCGTGGCCGGTGCCTACTCGCGCTACTGGGAGCCCTACCTCGCGATCTCCGCCGTGTATCTGGTGCTGTCGCTCGGGCTGGCGCTGGTGGCGCGCCGCTTCGAGGTCCCGGCCGACCAGCGCGGCCGTTGAACCCGGCGCGCTAGCCGAACGCCGTGGGCGTGGGCGCGCCGCGCCCGCTCACGGCCCAGGCCGCGGCCAGCTCCGTCGCGTCGGGCTCCAGCCCGAACACGTCGCGCAGCGCGCGCTGCAGCTCGGCCTCGGAATCGATCGTGCGCTGGTCGGCGCGGCCGTCGGGATGGCGCCGCGTCAGCGTGCGGTTGAACAGCACGTGGCGGCCGTCGGGCGCGGGGCGCGCCACCACCAGGTTGTGGGCGAACAGCGCGCCCGGCCGGGTGGCGGTGTGCCAGTTCTGCTGCACGTAGTCCACGGGCCATTGCCGCACCAGGTCGAACCGGTACAGCGGCTGCCACGCCGGGCCCACCAGCGCCTGCAGCTCGAAGGTGTCGTCGGCCCGCGGCAGGGTGCGCACCGGCTCGTGCGGCGTGCGCTGGGGGCCGTCCACGTCCAGCCGCACGGGCGCGGTCAGCGTGAGGCTGCCGAAGCCGGCGTCCACCAGCAGCGGCCGCCCCTGCAGGCGCACCAGCAGCACCATGTGGCTGCGCGGCGTGTCCACCTCCGGCGGCACGCCGTGGCGCACGCGCGCCGACAGGCCGAGCACGTCGAACCCCAGCGCCTGCAATGCGGCCTGCAGCAGCGCGTTGTGCTCGTAGCAGTAGCCGCCGCGGCGCCGCGCCACCAGCTTGTGCTGCAGTGCCGGCAGCGCCAGGTCCGGCGCGCCCGTGGCCAGCACCGCGAGGTTCTCGAACGGGATCGCCTGCGCATGGGCGCGCGCCAGCGCCGCCAGCGTGTCGAAGGTGGTGCTGCGCGCGCCGGTGAAGCCGATGCGTTCGAGGTAGGCGTCCAGGTCGGCAGGGCTCATGGCCGCGGATTCTGCCGTGCGGCGTCCCCTGAAGTGCCTGCTCAGCCCTGCGACCGGCGCGCCAGCACCTCGGCCGCGGCGGCCGTGTCGGCCTCGCCCAGCCCCATGTCCAGCGCCTCGGCGTAGACCGGCGCGCAGGCGTCGAGCAGCGGCGTGGGGCAGCGCACCGCGCGTGCCATCGCGCCGATGACCTGCATGTCCTTCTGCCACAGCGCCAGCTTCATCGTCGCCGGCTCGTAGCGACCTTCGATCATCATCGGCACGCGCAGCCGCATCGCGCCGGTGCCCAGGTACGGGCTGTGTCCCAGGTGCGCCAGCGCCACTGCCGGGTCCAGCCCCATGCGGCGGCACAGCGTCACCATCTCGGCATAGGCCACGTTGTAGATCGCCACCAGGTGGTTGGCCGCGAACTTCATCTTCGTGCCCAGGCCCAGCGCGCCCACGCGCGGCGCGTCGAGGGTGAAGGCCCGTGCCGGCCCGGCCACCGCGCGGCAGTCGGCCTGGGTGCCGCTCAGGTACATGATCCAGGTCTTCTGCGGCGTCGGCGTCGCGGTGCCGCTGATCGGCGCGTCGACCATCGCACGGCCCTGGCGGCGCAGCGCCTTCGCGGCAGCCAGCTTGTCGGCCAGCGGCAGCGTGCTGGTCTCCACCAGGATCTGGCGCGCGCACGGCGGCTCGGCCTGCTGCAGCTCGGCCACCACCGCATGCAGCGCGGCGCTGCTGGGCAGCGACGTGAACAGCAGGTCCGCCTCGCGGGCCACCTCGGCATTGGACGACAGCGGGCGGCCGCCGCTCTTGCGCAGGCGGGCCCGGCAGGCGGCCACCGGGTCGTGGCCCACCACCTCGTGGCCCGCGGCCACCAGGGCCCGCCCGATCAGGCCGCCCATCGTGCCCAGGCCGATCAGGCCCACGCGCGGCAGCGCGGACGCGGCCGCGCCGGGTCGGCGCGCGGCCCTCATGGCGCAGCTCCTGCCACGCCGGCCGCGTGGGCGCACACGGCACCCGGTGTCGTCAGCCACACGCCACCGCCCCGCGCCGCGGCATCGATGTGCCGCAGCGCGCGTCGCAGGTGGCGCAGCCGGTAGGGCTGCCCGACGAGGTAGGGATGCAGCGCGATGCCCATCACCAGCGGCTGGCGCGCCGACTGTTCGAGCATCTCGTCGAAGTGGTCGATGATCATCTGCGCGAAGTCCTTCGCGTCCATCTGGCGCGCCACGATCATCGGGATGTCGTTCAGCTCCTGCGGGTACGGCACCGACCACAGCGTGGTGCCGCCGCGGGTGCGCATCGGCACCGGCTGGTCGTCGTGGCACCAGTTCAGCGTGTAGCGGTAGCCGGTCTCGGCGAGCAGGTCGGGCGTGAGCCGGCTCTCGCTGATCCACGGCGACAGCCAGCCCTCCGGGGCCCGGCCACTGTGCCGGGCGATGCGCTCGCGGCACAGCGACAGCAGCTCGCGCTCGCCGGCCTCGTCGAGCGCGCCCTGTCGCTCGGCATTGGTGTGGCCGTGACCCACCAGCTCGTCGCCGCGCGCCATGCAGGCGGCCACCAGCTCCGGGCAGTGGTCGTACAGCGCGGTGTTGACCAGCGCCGCGGCGGGCCAGCGCAGGTCGTCCAGCAGCTCGAGGCAGCGCCACGCGCCGACGCGGTTGCCGTACTCGCGCCAGCTGTAGTTCAGCACGTCGGGCTGCGGCGACGCCGGCCCGATGGCCGCCCCGAGGCCCTCGCCGAAGGCGAATTGCTCGTGGTTCAGCGCCACATAGACGGCCAGCCCCGCGCCGCCGGGCCAGCGGTACGGCGGCCGCGCCGGCAGGGCGCTGTACGCGAATCGCCCGTGGTCGGGCAGCGCCCCCAGGTAGGTGGCTGGCATGGCGGTGGTCTCCTTCGGTGCCTTGCGGGCCGCGATGGTGCGCCCGGACCGGGGCGTCACACGGTCCTGGTGCGCCGGCAGCGGCCGCGGTGCACGGTCGGTGCAAGTCGCGTTCCATCGCGGCGCGCTCGCACGGTGCCGTGCTCATGGCACGGTTTCTGCACTTGAACGAACCGTGCGGTCCGGGGTCAGGCGATCCCGCCAGCCGGACCCCGCCCCAAGAAACCGACCTCATCAATTCAGGAGTCTGCATGAAGCGTCGTCTCGTCCTTGCCGCTGGTGCCGCGGCCTTGTCCACGCCGACGTGGGTCAGTGCCCAGTCCGCGTGGCCCACCCGTGGCCCGGTACGCCTGATCGCGCAGTTCCCGCCCGGCGGCCTGGTGGACACGGTGGCCCGCCTCGTGGCGCCCCACCTGTCTCAGGCGATCGGCCAGACGGTGGTGGTCGAGAACCGCCCCGGCGCAGGCGGCCTGATCGGCACCGAGTACGTGTCCAAGCAGCCGGCCGACGGCTACAGCCTGCTGGTCAGCCATGCGTCGGTGCACATCTACGCCGCGGCCACGCGCAACGTGATGCCCTTCGACCCCGTGGCCGACTTCACCCACATGGCGATGCTGGTGGAAGCGCCGATGGTGCTGCTGGTGCGCGCGCAGTCGCCCTACCAGAGCCTGGCCCAGTACGTGACCACCGCCAAGACCAAGCCGGTGAAGTACGGCACGTCCGGCGTCGGCTCGGCCAACCACCTGTACGGCGAGCTGCTCAAGATCGAAGGTCAGGCGCCCGAGCACGACCACGTGCCCTACCAGGGCAGCGCACCGGCGATGCAGGACCTGCTCGGCGGCCAGATCGACGGCCTGTTCGACCCGGTGACCACCAACGTGGCGCAGCTCAAGGCCGGCTCGCTGCGCGCGCTGGCCGTGTCCACGCCGGCACGCCTGCCGGCGCTGCCGAACATTCCCACCTTCGCCGAACTCGGCTACCCGTCGATGACCGGCTCGCAGTGGCTCGGCCTGTCGGCACCGAAGGGCCTGCCGGCGCCGATCGCGCAGCGCCTGACCGCGCTGATGCCCGAGATCCTCGCCAAGCCCGACGTGATGGCGCGGCTCGACGAGCTGCAGACCCTGCCGCGCAAGACGCCCGTGCTGGGCGACGACTTCGTCAAGCTGATCCGCTCGCAGATCGAGACCTGGACCAAGGTCGCCAAGCGCGCCAAGGTCGAAGTGATCGTCTGATCCGGACTTCGCGTAACCTGTGCGCCGTCCCTCTCCCGCGCCGGGAGAGGGACGCCTCTTTCCCTGCGCGCGCCGCGAGGCGGACCCCTTGACCGAAGTCGACTTCGAGAGCATCACCGCCTACCAGCGCTACAAGCTGATGGCCAGCCTGATCGTGCCGCGGCCGATCGCGCTGGTGACCACGCTCGGCCCCACCGGCGTGGTCAATGCCGCGCCGTTCTCGATGTTCAACATGGTCGGCGAGGACCCGCCGATCGTGATGATCAGCATCAACCGCCTGAAGGACGGGCGACTGAAGGACACTGCCGCCAACATCCTGCGCAGCGGCGAGTTCGTGGTGCACATGTCCGACGAGCCGATGGCGCAGAAGATGCACGACTGCGGCGAGGCCTTCCCCTCCGACGTCAGCGAGCTGGCCGCCGTGGGCCTGACGCCGGTGCCGTCGCAGCGCGTCGCGCCGCCGCGCATCCTGGAGGCGCCGGTGGCCTTCGAGTGCATGCTGCACGAGAAGCTCGAAACCGAGAGCCGCTACGTCTTCATCGGCCGCATCGTGCGCCTGGCCGCACGCGACGGCCTGATCGACACCGAGGCCTGGCGCGTGAACCTGCGCGACTACCACCCGGTGGCGCGCTTCGGCGCCAGCTTCTACACGCGCACCAACGAGCGCTTCTCGTTGTCGGACGCGCCGGGCGAACGCGCGCCCACCTCGACCCGCATCGACGAGCTCTGAGGCTGCGCTCCCCCCCAAAGGGGTGCGCGCCGGGCCCGATCGTTCGATCTGGCCCGCATTTCGGGCTCAAGTCGGGCCAACGATGCACCGAAAAGGGGAGAACATTTCGCCATCGGCCTGCGGTAGGGGCCGGGCATTTCAAACCTCTGTCTCCTCCACTACCCCAAGAACCCGACATGTCGCTACTGTCCTCCCTGAGCATCTCCCAGCGCCTCTACGGCGTGGTGGCCCTGCTGGGCCTGGCCTTCGGCGCCGCCGCCGTCGTCACGTCCCAACGCCTGAACGCCGTCGTGGCCAAGGCCGACTCGACTGAGAACCAGCGCGTTCCGCAGCTGGTGCTGATGGCCGAACTGGAACTGAACGTCACCCGGGTGTCGCTGCAGCTGCGACACGCCATGCTGTCTCGCACGCCGGAAGAACAGGCGGCCACGCTGGCCGACGTGGGCGCCAAGCGCAAGCGCATCGAGGAACTGCTGACGAAGTACGAACAGGGCCTGTTCACCCAGACTGGCAAGGACCGCTTCGCCTCGCTGCCGCCGGTGGTGGCGAACTTCTGGCGCGTCGGCGAGGACAACCTCAAGCTGATCCAGGCCGGCAAGCGCGAAGAGGCCTTCGCCTTCCTCGTCGACAAGACGATTCCCGCCCGCAACCAGCTGCTGGAGCAGCTGGCGGCGACGGTGGCCTACCAGAACGAGGCGCTCGACAAGGATCTCGAGTCGATCGAGGCCGACGCCGCGCAGGCCAAGTTCCTGGTGCTGGGCGTGCTGGTCGCGGCCGTGGTGCTGCTGGCCCTGTTCAGCTGGCACGTCGCCACCCTGCTGCAACGGCGCATCGGTCAGGCACGCAAGGTGGCCGAGCAGGTGCGCGACGGCGACCTTGCCTCGCGCATCACCGACTCGGCGCGCGACGAGATCAGCCCCCTGATGGCGGCACTGGCCGAAATGCAGCACAGCCTGTCGCGCGTGGTCGGCAGCGTGCGCGGCACGGCCGAGAGCGTGGCCACCGCCAGCGCGCAGATCGCGCAGGGCAACCAGGACCTGTCGGGCCGCACCGAGCAGCAGGCCGGCGCCCTGCAGCAGACCGCCGCCACGATGGAGGAACTGGGCACCACCGTGCGCAGCAACGCCGACAGCGCCCAGCAGGCCAACCAGCTGGCGCAGGGCGCCTCCAACGTCGCCGCCCAGGGTGGCGACGTGGTCGGCCGCGTGGTCACGACCATGCAGGCCATCAGCGACAGCAGCCGCAAGATCGGCGACATCATCGGCACCATCGACGGCATTGCCTTCCAGACCAACATCCTGGCCCTGAACGCCGCGGTCGAGGCTGCACGGGCCGGCGAGCAGGGCCGTGGCTTCGCGGTGGTGGCCTCCGAGGTACGCAGCCTGGCGCAGCGCAGCGCCGAGGCCGCGCGCGAGATCAAGGACCTGATCGGCCGCAGCGTCGAGCAGGTGGAGCAAGGCACGCGGCTGGTCGACGAGGCCGGCAAGACCATGGGCGAGATCGTCGGGTCGATCCAGCGCGTGAGCGACATCGTGGCCGAGATCAGCGCCGCCAGCGTGGAGCAGAGCTCCGGCGTGCAGCAGGTGGGCCAGGCCGTCACGCAGATGGACCAGGCCACGCAGCAGAACGCCGCGCTGGTCGAACAGAGCGCGGCCGCCGCGGAAAGCCTCAAGGGCCAGGCCCAGCAACTGGTGCAGTCCGTGGCCGTGTTCAAGCTCGCCTAGACCGCGGGACCGAGACGCCCGGGGGGCGCGGGCGGCGCCACTAGACTGTGGGCCCCGACCCCACTGCGCGGCCCTGGCCGCCGCGCTCCGCGCCATGCAACGCCGTCCCGCCCTCGCCGCGCTCGCCGCCGCGTCCCTGCTGTACCCCTGGTCCGCGCTCGCGCAGAGCGCTGCGGCGCGCCCCGTGCGCCTGATCGTGCCCTACCCGCCCGGCGGCCCGCTGGACATCGCGGCACGGGCGCTGGCCGACCGGCTGAAGGACTCGCTCGGCACCGTGGTGGTGGAAAACCGCCCGGGCGCGGGCGGCAACCTCGGCGCCGACCTGGCGGCCAAGGCCGCGCCCGACGGCACCACGCTCGTGATGGGCGCGGTGGCCACGCATGCCATCAACCCGTGGCTGTACGCGAAGATGCCCTACAACGCGCTGGCGGACTTCACGCCGATCACGATGGTGGCGCAGGTGCCCAACGTGCTGGTGATGAACGCCGAGGTGGCGCAGCGACTGGGTATCGCCACGGTGCGCGACCTCGTGGCCTACATGAAGGCCAACCCGGCAAAGCTGAACTACGGCTCGGGCGGCAACGGCAGCGCGGGCCATCTGGCCGGCGAGATGTTCAAGACGCAGGCCGGCGTGTTCATGGTGCACATCCCCTACGCGGGCGGTGCCGGCGCGCAGTTCGGCCTGCTGTCGGACCAGGTGCAGCTGAACTTCGACAACCTCGCGGCCGCGTCGGCCAACATCCGCAGCGGCAAGCTGCGGGCGATCGCGGTCACGACCGCAAAGCGTTCCAGCGCGATGCCCGACGTGCCCACCATCGCCGAGAGCGGGCGCGATGTCGGCCTGGGCAGCTTCGACATCCACACCTGGTTCGGCATCTTCGGTCCGGCGCGCCTGCCGGCCGACATGACCGCGCGGCTGAACAAGGCCTTCGTCGACGCGCTGGCTTCGCCCGAAGTGAAGTCGCGCCTGGCCACGCTGATGGCCGAACCGGCGCCCACCACGCCCGAGGCGTTCGCGCAGTTCGTGCGCGCCGAGCACGCCAAGTACGGCCCGGTGGTCAAGGCCACCGGCGCGAAGGCAGACTGACGCTACAGCCCCCAGCTCGCTGCGCTCGCGTCCCCCGAGGGGAGCCCAGGCCGCTTGGGGCGGCCCGGCGCGGCCTGGGGCGACGTGGCTACAGCGCGCAGGAGCGGAAGCCGGCGAAGCCCTCGTCGCGCTCGGGCGCCGCGAAGCGGCGCGCCTTCGGGTGCGCCAGCCGGCGCGGCTCGAACCAGGCCACGCCGCGCTGCACGCGCTGACCCGCCGCGGCCAGCGCCGGCCCGCCGGGCCAGGCGCGTGCGCGGCCGGCGGTCCACTCGGGCACGTCGCCCCAGGTCACGCCGCGCGACGCCCCCTGGCTGGCGGCCAGCTCCCATTCCAGCTCGGTGGGCAGGCGCCGCCCGGCCCAGCGGCACCACGCGTCGGCCTCGTGCCACGACAGCATCGACGCCGCCTCGCCCGTCGGCGCACGCACGGCGTGGCCGAAGCGCTGCAGCACGACGCCATGGCGCAGTTGCTCCACATCGCGCGGGCCACGACGCTGGTCGGCCATCAGCCACTGCCAGCCGTCGGCGCTCCAGTGGGCGGGCTCGTCGTAGCCGCCGTCGGCCACGAACTCGGCGACCTGCGCCCAGGTCACGGCCTGGGCATCGATCTCGAACTCGGGCACCGGCTCCTCGTGTACCCAGCGCTCGGGCGCGGGCACGAAGCCGCCGGGCGGCGAACCGAGCGCGAAGCGCTGCGACGCGAACCACACCGGCGGCCGCACCGGGCGCAGCAGCCGCTCGGGCAGCAGCGCCCGCGCCGCGGCCACGCGCTGCGCCTGTGCCAGCGAGGCCAGCCCCAGCACGGCCGAGTCCTCCTCCCACAGCGCGGCACGGAACCAGTGCAGCGTGTCGTCGCCGTCGTCGGGGGACGCGGCCAGCAGGTCCAGCGTCAGCTCGAGCGTGTGGGCGAGGTACTGGCGCACGTCGTCCGGCGTCGGCGGCACATCGGCACCCCGCGACGCCGGCGGCTGCGCCCACCAGGCATCGGCCCGCGGCTCGATCGACGCGAGCGGCGCCTGGGAGGGACTGGCCGCCGCTCCGCGCGCGCGCTGCACGTTGCGGGCGACCCAGCGCTCCTGCCACCAGCCGGCGCGGCCGGCGAGCCACCACGCCGGCGCCAGCGCGCCCGCGTCGCGCGCGGCATGCGGCTCCAGCACGCCCAGCCACGCCAGCGTGCGGTTGCGCGCGTGCATCAGCGCCAGCGACAGCAGCTCGCGGTCGGCGCGGCGCATGCCCTGCGCGTCGTTGAGCACCGCGCTCATCGCCGCCACTCGCGCGACGGCCGCCCGGCCAGGGCGAAGGCAGCCCAGGCCACCGCCGCCAACGCTGCAGCCACCAGCACCATCTCGCGATAGCCCGGTACGAGCAGCAGCACCCCCGCGGCCAGCAGCGGCGCCGCCGCGCGGGCGAACTGCGCCACGCCCGACATGCTGCCGCCGATGCGGCCCAGCGCGGCGCGGCCGAAGTAGTCCGGCAGCAGGCCGCCGCGCACGAGCGTGGACACGCCGTTGGCCATGCCGAACAGCAGCGCGAACAGCAGCAGCGCGGCCAGGCTGCGGCCGAGCGCGAACAGCACCAGCCCGAGCGGCATGCCCACCAGCGTCACGAGGCCGAGGCGGCGCAGCGCGACGCGACGGCCCAGCAGCACGAACACCAGCCGCCCGACCACCTGGGCCGGGCCGACGCACACCAGCACCATCAGCGCGTCGGCATCGCTCAGGCCCTTGTCGGCCAGCGCCGGCGCCATGTGCGCCCACATCGCGCTGGCCACGAAGCTGTAGCCGGCAAAGGTGGTGGTCAGGGCCCAGAAGGCGCGGCTGCGGAAGGCCTCGCCGAGCGTGGCGTCGGGCGCCAGCGGCGCGGCCGAGGCCGGCGCCGCCGCGATCGACGCGCCGCGCAGCACGCGGGCGTGCATCAGGGCCGCCAGCAGCAGCGACGCGGCCAGCACCAGCAGCGACTGGCGCCAGGGCAGCGTCGCCTGCAGCAACGCCACCACCGGAAAGCACAGCGTGCTGGCAAAGCCGCCCACCAGCGTGATCGCGGTCACCGCCTCCTTGAAGCGCAGCGGGTACAGCCGCGTGACCACGGTGAACGCGGGCTCGTACAGCGTCATCGCCATCGCCACGCCGATCACGACCCAGGCCGCGTACAGCCCGGGCACGGTATGGGCCGCGGCCCACATCACCAGACCTGCCGCGCCCACCAGCGGGCCGAGGGCCAGCATGGCGCGGCCGTGGCCGCGGTCGATCGCCGAGCCCACGGTGAAGCTGCAGGCCGCGCAGACCGCAAGCCCGGTGGTGTAGGCGCCCATCAGCGTCTGCGCGTTCCAGCCCAGGTCGCGCTGCATCGGCAGCACGAAGGCGGTGAAGGCGTAGTACAGCACCGCCCAGCACAGGATCTGCCCCGCCGACAGGGCGGCCACCGTGGTGCGGTAGCCGGTGGGCGGGGCGGCGGGCGTCATGCCCGCCAATCTAACCGCAGGGGCCGGGCCTCAGGCTGCAGCGTGACCGCGCACCCGGAACGAGGCCACCGCCTGCTCGAGGCGGCGTGCCTGGTCCTTCAGGCTTGCCGACGCGGCGGCGGACTGCTCCACCAGCGCGGCGTTGCGCTGGGTCATCTCGTCCAGCGTCGTGACGGCCTGGTTCACCGAGCCCAGGCCCAGGCTCTGCTCGGCCGTGGCATGGGTGATCTCGTCGACGATGGTGCGCACCTGGTGCGACGCCTCGACGATGCGGCTCATCGTGCTGCCGGCCTCGCCCACCAGGCGGGCCCCACCCTCGACTCGGTCGACGCTGGCGCCGATCAGGGTGCGGATCTCCTTGGCAGCCTCGGCGCTGCGCTGCGCCAGGGCCCGCACCTCGCCGGCGACGACGGCGAAGCCGCGGCCCTGCTCGCCGGCGCGCGCGGCTTCCACCGCGGCATTGAGCGCCAGGATGTTGGTCTGGAAGGCGATGCCGTCGATCGTGCCGATGATGTCGGCGATGCGCTTGGAGCTCTGGTTGATCTCCTCCATCACCTGCACCACCTGCGCCACGACGGCGCCGCCCTGCTCGGCCACCGACGCCGCCAGCGCCGAACGCTCATTGGCGGAGCGAGCCGACTGTGCGCTCTGCGACACCGCGCTGGTGAGCTGCTCCACCGCGCTGGCGGTCTGCTGCAGGTTGCTGGCCGTCTGCTCGGTGCGGTTGGACAGGTCCTGGCTGCCGGCCGCGATCTCGTCCGAGGCGGTGGCGATGTTCTGGCTGGAGGCCTTCACCGACGCGATCGCGGTCTCGATGCGCCCCAGCGACTCGACCAGCTTGCGCACCACGGGCTCGCGCGAGTCCAGCGCAGCGGCACCGAGGTCGATGGTGCCGTCGCTGCCGGTCAGGCGGTCGGCGATGCGGTTGAGCTGCTCGCCGGCGGCGAACTCGGCGCGCGCCCTCTGGGCCAGCAACACGAGGATGCCCGCCTCGGCCACCACGTAGGCGGCATGCTCGAGCACGCGGCCCAGGCCGGGCTCCGTGAAGCACACCGGCCCCCAGCCCCATTGCTGGAAGTAGTTGAAGCTCAGGTGGTGGACCGCGATCGCGCCGGCGGCGGCCACGATCGGAAGCCAGTGTCGATAGACCATGGTGACGGCCAGGAAGGCGAACACCGCGAAGTGCGCCTCGGCGCGCCCGCGCGCCACGTGGATCAGCAGCGCCACCATGGCCATGCCCAGCATCGCGATGGCGCTGCGCGCCCACGGGCCGGGGCCCGTAGCCGCCACGGCCGCCGCAACGCCAAGGATCAGTGCCCCGACGCCGAAGGCCAGCCCCAGGCCCTGGTAGGCGACCGCGTAGCCCAGGCTGCCGGCCCACACCAGGCCGATGGCCCCGAGCACGGAAAGATCGTCGCGATGGATGCTCATGCACAAGCCCCTTGAAGTCCGCCATGGAGTCGACGTGCCGGATCGGCACGGTCTGACCCGATGCTTGGCATCTTCGGCGCGCGCGTGTCGCCCGAAGCCCGGAGAAGCGCCGCCAACGGCAGCCAGTTCGCACGTGCTACAAAGTGCGCACCGACCGGGAGCCGCGATGGACCTGAACTTCACCGCCGAGGAGACGGCGTTCCGCCACGAGGTGCGCGACTGGGTGCGCACGCACCTGCCTGCCGACATCAGCCACAAGGTGCACCACGCGCTGCACCTGACGCGCGAGGACCACCAGCGCTGGGCGCGCATCCTCGGTGCGCGCGGCTGGCTCGGCTGGGGCTGGCCGAAGGAGCACGGCGGCCCGGGCTGGAACGCGGTGCAGCGCCACCTGTTCGAGGAGGAGTGCGCGTTGGCCGGTGCGCCGCGCGTGATGCCGTTCGGCCCGGTGATGGTGGCGCCGGTGATCATGGCCTTCGGCACACCCGAGCAGCAGCGCCGCTTCCTGCCCGGCATCGCCAGCGGCGAGGTCTGGTGGAGCCAGGGCTACAGCGAGCCGGGCTCGGGCTCGGACCTGGCGTCGCTGAAGTGCCGCGCCGAGCGTCGCGGCGACTACTACGTGGTCAACGGCCAGAAGACCTGGACCACGATGGGCCAGTACGGCGACTGGATCTTCTGCCTCGTGCGCACCAGCAACGAGGGCAAGCCGCAGACCGGCATCAGCTTCCTGCTGATCGACATGAAGAGCGCGGGCGTGAGCGTGCGGCCGATCATCATGCTCGACGGCGGCCACGAGGTGAACGAGGTCTGGTTCGACGACGTCGAGGTGCCGGCCGACCAGCTGATCGGCGAGGAGAACAAGGGCTGGACCTACGCCAAGCACCTGCTCAGCCACGAGCGCACCAACATCGCCGACGTGAACCGCGCCAAGCGCGAGCTGGAGCGCGTCAAGCGCATCGCGCGGGCCGAGGGCCTGTGGGACGACACGCGCTTCCGGGACCAGATCGCGCTGCTGGAAGTGGACATCGTCGCGCTCGAGATGATGGTGCTGCGCGTGCTGTCGGCCGAGACCAGCGGCAAGCAGAGCCTGGACGTGGCCGGCCTGCTGAAGATCCGCGGCAGCGAGATCCAGCAGCGCTACTCCGAGCTGATGATGCTGGCCGCCGGACCCTTCGCCCTGCCCTTCGTGCGCGAGGCGATGGAAGCCGGCTGGCAGGGCGACCACATCGGCGCCGCGCACTGCGCGCCGCTGGCCGCCACCTACTTCAACTACCGCAAGACCACCATCTACGGCGGCTCCAACGAAGTGCAGCGCAACATCGTCGCCCAGACGGTGCTGGGCGCCTGAACCTGCCGGAGGCGACGACACCATGGACTTCGACTTCACCGACGACCAGCACGCGCTGCGCGACGCCGTGGCGCGCTGGGTGGACAAGAGCTTTCCCTTCGAGCGCCGCCACGCGCTGGCCAAGGCCGGCGGCCGCACGCGCGACGTCTACGCCGAACTCGCGGCCCTGGGCCTGACCGGCCTGGCCGTGCCGCCGGACCACGGTGGCATGGGCTTCGGCGCCGTCGAGGCGATGGTGGTGATGGAGGAACTCGGCCGCGGCCTGGTCAACGCTCCGTTCGCGGCGGCGGCGCTGGTGTCGCCGGCCCTGCTGTCGCCGGCACCGCAGGCGCTGCAGGCGCAGTGGCTGCCGCGCATCGCCGACGGTTCGGCGCTGGTGGTGCCGGCGTGGCAGGAGTCCGGCGCGCGCTACCACCTCGACGCCGTGGCCACGACCGCGGTGCAGCAGGCCGGCGGCTGGGCGCTCACCGGGCGCAAGAGCCTGGCCGCGGCGGGCGACGAGGCCGACGCCTTCCTGGTGCCCGCGCGCCTGGGGCCGCACGCCGTCAGCCCGCTCGGGCTGTTCCTGGTGGAACGTGGTCGCTGCGAGGTGCGGGGCTATCCCACCGCCGACGGGGCGCGCGCGGCCGACGTGCTGCTGGCGTCGGCCCCGGCCGAGCTGGTTGCCACCGACGCACTGCCGCTGCTGGAACTGGGGCAGGACGTCGCCCTGGCCGCCGCCTGCGCCGAGGGCGTGGGCGCGATGGACGCGCTGGTGGCGATGACGGTCGCCTACATGAACACGCGGCGCCAGTTCGGCGCCACGCTGGCCAGCTTCCAGGCGCTGCGCCACCGCATCGCGGACGTGAAGATGCAGCTGGAACTGGCGCGGTCGATGAGCTACTTCGCCAGCCTGAAGCTCGGCGAGGCCCCGGCCGCGCGCCGGCGCGCGCTGTCGCAGGCCAAGGTGCAGCTCGGCCAGAGCATGCGCTTCGTCGGCCAGCAGTGCATCCAGCTGCACGGCGGCATCGGCGTCACCGACGAATGCAGCGCCAGCCACTACTTCAAGCGCCTGACGATGCTCGAGTTCGTGGCGGGCGACACGCTGCACCACCTGGGCGAGGTCAGCGCGCGCATGACCGACACCGCCGGGGTGTTCGCTTGACCGGCCTGCGCGACGCGATCACCGACGTGGCCGGCCTGTCGGTCGGCCACTTCACGCACCCGGGCAGGCCCACCGGCTGCAGCGTGGTGCTGTGCCCGCAGGGCGCGGTGGCCGGCGTGGCGGTGCGCGGCGGCGCGCCGGGCACGCGCGAGACCGACCTGCTGCGGCCCGAGAACATCGTCGGCCAGGTGCATGCGGTGCTGCTCACCGGTGGCAGCGCGTTCGGCCTCGACGCCGCCGGCGGCGTGATGCGCTGGCTCGACGAACAGGGCATCGGCTTCGCGGTTGGCGCGGCACGCGTGCCGATCGTGCCGGCGGCGGTGATCTTCGACCTGTGGCGCGGCGACGCGCGCGTGCGGCCCGACGCCGCGGCCGGCCATGCGGCCTGCGCCGCGGCCGGCACCGAACCGCCGGCCCAGGGCAGCGTCGGCGCCGGGGCCGGCGCCACGCTGGGCAAGCTGTTCGGCATCGAGCGCGCGATGGCCGGCGGCATCGGCACGGCGTCGGTGCGCGCGGGCGGCGTGACCGTGGGCGCGCTGGTCGTCGTCAATGCCACCGGCGACGTGATCGACCCCGCCGACGGCCAGGTGCTGGCCGGCGCGCGGCGCAGCGCCTCCAGCCTGCAGCTCCTGCGCAGCCACGAGGCACTGCTGCGCGGCGAACTGCCCGAGCGCCTGCAACCGGGCACGGCCACGACCATCGGCGTCGTGGCCACCGACGCCGTGCTCGACAAGGCGCAGTGCACGGCGCTGGCGTCGATGGCCCACGACGGGCTGGCGCGCACCATCCTGCCGGCGCACACGCCGTTTGACGGCGACACGCTGTTCGCGCTGGCCACCGGCACCTCGGGCATGCCGGCGCACCCGGCGCTGCTCGGCGCGCTGGCGGTGGAGGCCACGGCGCGCGCCGTGCTCGCCGCGGTACGGCATGCGATGGGCGCCTCGGGGTTGCCGGCTGCCCGGGACCTGGCGGGACACCTTTAGCCCCGCGCGTCGGGCCGATGACGCGGCCGTGACGGCCGTCACGAACCGCAACGCCTCCGGCCCCGGCGTGAACTGCGCCGCGTGAAGTTCGCACCGACCGGTCCTTACACCCGGTTGCAGTCGTCACATCGCTCCTAGCATCCGCTCCGCGATACGGGAAGGCCGGGAGGGAGGGAGACGCCGCGTGCGGAGCCCCCCGGCAGACCTCGGAGCGTGAACGCCCTACCGCCGGAGCCGATGATGAAGAACAACACCACCCGCTACACGGTACTGATCGAGCGACGCAGTGCGCCCCGGTGGCTGCTGGCGCTGGCGCTGCTGACGCTGGCTTTCCTGCTGATGGGCAGCCCGCGCGTGTCCGCGGCGCCCGGCGACGGCCTGGGGCCGAGCCAGAAGCACCGCAAGATGGCGCGCGACCTCGACGGCGTGGAGGACGCGACGCGCCACCGCGGCAAGCGCTGGATGCGCGAGCGCGGCGGACGCCGCCTGGTGCAGGTGGTGATCGTGTCGGCCGATACCGACCGCAACATGACCGCCCTGAAGGCCGAGGTGGCCCGAGTCGGCGGCACCGTCGACGCCGCGATGCCGGGCCTGTCGATGCTGACCGCGTCGCTGCCGCCGCGCCAGGTGGCCCGCTTCGGCGACCGCGCCGACGTGCGCTATATCGCCCCCAACCGCGAGACCAAGCGCACCGCAAGCACGCTCGAAGCCATCACCGGCGCGACGACGAGCGCCGTGCGTGCCAACTCCACCAAGTTCAGCTACACGGGCCTGGACGGCACCGGCGTCGGCATCGCGGTGGTGGACTCCGGCGTGATGCGCACGCACGAGGCGTTCAACAACGCCGCCGGCGTGTCGCGCGTGGTGCGCAACGTGCAGTTCATGACCACGTCGCTCGCCGACTGGACCAATGGCTACGACGCCAACACCTCACTGCAACCCGGCAGTGCTGCGCTGGCCGCCTACGAGGCCGCGATCAACAACAGCGCCAGCCTGATGCAGGACGGCTACGGCCACGGCACGCATGTGGCCTCGGTGGCCGCGGGCCGCCCGGTGACCTATGGCGTGGCCCCGGACCTGACCGGTCTGGCGCCCAACGCGAACATCTACGACGTCAAGGTGCTCAACGACCAGGGCGTGGGCACGCTGAGCGACACGCTCGAAGGCATCCAGTGGGTGATCTACCACGCGAAGGAATACAACATCCGCGTGATGAACCTGAGCCTGGCGATGGCCTCCACCGACAGCTGGCAGGACGACCCGCTGTGCGTGGCCGCGCGCAGCGCGGTGTCGGTGGGCATCACCGTGGTGGTGGCCGCCGGCAACTTCGGCAAGAACGCGCAGGGCCGCGAGGTCTACGGCTCGATCTCGTCGCCGGGCAACGACCCGAGCGTGATCACGGTGGGCTCGAGCAACAGCAAGGGCTCCATCGGCCGCGGCGACGACCAGGTGAACATGTTCAGCTCGCGCGGCCCGACCCGCGGCGGGCGGATGGGCAGCAACGGCGTGCGCGTGCCCGACAACGTGCTCAAGCCCGATCTCGTGGCGCCGGGCAACCAGATCACCGGCGCCGCCGCGACGCGGGCCGACGCCGCCAACCCAGCCTGGAACGCCATCGCCGCAGGCAATTACGCCCAGCTCGTCACCGCCACCGGCATCGCGCAGACCTACCGCGAGACGCAGATGTACCTGTCGGGCACGTCGGTGGCCGCCCCGGTAGTGGCCGGTACCGCGGCCCTGCTGCTGCAGGCCAACCCCGGCCTCACGCCGCCGATGGTCAAGGCGATCCTGCAGTACACGGCCCAGCCGATCCCGGGCGCGAACCTGCTGCAGCAGGGCGCAGGCCTGGTCAACGTGCATGGCGCGGTGACGCTGGCCCGGGCGCTGCGCACCGACATCGCCACCGCGCTGGCCAACGGCACGCTGGCCCCGGGGGCGTCGATCATGACGGGCGCCTTCCCGGCGCGGTCGTCGACGGTGGGCGGCAGCACCTTCAACTGGTCGCGCATCGTCTTCGCCGGCGGCAACCGCGTGCTGTCGGGCGACGCCCTGTTCACGCGCTTCCAGCCCTTCTACAACCCGCGCCTGACCTGGTCGCGCAACGTGGTGCTGGAACGCTGGGCCGACTACTGGGACGCTTCGCGCACCTTCGTCTACTGGTTCTGGGAGAGCCCCGCAGGCAACCAGCCGCTGGTGACCGCCGGCGTGCTCGACGGCTCCTCGCTGCTGGGCGTCAGCTCGCTCACGGGACGCACCGGCCTGTTCACGCTGACGCCGACGCTCAGTTCGTGGTTCACGGCCGGCAGCGGCGTCGTGCTGGCCGAGGGCGTGGTGCTGGCCGAGGGTGTCGTGCTGGCCGAGGGCGTGGTGCTGGCCGAGGGTGTCGTGCTGGCCGAGGGCGTCGTCCTCGCCGAGGGCGTGGTCCTCGCCGAAGGTGTGGTGCTGGCCGAGGGTGTGGTCCTCGCCGAGAGCGTGCTGCTCGGCGAGCCCTGACGCAGGCGACCCTGCCGTGACACAGTACGCGGCCATCCGGTACTTGAGGCGCGCCACCCTGGCGAATCCTCAGCGGCAACGCCTAGCATCGGACGACGCCCGCCGCGTCGCAAGCCGTACCGCCCTTCGATGACCACGCCCACGCAGGCTCCCAGCCTGGACGACACGCAGCCCGCCGCACCCACCACGGTCTGGCGGCGCCTGCATGCCGCGCTGATGCCGGACTACAACCCGCGTGCCACGACCTATTGGTGGACGATGGTGCTGCTGGGCTCGGCCGCGCTCGCCATGGCGGTGTGGGACCTGCAGAACCTGCCGCTGGTGGCCGTGAGCCAGGTCTTCGTGGGCACCGTCTTCGCCATCGTGGCGGGCTTCTTCCCGGTGCGCATCCCCGGCTCCAAGAACTCCTTCGTCGCCGGCGAGGTGTTCATCTTCCTGCTGCTGCTGATGCACGGCACGTCGGCAGCCTGCATCGCGTCGGCCGGCGAGGCCTTCGTCGGCGCCTGCCGCTCGTCCAAGCGATGGACCAGCCGCATCGCCAGCCCGACGATGGCGGCGCTGTCGATGGCCGTGGCCGGCAACCTGATGGACGCCGTCTTCGGGCTGCTGCACCTGGACCGCGGCACCAACCCCGGCATGCTGCTGCTGGTGGCCTGCGTGGTCGCGGTCGGCTACTTCGCGTTGAACACGATCATGGTGTCCACCGTGATCACGCTCAAGAACAACCGGCGCTTCCACCTCGGCGAGTTCGTCGACAGCTTCGGCTCGATCGGCATCGCCTACGGCGGCAGCGCGCTGATCGCCGCGCTGCTGCACCTGACGGTGCAGCACTCGGGCCTCGGCGTGCTGCTGGGGGCGCTTCCCGTGGTCGCCATGCTGCTGGCCACGGTGCACTACTTCCTGCGTCAGCAGGAGGCCAACCAGGCGATGCAGCGCAGCCGGGCCGAGGCCGCCGAGCGCGAGGCCGAGCAGTCGGCACGCCACGTCGCCGCGCTCAGCGAGAGCGAGCGGCGCTTCCACAGCGCCTTCACCCATGCCTCGATCGGCATGGCGCTGGTGTCGATCGACGGCCGGGTGCTGCAGGCCAACACCGCGCTGGCCTCGATCCTGGGCGTCGAGAACGGCAAGGCCCTGGCCGAGCGCGACTTCGCGACCCTGGTGGTCGACAACGACCGCGCCGCGCTGCGCGACAACCTCGCCGGCATCGGCTCGCGCCGCATCGATTCGTTCAACGCCGAGATGCGCTGCCGCCACGCCACCGGCAGCGAGCTGTGGGCAGCGCTGCACGGCGCCTTCTTCACCGACAGCGACTCCGAGGCGCCCTGCCTGATCGTGCAGGTGCAGGACATCTCTGCGCGCCGGCATGCCGAGGCACAGCTGCACCACATCGCGTTCCACGACAGCCTGACAGGCCTGCCCAACCGCAGCCGCTTCCATGGCCTGCTGGCCCAGGCGCTGGCGGCGCTGGACGGCAGCCCCGAGCGGCACTTCGCGGTCATGTTCATGGACTTCGACCGCTTCAAGCTGATCAACGACAGCATGGGCCACTCCGCCGGCGACGAGTTCCTGATCCAGGTGTCGCGCCGCATCCAGGATCAGGTGCGTCCGGGTGACGTGGTCGCACGGCTGGGTGGCGACGAGTTCGCGCTGCTGGTGCACGACGTGAAGGACGAGGCCGCCGCCACCGGGCTCGCTCAGCGGCTGCTGGACGTGCTGAAGAAGCCGCTGGCCGTGGCGGGCGTCAACCTGACTGCCAGCGCCAGCATCGGCATCACCTTCAGCCGGCTCGGCTATCACGCCCCGGACGAGATGCTGCGCGACGCCGACACCGCGATGTACCGCGCCAAGGCCGCGGGCAAGGCGCGCTATGCCCTGTTCGATGCCGCCCTGCACACCGAGGTGGCGCAGCGCGTGCGCATGGAAGCCGAGCTGCGCCAGGCCATCGCCAGCGGCAGCATCGAGGTCGCCTACCAGCCGATGTTCCACATCGGCAGCGGCAAGCTGCGCGGCTTCGAGGCGCTGGCGCGCTGGAACCACCCGACGCTGGGCGCGGTCAGCCCCAGCACCTTCATTCCGCTGGCGGAGGAAGCCGGCGTGATCGTCGAGCTGACCGACCTCGTCCTGTCCCGCGCCTGCGCGCAGGTGCGGGCCTGGCAGGCGCTCGACCCGGTGCTCGACGAACTGAAGCTGCAGGTCAACCTGTCCGGCGCCGACCTGACCCATGCCGCGCTGTACGACCGCGTGGAGCGGGTACTGCGCCACAACGCGTTCCCGCCGCAGCAGCTCACGCTCGAGCTCACCGAAAACATCCTGATGGAGCGCCTGGAAGGCGCGCTGAGCACGCTGGAGTCGCTGCGCCGGCTCGGCGTGGCGCTGGCCATCGACGACTTCGGCACCGGCTACTCGTCGCTGTCGTACCTGTCCACGCTGCCCATCGACAGCCTGAAGATCGACCGCTCGTTCGTGCACGGCATGCGCCTGGGCAGCAAGGACGCCGAGATCGTGCGCGCCATCGTGTCGCTGGGCGGCACGCTGGGCAAGACCGTGGTGGCCGAGGGCATCGAGACCGAGTCCCAGCTGATGCAGCTGCATGCCCTGGGCTGCGAACACGGCCAGGGCTTCCACCTGTCGCGGCCCCTCTCGGTGCCGGACGTGCAGGCCATGCTCGAGTTCATGCTCGCCGAGCGGCGCGACAGCCGAATGCTGGCCTACGACACCGGCGTGGCGGCGCTGCTGCGGCACTGAGGCCCGACCGGCCCCGATAATCGCGCGCCATGCGCGTCTTCCGCGGTTTCCAGCATCCCGGCCTCGCCAGCGCCTGCGCGCTCACGATCGGCAGCTTCGACGGCGTTCACCGCGGCCACCAGGCCATGCTGGCGCTGCTGGCCAACGAGGCCCGGCATCGAGGCGTGGCCTCCTGCGTGCTGACCTTCGAGCCGCACCCGCGCGACTTCTTCGCCGCCCGCGCCGGCAAGCCCGAGAACGCTCCGGCCCGCATCGGCACGCTGCGCGACAAGCTGACCGAGCTGGAGCGCTGCGGCATCGACCAGGTGGTGGTGCTGCGCTTCGACGAGCGCCTGGCCGCGCTGGCGCCCGAGGCGTTCATCGCCCAGGTGCTGGTGCGCGGTCTGCGCGCGCGCTACGTGCTGGTGGGCGACGACTTCCGCTTCGGCGCCCGCCGCGCCGGCGACTACGCGATGCTCGACGCCGCCGGCGCTGCGCGAGGCTTCGACGTGGCGCGCATGCAGAGCTACGAGGTGTACGGCCTGCGCGTGTCCAGTTCCGCGGTGCGCGCGGCGCTGGCCGACGGCGACATGGCGCGCGCCGCTGCCCTGCTGGGACGCCCCTATGCGGTCAGCGGCCACGTGCTGCACGGCGCGCGGCTCGGGCGCGACCTGGGCTTTCGCACGCTGAACCTGCGCTTCGCGCACGGCTGCCCGGCCGCGTCGGGCATCTTCGTGGCGCGGGTCCACGGGCTGCCGGGCGGCCCGCTGCCCGGGGTGGCCAGCTTCGGCCGCCGCCCGACGGTGGAAGACGACGGCCGCGTGCTGCTGGAAGTTCACTGCCTGCAGTGGCCCGCCGCGCTCGGCGCCGACGGGGGCTATGGCCGCCTGCTGCGCGTGGAACTGCTGCACTGGCTGCATGCCGAGCGCAAGTACGCGTCGCTGGAGGCGCTGCGCGGCGGCATTGAACGCGACGTGGCCGACGCGCGCGCATGGCTGGCCGCGCAACCCTGAACCCGCACCGCCCGGTGGCCGGTCACGGGGCCGCGGGTCAGAAGCGGCGCGCCAGCCCGACCGACACGCCGTAGCCGCTGCGGTCGCGGACCAGCGGGCTGTCGGCCGCCGGGCCGAGCAGGCGCGACACGTTGGCGCTGGCGAACCCGGCCCACTGCGGCGTGATGTCGTCGCGCCAGGTGACCGAAGCCGACATGTCGCGCAGGCCTTCCCCGGCCGAATACGCGCGATAGCCCGACGCCGCCGCCTGCGCCGGCGTGACGCCGTACCAGGTCTGCATGTAGCGGTCGCCAGCACCCGTGACCGACGCGCCAAGGATCAGCCGCTGCTGCCCGCCCAGCGGCACGGTGCGCGACACGTTGCCCGTGACCACGTAGCCCCCGACCCGGTTCAATGCGTCGATGCTGCTGCCCAGGTTGGCCGACCAGTACGGCGCCGGCTCCCAGCGCAGGTTCAGGCGTGCGCGCACCGTGGCCGGGATGTCGCCCAGGCCCTGGAGCTGGTCGCTTTCGGACTCGCGCCGGCCGGCATCGAAGCGCAGCGCGAGGTTCACCCGCAGGTGTTCGCGCTTGATCAGCAGCGCGTCGAGGCCACGCTCGACGTCGTCCTGCGTCCGGGTGGTGAAGCCGCCGGCCCCGGACAGCGTGTAGCGGCCCCAGCGCACGAAGCCGGCCAGCTCGGGCTCGACCTTTCGGTCCGACGACCCGCTGAAGGCGGGCCTGTAGGCCAGGATCAGGCCGACGGCGCCTTCGACGTTGCGTCGTGCGGGCGGCGGGGTGTCGCGACCGACCGCCGGATCGGGTTCCGGTGCGGCCGTCGAGGGGCCGGTGCCCGCCTGCGCCAGGGCCGGTGCCGCGGCCAGCACCAGGAGGGTCAGGGCCACGAGGGCCGGAACGCGAATGCCGAAGATGAGGGTCATGAGTTGCCGATCGTGAGGCCCCGGTGCACCCGAGTCCATCCGGACGCGGCCGCCGCTTGCGCCGGATCATTGGCGCCGGCGGGCCTGAAGGCACTCTGAAGGCCCTGGCGCGGCCCGTTCCGGCGCCGGGGGAGGCAGCTTCTACAATGCGGCCATGGTCCGCCCCCTGCCCCGCCGCCTGCGTGTGCCCCACGCGGCGCAGCAACGCCAAACCACCCGCGACCGAATTCCGCGCGCGGCCTGACGGCTGCGGCCTGCCGCCGCGCCGACGACCGCCGCCCGGCGACCGGCCCCGCCCGGCCCCGAGCCCGCCCGACACCTTCCGAGGCCTTCGTGCGAAGGCCCTAGCGACATGACCGCCACCCCCGACTACCGCGCCACGCTGAACCTGCCCGACACGCCGTTCCCGATGCGCGGCGACCTGCCCAAGCGAGAGCCGGGCTGGGTCGCGAAGTGGAACGACGAAGGCCTCTACAAGCAGCTGCGCGCGGCACGCCATGGCGCGCCGCTGTTCGTGCTGCACGACGGCCCGCCCTATGCCAACGGCACGCTGCACATCGGCCATGCGGTGAACAACATCCTGAAGGACATGGTCGTCAAGTCCAAGCAGCTGGCCGGCTTCGACGCGCGCTTCGTGCCGGGCTGGGACTGCCACGGCCTGCCGATCGAGAACGCGATCGAGAAGGTGCACGGCCGCAAGATCGGCCGCGACGAGATGCAAAGCCGCAGCCGCGCCTACGCCACCGAGCAGATCGCGCAGCAGAAGGCCGACCGCCAGCGCCTGGGCGTGCTGGGCCTGTGGGAGCGGCCCTACCGCACGATGGACTTCGCCAACGAGGCCGGCGAGCTGCGCGCGCTCAAGCGCGTGATGGAGCGAGGCTTCGTCTATCGCGGCCTGAAGCCGGTGTACTGGTGCTTCGACTGCGGCTCGTCGCTGGCCGAGTTCGAGATCGAGTACGCCGACAAGAAGAGCCAGACGCTCGACGTCGGCTTCCTGTGCGCCGAGCCGGACAAGCTGGCTGCCGCCTTCGGCCTGCCGGAGATCGTCGGCGAGAGCTTCGCCGTGATCTGGACCACCACCGCCTGGACCATCCCGGCCAACCAGGCGCTGAACCTGAACCCGGCACTCGACTACGCGCTGGTGCACACCGAGCGCGGACAGCTCGTGCTGGCCGCGTCGCTGGTGGACAAGTGCCTCGAGCGCTACGGCCTGCAGGGCCGCGTGATCGCCACCACGAAGGGCGAGAAGCTCGGCGGCATCGCCTTCCGCCACCCGCTGGCGCACGTGGACGCCGGCTACGACCGGCTCGCGCCGGTGTACCTGGCCGACTACGCCACCGCCGACGACGGCACCGGCCTCGTGCATTCGTCGCCGGCCTACGGCCTGGACGACTTCGTGTCGTGCACCTCGCACGGCATGAAGGTGGAGGACATCCTCAACCCGGTGCAGGGCCACGGCAGCTACGCGCCGGACTTCCCGCTCTTCGGCGGCCAGAACATCTGGAAGGCCGTGCCCGTGATCATCGATGCCCTGCGCGACGCCGGCCGGCTGTTCGCCACGGCCACCATCACCCACAGCTATCCGCACTGCTGGCGCCACAAGACGCCGGTGATCTACCGCGCCGCGGCGCAGTGGTTCGTGCGCATGGACGAGGGCGAGGGCGTGTTCACGAAGGACAAGGCGCCGAAGACGCTGCGCCAGATGGCGCTCGAGGCGATCGACGCGACGAGCTTCTTCCCCGAGAACGGCCGCGCCCGGCTGCGCGACATGATCGCCAACCGGCCCGACTGGTGCATCAGCCGCCAGCGCAGCTGGGGCGTGCCCCTGCCCTTCTTCCTGCACCGGGACACGGGCGAACTGCATCCGCGAACGATGGAGATCCTGGACCAGGCCGCGCAGATCGTCGAAGGCGGCGGCGTCGAGGCCTGGAGCCGCGTCACGGCCGAGGAGATCCTCGGCGCGGCCGATGCGGCGCACTACACCAAGAGCACCGACATCCTCGAGGTGTGGTTCGACTCGGGCTCCACCTTCTTCCACGTGCTGCGCGGGTCGCACCGCGGCCCGGACGCCGACCCCGGCTTCCACACCGCGGGGCCGGAGGCCGACCTCTACCTGGAAGGCCACGACCAGCACCGCGGCTGGTTCCACAGCTCGCTGCTGCTGGGCTGCGCGCTGGAGGGCCGCGCGCCGTACCGCGGCCTGCTGACGCACGGCTTCACGGTGGACGGCCAGGGCCGCAAGATGAGCAAGTCGCTCGGCAACGTGATCGAGCTGGGTGCGCTGTGCAAGGACATGGGCGCCGAGATCGCGCGCCTGTGGTGCGCGTCGACCGACTACTCGGGCGACCTGGGCATCGACAAGAACATCCTGGCCCGCGTGGTGGACGCCTACCGCCGCATCCGCAACACGCTGCGCTTCCTGCTCGCCAACGTGAGCGACTTCGACCCCGCGAAGGACGCGGTGGCGCCGGCCGACCTGCTGGAGATCGACCGCTGGGCGCTGGCCCGCGCGGCCGAGCTGCAGACCGAGCTGCTGGCGCACTACGAGCGCTTCGAGTTCCACCCGGTGGTGGCCAGGCTGCAGCTGTTCTGCAGCGAGGACCTCGGCGCGTTCTACCTCGACGTGCTGAAGGACCGGCTCTACACCACCGCGCCGAACTCGCTGGCCCGCCGCTCGGCGCAGACCGCGCTGTGGCAGGTGACGCACGCGATGCTGCGCTGGATGGCGCCCTTCCTCAGCTTCACCGCCGAGGAGGCGTGGCCGGTGCTCGCGCCGGGCAAGTCGGCGTCGATCTTCACCGAGACCTTCTGGGCCTTCGACGCGCCGGACGCGGCTTTGCTGGCCAAGTGGGCCCGCGTGCGCGCGATCCGCGACGAGGTGAACAAGGCGATCGAGGCCGTGCGCACCGAAGGCGGCGTCGGCTCGTCGCTGCAGGCCACGGTGACGCTGGCCGCCGGCGCCGAGGACCGCGCGCTGCTGGCCACGCTGGGCGACGACCTGAAGTTCGTGCTGATCACGTCGGCGGCAGCCGTGGTGCCGGGCGATGCGCTGGCCGTGACGGTGACGCCGTCGCAGGCCACCAAGTGCGAGCGCTGCTGGCACTGGCGCGACGACACCGGCCACGACCCGGCGCACCCGGGCCTGTGCGGCCGCTGCACCAGCAACCTGTACGGCGCGGGCGAGACGCGCAAGGTGGCCTGAGCATGGCGCGCGGTTCCTCGGGCGCGCCGGGCCTGGCGCTGTGGCTGGGCCTGGCGCTGCTGGTGGTCGTGGCCGACCAGCTGACCAAGACGCTGATCCTGGGCCAGTTCCAGCTCGGCGACGTGCGGCCGGTGACGTCGTGGTTCAACCTCGTGCGGGTGCACAACACCGGCGCGGCGTTCTCGTTCCTGGCCGGTGCGTCGGGCTGGCAGCGCTGGTTCTTCATCGGCCTGGGCGTGGCGGCCACCGTGTTCATCATCTGGATGCTCAAGCGCCATCCGTCGCAGAAGCTGTTCTGCTTCGCGGTGACGATGATCATGGGCGGCGCCATTGGCAACGTGGTCGACCGCGCGCTGCACGGCTACGTGGTGGACTTCCTCCAGTTCCGCTTCTCGGTGCTGGAGCCGGTGTTCCGCGGCGGCTACTTCCCGAGCTTCAACGTCGCCGACAGCGCCATCACGCTGGGCGCGGTGCTGTTGATCGTCGACGAGATCCGGCGCGTGCGCCGCGGCGGCTGAGACACGCACCGTGCCGCGCCTGGCCGTCGTGCTGCCCGCGCTGGACGAGGCGGGCTGCATCGAGGCCACGCTGCAGCGGCTGCAGCCCCTGCGCGAGCGGGGCGCCCTGGTGGTGGTGGCCGACGGCGGCAGTCGCGACGCCACCGCGGCCCTGGCCACACCGATGGCCGATCACGTGCTGGCAGCCCCCCGCGGCCGCGCGCGGCAGATGAACGCGGGCGCCGCGGCCTGCGGCGACGCCGACCTGCTGCTGTTCCTGCACGCTGACACCCGGCTTCCCGATGGCGCCGACACGCTGGTGCGCGCCGCGCTGCATCAAGGGGCGTCCTGGGGTCGGTTCGACGTGCGCATCGAAGGCCGGTCGCCCTGGCTGCCCATGGTGGCCGCGGCGATGAACCTGCGCTCGCGCCTGACCGGCATCGCCACCGGCGACCAGGCGCTGTTCATGACCCGCGCGGCCTTCGACGCCGTGGGCGGATTCCCCGACCAGCCGCTGATGGAAGACGTGGAGATCAGTCGCCGGCTCAAGCGACGCGCCGGGGCGCCGGCCTGTCTGCGCGAACGCGTGCGCACCTCCGGTCGGCGCTGGGACCGCGACGGCGCCTGGCGCACCATTGTGCTGATGTGGCGGCTGCGCTGGGCCTACTGGCGTGGCGCCTCCCCCGACGCTCTGGCCCGCCGCTACCGATGACGACCTCCGCGACCCCGCCGCACCGGGTGGAGGTGGCGGTGATGGCCAAGCAGCCGCTGCCGGGGCGGGTGAAGACCCGGCTCGCACCCGCGATCGGGGCCGACGGCGCGGCGCGACTCGCCGCGCGCCTTCTGGAGCATGCGTTGGCACAGGCGGCTCGCGCGGCGGTCGGCCCGGTCACGCTCTACCTCGACCCCGGCGTCGGGCACGCGCCGACCCAGGCGGTGGCCCGTGCGCTCGGCGTCGACGTGCAGCCGCAGGGCGATGGCGACCTGGGCGAACGCATGGAGCGCCTGCTTCGATCCGGCCTGGAGCGCGAGCGCGCCGCGATCGTGATGGGTACCGACGCGCCGGGTCTGGACTCCGCGATGCTGCAGGCGGCCGCGGCCGGGCTGGTGCGGCACGACGCCGTGATCGTGCCGGCGCACGACGGTGGTTTCGTACTGATGGGGCTGACCCGGTGCCCGCCGGGCCTGCTGCACGGCCTGACCTGGAGCCATGCCGACGTGCTGCGCGACACCCGGGCGCGCCTGGCCGCCGCGGGACTGGACTGCCTCGAACTGCCGGCCGTGGCCGACATCGACACCCCGGACGATCTGCGGCATCTGCCGTCAGGATGGGACGCCTGGCGCGACTGACGACGATGAGCCTTGCCGATCCCGTGACCGATCCTCAACTCGACCGCCTGGCCCGAGCCGTGGCCGATGCCCTGCATCGCGAGGGACTGTGCGCCGCGCAGGCCCGTCTCGAAGCCCTGGCGGACACCGGGCTGGCCCACTGGCACCTGCGCATTCCGGGCACCGGCTGGCTGGCGCGCGTGCCCAAGCAGAGCCAGGTCGGCCTGCCACCGGACGCCCACCTGGGCTACGAAGCGGCGTGCTTCGCGCGCGCCCAGGCGGGCGGCCGGTCGCCACGCCTGCACGGGACGCTGGCGCCGTCACTAGCCCTGCCCCACGGCGCCCTGCTGGTGGACGAGATCGTTGGCCGCCCGGCGCGGCTGCCCGCGGACCTGCCTGCGTTGGTGGACGCGCTGGCCGCGATCCATCGGCTGCCCCTGCCGGCGATGCAGGCGCGCGCGCCGCTGCCAAGCCCCATCGACCCGCTGCGGGCCCTGCGCGACGAGATCGAGGCCCAGGCCGTGCACCTGGACCGTGCCGGCCTGGCGCCCGCCGCACGCGCACGCATCGACGCCGAGCGCGACGGGCTGGCGCGTCGCTGCGCCGCCGAGGGTCGGCCGCGGACGTCGCTGATCGCCTTCGACGGTCATCCCGGCAACTTCGTCGTGGACGCGCAGGGCCGTGCCTGGCTGGTGGACCTGGAAAAGGCCCGCTACGGCCACCCGGCCGTGGACCTCGCCCACGCGACGCTGTACACGTCGACGACCTGGGATGTCGCCAGCCACGCCGTGCTGTCGACGGCCGAAGTCGCGTCGGCCTGCGACCAGTGGTGCGAAAGCGTGGGCGCCGACGCCGCCGAGCGGGCCTGGATCGTGCCGCTGCGCCGCGCGATGTGGCTGTGGTCGGTGACCTGGTGCGCCAAGTGGCGCGCCTTGTCCGACCGCCCTCCCGCCACGCCGCAGCAAGGCGGCGAGGATTGGTCAGCCGCCCTGTCGGAAGCGGCGCTGGTCGCGCACGTGCGCGACCGGGTCGACCACTACCTGTCGCGCGACGGGATCGACCGGGTGTGCGACGAGGCCGATGCGCTCGACCGGGACATGGCATCGAAGGCGTCGAACATCGCGGCGAACACCGCGTCGCGTCGCACCGCGTAGCCCTCGCGCATCCAGGCGCGCGTGGCGTCGCCGGGCTGCCAGCGAAGATCGCGGCCCAGGCGCGGCGTGCGGGCCCAGAACGTGGGCACCAGCGACGGTTCCAGCAGCCAGGCCAGACAGATCGCGTCCCAGATCACCCACGAGTGGGCGCGGAAGCTGTCGATGCCGTGCAGCTCCCACAGCGGGTTGTGGGTGAACAGATGGTGCAGGTAGTCGCCGATGGCGCCGCGCCCGCGCACCCACTGCTCCACCTCGGGCAGCGACAGCCGCAACTGCGCACCGACCTGGAAGCCCGGCAGGTAGACCAGCGGCACGCCACAGTCCATCAGATGCCGTGTGGCGGGCAGGTCCTGCTCCAGGTTGAACGACTGGTTTCCATGCGGCGCATGCGACGGGTAGCCGCTGGTCCACACCACGACGATGCGACCGGCGATGGCGGGGTCCAGCAGCAGGGCGGCGGCCACGTTCGTGGGGCATCCCAGTGCCAGCACGTACAGGCGCTCTCCCTCGGGCGTGGCACGCGCCCGCGCCACGAGGTCGCGCGCCGCGTCGCTGTCCAGCGGCTGCCCGGGGCCGGGCAGGTAGCCGGCCGAACCGGCGAACACGCGCCCTTGCGCCGGCGTGCCGCAGTGACCGAACACGCGCAGGATCTCCTCGAAGCTGCGTTGCATGCCCTCGGCCGGGGGCGCAAAGGGGCGCAGGTCGGAGAACGCGCGATGCGGCTGCGCGGCGCGCCGGTGCGCGAAGCTGAACGGCGCCGCATACACCGCCTGCAGGTCGATCCGCTCGGGCACGCCCAGTGCCCAGGCGAGCACGAACTGGTCGTCGATCTCGTTGGCTGCGTCGGTGTCGATCACCACCCGCGGGCGCGCCGGCGGGTCGGCCAGCGCGAGCCGGGTCAGGGCGTCGATGGACTGGAGGTCGGGTTCGGACATCCCATGATCATGCCTTCGCGGCGGGACGCCCGGCCTCGTACCAGCCGCGGCTGCGGTTGACCCACCGCACCACCAGCAGCATCACCGGCACCTCGATCAGCACGCCCACCACGGTGGCCAGTGCGGCACCCGACTCGAAGCCGAACAGGCTGATCGCCGCGGCCACCGCCAGCTCGAAGAAGTTGCTGGCGCCGATGAGCGCCGACGGGCAGGCCACGGCGTGCGACTCGCCGGCGCGGCGGTTGAGCCAGTACGCCAGCGCCGAGTTGAAGAAAACCTGGATCAGGATCGGCACCGCCAGCAGCGCGATCACCAGCGGCTGCGCGAGGATCGCCTCGCCCTGGAAGGCGAACAGCAGCACCAGCGTGGCCAGCAGCGCCGCGATCGACCACGGCCCGATGCGCGCAAGCGCCGCTTCCAGCGCGCCGGGGCCGCGGGCCAGCAGCCCGCGGCGCCAGGCCTGCGCCACGAGCACCGGGATCACGATGTACAGCACCACCGACGTCAGCAGCGTGGCCCAGGGCACCACGATCGACGACAGCCCGAGCAGCAGCGCGACGATGGGCGCGAAGGCGAACACCATGATGGTGTCGTTGAGCGCGACCTGGCTGAGCGTGAACAGCGGATCGCCCTGCGTCAGCCGGCTCCAGACGAAGACCATCGCGGTGCAGGGCGCGGCCGCCAGCAGGATCAGCCCGGCGACGTAACTGTCGATCTGGTCGGCGGGCAGCCAGGGCGCGAACACCTGGCGCACGAACACCCAGGCCAGCAGCGCCATCGAGAACGGCTTGACGGCCCAGTTGACGAACAGCGTGATGCCGATGCCACGCCAATGGCGCCGCACCTGGTGCAGCGCGCCGAAGTCCACCTTCAGCAGCATCGGGATGACCATCACCCAGATGAGCAGGCCCACCGGCAGGTTGACCTGCGCGAACTCCATGGCGCCGATGGCGCGCACCGGTCCGGGCAGCCATTGACCCAGCGCGATGCCGACGACGATGCACAGGAACACCCAGACCGTGAGGTAGCGCTCGAAGGCGTTCATCGGTGCCGGCGTCGCGGCCGGCGCATCGGTGGGGCGTGCCTGCATCGGCCTACCGCTGGCCGATGTCGCGGATCTCGCGCTGCAGGGCCATCCGGTCCAGGGACGCCATCGGCAGCGCCAGCATGAGTTCGATGCGGCGCTTGAGGATCACCGCCGTGTCCCAGAACATCTGGGCCTTCTGCGCGTCGGTCCCCTCGAAGGCGGCCGGGTCGGCGACGCCCCAGTGCGCGGTCATGGGCTGGCCCGGCCAGACCGGGCAGGTTTCGCCGGCCGCCTTGTCGCAGACGGTGAAGACGAAGTCGAGTTGAGGAGCCTGCGGCTGAGCGAACTCGTTCCAGTCCTTGCTGCGAAAACCCTCGTTGGGGATGTGCATCTCGGCCAGCGTCCTCAACGCCAGGGGGTTGACGATCGAACCCGGATGACTGCCGGCCGAGTACGCGCGAAAACGTCCCCGGCCGAGACTGTTGAGGAGGCCCTCGGCCATGATCGATCTGGCCGAGTTGTGGGTGCAAACGAAGAGTGCGTTGTAGACCTTGTCGCTCATGCGGGCTCCGATGCGGGATTGGGAGTGGTTGGGCACGTGGTGCAGTCAGCGCCGGCTGTGGACGCCGTCGACTCGCAGCGGACGGCGTGGCAGCAATGCGCAGACAGGTAGGCAAGCAAGTCGTTCATCGCAACGATGTTCGGGCGGTAGATCAGGAAGCGGCCGTCGCGCTCCTGCGTCAGCAAGCCGGCGTGCAGGAGTTCCTTCACGTGGAACGACACGGTCGACGGTGACAGCGACAGGTCCTGGGCGATCGAGCCGGGCGTCGTGCCCGCCGGCCCGACCCCGACCGCGACACGAAAGATGCGCAGGCGAACTTCATGGGCCAGGGCGCCCAGCGAACGGACGGCGGCCTTCTCTTGCATCGGGCTCATGCCGCCAGCCTGCGCTCGGTCCGGGCGGGCGCCGCGATCCCTGCAGCCGGCAGCGCCAGGGTGACGAGCCAGCACGCGACAAGCATGACGGACGACCCGATCAGCGCATACAGCAGCCCGCCCCACTGGTACAGCAGGCCCGACAACAGCGTGCCGATGAATCGCCCCAGGGCATTGGCTGCGTAGTAGAAGCCCACGTCCTCGGCGGCCTTCTCCGAACCGGCATAGGCCAGCACCAGATACGAGTGCACCGACGAGTTCACGGCGAAGGCGACGCCGAACAGGCCGAGTCCGGCGACGACGACCCATTCGAGGTGGGACACCTTCATGGCGACGAGCACGGCCAGTCCGAAAGGTATGACCGCCAGCAGCGCCGACCAAAGCCGCGCCGCCGGCACCTCGGCGCTGAGTCCGTCATCGCTGCGGCGCACGATGGCCGGCGCGGCCGCCTGCACCACGCCATAGCCGATCGTCCACAGCGCGACGAAGCCGCTGACCATGGTGAAGGTCCAGCCCGAGGCATACAGGAACACCGGCACGCCGACGACGAACCACACGTCGCGAGCACCGAACAGCGCCACCCGGGCGGCAGCCAGCAGGTTGATGCCGCGGTTCTTCGCGAACAGTTCCTTCGCCGACTTCGAGGCCTTGCTGCGCCCCATCAGCGGCGGAACGAAGGCGATCACGCCGACGAGCACGATCGCCAGCGCCCCCGCCATCATCCACAGCGCCGCCTGGAAGCCCACGGCCTGCAGCAGCAGCCCGCCGAGGAAGAAGCCGATGCCCTTCATCGCGTTCTTGCTGCCGGTGAAGAAGGCGACCCACTTGAACAGCCGGCCCGAAGCCTCGCCCGCCGTGGCCTTGATGGCCGACTTGCTGGCGGTCTTGGTCAGGTCCTTGGCCACGCCGCAGACACCCTGTGCAGCCACCACCCAGGCCACTGCCAGCGCGGCCGACCAGGTCGGCGACAGCGCCGACATGAGCAGGAACCCGGCGATCTCGGTGAACAGGCCGACGGCCAGCATGCGCTTGATGCCATAGCGCGTGGCCAGCCAGCCGCCGATCAGGTTGGCCACGATGCCCATGGCCTCGTACAGGAGGAACAGGAAGGCCAGCGTGAACGGCGAGTAGCCGAGGCGGTAGAAGTGCAGCAGCACCAGCATGCGCAGCGCGCCGTCGCTGAGGGTGAAGCCCCAGTACGCCGCCGTCACGATGGCGTAGTGGCGCGCCCCCTGCCCCAAGACCGGCCCTGGCAACTGGCTGGCGCTCATGAGCGGCTCAGATCCCCTGGCGCTGCAGGTGCGCGGCCAGGTCGACCATCCGGCACGCGTAGCCCATCTCGTTGTCGTACCAGGCGTAGACCTTCAGCAGGGTGCCGTCGGTGACCATGGTCGACAGGGCATCGACGATCGAACTGCGCGTGTCGCGCGCATAGTCGGCGCTGACCAGGGGCCGATCCTCGTAGCCGAGGATGCCGGCCAGCGACCCGCGCGCAGCCTGGGCGAACAGCGCATTGACTTCTTCGGCCGAGGTCTCGCGCCTGAGTTCGAAGACGCAGTCGGTGAGCGACGCGTTGAGCACCGGGGCACGCACCGCATGTCCGTTGAGCTTGCCCTTGAGCTCCGGATAGATCAGCGCGATCGCGGTGGCGCTTCCAGTCGTCGTCGGCGCCAGACTGAGCATCGCGCTGCGGGCCCGCCGAAGGTCCTTGTGCGGTGCATCCACCATCAGGTTCGTGTTGGTCGGATCGTGGATGGTGGTGATCTGGCCATGGCGGATGCCCAGCGACTCATGCACGACCTTGACCACCGGCGCGAGGCAGTTGGTGGTGCACGAAGCGGCTGTCACGATGCGGTGCCGGGCAGGCTCGTAGAGATGCTCGTTGACGCCGACCACGATGTTCAACACGTCGCCGACCTTCACCGGGGCAGCCACGATGACGCGTCGGGCACCACGGTCCAGATGGCCCTGCAGCGTTTCAGGGGTCAGGAACTTGCCGGTGCACTCGAGCACGAGGTCCACGCCGAGATCGCCCCAGGGAATCTGTGCCGCCGTCCCATGGGACGTGAAGCCCAGTCGCCGGTCGTCGATCCGGATCACGCTGTCGCCTTCGGCCGCGATGCGGCTGCGCCAGCGGCCCTGCACGCTGTCGAACTCCAGCAGGTGTGCGGTCGCGGCGGCCCCGCCCTTCAGTTCGTTCAGGTGCACCACGTCGAGCCGGTTCGCGCCTCGGGGATCGTCGGCCGGACGCTCCGCCGCCCCCAGCGCCGCCCGCAGGGCCAGTCGGCCGATGCGCCCCATGCCATTGATGCCGACCCTCACGACGAGTACTCCCTGGAAGACAAAACGATCATTCCATCAGTGTAGAAATGATGGATGGCAGAACCGTGACAGACGCCGACACGGCCGCCCGGGCCGTGCTCGAACGTCAGCAGCAGGCGGAAGAAGCCTTGACCGGCACGCCGATCGGCTTGCCGCGTGCGGTGGGGGCGCAGCAGCCCGCGGGCTCGGCCGCAGCCTCCGACAACGTGGCCGACGGCGCACAGCAGGCCGCCGATGCGTCGGCCTTCCGGCCTTCGCTGAACACCGGGATGTCGCCCAGCGTGTGGAAGTGCTCCCAGGCGATGCCCTGCGGGTCCGTCACCCAGTGCTTGTCGCTGCGGGCATAGCAGCAGGTGGTGGCGCCTTCGTCCTCCAGCGCCATGTCCGCCGCCTGGGCCCTCGCCTTCATCGCGGCGAGTTCGGCCGGCTCGTCGGTCTGGAAACCCAGGTGATCGATGCCGGGGGCCGCGCCGCGCGTGGAGATCGCGAAGTTCAGCGCCGGGTCGTCGAGCATCCACTTGGCGTAGTCGGCCTCGACGCGGGCCGGCTGGGCCGCGAACAGCTGCGAATAGAACGCGACGCTGCGGGCGAGGTCGTCGACGTGCAGGTGGACATGGAATCGCTTCATGAAGCCTCCGGTTCAGCAGGTGGTGGAACGCCGCGCAGCGCCGGTCGAGCAGGACTGGCCCTGGCAGCAGTGGTCGGTGAGAAAGCCCAGCAGCTCGTTCATGCGGTCGAGCGCCGGGCGGTAATGCAGGTTGCGGCTTTCGCGCTCGACGCTCACCAGGCCGGCATGCACCAGCTCCTTCAGGTGGAAGGACAGCGTCGAGGCGGGCACGTCGAGCATCGCGCTCAGTGCACCGGGCGTCAGGCCCGAGGGCCCGGCGCCCACCAGGGCGCGGAACACGCGCAGGCGCGCCGGCTGGGCGAGCGCGGCGAGCGCGGTGACGGCACCGGTTTCGTTCATGGTTCTAGTTTTATGGAATTATGGAAGCCTGTCAAGCCCTGCTTCGCGCCCCACGGGCGCGTCAGGTCGGGGTGCCGGCCACCAGCCGGGCGGCGGCCAGGTCTTCGAGGGCGGTGCCGACGGACTTGAACAGGGTCACGTCGTCGTCGTGCAGGCGCCCGGGCCGGTCGCCCCGCAGCAGTTCGGCCAGGTCGGCGACCACGTGGCCGCGACCCACGACGCCGGCCTCGATCGGCTGCACCAGGTCGCCGGCCTCGGCCAGCGCACCGGCGTAGGTGTCCACCACCACGCGCGCCCGCGCCACCGCGGCGTCGTCCACCTCGCGCATGTCGCGCCGGAAGCCGCCCACGAGGTCCAGGTGCGTGCGCGGCGCGAGCCACGCGCCGCGCACCAGCGGCTCGTGCGAGGTGGTGGCGCAGCTCACCACCTGGGCCGCCGCCACGGCACGCGGCAGGTCCTCGGCCAGCGTGGCGTCGATGCCTTCGGTGCGCAGGGCCTGCACCATGGCCTGCGCCCGCGCGCCGTCGCGCCCCCACACGGCCACCTCCGTGAGCGACGGGTTCAGGGCCAGGTGCGCCCGTGCCATCCAGGGCGCCAGCCGGCCGGTGCCCACCACCAGCAGGCGGCGGGCCCGCGGCGGCGCCAGATGGCGTGCGGCCAGCGCCGATGCCGCCGCGGTGCGACGCAGCGTCAGCGCCTCGCCGTCCAGCAGCGCCCGCGGCACGCCGGTGGCGCGGTCCAGCAGCAGGTACGACGCCTGCACCGTGCCGGCCCCAAGCGCCGCCGCGCCCGGCATCACCGTCACCAGCTTGACGCCCAGGGCGTCGGCACCCCAGGCCGGCATCAGCAGCAGCGTGTCCGCGGCACCCAGCGCGTGGGCATGGCGCAGCGGCACCTCGGTGTCGCCGCGCACGAAGGCGGCTTCGAGCGCGTCGGCCAGCGCCGCCCACGGCAGCGCGGCATGCACCTCGGCGGCTGAATAGACTCGCAGTTCCATGAGCCAGGGCAGTGTAGTGATCGTCGGCGGCGGGGTGATGGGCGCATCGGCGGCCCGCTTCCTGGCGCGCGACCACGGCGTCGCGGTCACGGTGCTGGAGCGCGACCCGACCTATGCCGTGGCTTCGAGCGCGCTGTCGGCCAGCTCGATCCGGGTGCAGTTCTCCACGCCGGTGAACATCGCGCTGTCGCAGGCGAGCCTGGCGCTGATGCGGCCCTGGGCCGACGAGCTGGGCTTCGTCGAGGCGGGCTATCTGTACCTCGTCGGTGCCGAAGGCGCAGCCACGCTCACCGGGCTGCAGGCGATGCAGCGCGACGCCGGCGCCGACGTGCGCCTGCTCGACCCGGACGAGCTGCGCGCGCGCTGGCCGTGGCTGTCTCTCGACGGCATCGCGCTGGGTTCATGGGGCGCCCGCGGCGAGGGCTGGTTCGACGGCCCGGCCCTGCACCAGACGCTGCGGCGCGAGGCGCAGGCGCACGGTGCGCGCTTCGTGCATGCCGAAGCCGTGGCCTTCGACACGCAGGGCGACCGCGTGCTCGGCGTGCGCGACACGGCGGGCCGGATGCACCGTGCCGACCGGGTGCTGCTGGCCGCCGGGGCCTGGGTGTCGCCGCTGGCCGCCGCCCTGGGCGTGGCGCTGCCGGTGCATGCGCGCAAGCGCGATGTCTTCGTGCTCGACTCGCCGGCCACCCTGCCCGGCTGCCCGCTGGTGATCGACCCGTCGGGCGCCTGGCTGCGGCCCGAGGGCCGCGGCTTCATCGCCGGCGGCCCGCCGCGCGGCGACGACACTGACGATCTGCCGCTGCACGCGATCGACCACGGCCTGTTCGACGACTGGCTCTGGCCGGTGCTGGCCGCGCGCGTCCCGGCGTTCGAGGCCCTGCGCGTGCGCTCGGCCTGGGCCGGCTACTACGAGATGAACACCTTCGACCACAACGGCCTCGTTGGCGCGCTGCCGGGCTGGGACAACGCCTTCGTGGCGGCGGGCTTCTCGGGCCACGGCATGCAGCATGCGCTGGGCGTGGGCTGCGGCATCGCGTCGCTGATCGCCGACGGCCGCTGGGGCGCGCTCGACCTGACGCCGCTGGCGCCGGACCGCCTGGCACGCCACGCGCCCTTGCGCGAGGTCAACGTCATCTGAGGTTTCCCCGCGCCGGGCGGGCTGCGCACGGCGCCATACTCGACGCATGCTGATCCAGGCCCTCGGCACGGCGCGCGACCTCGGACGCATGCAGGAGATTGCCGGCGTGCTGGTGCGCCATGGCCTGGGCGACACCGTGCGCCGCCTGGGCCTGGCCGACGCGCTCGAGCGCGCGGGGCATGCGCTGCACCAGGAGCATGCCGCCGAGCTGGCGCGCCTGGAGCCGCCGGTGCAGGTGCGCATGGCCCTGGAGGAGCTGGGCCCGGCCTTCGTCAAGTTCGGCCAGCTGATGGCCGGCCGCAGCGACCTGCTCGGGCCGGAATGGATCACCGAGCTGTCGCGACTGCACAGCCAGGTGCCGGCGGTGCCGTTCGAAGCCTTGCGCGCGCAGTTGCGCGAGGACCTCGGCGGCGAGCCCGAACAGGTGTTCGCCCGTTTCGACACCACGCCGCTGGCCGGCGCGTCGATCGCGCAGGTGCACCGTGCGCAGCTGCACGACGGCACCGAGGTGGTGGTGAAGATCCGCCGCCCCGGCATCGAGGCCAAGGTGGAGGCCGACCTGCGCCTGCTGGCGCGGCTGGCCGCACTGGCCGAGAGCGAACTGCCCGCGCTCAAGCCCTATGGGCCGCAGCGCCTGGTGCGCGAGTTCGCGCGATCGCTGCGCCGCGAGCTCGACCTCGCCGCCGAGTGCCGCAGCGCCGAGCGCGTGGCGACCAACCTGGCGCCCCTGGGCTTCGTGAGGATCCCGCGCGTGCACTGGGACCACACGCACAGCCGCGTCAACGTGCAGGACTTGGTGGACGGCATCCCGGGCGAGGACCTCTCCCGGGTGGACGCCGCCGGCCTGGACCGCGCGCTGCTGGCTCGGCGCGGCGCGCAGGCGGTGCTGAAGATGATCGTGCAGGACGGCTTCTTCCATGCCGACCCGCACCCCGGCAACGTGTTCTATCTGCCGGGCAACCAGCTCGCCTTCATCGACTTCGGCATGGTCGGGCGCCTGTCGCCGCAGCGCCGCGACGAACTGCTGCAGCTGCTGCTGGGCCTGGTGCAGCACGAGCCGCAGGCGGTGGCCGACGTGCTGCTGGACTGGACCGGCGACGACCCGGGTGCGGACCTGAACCGGCTCGAGACCGAGATCGAGGCCTTCGTCGAGCAGTACCAGGGCACGCCGCTGGCCGATCTGAGCCTGGGCCAGATGCTCACCGACGCCACCGCGATCCTGCGCGAGCACCGCCTCGCGCTGCCGTCGGACCTGGCGCTGCTGATCAAGTGCTTCGTCTCGCTGGAGAGCATGGGCCGCGGCCTCGACCCCGGCTTCCACATGGCCAGCGAGGCGCTGCCGCTGCTGCGCCAGGCCGTGCGATCACGCTGGCAGCCGCGCGCCCTGGCGCTGCGCGCCTGGGGCTCGCTGCGGCGCGGCATGGCGCTGGCCGGTTCGCTGCCGGGCGACCTGACGCGGCTGCTGCGCGCGGCGCGCCGCGGCCGCGTCCACGTGGGCCTGGAGGTGGCGCACCTCAAGCGCGTGGGCGACCAGATCGACCGCGCGGCCAGCCGCCTGTCGCTGGCGCTGGTGACGTCCGCGCTGATCGTCGGGTCGTCGATCGTGATGACGGTGGACTCGGGCCCGATGCTGTTCGGGCTGCCGGCCTTCGGCGTGCTCGGCTTCGTCGCCGCCCTGGTGGGCGCGTTCGGCCTCGTGCGCTCGGTGCGGCGCAGCCGGCGCCAGGACGCCGACGACGACAGGGGATGACACGCCGGGAGCGCGCACACGATGACCGAGACGCCTTCGCAAGAGCAGCCTGCCGAGCGCGCGAGCGCGCCGCAACTCGCCACCCTGCGCTGGGGCGATCCGCCGCGCTGGCTCGCCGCGGGCCTGCGCGACTTCCTGCGCGCACCGGCGATCGGCCTGTTCTACGGCGCCGCCTTCATGGTGATGGGCTGGGCGCTGGTGCGCGTGTACGAGCGCGCGCCGGCCTACGTGATGGCGCTGGCGGCGGGCTTCCTGCTGATGGGCCCGTTCCTGTGCCTCGGCCTGTACCACGTGAGCCGCTCGCTCGAACGCGGCGAGAAGCCGGACTTCGGCGCCTCGCTGCTGGCCTTCGAGTCGCGCCTCGGGCCGCTGGCGATCTTCGGCTTCGTGCTGCTGGTGCTGGAGATGCTCTGGGGCCGCGCCACGCTGGTGGTGTTCGCGGTCAGCTTCGACGGCATGCCCGACCTGAAGGGCTCGCTGACGGCCCTGCTGGACCCGGAGAACCTCGGCTTCATCGTCGCCTGGCTCGCGGTGGGCGCGGTGTTCGCGGGCCTGATCTTCTCGGTCAGCGTGGTGTCGATCCCGATGCTGCTGGACCGACCGGTGGACGCGATCACCGCCGGCCTGACCAGCCTGCGGCTGGTGCTGACGCAGACTGGGGTGATGCTGTGGTGGGGCGCGCTGATCACCGTGCTGGTGGTGGCCGCCATGCTGCCCTGGTTCGCCGGGCTGCTGGTGGTGGGGCCGGTGATCGGCCACGCCACCTGGCATGCCTACCGCAGCGCGGTGAAGGCCTGACCCGGCTAGGGCATCAGCACGCTGGAGCCGGTGGTCTTGCGCGCCTCGAGGTCGCGGTGGGCCTGGGCCACGTCGGCCAGGTCGTAGCGCTGGTCGATGCGGATCTTCACCTGGCCGCTGCCCACCACCGCGAACAGGTCGTCGGCCATCTTCTGCGTCGCCTCGCGTGTGGCGATGTGCGTGAACAGCGTGGCGCGCGTCATGTAGAGCGAGCCCTTGGGGCCGAGCAGGCCGGGCGCGAACGGCGGCACCGGGCCGCTGGCGTTGCCGAAGCTCGCCAGCAGGCCGAAGGGCCGCAGGCAGTCCAGCGAACCCTCGAAGGTGTCCTTGCCGACGGAGTCGTACACCACCTTCACGCCCTTGCCACCGGTGATCGCCTTGACGCGCTCGACGAAGTTCTCCTTGCGGTAGTCGATCGCGTGCGCGGCGCCATGCTCGAGCGCGAGGCGGCACTTCTCGGGGCTGCCCGCGGTGGCGATGAGCTGCAGGCCCAGCACGCGGGCCCACTGGCAGGCGATCAGGCCCACGCCGCCGGCGGCGGCATGCCACAGCACGAAGTCGCCGCGCTCGAGGCCTTCCACGGGCAGTGTCTTCTTCAGCAGGTACTGCGCGGTCAGGCCCTTGAGCATCATGCCCGCGGCGGTGTCGAAGCCGATGCCCTCGGGCAGGCGGCACACGGTCTTGGCCGGCATCACGCGCACCTCGCTATACGAGCCCGGCGGGTTGCTGGCGTAGGCGGCACGGTCGCCGGGCCGCAGGTGGGTGACGCCCTCGCCCACCGCCTCGACGATGCCCGCGCCTTCCATGCCCAGGCCGTGCGGCAGCGTCAGCGGGTACAGCCCGGTGCGGTGATAGACGTCGATGAAGTTCAGGCCGCAGGCCTGATGCCGGATGCGGATCTCGCCGGGACCGGGGTCGCCCACGGTCACGTCGACGAGTTGCATCACTTCGGGGCCGCCGGTGGCGGCGAACTGGATGGCACGGGGCATGGCGGGGCGCTCCTGTCGAGGGCCCGAAGGTTACGCGAAGCGGCCGCCGCGTGCAGCGTGGCACCATCGGGGCCCCGACGCCCGACCCGATGAAGCGCTTGACCCAGGCTCCCAACATCGCGCTGGCCACGCTGTGGGCAGACCTGCTGTCGCAGGCTGGCATCGACGCCAGCGTGCAGCGCTACTTCGCCAGCGGCATCGCCGGCGACATTCCGCCCGACCAGTCGCTGCCGGAAGTGTGGGTGCACGACGACGCGCGCCTCGAGGAAGGCCGCTCCCTGCTGCGCGACCTGCAGCGGCCGGCCTGGCGGCACTGGGTGTGCCGGGGCTGCGCCGAGCGCATCGACGGCCCCTTCGAGCAGTGCTGGAACTGCGGCGCGGAGATGCCGGCGTGACGGGCGCGGTCCGGCGTGCCGCGCCATGAAGGCGCTGACTCCGCGCATCGCGCTGCTGATGACGCTGCCCCCGCTGATGTGGGCCGGCAATGCCATCGTCGGCCGGCTGATGGTGGGCGTGGTGCCGCCGCTGGCGCTGAACGCGCTGCGCTGGGCCCTGGTGGCCTTGATGCTGTTGCCTGCAGCGCTGCCGCTGCTGCGCAGCGCCGACGACCGCCGGGCGGTGCGGCAGGCATGGCCCTACTTGCTGGCGATCGGCTCGCTGGGCATCGGGCTGTTCAATGCGATGCAGTACCTGGCGCTGCGCAGTTCGACGCCGCTGAACGTGACGCTGATCAACGCGTCGATGCCGCTGTGGATGCTGGGCGTGGGCGCGCTCGTGTTCGCGCAGCGTCCCCAGGGGCGGCAGCTCGCCGGTGCGCTGCTGTCGCTGGCCGGCGTGGCCACCGTGATCGCGCGCGGCCACTGGGCCGACCTGGCGCAGGTGCAGTTCGTCGTGGGCGACCTGTTCATGGTGGTCGCCGTGATCGGCTGGGCGCTCTACAGCTGGCTGCTGGTGCGTGCACCGGCGTGGCTGCGTCCGCCGCCGCGCGAGACGATCGCGCGCTGGGGCTGGGCCGGGTTCCTGTGGGTGCAGTGCCTGTTCGGCCTCGTGGCCGGCGGCATCGCCGCGGGCCTGGAGCAGGCGCTGGCGAGCCCCCCGCCGATCGACTGGAGCCGGCCCGGCGTGTGGGCCGCGCTGCTGTTCGTGGCGGTGGCGCCGTCGCTGATCGCCTACCGCTGCTGGGGCCTGGGCGTGGCGCATGCCGGGCCGGCCGTGGCGGCCTTCTTCGTCAACCTGTCGCCGCTGTTCGCCGCGCTGATGTCGGGCTGGCTGCTGGGCGAATGGCCCCAGGCCTTTCACGGCACGGCGTTCGCGCTGATCGTCGCCGGCATCGCGCTGTCCACCTGGCAGCCGCGACGGCCACCGGGAGCGGGCGCATGAGCGTGACCCGACGCCAGTGGCTGCTGCTGGCAGCCATCACGCTGATGTGGGGCTGCAACTGGCCGATGATGAAGTTCTCGCTGCGCGAGATTCCGCCGCTCACGTTCCGCGCCGTCACGATGACCGGCGGCGTGCTGATGCTGGCGCTGTGGTTCCGCCTGCGCGGCGTGTCGATCGCGCTGCCGCGCGCGGACGCGGGCCGGGTGGTGCAGCTGGCGCTGCCCAACATCGTGGGCTGGCACTTCGCGTCGATCATCGGCCTGACCCTGCTGCCCGCGGGACGCGCGAGCATCCTGGCCTTCACGATGCCGGTGTGGACCGTGCTGCTGGGCGCGCTGCTGTTCGGCCATGGCCTGACGCGGCGCGCCGGCGTGGCGTCGGCCTGCGCGCTGGCGGCGGTGGCGCTGCTGGCGGCCAACGAGTTCACGTCGCTGGCCGGCCGGCCGCTGGGCGTGCTGTGGCTGCAGGTGGCCGCCGTGAGCTGGGCCTTCGGCACGCTGCTGATGCGCCGGGTGCAGGTGTCGCTGTCGAGCGAGGTGCTGACGATGTGGATGATGGCCGTCGGCGCCGTGGTGTTCTGGGCCGCCGCGCTGGCGGTCGAGCCGCCGCCGGCGTGGTCGGCCTGGAGCCTCGCCACGTGGCTGTCCCTCGTGTGGGGCATGGTGATCAACTTCGGCGTGTCGCAGGTGCTGTGGTTCAGCCTGACGCGCGTGCTGCCGGCGCAGGTGGCGGCGTTCTCGCTGATGGCCGTGCCGCTGGTGGGTGTGCTCTCGTCGGCGCTGGTGGTGCGCGAGATGCCCACGGTCACCGACTGGATGGCCGTGCTCTTCATCGCTGCCGCGATCGCCGCGGCCACCGGGGCGGCTGCCGGCGCGTCGGGCCGGCGCGGCGACAATCCCCGACCATGACGCCCGCCTTCCGACCCGGCCTCGTGCTCGTCGCCGCGCTTGACCGCCAGCGTGCCATCGGCCGCGGCGGCGACCTGCTGTGGAACGAACGCGAGGACCAGGTGCACTTCCGTCGCGTCACGATGGGCTGCCCGGTGATCATGGGGCGCCGCACCTGGGACTCGCTGCCCGAACGCTTCCGCCCGCTGCCGGGCCGGCGCAACGTGGTCGTGACGCGCAACGCGCACTGGCAGGCCGCCGGCGCCGAGCGCGCCGCGTCGCTCGACGCCGCACTGGCGATGGTGGCCGATGCGCCGCGCGTGTGCGTGATCGGCGGCGGGGAGCTGTATGCGCTGGCGCTGCCACGCGCACAGGAGCTGGTGCTCACCGAGATCGATCACGAGTTCGATGGCGCCGACACGCACTTCCCGACCTTCGACCGGCGCGCGTTCCGGGAAGTGGCGCGCGAGGATCGCGTGGGAGGCGACGGGATGCGCTTCGCCTTCGTGACCTATCGCCGCGACGCCTGAGGCGGCAGGCGACAACCGCTACGATCCGCGCTCCCGAGCTGCCGGATGCCCGCCTTGAAGATCGCCACCTGGAACGTCAACTCGCTGGGCGTTCGCCTGCCCCAGCTGCTGGACTGGCTCGCGGCGCAGCAGCCCGACGTGGTGGTGCTGCAGGAGACCAAGCTCACCGACGACAAGTTTCCCGCCGCCGAGATCGAGTCCGCGGGCTGGCGTGTGCAGTGGTTCGGCCAGAAGACCTACAACGGCGTGGCGCTGCTGTCGCGCACCGAGGCCGCCGACGTGGTGCGCAACATCCCCGGCTTCGTCGACGACAGCGCACGCGTGATCACCGCCACGGTGGACGGCGTGCGCATCGTCGGGGCGTACTTCCCCAACGGCCAGGCGCCGGGCAGCGAGAAGTTCGAATACAAGATGCAGTGGCTGCGCGCGCTGCGCGACTGGCTGCGCGAGGAGCTGGCCGCACATCCGAAGCTGGTGCTGCTGGGCGACTTCAACATCGCCCCCGAGGACCGCGACGTGCACGACCCGGTGGCCTGGGCCGGGCAGATCCACTGCACGGACGAGGAACGCGGCCACTTCCGCCATCTGCTGGGGCTCGGCCTCGTCGACGCCTTCCGGCTCTTCGAGCAGCCGCCGAAGTCGTGGTCGTGGTGGGACTACCGCAACCTCGCGTTCCGCAAGAACCAGGGTCTGCGCATCGACATCATCCTCGTCAGCGAGGCACTGCGCGCGCAGGTGCGCGAGTGCGCGGTGGACAAGGCCCCGCGCAAGAACGAGCGGCCGAGCGACCACGCCCCGGTGTGGGTGCGGCTCGACGCGGCCTGAGACCGCCGGGTTCGCCGCCGGCGCAGCGGCCCGCGGGCAAGGCCTCAGTCGTCGAGGCCCAGTTCCTGGATCTTGCGCGTGATGGTGTTGCGGCCGATGCCCAGCTTCTGGGCCGCCTCGATGCGGCGGCCCCGCGTGGTGCCCAGCGCGGTGACGATCAGGCGCGCCTCGAACTGGCGCGTCAGCGTGTCCCACACCTCGGGCGAGCCGGCGTCGAGCAGCGCACGCGCCTCGCGCTCCAGGTCCGCCAGCCAGCCGCCCGCCAGTGCAGCGGCCGGGGCGACGGCCTCGGCGCCCGCTCGTGCCGGCACGGCCGCGGCCGCGGCCGGAGGGGCCGCCTCGGCCTCGGCCGCGACGTTGATTGACTCGTTGAGCTCGGGCGGCAGGTCCTTCGGCTCGACCACCTGGGTCGGCGCCATCACCGTGAGCCAGTGGCACAGGTTCTCGAGCTGGCGCACGTTGCCCGGGAAGTCGAACGCCGACAGGCGCGCCAGGGCGGCGTCGGACAGGCGCTTGGCCTCGACGCCGAGTTCCTTGGCGCTCTTCTGCAGGAACTGCCGCGCCAGCAGCGGGATGTCCTCGCGCCGCTCGCGCAGCGGCGGCAGGCGCAGCCGGATCACGTTGAGGCGGTGGAACAGGTCCTCGCGGAAGGCGCCGTCGCGCACGCGCTTCTCGAGGTTCTGGTGCGTCGCAGCGATCACGCGCACGTTGGCCTTGAGCGGCTGGTGACCGCCAACGCGGTAGAACTGCCCGTCCGACAGCACGCGCAGCAGACGCGTCTGCAGGTCGAAGGGCATGTCGCCGATCTCGTCGAGGAACAGCGTGCCGCCCTCGGCCTGCTCGAAGCGGCCGCGGCGCATGGTCTGTGCGCCGGTGAAGGCGCCGCGCTCGTGGCCGAACAGCTCGCTTTCCAGCAGGTCCTTCGGGATCGCGGCCGTGTTGATCGCGACGAACGGGCCGCCGCCGCGCGGGCTGTGCTTGTGCAGCGCGCGGGCCACCAGTTCCTTGCCGCTGCCGCTCTCGCCGGTGACCAGCACCGTGACCTGGCTCTGGCTGAGGCGGCCGATGGCGCGGAACACATCCTGCATGGCGGGCGCCTGGCCGAGGATCTCCGGCGCCTCGACCGGGCGCTCGGCGGCCACGGCCTCGCGCAGGCTCTCCTCCACCGCGCGGCGGATCAGTTCCACCGCCTTGGGCACGTCGAAGGGCTTGGCGAGGTACTCGAAGGCCCCGCCCTGGAAGGCCGACACGGCACTGTCCAGGTCGGAGAACGCCGTCATCACGATGACCGGCAGCCCGGGCAGGCGCTCCTTGACCTTGGCCAGCAGGTCCAGGCCGGAGCCCCCGGGCATGCGGATGTCGCTGACCAGGACCTGCGGTTCGTCCTCGGCCAGCGCGCCGATGACGTCGCGCGCGTTGGCGAAGCTGCGCACGGCGAACTGCTCGCGTGCCAGGGCCTTCTCCAGCACGAAGCGGATCGATTGATCGTCGTCGACGACCCAGATGTCTTTCATGCGAGCGCCAGCGCTTTCGTCAAGGCAAGGGGATGAACACCGTGAACACCGTGCGGCCCGGCACACTGGCGCATTCGATCGTGCCCTGGTGTTGCTGCACGAAGGTCTGCGCCAGGGTGAGCCCGAGGCCTGATCCGCCATCGCGTCCCGACACCAGCGGGTAGAAGATGCGGTCGCGGATCGCCTCGGGCACGCCCGGCCCGTTGTCCTCGATATGCAATTCGAGTGCCAGTCGCCAGCGTTGCTTGCCAATCGTCACCTGTCGGGCGATCCGCGTGCGCAGGATCAGCTCGGCGTCGCCGGCCGCGATGCGGTCGGCCAGCGCCTGACAGGCGTTGCGGGCGATGTTGAGCACGGCCTGGATCAGCTGCTCGCGGTCGCCGCGGAACTCGGGGATGGAGATGTCGTAGTCGCGCCGCAGCGCGATGCCGCGCGGGAACTCGGCCGCCAGCAGCGACCGCACCCGCTCGCACACCTCGTGGATGTTGACGTCGGCCACCATGTGCGCGCGCCGGTGCGGCGCCAGCAGGCGGTCCACCAGCGCCTGCAGGCGGTCGGCCTCGTTGATGACCACCTGGGTGTATTCGGTCAGCTCGCGGCGCGGCGGCGTCAGGCCCTCGAGCTCCATTTCCAGCAGCTGCGCCGCGCCCCGGATGCCGCCCAGGGGGTTCTTGATCTCGTGCGCGAGGTTGCGCACCAGCTCCTTGTTCGCCTCGGCCTGGGTAGCGGCGCGCTCCTCGCGGTCCTGGCGCGTCTGCTGCTCGATCTCGATCAGCTCCACCAGCACCCGCGACGGGGTGTCGGACTGGTTGACGATCACGTGCACCGGCAGCAGCTCGGCCTGGGTGCCGGCCGGCCGCTTGAGCACGCCCTCGAAGCGGCCGGTGGAGATGCGGTTGTCGGCGACGGCGGCCAGGGTCTCGCGCAGCGGCGCCGGGTCGGCCAGCCAGTCGGTCAGCGGAGTGGCCAGCAGCGTGCGCCGGGGCACGCCCAGCAGGTTCTCGAAGGTGGCGTTGGCATGCAGCACGCGGCCGTCGGGCTGCACCACGGCCACCAGCGTGGCCAGCAGGTCGTAGGCCGCGAAGGGGCCGGCCGGGGCGGATTCCATCGTGGAACCCCGCGGACGCCCTAATCGGCCTTGGGCGCGGGCAACTTGGCGAGCTCGCGCCGGATGGCGGCGATATCGGCCTGCTTGCGCGCGATGGCGTTGCGCAGCTCCTCGACGCGCTCCTGGTAGCGGGCGAAGTTGCGCTCGCCACCCTGCCGCTCGGGCTCGCCGTTGTTGAATTCCTTCTGCAGCGCGGCGAGCGCCTCCTCCTCGCGCTTGAGCTCGGCCTCGAGGATCTTGCGGGCGTCGCTGTCGCGGGCGCGCTGGTCCTTGGCGTCGACCCGGGACGATTCGCCGTCGCGTGCAGCGGCCGCCGGGCGCGGGGCCGGCTTGGTCGGCGCCACCACCGTGATCGGCGCACCCTCGATCGTGCGGCAGCCGCGCTCCCTGGCTTCCTTCTCGGTGATCTGGTCCGTGTAGAGCACCGGCGGCCCCGGACAGCGGTAGACCGGGGCGCCCTGGGCCAGGGCCACCGTCCCCGGAGAGAGCAGAAGGATGACGGCAAGCGTTCGCATGGTCATGGAACGCATTGTCCTCCAGACGCGACGACACCAGAAAAAAGGGCGGCCCGAGGCCGCCCCTTTCGCGTGACCGCCTGCGCGGTCGGGCCGTGCATCACAGCGAGTAGTACATGTCGAACTCGAGCGGGTGCGTGGTCATGCGGAAGCGGGTCACTTCCTGCATCTTCAGCTCGATGTAGGCGTCGATGTAGCTGTCGGTGAACACGCCGCCCTTGGTCAGGAACGCCCGGTCCTTGTCCAGGTACTCGAGCGCCTGGTCGAGGCTGTGGCAGACGGTCGGGATCTTCGCGTCTTCTTCCGGCGGCAGGTGGTACAGGTCCTTCGTGGCAGCCTCGCCCGGGTGGATCTTGTTCTCCACGCCGTCCAGACCGGCCATCAGCATGGCCGAGAAGCCCAGGTACGGGTTGCACAGCGGGTCCGGGAAGCGGCACTCGATGCGGCGGCCCTTCGGGTTGGCCACGTACGGGATGCGGATCGACGCCGAGCGGTTGCGCGACGAGTAGGCCAGCTTGACCGGCGCCTCGAAGCCGGGCACCAGGCGCTTGTAGCTGTTGGTGCCGGGGTTCGTGATGGCGTTGAGCGCACGGGCGTGCTTGATGATGCCGCCGATGTAGTACAGCGCGAACTCGCTCAGGCCGGCATAGCCGTCGCCGGCGAACAGGTTCTTGCCGTCCTTCCAGACCGACTGGTGCACGTGCATGCCGCTGCCGTTGTCGCCGACGATCGGCTTGGGCATGAAGGTGGCGGTCTTGCCGTAGGCGTGCGCCACGTTGTGGATCACGTACTTCTGCAGCTGCAGCCAGTCGGCACGCTGCACGAGCGTGGAGAACTTGGTGCCCAGCTCGTTCTGGCCCGGGGCCGCCACCTCGTGGTGATGCACCTCGACCGGGATGCCGAGCTGCTCGAGCAGCAGGCACATCTCGGAGCGCATGTCCTGGAAGCTGTCGACCGGCGGCACCGGGAAGTAGCCGCCCTTGACGGCCGGACGGTGGGCGCGGTTGCCGCCTTCGATCTTCTCGCCGGTGGACCAGGGGGCCTCCTCGGAGTCGACCTTGACGAAGCAGCCGGACATGTCGACGTTCCAGCGCACCTGGTCGAAGATGAAGAACTCGGGTTCCGGACCGAAGTAGGCCGCGTCGCCGATGCCGCTGCTCTTGAGGTAGGCCTCGGCGCGCTTGGCCAGCGAGCGCGGATCGCGCTCGTAGGGCTTGCCGTCGCCCGGCTCGAGCACGTCGCAGCTGAGGATCAGCGTCGGCTCCTCGAAGAACGGGTCGATGTTGGCGGTGTTCGGGTCGGGCATCAGCAGCATGTCCGACGCCTCGATGCCCTTCCAGCCGGCGATCGACGAGCCGTCGAAGGCATGGCCGGAGCTGAACTTGTCCTCATCGAAGTGCGACACCGGCACCGATACGTGTTGCTCCTTGCCGCGGGTGTCGGTGAAGCGGAAATCGACGAACTTGACGTCGTTCTCCTTCACCATCTTCATCACGTCGGCGACGGTCTTGCTGGCCATCAGGCGCTCTCCTGGCTTGGTCTGGGTTGTGGATGGAAGACTCGAAAAGTCGGGGGAAATCTAGCAGAAAGCATGCCCGCAGCCGGTGCGCTCGCCGGCACCAGCCGGCCGCACCGCCCCCAGGGCGCGCCCCGGCTTGGGGCGATGCAATGCACCGATATGGTGATTTCCAGGGCGCACTATCGCACCAACTCGGGGCCCAATGCCGCCCCAAATCGAACCAGCCCGGCATGCAGGTCGGCGTAGGCCGCCTCGGCGGCGGCAGCCGCGCCCTTGACGCCCAGTTCGATGTGGCGTCCGTGCTGCGGATGGTCGACGCTGGGCAGGCTGAACACGCGCACGCCGGCATGGTCGCGCTCGATCGCTTCCATCAGCGGCGTGAGCGACGCTTCCATGGCGCCGTAGACGATCACCGAGCGCTCGACCTGGCGCTGGGAGCCATGCAGGGCGCGGTAGCGCGTGTCCAGCAGCGTCTCGATCATCGGGTGCGCCATCACCGGGAAGCCCGGCACGAAGTGCACGTCGCCGACCGAGAAGCCGGGAATCTTGTTGTACGGGTTGGGGATGATCCCGGCGCCCGCCGGGAACACGCCCATGTTGAGGCGGTGCACGTTGTCCTCGCGATCGGGATCGTAGGGCTCGCCGCGCTCGCGCGCCACGTCGGCCATGCGCTCCAGGATCAGCGCGCGCGCCTGCGGGTGCAGCACCAGTTCACGGCCCAGGGCCGCCGCGGCGCACTGGCGCGTGTGGTCGTCGGGCGTGGCGCCGATGCCGCCGCAGCTGAACACCACGTCGCCGCTGGCGAAGGCATGGCGCAGCGCGTCGGTGATCAGCGCGCGGTCGTCGCCCACGTAGCGCGCCCACGCCAGCGCCAGGCCGCGGGCGGCCAGCAGTTCGATCACCTTGGGCAGGTGCGCGTCGCGCCGCTTGCCCGAGAGGATCTCGTCGCCGACGATGATGAGTCCGAACCGCATGCGGGCAAGGATAAGCGACGCCTAGGCGCGGCCGGCGAGGCGCTTCAGTCCCAGCCACTGCTGGGCCCAGAAGCCGCGCCCGTAGTCGCGCCCGTCGAGCTGGTCGCGGATGCCGGTGGCCTGCAGGTCGTCGTCGAAGCGCGCCGTGCCGAACAGCAGGTCCCACAGCGGGAACAGCACCGCGAAGTTGTGACCGCCGAGCGACCCGGGGCCCTGGCTCTCGTGGCCGATGCCGATGGCATGGTGCAGGCGGTGGAAGCGCGGGCCGACGAGCAGGCGGCTGCCGATGCGCCCGAAGTCGATCCGCACGTTGGCATGCGCGAGGCTTTCCACCAACTGGGTCAGGGCCACGATGGCGACGAACTGGCCCGGCGGCACGCCGATGGCCAGCGCCACGGCCACGAACACGCCGTCGCGGATCACGTCGTCGAGAAGGTGGTTGCGGTTGTCGGACCACAGCGTCATCTGGCGCTGGCTGTGGTGCAGCGCATGCAGCTGCCACCACCAGTGCCAGCGGTGCTGGGCCCGGTGCACGAGGTATTCCACGAAGTCGAACACCACGAGGTAGATCACGAAGCTGACCAGCGCGAGGTCGGAGACGCCGGGCCAGACCTGGTCGAGCTGGAAAGTCGGCAGGCCGGCCAACCGCAGCGCGCCGATGGCGGCGTCCCACAGCGGATCGATGGTGAAGAACAGCGCCACGCGCACCAGGCCCAGGCGATGGATCAGCGTGTAGGCGATGTCCGTGCGCACCGACGCGCGGTCAGTCACCCGCTCCACCGGTCGCCAACGCTCCAGGGTGCGCAGCACGAGCAGCATCACCGCGATCTGGAGCAGGCCGACGAGCAGCCAGCCCGTGGCCCGGTAGCCCTCGGCCAGCAGATGCCCGAGGCCGGCCTGGAACATCAGCGGCTGCACCAGCGACTCGAACAGCCACTGCTGCGCGTCGCCGAAGGTGTCGGTGAAGGCCTGCACCGGGTCGGTCATCGCGGGACGGCCTCGCCTAAGGACGCCCGCGCCCGTGCACGGGATGCTCGCGCAGCGTGGCAAAGCACAGGCCGCGCTGCTTCAGCCCCTGCACCAGCGGCTCCAGCACCGCCGGCGCCCACGGGTCCTGGCGCGACCAGATGCCCAGGTGGGCCACGAGGATGTCGCCGGCGCGGATGTCGCGCAGCGCCTGGGCCAGCAGCTGCGCGTTGGGGAAGCGGTCGCTCGGCAGTTCGTCGCCGAGGAACCCGGCGCGCGACCAGCCCACATGGCCGAAGCCGCAGGCCCGGGCCGCAGCCTCGAGCTGCGGCGAGGTGCGTCCGGCCGGGGCCCGGAACAGGGGCAGCACACCGTCGGTGATGCCCATGTCCTTCAGGCGCTGCACCGGGCGGCGCAGTTCGGCGCAATAGGCGGCGGCGTCGAGGGTGCGGACGCGACCGGCGTCCGGGCCGGCGGTGGCCCGCATCTCGAAGGCCGGGCCGCGGTCGGCACGCCAGACGACATGGTTCCAGGTGTGGCTGGCGAAGGCATGGCCTTCCGCGGCCCGCGCGCGCCACCACGGCGCCCAGTCGTCGTCGAGGCTGCCCCCGCCGGTCAGGGTGCGCTCGTTGGCCACGAAGAAGGTGGCCTTGACCTGATGGCGCGCCAGCACCTCGGCCACCAAGGGCGCCACGCCCATGTGGCCCGTGTCGAAGGTCAGGTAGACCGGCCGCTCGCACGACGCGGCCCAGGCGCCCTGCCCCGCACCGAGCGCCGCCAGCGCCAAGCCGACGCCGCGGACCCAGCGGCGCAAGCTAGCGACGGGGCGCATGGTCGAGCGTCCACACGCCGTGCGGCGAGCGGCCCACGCCGACCTGCCGCGTCACCTGCCGCGTCTCGATGTCGATGAAGGTGAGCTTGCGCGCCCAGCGGCTGGTCACCAGCAGCGTGCGCCCGTCGGCCAGCATGTCCATGCAGTCCGGGCCGCCCGGGGCCGGCAGCTCGGAGACGACGGCCAGCTTGTCGATGTCGATCTGGCTGATGGTATTGGCCACCCGGTTGCTGACGAACAGGTGGCGGCCGTCGCCGCGGGCCCGGAACGCGTGCGCCCCTTCGCCGGTGGCGATGCGCGTCAGCAGCCGCGCGGGCGACTGCGTCACGTCGTACACCTCGACCACACGGTCGCCGGTGAGCGCGACGAAAAGTCGCCGGTCGTCGGGCGACAGGTAGATGTCCGCCGGCATCTTGCCCACGGGGATCTTCCAGCGCTCGGCCTGCGTGGCCAGGTCCACCGCGAGCAGCTGGTCGCTGTCCTGCAGCGACACGTAGACCACGCTGCTGCGCGAGTCGATCGCCAGGTGGCTCGGCGTGCGCGGCGCGGACAGCCGCTTGACCAGCTTCAGTGGCTGGTCGGCCACCTCCGGCTGCCAGCGATAGAGGTCGACATGGTTGAGCCGGTTGGCCGCCGTCACGAACCACTTCATGTCCGGCGAGAAACGCAGGTGGTACGGGTCGAGGATATCGGTGACCGTGCGCTGCACCACGCCCGAGACCGGGTCGACGAAGGTCAGCGAGTTGCCCAGCGCGTTGGCGACGATCAGGCTCTTCTCGTCCGGCGTCAGGTAGAGGTGGTGCGGCTCCTTGCCGGTGGGAATGCGGCGCACCTCCGACGAGCTGACGGGGTCGATCATGCTGATGGTCGCGTCCAGCGAGTTCAGCACGAAGATCGGCCGCGGCACCTTGGCGGGTTGCGCCAGGGCCGGCAGCATCAGGGCCGCCGCCAGGCCCGGCATCAGGGCCCGGCACAGGCGGCGCAGACCGGCGCGCAGCCCGCGGGTCACTCGTCGTCGCCGCCGAGGATGCCGCCGAGCAGTCCGCCGCCGACCACGCCGCCGAGCACCGAGCCCTCTTCGCGCGAACCGCCGCGCTGGGGCGCCGCGGCGAACACACGCGATGCGAGGCGCGAGAACGGCAGGCTCTGAAGCCACACCGTGCCGGGCCCGGTGACCTTGGCGAAGAACAGGCCCTCGCCGCCGAACAGCGCGGTCTTGATCTTGCCGACGTACTGGATCTCGAAGTTGACGTTGGGCGTCATCGCGACCACGCAGCCGGTGTCGATGAAGAGGGTCTGGCCGGGCTGCAGCTCGCGCTTCTGCACCGTGCCGCCGGCGTGGACGAAGGCCATGCCGTCGCCTTCGAGCTTCTGCATGATGAAGCCCTCGCCGCCGAAGAAGCCCACGCCGAGCTTCTGCTGCAGGTAGATGCCCAGCGACACACCGCGCGCCGCGCACAGGAAGGCGTCCTTCTGGCAGATCAGCATGCCGCCGAGCTGCCGCAGGTCCATCGGCATGATCTTGCCGGGGTACGGCGCCGCGAACGCGACGCGCTGCTTCTGCGGCGCGTTGTTGGTGTAGACGGTCGTGAACAGGGACTCGCCCGTGACCAGGCGCTTGCCTGCGCCCAGCAGCTTGCCGAAGAAGCCGCCCTGGTTGGCCGAGCCGTCGCCGAAGACGGTGTCCATGCCGATGCCGGCGTCCATGAACATCATGCTGCCGGCTTCGCCGATGGCCGCCTCGCCGGGGTCGAGCTCGACCTCGACGAACTGCATCTCGGAGCCCTTGATCTCGTAGTCGACGACATCCATCGCCATGGCGCGCATCACCTCTTCAGGACAGGAAGGAATTGGTGGAGCCGGGGGGAATCGAACCCCCGTCCGCAAGCCATCACCGGACAGTTCTACATGCGTAGTGCTCTGGTTTGAGTCTCGCTCCGCCGCCGCGCAGGCACACGCTGCGGACGAAGCCAGTCACCTAGATCTCGCGCTGAACCAAGTGACCCGGTTCAGCGCCAGCCGATGTGAATGACCTCTCAGCCTAGGATCTTGCGATCTTCGGCCCGGCCCATCGGCCTGCCGTTGAGAGGCTCACCGGTTTTAAGCGGCGAGGGCGAAACGTTCGTCGTTCGCAGTTACTTTGTTCCAGTGGATTTACGAGCGGACTGGTGCTCGGCATGCCCTGCGTCGGATCCGCACCCACGTCGAAACCGGGTCGGCCCCAAGGAAGCAGGTAGTTTAGGCCACCCGCAGCCATTGCAAGAGGGCCGCCGGCTCGTCCAGCACGGCGTCGGCACCCCACGCATGGGCGGGCTCCCCGAGGCCGAGGTAGCCCCAGGCAGCGGCCAGCGTCGCCATGCCGGCGGCCCGTCCGGCCTGCACGTCGCGGGCGTCGTCGCCCACGTAGGCGCAGTCGCCAGGGGCCACGCGCAGCCGCCGCGCCGCCTCGAACAGCGGCTCGGGATGCGGCTTGGCATGGGGCGTCGTGTCGCCGCAGATCACCACCGCCGCGCGCTCGTGCAGGCCGAGGCCCGCGACGATGGGATGGGTGAAGCGCTCGGCCTTGTTGGTGACGATGCCCCATCGACGGCCGGCGGCGTCGAGTCGCGCCAGCACCGGGACCATCGCGTCAAACACCGTCGTGTGCACCAGCATCGCCCGGGCGTAGCGGTCGAGGAACTCGGTGCGCAGCGCCTCGTAGTCCGCATGATCGGGCCCCACGCCCAGGGCCAGGCCGACCATGCCGCGCGCACCGGCACCCACCATGGGCCGCAGGGCCGCCAGGGGCATGGGGTCCAGACCGCGCGCCAGGCGCATGGCGTTGGCCGCGCCGGCCAGGTCCGGCGCACTGTCGATCAGGGTGCCGTCCAGGTCGAACAGCACCAGCGGCTCGTGCGGCATCAGGACGCGTCCCGCTCGCAGGCGAACAGGTAGTTGACGCTGGTGTCGTCGGACAGCCAGTAGCGCTCGGTCAGCGGGTTGTATTCCATGCCCCGCGTCTGTCTCACCGCCAGGCCGGCCTGGCGGCAGGCCTGGGCCAGCTCGCTCGGCCGCACGAACTTGGCGTATTCGTGAGTGCCCTTGGGCAGCAGCTTGAGCACGTGCTCAGCCCCCACGATGGCGAACAGGAACGCCTTGGCGTTGCGGTTGATCGTCGAGAAGAAGACCTGCCCCCCGGGGCGCACCAGGCGCGCGCAGGCGGCGACGACCGAGGCCGGGTCGGGCACGTGCTCCAGCATTTCCATGCAGGTGACCACATCGAAGCCGCCAGGGCACTCGTCGGCCAGGGCCTCGGCCGCCACCTCGCGGTACTCGACGTTGTCGACGCCGGACTCCAGCGCATGCAGCTCGGCCACCCGCAGCGGCTTGACGGCCAGGTCGATGCCCAGCACGGACGCAGCGCCGCGGCGCGCCATGGACTCGGCCAGGATGCCGCCGCCACAACCGACGTCCAGCACCCGCTTTCCCGCCATGCCGCCGACCACGCGCTCGATCCAGTCGAGTCGAAGCGGATTGATGCGGTGCAGCGGCTTGAACTCGCTGTTCGGGTCCCACCAGCGGTGGGCCAGCTCGCTGAACTTGGCGAGTTCCTGGGGGTCGGCGTTCGTCATCTTCGAATGTTAAGCACTGGAAACGACAAACCCCGCCGAAGCGGGGTTTGTCCATCACGCGAAGGTTGCGATCAGCGGCGGGTACGCGTGCCGACGACCTCGATCTCGACACGGCGGTTCTTCGCCTTGCCTTCCTTGGTCTTGTTGTCGGCCACGGGCTGCTTCTCGCCCTTGCCTTCGGTGTACACGCGGTTCTTCTCGACACCCTTGCTCGTCAGATAGTTCTTGACGGCTTCGGAGCGAGCCACGGACAGCTTCTGGTTGTAGGCGTCGGAGCCGTCGCTGTCGGTATGGCCGACGGCGATGATCACCTCGAGGTTGATGCCCTTGGTCTTGCTGATCAGGTCATCGAGCTTCGCGGTGGCTTCGGGCTTGAGCACCGACTTGCCGCTGTCGAAGAACGCGTCGGCCGCGAAGGTCACCTTTTCGGCGACCGGCGGGGGCGGCGGGGGCGGCGGGGGAGCCGGACGCGGAGCCGGGGCCGGGGGCGGCGGGGGCGCCACACGCGGAGCCGGAGCCGGCGCAGGCGGCGGCGGCGGGGGCGGCGGCTTCAGGGCGCCGTCGCAGTTGGCGTTGGCGGTTGCCGGGGTCCAGGAAGCATCGCGCCAGCACAGTTCGTTGGTGCCGTTCTTCCAGATCAGGCTGCCATCACCGTTCTTCCAGTTGTCCTGGTTCGAGGGGCCGCCCATCGCGTGCGCAGCAGCCGAAGCCGCCATCGGGGCAGCCAGCGCTGCGGCAGCGAAGAGCATCGCCACCTTGTTCAGTTTCTTCATTGAATCTCCTCTCAAGGGAATGCCGCAGAGACTGCGAAACGTCCAAATCGGAAGCGAGAAAACCTGGCAAACACCCGGTTTGACGAGCGCCCACCGCCGATCAATTCATTGTGCCAGAGCTTCTCCGGACCACTGCATTTTGATCCGCGGTCGCTGAACTGACCCGTCCAATGTTGCGCGAGAGCGACAAGCCGCGACGAATAGAATCCGCCTCTCTTGCGCCGAACTTGACGCCGAGCCCGCAAGGCGCTCGGCATTCCGGCGCGCCCTCGTCCGCCCTCCTGCCCCGCCTCGAATGACCTCCTTTGCCAAGGAAACCATCGCCGTCAGCCTCGAAGAGGAGATGCGGCGGTCGTACCTCGACTACGCGATGAGCGTGATCGTCGGGCGCGCCCTGCCCGACGCGCGCGACGGCCTGAAGCCCGTGCACCGGCGCGTGCTGTTCGCGATGCACGAGCTGAACAACGACTGGAACCGGCCCTACAAGAAGAGTGCGCGCATCGTCGGCGACGTCATCGGCAAATACCACCCTCACGGCGACAGCGCGGTCTACGACACCATCGTCCGCATGGCGCAGGACTTCTCGCTGCGCCACATGCTGGTCGACGGCCAGGGCAACTTCGGCTCGGTCGACGGCGACAACGCCGCGGCGATGCGGTACACGGAAATCCGCCTGGCCAAGATCGCCCACGAGATGCTGGCCGACATCGACAAGGAAACCGTCGACTTCGGCCCCAACTACGACGGCAGCGAGAAGGAGCCGCTGGTCCTGCCGACCCGCCTGCCCAACCTGCTGGTCAACGGCAGCGCCGGCATCGCGGTGGGCATGGCCACCAACATCCCGCCGCACAACCTCAACGAGGTGGTCGACGCCTGCCTGCACCTGCTGAAGTCGCCGCAGGCCTCGATCGAGGAGCTGATGGAGATCATCCCGGCGCCCGACTTCCCCACGGCCGGCATCATCTACGGCATCGAGGGCGTGCGCGAGGGCTACCGCACCGGCCGCGGCAAGGTGGTGATGCGCGCCAAGTGCCATTTCGAGGACATCGACAAGGGCTCGCGTCAGGCCATCATTGTCGACGAGATCCCGTATCAGGTGAACAAGAAGACGCTGCTCGAGCGCATCGCCGAGCTCGTCAACGACAAGAAGATCGAGGGCATCAGCCACATCCAGGACGAGTCCGACAAGTCGGGCATGCGGGTGGTGATCGAGCTCAAGCGCGGCGAAGTGCCCGAGGTGGTGCTGAACAACCTGTACAAGCAGACGCAGCTGCAGGACACGTTCGGCATCAACATGGTGGCGCTGATCGACGGCCAGCCCCGTCTGTGCAACCTGAAGCAGCTGGTCGAGATCTTCCTCGACCACCGTCGCGAGGTGGTCACGCGGCGCACGGTGTTCGAGCTGCGCAAGGCGCGCGAACGCGGCCACGTGCTGGAGGGCCTGGCCGTCGCGCTGGCCAACATCGACGAGTTCATCGAGACCATCAAGACCTCGCCCACCCCGCCGGTGGCCAAGGCGGCGCTGATGAGCAAGAGCTGGGACTCGTCGCTGGTGCGCGAGATGCTCCAGCGCGCCGAGGCGGACACGCCGGGCGGCCGCGCGGCCTACCGGCCGGAGGGCCTGCCCGCGCAGTACGGCATGCAGCCCGACGGGCTGTACCGCCTGTCCGACGACCAGGCGCAGGAGATCCTGCAGATGCGCCTGCAGCGCCTGACCGGGCTGGAGCAGGACAAGATCGTCGGCGAGTACAAGGACGTGATGGCCGAGATCGCGGACCTGCTCGACATCCTGGCGACGCCGTCGCGCGTGGCGACGATCATCGCCGACGAGTTGACGGCCCTGAAGGCCGAGTTCGGCGCGGGCAAGCTGGCGGCGCGGCGCAGCCACATCGAGCGCAATGCGCAGGACCTCGGCACCGAGGACCTGATCACGCCCACCGACATGGTGGTCACGCTCAGCCACACCGGCTACGTCAAGAGCCAGCCGCTGGCCGAGTACCGGGCCCAGCGCCGCGGCGGCCGCGGCAAGCAGGCGGCCCAGACCAAGGAAGACGACTGGATCGACCAGCTCTTCATCGCCAACACGCACGACTGGATCCTGTGCTTCAGCGACCGCGGTCGCGTGTACTGGATCAAGGTCTGGGAGGTACCGCAGGGCGGGCGCGCGAGCCGCGGCAAGCCCATCGTCAACATGTTCCCGCTGCAGCCGGGCGAGAAGATCACCGTCGTGCTGCCGCTGACCGGCGAGTTCCGCAGCTTCCCGGCCGACCACTACATCTTCATGGCCACCGCCCAGGGCACGGTCAAGAAGACGGCGCTCGACGAGTTCAGCAACCCGCGCAAGGCCGGCATCATTGCGGTCGACCTGGACGAGGGCGACCACCTGATCGGCGCCGCGCTCACCGACGGCAAGCACGACGTGATGCTGTTCTCCGACGGCGGCAAGGCGGTGCGCTTCGACGAGGACGATGTGCGCGCCATGGGCCGCAATGCGCGCGGGGTGCGCGGCATGGCGCTCGAGCCCGGCCAGAGCGTGATCGCCATGCTGGTGGCCGAGGACGAGACGCAGAGCGTGCTCACCGCCACCGAGAACGGCTACGGCAAGCGCACCTCGATCGTCGAGTACACGCGCCACGGCCGTGGCACCAAGGGGATGATCGCGATCCAGCAGAGCGAGCGCAACGGCCGCGTCGTGGCCGCCACGCTGGTGCGCCCGGAAGACGAGATCATGCTGATCACCGACAAGGGCGTGCTCGTGCGCACCCGGGTGTCCGAGATCCGCGAGCTGGGCCGCGCCACGCAGGGCGTGACGCTGATCGCCCTCGACGACGGCTCCAAGCTGTCGGGCCTGCAGCGCATCGTCGAGAGCGACGCCGACGAGGGCGGCACCGCGGCGCCCCAGGGAGACGCCGAGTGAAGGCCGCTGTCGCGCTGCTGGCTCTGCTGCTGGCGGCCGGTGCCGCGTCGGCGCAGACCAAGAAGGAGCTGGTCGCCAAGCTGATCCAGCTGCAGCAGCCGGGGGTCGAGAGCATCGGCCGCTCGCTGGCCGGCCAGGTGTCGCAGCGCGCGCTGCAGGCGGCGGCGCAGGCGATGCCGCGGGTGGCCGCCGACAAGCGCGAAGCCGTCGGCCGCGACATCCAGGCCGACGTCCGAAAGTTCCACGGGGAGTTGGAACCCCTGCTGCGCGAGCGTGCCTTGCGCCTGTCCGCGCCCACCCTGGCGCCGCTGTACGAGGAGCGGTTCACCGAGGACGAGCTCAAGCAGGTGATCGCCTGGCTGGAGTCCCCGGTGTCGCGCAAGTTCGCCCAGGTCGACGGCGAGTTCGGCAACGTGCTGGCCGAGAAGGTGGTGGCCGACTCGAAGGCGACGGTCGAGGCCAAGCTCAAGACGCTCGAGACCACGATCTCCAAGCGCCTGGGGATGCCCGCGGCCCCGCCGGCCGGCGCGGCCAGCGCTGCGGCACCGAAGAAGTAGCACAGGAGCACCGACGATGGCCGAGCCCGACGCGTCCGCTGCCGCCCTGGCCGCCCTGCGCGTTCGCATCGACGCGGTCGACCGCGAGCTGCTCGCGCTGCTCAACCGCCGCGCCGCGCTGGCGCTCGAGGTGGGCGAGGTCAAGAAGCGCGACGGCTCCCCGGTGTTCCGGCCCGAGCGGGAAGCCCAGGTCATCGACGGCCTGAAGGCGGCGAACCCGGGTCCGCTGGCCACCGACAGCATCGCGCCGATCTGGCGCGAGGTGATGTCGGCCTGCCGCTCGCTGGAGACGCCGCTGCGCATCGCCTACCTGGGTCCGGCAGGCACCTTCAGCGAGCTGGCCGCGCTGGGCTATTTCGGCGCGTCGATCGTGCGCGTGCCGTGCGCCAGCATCGACGAGGTGTTCCGGGCCACCAGCGGCGGCGCCGCCGACTTCGGCGTCGTGCCGGTGGAAAACTCCACCGAGGGCGTCGTGGCGCGCTCGCTCGACCTGTTCCTCAACACGCCGCTGTCCATCGTCGGCGAGACCAGCCTCTACGTGCGCCACAACCTGCTGCGCAAGGTGGAGGGGTTCGACGGCCTGATGGCGGTGTGCGCCCATCCGCAGGCGCTGGCGCAGTGCCACACCTGGCTCAATGACCACCTGCCCCAGGTGGAGCGCCGCCCGGTGGCCAGCAACGCCGAGGGCGCCCGGCTCGCCTCGCTGGACCCGGCCCTGGCCGGCATTGCCAGCGAGCGTGCCGCCGGCGAGTACGGCCTGCACACGCTCGCACCGGCGATCCAGGACGACCCGCACAACCGCACCCGGTTCGCCGTGGTCGCGCTGCCGGAGAGCCATCCGCAGCCGCGTGCCACCGGCCACGACTGCACCAGCCTGGTGGTGTCGGTGCCCAACCGCCCGGGCGCCGTGCACGACATGCTGGTGCCGCTGAAGCATCATGGTGTGTCGATGACCCGGTTCGAGTCGCGCCCGGCGCGCTCGGGCCAGTGGGAGTACTTCTTCTACATCGACATCGACGGCCACCCGGACCAGCCGCACGTGGCCCAGGCCTTGCAGGAACTGCGCGGCGTCTGCGCGTTCTACAAGCTGCTCGGCACCTACCCCCTGGACACCCACTGAGGAACCCTGCCCCCGCCATGTTCAACCAGCTCGGCGTCATCGGATGCGGCCTGATGGGCGGGTCCTTCGCGCTCGCCCTCAAGCGCGGCGGGCTCGTCAAGCGGGTCATCGGCTACTCGAAGTCGCCGTCGACCACCGAGCGCGCCAAGAAGATGGGCGTGATCGACGATGCCGCGGAGTCCGCGCTGCTGGCGGTGTCGGGGTCGGACATCGTGCTGATCGCCGTGCCCGTGGCCGCCACCGAGACCACCTTCAAGGCGATCCGCCATCTGGTGGACCCGGGCGTGCTGTTCATGGACGTGGGCTCGACCAAGCGCGACGTGGTGGACGCGGCGCGCCGCGTGCTCAAGGAGCGTGTCTCGCGCTTCGTGCCCGCGCACCCCATCGCCGGCAAGGAGTCGGGCGGCGTGCAGCATGCCGACGCGGCGCTGTACCAGGGCCGACAGGTGATCCTGACCCCGCTGGCCAACACCGATCCGGCCCTGGTGCAGAAGGCCACCGACGTCTGGAGCGCCATCGGCTGCCAGGTCATGAAGATGACGCCGGACAACCACGACGCCGCCTTCGCCGCCGTCAGCCACCTGCCGCACCTGCTGGCCTTCGCCTACTTCAGCGCGGTGGCGCGGCAGCCCGCCGGCAACGACTACCTGTCGCTGGCCGGCCCGGGCTTTCGCGACTTCACCCGCATCGCCGCCAGCGATCCGGCCGTCTGGCGCGACATCCTGGTGTCCAACCGGGAAGAGGTGCTGAAGCAGTCGCTGCGCTTTCGCCACACGCTGGACGCGATCGAGCACGTGATCCGGTCGGGCAATGGCGAGGCCCTCGAGGACCTGATCCGCCAGGCCGCCGATGCCCGGGCCAACTGGCAGATGAGCACCGTCGTCAAGACCCCCGGCTCGCGCTGACGCGCCCGGGCCCGCGCGCGGCGTCCCGGTGGCGCCGGCGCAGCGGCGGCCGCGGCCCCCCCCCAACGATGTACACCCTGCCCCATCTCGATCTCCCCCCCCTGGCCGGCGCCGCCGGCACGGTGCGGCTGCCCGGCTCAAAGAGCATCTCCAACCGGCTGCTGCTGCTGGCGGGCCTGGCCGAGGGCACCACCGAGCTGCTCGATCTGCTCGATTCCGACGACACGCGCGTGATGCTGGACGCACTGCGCGAACTCGGCTGCGCCATCGAGCGCCAGGGCAGCACCACGCGCGTGCAGGGGCTGGGCGGCCGGCTGCAACGCGACCGGGCCCGCCTCTTCCTGGGCAATGCCGGCACGGCGATGCGGCCGCTGACCGCCGCGCTGGCGGTGCTGACGGCGCTGCAGGGCGGGCGCATCGAGCTGTCCGGCGTGCCGCGCATGCACGAGCGGCCGATCGGCGACCTGGTCGACGCGCTGCGCGGCTTCGGCTGCAACGTCGAGGACCTGGGCCAGCCCGGCTACCCGCCGCTGGCGGTGTCGGGCCCGGCGCCGATCGACCTGTCGCGCCCGATCCGCGTGCGCGGCGACGTGTCCAGCCAGTTCCTCACGGCCCTGCTGCTGGCGCTGCCGCTGGCCAGCGACGCGGGGGCGGTGACGATCGACGTCGAAGGCGAGCTGATCTCCAAGCCCTACGTGGAGATCACGCTGGCCCTGCTGGCGCGCTTCGGCATCGTGGTGCAGCGCGAGGGCTGGTCGCGCTTCGTGATCCCGCAGGCCAGCGCCTACCGCTCGCCGGGACGGCTGCACGTCGAGGGCGACGCGTCGTCGGCGTCGTACTTCATCGCCCTGGGTGCGATCGCCGCCGACGCCGGCGTGGTGCGCATCGAGGGCGTGGGTGACGCGTCGATCCAGGGCGACATCCGCTTCGTGGACGCGGCGCGGGCGATGGGCGCGGACATCCGCACCGAGGCCAATGCCATCGAGGTCCGGCGCGGCGCCTGGCCGCTGCGCGCCATCACGCTCGACTGCAACCACATCCCGGACGCCGCGATGACGCTGGCGGCGATGGCGCTCTATGCCGACGGCCCCTGCACCCTGACCCACATCGCGAGCTGGCGCGTGAAGGAGACCGACCGCCTCAGCGCCATGGCCACCGAGCTGCGCAAGTTCGGCGCCCGGGTCGACGAGGGGCCCGACTGGATCCGCGTGGCGCCGCCCTCCGCCTGGCAGGCCGCCGCCGTGCACACCTACGACGACCACCGGATGGCCATGTGCGCGTCGCTGGCGGCGTTCGGCGGCGTGCCGGTGCGCATCGAGGACCCGAAATGTGTCGGCAAGACCTTCCCCGACTACTTTGAGGCCCTGTTCGGCCTGGTCCGCGCCCGTCGCGAGGCCGTGCCGGTGATCGCCATCGACGGCCCTACGGCGTCCGGCAAGGGCACGCTGGCGGCCGCCGTGGCCGAACGCCTGGGCTTCGGGCTGCTGGATTCGGGCTCGCTGTACCGGGTGGCGGCACTGGCCGCCCTGCGCGCCGGCCTGCTGCCGTCCGGGGCCCTCGACGAGCCCGCGGTGGCCACCCGGGCCGCCGGGCTGAACCTGAGCTTCGAGCCGGGCCGCATCCTGCTCGACGGCGAGGACGTCACCGAGGCGCTGCGCGACGAGGCCGTCGGCCTGGCGGCGTCGCGCGTGTCGGCCCTGCCCGCGGTACGCCGGGCCCTGCACGAGCTGCAGCTGTCCTTCCGCCGCCCGCCGGGCCTGGTGGCCGACGGGCGCGACATGGGCACCGTGGTGTTCCCGGACGCCCGGCTCAAGGTGTTTCTCACCGCGAGCGCCGCCCAGCGGGCCGAGCGTCGGCATAAGCAATTGATTTCAAAGGGAATTCCGGCTAACATCCATGCCCTTCGCGCCGACCTCGAGGCGCGCGACGCGCGGGACATGTCCCGCCCCGTCGCGCCCCTGAAGCCGGCCGGGGATGCGGTGCTGCTCGACAACTCCGAGCTCTCGATCGACGAATGCGTCGAACGCGTGCTGGGCTGGTGGGACGAGCGGCAGCGCTTCTAGGCCACCGCGGCGCCCTGCCGCGGTGATCGTTCAACCCAACCGCCACTTGCGTGGCAAGTCTGCCGGCACCACCCCCTCCTTCACCGCCGGCTCAGGAAACAACCCACATGTCCCAGACCCAGACCGCCACCACCGGCGGCGAATCGTTTGCCGCCCTGTTCGAAGAAAGCCTGAAGCGCAGCGAGATGCGCGCGGGCGAGGTCATCACCGCCGAGGTGGTGCGCATCGACTACAACTTCGTGGTGGTGAACGCGGGCCTCAAGAGCGAGGCCTATGTCCCCATCGAGGAATTCAAGACCGACCAGGGCGAAGTCGAAGTCCAGGTCGGCGACTTCGTCTCGGTGGCCATCGACGCCATCGAGAACGGCTACGGCGACACCATCCTCAGCCGTGACAAGGCCAAGCGCCTGGCGTCGTGGCTCAGCCTCGAGACGGCCCTGGAATCGGGCGACTTCGTCTCCGGCACCGTCAACGGCAAGGTCAAGGGCGGCCTCACGGTGCTGGTCAACGGCATCCGCGCCTTCCTGCCCGGCTCGCTGATCGACACGCGTCCGGTCAAGGACCTGACGCCGTACGAAGGCAAGACGATGGAGTTCAAGGTCATCAAGCTCGACCGCAAGCGCAACAACGTGGTGCTGTCGCGCCGCGCGGTGGTCGAGGCCTCGATGGGCGAAGAGCGCGCCAAGCTGATGGAGACGCTGCACGAAGGCGCGATCGTCAACGGCGTGGTCAAGAACATCACCGAGTACGGTGCGTTCGTGGACCTGGGCGGCATCGACGGCCTGCTGCACATCACCGACATGGCCTGGCGCCGCGTGCGTCACCCGAGCGAGGTGGTGCAGGTGGGCCAGGAACTGCAGGCCAAGGTGCTCAAGTTCGACGCCGAGAAGAACCGCGTCTCGCTGGGCATCAAGCAGCTTGGCGACGACCCGTGGCTCGGCGTGTCGCGCCGCTACCCCACCGGCACGCGCCTGTTCGGCAAGGTCACCAACATCGCCGACTACGGCGCGTTCGTCGAGATCGAGCCGGGCATCGAAGGCCTGGTGCACGTCTCCGAGATGGACTGGACCAACAAGAACGTGTCGCCCTCCAAGGTGGTCTCGCTCGGCGACGAGGTCGAGGTCATGGTGCTGGAGATCGACGAGGACAAGCGCCGCATCAGCCTGGGCATGAAGCAGTGCAAGGCCAACCCGTGGGAGGAGTTCTCCGCCACGGTCAAGCGCGGCGACAAGGTCAAGGGCCCGGTCAAGTCGATCACCGACTTCGGCGTCTTCGTCGGCCTGTCGGCCGGCATCGACGGCCTGGTGCACCTGTCCGACCTGTCCTGGAACGAGCCGGGCGAGAGCGCGGTGCGCAACTACAAGAAGGGCCAGGAAGTCGAGGCCATCGTGCTGGCGGTGGACGTCGAGCGCGAGCGCATCAGCCTGGGCATCAAGCAGCTCGACGGCGACCCGTTTGCCACCTACACCACGCTGAACGACCGCGGTGCGGTCGTCACCGGCAAGGTCAAGACGGTGGACCCGCGCGGCGCCGAGGTGGCCCTGACGGACGACGTCATCGGCTACCTGCGTGCCAGCGAGATCAGCCGCGACCGCGTCGAGGACGCGCGCAACGTGCTGAAGGAAGGCGACGAGGTCAGCGTGATGATCGTCAACATCGACCGCAAGACCCGCAACATCCAGCTGTCGATCAAGGCCAAGGACAGCGCCGACCAGCAGGAAGCCATGCAGCGCCTGTCGGCCAGCAACGAGCGCGAGAGCGCCGGCACCACGAGCCTGGGTGCCCTGCTGCGCGCCAAGATGGACAACAAGGACAACGCCTAAGGTCCGTCCGGCTTCATGACGCGTTCAGACCTCGTTGCGGCGCTGGCCGACAAGTTCGGCCAGCTCACCCAGCGCGACACCGAGTTCGCGGTGAAGACCATCCTCGACGCGATGTCCGACGCCCTGGCGCGCGGGCATCGCATCGAGATCCGTGGCTTCGGCAGTTTCTCGATCAACCGTCGCCCGCCGCGGCTGGGCCGCAACCCGCGCAGCGGCGAGCAGGTCACGATCCCCGAGAAGCTGGTGCCGCACTTCAAGCCGGGCAAGGCCCTGCGCGAGGCTGTGGACGCCCGTCTGCCCCTGGACGACGGGCCGCCGGCCTCGGCAGGCTGATTCCCAGCGCGCCCCACGGGGCGCGTTTTTCATTGCACGACGCGCCGGACCCGGCGCGTTTTTCCTTCTAACATTGCCGACCGATGCGAGTCCTCGCCTGGTTCCTGCGCGCCCTGATCTTCCTGGCCCTGTTCGCCTTCGCGCTGAACAACCAGCAGGAGACGGTGGTGCACTGGTTCTTCGGCTTCGAGTGGCGCGCGCCGATGGTCATCGTCGTCCTCGCCGCCTTCGCCGGCGGCCTGGTGATCGGCGTGCTGGCCATGGTGCCGGCCTGGTGGCGCCACCGCCGCGTGGCGCAGCGCAGCGCACCGCCGCCGACGGTGCAGCCCACCGTCGCGCCATCGACGCAGGTGCCGTCGCAGTTCGGCGCCGAGGCGGGCATGCCCCCGCGCGAGGGCCTCTAGCCCGATGTTCGACCTCGACATCCAGTGGCTGCTGATCGGCCTGCCGGTGGCCTTCGCGCTGGGCTGGATCGGTTCGCGCATCGATCTGCGCCAGTGGCGGCGCGAACAGCGGGCCCAGCCCAAGGCCTACTTCAAGGGCCTGAACCTGCTGCTCAACGAGCAGCCCGACAAGGCCATCGACGCCTTCATCGAGGCCGTGCAGCACGACCCCGACACCAGCGAGCTGCACTTCGCGCTGGGCAACCTGTTCCGCCGCCGCGGCGAGTTCGAGCGCGCCATCCGCGTGCACCAGCACCTGCTGCAGCGCGGCGACCTGCCGGCCGCCGACCGCCAGCGCGCCCAGCATGCGCTGGCCCAGGACTTCATGAAGGCCGGCCTGTTCGACCGTGCCGAGCAGGCCTTCGAGGCCCTCGCCGGCTCGCCCTACGACACCGAGGCGCGCCTGGCGCTGCTGCAGCTGCACGAGCGTGCGCGCGACTGGCGCGCCGCCGCCGACGACGCGGCCCAGCTCGAGCGCGCCGGCGCGGGGTCCTTCGCGGCGCGCATCGCGCACCACTGGTGCGAGATCGCGCTGGAGGCGGACGCCCGCGGCGATGCCGCCGCCGCCGAGCAGGCGCTGGAGCGCGCGCGCGAGGCCTCGGGCGGCTCCGCGCGACCCTGGGTGCAGACCGGGCAGCGCCTTGCGCTCGCCGGGCGCCACGCCGAGGCCCTGGCGGCCTGGACCGAGCTGCGGCAGCGTCACCCGGGCGCATTCGGCCTGGTCGCGGCCGACTACGCCACCAGCGCGCAGGCGGCTGAGCAGTCCGCGCAGGCGCTGACCATGCTCGCGGCGCTGCACGCCCAGCAACCATCGTCGGACCTGCTGCGCGCCATCGTGGCGCTGGAAGCCCAGCCCGAGCGCGCCCGCGAGCGCCGCGTCGAGCTGCTCGAGACGCAGCCCTCGCTGTCGGCCGCCGCCGCCGTGCTGCGCGACCGGGCCCAGGACCCCACCTCGCAGACGCTGGCCAAGGTGGTGGAGCAGGCCGCCGCGCCGCTGGCGCGCTACCGCTGCGCGGCCTGCGGCTTCGAAGCCCAACGCTGGTTCTGGCAGTGCCCGGGCTGCCTCGGCTGGGACACCTTCCCGCCCCGGCGCATCGAGGACCTGTGACGCCGCACGCCATGACCGAGACGTCCGCGCGCCGCACGATCCTGTGCATGAAGTGGGGCACCAAGTACGGCCCCGAGTACGTGAACCGGCTGTATGCGATGGTGCGGCGCCACCTGCGCGGCGACTTCGACTTCGTCTGCCTCACCGACCGCAGCGACGGCGTGCGCGCCGAGGTGCGCTGCCTGCCGATCCCGCCGCTGGCGCTGCCCGAGGGCATCCCCGAGCGCGGCTGGACCAAGCTGACCACCTTCGCCGCCGACCTGCACGGCCTGCGCGGTACGGCCCTGTTCCTCGACCTCGACGTCGTCATCGTCGACGACATCACGCCGTTCTTCGAGCAGCCGGGCGACTTCCTCATCATCCACGACTGGAAGCGCCCCTGGCGCATCACCGGCAACTCGTCGGTGTACCGGTTCGAGCTGGGTGCCCACCCCGACGTGCTGGAGCGCTTCCGCGCCGAGCACGAGCAGATTCGCGCCCGGCTGCGCAACGAGCAGGCCTGGCTGTCCGAGGTGATGCACCAGCAGGGTCGGCTGGGCTACTGGCCGTCGGCCTGGTGCGCGAGCTACAAGTACCACTGCATCCCGGCGTGGCCGCTGAACTACGTCCTTGCGCCGCGCATTCCGCCCGGGGCCCGCATCCTGATCTTCCACGGCGTGATCAACCCGCCCGACGCGCTCGAAGGCCGCTCCACGCACCCGTGGCGCCGGCCGCGGCCAGCGCCGTGGATCGCGGACCATTGGCGCGAGTGACCGCGTCCCTCGAGCGTCAGCCGGTCAGCGCCGGCAGGCTGCGGATCGCCTGCACCACACGTTCGCGCGCGTAGTGCGCACCGATGCGGCGGCGGTTCTCGGCCCTCTGTGCCTCGGTGATCGGCACCAGCGGCGCACCCGGAGCCAGGTCGTCGACCGACCTCAGGTGCAGGCCCAGATCGCGGTAGAAGGCGTAAAGCGGGTTCTCCGGCCGCAGGATCACGGTGGCCCCCCGGTAGACGGCGGCGCCCACGTTGCCCACCGCCTGCTGGCGGCGATGGTTCATCAGCACGAAGCCGCAGCCGGCGATGCGACGGTTGTAGTCGTCGATCGACATCCAGTCGAGCAGCGGGTCGAATCGCTCGCCGAACACGCGCCGACCGGCGTCGGCCACCTGCCGCCCATAGGCCGCGTTGCCGTAGGACAGCGGCACGACGATGCGCCCGGTCCCAGCGCGGGTGGTCAGCCACTCGAAGGCCTCGAGGTGGTTGTTCGACGCGGTGGCCGAGTTGCCCACCAGAACGTCAGGCCCCGTCATGTCGGCGCCGCCGCGCCCGAACACGTCCTCGGCCGTGAACAGCGGCAGCTCGTGGTGCACGGCGGTCAGCGCCGGCAGGGCCCTGCGCAGCAGGGCCACTTCGGTGGGCAGCACGCTGAAGCAGTGCAATCGGGATGCCACGCGTTGCAGGGCCTGCGACTTGTCGGCGGCCGGCTCGTCGTCGTCGGCGCCCACCAGCGCCCGCGTGGACGGAAGCAGCGGCGGCCCAAGCAGACCGCCCAGCAGCGGGTAGTAGTCGTAGCCCCAGCCCAGCCAGGCCACCCGCGTGTGTGCCGGCGCGCGCAGGATCGCGTTGGCGAAGATGGTGGTCATGCTGTGCGAGACGATCGCGTCGGCGCCGGCCACGTCGCGGCCGATCAGCGGCGTGCGGAACCACCACTCGGCGCGGTCGGTGACGCCGGGGCCGGGCGCGACGAACTTCAGTGCCGCCCGGCTGCGTCGGGCGATCAGCCAGTGGTTGGCACCGGGGAACGCGCGCTCGAACAGGTCGCGCATCAGCGGAATGAACTTCTCGTCGCGCGCGAGATGGACGATCCTCATCGGCAGCGGTCCCGGCGCGGGCGGCCCCTCAGGCCGCGCCGCACACCTCGGCGCAGACGGCCATGAAGGTGTCGATCACCAGCTCGCGGTCGACGCCGATCCACAGCGGCAGGCGCAGCAGCCGCTCCGACAGCGCGTCGGTGTGGCGCAGCTCGCCATGGGCGCGTGCGAAGCGGCGCCCGGCCGGGGCCGAGTGCAGCGGCACGTAGTGGAACACCGGGCTCACGCCGCGTTCGCGCATGCGGCGGATCACCTCCTGCCGCTGCGCCAGGGTCGGCAGCAGCACGTAGTACATGTGCGCGTTGTGGACGCAGCCCTCTGGCACGATCGGCCGGCGGATCCAGCCGCGCTCCTCCAGCCCGGCCAGCTTCTCGTGGTAGTGGCGCCAGATGCCCAGGCGGCGCCGCGTGATGTCGTCGCCCTGCTGCAGCTGGGCCCACAGGAAGGCGGCGATCAGTTCGCCCGGCAGGTACGACGAACCCACGTCGACCCAGGTGTACTTGTCCACCTGGCCACGGAAGAATGCGCTGCGGTTGGTGCCTTTCTCGCGAATGATCTCGGCACGCTCGGCCAGCGCGTGGTCGTTCGTCAGCAGCGCACCGCCTTCCCCCGAAATCACGTTCTTGGTCTCGTGGAAGCTCAGGCAGCCGAGGTCGCCGATCGACCCCAGCGGCTGGCCTCGGTAGGTGGAACCCACGCCCTGGGCTGCGTCCTCGATGACCATCAGGCGGTGGCGCCGCGCGATGTCCATCAGCGTGTCCATCTCGCAGGCCACACCGGCATAGTGCACCGGCACGATGGCCTTGGTGCGCGGCGTGATCGCCGCCTCGACCAGCGTCTCGTCCAGATTGAGCGTGTCGGGTCGGATGTCGACGAACACCGGCACGCCGCCGCGCAGCACGAAGGCGTTGGCCGTGGACGTGAAGGTGTACGACGGCATGATCACCTCGTCGCCCGGCTCGATGCGCGCCAGCAGCGCGCTCAGCTCGAGCGCCGCGGTGCACGAATGTGTCAGCAGCGCCGTGCGCACGCCAAACTGCTTCTGCAGATGCTCGTGGCAGTGCTTGGTGAAGGGCCCGTCGCCGGCCAGCATGCCGTTGGCATGCGCCTCGGCGATGTAGACGAACTCGCGGCCCGTCATGTAGGGGCGGTTGAACGGCTCCATCGAGTCTCCTTGGGGTCGGGGTCAGTCGCGCCGCGCGCTGCGCGGGCCGGGGTAGACGCCGTCGGCGGCGCAGTCGGTCATGATCACCGCGCCGGCACCGATGACGCAGCGCGGCCCGACGCGCACGCGATCGCGGATGGTGGCGTTGGTGCCGACGAAGCAAGCCTCGCCGATCTCGGCGTCGCCTGCGACCACCGCCGCCGGCGCGAAGAAGCAGTGCGCGCCGACGCGGGTGTGATGGTTGATGCCCACCTGCGGGCACAGGAACACGTCGTCGCCGAGCTGCGCGAACGGCGACACCACGGCCTGCTCCTGGATCAGCGTGTTGGCCCCGATGCGCACGTTCTCGGCCACCCAGGCGCTGGGATGGACGTAGCTCGGCAGCGTGTAGCCGCGCGCGCGCGCCAGCTCGAACTTGCGCTGCCGTGCCTGCGTGGCCAGGAAGCCGATCGCAATGAACAGGTCATGCGTGCCGGGGCCGAAGCGCCGCAGTGCCTCGTCGAATTCGAGCACCGGTCGGCCGCAGAACGTGTCCTCCCTGCGGTACTCGGCGTCCACCGCAAAGGCCTCGACGCGCCGCCCCGCTGCGCCGGTGAAGTAGAAGTGCATCTGCTCGGCCAGCAGCGCGGTGCCCACGATGACGATCGGCTTGTCCATGGCGGATGTGGTGCGGGCGCTATTCGCGCCAGTGCTCCTCGATCCATCGTACCGGCAATACGAAGCGTTGCAGGTGACGGCGGCGGTTGTCGTCGACCCGGGGTCCGTCGCCGAACGTGGCGCGCAGGTGCTGCCAGCGCGACGGAAAGGGCGGCACGCGCTTGTTCCAGCGGCCGACCATCACGTCGTCCGGGTTGGGCCCGCCGGGGAAGGTGACGATGCGCGCACCCGCGGGCAGGCGGGCCGGCACGAAGTAGCGCAGCGGGAACGGCGGCAGGCAGTGCAGCCGGAAGTGCCGGGTCCAGGCCTCGGGCCAGAACTTGACGCCGCCGGTGACCGCATGGGTGACGTAGTGCTGCTCGAACTGGTACTTGTCGGCCACGGCCTGCGCGTCGGCCCGGAAGTCGGCCAGCACGTGGGCATTGCCGCCGACAGGAAAGCGGAACACCGAGGTCTGGCCCAGCCGCTCCAGCGGCCGCGCCCAGTTGCGCGCGACGAACACGTCGTCGGGCTCGCCCACGGTGAAGTAGTCGTCCACCGGGCCGACGATCACCGAGTCGAGGTCGACGAACAGCGCCGGCTCGCCGGTGGTCAGACCCGGCACGGTGGCGCCCCACAGCACCTGCTTGCGCCACTTGCCCATCGTGCGCTGCGGGTGCGGCACACCCAGCTCGGGCAGGTCGAAGCATTCCACCTCGGGCCGGATCCCGTCGCGCGCGTCGGTCAGGCACACCAGGCGCCAGGGCGGGGCGAGGTGGCGCGACAGCATGCCGTAGAGGCGGTTCACGTACTCGGGGCCGTACATCGTGCCCCACTTGACGCACACCACCTGCTTCATGCGGCCTCCGTGCCCTGCCACGCGCGGCGCAGCCAGTCGACGTTGCCGATGTGCCGGTACCACTTGTGGCCGCGGCCGGCCAGCACGTCGGACATCTTCGGCTCGCCGGCGAACACCACCATCTTCGTGCCCGGCGGCACCGCCGGGTCGCGCCAGTAGCTGGCCAGGCCGCGCGGCACGCAGGCGTTCTTGAAGCTCACGCACCAGCCCTGAGGCCAGTAGTGCAGGTCGCCATGGGCGGCCAGCTGCGCGCTCTGGAACTGCTGCGAGATCTCGTAGCGCGACGTGGCGCCGCGCGGATCGGCCAGGTAGGCGTCGAGCACGTAACGGTGCGCGCCGATCTCGAAGCGGAACACCGACGAATTGCCCACGCTGTGCAGGAAGCGATCACGCTCCGGGTTCAGCCGGCGCAGCGGCTTGGCGCGGAACAGGTCGTCGTCGCGCACGATGAAGAAGCGCCCGGGCAGGTCGAAGAACGGCGCCATGTCGTCGACGATGACGAGGTCGAGGTCGAGGAACAGCGTCGGGCCCGACAGGTCGGCCAGCGTCTCGCGGAACACCGCCAGCTTCTGCCACCGCGTGTCGGTGTGCCCCGGCGGCAGGCCGAGGTCGGGCAGCGGCATCGCCTCGATGCCCGGCGTCAGGCCGGTGGCGTCGTCGGTGAAGCACACGAACCGGTGCGGCCGCGCCAGGTGGCGCGCCACACCCTCGCGCAGATGGTTCACGTACTCCGGGCCGTACAGGCGGCCCCACTTCATGCAGATGACGTTGACGATTGCCGCGCTGCCGCCGCCGGCGCCGGTCATTCGTACACCACCGCGGCACGGCCCTCGTGGGCCAGCGTCTTCCAGCGCGCCAGCGCCTCGTCGGTGGGCCAGAAGCGCGCCGCCTCGCCCAGGTCGAGTGCCGCCTCGACGCGCTCGCGCTGCAGCTGCAGGCGGATCGACAGGCCCTGCTGCAGTTCGCCCTGCTCCGTCTCCACCCGCCGCGGCGGCCAGGTGCGGATCACGTCGGCCACCGGCGGCGCCTTGCCGTTGACGGTCACCGCCAGGTAGCGGCCGAAGCGCGCCCGCGCCGAAGGCAAATCCCACACCGAGTTGACCTGCAGGCGCAGGCCGCCGGTGAAGCGGTCGTTCTGCACCTTGCCCTGGATCAGCACCAGCTCGTCCTCCTTCAGGCGCTCGCGGTGGGCGTCGTAGAGCTCCTCCGCAGCCACGGCCTCGATGTACTCGCTGCCGTCGTCGAGCCGGAAGATCGCCGTGCGCCCGCGCGCGCCGTTGACCACGCGCAGGTCGCTCACGATGCCGGCCAGCAGCTGGGGCTCGCGGCTGTCCACCAGGTCGGCGATGCGCTTCTTCGCGAACTGGCGCACCTCGGGGGCGTACTCCTCGAACAGGTGGCCCGACAGGTAGAAGCCCAGCGCGGTCTTCTCGGCCGTCAGGCGCTCCTTGATGCTCCAGGGCTGCGCCTTCACCAGCGACGGCTCCTGTGTGCTGGCGGCATGCGAGTCGTCGAAGTCGAACAGGCCGCCCTGATGCTCGTTGACGTCCTGAGTGTCGGCCCACTCGAAGGCCAGCCCCACGCTGGCCAGGGCCGCGGCCCGGTCCGGGTGCAGCGCATCGAAGGCGCCGGCCTTGATCAGCGCCTCCACCACGCGCTTGTTGACGCGCTGGCGGTCCACGCGCGCGGCGAAGTCGAACAGGCTGCGGAACGGCCCGCCGCCCTCGCCCTCGTGGGCCCCGGTGCCCTCGCGCGCGGCGACGATGGCCTCGATGGCGCCCTGCCCCGTACCCTTGACGGCGCCCAGTCCGTAGCGCACCACGGTGTCGCTGACGGGCTCGAAGCGGTAGACCCCGCGGTTGATGTCCGGCGGCTCGAAGCTCACGCCGAACTGCTTCGCGTCCTCGATCAGCAGCTTGAGCTTGTCGGTGCTGTCGAGTTCGACCGTCATGTTCGCGGCGTAGAACTCGGCCGTGCAGTGCACCTTGAGCCAGGCCGTGTGATAGGCCAGCAGGGCATACGCGGCGGCGTGGCTCTTGTTGAAGCCGTAGCCCGCGAACTTCTCCATCAGGTCGAAGACCTCGTCGGCCTTGGCCTGGTCGATGCCGTTCTTCGCCGCGCCGGCGCGGAAGATCTCGCGCTGCTTGGCCATTTCCTCGGGCTTCTTCTTGCCCATCGCGCGGCGCAGCAGGTCGGCGCCGCCGAGCGAGTAGCCGCCCAGCACCTGGGCCGCCTGCATCACCTGCTCCTGGTAGACGAAGATGCCGTAGGTCTCGGACAGCAGGCCCTCGAGCAGCGGATGCGGGTACTCGATCGGCTCGCGCCCGTGCTTGCGGGCGCAGAACATCGGGATGTTCTCCATCGGGCCCGGGCGGAACATCGCGTTGAGCGCGATCAGGTCCTCCAGCCGCGTGGGCTTGGCGTCGCGCAGCATGCCCTGCATGCCGCGCGATTCGAACTGGAACACGGCCTCGGTGCGACCCTCGGCGAAGATGCGGTAGGTGGCCGCGTCGTCCAGCGGCAGGCGGGCGAAGTCGAAGTCCTCCTGGCCCTTGCGGCGCGCGCGGATGAACTCTTTGGCCTGCTCCAGGATGGTCAGCGTGGCCAGGCCGAGGAAGTCGAACTTCACCAGGCCGATGGCCTCGACGTCGTCCTTGTCGAACTGGCTCACCGCGCTGTCGCTGCCGGGCTGCTGGTACAGCGGGCAGAAGTCGGTGATCTGCCCGGGCGCGATCAGCACGCCGCCGGCATGCATGCCGACGTTGCGCACGATGCCTTCCACCCGCGTGGCCAGCGCCAGCAGCTCGGCCACCTCCTCCTCGGCGGCCTCGCGGCGCTCGATCTCGGGCTCCTCCTTGCGCGCGTAGATGACGCCGTCCTCGGGCTCGTCGGGCACCCGCGCCAGCGTCACCGTCTTGCCCGGCGGCGCCACCACGAGCTTGGCGATCGAGTCGACATGGCCGTAGCCCATGCCGAGCACGCGGCCCACGTCGCGCAGCGCGGCCTTGGCCGCCATCGTGCCGAAGGTGGCGATCTGGCTCACCGCGTCGCGGCCGTACTTGGCCTTCACGTAGTCGATCACGCGCTCGCGGTTGGCCTGGCAGAAATCGATGTCGAAGTCGGGCATCGACACCCGCTCCGGGTTCAGGAAGCGCTCGAACAGCAGGTTGTATTCGAGCGGGTCCAGGTCGGTGATCGACAGCGCGTAGGCCACCAGCGAGCCGGCGCCCGAGCCGCGGCCCGGGCCGACCGGGCAGCCGTTGGCCTTGGCCCACTGGATGAAGTCGGCCACGATCAGGAAGTAGCCCGGGAAGCCCATCTTCACGATGGTGTCGAGCTCGAACGCCAGGCGCTGCTCGTAGCGCGGCCGCTCGCGCTCGCGGCGCGCCGGGTCGGGGTAGAGCTGCGCCAGCCGCAGCTCGAGCCCGGCCTTCGACTCGGCGCGGAAGTGCGCCTCGATCGGGATGCCGCCCGGCGTCGGGAAGTCCGGCAGCCGCGGCTTGCCCAGCACCAGCTGCAGGTTGCAGCGCTGCGCGATCGCCATGCTGTTGGCGAGCGCCACCGGCAGGTCGGCGAACAGCGCGGCCATCTCGGCCTGCGACTTGAAGTACTGGTCGCGCGAGAAGCGCTTGACGCGGCGAGGGTTGGCCAGCGTCTCGCCCTCGGCCACGCACACGCGCGCCTCGTGCGCCTCGAAGTCGTCGGGCTCGAGGAACTGCACCGGGTGCGTGGCCACCACCGGCAGCCCGAGGCGGGCCGCCAGCGGCACCGCAGCGCGCACGTGGCGCTCGTGATGGGGCAGGCCGGCGCGCTGCAGCTCGATGTAGAAGCGCTGCGGGAAGATCGCCGCCAGGCGACCGGCCAGCGCCGTGGCGCGCTCGTCGTCGCCCGCCAGCAGCGCCTGCCCCACCGCGCCGAGGTCGGCGCCCGACAACGCCAGCAGGCCGTCGGCATGCGCCTGCAGCCAGTCCCACTTGACCCAGGCCTGGGCGCGCTGCACGTTGGTGGTCCAGGCCAGCGCGAGCAGGCGGCACAGGTTGAGGTAGCCGCGCGTGTCCTGCACCAGCACCAGCAGGCGGCTGCCCTGCTTGTCGCCGGCAGGCCGGCCCGGCTCGGGCTCGAGCCAGAGGTCGCAGCCCACCACCGGCTTGACGCCGAGCTTGCGCGCCGCGCCGTAGAACTTGACCGCGCCGAACAGGTTGGACAGGTCGGTGATCGCGCAGGCGGGCTGCGCGTCGCGCGCGGCGGCCGCCACCGCGTCGTCGACCCTCAGGGTGCCGTCGACGACCGAGAACTCGGTGTGGGTGCGCAGGTGGACGAAGGTCGCGGGCATCGGGCGGAGGCAACGGCTGGGCCCGCATTATCGGCCGCGGGCCGGCGCACCCGGCCGGGCCCCCCGGCGCTCAGCCGTCGGCGTCGTCGAGGCCGCCCCAGTGGGTGGGCGACGGGTCCCGGTCCGCCAGCGCGATGGCATCGCTCGGCCAGCCGAAGAAGGCCAGCACGTCGTCGCGGCGCGCCATCGTGTCGGCCATGCCCAGCGCGATCAGTTCGCGCGTGAACCCCTGCTCGAAGAGCAGGTAGCTGGCCAGCGCGGCGCCGCCTCGACCGCCGCCGGCGCCCGTGCCCACGCCCATGCCGCGCAGCAACGCGCGCACCGGCGCGGGCAGCGACTCCACGTGGCGCGAGGCGATGTCGTCCAGGCGCTGGCTGGGCGCGATCACGAGGATCTCCACCGGCCGCAGCGCGGACTTGTCGCGGTGCGCCGGGTCGAGCAGTTCGAGCGTGCGGTTGATGCGCTGGGCGCGCTCGATGTCCACCGCCAGCGCATCCAGGAAGATGTTCGACAGCGCATGCCCGGCCACCTGCGCCAGGCTCGGGTAGTCGCCGTCGCCGCGGCGCTGGCCCGGTGGCTCGTGCAGACGGCCGGCGCCGATGACGAACACGCGCTGGGCCCCCAGGTGCACCGCGGGCGACAGCGGCGCGGACTGCCGCATCGAGCCGTCGCCGCACCATTCGCGCTGGTCGCCCACCGCCAGCGGCACGGCCGGAAAGATGAACGGGATCGCCGCCGACGCCAGCAGGTGCGGCGTGTCGATCTCGCTGGGCACGGCGATGCGCTGCGAGCGCAGCCACGGCTCGAACGGCCGCGCGGTCTGGCAGAAGGTGACGTGGTTGCCGCTGGTGTAGCTCGACGCGGTGACCGCCAGCGCCTGCAGGTGGCCGGCGTCGAGCAGCGCGGGCAGCCGGTCCACCGCCACCACCTTGCGCAGCAGCTCGGCCAGCGGGCTGTTGTCGAGCAGCGAGCGCGGGCTGGCGCGGCGCCAGCGCGCCAGGGCCCAGCCCATCGTCAGCATCGTCAGCCAGCGCGCGCCGGTGCGCACCACGCCGAAGGCGTCGGCCCGGTACACCTGGTCGGCGCGGAAGTGGCGCCACACGTCCACCAGGGCCGCCACGGCATGGTCGAAGCGGTCGGCCTGGCAGGCCAGGGCGGCGGCGTTGATGGCACCGGCCGACGTGCCCGTGATGATGCCGAACGGGTTGCGCGCAGGCGCCCCGACCTCGCGCCGGATGCGCCCCAGCGCCCGCAGCACGCCCACCTGGTAGGCCGCGCGCGCTCCGCCGCCGGTCAGCACCAGGCCGGTGGTCGCGCTGCGCGCATCCGCGGGGGTCATGGCGGCAGATTGTGTCCGGGCGCCCGTCGGGCAGTTCGTAGAATTTCGACGTGCCCGGCCCCTTCTTGAACCTCAGCGCCTACCGCTTCGTGACGCTCGACGCACTCGACGCCCTGCGCCAGCGCATCGAGGACCGCGCCGCCGCGGCCGGCCTGCGCGGCACCGTGCTGCTGGCCGAGGAAGGCATCAACCTCTTCGTGGCCGGCGAGCCCTCGGCAGCGCGCGGGTGGCTGGCCGGCCTGGGGGACGATCCCCGCCTGGCCGGGCTCGCGGCCCGCGAGAGCTTCAGCGACACCCTGCCCTTCCGGCGCCTGCGCGTGAAGGTCAAGCGCGAGATCATCCGCATGAACCAGCCGCAGGTGTGCCCGGTGCAGGGCCGCGCACCGGCACTGGATGCCGGCACGCTGGCGCGCTGGCTCGACGCCGGGCGCGACGACACCGGCCGCGAGGTGGTGCTGCTGGACACGCGCAATGCCTGGGAGGTCGACGCCGGCGCGTTCGACGGCGCGATCGACTGGCGCCTGGCGAAGTTCTCCGACTTCCCCGCGGCCGCCGCCTCGCACCGCGACGCGCTGGAGGGCCGCACGGTCGTCACCTACTGCACCGGCGGCATCCGCTGCGAGAAGGCCGCGCTGGCGCTGCAGGCGGCCGGCGTCGATGCGGTGTGGCAGCTCGACGGCGGCATCCTCGGCTACCTGGAGCGGCTGGGCGCACGCCACTGGCATGGCCGCTGCGTCGTGTTCGACGAGCGCGGCGCGGTGGACGAGCGCCTCGCGCCGGCGGCCGCATGAGCTGGCTGCTGCGCCTCGTCGGCCTGCTGCTGATGCTCACGGCGCTGGCCGTGTCGCTGTCGCGGGCGCCCGACCGGCCGGTGCAGTCGCTGGTGGCGCGCTGGGCGCCGCCGCCGTCGGACTTCATCGAGTTCAAGGGCCAGATCGTGCACCTGCGCGACGTCGGGCCGCGCGGCGATCCGGCGCCGCTGCTGCTGCTGCACGGCACCGGCGCCAGCCTGCACACCTGGGAGGGATGGGTGCCGGTTCTGGCGCGGTCCCGGCGCGTCATCAGCGTGGACCTGCCCGGCTTCGGCCTCACCGGCCCGTTCTCCGGTGCGCCCGGCGGCTATGCGGCCGACGACTACCGCGGCGACACCTACGCCCGCTTCGTGCTCGACCTGATGGACGCGCTGCGGGTGCAGCGCGCGGTGCTCGTCGGCAACTCGCTCGGCGGCGAGATCGCCTGGCGCACCGCCGCGATGGCGCCGGCGCGGGTGGACCGGCTGGTGCTGCTGGACGCCACCGGCTACGACTTCTCGCCGGGCAACGTACCGCTGGGCTTTCGCGTCGCGGCGCTGCCGGTGCTGGGCTGGATCGGCCAGCACCTGCTGCCGCGCGCGCTGGTGGCGCAGAGCGTGCAGAGCGTCTACGGCGACCCGTCGCGCCTGACGGAGCCGGTGGTCGACCGCTACTTCGAGCTCACCCTGCGCGACGGCAACCGCCGCGCGCTGGGCCTGCGCATGCGGCAGCTGGAGATGGGCGCGCATGCCGACCGCCTGAAGTCGCTGACGCAGCCCACGCTGGTGCTGTGGGGCGGCCGCGACCGCCTCGTGCCGCCGGACACCGCGAAGCGCTTCGCCGCCGACATCCGCGGCGCCCAGGTCGTGGTCTTCGACGACCTCGGCCATGTGCCCCACGAGGAGGACCCGGCGCGCACCGTGCGCCCGGTGCTGGAGTTCCTGGGCCTGCCGCCCGCCTAGGCGCGCGCAGGGACGCGGACGCGGCGCGCGCTCAGGCCGACGGCGCGGCGATGCGCCCGGCCTCGATGCGGATCTGCTGCTGGCAGCGCGCGGCGATGTCGCGGTCGTGCGTGACCAGCAGCAGCGTGGTGCCTGCCTCGCGGTTCATCTCGAACATCAGCTCCATCACGCGCTCGCCGGTGGCGAAGTCGAGGCTGCCCGTGGGCTCGTCGGCCAGCAGCACGGCGGGCTTGACGACGAAGGCACGCGCCAGCGCCACGCGCTGCTGCTCGCCGCCGGACATCAGCCGCGGGTAGTGGGTCAACCGCTCCCCCAGGCCCACGCGTTCGAGCATCTCCGCCGCCACGGCGCGCGCGTCGCGCCGGCCCAGCAGTTCCAGCGGCAGCATCACGTTCTCGAGGGCCGTCAGGTGGGACAGCAACTGGAAGCTCTGGAACACGAAGCCCATGCGCTTGGCACGCACCGCGGCGCGCGCGTCCTCGTCGAGCGCGAACAGGTCCTTGCCGGCCAGCTTGACCGTGCCCGAGGTGGGCACGTCCAGGCCGGCGATGATCGACAGCAGCGTGCTCTTGCCCGAGCCGGAGGCGCCCACGATGGCCACCGACTCGCGTGGCGCGAGCGCGAAGTGGATGTCGTGGAGAATCGTCAGCACGCCGGTGGAGTCGCCGACCTGCTTGGTCACGTGCTCGACCTCGATCAGAAAGGGTGACGCAGGCATGAAGCTCGGTTTCGGGAAGTCGGCAACGGCAACGCGCCGCACCTGGCTCGCTCACTGTAGCCGCATTGCCCTGCTCGTCGCGGCGGGCTCTGCAATGCCCCCGAAAGGCGCGGCGGCGCAGGCCCCGGCGGCTGCCGCGTCGCCCCGGTCGTCCGTGGTGCTGGTGGTGGGCGACAGCCTGTCGGCCGAATACGGCCTGGCCCGCGGCACCGGCTGGGTGGCCCTGATGGAACAGCAGATCGCGCGCGACAAGCTGGCCGTGCGCGTGGTCAACGCCAGCATCAGCGGCGACACCACGTCGGGTGGCCGCTCGCGCCTGCCGGCCCTGCTGGCGCAGCACCGCCCCACCCATGTGGTGATCGAACTCGGCGGCAACGACGCCCTGCGCGGGCTGCCGCTGGCGATGACGCAGGACAACCTGACCACGATGGTGCGCGCGGTGCGTGCCGCCGGCGCGCGCGCCGTGCTGGTGGGCATGCAGGTGCCGCCGAACTACGGGCGCCAGTACGGCGACGCGTTCTTCGGCCTGTTCGCCAAGGTGGCGCAGGCCGAGGGCGCGGCCCTGGTGCCGTTCCTGCTGCGCGGCGTGGCCGACGCGCCCGACGCCGAGGCGATGTTCCAGCCCGACCGGATCCACCCGCGCGAGGCGGCGCATCCGCGCATGCTGGCCAACGTGTGGCCGGTGCTGCGGCCGCTGCTGGCCGGCGCCCGCTAGCGGCTGCGGCCGGGCGCACCCCGGCGCACGGGCGGCCGCGCCTCAGCGGTTCTGCTGCTCGCGCGACACGTCGCCGCCACGGCGATCGTCGCGCCGGTCGTCCCGGCGATCTTCCCGGCGGTCCTCGCGCCGGTCCTCGCGACGCGACGGCCCCGGCTGCACCGGTTGAACGGGTTGCACCGGCTGCACGGGCTGGGCGCGCGGCACGGCTGGCACCACCGGGGACACCGGGGCCACGGGAGCCACCGGCCGCACCGGCTGCACACTGCGGCGGTCCACGTCGGGCTCGGCGCGCTGGCGGGCGCGGTCGTCGTCGCGGCCGCGCTGCCGGTCGTCGTCACGGCCCCGTTCGCGCCGGCCGCTGTCGTCGATGCGGACGTCGTCGCGGCGCTCCTGCACATCGCGCTGCGGCGAGCCGGCCGGCGTGATCACGCGCTGGCGCTCCGGCAGCGTGCGCACCTCGCGGTCCGGCGCGCCGCGGGCCGTGTCGCCACCGTCACCGCGCGCCGCGCCGATGCGCCCCGGCGGCGTCCAGGGCGCCACGCGCACGGCGCCCGGTGCCTGCGGCACCGCAGCCTGGGGCGCGATGCCACGCGCCGCGGGCGGCGGCACCGGCACCGAGGCCACCACGCGGTCGGGCGCGCCGCCGCGGTCGCCGGGCTGCCAGCGGGCGATGGTGGGCGCGTCCACCGGCAGCACGGCACCCGACACGGGCTGCCGGTTGCGGATCACGCCCTGCGGCACCACGGTCACGCCGCCGGCCACGCCCTGGTTGGTATAGCTGATGGGCCCGGTGGGCACGGTGCGCTCGTAGCGCGGGTTCGGGCCATGCCAGTGGCGGTGCGTCACGTTGACGTTGCGCACGTAGATGTTGGTGACCTGGTAGGTCGGGTGGTAGATCTCGCGCGGGCCCAGCGGCACCCAGCCGACCGACGGGCCGCCGATGCTGACGCCCACGCTGACGTTCGGGCCGCCGAACCAGGCCACCAGGGCCGGCGCGAACACCGGACGCGCGACGTACTGGCCCGGCGCCCAGGCCCAGCGGCCGTTCCAGTGCACCCAGCGGCCGTAGTGGAACGGCGCGAAGCCCCAGGGCGCGTCGTCGACCCAGGTCCAGCCCCAGGGGCGCACATGCGCCCAGTGGCCATAGCGGTAGGGGGCCCAGCCCGCCACCACCACGGTCGGGAACCAGATCGCGCCGTAGTCGGGATGGCGGTCCCAGCGGCCGTAACGGTCCAGGTCCTCGGCGCCGGTCATCTCGGGCGAGACGTAGCGCTGGCGCTCGCGGTCGCGGTCGTCCTCGCGGTCCTGGCGCGCCACCCAGTCGCCGAAGCGGTCGTCGGGCATCGAGGCCCAGGCGTAATGGGTCTGGCCGCGCTCGACCCAGAACTCGGCCCGCTGGCCGGCGGCCAGGTCGAGCACGCTGTCGCGGGCCTCGAAGCGCAGCGCGCCGGACAGTGCCGCGCCGAAGCTGCCGTCGCTGCGCACGTCGACGCGGTAGCGCCCTCCGCGCAGCGGCTCGTAGCGGCCTTCGGCGGCCAGCAGCGCGAACTCGCGGGCGCTGTCGCCGCGCACGCGCAGCGCCACCGTGCCGCCCAGCACCCGCACGCGCACGCGGTCGTCGTCCAGTTGCACGAACTCGATGTCGGTGCCGCCGTCCAGCCGCAGCGTGGCCGAGCCGACCTGCACCTCGGCGCGGGCGCCGCGCTCGGTGGACAGGCGGTCGCCCTCGGTGAGCGGCCGGTTGCGGCGCGGCTGGATCCAGTCGCCGTCCTCGTCGTCGTAGAACCACACCGTGCCGTCGGTGTCGGCGATGCGGCCGACGCGCCCGGGCGGGTCGGCCCAGGCGGCGCCGCTGGCCACCAGGGCGGCCAGGGCGAGGGCCATGCCGGCCAGGGCGCGCATCGGCACCAGGGGCCGCGGCAGGGGGCGGGGGGCTAGGGACATGGCATCTCCTCTGGGGCGCCCCGGCGTGGGGGGGCCTGGTCGGCTCAACGCCGCATCGCGGGGCGACGCTGACGCAGCAATATTGCTTTACGTAAGCCCGGCGGCGCCTCGGGCCGGTGCCGGGCTGCCCCCAGCGGCCCGGGCTCCCCTCGGGGGGCGCGAGCGCAGCGGGCCGGTGTCGGTCATGTCAATCGTCCCCGGCCGGGTCCAGATCGGGAAACAGCACGCTGGTGTAGCCCAGGCGAGTCAGGTCGGTCATCCGCGTGGGGTACAGGCGGCCGATCAGGTGGTCGCATTCGTGCTGCACCACGCGGGCGTGGAAGCCGTCGGCCTCGCGCTCGATCGGGTCGCCATAGGGGTCGAAGCCGCGGTAGCGGATGCGCTGCCAGCGCGGCACCACGCCGCGCAGCCCGGGCACCGACAGGCAGCCCTCCCAACCGTCCTCCATGGCGTCGGACAGCAGCTCGATCACCGGGTTGCACAGCACGGTGCGCGGCACCGGCGGCGCGTCGGGGTAGCGCTCGCTGCGCGCGAAGCCGAAGATCACCAGTTGCAGGTCGACGCCGATCTGCGGCGCGGCCAGGCCCGCGCCCTGCGCCGCGGCCATGGTTTCGAACATGTCGGCCACCAGCAAATGCAGCTCGGGCGTGTCGAACGCGGTGACCGGCGGCGCCACGCGCAGCAGGCGCGGGTCGCCCATCTTCAGGATCTCGCGGACAGCCATGTCGGTTGCAGCTTCGGGTCGGGTGGAGGGGCCGATGCTAGCGCCACAGCCAGGCTGCACCGCGCACGCCGGAGGAATCTCCGTGCACCGCGCGCCGCACCGGCGTGACGACCGCGTCGCTGAACACATGCGGGCCCCAGCGCCGCGGCAGCGCGTCGTACAGCGCGTCCACGTTGCTCATGCCGCCGCCCAGCACGACCACGTCGGGGTCGATCACGTTGACCACCCGCGCCAGCGCCCGGGCCAGGCGCTCCGCGTAGCGGTCGAGCGATTCGGCGCAGGCAGCGTCGCCCGCGGCCGCGGCCTGCACGATCTGTGGCGCGCTCAGCGCACCGCCGTGGCGCCGCGCATGGTCGGCGGCGAAGGACGGGCCGGACAGCAGCGCCTCGTTGCAGGCCCCGCGCCCGCACCAGCACGGCCGCGGCGCGGGCTCGTCGTCGAACAGCGGCGCCGGGTTGTGGCCCCACTCGCCGGCGATGCCGTTGGCGCCGGCCCAGACCGTGCCGTCGATCGCGATGCCCGCGCCGACCCCGGTGCCCAGGATCGCGGCGAACACCACCCGGGCCCCGGCGCCCGCGCCGTCGACGGCCTCGCTGACAGCCAGGCAGTTGGCGTCGTTGGCCAGCCGCACCGGCCGGCCGGTGACACGCTCCAGGTCGTCCTGCAACGCCCGCCCGATCAGCACGGTGGAGTTGGCGCCCTTGACCCGGCCGGTGGCGGGCGACACGCAGCCGGGAATGCCCACGCCCACCGGCAGCGCGCCGCTGCCGATCGCGGCCTCGGCGCGCCGCACCAGGCCGGCGATGGCGGCCAGCGTGCCGTCGTAGTCGCCCACCGGCGTGGGCACGCGCTCGCGCAGCAGCACGCGCCCGTCGTCGCGCGCCAGCGCGGCCACCTCGATCTTGGTGCCGCCGAGGTCGATGCCGATCAGGGCCGCGTTCATGCCGCCTCCAGCAGGGCGCGCAGGCCCGCCTCGTCGAGCACCTCGATGCCCAGCTCGCGCGCGCGGTCGAGCTTGCTGCCCGCCTCCTCGCCCGCCACCACGTAGTGCGTCTTCTTCGACACCGAGCCCGCCACCTTGCCGCCCGCGGCCTCGATCAGGGCCTTGGCCTCGTCGCGCGACAGCGTCGGCAGCGTGCCGGTGAGCACGAAGGTGCGGCCGGCCAGCGCACCCGCCGGCGCGCTGGCCGCGCCCTCGTGCTCGTCCCAGGTGACGCCGGCGGCGCGCAGCTGCTCCACGACCTCGCGGTTGTGCGGCTGGTCGAAGAAGGTGCGCACGCTCTGCGCCACCGTCGGGCCCACGTCGGGCACCTCCAGCAGCTGCTCGAGGCTCGCGTCCATCAGCCGGTCGAGCGCGCCGAAGTGGCGCGCCAGGTCGCGCGCGGTGGTCTCGCCCACGTGGCGGATGCCCAGGCCGAACAGGAAGCGCTGCAGCGTGGTGCGCTTGGACGCCTCCAGCGCGGCCACGACGTTGGCCGCGCTGCGGTCGGCCATGCGCTCGAGCTGCGCCAGCGAGGCCACGCCCAGGCGGTACAGGTCGGGCAGCGCGCGGATCACGCCGCCGTCGACGAGCTGGTCCACCAGCTTGTCGCCCAGGCCCTCGATGTCGAGCGCGCGGCGCTGCGCGAAGTGCAGGATCGCCTGCTTGCGCTGCGCCGGGCACGAGATGCCGCCAGAGCAGCGCCAGTCGACCTCGCCCTCCTCGCGCACGATCGCGCTGCCGCACACCGGGCAGCGGCCGCCCAGGCGCCGGTACAGGTCGAAGGGCTCGCCGGCGTCGGCCGGGCGGCGCTCAGCCACCACGCCCACCACCTCGGGGATCACGTCGCCGGCACGGCGCACGATCACCGTGTCGCCGATGCGCACGTCCTTGCGCCGGGCCTCGTCCTCGTTGTGCAGCGTGGCGTTGCTGACCGTGGTGCCGCCGACGAACACCGGCTCCAGCTTGGCCACCGGCGTGAGCTTGCCGGTGCGGCCGACCTGGATGTCGATGTCGCGCAGCAGCGTCATCTGCTCCTGCGCCGGGTACTTGTGCGCCACGGCCCAGCGCGGCTCGCGCGTCTTGAAGCCCAGCTGCTGCTGCAGCGCCCGGTCGTTGACCTTGTAGACCACGCCGTCGATGTCGAACGGCAGCGCGTCGCGCCGCGCGCCGATCGCGGCGTGGAAGGCCACCAGGCCGTCGGCGCCGTCCGCCACCACGCGGTCGGCGCACACCGGCAGGCCCATCGCCGCCAGCGCGTCGAGCAGGCCCGAATGCGTGGGCGGCACGTCCCAGCCCTGCACCTCGCCCAGGCCGTAGGCGAAGAACGACAGCGGCCGCGACGCCGTGACGGCCGGGTCGAGCTGGCGCAGCGCGCCCGCGGCCGTGTTGCGCGGGTTGACGAAGGTCTTCTCGCCGGCGGCGCGCTGCGCGGCGTTGAGCGCCTCGAAGCGGTCGCGCCGCATGTAGACCTCGCCGCGCACCTCGATCACCGGCGCGCTCGCGCCGGCCAGCCGCAGCGGCACCTGGCCGATGGTGCGCACGTTCTGAGTGACGTCTTCGCCGGTCTCGCCGTCGCCGCGCGTGGCGCCCAGCACCAGCACGCCGTGCTCGTAGCGCAGGTTGATCGCCAGCCCGTCGAACTTGAGCTCGGCCGCGTAGGCCACCGGCGGCGCGTCGGGCGCGAGCCCGAGCGCATTGCGCACCCGCTCGTCGAAGCGGCGCGCGCCGTCGGGCGAGGTGTCCGTCTCGGTCTCGATGGACAGCATCGGCACCGCATGGCGCACCGGCCGCAGCCCCGGCAGCACCTGGCCGATGACGCGCTGCGTCGGCGAGTCGGCGGTGCGCAGTTCGGGATGTGCCGCCTCGATCGCCTGCAGCTCGCGGAACAGCCGGTCGTACTCGGCGTCCGGGATCTCGGGCGCGTCGAGCACGTAGTACAGGTGCGCGTGGCGCTGGAGCTGGGCGCGCAGTTCGGCGGCGCGCGGGGCGGCGTCTTGCATGGCCGGCAGTGTAGGCAAGGCTCAGCCCGCGACGCCGGGCGTGGCCATGCGGTAGCGCTCGAACAGGACGCCCTGGTAGGGCTCGGTCACCGCGCCGCGCAGCGTGAAGCCGGCGCGCTCGAAGACCGGCCGGGAAAAGGGCGTGGCCCAGGCTTCGAACGCCCTTGCACCCCGGGCCCGCGCATCGCCCAGCGCGTGGGCCAGCAGGGCCGTGCCCAGGCCGCGGCGCGTGGCGTCGGCCCTGACGTACAGCGAATGCACCTCGCCCACCATGCCGTGCACGGCGACGCCGCAGAAGCCGAGCGGCACGCCCGACGCGTCGTCGGCGATCCAGGTGCGGGCATCGAGCACATAGGCGGCGAAGCGCTGCGCGTCGTCGGTGGAGCGGGCCCAGGCCTGGACCTGCTCGGCCGAATACACCTGCGGCCCGAGCGCCAGCGCGGTGGCGCGGTACAGCGCGGACAGCGCCGCCACGTCGGCCGGGCCGGCCTGCCGGTACGCCGGTTTCACTGGAACAGCCGGCGCGCGGCCGGCGAGCCGGCAGCCATGTCGCGCGAGGCCAGCGCCAGGTACAGGCGGCTCAGCTCGGCGGCGATGGTGGTGTAGTGCTGCAGCGTGATCGGCCGGCCGTCGTCGTCGACCGCCTGCGCGTCCATCTCGTCGGCCAGGGCGCGGATGGCCTGCTGCCAGGCGGCGAAGGGCTCGGCCGACTCCGGCGACTGGCCCACGTCGAGCGACAGCGTGACCCGCCGCACGGCCGACTGCTGCGGTTCGTCCGACAGCGCCGCCTGTGCGTCGAACGACAGCACCAGCACCGGCGGCGCGCCCTCCTCCGGTGACGGCAGCACCATCCGGCCGGGCAGGTTGCCGGGCACGAAGCCATGGCGCTCGGCGCACTGGCGCACGTAGCCGACGCTCCAGGCCACCGAATCGGCCTGCAGGTGCACCAGCAGGTTGGCGTCGTGGTCGCTGGCGAACGCGTCGAGCTCGCGTGCGCGGGCCACCACGTCGAGCATGTCGGGGAAGTCCGGCACCGCGCCGATGGCGTCGGCGAAGGTCTGGATCTTCTGCACGAACTCCGAGTACTCGATCTCGTTGAGCGCGCCGCTGCGATTGGCCAGCTGCACGCCGGCCTGCAACTCGCCATAGCGGGCACCGGCACGCGGCGCCTCCCACTGGCCGGTCTCGGTGTCGAGCCCTTCCACGTGCAGCGGCTTGCCGCCGGCACGGCGCGACGGCGGCAGGTGCGCCAGCACGGTGTCGCCGGTGACCGGCGACTCCAGCGCCAGCGTGGCCAGGGCGTCGATCAGCGGGTCCAGCCGCGCGGTCGCGCGGCGCGGCGCGGGTGTGGCGAGCACCGGTTCGGCACCGGTGGCCGGCAGGTCGCCCAGCGTGGGCTCGACGCGCTCGCGCTGCGGGCCGGGCTCCGGCTGCACCGGGCCGGCCGCCCGGCGCGGTGCCGCCCGGCGCGCGCTCCACCAGCCATGCAGCGCCAACGCACCCAGCACGGCCAGGGCAGCCAGCACGAGGGCGGTGGTGAGGTTCATCGGGCGTCAGTCGAGCAGCAGGCTCATCTGGAGGCCATCGTAGTACACGCCGTCGAAGCGCATGCCGCGCGGCATCACGGCCTCCTGCGCGAAGCCGACGCGCCGGTACAGCGCGATGGCGCGCGCGTTGTCGGCGCGCACGTGCAGCTCGATGCGCGTCAGGCCCTTGGCACGCGCCTTGTCGAGGCAGGCGCGCAGCAGCCGCTCGCCGACGCCCCGGCCGCGCGCCTCGGGCAGCAGGCCCATGCCGACGCGGCCGATGTGGCGCACCGCGTCGGCCCAGTCGGGAAAGATGTCGCACCAGCCCACCACGCGGTCACCGTCGAGCGCCACGAACTGGATCGCGTCGCCGGCCACGCTGTCGCGCACGAAGCCCTCGACGCGCGCCAGCGGCAGCGCCTGGGTCTGCGCGAGGTAGCGCTTCTCGCGCGCCACCACGTCGAGGCAGGCATGGAAGCCGGCCGCGTGCTCCAGGGCGATCGGCCGGACCTCGATCGCCACGGCGCGTCAGGCCGCCTGGGCCATGGTGACCGCGGCGTCCATGTCCACCGCCACGATGCGCGAGACGCCCTGCTCCTGCATGGTCACGCCGATGAGCTGCTGCGCCATCTCCATCGCGATCTTGTTGTGGCTGATGAACAGGAACTGCGTGGCCTGGCTCATCTCGGTAACCAGCTTGGCGTAGCGCTCGGTGTTGGCGTCGTCCAGCGGCGCGTCCACCTCGTCGAGCAGGCAGAACGGCGCCGGGTTGAGCTGGAAGATCGCGAACACCAGCGCGATCGCGGTCAGCGCCTTCTCGCCGCCGGACAGCAGGTGGATCGTGCTGTTCTTCTTGCCGGGCGGCTGGGCCATCACCTGCACGCCGGCGTCGAGGATCTCGTCGCCGGTCATCACCAGCTTCGCGGTGCCGCCGCCGAACAGCGTGGGGAACATGCGGCCGAACTGCTCGTTGACCTGGTTGAAGGTCTGCGCCAGCAGGTCGCGCGTCTCGCCGTCGATGGTCTTGATGGCGGCTTCCAGCGTGGCCATCGCCTCGCGCAGGTCGGCGTCCTGCGCGTCGAGGAACTGCTTGCGCTCGCGCGATGTGGTCAGCTCCTCCAGCGCGGCCAGGTTCACCGCGCCCAGCGCCTCCACCTCGCGGTGGAGGCGGTCGATCTCGCCCTGCAGGCCGGCCAGGCGCACGCCGCCGGACTCGATGCCCTGCGCCAGCACGGCCAGGTCCACCGCCGCGGCGACGAGCTGTTCCATGTACTGGGCCCCGCCCAGCGACGCCGCCTGCTCCTCGAGCTGCAGCTTGGTGATCTTTTCGCGCAGCGGATCGAGGCCGCGCTCCAGGCCCATGCGCTGCTCGTCGAAGGCGCGCAGCCGCGCCGACAGGTCGTCGTACAGGCTGCGCTGGGCGGCCAGGGCCTGCTCGCGCTCGAGCTTGAGCGCCAGCGCCGTCTGCAGGCCGGCCTGCGCCGCCGCATCGTCCAGCGACGCCAGCTCCGTGCGCGCCTGTTCCGCCGCCTGCACGTTGGCGGCGACCTGCTGCGTCGCGGTCTCGATGGCGCGCTGCAGCTCGCCGCGGCGCGCCGCCAGCGTGCGCGACTGGAACTGCGCCTCCTGGGCGCGCCGCTCCAGCGCACGGCCCTGCTCGCGCGCGTCGGCGAGCTTGCGCTCGGCGGCGATCACGGCCTCGTCGAGCTCGGCATGGCGCTCCTGCGTCGTGGCCAGCTGCATGTCCAGCTCCTCGAAGCGCGCCTCGCCGGTGGCGCGCCGCTCGGCGAGGGCCTCGAGCTGGGCATCGATCTCGGCCAGTTCCTCGTCGAGCTGGCTGCTGCGCGCGCTGGCGGCTTCCGCCTGCTGCGACAGGCGCAGCAGTTCCACATGCAGGCCGTGGGCGCGGGTCTGCGCCTCGGCAGCCTCGCGGCGCAGGCTGGCCAGCTTGAGCGACGCCTCGGTGTAGGCCGCCTCGCAGCGCACCAGCGCCGAGCGCGCCTCCTCGCTGATCAGGGCCTGGGCGCGCTGCTGGCGCTCGAGGTTCTCGATCTCCTGCGCGCGCGCCAGCAGGCCGGCGCGCTCGTCGTCGGGCGCGTAGAAGGCCACGGCGTACTGCGACACCGCATGGCCCTCGCGGGTCATGATCACCTCGCCGTGGGTGAGCTTGCCGCGGTGCGCCAGGGCCTCGTCGAAGCTGGCCGCGGTGTACACGCCCTCGAGCCAGTCGCCCAGCAGGGCCTTCAGGCCGGCGTCGCCCAGGCGCAGCAGGTCGGCCAGGCGCGGCAGGGTCTGGTGCGTGCTGGCGCTGCCGGCCGGCGGCCGCGTGTAGAAGGCCAGCTTGGCCGGCGGCGCGTCGTCGGCGAAGGCGCGCACGGTCTCGACGCGGCCGACTTCCAGCGCATTGAGGCGTTCGCGCAGCGCCGATTCCAGTGCGGTCTCCCAGCCGGCCTCGATGTGCACCTGGGTCCACAGGCCCTGCAGCGAGTCCAGCCCGTGGCGCACCAGCCAGGGCTTGAGCTTGCCTTCGGTCTGCACCTTGGCCTGCAGCGCACGCAGCGCTTCCAGTCGGGCACTCAGGTCGGACTGCCGTGCCGACTCGCGGTTGGCGGCCTCCTGCAGGCCGCGCCGCTGCTCGTCGAGCGCGGGCACCTCCTCGGTCAGCTGCGCAAGACGCGCCTCGGCCTCGTCCTTGGCGGCGTCGGCGGCGGCGGTGCGAGTCTTCAGCTCGGCCAGGCGCGCCGTGTCGGGGGCGGACAGGCCCTGGCGCTCGGCGGCCAGGCGCTCGCGGCGCGACTTCAGGCTGCGCGACTGCTCGTCGACGTTGCGGCTGTCGGCGGCCAGCAGCTGGATCTGCTGCTGCACCTCGGCCACCTTGACGCGCTGCTCGTTGCTGCGCGACTGCGCGCCGCGCAGCGCGTCCTCGAACGCGGGCAGCTGGCCGGCGTGGTCCTCGGCCTGGGCCGCCAGCGTGGCGGCGTCCTCGTCGGCGGCGGCGATCTGGCCGGCGATGGCCTCCACCTCGGCGGCGGCCTCGGCGCTGCGCTGCTGCCACATCGCGTCCTGCGCCGCCAGCTCGGCGATGCGCTGCTCCACGCGCTGGCGGCTGTCCACCACGTAGCGGATGCGCTCTTCGAGCCGGCTGGCTTCCATGGCCGCCTCGGCGAGCGATCCCTGCGCCGCGTGCAGCGCGTCGCCGGCCTCGTAGTGGGTCTGGCGCACGGTCTCCAGGTCGGACTCGACGTGGCGCAGCTGGGCGATGCGCTCTTCCAGCGCCACCTGCGCGTCGGCCACCGCCTTCTTGACCCGCTCCTCTTCCTTGGCCGCGTCGCGGTGCTTCAGGAACCACAGCTGGTGCAGCTTGAGCGTGCCCTCGTCCTGCAGCGCGCGGTACTGCTGCGCCACCACGGCCTGCTGCTCGAGCTTGTCGAGGTTGGTGCCCAGCTCGCGCAGGATGTCCTCCACGCGGGTCAGGTTCTCGCGCGTGTCCTTGAGCCGGTTCTCGGTCTCGCGGCGGCGCTCCTTGTACTTGGACACGCCCGCGGCTTCCTCGAGGAACATGCGCAGTTCCTCGGGCTTGCTCTCGATGATGCGGCTGATCGTGCCCTGGCCGATGATCGCGTAGGCTCGCGGCCCGAGGCCGGTGCCCAGGAACACGTCCTGCACGTCGCGCCGGCGCACCGGCTGGTTGTTGATGTAGTAGCTGCTGGTGCCGTCGCGCGTGAGCACGCGCTTGACGGCGATCTCGCTGAACTGGTTCCACTGGCCGCCGGCGCGCGCCGCGGTGTTGTCGAACACCAGTTCGACGCTGGCGCGTCCGGCCGGCTTGCGCTGGCCCGAGCCGTTGAAGATCACGTCCTGCATCGACTCGCCGCGCAGCTCGCTGGCCTTGCTCTCGCCAAGCACCCAGCGCACCGCATCGATGATGTTGGACTTGCCGCAGCCGTTGGGGCCCACCACACCGACGAGCTGACCCGGCAGCTGGAACGTCGTGGGCTCGGCGAAGGACTTGAAGCCCGAAAGCTTGATCGAGGTGAGGCGCATCGCAAAACGGCCGTCGGCGGGCTCTGAAACGCGCAACGCCGACGGAGCGCGTCGGCGTTGCCAAGTGTTTGATTTGTATGGAAAAACCCGCCAGTTTCGAGGCTGCCGGGTCGAAACCATGATAGCACCGGCCCCCCGGGCGTCGTCCGCCCCCACGCCGCCGCCCCGGCCGTGCAATACGCCCGCGTCCGGCGCAGGGGCCCAGCCCACAATTTGGCCAACTTCAGACCGGTTCCATGCCCGTCATCGCGATCGTCAACCCCAAGGGTGGCAGCGGCAAGAGCACGCTGGCCACGCACCTGGCCGGCCATGCGGCCAGCCTCGGGCTGCCCGTGATGCTGGGCGACGTGGACCGGCAGAAGTCCACCCTCATCTGGCTCAAGCGCCGCGCGATGGAGCCGCTGGCGCGCGACCGGCCGATCGTGAGCTGGGTGGTGGACCCGCAGCGCACGCTGCGGCCGCCGGCCGGCGTCACCCATGTCGTGCTGGACACCCCGGGCGGCCTGCACGGACACGAGCTGGCGCGGGTGGTGATGAGCGCCGACGCGATCCTGATGCCGGTGTGCGAGTCCGCCTTCGACCGCGACGCCGCCGCCCAGTGCTGGGCCGAACTGGCCGCGCACCCGCGCGTGGCCAGCGGCCGCTGCCGCGTGGCGGTGGTGGGCATGCGCATCGACGCCCGCACCCGCGGCGAGACCACGCTGCGCGCCTGGGCCGACGTGATCGGCGCGCCCTTCCTGGGCGTGCTGCGCGACACCCAGAACTACGTGCGCTGCGTTGAGCGCGGTCTGACCATCTTCGACGTGCCCGCCTCCAAGGTGCAGGCCGACCGCGACCAGTGGCAGCCCCTGCTGGACTGGCTCGACCCGCTGTGGGCCAGCCAGGAACTGGGCACGCCGTCGCAGGCCGGCGCGCTGGAGCAGCCCGAGCCGCCGCCCGCGGCCGAGGTGCGGCGCGTGGTGCGGTCGCCCGGACCGGCGCGTCCGGTGCTCGAGGACCTGGCCGCCGCGCTGCGGCCCGCGGCGGCGCGCCCGCGCACCGAGCCGCGGCGCTGGTTCGGCGCCGCCTGGTGGCCCTGGGCCCGGGCCTGACCCGCCCGCGGGCGGCACAATCCGCCCCATGGCCAAGATCAAAGTCGGCACGCGGGCCCGCCCCGCGACGCCCCCCTCCGCCCCCAGCCGCACGCTCGACGTGTTCCCCAACCCGGCGCCCGAGCGCGACTACGTCATCCGCTTCGAGGTGCCCGAGTTCACCTGCCTGTGCCCGCTGACGGGCCAGCCGGACTTCGCCCACTTCACCATCGAATACATCGCCGACGCGCACTGCGTCGAGACGAAGAGCCTGAAGCAGTACTTCTGGAGCTTCCGCAACGAGGGCGCCTTCCACGAGAAGGTCACCAACGCGATCCTGTCCGACCTGGTGGCCGCGATGAAGCCGCGCTTCGCCCGCATCCATGCCGACTGGTTCGTGCGCGGCGGCATCCGCACCTACGTCACCGCCGAGCATCGCGCCAAGGGCTGGAAGCCCGCGCCGCGGGTCGACCTGCCGCGCGCCGAGTGAGCCGGTTCGAGATCCCGGAGATCACCACCGGGCGCCTGCTGCTGCGGGCATTCCGCGAGGACGACCTCGATGCCTTCGCGGCGATGAGCGCCGACCCCGAGGTGATGCGCTACATCGGCAGCGGCGACACGGTGGACCGCAACACCGCGTGGCGCACGATGGCCGGCTTCAACGGCCACTGGGCGCTGCGCGGTATCGGCATGTGGGCGGTGCAGCGGCAGGAGGACGGCAGCTTCATCGGCCGCGTCGGCCTGCATCACCCGCCATACTGGCCCGCGCTGGAATGCGGCTGGGTGCTGGCACGCGCGGCCTGGGGCCGCGGCTATGCGCGCGAGGCGGCCGCGGCGGCCCTGGCCCACGCGCGCAGGCAGCGCCCGGGCGAACGCCTGACGAGCTTCATCCAGCACGGCAACGAGCGCTCGGTGCGCGTGGCGCTGGCGCTCGGCGCGACGCGCAGCGCCGACGCCGACCTGCTGGGCACACCGGTCGAGGTCTACGAGCATGACAACCCCGCCCGCGGTTGAACGACGGCCGTACCAGAAGTACGCCGTCGACGTGCGCCCGAGCGCGATCGACGGGCACGGCGTGTTCGCGGCCGAGCCGATACCCGCGCTGGTCAAGATCGGCGAGATCCGCGGCGAGGCGATCAGCGTGGAGGACGCGCGCATCCGCGCCACGCGGCACGAGCGGATCATGATCGTGGAGCTGTCGCGCCGCCGCGCGATCGACTTCTCGCGCTCGACCGACCCGATGCGCTTCACGAACCACAGCTGCCGGCCGAACGCGCGGCTGTCGATCGAGAACGGCCGGGTCGAGTTCTTCTCGCTGCGCGTGGTGGCGCCCGGCGAGGAACTGACGGTGGACTACGGCCAGACCCACCACGACGGCAAGCTGGCCTGCCGCTGCGGCGCCGAGGGCTGCCGCGGCGCGCTCTGACGGCGCCGCCCGCACGGCCCCCTCGCCTATCATCGTCCGCATGAATCCGCTGCTGGGGCGATTGCACCCCTACCCCTTCGAGCGCCTGCGCCAGCTCACGGCCGGCGTCGTGCCGTCGCCGGCCCACCGGCCGATTTCGCTGGGCATCGGCGAGCCCAAGCACCCCACGCCGCCACTGATCGAGGACGCGCTCCTGGCCTCGCTCAAGGGCCTGTCGGTCTACCCCGCCACGGCGGGCGAGCCGGCGCTGCGCGAGGCCTGTGCCGCCTGGGTGCAGCGCCGCTACGGCGTCGCGCTGGACCCGGCCACCCAGGTGCTGCCGGTGAACGGCTCGCGCGAGGCGCTGTTCGCGCTGGCGCAGACGGTGGTGGACGCCACGCGCCCCGGCGCCACCGTGCTGAGCCCCAATCCGTTCTATCAGATCTACGAAGGCGCGGCCCTGCTCGCGGGCGCCACCACGGCGTTCGCCAACAGCGACCCGGCACGCAACTTCGCGCCCGACTGGTCGGCCATCGACGAGGCCACCTGGGCCCGCACCCAGCTGGTGTACGTGTGCTCGCCGGGCAACCCGACCGGCGCGGTGATGCCGCTGGAGGAGTGGCGCACGCTGTTCGAACTGTCCGACCGCCACGGCTTCGTGATCGCCAGCGACGAGTGCTACTCGGAGATCTGGTTCCGCGACGCGGCGCCGCTGGGCGGGCTGCAGGCCGCGCGGGCGCTCGGTCGCGACGACTACCGGCGCCTCGTGGTGCTGACCAGCCTGTCCAAGCGCAGCAACGTGCCGGGCATGCGCTCGGGCTTCGTCGCCGGCGACGCGGCGATCCTCAGGAGCTTCCTGCTCTACCGCACCTACCACGGCAGCGCGATGAGCCCGGTGGTGCAGGCCGCCAGCATCGCGGCGTGGAACGACGAGGCGCACGTGGTGGCCAACCGCGAGCTGTACCGGCGCAAGTTCGAGCGCGTCACGCCGATGCTGGCCGGCGTGCTGGACGTGGCCCTGCCCGACGCCGGCTTCTACCTCTGGGCCGGCGTGCCGCGGCAGGTGCTCGGTGGCGACGACGTCGAGTACGCGCGGCAGCTGCTCGCTCAATACAATGTCGCGGTCCTGCCCGGCAGCCTGCTCGCCCGCGAGGCCCACGGTATCAACCCAGGCGCCGGTCGCATCCGCATGGCGCTGGTGGCCGGCGTCGACGAGTGCGTCGAAGCCGCCGAGCGCATCGTCGCCTTCACCCGGAACCTCAGCCAATGAACTACACCGACCTGCAAGCCACCATCGACGTCGCGTGGGAACACCGCGCCAAGCTCGACCCGACGAATGCCCCCGAGCTCAAGGCCGCGGTCGAGGAGACCATCGGCGAGCTCAACGCCGGCCGCCTGCGCGTGGCCGAGCGCCAGGGCGTGGGCCAGTGGACGGTGAACCAGTGGGTCAAGAAGGCCGTGCTGCTGTCGTTCCGGCTCACCGACAACCAGCCGATGCGCGCCGGCGACCTGGGCTTCTACGACAAGGTGCCGACCAAGTTCGCGCACCTCGACGAGGCCCAGCTGCGCGAGGCCGGCGTGCGCGTGGTGCCGCCGGCGGTGGCGCGGCGCGGCAGCTTCATCGCGCGCGGCGCGGTGCTGATGCCCAGCTACGTCAACATCGGCGCCTACGTCGGCGAGAACTCGATGGTCGACACCTGGGCCACCGTCGGCTCGTGCGCCCAGATCGGCAAGAACGTGCACCTGTCCGGCGGCGTGGGCATCGGCGGCGTGCTCGAGCCCCTGCAGGCCAACCCGACCGTCATCGAGGACAACTGCTTCATCGGCGCGCGCTCCGAGATCGTCGAGGGCGTGATCGTCGAGGAGAACTCGGTCATCTCGATGGGCGTGTTCATCGGCCAGAGCACCAAGATCTACGACCGTGCCACGGGCGAAGTGATCTATGGCCGCGTGCCCGCCGGGTCGGTCGTGGTTTCCGGTAATTTGCCCGCCGCCGACGGCAGCCACTCGTTGTACTGTGCCGTGATCGTCAAGAAGGTCGACGCGGGCACGCGCGCCAAGACGAGCATCAACGAACTTCTGAGGGCCTGAGGATGAGCAACGGCGGCGGGAACATGGAGCGCGTGCTCCGCCTGATGGCGGAGAAGAACGCGTCGGACGTGTACCTGTCGGCCAACACGCCCATCCTCATCAAGATCAACGGCCAGATCCTGCAGCTGTCGGACCAGCCGCTGTCGCACACCCAGCCGCGCCAGCTGCTGGCCGAGCTGCTGACGCCGCAGCAGCTCGAGGAGCTGGACGACACCGGCGAGCTCAACGTCGGAGTGGGCATCGCCAAGATCGGCAGCTTCCGGCTGTCGGCCTTCCGCCAGCGCGGCTCGATCGCAGCCGTGTTCCGCTGCATCCCGTTCGTGATCCCGTCGCTGGACACGCTGGGCGTGCCCAAGATCCTGGGCGACCTGGTGCTGGAGAAGCGCGGCCTGATCCTGATGGTGGGCGCCACCGGCACCGGCAAGAGCACCACGCTGGCGGCGATGCTGGAGCACCGCAACCAGCTGATGACGGGCCACATCCTCACCATCGAGGACCCGATCGAGTTCCTGTTCACCAACAAGAAGTCGGTGGTCAACCAGCGCGAGGTCGGGCGCGACACGAACAGCCTGCAGATCGCGCTGAAGAACGCGCTGCGCCAGGCGCCGGACTGCATCCTGATCGGCGAGATCCGAGACCGCGAGACGATGACCTCGGCGATCTCGTATTCGCTGTCGGGCCACCTGGTGCTGGCCACGATGCACGCCAACAACAGCTACCACGCGCTGGGCCGGATCCTGTCGTTCTACACGCCGGAATCGCGCCCCGCCCTGCTGTCGGACCTGGCCTCGGGCCTGCGCGCCATCGTGTCGCAGCGCCTGGTGCGCTCGGCCAGCGGCGGGCGCCGGCCGGCGGCCGAGGTGCTGCTCAACACCAAGCTGGTGGCCGAGCTGATCGAGCAGAGCGACCTGTCGGGCGTGAAGGAGGCGATGGAGAAGTCGCTGGCCGAAGGCTCGCAGACCTTCGAGGAGGACCTCGCCCGCCTGATCACCGAAGGCTCGATCACGCGCGAGGAGGGCCTGGCCTTCGCCGATTCGCCGACCAACCTGCTGTGGCGCCTGCAGAACGAGACCTCCCCGGTCTCGCGCCAGCCGCCCAAACCCGAGGAGCCGGACCCGGCGAGCTTCTCCGAGATCATCCTCGACGTGCGGCCCGAGGAAACCAAGCTCCAGACCAACTTCGGTCGCCTGGTGTGACGGTGCGATGAGTGACGGCAAGGCGCTGCGCCTGGCCGAGGCGCTGATCGCCCGGCGCTCGGTCACGCCCGACGACGACGGCTGCCAGGCCCTGCTGTCCGGGCGCCTCGCCGCTGCGGGTTTCGCCTGCGAGACCGTCGTCTGCGGGCCGGAGCACTTCCGCGTCACCAACCTGTGGGCGCTGCGGCGCGGCACGCGACCCGGCCCGACGCTGGCCTTCGCCGGCCACACCGACGTGGTGCCGCCGGGGCCGCTGGCCCAGTGGACGAGCGACCCCTTCGTGCCGACGCACCGCGACGGCCGGCTCTACGGCCGCGGCGCGGCCGACATGAAGAGCTCGCTGGCCGCGATGGTGGTGGCCGTGGAGGACTTCGTCGCCGCCCGCCCCGACCATGCCGGCGCGATCGGCTTCCTGCTGACCAGCGACGAGGAAGGCCCGTCGGTGGACGGCACGGTGCGCCTGGTGGAGATGCTCAAGGCGCGCGGCGAGCGGCTGGACATGTGCATCGTCGGCGAACCCACCTCGGTGGACGCGCTGGGCGACATGGTCAAGAACGGGCGCCGCGGCACCCTGTCCGCGCGCCTGACGGTGCGCGGCATCCAGGGCCACGTGGCCTACCCGCAGCTCGCGCGCAACCCGATCCACCAGGTGGCCCCGGCGCTGGCCGAGCTGGCCGCCACGGTGTGGGACGCGGGCAATGCGCACTTCCCGCCCACGACGTTCCAGGTCTCCAACTTCAATGCCGGCACCGGCGCGGGCAACGTGATTCCCGGCGAGGCGGTAATCGACTTCAACTTCCGCTTCTCCACCGAGAGCACCGCCGACGGCCTGAAGCAGCGCGTGCACGCGCTGCTGGACCGCCATGGCCTCGAGTACACGCTGGCCTGGACGCTGGGCGGCCAGCCCTTCCTCACCACGCCCGGCTCGCTGACGGCGGCCGTGGCGGCGGCGATCGAGGCCGAGTGCGGTGTGAAGACCGTGCTGTCCACCACCGGCGGCACGTCCGATGGCCGCTTCATCGCCACGATCTGCCCGCAGGTCGTCGAGCTGGGGCCGCGCAACGCCAGCATCCACAAGATCGACGAGCACGTGCAGGCGGCCGACGTGGACCGGCTGGCCGGCGTCTACCGCCGGGTGATGGAACAATTGCTGCCGTGAAGCTCCTGGACTGCATCGAACAGCAGAGCGCCCGCCTCACCCAGGCGGGCGTTTCGTTTGGGCATGGCACCACCAATGCCTTCGACGAGGCGGCGTGGCTGGTGCTGTGGCGCCTGGGCCTGCCGCTGGACGAGCTGGATTCCGTGGCCGGGCGCGAGCTGACCGCCACGGAGCAGGCGCATGTCGCTGCCCTGGTGGACGAGCGCATCGCCACGCGCCGGCCGGCGGCCTATCTCACCGGCGAGGCCTGGCTGCAGGGCGTGCCCTTCACGGTGGACGAGCGCGTCATCGTGCCGCGTTCGCTGATCGCCGAGCTGATCGCCGACGGCACGCTCGACGCGTGGCTGTCCGACCGCACGCGCAGCGTGCTCGACCTGTGCACCGGCAACGGCAGCCTGGCCGTGCTGGCGGCCCTGGCCTGGCCCGAGGTGCACGTGGACGCCGCCGACCTGTCGGCCGACGCGCTGGCCGTGGCGCGGCTCAACGTCCAGCGGCACGGGCTGGACGAGCGCATCGCGCTGCGGCAGGGCGACGGCCTCGCGGCCGTGGCCGGCCGCCGCTACGACCTGATCCTGTGCAACCCGCCCTACGTCAACAGCGAGTCGATGGCCGCGCTGCCGCCCGAGTACCGCGCCGAGCCGACGCTGGCGCTGGCCGGTGGCGCCGACGGCATGGACTTCATCCGCCCGCTCTTGGCGGCAGCCGCCGGACATCTGGCCGCGGACGGCGTGCTGGTGCTGGAGATCGGCCACGAGGCGGCGCACTTCGAGGCCGAGTTCCCCGCGCTGGAGTTCGCGTGGCTGCCCACCAGCGGCAGCGACGATCAGGTGGTGCTCGTGACGCGCGACGCGCTGGAGGCCGCCCGATGATCACCGTGCGCGACGTGGTGCTGCGGCGCGGCGCCAAGGTGGTGCTCGACGGCGCGAGCTTCACGCTCAATCCCGGCGAGAAGGCCGGTCTTGTGGGACGCAACGGCGCCGGCAAGTCCAGCCTGTTCGCGCTGCTCACGGGCCGGCTGCACAGCGACGCCGGCGACGTGGACCTGCCGCCGCGCTGGCGCGTGGGCGAAGTGGCCCAGCACATGCCCGAGACCGACCAGGGCGCGACCGACTTCGTGCTCGACGGCGACCTGCCGCTGGTGGCTGCGCGCGAGCAGCTCGCGGCGGCCGAAGCGGCCCACGACGGCGACGCGATGGCGCACGCCCACGTGGCCCTGGAAGAGGCCGGCGCCTTTGACGCCCGCTCGCGCGCGCAGGCGCTGCTGCTGGGCCTGGGGTTCCGCACGGCCCAGCTGGACGCGCCGGTGAACAGCTTTTCCGGCGGCTGGCGCATGCGCCTGCAGCTCGCCCGCGCGCTGATGTGCCCGGCCGACCTGCTGCTGCTGGACGAGCCGACCAACCACCTCGACCTCGACGCGCTGGTCTGGCTCGAAGCCTGGCTGCAGCGCTTCGCCGGCACCCTGGTCGTGATCAGCCACGACCGCGAGTTCCTCGACGCCGTCACGCGCGTGACGCTGCACGTGGAGCGCCAGACGGTCACCCGCTACGGCGCCAACTACTCCGGCTTCGAGGACATGCGCGCCGAGCGGCTGGGCCAGCAGCAGGCCGCGTTCGCCAAGCAGCAGGAGCGCATCGCCCACCTGCAGCGCTTCATCGACCGCTTCAAGGCCAAGGCCTCGAAGGCCAAGCAGGCCCAGAGCCGCGTCAAGGCCCTGTCGCGCATGGAGCGCCTGGCGCCGGTGCTGGCCGAGAGCGAGTTCGACTTCGAGTTCCGCGAGCCGGCCAACCTGCCCAACCCGATGCTGGCGCTCAAGGGCGTGAGCTGCGGCTACGGCCACACGCCGATCGTGCAGCACATCGATCGCACCGTGCTGGCGGGCCAGCGCATCGGCATCCTCGGCGCCAACGGCCAGGGCAAGTCCACGCTGGTCAAGACCATCGCCCACGCCCTGCCCGCGCTCGGCGGCACGGTCACCGAGGGCAAGGGCCTGGCCATCGGCTACTTCGCGCAGCAGGAGATGGACCTGCTGGCCGCCGACGACACGCCCCTGCAGCGCATGGTACGGCTGGCGCGCGAGGTGTCGCCGCAGGCGCGCGAGCAGGAGCTGCGCAACTTCCTCGGCCAGTTCCGCTTCGAGGGCGACATGGTCCACCAGACCGTGGGCACGCTGTCGGGCGGCGAGCGGGCGCGGCTGGTGCTGGCCACCATCGTGTGGCAGCGGCCGAACCTGCTGCTGCTGGACGAGCCCACCAACCACCTCGACCTCGCCACGCGCGAGGCGCTGTCGATCGCGCTCAACGAGTTCGAGGGCACGGTGATGCTGGTCAGCCACGACCGCGCGCTGCTGCGCGAGGTGTGCGACGAGTTCTGGCTCGTCGCGCAGGGCATCGTGCAGCCCTTCGACGGCGACCTCGACGACTACCAGCGCTGGCTGCTCGAGGTGTCGCGCGCGGCCCAGCGCGGCCTGCCGCCCCCGCCGCTGCCGTCGCTGCTGCCGGCGGCGGCGGAACCGTCACGCGCATCGGCCCCGTCGGGGCCGCCGGCGCCCCGGCCCGCCGCCGCCCCGCCGCGCGACGATCGCAAGGCCAAGGCCCAGGCGCGCACGCGGCTGGCCGACGCGACGCGGCCGATGCGCAACGAGATCGCGCAGATCGACAAGCGGCTGGAATCGCTGACGGCGGAGAAGCTGGCCACCGAGACCGCGCTGGCCACGCCGGGCATGGCGCCGGCGGAGATCGCGGACCACGGCCGACGGCTCAACCATGTGGCCGCCGAGCTGGCCATGCTGGAGGAACGCTGGCTCGAGCTGCATCAGCAGATCGAGTCGCTGCAGGCGGCGGCGTCCTGAGACGCGCGCCGCCCGCAGGGCCCGCTCAGCGCGGGTCGTGCGTGCGCGGGATGCCCGGGCGCGGATCGTGGCGGTTCGGGATGCCGTCGAAGTCGCGATCGCGATAGCCGCGCACCGGCGCGTCGTAGCGGCGGTCGTGGCGGTCGTAGCGGTTCGGCACACCGTCGCCGTCGCGGTCCCAGCGCGGGTTGTAGACCCGGTCGTGGCGGTTCGGGATGCCATCGCCGTCCACGTCCCAGCGCGGGTTGTAGATGCGGTCGTGGCGGTTCGGGATGCCGTCGCCGTCGTGGTCCCAGTGGGTGGGCTCGCGGTACACCACGCGCACCGGGGCGGGGTAGATCACGCGCACCGGTGCCGGATGCACCACCACGGGCGGCGGCGCGTACACCGGGGCCCGGGACGAACTGCCGATCGTCACCGACCACTGCACGTCGGCGTGGTCCCGGGCCTGGGCCAGGCCCGCCTGGGCGGCACCGGCGGCGGCCAGCAGGGCGACGAGGGTGGGCTTGAGGATTCGCATGGCGTGAACTCCTAGGTTGGCCTTCGCGGGCGTCGACGATCGACGCCTCGCACACCGCCAACGGCCCAGCCCCCCGCGCGGACCACGCGGCGGCGCGGCGTGCAGGTAAAGCTTTGTGAAGCCGCGCGCCGACCCCGGGCGCATCCACCCCCGCGGGCGCCACGGATTTAGATTGCACACAATTCAATTGTTCGCTATAGTTCAAGCATGGCAACGCGTTCCGCTCCCCCGTCCGCCGACGAGCGCTGGCTGAAGCTGGACCATCAGCTCTGCTTCGCCCTCTATGCGTCGTCGCTGGCGATGACCAGGCTGTACAAGCCGCTGCTCGACCCGCTGGGGCTGACCTACCCGCAGTACCTGGTGATGCTGGTGCTGTGGGAAGTCGACGGCCTGGCCGTATCGCAGATCGGCGAGCGCCTGCAGCTCGACTCCGGCACCCTGACGCCGCTGCTCAAGCGGCTGGAAGCGTCGGGCCTGGTGCAGCGGCTGCGCGACAGCAGCGACGAGCGGCGCGTGCTGCTGCAGCTCACGCGCGAGGGCCGCGCCCTCAAGCGCCGTGCGCTGGCGGTGCCCGCGGCGGTGGCCTGCGCGTCGGGCTGCTCGCTCGACGAGCTGCAGAGCCTGACCGCCCGCCTCAAGACCCTGCGCGACCAGCTCGCCACGTCCGTTTCCACCGCGTCGCAGTCGGCCTGACCGCCACGCCCCTTCCCGCCCCCCATCAACAGGAGCCCTTCATGGCCATCGAGAAAGCCCTCTACACCGCCCAGGCCACGTCCACCGGCGGCCGCGCCGGCACGACCAAGTCGTCCGACGGCCGCATCAGCCTGAACCTGTCCACGCCCAAGGAACTCGGCGGCGACAGCGGCCCCGGCACCAACCCCGAGCAGCTCTTCGCGGCCGGCTACTCGGCCTGCTTCATCGGCGCGATGAAGGCCGTGTCGGCGCGCCAGAAGGTCGCGCTGCCGGCCGAGGTGTCGATCACCGCCGACGTGTCGATCGGCCCGATGGCCGGCAAGGCCGGCGCGTTCTCGATCGCCGTGGCGATGAAGCTGTCGGTGCCCGGCATGGACCGCGCCGCCCTCGAAACGCTGGTGAAGACGGCGCACGAGGTGTGCCCGTACTCGAACGCGACGCGCGGCAACATCGACGTGACGTTCACGATCGCCTGATCCACGCCCGGGCGGGCCGGTGCGCCGGCCTGCCGTCACAGGACGGTCATGCAAGGTGTCTACGGTCGCGGGTTTGACCCACCGACCGGAGACACCCCTTGAACCGTATCCCCGCCCCGCTGCGCTTCCTTGCAGCCGCCGTCCTCGCCCTGACCGGTACCTCCGCCGCGCTGGCCGCACCGCAGTTCGTCAACGGGCTCGCGATCGACGCCACGACGCTCGACGCTTCGGGTGGCACGCTGGTCAACGACGGCCGGATGGGTTTCTTCTCCGACATCTATTACGACCCGCAGAGCAACGAGTGGTGGGCGCTGTCGGACCGCGGCCCGGGTGGCGGCACGCTGAAGTACGAGACGCGGATCCACCGCTTCAAGCTCGACATCGACCCGCATTCGGGCGCGATCTCGAACTTCCAGATCCTCAAGACCTTCATCTTCCGTCGCGGCGGCGCATCGCTCGACGGATTCGCGCCGACCGAGGGCGGCGAGCTCGGGCTGTCGTTCGACCCCGAGGGCATCGTCGTGAACCCGCGCAACGGCCATCTGCTGGTGTCCGACGAATATGGTCCCTCCCTCTACGAGTTCACCACCTGGGGCCGTCTGGTCCGGCGATTCGAGACGCCCGCCAACCTGCTGCCGCGCAATGCCGCCACCGGGCAGACCAACTTCGCCGGTGACACCGGCAACACCGCCGGCAAGCGCACCAACCGCGGCTTCGAGGGCCTGGCCATCAGCCCGGACGGCCGCACCGCCTTCGCCATGCTGCAGAGCGCGATGCTGGACGAAGGCGGCAGCAGCGGAACGCTGAACCGCATCGTCGCGTTCGACACCCGCACCGGCCGCGCCAAGGCCCAGTACGCCTACCGCATGGAAGGCAGCTCGCAGGGTCGCGGCATCTCCGCACTGGTGGCGCTCAACGACACCGAGTTCCTGGTGCTCGAGCGCAACAACCGCGGCCTGGGCGTCGACTCCGAAGGCACGCCCGCCAACAAGAAGGTGTTCCGGATCAGCCTGGCCGGAGCCACCGACGTGAGCGCGATCGACCTGGACGCGCCGGGTGCCGTGTTCACCACTGTCACCAAGGACGCCACCGTGCCCTGGCTGGACCTGGCCGCGCCCGCCACGCTGGCGCATCCGTCGCTCGCGTCGCTGGGCGGCGTGTCGCCCGAAAAGTGGGAAGGTCTGACCATCGGACCGCGCCTGAACGACGGCAGCTACCTCGTGCTGGCCGGCACCGACAACGACTACTCCGTGACGCAGGACAGCGGTACCAGCGTGCAGCGCGACGTGTACTACCGCCCCACCGGTGCCGGCACGTTCGAGCGCATCCGCTGCGACATCGGCACGCTGGCCAACTGCGTGCTGGTCGGCGCCAACGGCGCGCCGGGCGCCGCGGTGCCGGCGGGCTACGACTTCAGCGGCTACCGGCTGATCCCCGGCGTGCTGCATGCCTACAAGGCGTCGGCGGAGGACCTGGCGCGCTACGTGACGCCGGGCAGCAAGCCAGCCCGCAAGTAGGCCGCGACGAATCGGCGGGCGACGAGGCGGTCGTTCCCGCGCGGGCGCCTCAAGCAGTGCGCGCCAGCAGGCGCAGCAGCAGTTCCACCCGGGCCTGCGCGGGCGATAGGGACACTGCTGCCGGCTGCGCGGCACCGCCCTGCACCGGCCCCGCTGCGCAGCGCGAGCAGCGCAGCACCTCGACGCCGGCGGCCATCGCGCGCTCGACCGCGGCCTCCAGGTCGCGGTGCATCGTGCCGTTGCCGGTGCCGGCGACGACGAGGCCGTCCATGCCGCGCGCCTGTAGCGCGTCCACCACCGCGCCGTCGGCGCCGGCGTGGCTGTGCACGATCGCCACGCGCGGCCAGCGCGCCGCATCCGGTGCCACGCGCGCCAGGCCCAGCGGCTCGCCCTGCGGCGCGCCACGCCACCACTGGATGCGTCCGTCCAGCAGGTCGGCCAGCGCCCCGGCGTCGCCGGCGTCGAAGGCGTCGGTGCGCCAGGTGTGTGTCTTGCGGACCTCGGCCCCGGCCCACGCGCGGCCGGCCAGCGCCACCAGCACGCCGCCGGCACGCGGGTCCTGCGCCAGCGTCACCGCGTCGAGCAGGTTTCTCGGCCCATCGGCGCCCAGCGCCGTGGCCGGCCGCATGGCCGCCGTCAGCACCAGCGGCTTGGCCGGCCCGAGCACGCGGTGCAGCAGGTAGGCCGTCTCCTCCAGCGTGTCGGTGCCGTGGGTGACCACCACGCCGGCCACGTCGGTGCGCGCCAGGTGATGCGCGGCGCGCTGCGCCAGCCGCTGCCAGGTGGCGTGGTCCATGTCCTTGGAGTCGAGCTGGGCCACCTGCTCGCATTCGAGGTCCAAGCCCGCCAGCGCCGGCACGGCCGCCACCAGTTGCGCCACGCCAATCTGCGCGGCGGTGTAGCCCACCGTGTCGGTGGCACTCGTGGCCGTGCCGGCGATGGTGCCGCCCGTGCCCAGGATCACCACCTTGCTGCTTGCCATCATGTCGTCATCTGGATAAAAATACAGCCACTGGACAAACCACCAGGGCCCTGCCCCGCTGCGCCATCATGGAAGAACGCCCCAAGCTTACCGACCGCCAGCAGCAGATCCTCGACCTGGTGCAAAGCGCCATCGCCCGCACCGGCGCGCCGCCCACCCGGGCCGAGATCGCCGCCGAGCTGGGCTTCCGCTCGCCCAATGCCGCCGAGGAGCACCTGCAGGCCCTGGCGCGCAAGGGCGTGATCGAGCTGGTGGGCGGCACGTCGCGCGGCATCCGCCTGCAGCCCGAGGCCCTGAAGAAGCTCAACCAGGCGCGCGGCAAGCAGTTCAGCCTGCCGCTGCCCAGCCTGTCGCAGCTGACGCTGCCGCTGGTGGGCCGCGTGGCCGCGGGCAGCCCGATCCTGGCGCAGGAGCACATCGACCAGACCTACGTGGTCGAGGCCAGCATGTTCGCGCGCAAGCCCGACTACCTGCTGCGCGTGCGCGGCATGAGCATGCGAGACGCCGGCATCATGGACGGTGACCTGCTTGCGGTGCAGAAGGCCAGCGACGCCAAGAACGGCCAGATCGTCGTCGCCCGCCTGGGCGACGAGGTCACGGTCAAGCGCTTCCGGCGCGCGCGCGGCCACATCGAGCTGCTGCCCGAGAACCCCGAGTTCGAGCCCATCATCGTCACGCCATCGGAGGACGAACCCTTCGCCATCGAGGGCCTGGCCGTCGGGCTGATCCGCAACACGATGCTGATGTAGACGCGCCATGGCGACCGCCGCGCCCTACGTGCTCTACGGCAGCCGCAACTCGGGCTCGGCCATGGTGGAAGCCGCGCTGGAGCTGGCGCGCGCGCCCTACCGCATCGTCACCGCGTCCACCTGGGAGCCGAAGTCGGCGCGCGCCGAGCTGCGCCGCGTGAACCCGCTGGGCCAGATCCCCACGCTCGTCACGCCCGACGGCACGGTGCTCACCGAAAGCGCGGCGATCCTCATTCACCTGGGCCTGGCCCATCCGCGCTCGGGCCTGCTGCCGCGCGACCCGGCGCAGCGGGCCGTGGCGCTGCGGGCGATCGCCTTCGTGTCGGCCAACTGCTATGCAGCCATCGGCGTCATCGACTACCCCGAGCGCTGGCTCGGCAAGGGCGACCCTCAGGCCAACGAGCGCCTGCGCGCCGGGGCGCGGCGACGGCTGCACCGCTTGTGGAGCCTCTTCGCGGACACCTTCTACCCCGAGGACACCGGCGCCTTCCTGGGCGGCTCGCAGCCCGGGGCGGCCGACCTGATGGCCACCGTCGTGTCGCGCTGGTCCGGCGCCCGCAAGCACCTCGCGCGGCAGCGGCCGGCGATGTCGCGCTGGCTGGAGCGTGTCGAGGCTCACCCGAGGGTGGCCCCGGTGATCGCCCGCCATTGGGGCGAGGGCCCCGTGGAAGCGGGAGGCTGAGCCCCATGAACGCCGTGCGCATCAAGGCGCCGAAGGCGCGCGACCCGCAGCAGTGCGTGACGCTGGAGCAGTTGCCCAACATCGGCCCGTCGCTGGCCGCGGACCTGCGCCTGATCGGCATCCAGACCCCGCGCGAGCTGAAGGGCCGCGACGCGTTCGTGCTCTACCAGAAGCTCGCCGCGGCCACCGGCACGCGGCAGGACCCTTGCGTGCTCGACACCTTCATGGCCGCGGTGGACTTCATGAACGGTGCCGACGCGGCCCCCTGGTGGGCCTACACCGCCCAGCGCAAGGCGCTTTACGGGCCGCTCTGAGTCGCCCTGAATCGCTGAATCGCCCTGAGTCGCTCTGAACCCTGCCGCGGCCGCCGCCCCTCCGGGCCGCGGCCGCGCTCCATCGCATTGCCTCAGACCGGCTGCGCCCCGCGCAGATAGTCGGCCTTGCCCACGTCCACGCCGGCATGCCGCAGCAGCGCGTAGGTCATCGTGACGTGGAAGTAGAAGTTCGGCATCGCGTAGTGCTTCAGGAACGTCTCGCCGTCGAACTGCAGCGGCTCGGCATTGCGGCGCGGCACGCTGATCGGGCGTGACTCGCTGCCGTCGATCTGGGCCGCGCTGAACGACGACACGTAGTCGATGGTGCGCCGCACGCGCGCCCGCAGGTCGGCAAGGCTGGCCTCGTTGTCCTCCCACGACGGGATCTCATGGCCCGCCAGCCGGGCCATGCAGCCCTTGGCCGCGTCGGAGGCGATCTGGATCTGGCGCGTGAACGCCAGCATGTCGGGGGCCAACCGCAGGCCCAGGTAGTTGGTCGGGTCGAACTTGCGGGCCGCCGCATGCGCCTCGGCCTTGTCGAGCCAGGTCAGCAGGTTGGCCAGCATGCGGGAGAAGACCGGCGCGCTGGCCGAATGCATCGAAATTGTCATCGTGTGTCTCCTGAGGGGGCCGGTGATGCTAGCGCGCAGGGCAAAATCGCGTCGGCCCGTGCCATGAACATCATCATCCTCGACGACTACCAGGACGCCGTGCGCAAGCTGCGCTGTGCGTCCAAGCTGGAACACCTCCATGCCAAGGTGTTCACCAACACGGTCAAGGGCATCGGTCAGCTGTCGGTGCGCCTGCGCGACGCCGAGGTGCTGGTGCTGATCCGCGAGCGCACGGCCTTCCCGCGCCAGTTGCTGGAGAAGCTGCCCAAGCTGCGCCTGATCTCGCAGACCGGCCGGGTGGGGCCGCACATCGACGTCGACGCCTGCACCCGGCTGGGCATCGCGGTGGCCGAGGGCGTGGGCGACCCCACGGCGCCGGCCGAGCTGACCTGGGCCCTGATCATGGCCGCCATGCGGCGGCTGCCCCAGTACATCGGCAACCTCAAGCATGGCGCGTGGCAGCAGTCGGGGCTGAAGGCCGCGGCGATGCCCCCCAACTTCGGCATCGGCATGAAGCTCGCCGGCCGCACGCTGGGGGTCTGGGGCTACGGCCGCATCGGCCAGCGGGTGGCCGGCTACGGGCGCGCGTTCGGCATGCGGGTGCTGGTCTGGGCACGCGACGAGGCACAGGCCCGCGCGCTGGCCGATGGCCACGAGGTCGCGGCCAGCCGCGAGGAACTGTTCGACACGGCCGACGTGCTGTCGGTGCACCTGCGCCTGGTGCCGGAAACGCGCGGCATCGTCACGATGGACGATCTCGTGCGCATGAAGCCCACTGCGCTGTTCGTGAACACGTCGCGGGCCGAGCTGGTGGCCGAGGGCGCGCTGGTGTCGGCGCTGAACCGCAGCCGGCCCGGCATGGCCGCGGTGGACGTGTTCGAGAGCGAGCCCATCCTGCAAGGCCATCCGCTGCTGCGCCTGGAGAACGCGGTGTGCACGCCGCACATCGGCTATGTCGAGCAGGACAGCTACGAGCTGTACTTCGGCGCGGCCTTCGACAACGTGGTGGCCTTCGTCAACGGCCGGCCCACGGGCATCGTCAATCCGGAAGCGCTCAAGGTGGTGCGTTGAGCGACGCGCCCGCGCCGCGCTCGCCCGGCGAGCTGTTCACCGCATTCACGCGCCTGGCCCTGCAGGGCTTCGGCGGCGTGCTGCCGGTGGCGCAACGCGAGCTGGTCGAGCAGCGCCGCTGGCTCAGCCGCGAGCAGTTCCTGGAGGTGCTGTCGGTCGGCCAGGTGCTGCCCGGCCCCAACATCGTCAACGTGGCGCTGGTCATCGGCGACCGCTTCTTCGGCTGGCGCGGGGCAGTGGCGGCGCTGGCCGGCCTGCTGGCCGCGCCGCTGGTGATCGTGATGTCGCTCGCGGTGCTGTACACGCGCTTCACGCACGAGCCGCGCGTGGCGGGTGCGATGCACGGCATGGGGGCGGTGGCCGCGGGCCTGATCCTGGCGATGGGTCTCAAGCTGGCCCCCACGCTGCGGCGCAACCCGCTGCCGCTGGCGCTGTGCGTCGCGGCGGCCGTCGGCACCTGGGTCGCCGTCGGCCTGCTGCGCCTGCCGATGGCCTGGATCGTGCTCGGCCTGGGCGGCGCGATGATGGCGTTCGGCTGGCACTGGCTGGGCCGGGCGCGCCCATGACGAACGTGCTGACCACCGCGGACTGGTGGGCCCTGTTTCTGCACTTCGCCGCGGTGTCGATGCTGGCGGTCGGCGGCGCCATCGCGGTGGCGCCGGAGATCCACCGCTTCCTCGTCGACGAGCGCGGCTGGATCGACGACGCCCAGTTCACCTCGTCGGTGGCCCTGGCCCAGGCCGCCCCCGGGCCCAACCTGATGTTCGTGCCGGTGCTGGGCTATGCCGTCGCCGGCCTGCCCGGCGCGCTGGTCGCGCTGATGGGCATCCTGCTGCCGAGCACGGCGTTCGCACTGGTGGTCACGCGCTGGGGCCAGAAGCGGCGCGACACGATCGGCGTGCGGGCCTTCGTGGCCGGCATGGCGCCGGTGACGATCGGCTTGCTGCTGGCCGCCGGCACGGTGCTGGCGGTGCCGCTGGCACGCACGCCGTCGGCCTGGGTGCTGGTGGCGGCCACCGTGGCGCTGTCGGTGGGCACGAAGATCAATCCGGTGTGGCTGATCGCGGCCGGCGCCGCGCTGGGCGCGCTCGGGCTCGTGTAGCGCCCGCCGTGGGTGCACCGCTCAAGCGGCACGCCGGCGGGCGGTGACCTCGATCTCGATCTTCATGCGCTCATCGAGCAGGCCGGCGCTGATCATCATCGCCGCCGGGCGCACCTCGCCGAAGGCCCGGCGCAGGGCCGGCCAGCAGGCCGGGAAGTCCTTGGCGTCGGGCAGCACGTAGACCACGCGCACCACGTCGGCGAAGGACGCGCCGGCCTCGGCCAGCGCCGCGCCGATGTTGCGCAGGCACTGCTCGGCCTGCCCGGCAGCGTCATCCACGATGGTCATCGTGGCGTAGTCGAAGCCGGTGGTGCCCGACACGAAGATCCACTCGCCGTCGACGACGGCACGCGAGTAGCCGATCTCGGCCTCGAACGGGGAACCGGAGCTGATCAGGCGACGCGACATGGCTGGAACCTCGGGTGGGGACGCGCTGCGATTCTGCCCGCCGGGGACCGCGGCGGCGCGGCTCAGCTGCGCAGCGGCAGCGCCACGCCGATCGCCGCGAACACGCCGCCGCAGACCTGGTTGAAGCGGCGCCCCACGCGCGCCAGCCAGGGGCTGACGCGATGCGCCATGCCGGCGATCAGCACCTCGGTGACGATCTCCACCACGGCAAAGGTGCCGGCCATCACCGCGAACTGGACCACGAGGCCGCGCGCCGGGTCGATGAACTGCGGCAGGAACGCGGCGAAGAACAGCAGCCCCTTCGGATTGGTCAGCGCTGACAGCGCCCCCTGGCGGAACATCGAGCCCCCGCTGCGCGGCCCGGTGTCGATGCCCGGCGCCAGGCCGATCGGCGGCGCGCGCCAGACCTGCACCCCGAGCCACACGAGATAGGCGCCGCCCACCCATTTCAGCACCGTGAGCCAGCCCGCCGACGCCTGCAGCAGGGCGCCGATGCCGAACATCGACAGCGCGATCAGCACGACGAAGCCCACCGCCCCGCCGGCCACGGTGAACAGCGTGCGGCGCCAGCCATACAGCGCGCCATGCGTGAGCGCCAGCAGGCCATTGGGCCCGGGCGACAGCGACAGACCGGTGGCGGCGGCCAGGTAGACGAGCCAGGCCTCCAGGCTCATGGGGCGGCCCCCTGCGCCACGTCGGCGTCGCCCGGCACGCGCGCGAACAGCAGGTAGTCGCGCGGCTCGCCGCGCACGATGCGGAAGTTGCGCAACGTGCCTTCGAGACGGAACCCGCACTTGGCCAGCACGCGCTGCGACGCGGCATGGTCGGGCAGCGTGGTGGCCTGCACCCTGACCCAGCCCCGGGCCGCAAAGCCCCACGCCACCGCCGCGCGGCAGGCCAGGGTGGCGAGCCCGCGACCGGCTCGGGCGGGGTGCACCGTGTACGTCACCTCGGCGCTGAGGTTGAGCGCGGACACGCTGTGGAACCCGACGGTCGCCACCAGGCTTCCCGACGCGTCTCGAACGGCGAACAGCACGGGGGCGCCCGGGTCACCGGTCAGGGTGCGTTCGATCATCGGCACGATGTCGGCCACCGTGCGCACCGCGCTGCTCGTGAATCGCTGCTCTTCGGGCAGGGTCGCATAGGCGGCCCAGTCCGCGGCATCCTCGACGCGCATCGGCGCCACGAGGTGACCGGCGATCTCAGGCTGCATGGCGTCCGAGCACGGCCGGCACCAGGGCGGCCAGCACCAGCACCAACACCGGGACCATGCTGACCATGTAGCCCAGGCCCCGGCTCGCGGGTGCATTGACATAGGCGCGCCAGTACACGAGCCGCCCGACCAGGTACACGGCGCCGAGCGCGGCCACGTAGGTCGGCGGCCAGTAGCGCGCAGCGACGTACATCGCCGGCAGCAAGGCCACCAGCAGCTCGAGCGTGTTGAGGTGCACCCGGTTCATGCGCTCGAAGGGCTCCGGCCCGGTGGTGGCCGGCGCCTTCACGCCCTGCCGGCCTCGCTCGCGGCCGACCAGGCCACCGAAGAACAGGTACTGCAGCACGGCCAGCATGGCCACGGCGTCGACGAGATTCAAGGCCGGCATGGCAGGCGCTCCTGGAGGATGGGGGACATCACGCCGCCCCCGCGGCCGCCAGCCGTGCCGGCAGCTCGCGCATCGACGCGAACGTGGCCTGCGCGCCGGCTTCGGCCAGGCGCGCCGCGGGCGTCATGCCGGCGTAGCCCCAGGCCGTCATGCCGGCGGCGCGGGCCGCGGCGATGCCGGTCGGGCTGTCCTCGACCACGATGCAGGCGGCGGGGTCGGCCCGCATGCGCGCGGCCGCGTGCAGGAACAGGTCGGGCGCGGGTTTCGGCCGCGCGACGTCGTCGGCGCTGAACAGTCCGTGCTCGAAACGGGCCAGCAGCCCGGTGCGGCGCAGGGTCAGCCGCATCTTCTCGCGCGGGCCGTTCGACGCCACGCAGAACGGCAGCGGCAGGCCGGCCAGCACCTCGCCGATGCCGTCGATCGGCTGCAGATCGGCCTCGAACGCGGCGAAGGTGCGGGCCCGGAACGCGGGCAGGAACTGCGAAGGCGGCGCACCGCACAGCTGCTCGACGATCTCCAGGCAGCGCTGCATCGACGAGCCCATGAAGCGGTCCACGGCTTCGTCGAAGCCCATCGTCACGCCACGCTCGGCCAGCATCGCGATCAGCACCTCGTGGCTGATGCGCTCGCTGTCGACGAGCACGCCGTCGCAGTCGAAGATGACGAGCGCCGGGCTCACGCGGCGCCGGCCGCCGCTGTGCGCTGGCGCACCACCTCGTACAGGCATACGCCGGCCGCCACGCTGACGTTGAGGCTCTCCACCGCGCCGGCCATCGGGATGCGCACCAGCACGTCGCAGGTGTTGCGGGTGAGCTGGCGCAGGCCCTTGCCTTCGGCGCCGAGCACCAGGGCCACCGGGCCGCGCAGATCCAGGTCGTACAGCGTGCGTTCGGCGTCGTCGCTGGTGCCCACCACCGTGACGGCGCGTTCCTTCAGCTCGCCCAGGGCGCGCGCGAGGTTGGTCACCATCAGGTAGGGCACGGTCTCGGCCGCACCGCTGGCCACCTTGGCCACGGTGGCGTTCAGGCCCACGGCGTGATCCTTCGGCGCCAGCACCGCGTGCACGCCGGCGCCGTCGGCCACGCGCAGGCAGGCGCCCAGGTTGTGCGGGTCGGTCACGCCGTCGAGCGCCAGCACCAGCGGCGGCACGCCGGCGGCCACATCGTCCAGGATGTCGTCGAGCGAGTGACGTTGCGGCAGCGGCTTGACCAGCGCCACCACGCCCTGGTGGCGGTCGTTGCCGGCGAGCTTGCCGAGCCGGGCGTCGTCGCTGTCCACCACCTTGGCGCCCGCCGCGGCGGCGCGTTCGGCGAAGCCGCGCATGCGCGCGTCGCGGCGCTGGGTGTCGAGGTGCACCTCCACCACGGTGTCCGGAGCGGTCTTCAGGCGCACCGTCACGGCATGGAAGCCGTAGAGCACGTGGCGGGTCATCGCGCGGGCCTTCCGGCCGCCGCGCATCGGGGGGTGTCGGTCATGGCGCGACTTTACGCGCCTGCGAACGGCCGCCGGGTCAGGCCCGGACGTCGACCACCGAGCCGGCCTTGACGGCCGTCGCGCCCACCGGCGCCACGGCCCCCGCGAGCTGCTTGGCCAGGTCGGCCAGCGCCTTGCGCTCGTCGCCGGCCTGCAGGTCGCTCTGCTGACCCAGCGCCCGGTGCATGGCGACGAAGGCCTCGAGCAGGCGCGAGCTGGGCACCTTCATGATGTGCACCGCCGCCGTGGTGGTCGTCAGCGGGTTGGGCTGGTCGGGGATGTCCGGAGCGGCAGGCGCCGCGTCGGCGGGCCGGGCGGCCGCCGTGGCCAGGGCCGACAGGCGCTGCGACAGGTCGCCCCACGCCGGCGCACGGTCGGACGCGCCGCCCGACAGGGCCTTCAGGTCGCCCATCAGCGCATGGGCGAATCGCAGCACCGGCTGCGAGGCGGCATCGCTGCCGTCGGCGGACGGCCGCAGGGCCTCGTTCATCGCGTCGAGCAGGTCGCTGCGCACGGGCAGCTCGCGCGTGACGCGCGGCGTGGCCCGCACGCGCTCAGGGGCTTCGACCGTGGCGGACGTGTCGCTTCGGCGCACACCGACGGCGACGGCAGAGGAAACAGCGGCGATGGGCATGATCGGCCTCCAGGGCACAGGGCCGGACCCGCAGGGCATGCGGTTCCGGTCCGATGCGCACTAGATCGGCGCCGGTCGGCCGGACTTGAGGCCTGGAACGTGAAAAAAGTCCCGCTGCGGGGCCGCGATCAGGACGCCAGCGCGCGCCAGGCGAGGATCGCGCCGATCAGCACCGGCTGGTGCAGCATGTAGAAGGTGAGCGACCAGCGGCCCAGCGCGGCCAGTGGCGCCAGCGGGCGTGGCAGCGCCCCGGCCAGCGCGGCGCGCCGATGCCGCAGCAGCCATTGCCCGGCGGCCAGGCCCCACAGCATGACCCCGAGCCACGGCAGCACCGGCGCCCAGTCCTCGGTGATCGGCTTGCGCGTGGTGAGGCCGACCCAGTTCGTCCAGCGCGTGTCGAACCATGGATGCTGCACCAGCTGCGGCAGCAGCAGGCACGCCAGCCCCAGCAGCCACAGCCCGCCGCGCAACGGCGCCGCCAGCCGCGCCAGCACCAGCATCACGGCAAAGCCATGCAGCACGCCGAAGCTGATCCAGCTGCGCGGGAACATCAGCGCCGACCCGGCCGACACCAGCACCGCGCAGCCGGCGATCTGCGCCCAGCGGCGCCAGAAACGCGGCCAGGGCTGGCCGGCGTCCAGCGCCGCCGCCAGCGACAGGCCGGCGGTGGCCATGAACAGCGACACGATCACGGTCCGCTGCACGGTCCAGAACGGGTCGCGGTAGAAGTTCTGGCGCGGGTCGAGCAGGCCGAAGTGGTTGAGGTCGAAGCCGAAGTGGAACACCGCCATCCAGACGATGGCCGCGCCGCGCAGGGCGTCGAGGCGGTCGAAGCGGGCGCCGGCCGGTGCCGGCGGATGCGGGGCGCTGGAGGTCACGGTGGCAGTCGGTGGGGCCCCGGCACTCTAGACCATCGCCGGGCCGCCGGCCGGCTCCACTACGATGCGCCCATGAGCACGTCGCCGCCCACGACCCGCCGCAGCGCCCAGGAGCAGGCCCGCCTGGAGGCCGACCTGACCGAGCTGTACGAGCACAGGATCTCGTTCAACCAGACCCTGGGCCTGAAGATCGAGTCGTTCGCCCTGCCCGCGCCGCGCATCCGCTTCGTCATGCGGCCGGAACTCGTCGGCCACTACCTCTACGGGCGCCTGCACGGCGGCGTGATCGCCTCGGCGCTGGACGTGATGGGCAGCCTGGCCCTGATGGTGGCGCTGGCCGAGAAGCATCCCGACGAGACGGCGGCCCAGGTGATGCACCGGTTCGGCCGGCTCGGGACGATTGACCTGCGGGTCGACTACCTCAGCCCCGGCCTGGGCGCATGGTTCGAGGCCAGCGCCGAGGTGTCGCGGCTGGGCGGGCGCATCGGCTCGACGCAGATGCGCCTGGTCAGCGACCAGGGCGGCCTGGTGGCCACCGCGTCGGCGGCCTACGTCGTCAGTTAGGCGCGGGCGCCGCGAACGCGGTGCCGAACCATTCGTCGAGCATGCGGCGCTCGTAGGGCAGGTCGATGCGCTGGCGCAGGCCCGCGCCGCGCTGCAGGTACGTCATGTCCTGCACCACCGCACGGCCGCTGCGCGGCGCCTGGCCCGGTGCTTCCAGCACGTAGCGCAGCTCGATGCGGGGCCAGTCGGCACCGCCGCGCAGCACGCGCACCGGCCCGGCCGGCGCGCCGTGGCGGAGTTCACCCGCCAGGTCGACGTCGGTCACCTCCACGCGCAGGGTCTGACCGTCCGCCACGTGCGCCGCCGCAGCGGCCTCGATGTGGCGCTGCAGCGCGGCGAGGTTGTCCTGCGACCGCAGCTGCGCGTCGCGCACGTCGCGAAACGCTGCAGGCTCGACGAAGCTCACGGTCACCGTGCCCGCCGCGTGCGCGGCGGACCCGGCGATCAAGGCGCCCAATGCGACGCCGACAGCACGGAATTGACGCATGGCAACTCCCGACGAAAGCGAGGAAGGCTCCATGCTAGCGCCCGGCCGGTGCCTGTGGCACCGGCTTCGCAAACCTTTACCGAACGCGCTAGTTGGTCTCGGACAGTTGCTCCAGGATCGCCGGGTTCTCCAGCGTGGAGGTGTCCTGGGTGATCGCCTCGCCCTTGGCGATGGAGCGCAGCAGGCGGCGCATGATCTTGCCGCTGCGGGTCTTGGGCAGGTTCTCGCCGAAGCGGATGTCCTTCGGCTTGGCGATCGGGCCGATCTCCTTGGCCACCCAGTTGCGCAGTTCGGTGGCGATCTTCTTGGCTTCATCGCCGGTCGGCCGTGGCCGCTTGAGCACGACGAAGGCGCAGATCGCCTCGCCGGTGGTGTCGTCCGGGCGGCCCACCACGGCGGCCTCGGCCACCAGCTCGGTATGCGCCACCAGCGCCGACTCGATCTCCATCGTGCCCATGCGGTGGCCGGACACGTTGAGCACGTCGTCGATGCGGCCGGTGATGGTGAAGTAGCCGGTCTTGGCGTCGCGGATCGCGCCGTCGCCCGCCAGGTAGTAGCCCTTCAGCTCGGGCGGGTAGTAGCTCTTCTTGAAGCGCTCCGGGTCACCGTAGATCGTGCGGATCATGCTGGGCCAGGGCTTCTTGACGACGAGGATGCCGCCCTGCCCGTTGGGCACGTCGTTGCCCGTCTCGTCGACGATGGCCGCCTGGATGCCCGGGAACGGCAGCGTGCACGAGCCCGGCACCAGCGTGGTGACGCCCGGCAGCGGCGTGATCATGTGGCCGCCGGTCTCGGTCTGCCAGAAGGTGTCCACGATGGGGCAGCGGCCGCCGCCCACGTGCTGGTGGTACCACTCCCAGGCCGCCGGGTTGATCGGCTCGCCCACCGAGCCGAGGATGCGCAGGCTCGACAGGTTGCTGTGCTTCGGGTGCACGGCATCGTTGGTCTCGGCCGCCTTGATCAGCGAGCGGATCGCGGTGGGCGCGGTGTAGAAGATGCTGACCTTGTGCTTCTCGATCGTCTTCCAGAAGCGGTCGGCGGCCGGGAACGTGGGCACGCCCTCGAACACGATCTCGGTGCCGCCCAGGGCCAGCGGGCCGTAGGTGATGTAGGTGTGGCCGGTGACCCAGCCGATGTCGGCGGTGCACCAGAAGACGTCGTTGTCCTTCAGGTCGAAGGTCCACTTGGTGGTCAGCGCCGCGTGCAGCAGGTAGCCGCCGGTGCTGTGCTGCACGCCCTTGGGCTTGCCGGTGGAGCCCGACGTGTACAGCAGGAACAGCGGGTGCTCGGCCTCGACCCATTCCGGCTCGCAGGTGGTGGGCTTGCCGGCCAGTTCCTCGTGCAGCCAGCGGTCGCGCGACGGGTGCCACGCGATGTTGCCGCCGGTGCGCTTGAACACGATCACGTCGCGGATGCTCTCGCAGCCACCCAGGCCGATGGCCTCGTCGACGATGGACTTCAGCGGCAGCGACTTGCCGCCGCGCTTCTGCTCGTCGGCGGTGATCACCATCACCGCGCCGGCGTCGTTGATGCGGTCGCGCAGGCTCTGCGCAGAGAAGCCGCCGAACACCACCGAGTGCGTGGCACCGATGCGCGCGCAGGCCTGCATCGCGGCAACGCCTTCCACGCCCATCGACATGTAGATGACGACGCGATCGCCCTTCTTGACGCCGCGCGCCTTGAGCACGTTGGCGAACTGGCACACGCGCTCGAGCAGCTCCTGGTAGGTGACCTTGGTCACCGCGCCGTCGTCGGCCTCGAAGATGATGGCCGTCTTGCCGCCCAGGCCGCGCTCGACGTTGCGGTCCAGGCAGTTGTAGGACACGTTGAGCGTGCCGTCCTCGAACCACTTGAAGAACGGCGCGTTGCTGCTGTTCAGGCCCTTGGTCGGCACCTTCTTCCAGGTGACGAACTCGCGCGCCAGGCGCGACCAGTAGCCCTCGTAGTCGCGCTCGGCCTCGGCGACGAGCTGGTCGTAGGCGGCGGGGCCGGCCACGTGGGCGGCCTGGGAAAGGGCCGCGGGGGGCGGGTACAGGTGCGATTCGGTGCTCATGGTCTGTCTCCTGCGTTCAGTGTCCGGACTGGCCGCGACAGTAGGGGGAGGCTCTTACCGATGCCTTACTTTGCATCAATATCAGGCGACCCCGGTGCCGTCCCTACAATGCCGCGCACTCGAGGAATACCCTAATCCGATGGACAAGCAGCCGCAAGCCGGCGTGGACGCCGCCGCCATGGGCGCCCTGCCCCGAATCATCTTCATGAGCCGCTGGCTCCAGCTGCCGCTGTACCTGGGGCTGATCGCGGCCCAGGGCGTGTACGTCTGGCACTTCCTGCTCGAGCTTTGGCACCTGATCGAGGCCGCATTCGGCAGCCAGACCGCCATCGCGGCGCTGGTCAAGAGCATCGGCTACAGCGGCCCGGACACGGTCACGCTGAACGAGACCATCATCATGCTGGTGGTGCTGGCGCTGATCGACGTGGTGATGATCAGCAACCTGCTGATCATGGTGATCGTCGGCGGCTACGAGACCTTCGTCTCGCGCATGAACCTGCAGGGCCACCCGGACCAGCCGGAATGGTTGAGCCATGTCAATGCGTCGGTGCTCAAGGTGAAGCTGGCCACGGCCATCATCGGCATCAGCTCGATCCACCTGCTCAAGACCTTCATCAACGCCGCCAACTACAGCGACAAGGTGCTGATCGCGCAGACGGCGATCCACATCACCTTCCTGCTGTCGGCGATGGCGATCGCCTACACCGACCGGCTGATGTCGGCCCCCTCGGCCAGGCACTGAGCCCCAAGGCGCCCGCGGGCGCTACAGGGTGCGCGCGTCGAAGGTGTTGCACTGGGCGACGCTGCCGGTCTGCAGGCCGCGCCGGAACCAGGTCTGGCGCTGGGCGCTCGTGCCGTGGGTGAAGCTCTCGGGCACCACCGTGCCCTGGGACCGGCGCTGCAGCGTGTCGTCGCCGATCTGGGCCGCGGCATTGAGCGCCTCGTCGATGTCGGAACGGTCGAGCCAGCCCTTGCCCTTCTGCGAGTGATGGGCCCAGACGCCGGCGAAGCAGTCGGCCTGCAGTTCCACCCGCACCGACAGCGCGTTCATCTGGGCCTGGCTGACGCGGCCGCGCATCGAGTCGACCTTGCCGGTGATGCCGAGCTGGTTCTGCACGTGGTGCCCCACCTCGTGCGCGATGACGTAGGCCTGGGCGAAGTCGCCCGGCGCGCCCATGCGGCTGCGCAAGGTGTCGAAGAACGCCAGGTCGATGTAGACCTTGCTGTCGCCCGGGCAGTAGAACGGCCCCATGGCCGACTGGCCCGTGCCGCAGGCCGTGGGCGTGGCACCGCGGAACAGCACCAGCCGGGGCTGCGCGTAGGTGGCGCCGCCGGCCTGCATCAGCGCGCCCCATACGTCCTCGGTGTCGGCCAGCACGGTGGACACGAAGGCCGCCACCTCGTCGTTGGCCGGTGGGCGCTGCGCCGGCGACTGGGCCGACGGCGGCTCCATCGGCCCGGCCCCGCCCAGCACGCCGAGCACGGTGAGCGGGTTGATGCCGAAGATCCAGCCCGCGACCAGGGCGATGACGATCGTGCCCAGGCCGATGCCGCGCCCGCCACCCAGGCGCACGCCGCCGCCACCCCCCTGACCACGCCGGTCCTCGACGTTGTCGCTCTGGCGGTGGCCTTCCCACTTCATGGTCAGGCCTTGGGCAGGGTGACGCCGCGCTGGCCCTGGTACTTGCCGCCGCGGTCCTTGTAGGAGGTCTCGCAGACCTCGTCGCTCTCGAAGAACAGCACCTGAGCGCAGCCCTCGCCGGCGTAGATCTTGGCCGGCAGCGGCGTGGTGTTGCTGAACTCCAGCGTCACGTAGCCTTCCCACTCGGGCTCGAAGGGCGTCACGTTGACGATGATCCCGCAGCGCGCGTAGGTGCTCTTGCCCAGGCAGATCGTCAGCACGTTGCGCGGGATGCGGAAGTACTCCACTGTGCGCGCCAGCGCGAAGCTGTTGGGCGGGATGATGCAGACGTCGGCCTCGATGTCGACGAAGCTCTTCTCGTCGAAGTTCTTCGGATCGACCACCGTGCTGTGGATGTTGGTGAAGACCTTGAACTCCGGCGCGCAGCGGATGTCGTAGCCGTAGCTGCTGGTGCCATAGCTCACGATGCGGTGGCCGTCGGGTGCGACGCGCACCTGCCCCGGCTCGAAGGGCTCGATCATCCGATGCTCGGCCGCCATGCGGCGGATCCACTTGTCGCTCTTGATGCTCATGGCCTGGGGGTGGGTGGGCGGGGGAGGCCGGACGATTGTAGGCAAGGCGTCACGCGGCGCCGCCCGCGGCGGCGAGGGCCTGTGCGGCCGCTGGCAACGGCGCTACCATGGGGCCGAGCCCGCTGCGACCGGCCCGAGGAGCAGACGCCATGTCCGCCGCCACCGACCTGATGACCAAGTATGCCGCGTACCACCGTGACCGGCGCAACATCGCCACCCACTTCGTCGGCATCCCGCTGATCGTGTTCGCCGTCGGCGGCCTGCTGGCGCGGCCGGTGTTCGCGATCGGCCCGCTGGAGGCCACGCCGGCCCTGGTGCTGTGGGCGCTGACCACGCTGTGGTACCTGAGCCGGGGCCACGTGGCCCTGGGCGCGCTAACCAGCGTCGCCAACCTGCTGCTGATCCTGGCCGCCGCGCCGCTGGGCCGGCTGCCCACGGCCGCCTGGCTGGCCTGGAGCCTGGGCGCCTTCGTCGTCGGCTGGGTCATCCAGTTCGTCGGCCACTACTACGAGGGCCGCAAGCCGGCCTTCGTGGACGACCTGCGCGGCCTGCTGGTGGGCCCGATGTTCGTCGTGGCCGAGGCGCTGTTCGGCCTGGGCTGGGGCAAGGCGCTCGCTGCCGAGATCGAGTCGCGCGTGGGCCCGACCCGGCTGCGCGACCTGCACGCGCCGTCCGCGCGCTGACGCCGCGCACCGAGGCCGCGCCGCGCGCGGGCGACCCTCAGGTGACGATGCGCACCGGCGGCCGCTCGGGCTCCGGCTCGGCGTCGAAGCGGTCGAAGCCGCAGTAGCAGACGAAGTGGCGCTGGCTGGCGCGCCCGAACAGCGTCATGCCCAGCTTGCCGGCCAGTTCGTAGCCCATCTGGGTGACGCCGTTGCGCGAGATGACGATCGGCACGCCGAGCTGCGCCGCCTTGGTGACCATCTCGCTGGTCAGGCGGCCCGTGGTGTAGAACACCTTGTCGCCGCCCTGGCCCAGTGGCGCATCGCCGTGCATCCACATCCAGCCGGCGATGGTGTCGATCGCGTTGTGGCGGCCCACGTCTTCCACGAAGGTGAGCATCTCGGTGCCGCGGAACAGCGCGCAGCCATGCACCGAGCCGGCGCGGCGATGGATGCTGTCCACCTTGCGCATCGCCTCGTTGAGCGCCTGCAGCGTGCTCTGGCGGATGCGCGCCTGCGACGGCGGCGGCAGCTTCACCCGGTCGATCTGCTCCATCAGGTTGCCGAACATGGTGCCCTGCCCGCAGCCGGTGGTGACGATGCGGCGCGCGGTGCGCGCCTCGAAGTCGGCGCCGCCGTTGCGGGTGCGCACGGCCGCGGCGCCGACGTCCCAGTCCACCGTGACCGACTCGATCTCGGCCAGCGACTCCACCAGCTGCTGGTTGCGCAGGTAGCCCAGCGTCAGCAGTTCGGGCGCGGCGCCGAGGGTCATCAGCGTGACGACCTCGCGCTTGTCGACATACAGCGTGAGCGGCCGCTCGGCCGGGATGTGGATCACGCGCCGCTGGCCGAATTCGTCCAGCACCTCGACGTCGCGCGTGAGCGACGCCTGCGCCCGCGTCAGGTGCGGGCGCGGCTGGTCGTCGCGAGGGTCGGGCAGCGGCAGCATGCGCAGGAGTCTACGCGGCGGCGCCGGCCGCGTCGGTGCTCAGGTCTTCTTGGCCGGCGCGGCGGCCGGGGCAGGTGCCGGGGCCGCAGCCGCCGCGGGCGCAGCCGGCGGCGGGTACACGAAGGGGCCCGGATCAGCGCAGGGCGCAGCCCCGGCCGACGGCTTGATGTCCTTGCCGGCCTTCTTGGCCTCGGCCTGGTAGCGCGCGGCCACCTTGTCCATCGACAGGCACAGCTTGTAGTTGTCCACCTTGCCGTTGTGCGCGGTCTTGGCGGCGGCCTCGGCCGCCTTGGCCTTGGCCTCGTCGGACAGCGGCGGCAGCTTGGCAGCGGCCACGCCGGCCACAGTGGCAAGGACGGACAGGATCAGCAGTCGCTTCATGTCGGCTCCGGAAAACGTGGTCGGGTCAGGCCTGGCGGGCCACCACCGGCGCGGCGGGCGTGCCCGCCGAACGCTGGGCCGGGATCCGGCCGGCCTGGATGTCGTTGGCCCACAGCTCGTGGTGCTCCTTGGCCCAGGCTTCGTCGACGTAACCCGTGCGCATCGCGTCGTAGGCGCCCTTCATGCCGAGGGTGCCCATGTAGATGTGACCGAGGAAGGCGCACATCATCAGCACGGCCGCACTGGCGTGGATCATGTGGGCGATCTGCATCTCGCCGCGGGTGTAGACGAAGCCCGGCACCAGCTTGTCGAGGAACAGGCCGGAGCCCACCACCACCAGGCCGAGGACGAACACGCCGGCCCAGAACAGCAGCTTCTCGCCCGCGTTGAAGCGGTGCGACGGCACCTCGTGGTCGCCGAACAGACCGCCCGCGCGGGCAAGCCAGGTCACGTCCTCGGAGCGCGGCAGGTTGTCGCGCACGAAGGTCACGATCACCACCACCAGCGACACCGCGAACAGCGGGCCGGCGAAGTTGTGCGCGGTCTTGAGCGCATAGCTCAGCCAGCCGAACAGCGTGGCCCCGATCACCGGCAGCAGGATGAACTTGCCGAAGGCCATCACGATGCCGGACACGGCCAGCACGACGAACGCGATGGCGTTGGTCCAGTGGGCGGCGCGCTCGAACGGCGTGAAGCGCTCGATGCGGCGGCCGGTGTCGGGCAGGTGGCCGCCCAGCGTGCCGCGGCGCCAGTAGAAGATGGCGATGGCCAGCACCACGATGGCCATCAGCGCGCCACCGTAGGGAATGATCACCTGGTTGCGCACCTGGCGCCAGGCCTCGCCGGCCGTGGTGAAGGTGGAGCCGGGATAGTCGACGAAGGGCTGGATCAGCATGCCCTTCTCGGCGCCGGGCAGGCTGGTGTAGCCCTGCTGGTCCTTCACGGCGCGCCAGAACGGCGCGTTGTTGCCCGGCTGGCTGCGGGCCCGCTCGGCATTGCTCTCGTCGGGCTTGGGCTCGGCCGGCGCGACGAAGCCGGCGGGCGGGCCGCCGGCGGGCGCGGAGGCGGGGGCCTGCGCCGACGCGGCCATCGGCCACGCGATCGCCAGCCCGGCCAGGGCGGCGAGGAACCTGTGCATCCAGCGCGGCATGGCGTCCCTTTCGACGGTGCTCACTGCGACTTGGTCTCGGCAGGCGCGGCAGCGCTGCGCGAATACTCGTTCTGGCCGCGCTCCGCCCGCGCCTTCATCTGGGCTTCCCAGCTGGCCTTGTCGCCGGTCTTCCAGCCGCCGGCGCTGTAGGCGGCGTTGCCGCCGCCCTCCCAGGCCTTGGCGTCCGCCTTCTTGACGCCGGCATCGGCGGTCTGGGCCTTGTCGCCGCAGCCGGCCACGCCCACGGCCACGCTGGCGGCCATCAGCAGGCCGAGGGTCGAGCGGGCGCTCACGACTTGGCTCCGGTGGGCTTGCCGTAGGCGGTGCCCCAGCCCCAGACCTCGCTGCCCTTGCCGCGCTGCAGCACCCGGGTGCGGAAGATGTCCGACACCACATCGCCGTCGCCGCCCAGCAGGGCCTTGGTCGAGCACATCTCGGCGCAGGCCGGCAGCTTGCCCTCGGCCAGGCGATTGCGGCCGTACTTCTCGTTCTCGGCGTCCGAGCCGTTGGCTTCCGGGCCGCCGGCGCAGAAGGTGCACTTGTCCATCTTGCCGCGCAGGCCGAAGGTGCCGTTGGTCGGGAACTGCGGCGCGCCGAACGGGCAGGCGTACGAGCAGTAGCCGCAGCCGATGCAGACGTCCTTGTCGTGCAGCACCACGCCCTCTTCAGTGCGGTAGAAGCAGTCCACGGGGCACACCGCCATGCACGGCGCGTCCGAGCAGTGCATGCAGGCCACCGAGATGCTGCGCTCGCCCGGCACACCGTCGTTGAGGGTGACGACCCGGCGGCGGTTCACGCCCCAGGGCACGTCGTGCTCGGCCTTGCAGGCCGTGACGCAGCCGTTGCACTCGATGCAGCGCTCGGCGTCGCAGAGAAATTTCATCCGTGCCATTGAATGCTCTCCTGTTTAGGCCGCACGCTCGATCTGGCAGACCGTCGTCTTGGTTTCCTGCATCATCGTGACGCTGTCGTAGCCGTAGGTCGTGGCAGTGTTCACCGCCTCGCCGCGCACCACCGGGGCCGCGCCTTGCGGGTAGTACGGCAGCATGTCCATGCCGCCCCAGCGTCCGCTGAAGTGGAAGGGCAGGAACACCGTGTCCTCGCCCACCCGCTCGGTGACCATCGCCTTGACGCGGATGCCCTTGAATTCGGGCACGGCCTGCATCGGCGGCGTCTTCACCCACACGTACTCGCCGTTGCGGATGCCGCGGTCGTTGGCGGCCTTCGGGTTGATCTCGACGAACATGTCCTGCTGCAGTTCGGCCAGCCAGGGGTTGGAGCGCGTCTCCTCGCCGCCGCCTTCGAACTCCACCAGGCGGCCGGAGGTCATCACCAGCGGGTAGCCCTTGCCGATGTCCTTGTTCTTCTCCTGCACCGACTTGAACAGCGTCGGCATGCGCCAGAACGCCTTGCGGTCGTCGTGCGTCGGGTACTTGGCCACCAGGTCCGGGCGGTTGCTGTACAGCGGTTCGCGGTGCTGGGGCACCGGGTCCGGGAAGTTCCAGACCACGGCCCGCGCCTTGGCATTGCCGAACGGATGGCAGCCGTGGTTCTTCATCGCCACGCGGATGATCGCGCCGGTGGGATCGGTCTTCCAGTTCTTGCCCTCGGCCTTCTTCTTCTCGTCCTCGGACAGCTCGTCCCACCAGCCCAGCTTCTTGAGCAGCAGGTGGTCGAACTCGGGATAGCCGGTGGTCAGGTCGGCGCCCTTGCTGTGCGAGCCGTCGCCGGCCAGCAGCGACTGTCCGTCACGCTCGACGCCGAAGTTGGCGCGGAAGTTGCCGCCGCCGTCCATCACGTGCTTGGACGTGTCGTACAGGTTCGGGCTGCCCGGGTGCTTGAGCTCGGGGGTGCCGTAGCACGGCCACGGCAGGCCGAAGTAGTCGCCGTCGAGCTTGTAGCCGGTTTCCTTGTCGATGCCGCCCTTGGCGCGCAGCGTCTTCACGTCGAAGACGTTCATGTTGCGCATGTGGGCCTTCAGGCGCTCCGGGCTCTGGCCCGTGTAGCCGATGGTCCAGACCGACTTGTTGATCTCGCGCAGGATGTCCTCGGGCACGGGCTCGTCCATGCCCCGCACCTTCTGCAGCTTGAAGTTCTTGACCAGCTCGGTGCCGAAGCCCAGCTTCTGCGCCAGCTGGTACATGATCATGTGGTCGGTGCGGCTGTCCCACAGCGGCTCCATGACCTTCTCGCGCCACTGGATCGAGCGGTTGCTCGCGGTGCACGAGCCGCTGGTCTCGAACTGCGTGGTCGCGGGCAGCAGGTAGACGGCGCGGTTGGGGTTGGCGTCGTCGGCCTTGCCCGGCATGGCCGCCATCGCGGCGGTGGCGCTGGGGAACGGGTCGATCACGACCAGCAGGTCCAGCTTGTCCATCGCCCGCTTCATCTCGAGACCGCGGGTCTGGGAGTTCGGCGCATGGCCCCAGAAGAACATGCCGCGCAGGTTGCTGTCCTGGTCGATCAGCTCGTTCTTCTCGAGCACGCCGTCGACCCAGCGCGACACCGTGATGCCCGGCTTGGTCATCATGCCCGGCGCGTACTGCTTCTTGATCCACTCGAAGTCCACGCCCCAGGTGCTGGCGAAGTGCTTGAAGGAACCTTCGGCCACGCCGTAGTAGCCCGGCAGCGAGTCGGGGTTGGGGCCGACGTCGGTGGCGCCCTGCACGTTGTCGTGGCCGCGGAAGATGTTCGCGCCGCCGCCGCTCTTGCCGATGTTGCCCAGCGCCAGCTGCAGGATGCACGACGCGCGCACCATCGCGTTGCCGATCGTGTGCTGGGTCTGGCCCATGCACCAGACGATCGTGCTGGGCCGGTTCTCGGCCATCAGCTTGGCCACCTTCAGGCAGGTGGCCTCGTCGACGCCGCAGGCCTCCTGGACCTTGTCCGGCGTCCACTTGGCGAGCACCTCCTCGCGCACCTTCTCCATGCCGAAGACGCGGTCCTCGATGTACTTCTTGTCTTCCCAGCCGTTCTTGAACACGTGGTACAGCACGCCGAACAGGAACGGGATGTCGGTGCCCGAGCGCAGCCGCACGTACTCGTCGGCCTTGGCCGCCGTGCGCGTGAAGCGCGGGTCGACCACGATCATCTTGCAGCCGTTCTCCTTGGCATGCAGCATGTGCAGCAGCGACACCGGGTGCGCCTCGGCCGCGTTGGAGCCGATGTACAACGCGCACTTGCTGTTCTGCATGTCGTTGTACGAATTGGTCATCGCGCCGTAGCCCCACGTGTTGGCCACGCCGGCCACGGTGGTGCTGTGGCAGATGCGCGCCTGGTGGTCGCAGTTGTTGCTGCCCCAGAGCGTCATCCACTTGCGCAGCAGGTACGCCTGCTCGTTGTTGTGCTTGGACGAGCCGACCACGAAGATCGAGTCCGGCCCGCTGGCCTTGCGCAACTCCAGCATCTTGGCACTGATCTCGTCCAGCGCCTGGTCCCAGCTGATCTTCTGGTACTTGCCGTTGACCAGCTTCATCGGGCTCTTGAGGCGGAACTCGCCATGCCCGTTCTCGCGCACCGCCGCGCCCTTGGCGCAGTGCGCGCCGAGGTTGATCGGCGAGTCGAACACCGGCTCCTGGCGCACCCAGACGCCGTTCTCGACCACGGCGTCGACCGCACAGCCGACCGAGCAGTGGCCGCACACGGTGCGCTTGACCTCGACCTTCTTCTCGCCGCCGGCCTTGGCGCCTTCGGCGGCCTGGGCCTTCTTGACGAGCGTGAGCTGCGACGCGGCCAGGCCGGCGCCCACGCCGAGGCCCGAGCGGCGCAGGAAGGCACGGCGGTCCATCGTGGGGATCGCGCGCGTGACGCCACGGGCCAGGCTGGCCACGAGGGCGGACGAGGACGCGCCACCGGCGGAAACGGTCTTGCGGGTCAGCAACATGGGAACTCCTCGAAACAGGGTCCGGAGGTCATCGGGATGGTAGGCAGCGACGGGCTAGATGCGCGTCGTGTCGTAGTACTGCTGGACGTGGGCGGTGAGCTGGTAGCCGCCGCCCTTCTCGGGCGCGGGCTTGGCGGCCTCGGCCGCGGGTGCCTGGGCGGTGCGCGACAGCGGCAGCACGGCCGCCGCGGCGGCCAGGGCCCCGACGGTGCCTCCGGCCGCGAACAGGCGGCGGCGGCCAAGCACGGACTTGTCTTTCGGGTCGCTCATCGAAGTCACCTCCAGGATGTAACAGGGGGTCGGCGACGCCCGCCAGGGCGCCACCCATGCACGCGCATGCATAGGACGTCCGTGATTACCCTTCAGCCACCGAGGGTCAACAATCAGGGGCAGTACCAGTCGGGTAACGACAAACTGTCGCAACCCGGGGCTGGCGGCCGCGGCGCCAGAATGCGCGCCATGACGAACTCCGCCGCCGCATGAACACGCCCCCGGCCCGACCGACCCCGGCCCCCGGCCCGTCCCCGGTGCCCGGCCCAGCAGCGGCCGCCGACGGCGAGCGCTGGCCGCTGGCTGCCGTGCTGATCGTGGACGACGAGCCGGGCATGCGCCACTTCCTGGAGCGCACCTTCGAGCCCCGCGTCGGCCACGTGGCCAGCGCCGACAGCGCCGAGGCCGCCGAGGCGCTGGTGCACCGCCACCGCTTCGACCTCGTGGTGCTGGACATCGCCCTGCCCGGCAAGAGCGGCCTGCAGTGGCTGCGCGAACTGCGCGAGGCCGGCGTCGGCAGCGAGGTGGTGCTGATCACCGCCTTTGCCGACCTCGACACCGCCATCGAGGCGCTGCGCGCCGGCGCCAGCGACTTCATCCTCAAGCCGTTCCGCGTCACCCAGGTGCTCAACGCGATGAAGCACGCGCTGGAGCGGGCGCGACTGAAGCGCGAGAACTGGGTGCTGCGGCGCGCGCTCTGGCAGCGCACCCCGCCCGCCGACGGCCTGGTCGGGCGCTCGCAGGCGATCCGCGAGCTGCGCGAGACGCTGCAGCGCGTGGCCGGCGTGGGCAGCAACGCGCTGCTGACCGGCGAGTCGGGCACCGGCAAGGAACTGGCGGCGCTGGCGCTGCACCGGCTCAGCGGCCGCGCCGGCCCGTTCGTGCCGGTCAACTGCGCCACGGCTTCCGGCGGGGCCATCGAGGCCGAGCTGTTCGGCACGCCGCCGGCACGCGGCGAGCGCGGCCGCGACGGCCTGTTCGTCTACGCCCAGGGCGGCACGGTGTTCCTCGACGAGGTGACCGAGCTGCCTGCGCCGGTGCAGGCCGCCCTGGTGCGGCTGCTGGACGACCGCCGCGTGCGCCCGGTCGGCGGCGAGCAGCAGATCCCGGTGGACGTGCGCGTGGTGGCCGCGAGCAGCCGCCACCTGCCCGACGCGGTGGCCGAGGGGCGGCTGCGGGCCGACCTGTACTACCGGCTGCAGGTGGTGGAGATCGCGCTGCCGCCGCTGCGATCGCACAAGGAGGACATCGCCGACCTGGTGGAGCACTTCATCGCCACGCTGGCGCCGCAGCTCGGCGTCGAGCCGATCGACGTCACGGTGGACGAGCTGGCCTACCTGACCCAGTACGACTGGCCCGGCAACGTGCGCGAACTGCGCAACCTGATCGAGCGCTCGCTGATCCTGGGCGCGCTCAACGTGTCGGCGCTGTACCAGGGCTATGCCCCCAAGGCCGCGCCCGACGCGGCGCGCACCGCGCTGCCCACCGACCTGCACACGCTGGAGAAGCTTCACATCACCGCGGTGCTCGACTCCGTGGGCGGCGACAAGACCAAGGCCGCCCGGCTGCTGGGCATCTCGCGCCGCACGCTCGAGCGGCGCGTGGCCGACTGGGCCGGCCGATGAACTGGTTCTCGCGGCTGCCCATCCGGGGCAAGCTGCTCGCGTTGGTGCTGCTGCCGCTGGCGGTGGCGCTGCCGCTGCTCAGCATCGGCCTGCTGGTCTGGCTCAATGCCGCCTTCGAAGGCCTGCTGATCGCCAAGATCCGGGCCGACCTGGCGGTGGCCAACGGCTACTTCGACCGCGTGCTGGGCGAGGTCGGCGGCAGCACCTTGGCCGCCGCCGAGTCGGCCGACATGGCGCGCCTGCGCGACGACCGCGGCCGACTCGCGGAATACCTGATCCGCCACAAGCGGCGCGAGCGGCTGGACTTCCTGGAACTGCGCGGCGTGGACGGCCGGGTAATCGCCAGCAGCGAAGGCTCGGCCGACGGCCCGATGCCGGCGCCGGCGGGTGCGATAGCGGACGCCGCGCGCACCAGCATCGAGCTGCTCGACCCGGCCGAGCTGGCCCGCCTGGCGCCGGCCCTCGCGGCCCGGGTGACGGTGCCGTTGGTGCCCACGCGCAACGCCGCGCCGACCGACCGCACGCAGGAGGACCGCGCCATGGTGGTGCTGTCCAGCGCCCCGCTGCGCGACGACGCCGGCCGCGTGCTCGGCGTGGTCAGCGGCGGGGTGCTGCTCAACCGCAACCTGGCGTTCATCGACCACATCAACGAGATCGTCTACCCGGCCGGCTCGCTGCCCTTCGGCAGCCGCGGCACGGCCACGCTGTTCCTCGACGACGTGCGCATCTCCACCAACGTGCGCCTGTTCGCCGGCGGCGACGGTGCCGACGGCAACCGGGCCATCGGCACGCGGGTCTCGCGCAGCGTGCGCGAGCAGGTGCTCGGCGCCGGCACCACCTGGCTCGGGCGCGCCTTCGTCGTCAACGACTGGTACGTGTCGGGCTACCAGCCGCTGGCCGACGGCGCCGGGCGGCGCGTGGGCATGCTCTACGTCGGCTACCTGGAGCAGCCGTTCACCTGGGTCAAGTACGGCATCCTGGGCGGCATCGGCGTGCTGCTGCTGGCCGTGATGGCCGGCGGCGCGGCCTGGTCGCTGCGGCTGGCGCGCAGCATCTTCGGCCCGCTCGAGCGCATCGCCGACACGATGCGCCGCGTCGAGGGCGGCGACATCGACGCGCGCTCGGGGCTGGCGGTGCCGCCGGGGAGCGCCGACGAGGTGGGCCGGCTGGCGGCGCACCTGGACCACCTGCTCGACACCATCGCGGCGCACACGCGCGAGCTCGACGCCAAGGTGGCCGAGCGCACGCGCGAGCTGGCCGACGCGCAGCAGCAGCTCGTGCGCTCGGAGAAGCTCGCGGCCATCGGCCAGCTCACCGCCAGCATCGCGCACGAGGTGAACAACCCGATCGCGGTGATCCAGGGCAATCTCGACCTGCTGCGCGAGCTGCTCGGCGCCGACGCCGGCAGGGTGCAGGCCGAGCTGCGGCTGCTCGACCAGCAGGTCGAGCGCATGCGGCTGATCGTGACCCAGCTGCTGCAGTTCGCCCGCCCCACCGAGTACGCCGGCTACGCCGAGCCGGTGGACACGGCGCGCGTGCTGGAGGACTGCCTCGTGCTGGTGGGGCACCTGCTGGCCAAGACGCGCATCGCGCTCGACCGGCGCCTGGCCGCGACCTGCCGGCCGGTGCTCAACCGGCAGGAGCTGCAGCAGGTGCTGGTGAACCTGCTCGTCAACGCCATCCACGCCATGCCCGACGGCGGCCGCCTGACGCTGGTCTCGCGCGACATCGGCGGGGGCGCGATGGAGATCGAGATCGTCGACACCGGCCCCGGGCTCGGCCCGGAACTGCTGCGCGAGCTGTTCAAGCCCTTCGTCACGCGCAAGAAGGACGGCACCGGCCTGGGCCTGTGGATCAGCCGCAGCATCGTCGAGCGCTACGGCGGCGAGCTGATCGCCGCCGACCGCGACGACGGCGAGCGCGGTGCGCGCTTCACGCTGCGGCTGCGCGCCTGAGCCGGCGCCGGCCGCCGGCGCGGCGTCACTCGAGCATGTCGAAGCCCTGCGTCTCCACCTCGATGAAGGCGCTCGTGAACGCCGCCACCTCGCGCCACAGCACGGCCCGCGGCTGTGCCTGCACCGCGTCGGCCAGGCGCTCGACCCAGGGCTGCAGGTGGGTGCGGAAGAAGCGCCGCTGCTGCTCCAGGTTGCACACCGTCACGTCGTCGCCGGCGATCAGGTAGCGCATCACCTCGAACAGGTAGGCGATGTGGTCCTCGGTCTCGCCGCGCGTCTCGTCGCGCGCCAGCCCCAGCGCGGACAGGTCGGTGCGCAGGTCGGCCAGAGGCTTCTCGTTGAGGAAGCCGGTGAGGTAGAACGACCCATACAGCAGCACCTCGGGCTTGCCGACGCCGCCGAACAGCGCGTCGTACTCGTCGGCGGCCGACTCGGCGCTGGCCGCGCGCATCGCCGCCACCAGCGACTGCCACGGCGCCTCGAGGAAGCCACCCGGCTGCGGCGCCTGCGTCACCGCGACGCGGAACTGCGTCAGCAGCTCGGCGTCGGGCGGCGCGATCCACAGCCGCGCCAGCAGGCCGTACAGCTCGGCACGGGCGATCTCCTCGCTGTCGCCGGCGGTGGCGAAGGACAGGGCGCGGACTTCGGCGGGCTTCATAGGTCCGTGATCTTCACTTCGTTGGGGTTGCTGAAGATGTCCACCACGCGGCAGTCGCCGCACATGCGCAGGCGCTGGGCGGCGTCGCCGGCGAAGGCGGCATGGCTGCCCACCTTGGCGATCATCGATTCGATCGCGCGCAGCGTGCCGAAGGGCTTGCCGCACTTGATGCAGTGGAAGGGTTCGCTCTCGTGCAGCACGCGCAGCGCCTTGCGCGCCTTGCCGCCGTCGGCCAGCCACAGGCGCGGCTCGAGCCGGATCGCGTCCTCGGGGCAGGTCTTCGCGCACAGGCCGCACTGGACGCAGTTCTTCTCGACGAAGCGCAGCTGCGGCTTGTCCGGGTTGTCGGCCAGCGCGGCCTCCGGGCAGGCGCCCACGCAGGACAGGCACAGCGTGCAGCGCTGCGCGTCCACCACCAGCGTGCCCAGCGGCGAGCCCGCGGCCGGCAGCGCGATGGCCTCGGGCAGTGCCGACGGGGCCTGCGCGGCGAGGTACTCCAGCGCCAGGTCGAGCGTGGCCCGCTTGTCGGCCTGCGGCGACAGGCTCGCCGCCTTGCCCACGCCCTGCGCCGGCGGCGCCTGCAGCGCGGCGTCGAGCGTGGCGAGGTCGCGTGCGTCGCGTGCCTGCAGCAGGCGCAGGTGCTCGCCCGCGTAGCCCATGCCGGTCAGCAGGGCCTGGCCGACGGCCATCTGCTCGGTCAGCGCCTGCAGGTACTGCGGCGCCTCCTCGTCGGTGGCCAGCACCCACACCTGGCTGGCGCCGAGCGCGATCGCGGCCAGCCAGAGGTCCAGGCCGACGCTGGCGGTGTGCCACAGCGGCACCGGGATCACGCGCGCCGGCACGCCGTGGACCGAGGTGTCGGTGCGCGCGGCGCGGCCGAGTTCGTCGACCAGCCGGGCGCCGGCGCCTTCGCTGTGCAGCAGCAGCACCGCGTCGCGGCCACCGGCCTGGCGGTAGGCCGCCAGCAGCGTGCGCAGGCGGCGGCCCTGGTCCACGGTGTTCGGCGTGGCGTAGGCCAGCGCACCGCTCGGGCACACCGTGGTGCAGGCGCCGCAGCCCACGCACAGGTGCGGCTCGACGACGATGCCGCCGCCCAGGCCGCCCGGCACCGGCACCGCGGGCGTGGCGCCGCGCACGCGCGAGCCGGCCTTGCCCTTGAGCGATGCGTCGCTGCGCACCGCGCCGGCGGAGCAGACGTCGATGCAGGCGGTGCAGCCGATCTTCTCGTTGCGGCTGTGCGCGCACAGCTTGGGCTTGTAGTGGAAGAACTTCGGCTTCTCGAACTCGCCCACCAGGTCGCGCAGCCTGAGCACCGCGTCCACCAGCTGGCGCTCGTCGCGCGCATGGAAGTAGCCCTGCGGCGGCGCGTGCTGCGTGAAGGCGGGCGCGGGGCGCAGGTCGAGCACCAGGTCGAAGCGCTCGCCCACCGTCTGCTCGGCGCGCGAGAAGTCGATCGCGCCGGCGGCGTCGCAGGCGGCCACGCAGTCGCGGTGGCTGCGGCAGCGAGACAGGTCGACGCGGTAGGAGAAGTCGATCGCGCCCTCGGGGCAGGCGGCGATGCAGGCATTGCAGCGCGTGCACAGGTCGAGGTCGATCGGGTTGCGCGCGGCCCAGGTGGCCTCGAACGCACCGAGCCAGCCGGTCAACCCGGTGAGCGAGCCGGTGTAGGTGGCCCGGTCGTGCCGCTGCGACAGCGCGCCGCCGCCGTCGACCAGCAGCGTGACGTCCAGGCCGGCGCCGAGCATGACGGCGGCCCGCTCGGCCGCGTCGGCCGGCCCCACCACGAGGCAGCGTCCCTGGCTGCGGTAGGTGACCGTGGACACCGGGTCCGGCGGGGGAAGCTGCGCCGCCGCGATCAGCGCGGCGAGCTTGGGCGTCGCGCCGCGGGCGTCGCGCGACCAGCCGCCGGTCTCGCGCACGTTGACGAAGCGGATCGGCCGCTCCTGCAGCTTGGGCGCGCCGACGGTCTCGTCGTTGAGTTCGAGGAACAGGCGGCTTTCCTGCGTGCAGCACACCAGCAGGTCGTCGCCGTCCTTGGCGGCGCGCTGGAACGCGCCCGCCTCGCGGCGACACAGCAGCGTGTAGGGCTGCTCGACGCCGTCAGCGCTGGCGCCCGGCGTCGCCGTCAGCGCCTTCGCCAGGGCCGGACGGTCCAGCGGCATCGTCCGGTTGCAGTCGCACAGCAGGGTCTGGGTCATTCGGAAGGGTCCCGGGGCTCGGTTCGTCGGCCGATGGTGCCGCCGCGGCGGCCGCCGCACCATCGGGATCGGCCCGCTCGCCGGCTGCGTCAGGCTGTCGCGGCCCGGTGCCGGCGCCGGCCGCGTCCTGGTCCTTCTCGTCGTCGAACAGGCCCAGGGCGTGCGACTGCACCATCTTGCGCAGCATCGACGCGGGGATCGGGTCGGGCTTGCCGTAGTCGTCGATATAAACGTCCAGGCCGTCCATCACGTTGTAGTGCGGGTCGGCGAACAGCTTCTTCAGCGCAGCGTTTCGCACCTGCGGGTCGACGTCGGGCGCGACGAAGCGGGTGACCTCGGCGCCGGGCTCGAGCCGGGCGGCGTCCTCCAGCGTGGGCGGCGCGGGCCGGGCCGGCGCCGCGTCGGGGCCGGCCGTCGGCGCCGTCGCAGTGGCCGGCGCGGCCGCGGCGGTCGTGGACAGGCCGGCGGCCGCGGGCACGGTCGGCACCGGTGCCGGGGCCGGCGGCGGCTCGGGCTGCACCTCGCGCCCTTCGCGCACCAGCGCCTTGCGGCGCGACCAGCGCGACAGGAAGGTCTCGCCGTCGCGCTCGCTCATCCGCGCTCTCCGGGCGGACGGAACGACGCCGGCCGCTTGCGCTGCTTGGGCTCGGGCCGGTAGTGCTCGTCGGTGTAGGCCTGCAGCCAGGCGCGCACGTCGGCCTGCACCGGCAGGTTGTCCACGCGCTCCTGCGCATCGAGCAGCCGGCCGGCCTCGTTGTAGGACAGCGTGACCAGCTCGGGCCAGGCGCGCGACGGGTCCTCGTCGGCGATGCGCCACATCACGAACCACACCGTCTGCGGCGACGTGAGGTTGAGCCAGTAGCCCTCGCCCTCGTCCGGGTAGAGGCCGACTTCCAGGCCCGGGTGCAGCGTGCGCGCCACCGTGCCGTCGTCGCGCAGCGTGCGCGGCGCGTCGCCGAAGCCGCCGTCGTCGGGCAGCACCTCGACGATCGAATGGCGCCAGTCCTCCCAGCGGCTGGGCGCCCGCACGCGTTCCATCACCACCGCCACGCGGACCGCGGCGCGCGCGGGGGAGCGGCCGGTCGCGCTCATTGGCATGCCCTTCGCCCTTCGGGCTGCGGGATGAGCGCTTGGGAGCGGCCCGTCGCGGTCATTGGCATACCCTTCGCCCTTCGGGCTGCGGGATGAGCGCTTGGGAGCGGCCCGTCGCGCTCATGGCATTAGGTGTTCTTCGAGATCGAGATGGTCGGGAACTTCGAGCTGAAGTCCTTGGCCTTGGCGGCGATCTTCACCGCGACCTGGCGCGCCACGGTGCGGTAGATGCCGGCGATCTCGCCGTCGGCGTCGCTGACCACCGTGGGGCGACCGGCGTCGGCCTGCTCGCGGATCGACAGGTTCAGCGGCAGCGCCCCGAGGTAGTCCACGCCGTACTCCTCGGCCATGCGCTTGCCGCCGTCGGCGCCGAAGATGTGCTCGGCATGGCCGCAGTTCGGGCACACGTGCACGGCCATGTTCTCGACGATGCCGAGGATGGGCACGCCGACCTTCTCGAACATCTTCAGGCCCTTGCGCGCGTCCAGCAGCGCGATGTCCTGCGGCGTGGTCACGATCACCGCGCCGGTCAGCGGCACGCGCTGGCTGAGCGTGAGCTGGATGTCGCCGGTGCCCGGCGGCATGTCCACGATCAGGTAGTCGAGGTCGGCCCAGTTGGTCTGGCGCAGCAGCTGCTCCAGCGCCTGAGTGGCCATCGGGCCGCGCCAGATCATCGGGTTGTCGGTGTCGACCAGGAAGCCGATCGACATCACCTGCACGCCGTAGTTCTCCAGCGGCTCCATCGTCTTGCCGTCGCTGCTCTCGGGGCGGCCCTCGATGCCCATCATCATCGGCTGGCTCGGGCCGTAGATGTCGGCGTCGAGGATGCCCACGCGCGCGCCCTCGGCGGCCAGCGCCAGCGCCAGGTTCACGGCCGTGGTGCTCTTGCCCACGCCGCCCTTGCCCGAGGCCACCGCCACCACGTTCTTGATCGTCGGCAGCAGCTGCACGCCGCGCTGCACCGCGTGGGCGATGATCTTCGACGACAGGTTGGCGCTGACGTTCTCGACGCCGGGCAGCGCGCGCACCGCGGCAATGAGCGCCTTGCGCAGCGTCGGGATCTGGCTCTTGGCCGGATAGCCCAGTTCCACGTCGAAGGCGACGTCGCCGCCCTCGACCCGCAGGTTGCGCAGCTGCTTCGTGGACACGAAGTCCTTGCCGGTGTTGGGATCGACCACGGCCCGGAGGGCGTCGGTCACGGCGGTGTCGGTCAGGCTCATGGAGTCTTTGGCGGTCGGGCGATGCAGCCGGGCAGTCTATCCGCCGCGCGCCCGGCCCGGCCGGAGCGGGCCGCTCATGGCCCTACGAACCAGGTCGCGTGCGTGAACGAGCGCGGCGTCCTCGAGTCGGCCAGGAAGGCATGGCGCAGGCGTTGCGCCAGGGCGTCGTCGAGCCAGGCCCGGTCGCGCACTTCGAGCGAGGTGGCATTGCCGAAGCCGCGGTGGACACGCAGCACGAGTTCACCCCCGTCGGGCAGCACCTGCCGGGTCTCGTCGCGCCGCTGGGTGCCCCACAGGGCCCAGGCGTCGTAGGTGCCCGGCGCCACGGCGAGGGACATCACCGAGAAGCGCGGCGCGGCCAGCGTGGCCGTGGCCGGCGCTTCGCCCACGCGCGTCAGCACGAGCGGGCGCGAGTCGCCTTCCACCGGATAGCGCGGCGAGTGGTAGTCGCCGACAACGACGATGCGGGCACTGCCCGCCGGCACCGGCCGCGCCAGGGCGTCCGGCATTTCCCAGCGTCCGCCCAGCGACCCTTCGGGCTGGCGCTCGGCGCCACGCCGCAGCAGCGCGGACGGCAGCCGCTGGCCGAGGTAGGCGGTGACCAGTCCGCCCGCGGCGTTGGCCAAAGCGGGGTCGGGCGCCCGCTCGTCGGCGATGGCGTCCATGCGGCGCGACGCATGCCAGAGCCAGCGGCCGTCGCGGGTGTCGACCACCACCTCCTCGAGATGCCAGGTCAGCATCGACTCGGCGAGCTGGGCATGCCAGCGCAGCAGCGCGACGTAGCGGGTCGTCGCGCCCGCGCCCTGCACCTGCGTCACCGCGGCCGCCACCGACCTGTCGGCGAACCGGGCCGGCAGCAGCACCCGCACCGGCCCGCCGGCCGCCGGCTCGGCCGCGAGGCGGGCACACAGGGCCCGCGACGCGCGCTGGTGGGGCTGCAGCGGCGCGTTGCCGACCAGCGGCAGGCGCGGCCCCTGCGGCCGGCACTGCTCGTCCGAGGCCTCGACCACGACACTCAGGTCGGTGGCCGCCAGGGTGTCCGGCAGCTCGTCGCGCAGCACCTCCAGCGGCCGGAACGGCGCCGCGGGCGGCAGGGGCACCGCCTGGGCCAGCGCCAGCGTCGGAGCCAGCACCATCGTCCACAGCAGCCCGCGGGCCCCGTTGCGGCTCATGTCCACTCCCTCCCAGGAAAAAGGCGGCGGATGGTACGGGGGCCGGCGCGGACGGGGCGCGGGGCCGCGGTGAGGCCCCGGCCGGCGCGGGGGCATGCGGTCGACCCGACGCCGCCCCAGCGCGCCGGGAGGCGTCCTCAGTCGCCCAAAGGCCCTGGTGCCAGTTCGACCCGGTCCTTGCCGGCCGCCTTGGCGGCGTACATCGCCGCGTCGGCGCGGGCGAACAGCTCCTCGAAGCGCTCGTCCGGGCCCGACCAGGGCGCCACGCCGATCGACGCCGTGCAGCCCACCTGCACGCCCGCGCCCGCAGCCACCCGCTGCGCCCGCAGCGCCGCCTGCAGCCGGTGCATCACGTCGGTGGCGGGCTGTGCCGTGGTATCGGGCAGCAGCAGCGCGAACTCCTCGCCACCCCAGCGGCCGGCGAGGTCCGACCCGCGCAGACTGGACCGCACGCACGTGGCCAGGGCGCGCAGCACGGCATCGCCGACCCCGTGGCCATGGGCGTCGTTGATGCGCTTGAAGTCGTCCAGGTCGATCAGCACCGCGCAGGGCCTGCGGCCGCTTCGGTGGCCGATGTCGAGCTCGCGCCGCGCCAGCTCGGCGAAGCGGCGCCGGCTCAGCAGCCCGGTCAGCTCGTCGTTCCAGGCCAGCGTCTGCGCACTGCGGCGCGCCGCCTCGGCCTCGTGCACGAGGCGCACGATGATCCAGCTGACCGGCGTGGCCACCAGCAGCGGGCAGGCCACCGCGATGCCGACGTAGATCGGGAAGTCGCCGTTGAACCCCAGCCCCGCCGCCAGCGTGATGGCGAACAGCGCCGCCACCGACAGGCCGACGCTGCAGGCCACGATGAAGGCGATCGACAGGCCGGGCGGGCTGCGCAGCACGAATCGTCGGAAAGCGGCCTCCATGGGCGGATTGTCGGGGCGGCCACCGGCCGGCCGCCATCCGGGTCGGCTCCTAGAATCCGCGCATGACCCGCAAGCTCTTCGTCACCACGGCCCTGCCCTACGCCAATGCCCCGTTCCACATCGGGCACATGATGGAGTACATCCAGGCCGACATCTGGGTGCGCTTCCAGCGCATGCAGGGTCACGAGGTGCACTTCGTCTGCGCCGACGACGCGCATGGCGCGCCGATCATGATCGCCGCCGAGAAGGCGGGCAAGACGCCGCAGGCCTTCGTGGCGGAGATCGCCGCCGGCCGGCGCCAGTACCTCGACGGCTTCCACATCGCGTTCGACAACTGGCACTCCACCGACGGGCCGGAGAACCACGAGCTCGCGCAGGACATCTACCGCGCGCTGCGGCGCGAGGGCCTGATCGCCGAGCGCACGATCGAGCAGTTCTTCGACCCGGTGAAGTCGATGTTCCTGCCCGACCGCTACATCAAGGGCGAGTGCCCGAAGTGCGGCGCGAAGGACCAGTACGGCGATTCCTGCGAGGTGTGCGGCGCGGTGTACTCGCCCACCGAGCTGAAGAACCCGTACTCGGCCCTGTCGGGCGCGACGCCGGTGCTGCGCACCAGCACGCACCACTTCTTCCAGCTCAGTGCGCAGCGCTGCATCGACTTCCTGCAGCAGTGGACCACGTCGCCCGGCCGCCTGCAACCCGAGGTGCTGAACAAGATCCGCGAGTGGTTCGCCGAGGACGACCAGGGCCATGTGTCGCTGGCCGACTGGGACATCAGCCGCGACGCGCCCTACTTCGGCATCCGCATCCCCGACACCGAGGACAAGTACTTCTACGTCTGGCTCGACGCGCCGGTGGGCTACCTCGCGTCGCTGAAGAACTGGTTCGGCAAGACCGGGCGCGACTACGACGCCTTCATGGCCGACCCGGCGGTGGAGCAGATCCACTTCATCGGCAAGGACATCACCTACTTCCACACCCTGTTCTGGCCCGCGATGCTGCACTTCTCGGGCCGGCGCACGCCGGACAAGGTGTACGTGCACGGCTTCATCACGCTGGGCGGCGACAAGATGAGCAAGAGCCGCGGCACGGGCCTGTCGCCGCTGCGCTACCTGGAGGTGGGACTGGACGCCGAGTGGCTGCGCTACTACATCGCCGCCAAGCTCAACGCCCGCGTCGAGGACATCGACTTCAACCCCGACGACTTCATCGCCCGCGTCAACAGCGACCTCGTCGGCAAGTACGTCAACATCGCCAGCCGCGCCGCGGGCTTCCTGGCCAAGCGCTTCGGCGGCACCCTGTCGGCCGACACCGGCGTCGAGGGCCGCGCCCTGCTCGACGGCCTGCGCGCCCATGCCGCGGCGGTGCGCGAGCTGTACGAGGAGCGCGAGTTCGGCAAGGCGCTGCGCGAAGTGATGCTGCTGGCCGATCGCGTCAACGAGTACGTGGACCGGCACAAGCCCTGGGAACTGGCGCGCCAGGACGGCATGGACGCCGCGCTGCACGACGTGTGCAGCGTGTGCATTGAGGCCTTCCGCGTCATCACGGTCTACCTCAAGCCGGTGCTGCCCGCCGTGGCCGCCAGGGTGGAGGCCTTCCTGAAGGTAGCCCCGCTGCAGTGGGCCGACGCCCAGCGCGCGCTGGGCGCGCACACCATCGGCGCCTACCAGCACCTGATGCAGCGGGTGGACGCCAAGCAGGTGGACGCGCTGCTGGAGGCGCCGGCCAAGGCCGACACGCCGCCGGCACCGGGCGGCGAGCCGCTGGCCGCGCAGATCGGCATCGACGACTTCGCCAAGGTGGACCTGCGCCTGGCGCGCATCGTCGACGCCGCGCTCGTCGAAGGCAGCGACAAGCTGCTGCGGCTGACGCTCGACGCCGGCGAGGGCCGGCTGCGCAACGTGTTCTCGGGCATCCGCAGCGCCTACGCGCCCGCCGACCTGGTGGGCAAGATGACCGTGCTGGTGGCCAACCTGGCGCCGCGCAAGATGAAGTTCGGCGTCAGCGAGGGCATGGTGCTGGCGGCCAGCCATGCCGACGAGAAGGCCCACCCGGGGCTGTACGTGCTGGAACCCTGGCCGGGCGCCACGCCGGGCCTGCGCGTGCGCTGATCCGGCGCCTGCCCCACCCTGACGGCACCCCGGGCCGGGCGCCGTCAGGGTCGCGAGAGGTCCCCGCAGTAGACTCGGCGCGTGCCTTCGCCCTGCTGCAACCGCGCCTGGCCGCTCTCCCGGCGGCGGCGCTTCATGGCGCGCCTGCACCACTGCGGACCCCCGTTGACGAGGACCGACCTCGATCCGTCCTCGTCACTCCGGAGCCCGCATGCTGCCCAGCCGATTCCATCCGTTCCGCCCTCGCGCCGTTGAGGCGCTGCGCGGCTACGACCGCCGCCAGTTCGCGGCCGACATGGGCGCCGGTCTCACGGTGGGCGTGGTCGCGCTGCCGCTGGCCATGGCCTTCGCGATCGCCAGTGGCCTCAAGCCCGAGCAGGGCCTGGTCACGGCCATCGTCGCCGGCTTCCTGATCTCGGCGCTGGGCGGGTCCAACGTACAGATCGGCGGCCCGGCCGGCGCCTTCATCGTCATCGTCTACGGCATCGTCGAGCGCTACGGGCTGACCAACCTGTTGATCGCCACCGCGAGCGCGGGCGTGCTGCTGTTCCTGCTGGGGCTGTTCAAGCTCGGGGCCTGGGTGCGCTACATCCCGGTGACCATCATCATCGGCTTCACCAACGGCATCGCGGTGCTGATCGCGCTGTCGCAGGTGAAGGACCTGCTGGGCCTGTCGATCGACCGGATGCCGGCCGACTTCTTCTCGCAGATCGGCGCCCTCTGGTCGCACCGGGCGAGCTTCAACCCCTACGCGCTGGGCCTGGGCCTGGCCTGCTTCGCGGGGCTGTTCCTGTGGCCGCGGCTGTTCGCGTCCAAGGCGTTCGCGCAGCGCCTGGAGGACGGCCCGTCGATCCGCGCCATCTCGCGCGTCCCCGGCCCGGTGGTCGCGCTGGTGTCGACGACCCTGGTCTGCTGGTACTTCGCGCTGCCGGTGGAAACCATCGGCACCCGCTTCGGCGGCATCCCGCGATCGCTGCCGGAGCTGTCGCTGCCGCCCTTCTCGTGGGACAGCGCCAAGCAGCTGCTGATCCCCACGCTGACCATCGCGCTGCTGGGCGCGATCGAGTCGCTGCTGTGCGCCCGGGTCGCCGACAACCTGACCGACGACTTGCCGCGCCACGACCCGAACCAGGAACTGATGGCCCAGGGCGTGGCCAACATGGTCAGCCCGCTCTTCGGCGGCATGCCCGCCACCGGCACCATCGCCCGCACCGTGACCAACGTGCGCTCGGGCGCCCGCACGCCGGTGGCCGGCATCGTGCATGCGGCCACGCTGCTGGCCGTGGTGTTGCTGGCCGCGCCGCTGGCGGTGCACATCCCGCTGCCGGCGCTGGCCGGGATCCTGCTGTTCGTGGCCTGGAACATGGGCGAGTGGCACGAGTTCGGCCGCCTGCGCCAGTTCAGCGTGCCCTACCGCACCATTCTGGTGGGCACCTTCCTGCTCACGGTGATCTTCGACCTGACGGTGGCGGTGGAGGTGGGCCTGGTGCTGGCCTGCTTCTTCTTCATCTACCGCATGGGCACGCTGTTCCGTGTGCAGCCCTGCCGCGACACGCCGCTGCCCGAGGGCGTGGCGGCCTTCGAGCTGTTCGGCTCCCTGTTCTTCGGCGCGGTGGCGCGCATCGAGGCGCTGGAGCAGCAGGTGCCGCCCGGCACCCGCGCCGTGGTGCTGGAGATGCACCGCCTGATCTCGATGGACACGTCCGGCCTGGACGCTCTGGATCACCTGCACCGCAAGCTGAAGAAGCGGGGCATCCCCCTGGTGCTGGCCGACGTGAACGAGCAGCCCCTGTCGCTGATGCGGCGGTCCGGCTTCGCGGCGGCGCTGGGCGAGGACGCGATCGTCGCCCGGCTGCCCGAGGCTCTGGCCCGGGTGACCGGGGGCGACGAGGCCACCCCCCGGTAGAATCGGCGCCCGCCCCCCGGCCGTGTCGGCCGCACCCTGACCCCGCCATGTCGATCTTCGCCCGCAAGCCCTACAAGTCCGAAGCCACCGCCTTCATCGAGGAGTTGAAGACGCGCCGCCCGACGCTCGAGGCCGAACAGCGCGCGGGCCGGGCCCGGCTGTGGGACAAGGCCCAGGATCGCGACGCGCTCGCGCAGTGGTCCGAGGCGCGGGTGCCGCAGAAGCCCTACGTCTACCAGACCAAGTAGGGTCGCGGGCAGGCGCCCCATGATCGATTCGCCCGAACTGCCGCCGCCGGCGGACCCGGCCGCCGTGGCCGCGCTGCCGCCCGGCCCGATCGACAGCGTCGCCGTGGCACGCCTGTACGGCGAGCCGCTGTTCGCGATGCCGCAGGACCTGTACATCCCGCCGGACGCGCTCGAGGTGTTCCTCGAAGCCTTCGAAGGCCCGCTGGACCTGCTGCTCTACCTGATCCGCAAGCAGAACTTCAACATCCTCGACATCCCGCTGGCCGAGGTGACGCGCCAGTACCTGCGCTACGTGGACGAGATCCGCGTGCGCAACCTGGAGCTGGCCGCCGAGTACCTGCTGATGGCGGCCATGCTCATCGAGATCAAGAGCCGCATGCTGCTGCCCGCGCGCAAGACCGACGACGGCAGCGAGCCCGAGGACCCGCGCGCGGAGCTGGTGCGGCGCCTGCTCGAGTACGAGCAGATCAAGCTCGCCGCCGCGCGCCTGGACGCCCTTCCCGTGCTCGGGCGCGATTTCCTGCGCGCCCAGGTGACGATCGAGCAGTCGCTCGAGCCGCGCCTGCCCGACGTGTCGGCGGCCGACCTGCGCGAGGCCTGGCGCGACATCCTGGCGCGCGCGCGCCTCGTGCAGCATCACCACATCAGCCGCGAGCAGCTGTCGGTGCGCGAGCACATGAGCCTGGTGCTGCGACGGCTCCAGGGCCGTCGCTTCGCGCTCTTCGAGGACCTGTTCGAGACCCAGCGCGGCGTGCCGGTGGTGGTGGTGACCTTCATCGCCCTGCTCGAGCTGTCGCGCGAGAGCCTGGTCGAGGTGACGCAGGCCGAGGCGTTCGCCCCGATCTACGTCCGGCTGGCGTTCCAGCCGACCTGAGCCGGCGCCGGGGTGCCGGTGCGCTCGCGCAGGAAGGCCTCGAACTGCGATGCCGCCAGCGGCCGGGACAGCAGGTAGCCCTGCATCGCGTGGCAGCCGCGCTCGCGCAGGAAGTCGAGCTGCTCCTGGGTCTCCACTCCCTCGGCGACCGTGCGCATGCCCAGGCTGGAGGCCATGCTGATGATGGCGTGGACGATGGCCCGGTCGCCGGCATCGGTCATCACGTCGCGCACGAAGCTGCGGTCGATCTTGAGCTTGGCGATCGGGAAGCGCTTCAGGTAGGCCAGCGACGAGTAGCCGGTGCCGAAGTCGTCCATCGACAGCTCGGTGCCCTGCTCGTACAGCGCGTTCATCACCGCGGTGGCGCCCTGCGGGTCGCGCATCGCGGCGCCCTCGGTCAGCTCGACCTCCAGTCGGTCCAGGGCCACGCCGCATCGTTCCAGCGCCCGGCGCACCTGCTGCGGCAGGTCGGCCTGGCGCAACTGCACCGACGACACGTTCACCGCCAGCGTGATGCGGGGCAGACCGGCGCAATCCCAGGCCGCGATCTGACGCGCCGCCTGGTCGAGTACCCATTCGCCGATGGGCAGGATCAGCCCGTTGGACTCGGCGATCGGGATGAACTCCGCCGGCGACACCCAGCCCAGGTCGGGATGCTGCCAGCGCAGCAGCGCCTCGGCACCGACGATGCGACCGCTGTCCAGGTCCATCTGCGGCTGGAAGGCCAGCGAGAACTGGTCGCGCTCGAGGGCCCGCCGCAGCGCGTTGGACACCAGCAGTGCCCGGTCGGAATTGGCCTGCAGCTCGGCGGTAAAAAAGCGCCAGGTGTTGCGGCCGTCCTCCTTGGCGCGGTACATCGCGACATCGGCCGCGCGCGCCAGCGCATCGAGGTCGGCGCCGTCGGCCGGGTACAGCGCGATGCCCACCGACGGCGTCACGGTGAGTTCGTGCCCAAAGGCCTGGAAAGGCTCTTGCGCGGCGGCCACGATCTTCTGCGCCACGCAGGCCGCACCGTCGGCGTCGGTCTCGGGCAGCAGCAGCACGAACTCGTCGCCGCCCAGGCGCGCCACGGTGTCCTGCGCACGCACCTCCTTGCGCAGGCGCTGGGCCAGCGACACCAGCACCGCGTCGCCGACGCGGTGGCCGAGCGAGTCGTTCACCGTCTTGAAGTGGTCCAGGTCGATGAACATGACGGCCAGCGAATGGCCGTGGCGCTGGGCGGAATGGATCAGCAGGCGGCAGCGGTCCTCCAGCAGCGACCGGTTGGGCAGGCCCGTCAGCGGGTCGTAGTGCGCCAGGCGCTGGATGCGGGCCTCGGCCGCCTCCTGCTCGCGCACTTTCTGCTCCAGGGCCTGGACCGTCAGGCGCAGCTGCTCGGTGCGCTCGCGCACCTCGCGCTCGAGATCGGCCCGCGCCTGCAGCAGCGCGTCCTCCGCGCGCTTGCGCGCGGTGATGTCCATCGTGATCCAGATCGAGCCCAGCTCCAACCGCAGCGGGTCGATCGCCTTGCTGCGCACCTCGCACACGATCGGATGGCCGTCGCGGTGGCGCAGCACCATCTCGCCGACGAAGACCTCGCCGCGCTTGAAGGGCTCGTAGCAGCGGCGCCCGCCCTCTTCCCACTCCTCGTCGGAGAGGTACCACTCGCGCGACAGGCGGCCGTCGAGTTCGCCCGCTCCCCAGCCGAACAGCTGCTCGAAGGCGCGGTTGCAGTGGGTGACGCGGCGCTCGCGCAGGAACACGATGCCCACCATCGCGTTGTCCAGGATGATCTGATGCTGCTCGCGCACCTCGGCCAGCGCGGCACGGGCGCGGCGCTGCTCGTCGATGTCCTCCACGATCCACACCGACCCGCGCTGGGTGTCGGCCGGGTCGATCAGCGTGCCCGTCAGGTGGGCCCAGAAGGGCACGCCGCCGCGCCGCACCATCAGGTGCTCGGCACGGTAGGGCTGGCCGCTGGCCATCACCGGGTGGGCGGCGACGCCGAGGTCGTGATAGTCCGCGTCGTCGAGGTAGAGCGTCAGCGTGCTGGCGCCGACCATCGCCGCCGCATCGGCGTGGCCATAGATCTCGGCGAAGCGCTGGTTGCAGCTGACGATGCGGCGCTGGCGCACCAGCGCGATGCCCACGCCGGCATGGTCGAGCGCCATGCGCTGCTCCACCAGCGCCTGCTCCACGTCGTGGGGCAAGGCGGCCGGGCCAGGCTTGGAAGCGCGAGTTGTCCGGGCGATGGCCATGAGGGAAGGGTTTCGCAGCCTCCTATCTTCGGCGTTCGCAGCCGGCTCACGAGGTGCCGCCACGGCCCGGCGCGGTAATTGTTGGCGCCGCCTAGCGCATGCCGAGCTTGAAGGCGATCATCGCGCGCAGCTTGTTGGGCAGCACCGGCTTGATCAGCAGGTGGAAGTCGTGCCGGCCGGCCTCGTCCTCGTGCCCGCCCAAGCTGCTGCCGGTGACCACGATGGCCGGCAGCGCCACACCCGGCCAGTGCGCACGCATCGCCGCCAGCGCCTCGACGCCGGTGCGGCCCTCGGGCAGCCGGTAGTCCACGATCAGCAGGTCCGGCGGCGGCCGTTGCGAGTCGGCCAGCCAGGCGTGCAGCGTCGCGAGATCGGGCAAGGCCTGCACGGTGGCACCCCAGGCCTCCAGCAGCACGATCAGGCCTTCGCGCACGGCCGGCTCGTCCTCGACCACCAGGATCTGCCGCCCGGTGAGTGCGAGACCCAACCCGCCACTGGAAGACGCCGAGGGCGGCGCGATGCTGCGCGGTTCGCGCCCCACCGGCAGCTCGAGCGTGAACACGGTGCCGCGGCCCGGCATCGAGCGCACTGTCAGCGGCGCCTGCAGTAGGTCGGCCAGCCGCTTGACGATGGCCAGACCCAGGCCGAGGCCCTTCTTCTGGTGTGCGGCCAACGGCGGCCCGCCCTGCACCTGGAAGAACTCGTCGAAGATGCGCGGCAGGCTCGCCTCGGCGATGCCCACGCCGCTGTCCCAGACCTGCAGCAGCAGCTTGCCCGGGTCGCCCGGCTTCGGCCGCGCCCCCACCAGCACGCCGCCGTCCTCGGTGTAGCGGATGGCGTTGCTGATCAGGTTGCGCAGGATGCGCTCCACCAGCAGCGGGTCGCTGTGCGCGATGCGGTGGCCGCCCCGGAACGACAGCGCCAGCCCCTTCTCGAACGCCACCGGCTCGAAGTGCAGCCGGGCGCGTGCGAACAGGTCCTTCAGCCGCACCGGACCGGGCTGCACGTCCACGCCGCCGGTGTCGATGCGGGTCAGGTCGAGCAGTTCGCCGAACAGGCCCTCCAGCGCGTCGACGCTCTGGTTGATGCTGTTCACCAGCGAGGCCACCTCGACGTCGCCCGACTTCTGGCCGCGCTGGCGCAGCGCCTCCGCGAACAGGCCCATCGCGTGCAGCGGCTGGCGCAGATCGTGGCTGGCGGCGGCGAAGAACTGCGTCTTGGCACGGCTGGCGGCCTCGGCCACGCGGCGCGCCTCGTCGGCCGCCGCCTTCTCGCGCCGCAGCTGCTCGGCCAGGTGCTCGCTGTGCTGCTTCAGGCCGATGGCCTGCGACAGCGCGTCGCGGTAGGTGCGGCCCATCAGCAGCGTGATGCCGAACAGCAGCGCCAGCACCAGCGCGAGCTGCCAGTGCCAGGGCTGGTGGGAGTCGCTGGCCACGCGCACCACGATCGGCAGCAGCACCACCGAGGCGAAGGCCACGAACAGCGCCTGCTGCGACGCCAGCAGCTGCACCGAACCCAGCGCATAGCTCACGGCGATGAGGATCAGCGCGACGGTGTGGAAGGTGGAGCCCATGCCCCAGAACAGCCACACCGCCAGCGGCCACATCGAGCCCTGCAGCAGCACCAGCGCGCGCCAGCTGTCGCGCCAGCCCAGCAGCGTGGCGTCGTCGGCGTCGCGGCGGGCGCGGTAGCGCAGGTAGTGCGCGAGCCGCGCCGACCACAGCAGCACGGCGGCGAGCAGCCAGCCTCCCACGCGCGGCAGCGGCGCCAGGCTCCAGAAGGCCAGCGCCACCAGGACCACGCCGATCGCATTGCCCGCCAGCACCGCCGGCGTCTGCTCGAACAGTGCGCGCACATGGTCGGCCCCGCTGCGCGCCGGGCCGCGGAGCGCGGCGTTCACCGCGACGGCTTCCAGCCGGGCATGGCGGACCCGCCGCGACGCGTCATCTGGCTCACCGCCAGCACCGCCTGCGTGCGCGACGACACCTTGAGCGCGCGCAGCACGGCCGCGACGTGGTCCTTCACGGTTTCCACCGACAGCCCCATTTCGCGCGCGATCAGCTTGTTGGGCATGCCCTTGAGCAGGTAGGCCAGCACGTCGGCCTGGCGCTTGGACAGGCCGAGCGACTCGAACGACAGCGGCACCTCCTGGTGCGGCTCGGCCGCCGCCGCCCGGGCGATGTCGCCGAGGTCGTCATCGAAGGGCACCGGCCGCATCACGTCGGGCACGGTGTCGCCCTCGACCGACAGGTCGCGCCGCGGCGTCGGGGGCGGCGCCGAGCCGAGGCCGAGCGACATCGGCGGCACATAGATGCCGCCCGACATGACCAGCCGCAGCGCGTCGAACAGGGTGTCGTTGCTGGCGCGCTTGGGCACGAAGCCCATGGCGCCGGCGTCGATGGCGCGGATCACGTCGCTGGCACGGTCCGACGCCGACACCACCACCACGGGCAGCGCCGGGTAGGTCTGGCGCAGTTCGGCCAGCAGGTCGAAGCCGTCGGTGTCGCCGAGCTGCAGGTCCAGCAGCACCAGGTCGAAGTCGGCCTCGCGCGCCAGTGCCTCGCGCGCCTCGCGGTCGGTGCCCACGCCGGCCACGGTGACGTCGTCGCCCAGGCCGCGGATCACGCTCTGCAGCGCGGCCAGGATCAGCGGATGGTCGTCGACGAGCAGGACCTTCATGACCGCAGCCGCCTCAGGTGTACTGCCGCACGACCTGCTCCACCACGCACACCGGCTTGGCGTGGCCGTCGCGCAGGAAGGTGGCCTCGATCACGAGCTGGGCGCCACCGTCGATCGGCTCGAACGACAGCAGCCGGAAGCGGGCGTGCACGCGGCTGCCCGACGGCACCGGCGACGGGAAGCGCACCCGGTTGACGCCGTAGTTGATGCCCATGCGCACGTCCCCGATCACCATCGACCGCTCCATCAGGTGCGGCAGCATCGACAGGGTGAGGAAGCCGTGGGCGATGGTGGAACCGAAGGGCCCCTGGGCGGCGCGGGCGTGGTCGACGTGGATCCACTGCCGGTCCTCGGTGTGAGCGGCGAAGCCGTCGATGCGGTCCTGGTCGATCAGCACGCTGTCGCTGACCGCCAGGTCCTGACCCACCAGCGCGGCCAGATCGGCCAGGCGCGCGAAGCGTGTCGGGGTGCGGCCCTCGGCAGCGGTCATCGGGCCCACTGCAGGATCGGCTGCCACTGCTCCAGGTCGCGCTCGGCACGGCTGGGGGCCACGTCCCACAGCGTCGCGCCGCGCGCGGCGAGCTGCACGTAGAGCTGCGTGTCGCGCAGCATCGTCAGCACCGGCACGCCCAGCGTGTCGAGGAAGGCGCGCAGCTGGTCGGCCGCGATGGTGCCTTCGCGCACCCGGTTGCCCACCACGGCCAGCCGGGCGCCGCGGCGGTGCTCGCGCAGCGACTGCACGAAGGCGTGGCTGGCCTGGATGTCGAACAGGCTCGGCTGCAACGGCACCAGCACGCGGTCGGCGATCTTCAGCACCGCATCCAGCTTGCCGCCGTGCAGGCCGGCCGGCGTGTCCAGCACGACATGCGTGACACCCTTGGGCGGCCGCACCACGTCGTCGCGGGCGATGTCCCAGCCCTGGATCGTCGGCAGCGCCGCGGGCCTCAGCCCGAGCCACTGGCGCGCGGACTGCTGGCGGTCCACGTCGCCCAGCATCACCGCATGCCCGGCCCTCGCCAGCGCACCGGCGAGGTTGGTCGCGACGGTACTCTTGCCCACGCCCCCCTTGGGGTTCGCAACGACGATCACCGGCATCGGGAGTCCCTCTTTTGCAGGTATGGTAGCGGCGCCTGTGCGCACCGATCCTAGCGCCAACCCCCAAGAACGGAACCCGCCTTGCCGTCGATCCTCGTCCTGGCTGCGCATCCGCACCTGGAGCATTCGCGGGTCACGCGCGAGCTGATGCGTGCGGCCGCCGGCTCGGCGCTCGCCGGGCGCGTGCAGGTGCGCGACCTGTACGCGCTGTACCCCGACTACCTCGTCGACGTGGCCGCCGAGCAGCGCGAGCTGGCCGCGGCGCAGCTGGTAGTGTGGCTGCATCCGCTGCACTGGTACGGCATGACGCCGCTGCTCAAGCTCTGGCTCGACGCGGTGTTCGGCTTCGGCTGGGCCTATGGTCCAGGGGGCCGGGCGCTGACCGGCAAGGACCTGTGGCTGGCCACGTCCACCGGCGGCACCGAGGACGCCTACCGGCCCGACGGCACCAACCGCCACTTCTTCGACGCCTTCCTGCCCCCCTACGAGCAGACGGCGGCGCTGGCCGGCATGCGCTTCCTGCCGCCGCTGGTGCTGCATGGCGCGCACCGCGCCAGCGACGCCGAGATCGCGGCGCATGCGGCGGTGTTCGCCGACCGGCTCGCCACCTATCCCGACTGGCCCGAGATGGCCGACGTGCCCGCGTGCGAGGTGCTGCCGGTGGCGGCCACGGACCGCCCGGCCGACGCCGGATGACGCGAGGGCGCTGAAGCGATGGACCACGCCAGCTGGCTGACCACGAGCCTCGTCTACCTCGCCGCCGCCGTCGTCGCGGTGCCGCTGGCGCGCGCGCTCGGCCTGGGTTCGATCATCGGCTACCTGGGGGCCGGCATCGCGATCGGGCCCTGGGGCCTGAAGCTGGTGACCGACGCGCAGACCATCCTGTCGGTGGCCGAGTTCGGCGTCGTGCTGATGCTGTTCCTGGTCGGGCTCGAACTGGAGCCGAGGCGCCTGTGGTCGATGCGGCGGCCGATCTTCGGCTGGGGCTCGTTGCAGGTGGCCGCCAGCGCGGCGGTGATGACCGGCATCGCCGTGGCCTTCGGCGTGCCCTGGCCGCTGGCGCTGGCTGCCGCGCTCGGGCTGGCGATGTCGTCCACCGCGATCGGCCTGGCGGTGCTGGGCGAGCGCAACGCGATGCCCAGCAATGCCGGCCAGGGCGTGCTGGCGATCTCGCTGTTCCAGGACGTCGCCGCGATCCCGATCCTGGCGCTGCTGCCGCTGCTGGCGCCGCAGGCCGCCGCCGCCGGCGGCGGCTGGCTCGGCGCGGCCAAGGCCGCCGCCGTGGTGGCCGCACTGCTGCTGGGCGGGCGGCTGCTGCTGCGCCCCGCGCTGCGCTGGATCGCCGGCAGCCGCACGCCGGAGATCTTCACCGCCGCGTCGCTGCTGCTGGTGGTGGCCACCGCGGCGCTGATGCACGCGGTGGGCCTGTCGATGGCGCTGGGGGCCTTTCTCGCCGGCGTGCTGCTGGCCGAGAGCGAGTACCGGCGCGAACTGGAGACCGACCTCGAGCCCTTCAAGGGCCTGCTGCTCGGGCTGTTCTTCATCGCCGTGGGCATGAGCATCGACTTCGCGGTGGTGTTCGCGCAGCCGCTGCTGGTGGCGCTGATCGTCGTCGGCTTCCTGGTCGTCAAGACCGCGGTGATGGTGGCCATCGGCCGCGCCATGCCGATCCCGCTGGCCGAGCGGCCGGTGTTCGTGATCCTGCTGGCGCAGGGCGGCGAGTTCGGCTTCGTGGTGTTCCAGGCCGCGCAGCAGGCCGGCGTGATCGACGCGCCGACCTCGTCGCTGCTGGTGGCTGCGGTGGCGGTGTCGATGCTGCTCACGCCGCTGGCCCTGGTGGCCGCCGACCGCTGGCTGCTGCCGCGCCTGTCGCGCCGTGCGGCGCCCGCGATGGCCGAGATCGACGAGCCGCAGAGCGGCGCCGTGATCATCGCCGGCTTCGGCCGCTACGGACAGATCGTGGGCCGCCTGCTGATGGCCAACGGCATCCAGCCCACGGTGCTGGAGCACGACAGCGACCAGGTCGAGGCGGTGCGCCGCTTCGGCTGGCGCGCGTTCTACGGCGACGCCACGCGTCTGGACCTGTTGCGCATGGCCGGCGCGGCACAGGCACGGGTGCTGGTGGTGGCCATCGACGACGTCGAGCGCAGCCTGGCGCTGGTGGACCTGGCGCGCGAGCACTTCCCGGCCCTGCAGATCGTGGCGCGGGCGCGCAACGTGCAGCACTGGTACCAGCTGCGCGAGCGCGGCGTGCCGCACATCGAGCGCGAGACCTTCGACTCGTCGCTGATGAGTGCGCGCAGCGTGCTCGAGACCCTGGGCTTCGAGCGCCACCAGGCCCGCAACCTGGCGCTGCGCTTCCGGCGCCACAACCTCGAGCAGCTGGCCGAGGCCGCGCCGCACTTCAAGGACGAGACGAAGCTGATCGCGATGGCCAAGATCGGCCGCGCGCAGATGGAGCAGTTCATGGCCGAGGAGCGCCGGCGCAAGGCCGGCGACGACGCACCGGCCGAGAACCAGCCCTGATCGCGCGAGCCGGCCGTCGTGTCAGGCCGGGACCGCCAGGAACACCGCGGTGGCGATCGAAGCGACGATCGCCAGCATCAGCAGGTCGTAGGCCCAGTGGTTGCGGGCTTTGGGCATGGTTCAGTGCCGCCGGTCCATGGCCGGTCGAGGGTGCGGTGCCAGGGGCGTCGCCGGCGTCCGATCGTCCGCGCCGAGAGCAATCAGCACCCAGCGCCGATGCAGGCGTGCGATCACCTGCTGGAGCGGATGAGCGATGTCCGGGTGATCCCGCAACTGGTTGAGGTTGCAGGCCAGCTTGCGGGCAAACAGCGTGCGAAGACGTGCCGCCTCGCACCGGTCGCCCGGTTCGGGCTCGGCCCAGGCCGTCATCAGTGCCAGCGTGGCCGCCATCAGGCCGGCCGCACAGGGCAGATCCGCTTCCATGGCGCCGTCCTCGGCCTGCTGCGAGGCCCAAGTTGCAGGGGAGAAAGGCTTCGTCATGCCTTGATCTTAATGCGAATGGTTCGCATTTGCAATGCAGCGACGGGAGCAGGGTCGGGGTCAGGCGCCTGCCGGCGCTGCCGGGTTCAGCGCAGCCCGTCCCAGAGCAGCTTGGTGCCGGTGAAGGCCATGCCGGTGTAGGCGATGCGGTAGAACCATGTGGCGTCGATGCGGCGCGTGGCCCAGATGCCGGCCCACACGCCCAGCGGCGCCAGCGGCGCGAGTGCCAGCGACGTGGCGAGGTTGCGGCTGTCGAACAGGCCCAGCCAGGCGTAGGGGATCCACTTGGACAGGTTGATGGCGGCCATCAGCACGGCCAGCGTGGCCGTCAGGCGCACGGGGTCCATGCGCAGCGGCAGCACGTAGGCATGGATCGGCGGCCCGCCGGCATGGGCCACGAAGCTGGTGAAGCCGCCCATCGTCGTGAGCACGAAGCCGGCCGCGCGGCCCGGAGGGCGGGCGTCGCGGCGCGGCGGGAACAGCAGGCGCTGGGCCAGGAACAGCAGCGTGATCGCGCCCACCACCCCCGCCACCGCCTTGGCCGACAGCAGACCGAACAACACGGTGCCGATCGCCGTGCCCAGCAGCCCGGCCGGCAGCATCAGGCGCAGCAGGTCGCGGTCGCGCTCCTTCCAGAGCTGGCGCAAGCCGGTGATGTCCATCACCAGCAGCAGCGGCAGCATCAGCGCCGCGGCCTGCGGCACCGGCACGGCCAGCGCCAGCAGCGGCGTGGCCAGCGAACCGAAGCCCATCAGGAAACCGCTCTTGCCCAGCCCCATCAGCAGCACGGCGGGCACGGCCACCGCATAGAACCAGGGGTCGGTGATCAGTGGCATGACCATAGGCTAACCGACCCCCGGACGCATGCCCCTACACTGCCGGCCGCCGCGCGACGCAAGGCCGCCGCAGCGCACGACAAAACCACAACAGAAGCCGGGAGGACCCGACATGCCGACATCGCCCGATCCCACGCGGCCCCGACTGGGCGCGCTGTTCGCCGCGGCCGCAGCGCTGGCCGCCTGCGGCGGCGGAGGCGGCGACCCCGGCAACCCGGCCCCACCCCCGCCACCGCCGCCGCCCTTCACATTGGCCGACTGCGAGGCCAAGGTCGCGGGCGTGCAGAACACCTACCTGAACAGCCAGCGCCCGCTGCGCGACTGGACAACGACCCAGTTCGAAGGCGAGGCCGTGCTGGCTCGACGCGAGTTCGACGCCGCCGGCCGCCTGGCGCAGGTGCGCTACTTCCGCGAGGACGCCGCAGCCCGCACGAGCACCCTCGTCGCGCGCGACTGGTACGCCCCCAACGGTGCGCTCGAGCGGCGCCTGCGCTTTGCCGGCCACACCGTGTCGCTGGCGCTCACGGCCGGGCAGTCGCAGGTGGTGAACTACTCGTGGCAGGTGGTGGTGCCGGCCGGCGACCCGGGCGGCAGCGAGACGCTCACCTGGCGCTACGACGGCATCGAGACGATCACCCTGCCGTCGGGCCGCCTGCAGGCCTGCCGGACCCAACTGGCCATCGCCGATGCTGTCGGGCGGCCCTACGCCGATGAGACCGCGTATTCGGCCCCGGCCGCCGGCTTCGTCAAGAGCTACTACCGGCCCCTGGCGACGGCAGCCACCGACCGCGGCCAGACCTACCTGACCGAACTCGCAACCACCAGTGCCACCGTCGGCTTCGCGGCGGCCAGCGCCAACTCGACGCCCACGCTGACCGCCTGCAGCACGCTGCCGGCGGGACTGGACCTGACGCTGACCGCGTCCAGCGCCACCGAGGCGCTGTCGGCACGCCGCGTGTCGCGCGCCGCGACGGTGCAGGGGCTGCTGTCGACGGGCGTGGAGCGCCGTCACGTGACGACCGGTGCGCTGCAGGGCACGTCGCACTTCGATCCGGCCGTGGGTTTCCTGCGCCAGATCGCCACCGAACTGCCCGACGGCAGCGGCTCGCTGCGCAGCGGCCGCCCCGACCTGCGTCCCACCGCCGTCGGCGCCTTCGTGGACTACCTCGAGGCGATCACCGACTTTCCCTCGGGACAGGTCAGTCTGTCGGCGGACCGTTTCACCCACCTCGGGCACGAGCGCGTCACCACGCCGGCGGGCAGTTTCGACACCTGCAAGGTGCGCTTCGAGCTCGGCACCGGCGTCACCGAGGTGTACTGGCTGGTGCCGGGCCAGTTCTTCGCACGACTGGAGACCACGCTGCCGAGTGGCACGCGCAGCGTGCGCGAGCGCCTCGCGCCCTGAGGCGCGCCGTCGCCGGGGTCAGACCAGGCGGCAGGCCTCCTCGAAGGCCAGCCGCGGGTTGCGCGGATGGACCCGGGCAGGATCGCCCTCGCCCAGCGTGCAGATGAAGTTGGTCCGCACCGCGGTGCCCGACCAGAACGCCTCGTCGAGCCGGGCCGCGTCGAAGCCGCTCATCGGCCCGCAGTCGAGCCCGAGCGCGCGCGCCGCGAGGATGAGGTAGCCCCCCTGCAGCGACGAGTTGCGAAACGCCGTCTCGGCGATCTTGGCGTCGTTGCCGGCGAACCAGCTGCGCGCGTCGGTGTGCGGGAACAGCCGGGGCAGTGTGTCGGGGAAGGCGAGGTCCATGCCGACGATCACCGTCACCGGCGCCTCGCGCACCTTCTGCGCGTTGCCCGGGTTGACGCAGGCCAGCAGCCGGGCCTTGCCCTCGTCGCTGCGCACGAACTGGAAGCGCGCCGGCGTGCAGTTGGCCGAGGTCGGGCCCCACTTGAGCAGGTCGTACAGCGCGCGCAGCGTGGCGTCGGGCACCGGCGTGGGCCGGTAGCCGTTCTGGGTGCGGGCTTCGGTGAAGAGGCGTTCGGTGCTGGTCTGCATCGCGGCGGTGTCCGGGCCGGAAAGCAGACAATTGTGGCGCCATGTTCGCCCCCTCCCAGTTCGATGTGCGCCGCTTCTTCTGCGACACGCTGCGCAAGCACCGCGACGGTGTGCCGCTGTCGCCGATGGAAACGCTGGCCGCGCAGTGGATCGCCGAGCATCCGGAGTACCACGCCGACCTCGCCGATGCCGACGCGGCCGTGGCCGCGGCCTACGCGGTGGAGGACGGCCGCACCAACCCGTTCCTGCACCTGTCGATGCACCTCACCATCAGCGAGCAGTGCTCGATCGACCAGCCGCGCGGCGTGCGCCAGGCGGTGGAGCTGCTGGCCGCACGCCGCGGTTCGCTGCACGACGCGCACCACGAGGTGATGGAGTGCCTGGGCCAGATGGTGTGGGCGTCGCAGCGCTCGGGCCTGCCGCCCGACGGCCTCGCCTATCTCGACTGCGTGCGTGCCCGCGCCACGCGCTGAGCCCGCCGCACCGCCCTACTCGCCGACCAGGCCGTTGCGGATGGCGTAGACCGTGAGCTCGGAGTTGTTGGCCAGGCCGAGCTTTTCCAGCACGCGGGCCCGGTACACCGACACCGTCTTGGGAGACAACATCAGCTCGGTGGCGATGTCGGACAGGCGCTTGCCCGACGCGATCATCACCAGGGTCTGCAGCTCGCGGTCGGACAGCTTCTGGTGCGGCTGCTCGGGCGCCGGGGCGGTGAGACTTTCCACCAGCATCTGGGCGATCTCGGGCGTGACGTACTTGCGCCCCTGGGCCACCGTGCGCACGGCCTGCACCAGCAGCTGCGGGTCGCCCCCCTTGTTGACATAGCCGTAGGCGCCGCCGCGCAGGGCGCGGATCGCGTACTGGTCCTCGGGGTACATGCTGACCACCAGCACCTTGACCGGGCTGCACTCGTCCTTCAACGCATGCAGCACGTCCAGGCCGCTGCGCCCGGGCATGTTGATGTCCAGCACCAGCACGTCGCAGTGCGTGCCGCGCATCAGGCTGCGCAGCTCGCCGTAGTCGCCGGCCTCGCCGACGACGCGGATGTCCACCGCGTCGGACAGCGTGTCGCGGATGCCACGCCGGATCAGCGCGTGGTCGTCGCACAGAATCACCTCGATCACAGGTCCCCCCAGGCCGACGGATTGTGTCGTTCGCCGCCCAGGTCGTCGAGGCTGCCCTCGTCGAACTGGCTGTCGCGGCCCAGACGCTGGTTCGACGACACCGGCACCGACAGGATCACCGTGGTGCCGGCCATGCTGCTGGACACGTCGACCCAGCCGCCGACGGTCTCGGCGCGCTCGCGCAGCCCGCGCAGGCCGAAGCTGCGCGCCTTGGCCAGCGCGTCGGGCGCCAGGCCGCGGCCGTTGTCGCTGATCTCCACCGACAGTACGCCGCGCGCCAGCGACAGGTCGATCGCGACCCTCGTGGCCTGGGCATGCTTGCTGACATTGGTCAGCGCTTCCTGGGTGGCGCGGTAGGCCACCAGGGGCACGCCGGGCGGCAGGTTCAGGTGCTCGTGGCTGGTGCGGAAGCTGCACTCGATGCCGGTGCGCTTCTCGAAGCGCTGTGCCATCCACTGCAAGGCCGCCACCAAGCCCTGCTCCAGGATCGCCGGGCGCAGGTTGTGCATGATGCGCTGGCTGGCCTCGACGGCATGACCGGCCATCTCCAGCGCCGACTGCACGCGCTGCTGCAGCGCCGGGTCGGCCGCATGGCGCCCGAGCCAGGCCAGGTCGAACTTCAGGGCCGTCAGCGCGCCGCCGACGTCGTCGTGGATCTCTCGAGCGATGGCCGCACGCTCGGCCTCGATGCTGGTCTGCAGGTGCTGGGCCAGCTCGGACAACTGCTGGCGCGACGCCGCCAGTTCGCGGTCGGCGGCGAGCCGGGCGCGCCGGGTCTCGTTGGCCTCGATGGCGCGGTCCAGCGCCGGGGCCAGGCGGGTCATGTTGCTCTTGAGCAGGTAGTCGCTGGCGCCCTCGCGCATGGCCTGCACCGCCACGTCCTCGCCGATCTCGCCGGACAGGATGACGAAGGGCAGCAGCCGGCCGCTGGCCTTGAGGATCTCCAGCGCCGCCAGGCCGGAGAAGTCCGGCAGGTTGTAGTCGGACAGGACCGCGTCCCAGTCCTCCTCCAGCGCGGCCCGGAAACCGGCCTCGCTGTCCACCCGCAGGGTCTGGACGCTGCGGCCGTCGCGCGCCAGCCAGGCCACCGCCAGCTCGTGGTCGACTTCCGAATCCTCCAGGTGGAGCAGCTTCAGGGTGCGCCGGCGCGGGTGGGCGGGCATGGCGGCAGGGGGGGTAGGCGGCATGTGGGGAGGAATTGGGCCGACTTTATCCCGGTGATCAGGCTAATGTTTTCCGGGGCGCTACCGAGAATCCTTGCAACGACTTCACGCGTCGCGGCGGCCCCAGGGCCATCGCGACCGTCCACTGCCACCCGAAGGACGCTCCGCCCCCATGATCGCGACGCCCGACCCAGCCGCCGGCGAGTCCCAGCCGCTCGGCCTGCTGCTGGCCGCGGAGGTGCAGGACCACCTGCTCACCGCGAGCAACGATCTCGACCGCCTCCAGACGCTGCTGTCCGACGCCTGCGACACGCTGGCCTCGAGCTTCTTCAGTGCCAGCGAGAAGGTGCAGGCGCTGCAGGACGCCGGCACTGCCGACGCGGCCCAGGAGCTGTCTGCGCAGTTGACCCGGGCGATCACCGCGCTGCAGTTCCAGGACATGGCCTCGCAGCTGATCGCCCACACCCACAAGCGGCTGCGCAACTGCGCCGACCGCCTCGCAGCCGACGCCTTCGATGCCGAGGACGGTGAGTCCGCCGTCATCGAGGCACCCCCTTTGCGACCCAACCCGGTGACCCAGGACGAGATGGACGCCGGCTCGATCGAACTTTTCTAGACGACCCCCGAACCCGGAGCGACGAACATGCATTCCATTCTTGCCGTGGACGACTCGGCCTCGATGCGCCAGATGGTGTCCTTCACGCTGAAGAACGCCGGATTCAACGTGGTCGAGGCGGTCGACGGCGTCGACGCCTACGAGAAGGCCCAGTCACGCGACTTCAGTCTGGTGCTGACCGACCAGAACATGCCGCGCCTGGACGGCATCGGCCTGACCAAGAAGCTGCGCGAGAACCCGAAGTTCAAGGCCACGCCGATCCTGATCCTGACCACCGAGTCCAGCGACCAGATGAAGCAGGCCGGGCGCGCCGCCGGCGCCACCGGCTGGCTGGTCAAGCCCTTCGACCCGGCCAAGCTGATCGAAGTCATCGGCAAGGTCGTCCGCTAGGCCCCGGCCTCCACAAGAACCACAAGGAGCAGCCAGCCATGGGCGCGATCGAGGGCAGCAACGCAGGGGCCGGCATCGACCTGTCGCAGTTCTATCAGGTCTTCTTCGAGGAAGCCGGCGAGAACCTGGAGAGCATGGAGCAGATGCTGTTGTCGATCGACCTCGAGTCGGCCGACGACGAGACGCTCAACGCCATCTTCCGCTGCGCACACTCCGTCAAGGGGGGCGCAGCCACCTTCGGCTTCAAGGACGTCGCCGAGCTGACGCACCAGATGGAGACGCTGCTGGACAAGCTGCGCCGCCACGAACTGGCCCCCAGCGCCGGCATGGTCGACGTGCTGCTCGCCTCGGGCGACGCGCTCAAGGCGCAGCTGGCCCGCCACCAGTCCGGCGGCGGCGCAGAGATCGACACCGCCGCACTGCTGGCCGACATCAAGGCCTATGCCGACGGCGGCGCGCCGCAGCCGGTGGCCCGTCCCGCGGCGCCCGCAGCGGCCGAGGCGGCCGTGCCCGCCGCGCCGGCCGCCGGCGCCAAGGGCGCCCTGCGCCAGCTCGAGATCACTGTCGGCCCGCTCGACGACCCGGAACACGCCAACAACCTGCTGGAGCTGTTCAGCGAGATCACCGACCTGGGCAGCATCGAGCCGCTGGACGCCGGCCGCGACGCGGACGGCATGCGCCGCTTCAAGGTGCTGACCGCCAGCACCGACGACGAACTGCTGGACCTGTTCACCTTCCACGTGTCGCGTGAACAGGTGCGGCTGGGACCGCTCGGCCCCGGCTACGGTTTCCATGCCGACGCGCCCGGCGCCCCGCCGGAGGCGGCCCCGGCGCCGGCCGAGGCCGGCTACGGCTTCTTCGACGACGCGCCCGGTTCGCCCGGCGCCACCGTGGCGGCCGCCGACAAGGCCGCCGCCGCACCAGTGGCCCAGGCTGCTCCGCGCCCGGAAGCGCCGCGCCCCGGTGCCCGCCCCGAGCCGAAGGCCGCGCCCACGGTCGACAGCACGCTGCGCGTGTCGGTCGAGAAGGTGGACCAGCTGATCAACCTGGTGGGCGAACTGGTCATCACGCAGGCGATGCTGGCGCAGAACGGCAAGACACTCGACGCGGCACTGAGCCAGCAGATGAGCGCCGGCCTGGCCGACCTGGAACGCAACACGCGCGACCTGCAGGAAGCGGTGATGTCGATCCGCATGATTCCGATGTCCCTGGTGTTCAACCGCTTCCCGCGCATGCTGCGCGACCTGGCCGGCAAGCTCGGCAAGAAGGTCGAGCTGGTGCAGGTGGGCGAAGCCACCGAACTGGACAAGGGCCTGGTCGAGAAGATCACCGACCCGCTGACCCACCTCGTGCGCAACAGCTGCGACCACGGCATCGAACTGCCGGCCGAGCGCCTGGCCAAGGGCAAGCCCGAGCACGGCACCATCACGCTGGCCGCGTCGCACCAGGGCGGCAGCATCGTCATCGAGGTGCGCGACGATGGCAAGGGCCTGAACCGCGACAAGCTGCTGGCCAAGGCGCGCGAGAAGGGCATCGACGCTCCGGACACGCTGACCGACGCCGAGGTGTGGGCGCTGATCTTCGCGCCCGGCTTCTCCACCGCCGAGATCGTGACCGACGTGTCCGGCCGCGGCGTGGGCATGGACGTCGTCAAGAAGAACATCACCGCGCTGGGCGGCACGGTGGAGATCGACTCCGCCGAGGGCTACGGCATGAGCGTCAAGGTGCGCCTGCCGCTGACGCTGGCGATCATGGACGGCATGTCCATCGGTGTCGGCGACGAGGGCTACATCCTGCCGCTGGCCTCGGTGGTGGAATCGTTCCAGGTCAAGCCCGGCATGATCCGCACCATCGGCAACAGCGCCCGCGTGGTGCAGGTGCGCGAAGAGTACCTGCCGGTGATCGAGCTCGAGCGCGTGTTCGACGTGCCGCGCTTCGACTTCGAGCACGTGGCCGACATCATGGTGGTGGTCGAGGCCGAGGGCATGCGCGTGGCGCTGCTCGTGGACGCCCTGCTCGGACAGCAGCAGGTGGTGGTGAAGAACCTCGAGGCCAACTACCGCAAGGTCGACCATGTGTCGGGCGCCACCATCCTGGGCGACGGTCGCGTCGCCCTCATCCTGGACATGGGCTCGCTGGTGCGTGCCGCACGTCAGTAGTCGGAAGGAACGGACATGAATCGGCTCGTCCTGTTGTTGCGCGGGTTCACGATCCGTATGCGCATGATCGGCGCCATCGCGATGGTGCTGCTGCTGCTGGCGGCTGTCGGCGCCACGGCGCTGTGGGCGAGGCAGCGCCTGGTGGATGCCAACCACGAGCTGGCCAACCACGTGGTGGCCGAGCTGGCCACGCTGGGCGAGTTGCGCTCGGCCATCGGCGACCTGCGCCGCTACGAGAAGGACATGCTGCTGTCCTACGACGACACCGAGGGTGCCAAGCGCTACCACGGCATGTGGGCGGAACGCCAGGCTGCCGTCAACAAGCTCATCGACTCCATGCTCCAGGGCGAGGAGGACGAGGACAACGCCGTGCTGCGCGAGCTGCGAACCAACCTGGACAACTACGCCAAGGGGGCCGAGCCGGTGTTCAAGCAGGTGCTGGCCAGCGGCTACGACAACGCGTCCGCCGCGCGCAAGCTGCTGGAAGCCAAGGCCCTGTTCCATGCGGTGGACGCCGAGACCCAGGTGGGGCGGCTGAGCGAGCTGATCAGCGCCGAGGCCGCCGAGGTCAAGGCCGACAGCGACGCCGCCAGCGCGACGGCGCGCAACGCGCTGATCCTGTCGCTGGTCGTCGCGCTGGTGCTCGTGGTGCCGCTGACGCTGATCAACATGGAGTCGATCTGCCGCCCGATCGGTCAGGCCAAGCGCCTGGCCGGCGCCATCGCCGAAGGCGACCTGGCCCAGCGCGTGGACGTGACCGGCCGCGACGAGGCCGCCGACCTGATGCGCGCCCTGGCGGCAATGCAGGACAAGCTGCACGGCCTGGTGGGCCAGGTGCGCAGCGCCGCGGACACCATCCGCACGGCCAGCATCGAGGTGGCCACCGGCAACATCGACCTGTCGCAGCGCACCGAGCAGACCGCGTCCAGCCTGCAGCAGACCGCCAGCTCGATGGAGCAGCTCACCGGCACCGTGCGCAACAGCTCGGACAGCGCCAACACCGCCAACCAGCTGGCCGAGTCCGCCGCCAGCGTGGCGCGCCGCGGCGGCGAGGTGGTGACCCAGGTGGTCAGCACGATGGACGAGATCCAGGGCAGCTCGCGCAAGATCGCCGACATCATCGGCACGATCGACGGCATCGCCTTCCAGACCAACATCCTGGCGCTCAATGCCGCGGTGGAAGCCGCGCGCGCCGGTGAGCAGGGCCGCGGTTTCGCGGTCGTCGCCGGCGAGGTGCGCAGCCTGGCGCAGCGCAGCGCCGCCGCCGCGCGCGAGATCAAGGGCCTGATCGGCGCGTCGGTCGAGCGGGTGGAGTCCGGCTCCAAGCTCGTCAAGGACGCCGGCAGCACGATGCAGGACATCGTCGCGTCGGTGCAGCGTGTCACCGACATCATCAGCGAGATCAAGGCCGCCGCCGGCGAGCAGAGCCAGGGCATCGGTCAGGTCAACACCGCGGTGAACCAGCTCGACAAGATGACGCAGCAGAACGCCGCGCTGGTGGAGCAGTCCGCCGCGGCCGCGGAAAGCCTGAAGGAACAGGCGTCGCGGCTGGCCGGTGTCGTGGCCACCTTCCGCCTGCAGCACGCCTGACCGCCCTCCCCATTTCGAACACGTCATGAAGCTCAATCGAATCAAGACCGGCCCGCGCCTGACCCTCGGCTTCGGCCTGGTGCTCGCGCTGATGGCCCTGATGACGGCCATCGGCTACTCGCGCCTGGTGTCCGGCGAGAAGGCCCTGGAGCGCCTGGTGGAACTGGAGCGCCGGGCCGGCCTGGCCAACGAATGGCGGGCGCTGACCGAGCTGAACGCGGCGCGCACGTTCGCGATCGCCAAGTCCGGCAACAACACGGCCGTGGTCGAGTACTTCGACCCGATGATCAAGGGCACGTCGGCCGAGATCACCCGCCGCCAGGAAGACCTGACCAAGGCCATCGACAGCGAGCAGGGCAAGGCGCTGCTGGCCAAGGTGGCGTCGGAGCGTACCGCCTATGTCGGCACGCGCGACGAGGTGTTCCAGCTGCTCAAGACCGGCGACCCCGCCGGGGCTTCCAGGGTGCTGAACGAGCGCATGGCGCCTGCCGCGCAGGCCTATGTCGGGTCGATCGCAGCCCTGGCGAAGTACCAGGTCGAGCGGGTCGAGCACGACAGCGCAGAGGTCACGAAGGAACTGCAGGCCGCCGAGATGCAGCTGCTGGTCCTGCTGGGCCTGGGCCTGGTGGTGGCCGCGGCGGCCGGCTGGCTGATCACCCGGTCGGTGACCAAGCCGCTCGAGCAGGCCGTCGCCGAGATGGAGACCTTTGCCGGCGGCGACCTCGCCGTGCGCTTCAGCGTCGAAGGGCGCGACGAGATCGCGCAGCTCAAGCAGGCCATCGTGCGCATGCAGAACCAGCTGCAGGACCTGGTGCGCGGCATCCGCCAGTCGGCCGAGAGCATCCAGGTGGCCAGCACCGAGGTGGCCGTGGGCAACGCCGACCTGTCCGGGCGCACCGAGCAGGCGGCCAGCAGCCTGCAGCAGACCGCCAGCTCGGTCGAGCAGCTCACCGGCACCGTCAAGCACACCGCCGACTCGGCGCGCACCGCCAACCAGCTCGCCGGCTCGGCCGCCGAGGTGGCCCGGCGCGGTGGCGAGGTCGTGTCGCAGGTCGTCTCCACGATGGAGGAGATCAACCAGGCCAGCCGCAAGATCGCCGACATCATCGGCACGATCGACGGCATCGCCTTCCAGACCAACATCCTGGCGCTCAATGCCGCGGTGGAAGCCGCGCGCGCCGGCGAGCAGGGCCGCGGCTTCGCGGTCGTCGCCGGCGAGGTGCGCAGCCTGGCACAGCGCAGCGCCGAGGCCGCCAAGGAGATCAAGTCGCTGATCGGCAGCAGCGTCGACAAGGTCGACGCCGGTACCCGGCTGGTGGGCGACGCCGGCACCACGATGGGCGAGATCATGGCCAGCGTCCAGCGCGTGTCCGACACCATCGGCGAGATCTCGGCCGCCGCCTCCGAGCAGAGCGAGGGCATCGGCCAGGTCAACACCGCGGTGACGCAGCTCGACCAGATGACCCAGCAGAACGCCGCGCTGGTGGAGCAGTCCGCCGCGGCGGCGGAAAGCCTGAAGAGTCAGGCCAGCCGCCTGAACGGCCTGGTGGCCGCGTTCAAGGTGGACGGCGCGCCGCGCCCGGCGTCCCCGGCTCCGGCCGCGGCGCCCGCCGTCACGGCGTCAGCCCGCCCGGCCCCCGCCGTCCGGCCTGCCGCCGCGCCGGGCGCACCTGTGGCCGGCGCGCCCGCTGCCAGCACGCCCGCTGCCGCCCGGCCGCAGCCCCCCAAGGCCGCCGCCAAGGCGCCGACGCTGACGCAGGCCATGACGCCCGCTGCCGCCGCCCCCGCCAGTGCCCCCAAGGCCGGCGCGGACGGCGACTGGGAAACCTTCTGAGCCCGCGCCCTTCAGCCCGGCCCCACCGCGCCGATAACCGTTACAGCCACAGCAGCCCCCTTTCCCGCGAGGAGTTCCCATGGACATGATCAACGACGCCGCCAAGGTCGCCCAGCACGAGGTCAACCGCGCCGTCCAGGCAGCCCATCAGAGCCCGTCCGCCGTCGGCGGCGAGTTCCTCACCTTCCGGCTCGGCGCCGAGGAATACGGCATCGACATCCTGCGCGTGCAGGAGATCCGCAGCTACGAGCAGCCCACGCGCATCGCCAATGCGCCGGTGTTCATCAAGGGCGTGGTCAACCTGCGCGGCACGATCGTGCCGATCGTCGACCTGCGCGTGAAGCTCGGCTGCGAGAAGACCGACATCGACTCCTTCACCGTGGTCATCGTGCTGAACGTGCGCGGCCGCGTGGTCGGCGCGGTGGTCGACTCGGTCTCCGACGTGATGCAGCTCGGCGGCGACCAGGTCAAGCCGGCGCCCGAGATGGCCTCGTCCAGCGTCGACACGACCTACATCACCGGCATCGGCAGCATCGCCGGCGAGGGCCAGAAGGACCGCATGCTGATCCTGGTCGACATCGAGGCGCTGATGTCCAGCCCGGAGATGGGCCTGATGGACCAGGCCATCGCGGCCTGACCCGCCCCGCCGTCGCGGGACGGCGCTCCGGAAACGAAACAAGCCCGGCCATGGCCGGGCTTGTCGCTTTGGGGAAGGCGCGGATCAGGTGCGGGCCGGGGCGCTGGCGGCCTGCTGGGCGAGCAGCGCGTCGGGCGCGATCTCGCGGCCGGCCAGGCCGTCGATGCTGCCCAGGATCGTCAGCGTGACGACGGCGGACAGGGCCAGGGCGATGCTGCGCTGGATCAGGGTGTCGATGCGGTTCGTCATGTCGGTGCTCCTTGGTGCGTGTTCGTCGATGCGATGGACGCACTGTAGGCAGCGCCGCGGCACGGCGCGACGGGCTTGAGACGAACGGCAGGCAGGGGCGGACGAACTGCAGCCGACGCGGACGGACGCGGGGCCGCGCACCCCGGCCGCGGCGGCCTACTCGGTGGTGGCGCGGCGCAGCGTCTCCACCACGGGGCGGCGCAGCACCTCGCGCAGCCCCCACCAGCCTGCCGCCAGCGCCAGCAGGGCGCCGGCCAGCGTGCCGCCCAGCGGCACCCAGGCCGAGGCGGTCCACTGGAAGTCGAAGGCGTAGCGCGCCAGCGCCCAGCCCACGGCGATGGCCGCGCACGACGCCAGCAGCCCGGCCAGCGCGCCCACGCCGGCCAGTTCGGCGCGCTGCACGCTGCCCAGCAGGCCGCGCCCGGCGCCCAGCGCGCGCATCACCGCGAACTCGCGCGCGCGCGCCTCGCGCGTGGCGCTGACGGCGGCGAACAGCACCACCAGCCCGGCTGCCAGCGTGAAGGCGAACAGGAACTCCACCGCGCGGATCACCTGGCCCAGCACCCGCTGCACCTGGTCGATCTGCGCCGACACGTCCACCAGCGTGATGTTGGGGAAGTCGTGGGCCAGGGCGTTGTCGAAGCCAGCCACGCCCTCGGGCGCGCGGAACGCCGTGATCACGGTCGACGGCACCTCGGGCATCGCCGCCAGCGGGAACATCACGAAGAAGTTGACCCGCATCGAGCCCCAGTCCACCTTGCGCAGGCTGGTGACGCGGCCCTCGCGCACCACGCCGGCGATGTCGAAGCCCAGGCGGTCGCCCAGCTTGAGGCCCAGCGTCTGGGCCAGGCCGTCCTCGACGCTGAGGCCGTCGGCCTCGCCCGGCGTCCAGCGCCCGCCGGACACGGCGTTGTGGCCGGGCAGCGTGTCAGAGTGGCTGAGGTTGAACTCGCGCTCCACGAGGCGCTGCGCGCGGTCGCCCTCGAAGGCCATCGTACTGACGGGCTGGCCGTTCACGCTGACCAGGCGGCCGCGGATCATCGGGTACCAGTCGTAGCGCTTGACGCCGGCACCCTCGAGCGCGGCGCGGAAGGGCGCCGCCTGCTCGGGCTGGATGTTGATCACGAAGCGGTTCGGCGCGTCGGGCGGCGTGGCGGCGCGCCAGCTGGAGATCAGGTCGGTGCGCAGCAGCACCAGCAGCACCAGCGCCAGCAGCCCCACCGCCAGCGCCGACACCTGCAGCACCGCGAACGCCGGCCGCGCGGCCACCTGGCGCGTGGCCAGCACCAGCCAGCGCGGCGCGCGCGCCTCGGGCACGCTGCGCTTGAGCAGCGTCACCGCGCCCCAGGCCAGCAGCGCGAACAGCGCGATCGCCGCGGCAAAGCCGCCGACGGCGATGAGGCCGAGCTTCGGGTCCGACGCCACGCCCAGCAGCAAGGCCGCGAAGGCCACGGCCCCCGTGGCCAGCACCGCCAGCGAGGTCGCCTTCAGCGCGCCCACGTCGCGCCGCAGCACACGCAGCGCCGGCACCCGGGCCAGCTGCAGCACCGGCGGCAGGCCGAAGCCCAGCAGCAGCGTCATGCCCACGCCGACGCCGAACAGCGCCGGCCACAGGCCGGGCGGCGGCAGGTCCACCTGCATCAGGCCGGCCAGCAGCCAGATGAACACGTTGTGCACCGCCAGACCCACCAGCACGCCGGCCAGGCTGGCCGCGGCACCGAGCGCGGCGAACTCGATCGTGTAGGCCCAGGCGATGGACCGCTGCGGCAGCCCGAGCACGCGCAGCATGGCGCAGTCGTCGAGGTGGCGCTCGGCGAAGTCGCGCGAGGCGATCGCCACCGCCACCGCCGCGAGCAGCGCAGCCAGCAGCGCCACCAGGTTGAGGAACTTGCCGGCCCGGTCGAGCGTCTGGCGCATCTCGGGCCGGCCGGACTCCATCGACTCGATGCGCACGCCGCGCAACTGGTCCTTGGCGATGCGGTCCTCGACCCAGCGCACGAAGTCCGACACCTCCGCGTCGCGGCCCGCGGGCGAGGCCACTGCAAGGCGCCAGTTGACGCGGCTGGCCGGCTGCACCAGCCCCGTGGCGGCGAGGTCGGCATGGCCGATCATCACGCGCGGCGCGAAGCTCATGAAGCCGGCGCCGCGGTCGGGCTCGACCGCGACGATGCGGGTGATCTTCAGCGCGACGTCGCCCAGCAGCAGCGAGTCGCCCAGGCGCAGCTGCAGCGCGTCGAGCAGGGCCGCGTCGACCCACACGCTGCCCGGCTCGGGCGCGCCGGCCGCGTCGAGCGCCGTGCCCCCCGGCTCGCGCCGCAGCTTGAGGCGGCCGCGCAGCGGGTAGGCGTCGCTCACGGCCTTGACCGCCACCAGGCGCGAGGCGCCGCCGCGGTCGTCCGGCGCGCGGCCCATGCTCGGGAAGCTCGTGGTCGTGGCCACCGCGAGGCCGCGCCGGGTGGCCTCGTCCAGGAAGGCCTGCGGCGTGGGCTTGTCGCTCGACACGAGGGCGTCGCCGCCGAGGAGCTGGCGCGCGTCGCGGCCCAGGCCGCGCTCGAGCCGGTCGGCGAAGAAGCCCACCGCCGTCAGCGCCGCCACCGCCAGCGTCACGGCCACCAGCAGCAGCCTCAGCTCGCCGGCACGGAAGTCGCGCAGCATCTGGCGCGCCGCCAGCACGAAGGGGCCGGGCGGGCGCAGGGTGTCGTCGGCGGTGTCGTCGGTGTCGGTTCGGCTCATCGCGCCCGCACGATAGCGCTTTCCCGAACTGGCCGTGGTTGGCCGGGCAATCCTGGCGATCGGCGGCCGGCCCCGCGCGCGATCATCCGCACCATGTCCGTCACCGAACATCGAGACACCATGCAACGCTCACACACCCATCGTCCCGCCATGGCGGCGGCCCTCGCCGTCACGGCCGCCCTCGCCAGCCTGCCGGCCCAGGCCGGCCGCCCCCTGCAGACCGAGGACGCCGGCGTGCTCGAACGCGGCGCCTGCGAGGTCGAGGGCGTGGGCTCCCGGCTGTCGCTGGCCGGCGTGCATGCGACCGGCCAGAGCCTCCAGCTGGGCTGCGGCATCGGCTACGCCAGCCAGCTCGCGCTGGCCGCCACCCGCGCCCGCGCCCTGGGCGAGACCGCCACCGGCTGGGTGCTGGGCGGCAAGACCGAGCTCTGGCGCGGCGACGGCAAGGAGCCGGCCGCGCTGACGCTGGCCTACGGCCTGGCCTGGGAGCGCGGCGGCGGCCAGGGCCTGCGCCACGCCGCCAGCGGCGTGCGTGCCGTCTACAGCCGGCCGATGGGCCCCGGCGTGTTCCACGCCAACCTGGGCTACGACCGCGACGAGATCGCCCGCGACAGCGCGACCGGCTGGAACCTGGCCTGGGAACACGAGGGCTTCGACGTCGGCGGCCTGCGCCTCGCGCCGATGGCCGAGGTGTTCGGCGCCGAGGGCGAGTCGGCCTGGTGGAACCTGGCGCTGCGCGCCACGGTGGTGCCGGACAAGTTCTTCATCGACGGCTCCTACGGCCGCCAGAGCGGCGACGGCCGCCCGAAGCTGTTCACGCTGGGCTTCAAGTTCGCGTTCTAGACCCTCGCGGGGGCCGTCGCATCCCGGCCCGCCCGGGCGCGCCGCTGAACGCGGCTGAACGCGGCGTTCGATTCCGCCGAGCGCCTCCCGGCGCGGGCCGCGCCACACTGCAGGCATGGATGCCCCTGCCCGCCTGCCTGCCCTGTTCGTGTCCCATGGCTCGCCGATGATCGCCCTCGAACCGGGCGCCGCCGGGGCCTTCCTGTCGCGCCTGGGCCCGGCCATCGACGCCTCCTTCGGCCGCCCGCGCGCCGTGCTGGCGCTGTCGGCCCACACGCTGACGCGCGAACCGGCCGCGCTGGCCGCGCCGCGCCACGAGGCGGTGTACGACTTCGGCGGCTTCGACGAGCGCCTGTACCGGATGCGCTACGACGCTCCCGGCGCGCCGGCGCTGGCCGAGCGCGTCGCGACGCTGCTGCAGGCTGCCGGCCTGCCGCTGCACCGGCTCGACCGCGGCGGGCTGGACCATGGCATCTGGACCCCGCTGCGCTACGCCTGGCCCGACGCCGACGTGCCGGTGCTGCCGCTGGGCTGGTCGCCCTACGCCAGCCCGGCCGCGCTGTTCGCGCTGGGGCAGGCGCTCGCGCCGCTGGCCGACGAGGGCGTGCTGATCCTCGGCTCGGGCAGCATCACGCACAACCTGCGCCGCGTGGCGATGGCCGGCATGCACCGGCAGTCCGCGCCGCCGGAGATCCCCGAAAGCGCGGCCTTCCGCACCTGGTTCGCCGAGCGCGGCACGCACCGCGACTGGGACGCGCTGTTCGCCTACCGCGCGCAGGCACCCCACGCGGTGGACATGCATCCGACCGACGAGCACCTGCTGCCGTGGTTCATCGCCGCCGGCGCCGGCGGGCCGGACGGCCCGGTGGTGCGGCTGCACGAGAGCTCGACGCACGGCGTGCTCGGCATGGACACGTATGCCTTCGGCCCGTCCGCGACGCGGCTGGCGCAGGCGCTGGCCGCTACAGTGCCGGCGTGAACCGCGCCACCGCGACCGACGCACCGCCCGCCGAGCTGCTCACGCCCCGGCTGCGCCTGCGGTCGGCGAGCCCGGAGCTGGCCGCCGCCGCGGCCGCCTTCTTCGTGCGCAACCGCGACACCCACGCGCGCTGGAACCCGCCGCCCGAGGCCGCGCTGTTCACCGCCGACGGGCAGCGCGGGCTGCTGGAGGCTGCGGCGCAGGCCGTCGCCGGCGGCGCGCTGGCGAGCTGGTGGCTGTTCGACCGGGACGCGCCCGCGGCGGACCCCGCGGCCGTCGCGCTGGGCCGGGTGCAGCTGACGCAGATCTCGCGCGGCCCGTTCTGCAGCGCCATGCTCGGCTACGCGATCGACGCCGCCCATGAAGGCCGCGGCCTGATGCACGAAGCGCTGCGGTCGGTGCTGGACGACGCCTTTGGCCGGCTCGGCCTGCACCGCGTGCAGGCCAACGTGCGCCCCGAGAACGCGCGCAGCCTGGCCCTGCTGGCACGGCTGGGCTTCGAGCACGAGGGCCTGGCCCGCGAGTACCTCTTCATCGACGGCGCCTGGCGCGACCACGCGATGACGGCCCTGCGCCACCCCGGCTGGCCGGCCGACCGGCCGCCCCCGCGGACGCCGTCGCCGGGCGAGGCGCGCCCGGGCTGAGCGCCCTCAGCGCATCGTCACCCAGCGCAGCTCGAGCACGTCGTTGGGCCACTGCACCGCGTCGATCGTGGGACGCATGACCCAGTTCAGCTGGCGCCGGTACAGCGGCACCAGCGGCAGGTCGGCCTGCACGATGCGCAGCGCATCGGCCGTGAGCTGGCGCCGGCGCTGCAGGCTCGGCTCGACGCGGATCGCGTCGATCAGCGCGTCGAGCTTCGGGTTGCTGTAGCGCCCGGCGTTGAACGCGCCGGCGGCCAGGCCGTCGTTGGTGCGCACCAACGACTGCAGCGTGGTCCACGGATCGGGCGTCGCGCTCCAGCCGAACTCGACCAGGAAGCCGGTGCCCTGGCTGAGCTTGGGGAAGAACACCGAGCTGGGCGACGTGGCCAGGCTGGCGCGGATGCCGACCTTTTCCAGCATCGACGCGGCCGCCTGGCACACCGCGGCGCGCCAGGCCACGTTGACGCAGTCCATCTGCACCGAGAAGCCGTTCTCGTAGCCGGCCTCCTTGAGCAGGGCGCGCGCGGCCGCGGCGTCGGCCTTGGGCCGCTTGTCGAACTCGGGCGGGTGGCCGTCCACCAGCGGCGACACGAAGGCCCCGGTGACGGTGCCCTCGCCGCGCAGCACCTGCCGCACGATCAGGTCGGTGTCGATGGCCAGCTGCACCGCGCGGCGCACGCGCACGTCCTTGAACGGATTGCGGCCCTTCACGTCGCTGCCGCCCAGCTCGACGCTGTGCTGGTTGAGCGCGAAGTACTGGGTGCCGATGTCGTCGGTCTCGCTCACCTTGAGCGACTTGTCCGCCTTCAGGCGAGTCAGGTCCTGGAACGGAGGATCGAGCACGAAGTCCACCTGCCCCGACTGCAGCGCGGCCAGCCGCGTGGCGTCGGCCTGGATCACCTGGAACACCGCCTCGTCGACGTTGCCGCCGCCCAGCGGCGTGCCGCGACCCCACCACCCCGGGTAGGCCCGCAGCACCGTGCGCACGTCGGCGTCGTAGCGCACCAGCATGAACGGCCCGGTGCCGTTGGCGTTGCGCACCGCGTAGGTCTCCTGGCGCGCGTTGTAGTCCTGCGGGCGCACCACCCCGTGCTTGTCGGCCCAGGCCTTGCTCATCATGCCCACGAGCCACAGCTTGTCGGGCAGCACGGCGTCGGGCTGGCTGGTCAGCACCTCGATCGTGGCGGCGTCCACCTTGCGCGCCCCGGTGATGCCCAGCATCTGGTTCTTGCGCTGCGAGGCCTTGTCCAGCGCGCGCTCGATCGAGAACACCGCGTCGTCCGCGGTGAACGGCGCGCCGTCGTGGAACTTCACCCCCTGGCGCAGCCGGAAGCGCCAGGTGGTCGGGTTGACCATCTCCCACGACGTGGCCAGCGACGGCTCGAGCTTGTAGTCCTTGCCGCGGTTGACGAGACTCTCGTAGATCTGCGTCACGACCCGCGTCTGGTACAGCAGCGCCAGCGCGTGCGGGTCCATCGTCTGCGGGTCGAAGGCGCTGGCCACGCGCAGCGTCTTGCCCTGGCCCAGGGCGGACAGCGGCAGCAGCAGCGCCAGCGCGGCGGCGGCGAGGGTCTTGCAGGAGATGAGCTTCATCGGGGTGTCACTTCCGGGGCAGCGTGCCTTCGACACCCTGCACGAACCAGTCCATTTGCGCAATCGCGGTGTCGTCGAGTGTGCCCCGGTTCTGCCGCACGGTGCCGGCCTGGTCCACCAGGCGGCCCGTGAAGGGCCCACCGCGTCCGCTGGCCAGCAGCTTCTCTCGCGCGGCCAGCTCGCGGCGCCAGTCGGCCGGCACGTCCGCGGCCAGCGCCTGCACGCGCACCATGCCGTCGCGCAGGCCGCCCCACACCGGCCTGGTCGCCCAGGTGCCGGCGGCCACCGCGCGCGCCGTGGCGACGTAGTGGCCGCTCCAGTCGGCCGTCACCGCCGCCAGCTGCGCCGTCGGCGCGAAGCGCGACATGTCGCTCTGGTAGGCCACCAGCCGCACGCCCTTTTCCTGCGCGGCCTGCGGCACGGCGGGCGAGCCGCTGTGGTTGGTCAGCACGTCGGCCCCGCCGGCCACCAGGGTGAGCGCCGCCTCGCGCTCGCGCGGCGGGTCGAACCAGGTGTTGAGCCACAGCACCCGCACCACGGCCTTGGGGTTGGCCGCGCGCATGCCCAGCGCGAACGCGTTGATGCCCTGCACCACCTCGGGTACCGGGAAGCCCGCCACGTAGCCGGCCACGCCGCTGCGACTGGCCTTGCCGGCCAGCCAGCCTGCCAGCCAGCGGCCCTCGTAGAAGCGCGCGTTGTAAGTGCTGAGGTTGGGCGCCGTGCGCCACCCGCCGGCATGCTCGAAGCGCACGGCCGGGAAGTCCGCCGCCACGCGCAGCGCCGGCTCCAGGTAGCCGAAGCTGGTGGCGAACACCAGCCGGTGCCCCTGCGCCGCCAGGTCGCGCATCACCCGCTCGGCGTCGGCCCCTTCGGGCACCGCCTCCACGAAGGTGGTGCGCACCTGCTCGCCGAGCGCGCGCTCCAGCGCCTGGCGGGCCTGGTCATGCTGGTAGGTCCAGCCGGCCTGCCCGACCGGGCTCACGTAGACGAAGCCGACCTTCAGCGGCTCGGCCGCCGGCAGCGCGGCGGGAAGGAAGACCGACGCGCACGCGAGCGCGCGGATGAGGTTTTTGAACATGGTTGTCCTCGACATGGCCACCGGGAGGCGGTGCGCGGCCGGTGGCAGGCCCTGCGCGCCGAAAGGGCGGGATTGTAAGGAGGGCACTCCGGGCAACCTGCGTGATCCAATGCGTCATGCTGATCGCCATCTGGACCCTCACCTTCATCGGTCTGGCACTGTGGTCGGTGGCGGCCTGGGGGCTGCACACCCTGCTGGCGATGAACCCGACCTGGGTCGAGGACGTCACCGCGCTGGTGCGCGCCATGCCCTATGCCGAGGTGATCGACCGCTGGTTCCCGGGCTGGCGCGAGCTGCTCGGCGTGCTGATGGACGTCACCAGCCTGGTGCTGGGCTGGGTGGGCACCAACGCCCCGCTGGTGGCCTGGATCGTCTGGGCCGTCGGCGCACTGGCGCTGCTGGGCGGCGGCAGCCTGCTGACGCTGATCGTCTGCCTGCTGCGCGACAAGCCCCAGGCCGCAGCCGCCTGAGGCCCGGGCCGGGCGCGGCTCAGGCCGCCGCGGCGCGGAAGTGGGCGTCCAGTTCCGAGATCCAGCGCGCCTTGTCGGCGTCCGGCGCGAAGCTCGCCTCGAAGCTGTTGCGCGCCAGCTGCCAGGCCTCGCGTGCGCCCAGCACCGGCAGCGCCGCGAAGGTCTCGACGAAGTTCTGGTTCAGGTAGCCGCCGAAGTAGGCGGGGTCGTCGCTGTTGATCGTGGCCGCGAGGCCCGCATCGAGCAGCGCCGGCAGGTTGTGCCCGGCCATCGAGCCGAACACCCGCAGCTTCACGTTCGACAGCGGACACACCGTCAGCGGCACGCGCTCGCGCGCGAGACGCTGTACCAGGGCCGGCGACTCCACGCTGCGCACGCCGTGGTCGATGCGCTCGGCGCCGAGCACGTCCAGCGCGCTCTCGATGTAGGCCGGCGGCCCCTCCTCGCCGGCGTGCGCCACGACATGCAGGCCGAGCGCGCGGGCGCGGGCGAAGACCCGGGCGAATTTCTCCGGCGGATGGCCGCGCTCGCTGCTGTCCAGCCCCACGCCGATGAAGTGCTCCCGCCACGGCAGCGCGGCGTCGAGCGTGGCCTGCGCCTCGTCCTCGCTCAGGTGGCGCAGGAAACACAGGATCAGCCGCGCATGCAGGCCCCATTCCGCGTGGGCGCGACGACACGCATGTTCCAGCCCCAGGATCACGCGTTCGATCGGCACGCCGCGCGCCGTGTGCGTCTGCGGGTCGAAGAAGATCTCGGCGCAGCGCACGTTTTCGGCCGCCGCCTTCTCCAGGTAGGCGAAGCCGAGGTCGAAGAAGTCCTGCTCGTGCAGCAGCACCGACGCCCCGGCGTAGTAGATGTCCAGGAAGCTCTGCAGGTCGGTGAACGCATACGCCGCCCGCAGCGCCTGCACGTCCGGGTACGGCAGCGCCACCCCGTTGCGCCGCGCCAGCGCGAAGATCATCTCCGGCTCCAGCGAGCCCTCGATGTGGATGTGCAGTTCCGCCTTGGGCATGGTGCGCAGCACCCCCGGCAACCGCTCCCGCCCGATCCGCGAAAAGTCGATCGAATTCATTACAGACCTCCAAAGAAAATGGCCGCGAAGCAAGCCCCGCGGCCATTGACACTGTTCGCCCGAGGCGCGGCGTCAGCCCGCGCCCCACCCGCAGGCGCCGCGGGTCCGGCTCCGCCGGCCCGCCGGCGCTGCCCCCCTGGGGGGGAGCGCCGAAGGCGCAACGGGGGGGATCACTTCTTATCCGAAGGCACCTTCCCGTCCACGCCCTTGACGTAGAAGTTGATGCCCAGCATGAACTTGTCGTCGGGCACCTTGTCCTTCTCGACCACGGTCTTGCCGGCCTGGTCGACGACCGGGCCCTTCCACGGGTGGAAGCTGCCGTCCTTCATGCCGGCCTTGGCCTTCTCGACCTTTTCCTTCACGTCGGCGGGCACCTTGTCGCTGATGGCAACCAGATCGATCGCGCCTTCCTTGATGCCCCACCATTCCTGCGAGGTCTTCCAGGTGCCTTCCAGCGCGTCCTTGACGGCCTTCTTGTAGTACGGGCCCCAGTTGATGACGGCCGAGCCCAGGTGCGCTTCCTTGGCGAAGCTGGACATGTCGCTGTCCCAGCCGAAGGCGAGCTTCTTGTTCTTCTCGGCCGTCTGCAGCACCGCGGTGGAGTCGGTGTTCTGGAACAGCACGTCGGCGCCCTGGTTGATCAGGCTCTGCGCGGCCTCGCCTTCCTTCGGCGGATCGAACCACTTGCCGATCCAGACCACCTTGGTCTTTACCTTCGGGTTCACGCTCTGCGCGCCGAGGGTGAAGGTGTTGATGTTGCGGATCACCTCGGGGATGGGGATCGAGCCGACGACGCCGAGCGTATTGCTCTTGGTCGAGGCGCCGGCGATGATGCCCGCGAGGTAGGCGCCCTCGTAGGTGCGGCTGTCGTAGGTGCGCATGTTCTCGGCGGTCTTGAAGCCGGTGCCATGCTCGAACTTGACGTCCTTGTGATCGGCCGCCACCTTCATCATCGGGTCCATGTAGCCGAAGGTGGTGCCGAAGATCAGCTTGTTGCCCTCGCTGACCATCTGGCGGATCACGCGCTCGGCGTCGGCCGCCTCGGGCACGTTCTCGACGTAGCTGGTCTTGACCTTGTCGCCGAACTCGGCCTCGACCGCCTTGCGGCCCAGGTCGTGGGCGAAGGTCCAGCCGGCGTCGCCCACCGGGCCGACATAGGCGAACGCGATCTTCAGCGGCTCGGGCTTGGGCGCGGGCGCCGAGGCCGGGGCTGCCGCCGCCGGAGCGGGCGCGGGTGCTTCCTTCTTGCCGCAGCCCACCAGGGCGGCGGAGGCGGCCACGGCCGACAAGCCGGCCAGGCGGAGGAGGGAGCGCTTCTTGGTGTCGATCATGGAAGAACCTCGCTGGGTTGGATCGGGTGGGAGGACCGGATTATGGTCGGGGCGCAGCGCGCGATGCTGGCACAGGTCCGGGCTGGCGGCATGCAGCAAGTTTGATACCCGGCATGCCTGCAGGCGTATGCGCCCGGGCCCGGCCCACCCGCAGGCGCACCCCCGTCAGTCGCGCATCAGATGCAGCGCCTCGGAGTGGAACTCGCGCATGTACAGCACCCACACCACGCCGGCGCTGGCCAGCGCGCAGGCCACCGGCGACAGCAGCCACGCGGCGGCGGCGAAGGCGAAGTAGTAGGCCCGCAGGCCGTCGTTGAAGGCCTCGGCAGCCAGCCCGACCACGCCGCCCGCCCGGTCGGCGAAATGCTCCCGGGCGGCGTCGCCCTGGCGTGCGAACTCGTCGCGGTCGGGTGCGCTGGCCACCAGCAGCGCACCGAAGCTGTACTGGCGCAGGCTCCAGGTGAAGCGGAAGAAGGCGTAGACGAAGATGCCGGTCAGCAGCACCAGCTTCAGGTCCAGCACCAGGGCCGACGTGCGGGCGGCGAACGGCAGTTCCGCCACGATCGCCTGGGCGTGCTCGCTGGTGCCCAGCAGCGCCAGCAGGCCGCCGACGATCAGGATCGTGGTCGACGCGAAGAAGCTCGGGCTGGTGGACAGGTTCTGCACCACCACGCCGTCGAAGACCCGGTTCTCGCGCCGCGTCGCCTCCAGCATCCATTGACGCCGCACCCGGTTGCTGGCCGCCAGCAGCGACGGCTGGATCGCCGAGCGGCGCTGCGCGAACCGGGCATAGCCGATCCAGGCGATGAACAACGCCGCCACGGCACCCCAGTCCCAGGGCGTCAGGGCGGACAGCAGTTGGCGCAGGGATTCCACGGCCCGCGACTGTAGCGCCGCGGGCCGGAGCGGGCGTCAGGCCTGCGCGCCGCGCTTCGCGTCCAGGCTCAGCGAGCCGGCGCCGAAAGCCACCACGAACAGCAGGCCGCCGGTGACCGCGAGGTTCTTCAGGAACATCAGCTGCTGCATGAAGGCCTTGTCGGCTGGCATGGCCCAGAAGTTGTGGAACAGCACGCTGGCCACCACGGTGAACAGGGCGAGGGCCAATGCGGCGCCACGCGTCTGCCAGCCGACGACGAGCATCACGCCCGCGGCCAGTTCGAGCACGCCGGCCGCCACCGCCAGCACCATCGGTGCGGGCAGGCCGACGCTGGCGATGTAGCCGGCGGTGCCTTCGAGGCCGGTCAGCTTGGACACGCCGGCCAGCACGAACATCAGGGCCAGCAGGATGCGGGCGACGAGGAGGGGAAAGCCTTGCAGGTTCATGGTGAGGATGGAATCGATGGGGTGTGGAAGGGCAGCGGGCGGGCCACAGGCCCGTCCGCGGGGGGGGTTCTGCCGACCGGAGCGGCTACTTGAACAGCGCCAGGGCCTCGACGATGCGCTGGCCGAAGGCGCGCGCCGTGGCCAGGTCGCCGGCGACCATCTCGTCGACCGAGGCGTCCGACGGCGTGGCGGTGATCAGGCCGGAGTAGCCGCCGAGATTGTTCAGGTCGTTGCGGGTGCTGGCCTTGGCGTTGCTCGGGTGCATGCCCGTGCCGGCCCACAGCATGCCGTGCTGCTGCGACAGCGTGTGCAGGTACTGCAGCGTCGACAGCTTGTCGCCGTTGAGCGTGGCCGAGTTGGTGAAGCCGGCGGCCAGCTTGTTGCGCCAGGCCTTCACGAACCAGGGCTTGCTCGACGCGTCGGCGAACTTCTTGAACTGCCACGACGGCCCGCCCATGTAGGTCGGCGCGCCGAACACGATCGCGTCGGCCGCGGCCAGCTGCTCCCAGCCGCCGGAGGGCAGGTTGCCTTCGGCGTCGATGGCCAGCAGCGCACCGGCGCTGCCCTCGGCCACCGCCTCGGCGACCTTCTTCGTGTGGCCGTAGCCGCTGTGAAAGACGATGACGATCTTCTTGCTCATGGTGGGTGACTCCTAGCGGGAGAGGTCGAACACGATGACCTCGGCCCCCTGGCCTTGGTCGACTTGGATCCGGGACTCGCCGTCGAGCATCAGCGCATCGCCGGCGTCGAGGTCATGACCGTTGACACGCACGCGCCCGCGGGCCACATGCACGTAGCCCAGCCGCCGCGGGTCGAGCGCCAGTTCGGCGCGCTCGTCGCCGTCGAACAGGCCGGAATACATCACGGCGTCGGCATGGATCGTCACCGTGCCCGGCCGGTGCCGCGGCCCGTCGGGCGACGCCACCGGCAGCAGGCGGCCGCGCTTGTCCGCGGCGGCGAAGGCCTGCTGCTCGTAGCCGGGCGCGATGCCCTGGCGGTCGGGCAGGATCCAGATCTGCAGGAAGTGGGTGGTGCGGTCGGCGGCGTGGTTGAACTCGCTGTGGCGCACGCCGGTGCCCGCGCTCATGCGCTGCACCTCGCCCGGCACGATCGACGCACCGTTGCCCAGGCTGTCCTTGTGCGCCAGCGCGCCGTCGAGCACGTAGCTGACGATCTCCATGTCGCGGTGGCCATGGGTGCCGAAGCCGGTGCCCGGCGCGATGCGGTCCTCGTTGATCACCCGCAGGTTGCCGAAGCCCATGTGCGCCGGGTCGTGGTACTCGGCGAACGAGAAGCTGTGGAAGCTCTTGAGCCAGCCGTGGTCGGCGTGGCCGCGGTCGGTGGATTTGCGAAGCGTCATCATGGTGAACGGGACTGTAGGAAGGCGTCCCGCTGCCGGGGCACTGCGCCCTTGAAGCAGCCATTCAAATAAGATGAACGGCCAAGCGCCCATGCCCGACCGCCGCAACGCCCTCACCCCCGACGCGCTGGCGATGATGGATGTCATCGCCCGCGCGGGCAGCTTCGCCGCGGCCGCGCGCGAGCTGGGCAAGGTGCCCTCGGCCCTGACCTACAGCGTGCGCCAGCTCGAGGACGCGCTGGACGTGCTGCTGTTCGACCGCCGCTCCGGCCAGGCGGTGCTCACCGCCGCCGGCGAAGAGCTGCTGCGCGAGGGCCGGCGCCTGCTGGCCGAGATGGACGCCGTGGCCAACCGGGTGCGGCGGGTGTCCTGCGGCTGGGAAAGCCAGCTCACGGTGGCCGCCGACGGCGTGATCTCTCGCGTGACCCTGCTCGAACTGTGCGAGGCGTTCTTCGCGCTGCGCCCGACCGAGGGCAGCGACGAGGGCACCGGCACGCGGCTGCGCCTGCGCACCGAGGTGCTGTCGGGCACCTGGGAGGCGCTGCTGGCCGGCGAGGCGGACCTCGCCATCGGCGTCGGCTCGGCGGGCAGCAACGCGCCGCCGGGCATCGAGATGCGGCTGCTCGGCGAAATGGGCTTCGTCTTCGCCGTGGCGCCGCACCACCCGCTGGCCCGCCACGAAGGGCCGATCCCGGACCACGAGCTGTTGCGCCATCGCGCCGTCGCCGTGGCCGACACGGCGCGCCGACACGAGCCGCTGACCTTCAACCTGCTGCCCGGGCAGGACGTGTTCACCGTGGCCACGGTGCAGGCCAAGGTCGAGGCGCAGGTGCGCTGCCTGGGCTGCGGCTTCCTGGCCGAGCCGATCGCGCGCGAGCACATCCGCGCCGGTCGCCTGGTGGTGCGGCAGGTGCAGCGCGACAACCCCGTGGCGCGCCTTCACTACGCCTGGCGCAGCGCCGCCGCGCCGGACCCGAAGAAGCCGCCGCAGGGCCTGGCACTGGGCTGGTGGCTGCAGCAGCTCGACAGCGAGGCCACCCGCCGCGCCCTGATCGAACGCCACGCCGGGCTGCCCACCGGCGTGGACTGAGCACTGCGCAGACCCGGCATGGCGACCTACGTCGGGCGCTTCGCGCCCTCGCCCAGCGGGCCGCTGCACGCCGGATCGGTGGTGGCCGCGCTGGCGAGCTGGCTCGACGCCCGCGCGCAGCGCGGCCGCTGGCTGATGCGCATCGAGGACGTCGACGGCCCGCGCACCGAGCCGGGCGCGGTCGAGACCATCCTGCACCAGCTGCAGGCGCTGGGCCTGGCGCCGGACGAGGCGCCGGTGTTCCAGTCGCACCGTGCGGCGCGCTACCAGGCCGCGCTGGACCGCCTCGTGGCGGCCGGCCAGGCCTACCCCTGCGGCTGCACGCGGCGCGAGATCGAGGCCGAACTCGCGGCGCTGAGCCAGCCCGCCGTGCCCGGCGCCGAGCGTGTCTACCCCGGCACCTGCCGCGCCGGCCTGCACGGCCGCCCGGCGCGCGCTTGGCGGCTGCGCTGCGGGGACGCCGCGGCGCCGGTGCAGGTGGCCTGGCTCGACCGCCGCCTCGGCCCGCAGGCCCAGGACGTGACGGCCAGCGTCGGCGACTTCGTGCTGCGGCGCGCCGACGGTCCCTGGGCCTACCAGCTCGCGGTGGTGGTCGACGATGCCGACCAGGGCGTCACCGACGTGGTCCGGGGCGAGGACCTGGCCGACAACACCGCGCGGCAGATCCACCTGCAGCGCCTGCTCGGGTTGCCCACGCCGCGCTACCTCCACACCCCGCTCGTGCGCGACGCGCAGGGGCACAAGCTGTCGAAAAGCCGCGGCGCGCCCGCGCTCGACGTGACGCAGCCCCTGGCCGTGCTGCGCGCCGCCGGCCACGCACTCGGCCTGCCCGCCCTGACCGCCACGGACGCCGCCGGCTGGAGGACGCAGGCCGTGCCGGCGTGGCGGTCACAATGGCCGCTGCCCGCTCCGGGCCCCCGATGAACCCACGACAGGAATCTCCCGCCATGCCCACCACCACCGCCAGCGGCCTGCAGTACGACGACACCCAGGTCGGCGCCGGCGCCACCGCCCAGGCCGGCACCCAGGTCACCGTGCACTACACCGGCTGGCTGCACGACGCCAACGCCCCCGGCCAGCGCGGCCGCAAGTTCGACTCCAGCAAGGACCGCGGCGACCCGTTCCGCTTCGACCTCGGCGCCGGCATGGTGATCGCCGGCTGGGACGAGGGCGTGCAGGGCATGAAGGTCGGCGGCACCCGCGTGCTGGTGATCCCGCCGCAGCTCGGCTATGGCGCGCGCGGCGCGGGCGGCGTGATCCCGCCCAACGCCACGCTCGTGTTCGAGGTGGAACTGCTGCGCGCCTGAGCGCGACGCCGGCGGCGCGCCGGGCTCAGTCCCGGTTCTCGAACAGCATCAGGCCGGCGGCCGTGTTCGAGATCGGGATGTGGTAGTTGCGGTGCAGCTCGTGCACCTGCCCGGTCAGTGCCCCGCGCGCGGCCACCCAGTTCAGCAGCTCGATGCCCTGCGTGCCGGCCTCGCGCACCAGCTCGTTGATCGAGTAGCGGGTGGCCCAGGCCGGGTCCTTCGCGAGGCTGTCCATGAAGGCGATGTCGAAGGGCTTGTTGATGTGACCGGCCCGCTCGCCTTCGAGCTGGTGCGACAGGCCGCCCGTGCCCAGCACCACCACGCGCGCGTCGTTCTGCCACGACTTCACGGCACGGCCGACGGCCTGTCCCAGCGCCAGGCAGCGCGCGGCCGACGGCAGCGGGAACAGCACGGTGTTGATGCACACCGGCACCACCTGCACCGGCCACTTCTGGTCCGGCCACAGCAGCGCGAACGGCAGCGTGAAGGCGTGGTCGACCTTCATCTCCTGGCAGGTGGTGAGGTCGAAGTCCTGCGCGACCAGCTGCTCGATCAGGTGCCACGACAGCTCGGTGGCGCCCGCGAAGGGCGGCACCTGCGGGATGCCCCAGCCCTCGTCGGCGTTGCGGTACTCGGCCGCCGCGCCGACGGCGAAGGTGGGCATCTTGTCGAGGAAGAAGTTCAGGCCGTGGTCGTTGTAGAACACCACGGCCACGTCGGGCTTCACCTCGCCCAGCCATTGCCGCACCGGCGCAAAGCCCGAGAAGAAGGGCTTCCAGTACGGATCGTCCTGCAGCCCCTTGGCGATCGCGCCGCCGATGGCGGGCACGTGGGAGGTGGTGATGCCACCGATGATGCGGGCCATGCGTGTGCTCCTCAGGTGCGGCCGGCGGCGACGAGCCGGGCCTTGAACTGTTCCTTGGTCAGGCCGGTCTGCTGCGCGCCGATGTCCTGCATGTCCAGGCCGAAGATGCCGGCGAACTTGGCCAGGTAGTAGGCGTTGCCGCCCGCGGCGATCAGCTGCAGCACGTTGCGCTGGCGGACCGCCTCGCGCTGCGCGGCGTCCAGGCCGTACCTGGCGCAGTAGGCGTCCTCGTCGGCCTTGAAGGCGGCGCGGTTGGCCGCGTCGTTGAACGAATAGCACATCTTGTTCAGCGCGTAGCCGCGGCTGGCGGAGCGGCCGTCGAACAGCGGCGTGCCGAAGATGTCGTCCTTCACCTGTCGCTGCGGGGTGCTGTCGGGCATGGTGTCGTCCTCGTGCGTTTGATCTGGATCAACGTGGCGCGCCCCGCGCCGGGCGCGGGGGCGTGACGCCAGTGTCTGGATCAAGCGCGGGGCGATCAACGCCGCCACACTCATCCGTCACATGAGCCGCATCGATCCCCTGGACATCGACGGGCGCCTGCTCGCGCTGCTGGTGGCGGTGGTGGAAGCACGCTCGGTCACGCGCGCCGCCGAGCGGCTGGGCGTCACCCAGTCGGCGGTCAGCCACGGGCTGGAGCGGCTGCGTGCGCTGGCCGGCGAGCCGGTCGTCGTGCGGTCGGGCCGCGGCGTGGTGCCGACGGCGCGCGCGCTGCTGCTGGCCGACCGGGCTCGTGCCCTGCTCGAAGGCCTGGCCACGCTGGCCGAGGACGGCCGCTTCGATCCCGCCGCGTTCGAGGGCTGCCTGCAGATCGCCGCCAACCCGCTGCAGCGCGACCTGCTGCTGCCGCGCCTGCTGGCCCGGCTGCGCGAACAGGCACCCCGGGTGAGCCTGCGCGTGACGCCGTCGGACGTGCCCACCGCCGAGATGCTGCGCGACGCGCACTGCCAGCTCGCCATCTCGCCGCGCCTGCCCGACGCCGGCGACATCGTGCACAAGCGCCTGTTCGAGGACCGCTACGCGGTGTTCTTCGACCCGGCCTGCCGCGATGCGCCAGCCGACCGCGGGCAGTGGAGCCAGGCCGACCATGTGACCGTGATGCACGGCCCGCAGCGGCCGCTGGCGGTGGACGCGTGGCTGGCAGCGCACGGCTTCACCCGGCGCGTGGCGGTGGAGGTGACCGACTTCAGCGGCGTGCGCGCCTTCGTGCAGGGCACGACCCGCCTGGCCACCCTGCCGTCGCTGCTGCGCGTGGGGGCGCTGTCCGGGCTGGCCCATGCCGCCCTGCCCTTCGACACGGACCCGATGCCGATCTATGCGCTGTGGCACCAGCGGCACCAGGCCGACCCGATGCACCGATGGCTGCGGGGCGAGCTCGACGCCGTGGTGGCCGAGGTGGCCGCGCACTGAAGCGTCGGTGCGGGACTACTCCGGCTCGATCTTGGCGGCGCGGATCACGTCGCCCCAGCGCTTGATCTCGCCGGCCAGCAGCGCGTCCTGCTCGGCCGGGGAACTCGCGGCCAGGCGCATGCCGAGCTTGCCGAGCTTGTCCTGCACGCTGGGCGAGGCCACGGCCTCGCGCGCGGCACGGTTGAGCGTCGCGATCACGTCGGCCGGCGTGCCCGCCGGCGCCGCCAGTGCGTTCCACGAGGCGACGCTGTAGCCGGCCACGCCGGCCTGCTGCACCGTGGGCACCTCCGGCAGCGCCGGGTTGCGCTTGTCCGACGACACGGCCAGCACCTTCACCGCGCCGGCCTGCACCTGCGGGATCATCGGCCCGAGGATCTCGAAGGCAAGGTCGATCTCGCCCGCGCGCAGGGCGGTCAGCACGGCCGGGCTGCCCTTGTAGGGCACGACCAGCGCATCGACACCGGCCACCGTCTCGAACAGCTTGGCCGCCAGGTGCTGCGTGCTGCCCACCGCGATGGTGCCGACGTTGAGCTTGCCGGGGTTGGCCTTGGCGAACGCCACCACGTCGCGCAGGCTCGCGAAGCGCGAGCCCGACGGCACGAATAGGCCGACGTCGAAGTAGCCCAGCGTGCTGATCGCCGCGAAGGCCTTCTGCGTGTCGTAAGGCAGCCTCTTGAACAGGCCGACGCTGACCGCGTTGCCGTTGCTCATCAGCAGCAGCGTGTGGCCGTCAGGCCTGGCGCTGGCCACGGCCTGGCTGGCGACGATGCTGCCGGCGCTGGGCTTGTTCTCGACGACGATCGGCTGGCCCAGGCGCTGGCTCATCACCTCGGCCACGGCACGCGCCGTGAGGTCGGCGATGCCGCCGGGCCCGAAGGGCACCAGCAGCTGGATCGGGCGGGACGGGAAACGCTCCTGCGCGAGCGCGAAGCCCGGCAGGGCCGTCGCGCCGAGCCAGCCCAGCGCGGCGCGACGACGGAGGGAGAGCGGTCGTGGCATGTTCATGGACGGCAGTATGCCCACGCGGGTCAGAAGCGGTGGCGCAGGCCGACGCTGTACGCCGTCTGGCTGCCGAGCGTGCCGAGGAACGCGGGCCGCGCATAGCCGCCTTCGACCTGGTTGCGGTCGACCACGGCGTACACGTCGGTGCGGCGCGAGAAGCGGTAGTTCACCGTCGCCCAGGCCACCTTGCGCGAGCCTTCGAGCGTGGCGCTGCCCGATTGCGAGTCGTCGAAGTAGGCCACGCTCAGGGTGCTGGCCGGCGACAGCTCGACGTTGGTGCCCAGCGTCCAGACCTTGTTCTTCTGGGCGCTGACCTCGGCCGAGCGCTGCATGTACCCGCCGAACAGCGCGACGGTCGGGTTGAGCCGGTAGTTGCCGCCCAGGCCGACGATCTTGCGCTTCTCGGTGCCGGCGCGGTTGTTCATCTGCTGCGCGTAGGCCGCCAGCGAGACGCTGCCCTTGGTGTAGCCCAGGCCGACGGCGGTGGCGCTGTTGGCGCTGGTCGAGGCCTGGCCGCCCACCGTGTAGGAGGCCAGCACTTCCACGTCGCCCAGCTTGTGGTCGTAGCGCACCACGTTGTCCTGGCGCGCGATGTGGTGGCTGCTGAACACCGACAGCGCGGCATTGTTGGCATTGCCCAGCGGCTGGAAGCGCGCGGCCAGCGCATGGGCCACCGTGTACTGGCGGCCCAGCAGCACGCCACCCCAGGGGCCGCGCATGCCGACCCAGGCCTCGCGGCCCCACAGGCGGTTGGACGAGGCCTCCTGGCCGTAGTCGGCCGTGGCCGTGCCCTGCAGCGTCTGGCCGGTGCCCGGATGGAAGCCGGCTTCGACGTTGAACACCGCCCGCAGGCCGCCGCCGAGGTCCTCGGTGCCGCGCAGGCCCCAGCGCGTGCCGGTGAAGATGCCGTCCTCGGTCGTGATGTTGGCGTCGCGCGCGGCATTGGCGTTGGTGGCGCGGCGCACGGCCAGGTCGTACAGGCCATAGATCGTCACGTTGCCGCTCGGCGCGGCCTGGGCCGATGCGGCCGGCGGTGCCAGCAGCGCGGACGCGGCCGCGATGCCGAGCGCCATCATCTTCTTCGTCATGGGTTTCTCCTCGGTTGTTGTGTGGGGTCCGGATCGGTGCGGTCTAGAACGACAGCGGCTGGCCGGGCGTGGCGACGAGCACGCGCACCGGGCTCGATCCCATGGCCTCGACGAACTGCGCCGCGGTGCCGCGCGCCAGCGGGTTGGCGCCATAGTGCATCGGGATCACGGCCTTGGGCCGGATCAGTTCCTTCACGGCCCAGGCCGCCTCGGCCGGGTCCATCGTGAAGTTGCCGCCGATGGGCACCAGTGCGAGGTCGGGCTTGAAGCGCTCGCCGATCAGGCGCATGTCGCCGAAGGCCGCGGTGTCGCCCGCGTGGTAGATGCGAAAGCCGTTCTCCAGCTCGACGATCCAGCCGAGCGGCTCGCCGCCGGGATGGGTCTCGTCCTTGCCGGTGGCCGGGTTGCGCCAGACGTAGATCGACGAGTGCTCGGCACGCACCGCGGTGACCTTGATGCCGGCCGCGGGCTCGACCGTGCCGCCCTTGTTCATGCGCAGCAGCAGGTGGGCCGGCAGCACGCCGAGCGTGGTCAGCGTCTGGTTCAGGTCGCCGGGCGCCCGGACCGGCACGTTGTACTGCAGGGCCAGCGCCGGGGCGTCGGCGATGTGGTCGAAGTGACCGTGGCTGACCAGCAGCACGTCGAGGCGCCCGAAGGCCTCGAGCTGCTTGAACGCCGGCGGCGTGAGCGGATTGGTGCGCAGCCAGGGGTCGGTCACGATCACCTTGCCGCCCGGCGAGACGATCCTGAACGCCGCCTGGCCGAGCCAGGTGACCTCCGCTTTCGGTGCCGCCGCCGGCGGGGCCGCGGGCGTCGCGCAGCCGGCGACCAGAGCCGCCACAGCGGCCATCACGAGTCCTCGGAGCATCGTCATGCGCATGGTGTCAGTCCGGTTTCACGTTGCCCGCCTTGACGACCTCCGCCCAGCGCGGGATCTCGCGCCGGATCAGGTCGCCGAAGGCCTGCGGCGTGGTCGGCACCGGCACGGCGCCTTCGACCGCGAGCTGCTGCGCCACGTCGGGCAGCGCGAGGGCCTTGTTCACTTCGGCGTTGAGCCGGCTGACCTGCGCGGCCGGCAGGCCGGCCGGGGCGACGAGGCCGTACCACTGGTCGGCCTCGAAGCCCGCGATGCCGCTCTCGGCCACCGTCGGCACGTCGGGCAGCACCGGCAGGCGCTGGGCGCTGGACACCGCGAGCGCGCGCAGGCGCCCGCTCTTGACGTGCGGCAGCACGGCAGGCGACCCGGTGAAGGTGCAGTCCACGGTGCCGGCCAGCACGTCGGTGACCGACGGCGCGGTGCCCCGGTAGGGGATGTGCAGCATGAAAACGCCCGCCTTGAGCTTGAGGTACTCGAAGGTGATGTGCGCCGCGCTGCCGTTGCCGCCGGACGAGTAGGTCAGGCGGCCCGGATTCGCGCGCGCCGCCGCGATCAGCTCCTTCAGCGACCGGATCGGCGAGGCCGCGCCGACCACCAGCACGTTGGGCACGCGGGCGACGTAGGCCACGGGCACGAAGCTCTTCAGCGGGTCGTAGGGCAGCCGCGGGTACATCGACGGATTAACGCCGAGCGTGCCGATGTGACCCATCAGCAGCGTGCTGCCATCGGGCTCGGACTTGGCGACCTCGCCCGCGCCGACCGAGCCGCCCGCGCCGGGCTTGTTGTCGACGATGACGTTCACGCCCAGGGCCAGCGACAGCTTGGGCGCCAGCGCGCGGGCGAGGATGTCGGTGCTGCCCCCCGGCGTGAAGGGCACGACGATGCGCAGCGGCCGCGCCCCCTGCGCATGCACGGCCCAGGGCGCGCACAGCGCCGCCGCCATCAGGGCGCGCCGCGCGGAATCGGGTTGGTCGCTCATCGGATCTCCGGAGTCGGGTCGGGGGCAGGCGCCATCGCGGCGCTCTGCCGACAACCCCGGAGCATCGCCGCACGAACCGCGGCGGACCATTGCGGCGTGCCGCCCGGGCCTTGCGTTTCGGTTATGAGGCCAGGTCGGCCAGCGCGTCGGCGGTGACCTGCCGCAGCGCCGCCAGCGCCCCTTGGCAGGCCGCGGACGCGAGCGCATCGCGGCGCTGCGTGATGCCGATCGCGCGCTCCGAGCCGGCCAGCGGGCCGGTGACGCAGACCAGCAGGCCCGAGCGCACCTCGGCCTGCACCTGCAGCGGCGACAGCAGCGCGACGTGGTCGCCGGCCAGCAGCACCGAGCGCACGACGGCCGTGCTGTGGGCCCGCAGCGCGACGGTCGGCGCCTGGACGCCGGCCTGGACGAACAGCCGCTCGAACACCGCGTGCGCGGGCGTTCCCGGCAGCGGGCCGATCCAAGGAAAGGGGGCAAGCCTTCGCAGCGACGCGGCGCGCCCGCGGCCCGCCAGCGGATGCCCGCGGCGCACGACGGCCACGAAGCGGTCGACGTAGAGCGTCTCCTCCACGAAGTCGCCCGCCAGCTCGGCCCCGCGCAGCGGGCCGACGATGAAGTCGATGTCCGCGCCGCGCAGCAGCTGCGACAGCGACTCGTAGGTGCCATCCTTGACCGTGATGCGCAGCGCCGGCGGCCGGCCCAGCAGGCGGGCCACCAGCTGGGGCACCAGCACGTCGCTGGCCATCGGCAGCGACCCGATGGCCAGCTGCGACGCCACCTGCCCGCACCAGGGCGCGAGCTCCTCGTGCCCGATGCGGATCTCGGCCAGCGCCACCTTGGCCTGCTGCAGCAGCCACTCGCCCGCCTCGTTGAGCCGCGAGCCGCCGCGCGTGCGCTCGAACAGCCGCACCCGGGCCGCGTGCTCGAGCCGGCGCAGCGCCTGGTGCAGCGCCGGCTGCGACAACCCCAGCGACTGCGCCGACGCGGCCTCCGTCGCATGCGTCGCCCGAGCGACCAGGGCCTGCAGCATCGCGTCGCTGGCCAGGCGCGGAAGCGAGTCCACCGAGGCCGGCGCGCCGCGCTGGCGCAGGCCCTGGGCCGCCACCTGCAGGGCCTGCAGGGCCCGTCCGACGCGCAGCGCCAGCGTCTGGCCGGCCGCGGTGGCCACCATGCCGCGCGCGCCGCGCTCGAACAGCCGCACGCCCAGGCGCTGCTCGGCGGCCTGCACTGCGCGCGTGATCGCCGACGGTGACTGGTGCAGCGCCAGGGCCGCCTGCGACACGCCGCCCGCGGTGCTGACCGCGGCCACCGCGCGCAGCGCGCGAAGCGGGATCGTGCTCAAGGGCGGGTCAGAAGCCGAGCCATCGGTTCGGCGTGTCCCAGAACAGGCGCCGGCGGTCCGCCGCGTCGGGCACCAGACGCTCGGCCAGGCGCAGCAGCGGTCCCACGTCCAGCCGCTCGGGCGCACGCAGGAAGGGCCAGTCGCTGGCCCACAGGCAGGCGTCGAGCGAGAAGGCCTGCACCAGCGCGTCGAAGAACGGCCGCGTGTCGGACCAGGGCGCGCGCTCGCGCGAGAACTTCTGCCATCCCGACAGCTTCACCGCGGTGCGCCCGTTGGCGGCCATCGCCAGCAGCGCCTGGAAGCCCGGCTGCGACACGCCGCGCGCCGGGTCCGGCCGGCCGCCATGGTCCACCAGCACGCGGATGCCGCTGTCCTCGAGCATCGGCCGCAGCGCCACCAGCTGGTCGTGCTCGACCTGCAGCGACAGCAGCAGGCCGAGGTCGTGGGCGCGGCGCAGCAGCGGGCCGGCGGCAAGGCAATGGTCCACGCCGAGCACGGTGGCATTGAGCGCCAGCCCGATCACGCCGGCGGCCTGCAGCTGCCGCAGTGCGTCGTCGTCGGTGTCCAGGCCGACGAAGGCGATGCCGCGCAGCGCCTGCGGCGCCCGCGCCAGGGCGTCGAGCAGGCAGCGGTTGTCGGTGCCGTAGCCGGAGTTCGGGCCGACGAGCAGCGCCCGGCGGATGCCGTAGGCCTGCATCACCTGCAGGTAGGCGTCGATGCCGCCCTGCTCCTGGCCCGCGGGCCGGTAGGCGACGTCCGGCGCGTAGGCGAAGCGCGCCGGGTCGAGCACGTGGCAGTGGCAGTCGACCTTCGGTTCGTCGAAGACGTTCACCGCCGCCGCCTGCCGCGCCGGGTCACCTGGCGCCGAGCGCGGGCAGGATCTCCTTGACGATCTGCTTGCCGTCGCGCGCCTCGACGAGGAAGCTCTCGCGGTCGAGGTCGCCGTTGGCGTCGAAGCTCACGTCCATCAGGATGCCGGGGTGCTGGGCCGCCTTCAGCGACAGGCCCTTCATCGTCTGCGCGACGAGCTGACGGTCAAACTTGCCGGCCTTCTCGATCGCGGCCTTGAGCACGTACACGCCGGTGTAGCCCTTGATGCCGTTGTGGTCCGGCGTGAACTTCCAGTCGCGCTCGAACTTGGCGCGGAAGTCCTTCAGCGCCGGAATCGGCGCGTCCACCGTCAGGCCCACGTGGGCCACGGCGCCGTTGGCGGCCTCGCCGGCCAGCTCGATGACCTTCTGGCTGGTGAGCACCGTCTCGCCGACGATCGGCTTGGTGACGCCCTGCTTGCGCAGCTCGCGCAGCAGGCGGGCCGACTCCTCCTCGTTCGTGTAACAGAAGATCACGTCGGCGTTGGACTGCTTGGCCTTGAGCACCGCGGCCGAGAAGTCGACCTGGTTCTGGTCGGTCGAGATGTCGGTCAGCACCTTGGTGCCGAGCGCCTCGAGCGCCTTGGTCACGGCGTCGCGCCCGCCCTTGCCGAAGTCGTTGTTGACGTAGATCACCGCCACCGTCTTGGCCTTGAGGTTGTTGGCCATGTAGCGCGCCACCTTGGGCATCGCGGTGTCCTGCGTGAAGCTGGTGCGGAAGATGTACGGGTTGCCCTGCTTGGTGATCGCCGCCGCCTCGCCGCCGGTGAAGTTGGGGATCTCGGCCCTGCGCGTCTCGGCCATGCTGACCAGGATCGAGCCGGAGAACACCGGGCCGAACACCGCGAACACGCCGTCGTCCACCGCCTTCTGCGCCAGGCCCTTGGCCACGCCGGGGTTGCTCTGCGTGTCGGCGGTGGTCATCTCGATGCGCCGGCCGAGGATGCCGCCCGCGGCATTGATCTCCTTGACCGCCAGCTCGATGCCATTGCGGAAGTTGGTGCCGGACGTGGCGCCGGCGCCGGACAGCTCGACGATGTTGGCGATCTTGACGGTGTTCTGGGCGCTGGCGCCGTGCGCGGCCAGGCCGAGGGCCGCCGCGGCGGCGAGCAGGCGAAGGGTGCGTTGCATGGGGGTCTCCTGTCTTGTCTTGGGGTCGGAAGGAAGGTGGCGCGATCGTCAGCGCGGTGCCAGCAGGGCCCGCACGCCGGACAGGTCCGCCTGCAGCGTGCGCGACAACTCGTCGTAGCCGAAGAAGCGCAGGTACTCGGGAATCTGCTGCACCAGCATCTCGAAGCCGGCCTCGGCCTGCAGGCCGCGGGCGCTGCACTCGCGCAGCAGCGGCGTGGGCTGCTTGCTCATGATGATGTCCACCACGGCAGCGCCGGCATCGACGCGCTGCGGCTCGAAGGGCAGCGGGTCGTCGGGCTTCAGGCCCTGCGAGGTGCAGTTGACGACGAGGTCGAAGCCGGCCGGGTCGGCGCTGTCGGCCACCGACGCCGCCGCGCCGGCGATCGGCACCAGCCGCTGCACCAGCGACGCCGCGCGCTCGCGCGTGCGGTTGAACACCGCCAGGGCCGCCGGGCCGCGCTGCGCGATCGCCGCGGCCACCGCGTGGCCGCCGCCGCCCGCGCCCACTACCAGCACGCGCCGGCCGCGCACGTCGATGCCGAAGTGGTCCAGGCCCTTGACGAAGCCGATGCCGTCGAACAGCGCCGCCTCCAGGTGGCCGTCGGGCAGGCGCCGCACCGCGTTGACCGCGTGCGCGATGCGCGCCACCGGGTCGGCGGGGTCGAGCAGGTCGGCCAGCTGCGCCTTGTGCGGAATGGTCGCCCAGCAGCCGCCGACGTTGTCCGCCGCCAGGCCGTGCTTCAGGAAGCCCGGCAGCGCCGCGGCCGGCAGCTTCAGCGGCACCAGCACCGCGTCGATGCCGTGGCTGGCGAACAGGTGGTTGTAGACCTCGGGCGCGCGCACCTGGGCGACCGGGTCGCCGAGGATGAAGTAGACGCGGGTGGTTCCGGTGATCGGCATGGAAGACGGCGAATGCGGCGGCGCGGGGGCCGGTGGCGGCTGAGTCTAGGGTGGCCGCCCCGGCCGTCCGGCACGGTGTCGCCCCGCGCGATAACCGATCGTTATCATGGTTTCCATGAGGCTGGCGGCATTGAAGGCCCTGGTGGCCGCAATCGAGGAAGGCAGTCTGCGCGGCGCCGCGCGACGCCTGGGCGTGTCGCAGCCGGCGCTGACCAAGGCCCTGCGCGAACTCGAGCTCGAGCTGGCCGCGCCGCTGGTGCTGCGCTCGAGCACCGGCGTGGTCGCCACGGCCCAGGGCAAGGTGCTGTACGAGCGCGCGCGCGCGGCCGACCGCGAACTCACGGCCGCGGTGGACGAGATCCGCCAGCTCGGCGGCGCGATGGTGGGCGAGCTGCGGGTGGGCGCGGTGCCGCTGGCGCTGATGATGCTGATCCCCGAGACGCTGCGCACCTTCAGTCGCGAGTACCCGGACATCCGCCTGCACGTCCAGGAGGAGCTGTACGTCGAGCAGCTCAGCCGCCTGCGCCGCGGCGAGGTGGACGTGGCGATCGGCCCGCAGCCCGCCGGCCTGCCGCCGGGCGAGCTGGTGGTCGAGCCGCTGATGCCCATCACGATGGTGGTGGTGGTGCGCAAGGGCAGCCCGTGGGCCCGCGCGCGCTCGCTGTCGGAGCTGGCCGAGGCACGCTGGGTGTTCACCGGCAACACCGACGGGGCGGGTTACGCACGGCACCTGTTCGAGCAGCACGGCCTCGCCCCGCCGCGGGCGTCGGCGCTGGTGAACTCGACCCTGGGCCTGCTGTCGCTGATCTGCGGTGGCGACTATGTCGGCCTGATGCCGCAGCCGATCGCCAGCCACCCGCTGGCGGCGTCCTACATGGTGACGCTGAAGCTGCGCGAGGCGCCGTTCCAGTCGACGCTGGCGGCGATGTCGCGGCCGCAGACCTCGCTGTCGCCGGCGGTGCGCCACTTCGTGGCCCACCTCGGCCGGGCCGCGCACCAGATGCGGCTGCTGCTCTGAGGCGCGTTCACCCCGGCGCCGCCTGGCGCCGGAACTGGGCCGGCGACAGGCCGACCTGGCGCTTGAAGAAGCGCGAGAAGTAGGCCGCGTCCTCGAAGCCCAGCTCCCAGGCCAGGCGCGACACCGGGGCGGCGATGTACAGCAGCCGGCGCTGCGCCTCGCGCGCCAGCCGCTCGTGCACCAGCTGCAGCGCGGTGCGCCCGGTCTGCGCGCGCAGCATGCGGTTCAGCCGCTCCTCCGACAGGCCGAGCGTGGCGGCATAGCGCGCCACCGGCCAGTGGTCAAGGTGGTGTGCTTCCACCAGGGCCATGAAGCGCGCCGCCTGGGCGCGGTGCGGCGGAGCGTCGGCGCCGGCCTCGCCGCGCAGCCGCGCCTCGTGCGCCAGGCGCCACAGCACCGACCGCGCCAGCCACACCGGCAAGGGCCCGCCCGCGGCGTCCGGCGCATTGAACTCGGCCAGCATGGCCTCGAACAGCGCCCCCAGCCGCTCGGCCTGCGCGCTGCCGGCGTCGAACGCCAGCACGCGCGAGTGCGCGAACAGCCCGGCCAGCGCGCGCGCCACGTCGCCGCCCTCGCCCTCGACCATCGCCCCGGGGCTGGCCGTCAGCACGAAGCCCTCGGTGTGGCGCGCGAAGCGGAAGGCATGCACCACGCCCGGCGCGATGACGACGGCCGCCGGCCCTTCGCAGCGGCTGCGGATTTCGTCCAAGCGCACCTCGGCCGTGCCGTGGCCCACCCAGACCACCTGGTGCAGGCCATGGTGGACATGGGCGTCGATCTCCCACTGGTAGCGGCGGCTGCGCGACTGCACCGACTCGACGTGGAGCAGTTCGTCGCGGCTGACGGGCGCCCCCTCGGACTCGCCGTAGAGCGCGAAGGCGGGCACCCGCGGGCGGACTCGGCGACGGGGGCGGGTGGGATCCGGCATGCGGCAAAAGTACAAGCCTTCGGGGCCCTTCGTCCAGCCGGGGCAACCCGCGCCTGCCTAGAGTGCGCTCCACGGCAGATCGCCGGGGAGACACGCCATGGCATTCCACTTCGACCCGTACTCGCCGGCGATCGACGCCGACCCGTTCCCGTCCTACCGCACGCTGCGCGACGAGCACCCCTGCTTCTGGAGCGCCGAGGCGCAGATGTGGGTGCTGTCGCGCTATGCCGACATCGTCAGCGCCGGCCAGGACTGGCAGACCTACTCGTCGGCCAAGGGCAACCTGATGACCGAGCTGCCCGGGCGCGCCGGAGCCACGCTCGGCACCACCGACCCGCCGCGCCACGACCGCCTGCGCGGGCTGGTCCAGCATGCCTTCATGAAGCGCAACCTGGAGGCGCTGGCCGGGCCGATCCGCGACATCGCCCGCGACGCCGCCACCGCCCTGGAGGGCGAGCGGCAGTTCGACTTCATCACCGGCTTTTCCAGCAAGTTCACCGTGCGCGTGCTGTTCGCCGCGCTCGGGCTGCCGCTGGGCGACGAGATGACGGTGCGCGAGAAGGCGGTGCTGATGGTGCAGAGCGACCCGCACACCCGCGCCAAGGGTCCGGAGCACATCGCCGCCTACCAGTGGATGACCGACTACGCGGCGCGCGTGATCGCCGAGCGCCGCGCGCGGCCCGTGAACGACCTGATCTCGCACTTCAGCACCGCCGAGATCGACGGCGACCGGCTCGACGAGCGCGAGGTGCTGCTGACCACCACCACGCTGATCATGGCGGGCATCGAGTCCCTGGGCGGATTCATGGCGATGTTCGCGCTGAACCTCGCCGACCACCCCGAGGCGCGTCGGGCCGTGGTGGCCGATCCCGCGCTGCTGCCCGACGCCGTGGAGGAGTCGCTGCGCTTCAACACGTCGGCCCAGCGCTTCCGCCGCTGCCTGCAGAAGGACGTGACCCTGCACGGCCAGACGATGCGCGCGGGCGACTTCGTCTGCCTGGCCTACGGCTCGGGCAACCGCGACGAGCGCCAGTTCCCCGACCCCGACACCTACGACATCCGGCGCAAGCCGCGCGGTCATCTGGGCTTCGGCGGCGGCGTCCACGCCTGTCTGGGCACCGCGATCGCGCGCCTGGCGGTGAAGATCGCCTTCGACGAGTTCCACAAGGTGGTGCCCGACTACCGCCGCGTGCAGGAGCACCTGCCCTGGATGCCGTCGTCCACCTTCCGCAGCCCGACGCGGCTCGAACTCGCGTTGCAGTAACCCCCCAACGAGGCCCGACATGGCACACATCACCTTCATCGAACCGTCCGGCAACGCCGTCACCGTGGACGTCACCGACGGCTGGAGCCTGATGCAGGGCGCCACCGCCGGCGGCGTGGACGGCATCGTAGCCGAGTGCGGCGGCTCCTGCGCCTGCGCCACCTGCCACTGCTACGTGGACGAGGCGCGCGCCGCCGACCTGCCGCCGCCGTCCCAGGGCGAGCTCGACATGCTCGCCAACGTGGCCGCCGAGCGTCGGCCCCACAGCCGCCTGTCGTGCCAGATCAAGGCGTCGCCCGCGCTGGAAGGCCTGGTGGTGACCTTGCCCGATACTCAGGAGTGATGTCCACCGAACCCGCTCCCTTCATCGTCGTCGGTGCCGGCCAGGCCGGCGTGCAGGCCGCCGAGGCGCTGCGCGCGCTCGACGCCGACGCACCCATCGTGCTGCTCGGTGCCGAGCCGCACGGTCCCTACCACCGCCCGCCGCTGTCCAAGGCCTGGCTGGCCGGCGAGATGGACGCCGCGCAGCTGGCGATGCGCACGCCCGAAATGCTGGCGAGAAAGCGCATCGAGCTGCGCACCGGCGTGCGCGTGGCCGCCATCGACCGCGCGACGCGGACGCTCCGCCTCGCCGACGGCAGCGCCCTGCCCTACCGCGGCCTGGTGCTGGCCACCGGCTCGGTGCCGCGCCGCCTGACGCTGCCCGGGGCCGACGCGCCCAATGTGCACGTGCTGCGCTCGCGCGACGACGCCAGCGCCCTGGCCGCGTCGATGGCCCGGGCCGCGGCGCAGGCGCTGCCGCTGGTGGTGATCGGTGGAGGATTCATCGGCCTGGAGGCGGCAGCCACCGCGCGCAAGAAGGGCCTGACCGTGACCGTGCTGGAAGCACAGCCGCGGCTGCTGGCGCGCGCGCTGGTGCCGGCGCTGTCCGACTGGTTCGCCGCGCTGCACCGCGCGCGCGGCGTGGACATCGTGTTCGACGCCCGGGTGGAAGCGCTCGAGCGCGATGCAGGCGGCAGCGTCACCGCGGTGCGACTGGCGGACGGCACGCGGCTGCCCGCCGGCGTGGTGCTGGTCGGCGTGGGCGTGAACGCCGACGACGCCCTCGCGCGCGAGGCGGGCCTGGCTTGCGACCGCGGCATCGTCGTGGACGACTGCGCCCGCACCGCCGATCCGCTCATCGCCGCGGCCGGCGACTGCACCGCCCGCCGCACCGCCGACGGCACGCTGCTGCGGCTGGAGTCGGTGAACAACGCCACCGAGCAGGGCAAGTCGGCCGCGGCGGCGCTGCTCGGCCAACCCCGGCCGTTTGCCGGCACGCCGTGGTTCTGGTCCGACCAGTACGACCGCAAGCTGCAGATGGCGGGGCTGTCGGCGGGCGCCGACGCGTCGGTGCTGCGCGGATCGATGGACGACGGCGCGTTCACGCTGTTCCACCTGCGCGACGGGCGCCTGGTGGCAGCCGACTCGGTCAATGCCGCGAAGGACCACCTCGCGGTGCGCAAGCTGCTCGACGCGGGCGTGTCACCCACGCCCGCGCAGCTGGCGGACCCGGCCACCGACCTCGCCGCCCTGGCCGCGGCGCCGCGCTGACGCGCGCCGGTGCGCCCGGCCGGATCAGCACCGGCGGATCAGGCGGGGAACTCCTCGGTGTCGATCTCGCGCTGCGTTGCCGCGGTGTAGCGGGCGCCGGCCACCGTGCGCTGGTTGATCAGCGCGTCCAGCCGGGCCACGAGATCGGGCGCCAGCGACACGTCGGCGGCGCCGAGGTTCTCGGCCAGATGCGCCGGATGGGTGGTGCCGGGAATCGGGATCACGTGCGGGCCGCGCTGCAGCAGCCACGCGAGGGCCAGCTGCGCCATCGTGCAGCCGGCCTCGCGGGCCAGGCCGGCCAGGCCGTCCAGCAAGCCCAGGTTGTGCGCGTAGGCGGCCGGCTCGAAGCGCGGCATCTGGCGCCGGATGTCCTTGGAGTCCAGCGTGGACACGTCACGCAGCGCGCCGGTGAGGAAGGCGCGCGCCACCGGCGAGAAGGCGACGAAGGCCACCCCCAGCTCGCGGCAGGCCGCCAGCGTGCCCAGCTCGGCGTTGCGCGTCCACAGCGAGTACTCGTTCTGCAGCGCCGCCACCGGATGCACGGCGTGGGCGCGGCGCAGCGTGGCCGCCGACACCTCGGACAGGCCGATCTCGCGCACCTTGCCCTGGCGCACCAGGTCGGCCATCGCGCCCACGGAGTCCTCCACCGGCACGCCGTTGGCGATGTCCAGCCGGTGCAGGTAGTAGACGTCGATCACGTCGGTGCCCAGGCGGCGCAGGCTGTCCTCGCAGTTGCGGCGCAGCGTCTCGGGGCGGCCATCGATCACGCGCCGCGTCACGCCGTCGGCGCCCGCCACGCCGGCCATGCCGCCCTTGCTGCACAGCACGATGCGGCCGCGATGGGGCCGCAGCACGCGGCCCACCAGCTGTTCATTGGCGCCGAAGCCGTACAGCGCCGCGGTGTCGAACAGCGTGACGCCACGCTCCAGCGCGTCGAGCAGCAGCCGCTCGGCCGCCTCGGCCGGCGGCGGCGCGCCGTAGGCGTGGCTGAGGTTCATGCAGCCCAGGCCGATCTCGGCCATCTCGAAGGGGCCAATGCGCCGGGTCCTCATGCGAGCTGCTGCTCCAGCTGGTGCAGCACCTCGTAGCAGGGCAGCACCTGCGCCACGCTGGCATTGGGCTCGCGCCCGTCGCGGATGGCGGCGAAGAACTCGCGGTCCTGCAGCTCGATGCCGTTCATCGACACGTCCACCTTCGACACGTCGATCTTCTCGTCCTTGCCGTTGAACAGGTCGTCGTAGCGCGCGATGTAGGTGCCGGTGTCGCCGATGTAGCGGAAGAAGGTGCCCAGCGGGCCATCGTTGTTGAACGACAGGCTCAGCGTGCAGATGGCGCCGCTGGCCGCCTTGAGCTGGATGCTCATGTCCATCGCGATGCCCAGCACCGGGTGGATCGGGCCCTGGATCGCGTTGGCCTTCACGATCGGGCTGCGCGCCTGGTAGGCGAACAGGTCCACGGTGTGCGCGGCGTGGTGCCACAGCAGGTGGTCGGTCCAGCTGCGCGGCTGACCCAGCGCGTTCATGTTCGTGCGCCGGAAGAAGTAGGTCTGCACGTCCATCTGCTGGATGTTGAACTCGCCGGCGGTGATGCGCTGGCGCACCCACTGGTGGCTCGGGTTGAAGCGCCGCGTGTGGCCGCACATCGCCACCTTGCCGCTGGCCCGGGCGGCGGCCACCACGGCCTGGCCGTCCCTGAGCACGTCGCACAGCGGAATCTCCACCTGCACGTGCTTGTCCGCCGCCAGGCAGGCCAGCGTCTGCGACGCGTGCATCTGCGTGGGCGTGCACAGGATGACCGCGTCCACGTCCTTGATGCGCAGGCTGTCCGCCAGGTCGGTGGTCACGTGGGCGATGCCGTACTTGTCGGCCACCTCCTGCGTCTTGGCCAGCTCGCGGCTGACCAGCGAGACGACCTTGACGTCCGGGATCAGCTTGATCGCGTCGAGGTGCTTGATGCCGAAGGCGCCGGCCCCGGCGAGGGCGACGTGGATGGTCATGCGTTCTCCAGGATGAGATGGCCGACGGCCGTGTTCGATGCGGGCACGTGATAGAAGCGGTGCGCCACCTTCGGCGGGGCGTCGCTCATCGCGCCGCGCGCGATCAGCCACATCACCAGCTCGATGCCCTCGCTGCCGGCCTCGCGCACGTACTCGATGTGCGGCACCTGCGACAGCGACTCGGGCTCGGCGATCAGGCGGTCGAGGAAGCGGTTGTCCCAGGGCTGGTTGATCAGGCCGGCGCGCGGGCCCTGTAGCTGGTGGCTCATGCCGCCGGTGCCCCAGATGTGCACGTTCAGCGGCTCGTCGTAGCTTTCCACCGCCTTGCGGATGGCGCGGCCGAGGTTGAAGCAGCGCCGGCCCGAGGGCACCGGGTACTGCACCACGTTCACCGCGAACGGGATCACCGGGCACGGCCAGGCCTGCGGCTGGCCGCACATCAGCGACAGCGGCACCGTCAGGCCGTGGTCGACGTCCATCCGGTTGACGATGGTGAGGTCGAAGTCGTCCTGGATCACGCTCTGCGCGATGTGCGAGGCGAGGTCCGGATGCCCCTGCACCACCGGCACCGGGCGCGGGCCCCAGCCCTCGTCGGCGGGCTTGAATTCCGCCGCGCAGCCGATGGCGAAGGTGGGGATCAGCTCGAGACTGAACGCCGACGCATGGTCGTTGTAGACGAGGAAGATGACGTCCGGCCGGTGGTCCTTCATCCACTGCTTGGAGAATTCGTAGCCCTTGAACAGCGGCTGCCAGTACGGCTCGGCGGTCTTGCCCAGGTCGATGGCCGCGCCGATGGCCGGCACGTGGCTGGTGTAGACGGAAGCGGTGATGCGGGCCATGTCAGCGGCTCCAGCCCGGCTTGCCGCTGCCCTGCGGCTGGCGGTGCGCCTGCGCAGTGCCGTCCTCGCCGACCACGCGGTTGCCCTCGGGCGAACGCCCGCCCTTGATCATCATGTCGCGGTACTCCTCTTCGCTCAGGCCGGTCATGCTGCCGGCCATCTGCTGGAAGCTCTTGCCGTCGGTGGCGCCGATCTTGGCCAGGAAGTAGATGTTGCCGCCGGCGGCGATGGCCTTGTTCAGGTCGCGTTCGAGCACGGCCTGCTTCTGCGCCTCGGTCATCGGCCACTCGTCGAGGTAGGCACGCTCGTCGGCCTTGAAGCGGGCCCGGTTCTCGGCCTTCATCAGGCTCATGCAGAACTGGTTGAGCCAGTAGCCCCTGCGCGACTGCTCGGCGTCGAAAATCGTGGTGCCCGGAATGTCCAGGTAGGGTTTGTGCAATGCCATGGTTGCTCCAGGGGCGCCCGCGCTCAGCGCTCCTCGGGCCAGTAAAGACGCATCGGGTTGTCCACCAGCAGCTTGCGCTGCAGTTCGGCGGTGGGCGCGATGTGCGGAATGAAGTCCACCAGCAGGCCGTCGTCGGGCATGTGGTTCTTGAGGTTCGGGTGCGGCCAGTCGGTGCCCCAGAGCACGCGGTCGGGGAACTGCTCGACCACGGTGCGCGCGAAGGGCACCACGTCGCGGTAGGCGTTGCGCTCGCCGTTCAGCGCCGGCGGGCCGGCCACCGACAGGCGCTCGGGGCAGCTCACCTTGCTCCACACGTTGTCGTGCTCGCGCATGAAGCGCAGGAACAGCGCGAACTCCGGGCCGTCGATCGGCTTGGCCACGTCCGGACGGCCCATGTGATCGACCACCACCGTGGTGGGCAGCGCGGTGAAGAAGTCCCATAGCTCGGGCAGGTCCACCGCCTCGAAGTAGATGACGACGTGCCAGCCGAGCGTTTTGATGCGCCCGGCGATCTCCATCAGCTCGTCCTTGGGCGTGAAGTCCACCAGGCGCTTGACGAAGTTGAAGCGCACGCCGCGCACGCCGGCCTCGTGAAGCGACTCCAGTTCGGCGTCGCTGACGCTGCGCCGCACGGTGGCCACGCCGCGCGCCCTGCCGCCGCTGGCGCGGCAGGCGTCGGTCATGGCGCGGTTGTCGGCGCCGTGGCAGGTGGCCTGCACGATGACGTTGCGCGCGAAGCCCAGATGGTCGCGCAGCGCGAACAGCTGCTGCTTGCTCGCGTCGCAGGGCGTGTACTTGCGCTCGGGCGCGTAGGGGAACTCGGCGCCGGGGCCGAACACGTGGCAATGCGCGTCCACCGCGCCCGCGGGCAGCCGGAACTGCGGCCGGCTCGGGCCGGCATACCAGTCCAGCCAGCCGGGAGTCTTCTCGAAGGCGCTCATGTCTTGTCGTCCAGGTGTCGGAGGATGCGGTCGGCTTCCACGCGCCAGTCGCTGCTGCGGGCGAATTCCTTCGTGCCCTTGGTGCCGAACAGGCCGGCGTCGGCGAGGTCGGCCACCCAGGCCTGGCGCTCGGCGGTGCCGGCGGCGCTCCAGGGCGCAAGGCCGGCCTCCTGCACGGTGACGGCCACCTCGCGCACCTCCTCGCTGCGGCGGCGGCCATGTTCGATCACGCGCTGGAAGAAGTAGGCCGCCTGCTTCTCCCAGTCCACGCCGGGGAAGGTCTCCTGCAGCGACGCGATCACGGCGTCTTCCACGCCGTAGTGGCGCGCGGTGGTGAAGCTCTCGATCACCATCGCCTCCAGGCCCTTGATCATCACGCTGCGGCACATCTTGGTGGCGCTGGCCACGCCGAGCTCGGCACTGGCCACGCGCGCGGCAAAGCCCAGCCCGTCGAGCACCGGCGCCAGCGCCGCGGCCTGCGGCCCGCCCAGCAGCAGCGGCACCTTGATCCGGTACGGCGGCACCGAGGTCATCACCGCGCCCTCGACGTAGCGCCCGCCGACGGCGCCGACGAGGTCGGCCGCGCGGCACTTGGCGCCCGGCGAGGCGGAGTTGAAGTCGAGGAAGAACGCCCCCGCGGCCAGCCCCGGTGCTGCCGCCTCGGCCACGGCCACGGCCTGGCTGGCCGTGACGGCGCTGACCACCAGGGCGGCGCCGAGCACTGCGTCGGCCGACGAAGCGGCCAGCGCGACGCCGGTGCGCGCCGCATGCTCGCGCAGAGCGTTGCCCGCTTCGCCCGCGAGCTTCACGTCGTAGGCGCGCAGTTCGTGGCCGGCCGGCGCGAGGTCCTCCGCGAGGATGCGGCCGACCTCGCCGTAGCCGATGAGCGCGATCTTCATGCGATGCACCTCCGGGGGCCGGGCCTCAGTCGATGTACTTCAGGCCGAGCGCGGCCAGCGGCTCGCGCATCTTGTACATGTCCAGGCCGAGCACGCCGGTGGCGAGCTTGTCGCGCTTGTCGCCCTCGTTGGCCTCGCGCTTGGCGGCGGCGTCGAGCGCGGCAGCGGCCATGGCGCGCGGCACGCACACCACGCCGTCGTCGTCGGCCACGATCACGTCGCCCGGGTGCACCAGCGCGCCCGCGCACACCACGGGAATGTTCACCGAGCCGAGCGTGGCCTTGACGGTGCCCTTGCTGCTGATGGCGCGGCTCCACACCGGAAACTGCATCTCGGTGAGCGTCTTCACGTCGCGGCAGCCGGCGTCGATGATCAGCGCGCGCGCGCCGCGGGCCTTGAAGCTGGTGGCCAGCAGGTCGCCGAAGTGGCCGTCGGTGTTGTCGGTGGTGCAGGCCGCCACGACGATGTCGCCGGGACGGATCTGCTCGGCCGCCACGTGCAGCATCCAGTTGTCGCCGGGCTGCAGCAGCACCGTGACCGCCGTGCCCGACACCTGCGCGCCGGCGTAGATCGGCCGCATGCAGGTCTTCATCAGGCCGACGCGGCCCATGGCCTCGTGCACCGTGGCGCTGCCGAAGGCGGCCAGCCGGTCGGCCACCGACGCATCGGTGCGCTGGATGTTGCGATAGACGACGCCGAGTTCGTACATGGTGGGGCTCCTGCGTGGGGACGGGCCGCTCAGCGGCCCTGCTTCCTGAGGGTGGCGTCCAGGCGCGGATAGACGCGCCGGGCATTGCCTTCGTAGATCTGCTGCTTCTGCGCCGGCGTCAGCTGCGTGGACGCCTCGATGTAGCGCTTGGTGTCGTCGTAGTAGTGCCCGGTCTCGGGGTCGATGCCGCGCACCGCGCCGATCATCTCGCTGGCGAACAGGATGTTGTCCACCGGCACCACCTTGGTCAGCACGTCGATGCCGGGCTGGTGGTAGACGCAGGTGTCGAAGAACACGTTCTTCAGCAGATGGTCTTTCAGCAGCGGCTTCTTCATCTCCTGTGCCAGGCCGCGGTAGCGGCCCCAGTGGTAGGGCGCGGCGCCGCCGCCGTGCGGGATGATGAACTTCAGGGTCGGGAAGTCCTTGAACAGGTCGCCCTGGATCAGCTGCATGAAGGCCGTGGTGTCGGCATTGATGTAGTGCGCGCCCGTGGTGTGGAAGCAGGCGTTGCAGCTGGTGCTCACATGGATCATCGCCGGGATGTCGTACTCGACCATCTTCTCGTAGATGGGGTACCAGTGGCGGTCGGTCAGCGGCGGGCTGGTCCAGTGGCCGCCCGACGGGTCGGGGTTCAGGTTGATCGCCACGTTGCCGTACTGCTCCACGCACTTCACCAGCTCGGGGATGCAGGTCTCGGGCGCCACGCCGGGGCTCTGCGGCAGCATGGCCGCGGGCACGAAGTGCTGCGGAAACAGCTGGCTGACGCGGAAGCACAGCTCGTTGCAGATGGCGGCCCAGGTGGACGACACCTCGAAGTCGCCGATGTGGTGCGCCATGAAGCTGGCGCGCGGGCTGAAGATCGTGACGTCGGAGCCGCGCTGGGTCATCAGCTTGAGCTGGTTGGCCTCGATCGTCTCGCGGATGTCGTCGTCGGAGATCTTCAGGTCGGCCACGCGCGGCTTCACCGACGCGTCCTGGATGCCGGCGATCTGCTGGTTGCGCCACGCCTCCAGCGCCTTGGGGGCCGTGGTGTAGTGGCCGTGGATGTCGATGATCATTCGGGAGCTCCTCGGAACGGTAGGTCAGGCGGGCGCCATGCCCTGGCGGCGCTTGGCCTCGGCGGCGGCGGGCGACGCCATGAACTGCAGCAGCGCCCGGGCCGCGTCGGGCCGGGCCGACTGCGCGCCCACGGCGCCGGAGAACGTGGTGACGATCTGCACCGCGGCGGGCAAGGGCCCGACGACGTCGATGCCCTCCAGGTGGATCAGCTCGGACAGCTGCTGGAAGCCCAGCGCCACCTCGCCGCGCGCCACCAGCGCGCCCACCGGCACGCCGGGCGGCGCGGTGACGAGGCGGTCGCGGATCGCGTCGGCGATGCCCCAGCGCTCGAACAGGCGCGCCAGCTGCACGCCGCTGGGCCCGGTGGAATAGCCCAGGGTCGGCGCTGCCAGCACCGCGGCACGCAGCGCGCCCTCGCTGCCGATGTCGGGGTGCGGCGCGCCGGCCTTCACCGCCACGTAGACGCCGGACGTGACCAGGTCCACCCGGCTGCCGGCCGCGAGGCTGCCGGCGGCCAGCAGCTTGTCGATCGCGTCCGAGGCCAGCACCACCACGTCGAAGGCCTCGCCGGCCTGCACGCGCTTCGCGGCGTCGACGCCGCCCACCGACTCGATGGCCACCGGCGTGCCGTGCGCCTGCGTGTAGGCCGCCGCCAGCTCGGCCAGCAGGGCCTTGGTCGCCATCGAGGAAATGCCGGTGATCGCGTGGGCCATGGAAGCGCATTGTGGCCAGCGCGACAACACAAATCCAGCATGGCTGACCACTAGCAGCTATTCGCTTCCGGCATGGCAGGCCAATGCAGCGCGGCCGGAGAGACCTCAGGCGCGGCGGCCGGCGCGGCGCGCGGGCCCGGGCAGCGACGCCACCAGCTGCTCCAGCAGCGCGCGCGCCTGTCGCGTCAGCGGCGTGGGCGGCTTGGTGGCCGACTGCGCCAGGCACAGCACCGTGGGCAGCTCGGGCTCGACGATGCGGCGCACCACCAGCTCGGCCGAGCGGCCGGAAGCCGCCACGGCACTGGCGTTGAGCACCGCGTTGCCCATGCCGGCGCACACCAGGTCGATGATCGCCGGGATGCTCGACACCTCGCAGTGGATGTCCAGCGCCACGCCGGCCAGCGTGGCCTGCGACTCGAGCAGGCGGCGCAGCGACTGGTGGCGCTCGGGCAGGATCAGCGGGTAACGCCCCAGCTCGCCCAGCGCGACGGTGGGCAGTGGCGCCTTGCGGCCGCGCCGCAGCGGCTGCACCAGCGCCAGCGGCTCGCGCAGCAGCGGCGTGATCTCCAGCGCCGCCGACGGCTCGGGGTTGTAGACGAGGCCGAGGTCGGCGCGGCCGCTGCCGATCCACTCGGCGATGTGCGCGCTCAGCCCGTCGACGATGGTCACGCGCGCCCGCGGCAGCCGCTCGCGGAAGGCCTCCAGCAGCGGCTGGGTCAGGCGCCGGCCGATCGACGGCGGCAGCCCGATCGTCACCTGCCCCACGGGCGCGTCACGCTCGGCGCCCAGGTCGGCGCGCGCCTGCGCCACCTGCTGCAGGATCAGCACGCCATGGTCGAACAGGCGCCGCCCCGCCGGCGTGAGGCTGACGCCGCGCCCGTTGCGCAGCAGCAGCGTCTCGCGCAGGTCGGTCTCCAGCAGCCGCACCTGGCGCGACAGCGCCGGCTGCGCGATGTCCAGCACGCGCGCGGCCTTGCTGAAGCTGCCCAGCTCGGCCACGCGCACGAAGCTCTCGAGCTGGCGCAGGTTCATCGGCACGTCCCGGCGGCCGCCGGGCCGCCATGCCGGAACATTCTAGGTCGGCAAGCCCGCTATGCCGCCTTCAGCAGGGGCCGCAGGTTGTCGAGCATCGCGTCGACCATCGCGTCGAGGTCGTAGCGCGGCGCCCAGCCCCAGTGCGCGCGGGCGGGCGTGTCGTCGATCGACCGCGGCCAGCTGGCGGCGATGGCCTGGCGGAAGTCCGGCACGCAGTCCATCTCGAAGCCGGGGATCCGGCGCCGGATCGCGGCGGCGATCTGCAGCGGCGTGAAGCTGATGCCGGCCAGGTTGTACGAGTGGCGGTCGAGCACCCGTTCGGCCGGCGCGTCCATCAGCTCCAGCGTGGCGCGGATCGCGTCGTCCATGTACATCATCGGCAGCGCCTGCTGCGACTCGAGGAAGCAGGTGTAGCGGCCCTGCTTCAGCGCGGCATGGAAGATCTCGACCGCATAGTCGGTGGTGCCGCCGCCCGGCGGCGTCTTCCAGCTGATCAGGCCCGGGTAGCGCAGGCTGCGCACGTCCACGCCGTGGTTGCGGTGGTACCAGGCGCACCAGCCCTCGCCCGCCAGCTTGCTGATGCCGTACACGGTGGTGGGGTCCATCACCGTCTGCTGCGGCGTCGCGTCCTGCGGCGTGCCGGGGCCGAAGGCGGCGATCGAACTGGGCCAGAACACGCGCTGCAGCCGGTGCGACCGCGCCACCTCCAGCACGTTGAGCAGGCCCTTCATGTTCAGGTCCCAGGCCCACATCGGGTGCTTCTCTCCGCGCGCCGACAAGGCCGCGGCGAGGTGGTAGACCTGCGTGATGCCGTGGCGCTCGACCACCTGGGTCAGCGCGCCGATGTCGGTGCAGTCCAGCGCCTCGTGCGCCAGCCCGGGCACGCGCCCCTGCGGCGCGAGGTCGCTGGTGACCACCGCGCCGCTGCCGTGCCGGTCGGCCAGCGCCGCCGCCAGCTCGGTGCCGATCTGGCCATTGGCGCCGATGATGAGGATCTTCGGCGTCATGCCAGCCTCCCGCCGATGATGAGGATCTTCGGCGTCATGGCTTCACCAGCCCCAGCTCGCGTCCGGCCTGGGCAAACGCCGCCACCGCGGCTTCCAGGTGATGGCGGTCGTGCACCGCGCTCATCTGCACGCGGATGCGCGCCTGCCCCTTGGGCACCACCGGGAAGAAGAAGCCCACCACATACACGCCGAGCTCCAGCAGGCGCGCGGCGAGCTGCTGCGCCTTCACGGCGTCGTACACCATGATCGGCACGATCGGGTGCTCGCCCGGCTTGACGTCGAAGCCGGCGTCGACGATCGCGCGCCGGAACCAGCGCGTGTTGTCCTCGAGCTTGTCGCGCAGGGCCGTGCTGCCTTCGAGCAGGTCGAGCACCGCGATCGAGGCGCCCGCGATGGCCGGCATCAGCGTGTTGGAGAACAGGTACGGCCGCGAGCGCTGGCGCAGCAGTTCCACGACCTCGCGCCGCGCCGCGGTGAAGCCGCCGGACGCGCCGCCCAGCGCCTTGCCGAAGGTGCCGGTGACGATGTCGATCTTGCCGAACACGCCGCGGTGCTCGTGCGTGCCGCGCCCGGTGCGGCCCATGAAGCCGCTGGCATGGCACTCGTCGATCGCCAGCAGCGCGTCGTGGCGGTCGCACAGCGCGCGCATCGCGTCGAGCTGGGCGATGGTGCCGTCCATCGAGAACACGCCGTCGGTGAAGACCATGACGAAACGGGCGCCCTTGGCGCGCGCCTCGCCCAGGCAGCGCTCCAGGTCGGCCATGTCGTTGTGGCGGTAGCGCCAGCGCTGCGCCTTGCACAGGCGGATGCCGTCGATGATCGACGCGTGGTTGAGCTCGTCGCTGATGATGGCGTCCTGCTCGCCCAGCAACGGCTCGAACAGGCCGCCGTTGGCGTCGAACGCGGCGGCGTAGAGGATCGCGTCCTCGCAGCCGACGAAGCGCGCGATGCGCTGCTCCAGCGTCTTGTGCAGGTCCTGCGTGCCGCAGATGAAGCGCACGCTGCTCATGCCGTAGCCGTGGGTGCGCAGCGCCTCGTGCGCGGCCTCCACCACGGCGGGATGCGAGCTGAGACCCAGGTAGTTGTTGGCGCACAGGTTGATCACGTCGCGCCCGTCCGCGGTGCGCACCGTGGCGCCCTGCGGCGTGGTGATTACCCGCTCCGCCTTGAACAGGCCCGACGCGCGCAGGGTGTCGAGTTCGGACTGCAGGTGATCGAGGAAGGCACGGCTCATGCGAGGGCTCCGGGGCTGTACACTGGTTTGGCCTTCGTGCAGTATATCGAACAAAGGTTCACTATCTTGCCACGCACCCCCGCCCCACCGCAAGAACCCCCGCGCGTCGGTGCCATGCTCGCCGCGCTGCGGCAGCAGCGCGGCCTGTCGCTGGACGAGCTGTCGCGCCTGGCCGGGGTGTCCAAGTCGATGCTGTCGCAGATCGAGCGCAACCAGGCCAACCCGACGGTGGCGGTGGTGTGGCGCCTGTCCACCGCGCTGGGCGTCGCGCTCGGCGAGCTGCTCGGCGAATCGCGCCCGTCCGAGCCGCTGCTGACCACGGTGCCGGCACACGCCACGCCGCTGATGACCAGCCCCGACGGCCGCTGCGAGCTGCGCATCCTCGGGCCGATCGAGCTGGCCGGCCGCTTCGAGTGGTACCAGCTCACGGTGCAGCCCGGCGGCATGCTGGACTCGCAGCCGCACGAGCCCGGCTCGCGCGAGCACCTCACGGTCCACAGCGGCACGCTCGAGGTGAGCGCCGGCGCCGAATCGGCGCGCGTGCGCCATGGCGAGACCGCGCGCTATACGGTCGACGTGCCCCATCGCATCCACAACCCCGGGAAAACCATCGCCCAGGCGCTGCTGGTGGTGCTGCATCCGGTGTGACGGGCTGCACATCGGCGCCAGTCTCCCTCTTGAGGGTGAATGACAGGCGGCGCCGGGGATGACACGATGCCTGCAAGGCCCGGCATCGATGAAGCTCGACGACACCCCCACCCGCGCGCTCTCGGCCGACCCGGCCGAGCGGCTGGTCGACGCGGTCGATCTGCCGATCGGCCGCTGGGCGATGTCGGGCGACGAGGCGCGGCTGCTGTTCTGCAACGTGCCCTACACGCGCTGGGCGGGACGCAGCAGCGCCGACCTCGTCGGCCGCACCCTGGCCGAGCTGTACGGCGCCGGCGCCTGGGCCGCGGCGCGCGACGCGTTCGCGGCCGCGTTCGCCGGGCGCGCCGTCTACTACGAGCGACGCATCACGCACCAGGGCGCCGCCGCGCGCTGGGTGCGGGTGCAGGTGTTCCCAGACCGCAATGCGCAGGGCGAGGTGGAAGCGGTCTACACCATCGGCTGGGACATCCACAACGACGTGCTTGAGCGGGAGCGGCTGCTCGACGCGCGCCAGCGCCTGGACCGCTTCACCGAGCACATCCCGTATCCGCTGACCTACGTCGATCGCGAGTACCGGCTGCGCTTCGTCAACCTCGCCTACCAGCAGGCGGTGCGCCTGACCGCGGCCGAGCTGCTGGGCCGGCCCATCGGCGACGTGCGCGGCCCCGCACGCTGGGACGAGCACAAGCCGTACTTCGACCGCGCGCTGGCCGGCGAGACGATGCAGTACACGCGCCTCGTGCCTGACCTGCCGCAGGGGCCGCGCTGGATGCGCACGAGCTATGTGCCCGACCTCGACGACGAGGGCCGGGTGCAGGGTGTCTACACCGTCACGATCGACGTGCACGAGCTGACCGAGGCGCAGCAGCGGCTGGCTCTGCGCGCCGAGCGCGACGCGCTGACCGACGCCCTGAGCCGGCGCACGATGATGGAGCGGCTGGACGCCGCCGCCGCCGGTTGCGCCACGCAGCCGGTGGCGCTGTTCTTCATCGACCTCGACGGCTTCAAGGCGCTCAACGACGCGCACGGCCATGCTGCCGGCGACGCTCTTCTGGTGGCGCTGGCCCGGGCGTTGCAGGGCGCGGTGCGCACCGGCGACGCGGTCGGGCGCTTCGGCGGCGACGAGTTCCTGGTGCTGGCGGGCGTGCGCGACGAGGACGGCGCGCAGACCATGGCCGAGCACCTGCTCGACGCGGTGCGCAGCTGCGCGTCGCAATGCGCGGGCGCGGCCGGCGTGTCGGCCAGCATCGGCTATGCGCTCGCGCCGCACGACGCGACCCAGCCGCTGCGCCTGCTGCAGCTGGCCGACAGCGCGATGTACGCCGCCAAGCACGCCGGCAAGAACCGGGTGATGCGCCACGCCTGAGCGGGACGCTGGCCTGCGGGCCGGCGGCTAGATCAGGTCGGCCAGCAGCAGGCGGTCGGCACCGAGCCGCTCGCGCGTCTGCCGCGCCAGGGGCGACGGCCCGATCAGCAGCGCATCGATCAGCGGGCGCGCGGGCGTGGTCGCCGGGTCGGCCAGCAGCACGAGGCGCTGGCCGCCCTCCTCGTCCAGACGGGCCACCCAGTCCATCGCCACCAGCGTGTCCACCAGGGGCTCCACCTGCAGCGGGTCCACCGACACGGCGGCGGCCACCTCGTGCATCGGCAGGCCGCGCGCGGCGCCCTGCCGGGCTCGGGCCAGCGCGCCCAGCACGGCCAGCGCCAAGGTGAAGCGCTGCCCCGGTGCGGTGGGCAGGCGCACCACGCGCATCGACAGGCTGGGCGCATAGGCTGCGATCACCGCGCCCCAGAGCACGATGACCCAGGTGAGGTAGATCCACAGCAGGAAGATCGGCACTGCGGCGAAGGCGCCGTACACCGCCGAGTAGGTGGGGATCGAACCCACGTACCAGGCCAGCGCGCGCTTGGCGACTTCCAGGCCCGCGGCGACGAACACGCCGCCGGCCAGCGCATGGCGCCAGCGCACATGCGTGTTGGGCACGTAGTGGAAGAGCCCGGCCATGCCGCCGGCCAGCAGCACGAACTCCACCGTGTTGAGCAGCAGGCTCACGCCGCCGGGCAGCGCCGACACCACGCCGCGGCTGGCCGTCAGCACCCACGAGGTGAGCGACAGGCTCACGCCCAGCAGCAGCGGCCCGAGCGTGAGCGCGGCCCAGTAGATCAGCACGCGCTGGGCCAGCGGCCGGGGCCGCCGGACGCGCCAGATCGCATTCAGCGCCCGGTCGATGGTGAGCATCAGCGCCAGCGCCGTCAGCACCAGCACGCCCAGACCCGCCGTGCCCAGGCGCGCCGCCTTGGACGCGAACTGCGTCAGTGCCCCCAGCACCGGCTTGGCGATGCCGTCGGGCACGAGGCTTTGCAGGAAGTACTTCTCCAGCGCCACCTGGAAGCTCGAGAACATCGGAAAGGCACTGAACACCGCCAGCATCACGGTGACCAGCGGCACCAGCGCGATCAGGGTGGTGAAGGTGAGGCTGCTGGCGGTCAGGCCGAGGCGGTCCTCGCGGAACCGCTCGCGCAGCGTGCGCGCCGTGTCCAGCCAGGGCCAGCGCTGCAGCGTCTCGGCGAGCTCGGCGAGGCGGCTGCGCCACTGGCTCAGGGCGAGGGAAAAGGTCATCACCCTATGATGCCAGCCATGCCGAGCACCGAGACCCCCCCGACCGACAGCCGGGCACCCGACGCCACCTTGCTGCGTGTGCGCGCCGTCGCGGCGGCCTGCCTGCTGGCCCTGGTGGCGCTCGGGCTGGCCTGGGAGCTGTGGCTGGCGCCCACCGGGGCCAAGACCTGGGCCCTGAAGGTGCTGCCGCTGGCGCTGGCGTTGCCCGGCGTGCTCAAGTTCCGCATGTTCACGCACCGCTGGCTCGCGCTGCTGGTATGGCTGTACGTGGCCGAGGGCGCCGTGCGCGCCACCACCGAGAGCGGCCCTGCGATGCCGCTGGCCCTGGCGCAGACCGTGCTGGCGATCGGCCTGTTCGCCGCCTGCTCGATGCACGTGCGCTGGCGGCTGCGCAAGGGATGAGCATGGCCTCGCTGCTCGACACGCTGCGCGCCACGGTCGGCACCGACCAGGTGCTGGTCGACGGTGACCTGGCCGCCTACACGCAGGACTGGCGCGGCCGCTGGAAGGGCCGGCCGCTGGCCGTGGTGCGGCCCGGCAGCACCGACGAGGTGGCCGCCGTGGTGCGCGCCTGTGCGGCGCATGGCGTGTCGATCGTGCCCCAGGGCGGCAACACCGGCCTCGTCGGCGGCGGCGTGCCCGACACCAGCGGCAAGCAGGTGCTGCTGTCGCTGGTACGGATGAACCGCGTCCGCGGCATCGACCGCGCCAACCTCACGCTGGTGGCCGAGGCCGGCTGCGTGCTGCAGGCGGTGCAGCAGGCGGCCGACGAGGCCGGCCTGCTGTTCCCGCTGTCGCTGGCCGCCGAGGGCAGCTGCACCATCGGCGGCAACCTCGCCACCAATGCCGGCGGCACGCAGGTGCTGCGCTACGGCAATGCACGCGCGCTGTGCCTGGGCCTCGAGGTGGTCACCGCCACGGGCGACGTGTGGCACGGCCTGTCGGCGCTGCGCAAGGACAACACCGGCTACGACCTGCGCGACCTGTTCATCGGCAGCGAAGGCACGCTGGGCATCATCACGGCGGCCTCGCTGGCGCTGCATCCCCGCCCCGCGGCACGGATGACCGCGCTGGCCACGCTGGACTCGCTGGAGCATTGCGTGGCCCTTCTGGCGCTGGCGCAGCAGCGCCTCGGCCCGGGGCTCACCGGCTTCGAGGTGATGAACGGCTTCTCGCTGGCGCTGGTGGCACGGCACATGCCGCAGCTGCGCCAGCCGCTGGCCGCCGCCCCCTGGACCGCGCTACTGGAGCTGTCCGACAGCGAGGGCGAGGCGCATGCGCGCGAGCGTTTCGAGGGCCTGCTGGCCGACGCGCTGGAGCAGGGCTGCGCAGGCGACGCCGCGGTGGCGGCCTCGGTGGCGCAGTCGCGCGCGATGTGGCACCTGCGCGAGTCGATCCCGCTGGCGCAGGCCGAGGAAGGCCTGAACATCAAGCACGACATCTCGCTGCCGGTGTCGCGCATCCCGGCGTTCTGCGAAGCCACCGGTGCCGCGCTCGAGCGCGCCGTGCCGGGCGTGCGCCTGGTGAACTTCGGCCACCTCGGCGACGGCAACCTGCACTACAACGTGCAGGCGCCGGAAGGCGGCGATGCGGCGGCCTTCCTGCGCGAGCGGGAGCACGACATCAACCGCATCGTCTACGACTCGGTGCTGGCGCACGGCGGCTCGATCTCGGCCGAGCATGGCGTGGGCCAGCTCAAGCGCGACGAGCTACCGCGCTACAAGGACGCCACCGCGCTGGCCCTGATGCGCAGCGTGAAGCAGGCGCTGGACCCGCGCGGCCTGATGAACCCGGGCCGCGTCGTCGGCCCCGGCTAGGCGTCGGCCGCCGGGGCGGCGGCTCCTTCGGCGCCGAGCTACTGCAGCGGCTCCTTCAGCGCGTAGCTACTGAAGCGGCTCCTTCAGCGCGAAACTACTGAAGCGGCTCCTTCAGCGCCGCGGGAATCGGCAGCGGCACGACCTCGATGCCCTCGTCCTGCAGCGCCTCGCGCTGCTCGGGCGTGGCCTGGCCGCGGATGCCGCGCTGCGGCACCTCGCCGTAGTGGATGCGGCGCGCCTCGTCGGCGAAGCGCGGGCCCACGTCCTCGGTGTTGTCGAGCACATGGCGCACCATCTGCATCCAGCGCGCCTGCATCTCGGTGGTGGGGTCGGCGGCCGGCGGTGCCGCCACGGCGGCCGGCTCGCGGGCGCCGGACAGGTTCAGGCGCGGCGCGCTGGGCAGGCGCACCACCACCTTGTCGGCGCACACCGGGCATTCGAGCAGCCCGCGGCCGTTCTGGTCGAGGAAGTCGTCGTCGCTCGCGAACCAGCCCTCGAAGCGATGGCCGCTCTGACAGCGCAGGTCGATGACCTTCATGATGGGCCGATGCTAGCCGTGCGGCGCGTCCGGTGCCGGCTGCCAGGCCAAAGGCCACGCGCCGCTGCGCGACTTCTGCAGCCACAGCAGGCCGATCAGCGTCTTGGCATCGGTGATGCCGCCGCTGCGGCACAGGGCGTCGATCTCGGCCTCGGTGTGCTCGACGATCTCGAGGAACTCCTCGGCGTCGAGATGGGCCGCGCCGCGCTGCAGGCCGCGTGCGAACCAGATCTCGATGCCTTCGTCCGAGTAGGCGATCGCGTTGTGCAGCACGCCGGCACGGGCCCACTCGCGCGCCCGGTAGCCGGTCTCCTCGGCCAGTTCCCGCACGGCGCAGGTGAAGGGCGGCTCGCCCGGGTCGATCTTGCCGGCCGGGAACTCCAGCATCACGCGCTGCATCGGGTAGCGGAACTGCCGCTCCATCACGAGACGGCCGTCGTCGAGGATCGGCACCACCATCACCGCACCCGGATGCACGATGTACTCGCGCGTGGCCCGCGTGCCGCTGGGCAGTGCCACCGTGGCGCGGCGGATGTCGAGGAAGGTGCCGCGCCAGACCGGCTCGTCGACGACCGTGGCTTCGCGCAGGTGCGCGTCGTCGCCGCGGTCAGCCACCGCGCCGCCTCAGGTAGCGCCAGACGAAGCCGGGGAAGGCCAGCGTGATGAACATGGCCAGGGCCGCGGCATAGAACTCCCAGCCCTGCGCGTGGCGCTGGCCGATGCGCATCTCGAGCAGCAGGCCCACGCCGAGCGTGACGCCGAACAGCAGCAGCAGTTCGAGCAGGCGCCAGCCCAGGGCCTTGGCGGGCGCCAGGCGGGGCCCGACGATCAGGAGGCGCTCGTTAGCGAACGGCAGGTTGGCCGCCACCAGCGCCAGGAGCAGGACCAGCCAGACTTCGGCTGCGTGGTTCACGTCGCGAGCGCGCGCAGGATGGCCATGCTGCACAGCGCCATCAGGCCGCCGGGCAGCAGGCCCAGCACCAGCACCGCGGCGCCGTTGACGGCCAGCAGCGCGTGCACGCCACCGCCGTCCTCGGCCGGGGCGGCCGCATCGGCGGTGGGCTCGTCGAAGTACATCACCTTGACGATGCGCAGGTAGTAGAACGCACCGACCAGGGACACCAGCACGGCGAACACCGCCAGCCACAGGTGGTGCGGCAGGTTCGTCGTCACCAGGGCCTGCAGCACCGACAGCTTGGCGTAGAAGCCCGCGGTGGGCGGGATGCCGGCCAGCGAGAACATGAACACGGCCATCACGCCGGCCATCCAGGGGCTGCGCTGGTTCAGGCCGGCGAGGTCGGAGATCTCCTCGCACTCGAAGCCGCGCCGGGCCAGCAGCAGCAGCAGGCCGAACGAGCCCAGCGTGGTGAGCATGTAGACCACCATGTAGAACAGCGCCGACGAGTAGGCGTTGCCGGCCGACAGCGTGTTGCCGCTGACCACGCCCGCGGTGAGCGCCAGCAGCATGAAGCCGATCTGCGCGATGGCCGAATAGGCCAGCATGCGCTTGAGGTTGGTCTGCGCGATAGCGGCCAGGTTGCCCACCAGCAGCGACATCACCGCCAGCACCGTGAGCATCTGCTGCCAGTCCGTGGCCAGGCCGAGCATGCCCTCCACCAACAGGCGCATCGTGATGCCGAACGCGGCCAGCTTGGGCGCGCCGGCGATCAGCAGCGTGGCCGCCGTGGGAGCGCCGTGGTAGACGTCGGGCACCCACATGTGGAAGGGCGCGGCGCCGAACTTGAAGGCCAGGCCGGCGACGACGAAGACCAGGCCGAAGGTCAGCACCGCCGGGTTGGCGTTGCCCTTGCCGATGACCTCGAAGACGCGCGGGATGTCCAGGCTGCCGGTGGCGCCGTACATCATCGACAGGCCGTAGAGCAGGAAGCCCGAGGCCAGCGCGCCGAGGACGAAGTACTTCATCGCCGCCTCGGTGGCGTTGGCATGGTCGCGGCGCAGCGCGGTCAGCGCATACAGCGACAGGCTCATCAGTTCCAGGCCGAGGTAGACGACCAGGAAGTTGTTCGCCGCCACCATCACCGACACGCCCAGCAGGACGAACATCGACAGGGTGTAGAACTCGCCCTTCTGCATGTCGCGCGAGCCGATGTAGGGCTGCGCGTAGGCCACGGTGATCATCACCGCCAGCGTGGCGAACAGCGCCAGCAGGTGGCCGAGCGGATCGGACACGAACATCGCCTGCATGCCGTAGGACGACTGCCCGGCGTCGAGCGCCTGCAGGTGCAGCAGCGCCACGGCCAGCAGGCTGGCCTGCGTGAGCCAGAAGGTGACGCGGCGGCGGGGGTCGGTGACGAAGAGGTCCACCAGCGCGACCACGCAGGCCATCGTCAGCAGCACGACCTCGGGGGCGATCACGGACCAGTTCATGGCGGTGTTCATCGGGCGGTCCGTCCGGTCAGTTCAGCTTGCTCTGACCCACGTGCTGGATCAGCTGGGTGACGCTGGTGTGCATCACGTCGGTGAAGGGCTTCGGGTACACGCCCATCCACAGCACGGCCGCGGCCAGCACGGACAGCATCGTGAACTCGCGCCGGTTGATGTCGGTGAGCGCGCGGACGTCGTCGTTGGCCACGTCGCCGAAGTAGACGCGCTTGACCATCCACAGCGTGTAGGCCGCGCCGAACACGAGCGTGGTGGCGGCCAGCAGGCCGAGCCAGAAGTTGTACTTCACCGTGCCCAGGATCACCATCCACTCGCCGACGAAGCCGCTGGTGCCGGGCAGACCGCAGTTGGCCATGGCGAAGAACACGGCCAGCGCGGTGAACTTCGGCATCGTGTTGACGACGCCGCCGTAGGAGGCGATCTCGCGCGAGTGCACGCGGTCGTAGAGCACGCCGATGCACAGGAACATGGCGCCGGAGATGAAGCCGTGGCTGATCATCTGGACGATGGCGCCAGAGATGCCGAGTTCGCTGAAGATGAAGAAGCCCAGCGTGACGAAGCCCATGTGCGCGATCGACGAGTAGGCCACCAGCTTCTTCATGTCGGTCTGCACCAGGGCCACGAGGCCGATGTACAGCACCGCGATCAGCGACAGCGCGATGATCAGCCAGTCCCAGTGGCGACTGGCGTCCGGCGCGATCGGCAGCGAGAAGCGCAGGAAGCCGTAGGCGCCGAGCTTGAGCATGATCGCCGCCAGCACCACCGAGCCGCCGGTGGGCGCTTCCACGTGCGCGTCGGGCAGCCAGGTATGCACCGGCCACATCGGTACCTTGACCGAGAACGCGGCGAAGAAGGCGAAGAAGAGCAGGCTCTGCGCGGTGAGCGGCAGCGGCAGCTTGTGCCAGTCCAGGATGGAGAAGCTGCCGCCGGACTTGTAGTACAGGTACAGCAGCGCGATCAGCATCAGCAGCGAGCCGAGCAGCGTGTACAGGAAGAACTTGAACGCCGCGTAGACGCGCCGCGGGCCGCCCCAGATGCCGATGATGATGTACATCGGGATCAGCGTGGCCTCGAAGAACACGTAGAACAGCAGGCCGTCGAGCGCGGAGAACACGCCCACCATCAGGCCCGACAGGATCAGGAACGCGCCCATGTACTGGTGCACGCGCTCGGTGATCACCTCCCAGGCGGCGATGACGACGATGATGGTGATGAAGGCCGTGAGCAGCACGAACCACACCGAGATGCCGTCCACGCCGAGGTGGTAGTTCACCTTGAAGCGCTCGATCCAGGCGAGCTTCTCCTCGAACTGCATCGCCGCGCTGGACACGTCGAACCCGCTGATCAGCGGCAGCGTGACCAGGAAGCTGGCGATCGCGGCCACGAGCGCCAGCCAGCGCACGGCGTGGGCGTTCTCGTCGCGGCCGATCGCGAGCAGCACGGTGCCCGCCAGGATCGGCAGCCAGATCGAAACGCTCAGCAGTCCCATTGCTTTCCTCTTGTTCTTGTCGGGTGCGCGGGCCTCAGAACCCGAACAGGCCGCGCACCTGCGGCCAGAGCTGCCAGGTCATCAGCGCGAAGACGCCCAGCAGCATCACCAGGGCATAGAAGTACAGGTAGCCGGTCTGGAACAGGCGCGTGAGCTGCGCCAGGCCGCCCACCGCGCGCGCGGACCCGTTGATGACCAGGCCGTCGATCAGGGTCTGGTCGCCGCCCTTCCACAGGCCGGTGCCGAGCAGCCGGGCGCCCGCGGCCAGCACGCGCTCGTTGAACGCGTCCATGTAGTACTTGTTCTCGAGCAGCGTGTAGGCCCACTGGAAGCGCGCCTTGATCGCCGCCGGGATGGAGGGCTGCTTCAGGTAGAACCACCAGGCCATCGCGACGCCGGCCACGGCCAGCCAGAACGGCGCCGTCACCAGGCCGTGACCGGCCATCGCCAGCGCGCCATGGAACTGGCGACCGAGCTCGGCCATCGCCGGATGGCGCGCGGCGTCGACGAAGATCGCGTCCTTGAGGAAGTCGCCATGCAGCATCGGGCCGATGGTCCAGTAGCCGACGATCACCGACGGCACGGCCAGCAGGATGAGCGGCGCGGTGACGACCCAGGGCGACTCGTGCGGCTTCTGGCCGGGTGCCAGGCCCTGGTGCTCGTCGCCATGGTCGTCGTGGTGGTCGTCGTGATGCGCCTTGCCGAAGCGCTCCTCGCCGTGGAAGACGAGGAAGTACATGCGGAACGAGTAGAAGGCCGTGACGAAGACGCCTGCCATCACCGCGAACTTGGCGAACCACGCGCCCGGCAGGTTCGACGCGAAGGTGGCGAGGATGATGCTGTCCTTGCTGTAGAAGCCGGCGAACAGCGGCGTGCCGATCAGCGCCAGCGAGCCCAGCAGCGAGGTCAGCCACGTGATCGGCATGTACTTGCGCAGGCCGCCCATGTTGCGGATGTCCTGGTCGTGGTGCATGCCGATGATCACGCTGCCCGCAGCCAGGAACAGCAGCGCCTTGAAGAAGGCGTGGGTCATCAGGTGGAACACGCCCACCGAGTAGGCCGACACGCCGAGCGCCACCGTCATGTAGCCGAGCTGGGACAGCGTGGAATAGGCCACCACGCGCTTGATGTCGTTCTGGATGATGCCCAGGAAGCCCATGAACAGCGCGGTGATCGAGCCGATGACCAGCACGAAGGACAGCGCCGTGTCCGACAGCTCGAACAGCGGGCTCATGCGCGCGACCATGAAGATGCCGGCCGTCACCATGGTGGCGGCGTGGATCAGCGCCGAGATCGGCGTGGGGCCTTCCATCGAGTCGGGCAGCCACACGTGCAGCGGGAACTGCGCGCTCTTGCCCATCGCGCCGATGAACAGGCAGATGCAGGCCACCGTGAGCAGCATCCAGTCGGTGCCGGGGAAGCTGAGCTTGGCCAGTTCGCCGCTCTTGGCGAACACCTCGGTGTAGTTGAGCGAGCCGGCGTAGGCCACCAGCAGGCCGATGCCCAGGATGAAGCCGAAGTCGCCGACCCGGTTCACCAGGAAGGCCTTCATGTTGGCGAAGATCGCGGTCGGCTTCTTCCACCAGAAGCCGATCAGCAGGTAGCTGACCAGGCCCACGGCCTCCCAGCCGAAGAACAGCTGCAGGAAGTTGTTGCTCATGACCAGCATGAGCATCGAGAACGTGAACAGCGAGATGTAGGAGAAGAAGCGCTGGTAGCCCGGGTCCTCCTCCATGTAGCCGATGGTGTAGACGTGCACCATCAGGCTGACGAAGGTGACGACGACCATCATCATCGCGGTGAGGCCGTCGACCAGGAAACCGATCTCCATCTTCAGCGTGCCCAGCACCATCCACTCGTAGACGGTGGCGTTGAAGCGCGCGCCGCCGACCACCTGCCACAGCGTGGCCACCGACGCGATCAGCGCCACCAGCACGCCCAGGATGGTGACGGTGTGGGCACCGCGCCGGCCGATGGCCTTGCCGAAGAAGCCGGCGACGACGGCGCCGACCAGCGGCGACAGCGCGGCGGTGAGCAACAGGTTTTGAGAGATCGCCATGCTCAGCCCATCAGCCCTTCAGCGTATCCAGTTCCTGCACGTTGATCGACGCGCGGTTGCGGAACAGCACCACCAGGATGGCCAGGCCGATCGCCGATTCCGCGGCCGCCACCGTGAGGATGAAGAAGACGAACACCTGCCCGGCCATGTCGCCGAGGAAGTGCGAGAAGGCGATGAAGTTCATGTTGACGGCCAGCAGCATCAGCTCGATGGCCATCAGCAGCACGATCAGGTTGCGCCGGTTCAGGAAGATGCCGATCACCGACAGCGCGAACAGGATCGCGCCCAGCGACAGGAAGTGGGACAGGGTCAGCGCGCCGCTCATCGGGCACCTCCGTCGGGGGGGGTTGCCGCGGCGTCGGGCCCGGGGCTGGGCAGGTCGACCTCCGGGTCCATCTTGACGATGCGCACGCGGTCAGCGCGCTTGACGCGCACCTGGCGCGACGGGTCGAGATGGCGCGAGTCCTTGCGCTCGCGCAGCGTCAGCGCGATCGCGGCGATGATGGCCACCAGCAGCAGCACGGCAGCGAGCTGCAGCGGGTACAGGTAGTCGGTGTAGATCTCGACGCCCAGCGCCTTGGTGTTGGGCAGCTTCGCCACCTCGGGCGGCATCGCGCGGGCCACGCCGACATCGAAGCCGCCGCGCAGGATCAGCGTCATCTCCAGCGCGATCAGCGCGCCGACGAAGCCGGCCAGCGGGAAGTGGCGCCAGAAGTTCTTGCGGAAGCTGTCGGTGTTGATGTCCAGCATCATCACGACGAACAGGAACAGCACCATCACCGCGCCGACGTAGACCAGCACCAGCGTGATGGCCAGGAACTCGGCCTTGAGCAGCATCCACACGCATGAGGCGCTGAAGAAGGCCAGCACGAGATACAGCGCCGCATGGACCGTGCTGCGGGCGGTGATGACGCCGAAGCTCGCGCCGAGCAGCACGGCGGAGAAGACGTAGAACAGGGCCGTCGTGGAATTCATCGCATCTTCTTCTTATCGGTACTTCGCGTCCGCGGCACGCGCGGCGGCGATGTCCTTCTCGTAGCGGTCGCCCACCGCGAGCAGCATGTCCTTGGTGAAGTACAGGTCGCCGCGCTTCTCGCCGTGGTACTCCAGCACGTGGGTCTCGACGATGGAATCGACCGGGCAGCTCTCCTCGCAGAAGCCGCAGAAGATGCACTTGGTGAGGTCGATGTCGTAGCGCGTGGTGCGGCGGGTGCCGTCGTCGCGCACGTCCGACTCGATCGATATCGCCATCGCGGGGCACACCGCCTCGCACAGCTTGCAGGCGATGCAGCGCTCCTCGCCGTTGTCGTAGCGGCGCAGCGCGTGCAGGCCGCGGAAGCGCGGCGACAGCGGCGTCTTCTCCTCGGGGAACTGGATCGTGATCTTGCGTGCGAAGAAGTACTTGCCGGTGACGGCCATGCCCTTGACCAGCTCGGTCAGCATGAAGCTGTTGGCGAAATCCTTGATGGCGGCGATGGCAGACATGGTCGCCCTCCTACTTCCAGATGGACCAGGGCGACTGCATCCACAGCCCCACCACCACCAGCCACACCAGCGTGACCGGAATGAAGATCTTCCAGCCCAGGCGCATGATCTGGTCGTAGCGGAAGCGCGGGAACGTGGCGCGCACCCAGAGGAACATCGTCACCACGACGAAGACCTTGATCGCGAGCCAGATCCAGCCCGGGATCGCATTGAAGAGCGCCGAGTCGATCGGGCTCAGCCAGCCGCCCAGGAACATGATCACGCACAGCGTGCTGACCAGGATCATGTTGGCGTACTCGGCCAGGAAGAACATCGCGAACGACATGCCCGAGTACTCGATCATGTGCCCGGCGACGATCTCGCTCTCGCCCTCGACCACGTCGAACGGGTGGCGGTTCGTCTCGGCCAGGCCGGCGATGAAGTAGACGATGAACACCGGCAGCAGCGGCAGCCAGTTCCAGGACAGGAAGTTCAGGCCCATGTCCGCGAACGTGCCCTTGTCCTGGGCCATGACGATGTCGGTCATGTTCATGCTGGCCGACACCATCAGCACGACCACCAGCGCGAAACCCATCGCGATCTCGTAGCTGACCATCTGCGCCGAAGCCCGCAGCGCGCCGAGGAAGGCGTACTTCGAGTTGCTGGCCCAGCCCGCGATGATCACGCCGTACACCTCCAGCGAGGTGATCGCCATCAGGAACAGCAGGCCGGCATTGACGTTGGCCAGCGCGACGTCGGGGCCGAAGGGCACCACGGCCCAGGCCGCCAGCGCCGGCATGATGGTCATCACCGGGCCGAGGAAGAACAGGCCCTTGTTGGCCGCGGTCGGGCGGATGATCTCCTTGAAGATCAGCTTCACCGCGTCGGCGATCGGCTGCAGCAGGCCCCAGGGGCCGACGCGGTTCGGGCCGATGCGGATCTGCGTGAAGCCGATGCCCTTGCGCTCCCACAGCGTGAGGTAGGCCACGCAGATCATCAGGGGCAGCACCACCGCGACGATCTTGACCAGGCTCCAGACCACGAGCCACAGCGTGGGCCCGAGCAGCTGGCTGCCGAAGGTGTTGATCTGCTCGATCATGCGGCACTCCCTTCGACGCGCTCGAGCGAGACGGCGCCGAACATGGCCCCCAGCGCGGCCGTGTGCGGATGGCCCGCCGCGATGCGCACGGCGCCGGCGGCCAGGCTCGCGTCCTCGCGCGCCGGCAGCGTGGCGCTGGCCGCGCCCTGGTGCACCCGCACGCGCGGGCCGAACTGGGCGAACAGGGCCGGCGGCAGGCCGACGACCGGCGCCGCGGCATCGGCCGTGGCCTGCAGCGACGCGGCACGGCGCACCAGCGGGTCGGTGGCGTAGATCGGCACGTCGGCCACGCGCTCCAGGCCCGCGGCCGCAGGCTGCGGCGCGTGCACGGCCGCGGCAGGCGTGTTGTCCAGGCGCGAGGCGACGTCGTGGCCCAGGGCCTGCGTGCGCACTTCTTCGACGGTCTCCTGGTCGAAGCCGGCCAGGCCGAGCAGGTTGCCCAGCACGCGCAGCACCTTCCACGCCGGGCGCGTGTCGCCCAGCGGCTTGACCACGCCGTGGAAGGCCTGCACCCGGCCCTCGGCGTTGACGAAGGCGCCACCGGTTTCGGTGAACGGCGCCACGGGCAGCAGCACGTCGGCGAACTCGGCGTTGGCGTCCTTGAAGGGCGACAGCGACACGACGAGGCCCGACCCCTGCAGCGCGGCGCGCGCCGCGGCGGCGTCGGCTGCGTCGAGCACAGGCTCGACGCCGAGCAGCAACAGGGCCTTCATCGGCTGCGACAGCATCTGGCCGGCGTTCAGGCCGCCCGGCCCGGGCAGCGCGCCCACCAGTTGGGCGCCGACGCTGTTGCCGGACTCGCCCAGGTAGCCGACCGTGGCGCCGGTCTGGGCGCCGATCCAGTGCGCCAGCGCGAGCAGTTGCGCGGCCTGCGGATGCTGGGCCGCGGCATTGCCGAGCAGGATGGCCTTGCGCTCGCCCGACAGCAGCGAGGTCGCCACGGCGCGGGCGGCGGCGCCCGCATCGGCCGGGGCCGGCGCGGGCACGCCCTTGGCGGCGGCCACCGCGGCGGCCACCTGGGCCAGCGCGTCGGCCCAGCCCGACGGCGTGGCCGTGAGGCGGTGCGCCACCGGCAACGCCCAGTCGTCATGCACGGCGTTCAGGCTGGAGATCTCGGCGCCCTGGCGCTGCGCGTGGCGCAGGCGCAGCGCCATCAGCGGATGGTCCTTGCGCAGGAACGAGCCCACGACGAAGGCCTGCTGCAGGCCCGACAGCGACGCGATCGAGGTGCCGAGCCAGCGCGCATGGCCTGCCGGCGCCGCATTGGAGAAGTCGGCATGGCGGGTGCGCACGTCCACGCTCTGGCTGCCCAGGCCGCGCACCAGCCTGGCCAGCAGGTGCAGTTCCTCGACCGTGGCGTGCGGCGCGCCGAGGGCGCCGACACCCGCGGTGCCGAACTCGGCGATCACGCGCTTGAGCCCGTCGGCGACGTAGCCCAGCGCGGTGTTCCAGTCCACCGCCTGCCACTGGCCGCCCTGCTTGATCATCGGCTGGGTCAGGCGCGAAGGACCGTTGAGCGCTTCGTAGGAGAAGCGGTCGCGGTCGGCGATCCAGCACTCGTTGACATCGTCGTTCTCGAGGGGCAGCACGCGCATGACCTGCCCGCCCTTGACCTGCACCACGAGGTTCGCGCCGGTGCTGTCGTGCGGGCTGACGCTCTTGCGGCGCGACAGCTCCCAGGTGCGGGCGCTGTAGCGGAACGGCTTGCTGGTCAGCGCGCCGACCGGGCACAGGTCGATCATGTTGCCGGACAGCTCGCTGTCCACGGTGCCGCCGGTGACGGTGGTGATCTCGCTGTGCTCGCCGCGATGCACCATGCCGAGTTCCATCACGCCGGCCACTTCCTGGCCGAAGCGCACGCAGCGGGTGCAGTGGATGCAGCGCGTCATCTCCTCCATGGAGATCAGCGGGCCGACGTCCTTGCGCAGCACGACGCGCTTTTCCTCGTGGTAGCGCGAGGCGCTGCCGCCGTAGCCCACCGCAAGGTCCTGCAGCTGGCATTCGCCGCCCTGGTCGCAGATCGGGCAGTCCAGCGGATGGTTGATGAGCAGGAACTCCATCACCGACTGCTGCGCCTTCACCGCCTTGTCGCTCTTGGTGCGCACCACCATGCCGTTGGTGACGGGCGTGGCGCAGGCGGGCATGGGCTTGGGCATCTTCTCGATGTCCACCAGGCACATGCGGCAGTTGGCCGCGATCGACAGCTTCTTGTGATAGCAGAAGTGCGGGATGTAGACGCCCGCCGCGTCGGCCGCATGCATGACCATGCTGCCGTCGGCCACGGTGACCTGCTTGCCGTCGAGGGTGATCTCAGCCATGGCGTTCAGACGTACGCGGGGACCATGCAGGTCTTGTGGTCGATGTGGTGCACGAACTCGTCGCGGAAGTGCTTGAGCATGCCCTGCACGGGCATGGCGGCCGCATCGCCGAGCGCGCAGATGGTGCGGCCCTTGATGTTGTCGGCCACCGAATCGAGCAGCGCCAGGTCCTCGGCACGGCCTTCGCCGTGCTCGATGCGGTTGACCATGCGCCACAGCCAGCCCGTGCCCTCGCGGCACGGCGTGCACTGGCCGCAGCTTTCGTGCTGGTAGAAGTAGGACAGGCGCAGCAGGCTCTTGACCATGCAGCGCCGCTCGTCCATCACGATCACTGCGCCGGAGCCGAGCATCGAGCCGGCCTTGGCGATGGCGTCGTAGTCCATCGTGATGTCCATCATCACGCCGGCCGGCAGCACCGGGGCGGAGGACCCACCGGGGATCACCGCCTTGAGCTTGCGCCCGCCGCTGACGCCGCCCGCCAGCTCGAGCAGCTTGGCGAAAGGCGTGCCGAGCGGGATCTCGTAGTTGCCGGGACGCTCCACGTCGCCGACGACCGAGAAGATCTTGGTGCCACCGTTGTTGGGCTTGCCCACCTCGAGGTAGGCCTGGCCACCGTTGACGATGATCCAGGGCACCGCGGCGAAGGTCTCGGTGTTGTTGATCGTGGTCGGCTTGCCGTACAGGCCGAAGCTGGCCGGGAACGGCGGCTTGAAGCGCGGCTGGCCCTTCTTTCCCTCGAGCGACTCGAGGAGCGCCGTCTCCTCGCCGCAGATGTAGGCGCCGAAGCCGTGGTGGGCGTGCAGCTGGAAGCTGAAGTCGCTGCCCAGGATGCGGTCGCCCAGCAGGCCGGCCGCACGGGCCTCTTCCAGCGCCTGCTCGAAGCGCTGGTAGACCTCGAAGATCTCGCCGTGGATGTAGTTGTAGCCGGTGCGCACGCCCATCGAGTAGGCGGCGATGGCCATGCCCTCGATGACGGCATGCGGGTTGAAGGCCAGCAGGTCGCGGTCCTTGCAAGTGCCGGGCTCGCCCTCGTCCGAGTTGCACACCAGGTACTTGGCGCCGGGGAAAGCGCGCGGCATGAAGCTCCACTTCAGGCCGGTCGGGAAGCCCGCGCCGCCACGGCCGCGCAGCGCGCTCGCCTTGAGTTCGGCCACGACCTGGTCGGGCGTCATGCCCTCGCCGCCGTCCTTGCCGAGGATCTTGCGCAGCGCGCGGTAGCCGCCGCGCGCCTCGTAGTCCTTGAGGTGCCAGTTGCTGCCGTCCAGGCCGGCGTAGATCTGCGCGCCGATGTGCCGGCCGTGGAAGCAGGTCTCGCGGCCGGTGGCCTTGAAGCGGGAGAGATCCGGCGTCGTCGTCACTTGGAATGCGCCTTCAGGGTGTCCACCAGATCGTCGAGACGCTCCTCGTTCATGAAGCTGAGCATCTCGCGGTCGTTGACCAGCATCACCGGCGCGTCAGCGCAGGCGCCGAGGCACTCGCTCGGTTGCACCGTGAACACGCCATCGGCCGTGGTGCCGTAGGGCTCGACGCCGAGCTTGCGGCACAGGTGCTTGAGCGCGCCTTCGCCGTTGCGCAGCGCGCACGGCAGGTTGGTGCAGACGTTGAGCTTGTACTGCCCCGTCGGCTGCTGGTTGTACATGTTGTAGAAGGTGGTCACCTCGTGCACCGCGATCGGCGGCATGCCGAGATGCGCCGCGACGGCGGCTTCCGCCTCCTGCGACACCCAGCCTTCCTCGTGCTGCACGATGGCCAGGCAGGCCATCACGGCGGACTGCTTCTGGTCGGGCGGGTACTTGGCCACCTCGCGGTCGAAGCGCTCGCGGGTGCTGTCCTTCAGGGTGTAGCTCATCGGTCGACCTCGCCGAACACGATGTCCATCGTGCCGATGATCGCCACGGCGTCGGCGATCATGTGGCCGCGGCTCATCTCGTCGAGCGCCGCCAGGTGGGCGAAGCCAGGCGCGCGGATCTTCAGCCGGTAGGGCTTGTTGGCGCCGTCGCTGACCAGGTAGATGCCGAACTCGCCCTTGGGGTGCTCGACCGCGGCGTAGGCCTCGCCCTCGGGCACGTGGAAGCCCTCGGTGAACAGCTTGAAGTGGTGGATCAGCTCTTCCATGCTGGACTTCATCTCCAGCCGGGACGGCGGCGCCACCTTGTGGTTGTCGGTGATCACCGGGCCGGGGTTGGCACGCAGCCAGTCCACGCACTGACGGACGATCCGGTTGGCCTGGCGCATCTCCTCGATGCGCACGAGGTAGCGGTCGTAGGTGTCGCCGTTGACGCCCACCGGGACGTCGAAGTCCATCCGGTCGTACACGTCGTAGGGCTGCTTCTTGCGCAGGTCCCAGGCGATGCCCGAGCCGCGCAGCATGGCGCCGGTGAAGCCGAGGTTGAGCGCCCGCTCGGGCGTCACCACGCCGATGCCCACGGTGCGCTGCTTCCAGATGCGGTTGTCGGTGAGCAGGGTCTCGTACTCGTCGACGTAGGCCGGGAAGCGCTTGCAGAAGTCGTCGATGAAGTCCAGCAGCGAGCCCTGGCGGTTCTCGTTGAGCGCCTTCACCGCCTTGTCGTTGCGGATGCGGCTGGCGCGGTACTGCGGCATGGTATCGGGGAGGTCGCGGTAGACGCCGCCCGGGCGGAAATAGGCCGCGTGCATGCGCGCACCCGACACCGCCTCGTACATGTCGAAGATGTCCTCGCGCTCGCGGAAGCAGTAGATGAAGATGTTCATCGCACCGCAGTCCAGGCCGTGGCAGCCGAGCCAGAGCGTGTGGTTCAGGATCCGAGTCAGCTCGGCGAACATCACGCGGATGTACTGCGCGCGCTCGGGCACCTGGATGCCCAGCAGGCGCTCGATCGCCAGGCAGTAGGCGTGCTCGTTGGACATCATCGACACGTAGTCGAGACGGTCCATGTAGGGCAGGCTCTGGATGTAGGTCTTGCTCTCGGCCAGCTTCTCGGTGGCACGGTGCAGCAGGCCGATGTGCGGGTCGGCGCGCTGGATCACCTCGCCGTCGAGCTCGAGCACCAGGCGCAGCACGCCGTGCGCGGCGGGGTGCTGCGGACCGAAGTTCAGCGTGTAGTTCTTGATCTCGGCCATGGTTCAGTGACGACCGCCGTAGTTGTCCTCGCGCACGATGCGCGGCGTGATCTCGCGCGGCTCGATCGTCACCGGCTGGTAGATCACGCGCTTCTGCTCGGCGTCGTAGCGCATCTCCACGTGGCCCGTGGTCGGGAAGTCCTTGCGCATCGGGTGGCCGATGAAGCCGTAGTCGGTGAGGATGCGCCGCAGGTCGGCATGCCCCTCGAACAGGATGCCGTACAGGTCGAAGGCTTCGCGCTCGAACCAGTTGGCACTGCTCCAGATGTCGGTCACGGTGGCCACCAGCGGCAGGTCGTCGTCGGGGCAGGTTACCTTCAGACGCAGCCGCCAGTTCTTGACCACGCTCAAGAGGTGCGAGACCACCACGTAGCGCGGGCCGTCGTGACCGTCGTTGCGCCAGGCGCTGAGGTCCATGCCGCACAGGTCGATCAGCTGCTCGAAGGCGAGCGTCGGGTCGTCGCGCAGCTGCAGCGCCACCGCGTGGTAGTCGGCGGCGGCGACGTGCACCGTCACCTCGCCGCGATCGCGCACGAGCTGGAGGATCTTCGGGCCGAGCGCCGCCTGCAGCGCCGCGCAAAGCGAGTCGAGTTTGGCGCTCATCGGGCGATGGTGTTTTCGCGGCGGATCTTGGACTGGAGCTGCAGCACGCCGTAGAGCAGCGCCTCTGCCGTGGGGGGGCAGCCGGGCACGTAGACGTCCACCGGCACGATGCGGTCGCAACCGCGCACGACCGAGTAGCTGTAGTGGTAGTAGCCGCCGCCGTTGGCGCACGAGCCCATGCTGATCACCCAGCGCGGTTCGGCCATCTGGTCGTACACCTTGCGCAGCGCCGGGGCCATCTTGTTGCACAGCGTGCCGGCGACGATCATCAGGTCGCTCTGGCGCGGGCTGGGCCGGAACAGCATGCCGAAGCGGTCGATGTCGTAGCGCGCGGCGCCCGCGTGCATCATCTCGACCGCGCAGCAGGCCAGGCCGAAGGTCATCGGCCACAGCGACCCGGTCTTGGACCAGTTCATCACGGCGTCGACCGAGGTCGTGACGACGCCTTCCTTCAGGATGCCTTCAATGCCCATCGCGTTGCGCCTTCACTCCCAGTCGAGAGCGCCCTTCTTCCACTCGTAGACGAAACCGACCACGAGGATGCCCAGGAAGACCATCATGGCCCAGAAACCTGACGCGCCGATGTCATGCAGCGCCACGGCCCAGGGGAAAAGGAAAGCGATCTCGAGGTCGAACAGGATGAACAGGATGGCCACGAGGTAGTAGCGCACGTCGAACTTCATGCGCGCGTCCTCGAAGGCCTCGAAGCCGCACTCGTAGGGGCTGTTCTTCTCGGCGTCGGGGCGGTTGGGGCCCATCACGAAGCCGATCACCTGGGGCGCGACGCCGACCGCGATGCCGACGAGGATGAACAGGATGACAGGCAGGTACTGTTGCAGGTCCATGTCGTCTCGTTCGCAGCGCGTTCGGCAAATGGGGCCCGGGCGGCCCCGTGAGGGGAATGTCTGGTGCCGACGGCGAGACTCGAACTCGCACAGCTTTCGCCACTACCCCCTCAAGATAGCGTGTCTACCAATTTCACCACGTCGGCGGCCTGCTACTGCAGTGTCCGGATGGCGTGAGGATGGCTCTCCGGACAGCCAGAGATTCTAAGCCTATTCCTCAGGGTTTCTGAGGTGATGCCGGTGCGGCGGCCGATGCCGCAGCCGGTGCCGCAGGTGCCACGGGCGCCGTGGGGATCTGGGCCACCGGCGCAGCCGCGCTCGCACCCGACGCAGCCGGCGCCGCAGCGCCCGCGCGCTCGAACACGCTCGTGCCTTCGGGACGCTTGGCCAGGTTGGCGGTGCCGAAGTAGGCCAGCACCAGCGTGCACGCGAAGAACACGGTGGCGCAGACGGCCGTGGAGCGCGACAGGAAGTTGGCACTGCCGGTGGCGCCGAACAGGCTGCCGGACGCGCCGCTGCCGAACGAGGCGCCCATGTCGGCGCCCTTGCCGTGCTGGACCAGCACGAGGCCGATCATCGCGATCGCACTGATGAGCTGGGCGCCCAGCACGAGGTTCATCCAGATCTGCATGGGAGTGTGAGGTGTCGAAGGGTTCAGGAACCGGCGCGGCAGATGGCGACGAAGTCGGCTGCCTTCAGCGAGGCGCCACCGACCAGGCCGCCGTCGATGTCGGGCTGGGCAAAGAGGATCGATGCGTTGTCGGGCTTGACGCTGCCGCCATACAGCAGGGTCATCGCGTCGGCACGCGGCGTGGCCGCGCGCAGCTGGGCGCGCAGCAGGTGATGCACGGCCTGGGCCTGCTCAGGGGACGCGGTGCGACCGGTGCCGATCGCCCACACGGGCTCGTAGGCAACGACCATCTCGCCCGCGCAGTGCGCCAGGGCATGGATCACCACGGAGAGCTGCCGCTTGACCACGGTCTCGGTCTCGCCGGCCTCGCGCTGCGCCAGCGTCTCGCCGACGCAGACGATCGGCGTGACGCCGCGGGCCAGCGCCGCCTTGGCCTTGTCGGCCACCAGCGCGTCGGTCTCGCCGTGGTACTGACGCCGCTCGCTGTGGCCCACCAGCACGTAGCGGCAGCCGAACTCGTGCAGCATGCCGGCCGACACCTCGCCGGTGTAGGCGCCCTGCTCATGCGCCGAGCAGTCCTGCGCGCCCCAGCGGATGTCGGAGGCTGCCAGCGCGACCGCCGTCTCGGACAGATAAGGGAACGGCACGCACACGGCCACGTCGGCCGCATACGGACGCGCCGCGACGATGCCCGCCAGCAACTCGGCATTGGCCGAATGGCTGCCGTGCATCTTCCAGTTGCCGACGATCAGTTTCTTGCGCATGGCTGGGGTCTCACCAGGTGAGGACGATCTTGCCCACGTGCGTGCTGGACTCCATCAGCGCGTGGGCCTGCGCTGCCTGGTCGGCCGGAAAGACCTGGTGCACCACCGGCCTGACCCGGCCCGATTCGATCAGCGGCCAGACCTGCAGGAGCAGGGCCCGGGCCAGCTCGCCCTTGTAGGCGACGCTGCGCGCGCGCAGCGTGGACCCCGTGATCGCGAGCCGCTTGCGCAGCACCGCACCGGTGTCGAGCTCGCTGCGCGTGCCGCCCTGCACCGCGATGATGGCCAGGCGCCCGTCGTCGGCGAGGCACTTCACCTCGCGGGCCACGTACTCGCCCGCCACCATGTCCAGGATCACGTCGACGCCGCGCTTGTCGGTCAGGCGCGCCACCTCGGCCACGAAGTCCTGGGTACGGTAGTTGATGGCATGGTCGGCGCCCAGCGCCAGGCAGGCCGCGCACTTGTCGTCGCTGCCGGCCGTGACCACCACCGTCGCGCCCATCGCCTTGGCGAGCTGGATCGCGGTGACGCCGATGCCGCTGGAGCCGCCTTGCACCAGCAGCCATTCGCCGGCCGACAGGTGCGCGATCTCGAACACGTTCTGCCAGACGGTGAACATCGTCTCCGGCAGGCTGGCCGCCTCGACGTCGCTCAGTCCGCGGGGCGACGGCAGCGTCTGTGCAATCGGCGCCACGCACAGCTGTGCGTAGCCGCCACCGGCCACCAGGGCGCACACGCGGTCGCCCAGCCTCAGGCCGGCCTGCTGCAGCTCGGCGGCGTCGCCGCCGGCCACCGTGCCGGCCACTTCCAGGCCCGGCAGGTCGGACGCCCCCGGCGGCGGGGCATAGAAGCCCTTGCGCTGGACCACGTCCGGCCGGTTCACGCCCGACGCGGCGACGCGGATCAGCAGCTCGCCCGGCCCGGGCACGGGGTCCGGCCGGGTCGTTTCGTGCAGCACCTCGGGGCCGCCGAAGCTGCTGATCTCGATCGCCTTCATGCGACGGGCCTGCCCTCGATCAGGAGTCCTGGCGGTCGCCCGACGGTGCGTCGGACGGCGCGTCGCCGCCCTCGGCACGAGGCTCGCCACCCCGATCGCCACGGTCACCGCGGTCGCCGCGGTCACCCCGGTCGCCGCGGTCGCGGCGCGGGCCACGGTCACGGCGGTCGTCTCGGTCGCGGCGCGGACGCTCCTCCTCGACATAGCCCTCGGGCTTGTCGAGTAGCGCCTTGAGCGACAGCTTGATGCGGCCCTTCTCGTCGGTCTCGAGCACCTTCACCTTGACGACCTGGCCTTCCTTGAGGAAGTCCTCGACCTTCTCGACGCGCTGGTGCGCGATCTGGCTGATGTGCAGCAGGCCGTCCTTGCCGGGCAGGATCTGCACCAGGGCGCCGAAGTCCAGGATCTTGGTGATCGGGCCTTCGTAGATCTCGCCCGGGATCGCCTCGGCGGTGATGTCCTCGATGCGCTTGCGGGCGAATGCGGCCTTGTCGGAATCGGTCGACGCGATGGTGATCGTGCCGTCCTCGCCGATGTCGATCGTGCAGCCGGTCTCCTCGGTCAGCGCGCGGATCACGGCGCCGCCCTTGCCGATCACGTCGCGGATCTTCTCCGGGTTGATCTTCATGGTGTACAGGCGCGGCGCGAACTGGCTCACCTCCTGCTTGGCGCCGCCGACGGCTTCCTGCATCTTGCCCAGGATGTGCATGCGCGCTTCCTTGGCCTGGTCCAGGGCGACCTTCATGATCTCCTTGGTGATGCCCTGGATCTTGATGTCCATCTGCAGGGCCGTCACGCCACCGACCGTGCCGGCGACCTTGAAGTCCATGTCGCCCAGGTGGTCCTCGTCGCCGAGGATGTCGGTCAGCACGGCGAAGCGGTTGCCGTCCTTGATCAGGCCCATCGCGATGCCGGCCACGTGGGCCTTCATCGGCACGCCGGCGTCCATCAGCGCGAGGCAGCCGCCGCACACCGAGGCCATCGACGACGAGCCGTTGCTCTCGGTGATCTCCGAGACCACGCGGATCGAGTACGGGAAGTCTTCCTTGCTCGGCAGCATCGCGACGAGCGCGCGCTTGGCCAGGCGGCCGTGGCCGATCTCGCGGCGCTTGGGCGAGCCCACGCGGCCGGTCTCGCCGGTGGCGAACGGGGGCATGTTGTAGTGGAGCATGAAGCGCTCCTCGAACTCGCCGGCCAGCGCGTCGATGCGCTGCGCGTCGCGGTCGGTGCCCAGCGTGGCCACCACGACCGCCTGCGTCTCGCCGCGCGTGAACAGCGCCGAGCCGTGGGTGCGCGGCAGCACGCCGGTGCGGATCTCGATCGGGCGCACGGTGCGGGTGTCGCGACCGTCGATGCGCGGCTCGCCGGCCAGGATCTGGCCACGCACGATCTTGGCTTCCATGTCGAACAGCAGGCCCTCGACCTTGACGCTGTCGAACTCGACGCCCTCGGCCTTCAGGGCCGCCATCGTCTCGGCGTAGGCGGCGCGGCAGGCCTGGGTGCGGGCCTGCTTGCTGCGGATCTGGTAGGCGGCCTGCAGCTTGGCTTCGGCCAGCGCGGTCACCTTGGCGATGAAGGCCTCGTCGCGCGCGGGCGCGGCCCACTGCCACTCGGGCTTGCCGGCGTCGCGCACCAGCTCGTTGATGGCGGCGATCGCCACCTTGCCCTGGTCATGGCCGTAGACCACCGCGCCGAGCATCACTTCCTCGGTCAGCTGGTTGGCCTCGGACTCGACCATCAGCACGGCGGCCTCGGTGCCGGCCACGACGAGGTCGAGCTGGCTGTCGGCCAGCTGCGTCTTGCCCGGGTTCAGCACGTACTCGCCGTTGACGTAGCCCACGCGCGCGGCGCCGATCGGGCCGTTGAACGGGATGCCGGAGATCGACAGCGCGGCGGACGTGCCGATCAGCGCGGCGATGTCGGCCTGCACCTCGGGGTTCAGGCTCAGCACGTGCACGACGACCTGCACTTCATTGAAGAAGCCGTCCGGGAAGAGCGGGCGGATCGGGCGGTCGATCAGGCGGCTGGTCAGCGTCTCGAGCTCGCTCGGGCGGCCTTCGCGCTTGAAGAAGCTGCCGGGGATCTTGCCGGCGGCGTAGGTCTTCTCGATGTAGTCGACGGTGAGCGGGAAGAAGTCCTGGCCCGACTTGGCCTCGGTGCGCGCCACGACGGTGGCCAGCACGACCGTGCCCTCGATGTCGACGACGACGGCACCGGTGGACTGGCGGGCGATCTCGCCCGTCTCCATCGTCACCTTGTGGGGGCCCCACTGGAAGGTCTTGGTGACCTTGTTGAACATGCTCATGGTGTCTCCTTCGGAGGAATGGAGGAGAGACAGCGAGCCGTCGGCGGGATGCCATTCCAGAGCGGCTCGGGGCGGGAGCGGCGTTGGAATGACATGAGCAGCGCGTCGGGCAGCCGGTTCTCCAGGAACAGGGCGGGGGCGTCGAGCGCCCCCGCGTCCTGCTTACTTGCGCAGACCCAGCTTCTGGATCAGCGCGGTGTAGCGGTCGGCGTCCTTGTCCTTCAGGTAGGACAGCAGGCGCTTGCGCTGGTTGACCAGCTTCAGCAGGCCACGCCGACCATGGTGGTCCTTGGCGTGCGTCTTGAAGTGGGGGGTGAGTTCGTTGATGCGGGCGGTCAGCAGGGCGACCTGGACTTCCGGGCTGCCGGTGTCGGCGGCGCCGCGGGCATTGGCCTTGACGATCTCGGCCTTCTGGGTGGTGTTGAGCGACATGAACGCGAGTTTCCTGTGTGCGTGGAAACCGCGCGGGGACCCGCCTTGCACGGGGCGACGCCGCATCGGTTTCCGGTTCTACTTGCGGTCACGGGTGAAACCGACCCGTGCCGTGCCATGACGCCCCTGGGTGGAGCGAAGCGCGGATTATATGCGCAGTGCCCCGGCCAGCCGGGCCAGCCCGTCGTCGAGCCGCTGCGGGTCGCGTGACGCAAAGCACCAACGCAGCCAGCCCTCGGCAGCCGCCCCGAAGGCCGCGCCCGGCGCCAGGCCGAGCCCGTGCTGCGCCACCAGGCGCTTGGCGCAGGCCAGGGAGTCGTCGCTCAGTCCGGGCACGCGGAAGAAGGCGTACATGCCGCCCATCGGCCGGGCCAGTTCCACGCCCGGCAGGCGCTGCAGCCCGTCGACGAGGCGGTCGCGGCAGGCCTGCATGCGGCGGGTCAGGTCGGGCACGGTGCGATCGGCCTGCGCCAGCGCGGCCAAGCCGGCCCGCTGCACGAACACCGGCGCGCAGGAGCTGTTGAACTCGATCAGCTTGCCGATCGCGTCGAGCGCAGTCGCCGGCAGCACCAGCCAGCCCAGGCGCCAGCCGGTCATCAGGAAGGACTTGGAGAAGCTGTGCACCACGATGACCCGGTCCTCGGGATCGGCCAGGTCCAGGAACGACGGCGCAGCCGGCCCGTCGCCGAACCACAGGCGCTCGTAGACCTCGTCGGCGACGATCCAGGTGCCGGTGCGGCGGCAGTGCTCGAGCAGCGCGCGCTGCTCGTCACGGCCGAGCGTCCAGCCCGTCGGATTGTTGGGCGCGTTGACCAGCAGCATCCGAGTGGCGGGCGTGACGGCGGCCAGCAGCCGGTCCAGGTCCAGCGTCCAGGCGCCCTGCTTCGGCACCAGGGGCACCTCGGCGACCCGTGCGCCCAGGATCGCCGGCTGGGCCGTGAGGTTCGGCCACACCGGCACCACGGCCACCACCTCGTCGCCCGGGTCCAGCAGCAGCTGCGACGCCAGCATCAGCGCCGACACGCCGGACGACGTGATCGCCACGCGGCCCGCAGACACGGGGCCGTGCAGGCGGCTGGTGTAGGCCGCGACGGCGTCACGCAGTTCGGCCAGGCCCAGGTTGTGGGCGTAGAACGTCTCGCCGCGCGCCAGCGACTCGGCGGCGGCCTGCCGCACCGGCTCGGGCGTCACCTCGTCGCTCTCCCCGAACCAGAACGGCAGGACGTCGCTGCGGCCGATGCCGGCGTTGGCCACCTCGCGGATGCGCGAGGCGGCGAGGGTCTCGATGGCGTGGCGCATGGCGTTCAGGACCCCCTCTGCATGCGGCAGCTGGTGGCCTGCTCGACCTCGGCGGCCGAGAAGCGCCGCACGGTCCTGAAGCCGTAGCCCGAGCCTTCGACATCGTGCTTCACGCCCGGGGCGCCGGCCCGGTCCATCACGCTGACCAGCAGCGGCTGCTGCAGCTGATGATCGGCAGCGCGCATCGTGGCCGAATGCACGCCGCCCAGATGGCGGGCGTCGAAGCGCGCGCCCGACAGGGCACGGGCCACCGCCGCCGGCTCGGCGCTGCCGGCGCGCTCGACGGCCTCAGCCAGCATCTCGATCATGGCCTGCATGCGGAAGTGGACGTAGTCGTCGCGCGGGTCGGGAAAGCGCTCGCGGAACGCGGCATACAGCGCGTCCGACCCGGCGCCGCCGGCGTTCGGGTGCCACTCCGCGACGGCGTAGACGGTGCCGACGCCGGCCTCGCCGATGGCCGCCGGCGCGCCCAGCGCGTTGCCGTAGAACGTGTAGAACCGCACCGCGGCGCCGACCTCGCGCACCGCCTTGACCAGCAGCATCAGGTCGTTGCCCCAGTTGCCGGTGACCACGGCCTGCGCGCCGCTGGCCTGGATCTTGGCGGCGTAGGGCAGGAAGTCCTTCACCCGGCCCATCGGATGCAGTTCGTCGCCGACGATGTCGATGTCCGGGCGGCGCTGCGCGATCAGGCTGCGCGCCTGGCGCTGCACATGCTGGCCGAAGCTGTAGTCCTGGCCGATCAGGTAGACCTTGCGCAGGGCCCGGTCGCCCCGCATCACCTCCACCAGCGCCGCCAGCCGCATGTCCGCATGCGCGTCGAAGCGAAAGTGCCAGGGGCTGCAGCGCTCGTTGGTGAGGATCGGATCGACCGCCGAGTAATTGAGCAGCACGACGCGCCGCTGCGGATCGCGCTCGTTGTGGCGCTCGATCGCCTCGATCAGCGCCGCCGCCGTGGCCGAGCTGTTGCCCTGGGCGACGAAGCCGATGCCCTGGTCGACGGCCGCGCGCAGCAGCGCGATGGCCTTCTCCGACTGGCCTTCGCTGTCGAACCGCACCAGCTCCAGCAGGCGCTGGCGGCCGCCTTCGCGCACGCCACCGCGGCGGTTGACGCGCTCCACCGCCCACAGCAGGTTGCGGAAGACCGCCTCGCCCGCGTTGGCGAACGGCCCCGACAGGCCCTCGATCAGCGCCAGCTTCAAGGGGGCCGCACGCTCGGCTTGCGCCGGTCCCGTCGCGGCAGCGGCCGCAGCGGCCAGCACCAGGGCGCGGCGGCTGAAGGTGGGAGATTGATCCATGTCAGAAGCCTGGCTTGAAAAGAAAAATGCCGCTCCTAGATTCAGCGGCATGAGGGCCGGTTTCCATCGGCAAGGCAGTGCCGGCACTCGCAACCCATTCTAGGAGGTCGCACATGTTCCTCGTCCCCGTCTCCCGCTCCCCGTCCGAATTGGCGCGCTCCTTCGATCGCCTGTTCGACGACAACTTCGACCGCTTCTTCGGCAACGGCAACACGGCCCTGCGCTCGCCGTCGCTCGACGTCACCGAGACCGAGGCCGGCTACAAGGTCGCGCTCGACCTGCCCGGCGTGGCCAAGGAGGACGTGAAGATCACCATCGAGGGCCGCCAGGTCAGCGTCAGCGCCACCACCCAGCGCGAGGACGTGCGCAAGGAAGGCGAGCGCGTGCTGTACCGCGAGCGTTCCACGTCGAGCTTCGCGCGCAGCTTCACGCTGCCGCAGGAGGTGGACCAGGAAACGTCGCAGGCGCGGCTGGACAACGGCGTGCTCACGCTGACACTGGCCCGCAAGCGCGTGGCCGCCGGCAAGCAGCTGACCGTCAGCTGAGCGTCGCGCCGGTCTGCTGCAGGGCCCAGCGCGGCTTCACGTCGAACGTGAGGTCGCGCGCGGGTTCGGCGCGGCCGGCGTCGCAGCGCATCGCGGCAGCCAGCGCGATCATCGCGCCGTTGTCGCTGCACAGGTGCAGCTCGGGATAGTGCACGCGCGCCCGGGCCTTGCGGCAGGCCGCGTCGAGTTCGGCGCGCAGCCGCCGGTTGGCCCCCACGCCACCGGCAACGACCAGGCGCGACAGGCCGGTCTCGCGCAGGGCCCGCATCGACTTGCGCACCAGCACGTCGACGATCGCCTCCTGCGTGGCCGCGGCGAGGTCGGCGCGCCACGGGCCGTCGCTGCCGTGCGCGGCTTCCTGTCGCCGCACCTGGGTCAGCACCGCCGTCTTCAGCCCGGCGAAGGAAAAGTCCAGGTCGCCGCTGGCCAGCATCGGGCGCGGCAGCGCGAAGGCCTTGGCGTCGCCCTGCAACGCCAGCTGCGCCAGGGCCGGGCCGCCGGGGTAGCCCAGGCCGAGCAGCTTGGCGCTCTTGTCGAAAGCCTCGCCGGCCGCGTCGTCGATGGTCTCGCCGAGCAGTTCGTAGTCGCCCACGCCGGCCACGCGCATGAGCTGCGTATGGCCCCCCGACACCAGCAGCGCCACGAAGGGGAACGCCGGCGGGTCCTGCGACAGGAAGGGCGACAGCAGATGCCCTTCGAGGTGGTGCACGCCCAGCGCCGGGCGGTCCAGCGCCGCGGCCAGGGCCACGCCCAGGCCGGCACCGACCAGCAGCGCACCGGCCAGCCCCGGGCCGCGGGTGTAGGCCACGAGGTCGACGTCCGTGAGGCGACGGCCGGCGTCGTCGAGCACGGCACGCGCGAGCGGCACGACACGGCGGATGTGGTCGCGCGAGGCCAGCTCCGGCACCACGCCGCCGAAAGCCTCGTGCATGTCGGCCTGGCTGTGCAGCGCGTGCGCCAGCAGCCGCGGCACGCCGCCGGCCACGGACTCGACCAGCGCCAGGCCGGTCTCGTCGCAGGAGGACTCGATGCCCAGGACGATCATCGGTCCAGTGTATCCAGCGTGAACTGCAGCACGCCGCACACAAAGCGACACACTTGAGCCCGGCCATGCGGCCGGGTTCGTGCAGGAGCGCATGGCCGGCGTCGACACACGGGGTTACTCTCCGCGCAAATCAATAGCCAGGGAGCGCCCGGTCACGGGCCCGCGCGTTGGGACATGAAGGAATTCAAGCTTGCTGCTTGGCCCGAACTGCCCGCACCGTTTCACCGCACGGTGTACCGCCGCATGCTGAGCGACATGTCGCACCGCTACATGTCGGTGTCGGCCCTGGTGCTGTCCAGCGGAGCGTCCAAGATGGACGTGCGCCTGTTCCTGCAGATGCTCGACGAGAAGGGCCTGCTGCTCGAGCGCGAGGGCGAGCCCGACTCGTTCCTCGACTCGCTGCGTCCCGTCGGCGAGTGGTTCCGCCGCACCATCTTCGGCTCGGACTTCCCCAAGCACTGAACCGCGGCGAACGCGGCGCGGGGCGTGGCGCCTCAGTGCTTTTCCTTGGCGTGGTTGATCGAGTACTTCGGGATCTCGATCGTGACGTCGCGGTTGGAGACGATCGCCTGGCACGACAGGCGTGAGGTCGGCGTGAGGCCCCAGGCCCGGTCGAGCAGGTCCTCCTCGCTCTCGTCCATGTCGCCCAGCGACTCGAAACCTTCGCGCACGACCACATGGCAGGTGGTGCAGGCGCAGCTCATCTCGCAGGCGTGCTCGATCTCGACGCCATGCTCGAGCATGGCCTCGCACAGCGACGTGCCGGGCGACGCCTCGAAGGTGGCGCCCTCGGGGGCGTACTCGGCGTGGGGAAGGATGCGGATCACCGGCATGGAGTTCTTTCAGACGTCGGCGATGTGGCGGCCGGCCAGTGCGGTGCGGATGCCGCGGTTCATGCGACGCGCGGCGAAGGCCTCGGTGCCGCCGGCCAGCGCCTTCACGGCGTCGTCGATGGCATGGTGGTCCTCGCCCCGGGCGATGCGCTCGGTGCCGGCGAGCAGGGACTCGATGGCCTCGCGCTCGGCGGGCTCGAGCAGGTCGCCGTCGACGGACAGGGCCGAGCGCGTGGCCAGCACCATCCGCTCGGCCTCGACCCGGGCCTCGCGCAGCGCCCTTGCGGCCGCGTCCGATTCGGCGGCGCCGAAGCCCTCGCGCAGCATGCGGGCGATGTCCTCGTCGGCCAGGCCGTAGCTGGGCTTGACGCTGACGGCCGCCTGCACGCCCGAGCCCAGCTCGCGCGCGGACACGGACAAGAGGCCGTCGGCGTCGACCTCGAACGAGACGCGGATCCGCGCCGCGCCGGCCACCATCGGCGGGATGCCGCGCAGCTCGAATCGGGCCAGCGAGCGGCAGTCGGCCACCAGCTCGCGCTCGCCCTGCACCACGTGCAGCGCCATCGCGGTCTGGCCGTCCTTGAAGGTGGTGAAGTCCTGCGCCTTGGCCGTGGGGATGGTGGCGTTGCGCTCGATGATCCGCTCGACCAGCCCGCCCATCACTTCCAGCCCGAGCGACAGCGGGATCACGTCGAGCAGCAGGATGTCGCCGTCCGCGGCGTTGCCGGCCAGGGCGTTGGCCTGGATCGCCGCGCCCAGCGCGACCACCTCGTCGGGGTTCACATTGGTCAGTGGCTCGCGACCGAACAGTTCGCCCACCGCGGTGCGCACCGCGGGCATGCGGGTGGAGCCGCCGACCATGACCACGCCCTGCACGTCGCCGCGCGGCAGGCCCGCGTCGCGCAGCACGCGCCGCACCGCCGCCAGCGTGCGCTCGACCAGCGGCCGGGTCAGCGCCTCGAAGCGGGCGCGCGACACGGCCACCTCCAGCGGGCCGGCCGCCAACGAACAGATCATCTCCACCTCGGTGGCGTCGGTCAGCGCCTCCTTGGCGGCGCGCGCGGCCACCAGCACCGCACGACGATCGTGCGGCGAATCGGCGGCAAGGCCGGCTTCGGCCAGCGCCCAGTCGGCCAGCATCGCGTCGAAGTCGTCGCCGCCCAGGGCCGCGTCGCCGCCGGTGGCGACCACCTCGAACACGCCCCGCGTCATGCGCAGCAGCGAGATGTCGAAGGTGCCGCCGCCGAGGTCGTAGACGGCGTACAGGCCCTCCGAGCCGTTGTCCAGGCCATAGGCCACTGCGGCGGCCGTGGGCTCGTTGATCAGGCGCAGCACGTTCAGGCCGGCCAGCCGCGCCGCGTCCTTCGTGGCCTGGCGCTGGGCATCGTCGAAGTACGCCGGCACCGTGATCACAGCGCCATAGAGCTCGTCGGTGTCGAAGCTGTCCTCGGCGCGCTGCCGCAGCGCCGCCAGGATCTCCGCCGACACCTCGACCGGCGTCTTCACGCCGTCGCGGGTGTCGATGGCGACCATGCCGGGACGGTCGGCGAAGCGGTAGGGCAGCCGCGCGGCGCCCTGCACGTCGGCCAGGGCACGGCCCATCAGGCGCTTGACCGAGACGATCGTGTCCTGCGCGTCGTCGGCCTGCGCGGCCAGCGCGTCGTGGCCGATCTGGCGCCGGCCGCCGGGCAGATAGCGCACCGCGGAAGGCAGCAGCACGCGGCCCTGCGCGTCGGGCAGGCACTCGGCCACGCCATGGCGCACCGCGGCCACCAGCGAGTGGGTGGTGCCCAGGTCGATGCCCACCGCCACGCGACGCTGGTGCGGATCGGGCGACTGGCCCGGCTCGGAGATCTGCAACAGGGCCATGTCAGCGCCAGACTGCGGTCAAGGGGTGCCGGCTGGGCCCGGGGATCATCGGGGCCGGTCGAAGCGGTCGCATGGTCATCCTAGTGCTCGATGGCCTGCAGCCGGCGGTCCAGTTCGGAGCGGATGCGCGCGACGAACATCATCGCCCGCACGGTGCGCGCGGCCGCGGCGGGGTTCCGGGTGTCGTCCAGTTCGGCGCCGGCCCGGGCCAGCAGCTGCGACTCCGCGGTCCGCACTTCGTCGCCCAGCGCCGACAGGGCCGCTTCGCCGTCCGCGTCGTCCAGGGCCTCGCGCCAGGCCATCTGCTGGCGCAGGAACTCCTCCGGCATCGCGGTGTTGCGCTCGGCATCGATCGGCACGCCATGCAGCTCGCACAGGTAGGCCGCACGCGAGATCGGATCGCGCAGCCGGCGATACGCCTCGTTGATGCGCACCGACCATTGCATCGCCACGCGCTGGGCCGCTGCCCCCTGCGATGCGTGGCGGTCAGGGTGGGCGCTGGCCTGCAGCCGCCGCCAGCGCGAGTCGAGGTCGGCCCGGTCGAGCGCGAACCGGCGCGGCAGCTCGAACAGCGCGAAGTCGTCGTCGTCGAGCTTCACGCGAGGTCCTTGCGCATGAACACGGACAGGCCGTTGTCCGGGTAGCCGCCGAAGGCCCCGCACCGCCGGTAGCCGCAGCGTTCGTACAGGCGCACGGCGGCGGTCTGGGCCTCGCCGGTTTCCAGCAGGGCCTGGGTCAGGCCACGGCCGAGGGCCGCCGACTCGAGCTGCTGCAGCAGACGCTCGCCGATGCGCTGTCCGCGCAGGCCCGGGTCGACGTACATGCGCTTGATCTCGGCATAGGCCCGCCCGCCGGTGTCGTCGTGCGGCGGCATCTCGCGCACGGCACCGGTGCCCACCACCCTGCCCTGGCTCCAGGCGGCCAGGAAGCTCACCTCGGGCGCGAGCAGTTCGCTCACCGACAGGATGTGGTTGGCCTCGGGCTCGTAGAGCTCGCCCAGGTAGCGGTCGAGCGCGTCCAGCAACGCCACGACCTGGGGATGATCGGGGCGCTCGGGTCGGATCTCGAGTTCGGGGCTCACACCCGGAACGACTCGCCGCAGCCGCAGCGGTCTTTCTCGCGCGGGTTGTGGAACTTGAAGCCCTCGTTCAGCCCCTCGCGGACGAAGTCGAGTTCGGTCCCGTCGATGTAGGGCAGGCTCTTCGGATCGACCAGCACCTTGACCCCATGGTCCTCGAAGACCAGGTCCTCGGGCGCCACGTCGTCGGCGTACTCGAGCTTGTAGGCCAGGCCGGAGCAGCCGGTGGTCTTGACCCCCAGACGCACGCCGACGCCCTTGCCGCGGCGAGCGAGGTAGCGCGTGACGTGGCGGGCGGCGGCCTCAGTGAGCGTGACTGGCATCGGAAGGGGCGCCGTGCTTGTTCTTGTAGTCCTCGACCGCGGCCTTGATCGCGTCCTCGGCCAGGATCGAGCAGTGGATCTTCACCGGCGGCAGGGCGAGTTCCTGGGCGATGTGGGTGTTGCGGATCTCCATCGCCTCGTCGAGCGACTTGCCCTTGACCCACTCGGTGACCAGCGACGACGACGCGATGGCCGAGCCGCAGCCGTAGGTCTTGAAGCGCGCGTCCTCGATCAGGCCGGTGGCGGGGTTGACCTTGATCTGCAGCTTCATCACGTCGCCGCAGGCGGGCGCGCCCACCATGCCGGTGCCCACCGAATCGTCGCCCTTGTCGAACGATCCGACGTTGCGCGGGTTCTCGTAGTGGTCGATGACCTTGTCGCTGTAAGACATTGAATGCTCCTGGGTTGGCTCAGTGCGCCGTCCACTGGATGGTGGAAATGTCGACGCCGTCCTTGTACATCTCCCACAGGGGGGACAGTTCGCGCAGCTTGGCCACGCGATCGCGGATCAGGGATGCCGCGTGATCGATCTCCTCGGCCGTCGTGAAACGGCCGATGGTCATGCGCAGGCTGGAGTGCGCAAGTTCGTCGCTGCGTCCCAGAGCGCGCAGCACATAGCTGGGCTCCAGGCTGGCCGACGTGCAGGCCGAGCCCGACGACACCGCGATGCCCTTGATGCCCATGATCAGCGACTCGCCCTCGACGAAGTTGAAGCTCATGTTTAGGTTGTGCGGCACGCGCTTGTCGAGGTGGCCGTTGACGAACACCTGCTCCACGTCCGCCAGCGCGCGCAGCAGGCGCTGCTGCAGGCCGCGGATGCGTTCGCCCTCGGTGGCCATCTCCTCGCGGGCGATGCGGAAGGCCTCGCCCATGCCGACGATCTGGTGCGTGGGCAGGGTGCCGCTGCGCATGCCGCGCTCGTGGCCGCCGCCGTGCATCTGGGCCTCGATGCGCACGCGGGGCTTGCGCCGCACGTACAGCGCGCCGATGCCCTTGGGCCCGTAGGTCTTGTGCGAGGCCAGGCTCATCAGGTCCACCGGCAACGAGGCCAGGTCGATCTGCACCTTGCCGGTGGCCTGCGCGGCATCCACGTGGAGGATGATCCCCTTGTCGCGGCACAGGGCGCCGATGGCGGGGATGTCCTGGATGACGCCGATCTCGTTGTTGACCAGCATCACCGACGCGAGGATCGTGTCGGGCCGGATCGCGTCACGGAAGCGTTGCAGGTCGAGCAGGCCGTCCTCCTGCACGTCGAGGTAGGTCACCTCGAAGCCCTGGCGCTCGAGCTCGCGCATCGTGTCGAGCACCGCCTTGTGCTCGGTCTTCACCGTGATCAGGTGCTTGCCGCGCGACTGGTAGAAGTGGGCCGCACCCTTGAGCGCAAGGTTGTTGCTTTCGGTGGCGCCGGAGGTCCAGACGATCTCGCGCGGGTCGGCGCCCACCAGTTCGGCCACCTGCACGCGGGCCTTCTCGACGGCCTCCTCGGCCTCCCAGCCCCAGGCGTGGCTGCGCGACGCCGGGTTGCCGAAGTGCTCGCGCAGCCAGGGCACCATCGCGTCGACGACGCGCGGGTCCACCGGCGTGGTGGCGCCATAGTCCATGTAAATCGGGAAATGCGGCGTCATGTCCATGGCAGTTCGGAGCAGGCGGTCCTTGGCAGTCGTTTACTTGGCGAGGGCTTCGCCCAGGGCGAACACCGAGTTCGGGCCGGTGACGCGGATCGGCTTGACGACCGGCGCCGACGAGATGGCGCGCTTCATCGGGGCCTGCTCGGCCACCGACACGCCCCGGGCGATCTGGTCGTCCACCAGCTTCTTCAGCGTGACCGAACTCAGGAACTCGATCATCCGGGCGTTGAGCTCGGACCACAGGTCGTGCGTCATGCACTTGCCGCTGTCCTCGCCCATGCAGTTCTCGCGGCCGCCGCAGCCGGTGGCGTCCAGCGGCTCGTCCACCGCCAGGATGATGTCGGCCACGGTGATCTTGGCCGCCTCGCGGCCCAGGGAGTAACCGCCGCCGGGGCCGCGCGTGCTCTCCACCAGTTCGTGGCGGCGCAGCTTGCCGAACAGCTGCTCCAGGTACGACAGCGAGATCTGCTGCCGCTGGCTGATCGCCGCGAGCGCGACCGGGCCGTTGGTGGAACGCAGACCGAGGTCGATCATCGCGGTGACGGCAAAACGGCCTTTGGTGGTGAGTCGCATGAAGGGCTCCTGTGGTGGGAAGTGCGGGTAAACCCGCCTCGATCCCGAGCGGATCGGTCAAGTTTACCGGAAGTCGACCAGTTTGGTCGGATACCGGTCAGGAAGTTCCCATGCGATCAGCGAGGTCACGCACCCAGGCCCGACTGGCGGCCTCCACCAGGTCGAGCACCTGCTCGAAGCCTTGCGGGCCGCCGGTATACGGGTCGGGCACCGGGCCGTCGGCGAACAGCCCCAGCTCGGCGCGGGCGCCGTCGGGGCGCAGCCGGTGCAGGTCGGCCAGGTTGTCCTCGTCCATGGCGAGGATGAGGTCGAATCGGTGGAAGTCGTCGTCGCGCACCCGGCGCGCCCTCAGCGCCGACAGGTCGTAGCCGCGCCGCAGCGCATGCCGCTGCGACCGTGCGTCCGGCGGGTCGCCGGCGTGCCAGCCGCCGGTGCCGGCGGAGTCCACCTGCACCCGGCCGTCCAGGCCGGCCGCGGCCAGATGGTGGCGCAGCACCGCCTCGGCCGTCGGCGAGCGGCAGATGTTGCCCAGGCAGACCACGAGGACGCGCAGCCCGGCCGGGGCGCCCGGCGCGCTCACGGCCGCCCGCCCCCGGTCAGCGGCACCACGGTAGCGTCGTGCGAGCCGCCGGCGCCGAAGGCCTGCTCGCGCAGCAGCGCCAGCTGGTCGCGCACGCGCGCCGCCTTCTCGAACTCCAGGTTCTTCGCATGCTCGAGCATCTGGCGCTCCAGCAGCTTGATGCGCTTGCCCAGGTCCTTCTCGGACATCGCCTCCACCTCGACGGCCGCCTCGGCGCGCTTGAGGTCCTCGCGGGCCGTCTTGTCCGAGACGACCCCGTCGATCATCTCCTTGATCTCCTTGACCACGGAGCGCGGCGTGATGCCGTGCTCGGTGTTGAAGGCCACCTGTCGCGCGCGCCGCCGCTCGGTCTCGTCGATGGCCTTGCGCATCGACTCGGTGATCTGGTCGGCATACAGGATCGCCTTGCCGTCCAGGTGGCGCGCGGCGCGGCCGATGGTCTGGATCAGGCTGCGCTCGGCGCGCAGGAAGCCTTCCTTGTCGGCGTCGAGGATCGCCACCAGACTCACCTCCGGGATGTCCAGGCCCTCGCGCAGCAGGTTGATGCCCACCAGCACGTCGAAGTGCCCCAGGCGCAGGTCGCGGATGATCTCCACGCGTTCGACCGTGTCGACGTCGCTGTGCAGGTAGCGCACCTTGACCCCGTTGTCGGACAGGTAGTCGGTGAGCTGCTCTGCCATGCGCTTGGTCAGCGTGGTGATCAGCACCCGCTGGTGCCGCTCGACGCGGTCGCGGATCTCCTGCAGCACGTCGTCCACCTGGTGCGTGGCCGGGCGCACCTCGACCACCGGGTCGATCAGGCCCGTGGGGCGCACGAGCTGCTCCACCACCTGGCCGGCGTGGCGGTTCTCGTAGTCGGCCGGCGTCGCCGACACGAAGATCGCCTGGCGCAACTTCTTCTCGAACTCGTCGAACCGCAGCGGCCGGTTGTCCAGCGCCGACGGCAGCCGGAACCCGAACTCCACCAGCGTGGTCTTGCGTGCGCGGTCGCCGTTGTACATGCCGCCCAGCTGGCCGACCAGCACGTGGCTCTCGTCCAGGAACATCAGCGCGTCCTTGGGCAGGTAGTCCACCATCGTCGGCGGCGGCTCGCCGGGCGCCGCGCCGGACAGGTGCCGGGTGTAGTTCTCGATGCCCTTGCAGTGGCCCACCTCGTTCATCATCTCGAGGTCGAAGCGGGTGCGCTGCTCCAGGCGTTGCGCCTCCACCAGCTTGCCGGCCTTGACCAGCTCGTCCAGGCGCTCGCGCAGCTCGGCCTTGATCGTCTCCACCGCACGCAGCACGCGGTCGCGTGGCGTCACGTAGTGACTCGACGGGTAGATCACGAAGCGCGGCACCTTCTGCCGGATGCGGCCGGTCAGCGGGTCCAGCAGCGACAGCGACTCGATCTCGTCGTCGAAGAGCTCGAGCCGGATCGCCAGTTCCGAGTGCTCCGCCGGAAACACGTCGATCACGTCGCCGCGCACGCGGAACGTGCCGCGCGAGAAGTCGGTCTCGTTGCGCGTGTACTGCATCCGGATCAGCTGCGCGATCACGTCGCGCTGGCCGATCTTGTCGCCCACGCGCACGATGAAGCGCATCTCGGAGTAGTCCTCCGGCTTGCCGATGCCGTAGATCGCGCTCACCGACGCCACCACCACCACGTCGCGCCGCTCCAGCACGCTCTTGGTGGCCGACAACCGCATCTGCTCGATGTGCTCGTTGATCGAGCTGTCCTTCTCGATGAACAGGTCGCGCTGCGGGACGTAGGCCTCGGGCTGGTAGTAGTCGTAGTAGCTGACGAAGTACTCGACCGCGTTCTTCGGGAAGAACTCCCTGAACTCGCTGTACAGCTGGGCGGCCAGGGTCTTGTTGGGCGCGAACACAATCGCCGGGCGCCCCAGGCGCGCGATCACGTTGGCCATCGTGAAGGTCTTGCCCGAGCCGGTCACCCCCAGCAGGGTCTGGAAGGTCAGCCCGTCGTTCACCCCTTCGACCAGCTGGTCGATCGCGCGCGGCTGGTCGCCCGCCGGCGGATAGGGCTGGTAGAGCTGGAACGGCGAGCCCGGGAAGGACACGAACCGGCCCTCGGGCTGCGCCGGCGGCATCGCTTCAGGTCCAGTCGGCATCGGCATCACCTAGGGTTCACCCGTAAAATCCTGCGAACCCGTCAGCGTAGCGCATTGCGCGCCATGCCTTCCGGCCTTGCGGCCCCTCCTCCTGCCAACGCCCTGTCATGAGCCTCTTCTCGTCCGTCGAAATGGCCCCGCGCGACCCGATCCTGGGCCTGAACGAACAGTTCGCGGCGGACCCGAACCCGAACAAGGTCAACCTCGGCGTCGGCGTCTATTACGACGAGAACGGCAAGCTGCCGCTGCTCAAGTGCGTGGCCGCGGCCGAGCAGCAGCTCGTGGAATCGGCCAAGCCGCGCGGCTACCTGCCCATCGACGGCATCGCCGCCTACGACCAGGCGGTGCAGGGCCTGGTGTTCGGCGCCGACAGCGCGGTGGTGCGTGACAAGCGCGTGGCCACCGTGCAGGCGCTGGGCGGCACCGGCGGCCTGAAGGTCGGCGCCGACTTCCTGCGCCAGCTGCGCCCTCAGGCGCGCGTGCTGATCAGCGCGCCGAGCTGGGAGAACCACCGCGCGCTGTTCGGCCGCGCCGGCTTCGAGGTCGGCGAGTACCCGTACTACTCGGCGGCGCTGCGCAATGAAGGCGGCATCGACTTCCCCGGCATGAAGGCCGCGCTGCAGGCGGCCGAGCCGGGCACGATCGTGGTGCTGCATGCCTGCTGCCACAACCCCACCGGCTACGACCTCACGCCCGCGCAGTGGGACGAGGTGGTGGCACTGGTGCGCGCCCGCGGCCTGGTGCCCTTCCTGGACATGGCCTACCAGGGCTTCGGCGCCGGCCTCGCCGAGGACGGCGCCGCGGTGGCGAAGTTCATCGCCTCGGGCATGGACTTCTTCGTCTCCACCTCGTTCTCGAAGAGCTTCTCGCTCTACGGCGAGCGCGTCGGCGCCCTGTCGGTGGTGTGCGGCAGCGCCGAGGAGGCCGCGCGCGTGCTGTCGCAGCTCAAGATCGCGATCCGCACCAACTACTCCAACCCGCCGATCCACGGCGCGCAGATCGTCGCCACGGTGCTGTCGACCCCGGCGCTGCGGGCGCAGTGGGAGCAGGAACTGGCCGGCATGCGCGCCCGCATCAAGACCATGCGCACCGAACTGGTGGCCCGCCTTGCGGCCGCCGGCGTGCGGCAGGACATGAGCTTCATCGCCCGCCAGCAGGGCATGTTCAGCTATTCGGGCCTCACGGCCGCCCAGATGCAGCGCCTGCGCTCGGAGTTCGGCGTCTACGGCGTGGATTCCGGCCGCATCTGCGTGGCGGCGCTGAACATGAAGAACATCGACGCCGTCGTGGCGGCGATTGCCAAGGTTCTGTAAGCCGGACCTGTCAGGCTCGGCCCATGGCCCGGAAATAGGTCCGGTCCGTACGTGTTTTCTCGCTGTGCCCGGCGCCGGGCTGCGGGCACGATTGCTGCATTGCACCAAAAAGGGTCAAGTCACATGCTGTACCAGCTTTACGAAACCCAGCGCGCGATGCTCGCCCCCTTCGCCGAGTTCGCCAGCGCCTCGTCGAAGCTGTACAACCACCCGCTGTCCCCGTTCGCGCATGCCCCGATGTCGCAACGGGTGTCCGCCGGCTTCGACCTGCTGCACCGCCTCGCCAAGGAGTACGAGAAGCCGCCCTTCGGCATCACCGCGGTGGACGTGGGCGGCGTGCAGGTGGCGGTGCAGGAACAGGTGGCGGTGAACAAGCCGTTCTGCCGCCTGCTGCGCTTCAAGCGCTTCACCGACGACCCGGCGGCGCTGGGCGTCATGAAGTCGCAGCCGCCGGTGCTGCTGGTGGCGCCGCTGTCGGGCCACCACTCCACCCTGCTGCGTGACACCGTGCGCAGCCTGCTGTCGCACCACAAGGTGTTCGTCACCGACTGGACCGACGCCCGCATGGTGCCTGCCGACCAGGGGCCCTTCCACCTGGACGACTACGTCCACTACGTGGAGGAGTTCATCCGTCACGTCGGGCCCGAGGTCAATGTGATCTCGGTGTGCCAGCCCACCGTGCCGGTCCTGGCGGCGGTGTCGCTGATGGCCAGCCGCGGCGAGTTCACGCCGCGCACGCTGACGATGATGGGCGGGCCGATCGACGCCCGCAAGTCGCCCACCGCGGTGAACAACCTCGCGATGAACAAGAGCCACGAGTGGTTCGAGGCCAACGTGATCTACCGCGTGCCGCCGAACTATCCGGGCGCCGGGCGCCGCGTCTACCCGGGCTTCCTTCAGCACACCGGCTTCGTCGCGATGAACCCGGACCGGCACCTCAGCTCGCACTACGACTACTTCCTCGACCTGATCCGCGGCGACGAGGACAGCGCCGAGGGCCACCGCCAGTTCTACGACGAGTACAACGCGGTGCTGGACATGCCGGCCGAGTACTACCTCGACACGATCAAGACCGTGTTCCAGGACTTCGCGCTCGTGAACGGCACCTGGCGCGTGGACGGCGAGCTGGTTCGCCCGCAGGACATCCGCGGCAGCGCGCTGCTGACGATCGAGGGCGAGCTGGACGACATCTCGGGCGCGGGCCAGACGCGCGCCGCGCACGGGCTGTGCACCGGCATCCCGAAGTCGCGCCAGTTCCACTACGACGCGGTCGGCGCCGGCCACTACGGCATCTTCTCCGGCCGGCGCTGGCGCGAGCAGGTGTACCCGCGGCTGCGCGAGTTCATCGCCGACCACGGCACCGGCCCCCTGCCCCGCGCCGCGGCGAAGGCCGCGCCCGTGAAGGCGGCGGCCAAGGCGAAGCGCCCGGCCGCACGCCCGACCAAGGCCGCGGGAGCCCGGCGCCGATAATCGGCGCGTGTCCGCTGCCGCCCCGTCGCCCCGCCCCACCGTCGACGCCGCCCTGATCGACGCGGCACTGCCGCAGACGCAGTGCACGCGCTGCGGCTACGTCGACTGCGCGGCCTACGCGCAGGCCATCGCCACCGGCCAGGCCGACATCAACCGCTGCCCGCCGGGTGGTGCCGAAGGCGTGGCGCGGCTGGCGCGCCTGACCGGCCGCGAGCCGCTGCCGCTCGACCCGTCGTGCGGCAGCGAGGGCCCGCGCAAGGTGATGTTCATCGACGAGGACTGGTGCATCGGCTGCACGCTGTGCGTCAAGGCCTGCCCGGTGGACTGCATCGTCGGGGCGCCCCGGCAGATGCACACCGTGATCGAGCCGCTGTGCACCGGCTGCGAGCTGTGCCTGCCGGCCTGCCCGGTGGACTGCATCCACGTCGAGGACGCCCAGCCGGGCAGCCCGCCGCCCACCGGCTGGCAGGCCTGGAGCGCCGCACAGGCGCAGCAGGCCCGCGACCGCTATGCCGCGCGCGGCGCGCGGCGCGTGCAGGCACAACGGGACCACGACGCCCGCCTCCTGGCCAAGGCCGAGTCCAAGCTGGCCGACCTGGCCGCGGCCAGCCGGCTCACCGACCCCAAGGCGCTGGAGCTCAAGCGCGCCATCATCGAAGCCGCCGTGCAGCGGGCACGCGCCCGCGCCGCGAAGACGCCATGAACGACGCCCAGGTCGAAGCCTTCTTCGCCACGCTGCGCGCGGCCAACCCGCAGCCGGCGTCGGAGCTGGTCTACACCAGCGTCTTCGAGCTGCTGGCAGCCGTGCTGCTGTCGGCGCAGGCCACCGACGTCAGCGTCAACAAGGCCACCGCGGCGCTGTTCGCGCGCGCGCCGTCGCCGCAGGCGATGCTGGCGCTGGGCGTGGAAGGCATCGAGCAGCACATCCGCACCATCGGCCTGTTCCGCACCAAGGCGCGCAACCTGCACGAGACCTGCCGCCTGCTGATCGAGCTCCATGGCGGGCAGGTGCCGCGCGACCGCGCCGCGCTGGAGGCGCTGCCCGGCGTCGGGCGCAAGACGGCCAACGTGGTGCTCAACGTGGCCTTCGGCGAGCCGACGATCGCGGTGGACACGCACATCTTCCGCGTCGGCAACCGAACCGGCCTGGCACCGGGCCGCACCCCGCTGGACGTGGAGCACGCGCTGCTGCGCCGCGTGCCTGCGGCGTACCGCGTCGACGCGCACCACTGGCTGATCCTGCACGGCCGCTACGTCTGCCAGGCCCGCAAGCCGCTGTGCGCGCAGTGCCAGGTGGCCGCGTGCTGCGACTTCGAACCCAAGACGCCGTGATGCGCCGGCTGCTGGCGCTGTGCCTGTGCATCGTGGCCGGCGTGGCCGTTGCGGGGCCGACGGTCGTGGACGACAACGGCCACACGGTCACGCTCGGCGCACCGGCACGCCGCGTGGTCAGCCTCGGGCCGCACCTGACGGAGATCGTGTTCGCCGTCGGCGGCGGCGACACCCTTGGGGGCGTGATCCGCTTCAGCGACCAGCCGCCGGCAGCACGCGACCTGCCCGTGGTCGGCGATGCCTTCGCGCTCGACTTCGAAGCCATCGTCAAGCTCAAGCCCGACCTGGTGCTGGTGTGGGACAGCGGCCTGAACCAGCGCCACAAGGCGCGGCTGCGCTCGCTCGGTCTCACCGTCTACGAAAGCGAGATCCGCCAGGCCCAGGGCATTGCCGACACCCTGCGGCGGGTCGGCACGCTGCTGGGCCGCGACGCCCAGGGCGACGCGGCCGCGGCGGCCTTCGAGTCGCGCTGGCGCGAACTGCAGCGCACGCATGCCGGCCGCCGTCCCGTGCGCGTGTTCTGGCAGCTCTGGCACGAACCGCTGATGACCATCAACCGCCAGCACCTGATCAGCCAGGCCATCGACGCCTGCGGCGGCGTCAACGTGTTCGCCGGGCTGCCGCTGCTGACGCCCACCGTCGGCTGGGAGGCGGCCGCGGCGGCTGACCCGCAGCTGGTGGCGAGTTCCGGCCGCGCACAGGACGCCCCGCGCGACTTTGCCGGCTGGAAGCGCTTCGCCGCGGTGGACGCCGTGCGCCGAGGCCGGTTCGCGCTGATCGACGGCGACCTGATCGGCCGCATGGGGCCGCGCTTCGTGGACGGCGCCCAGGCGCTGTGCGAGGCGATCGACCGGGCGCGCTGAGCGCACGGCCTGCCCGCGACCCGGCGACGGCTAGTCGGCCACCCAGAGCCCGCCCAGGTCGCGCCAGCGGCAGCCGTAGACCGCTTCCAGCAGGTCGGCGCGCAGCATCGACGCCACCTCGCCGCGCTCGCTGCCGCCGCCCGGCAGCAGGGCCAGCACATGGGTCGCGGTGCGGGCGATCCAGTTCACGTCGTGGGCGGTGACGACCAGGCCCGCCGGGGCCGGCAGGCCGGCCAGCCAGCGTGCCACGAGGCCCTGGTGCGCCGGGTCCTGGAACGCCACGGGTTCGTCGAGCAGCAGCAGCGGCGCGCCCTGCACCGCGCACTGCGCCAGCGCCACGCGCTGGCGCTCGCCGCCGGACAGCGCCAGCACGCTGCGGCTGGCCAGCGCCTGCAGGTCGAGCGCGCGCAGCACCTGCGACGGATCGGCCCGCGGCAGCACCACGCCCAGCTCGAGCAGGCGCGACACCGGCATCGGGAAGCGGTCCACCGCCTGCTGCGGCATGAAGGCCCGCCATGCCGCGGCGTCGGCGGCGGACCAGCGCCTTGCGCTGCGGTCTTGCCACAGCACGTCGCCGCTCACGTCGATGCCCGGCTCGGCCAGCCCGGCCAGGGCCCGCAACAGGGTGCTCTTCCCTGCGGCATTGCGGCCGACGATGCACCAGCGCTGCCCGGCCTCGACGCGCCAGTCCAGCGCCCGCAGCAGCGTGCGTCCGCCCGCCGCGATCGACAGGCCGCGGGTCTCGAGCAGGGCGGCGGCGCTCACTTCGCGTCCCGCGTCAGGAAGTAGACGAACACCGGCGCGCCCAGCAGGGCCATCACCGCACCGGTGGGCAGCTCCAGCGGCGCCACCACGCTGCGCGCGATCAGGTCGGCGCCGACGACCAGGGCCGCGCCGCCGAGCGGGGCCAGCCAGGCCAGGTCGCGCGTGCGCTGCACGCCGGCCAGCCGCAGCGCGTGCGGCACGACCAGCCCGACGAAGCCGATCGCGCCGGCACTGGCCACGGCCAGCGCGGCCGCGAGCGAGGCGCCCACCAGCAGCTCGACACGCAGCCGGCGCACCGGCTCGCCGAGCAGGTGCGCGGCCACGCTGCCCAGCAGCAACCGGTCGATCGAGCGCTCGCGCCACAGCAGCCAGGCCATGAACAACGCCGCCGCGGCCAGAGTGAAGCCGCCGTCGTCGGCGCCCGACAGGTCGCCCACCAGCCAGAAGATCGCGCCCCGCAGGCGCTGGTCGGGGGTCATCGCCAGCAGCAGCGAGGCGGCTGCGCCGAACAGGGCGGCCAGCATCGCGCCGGCCAGGATCAGGCGCGGCGAGGCATCGTCGGCGGTGGACAGCGCGCGGCGTGCCAGCAGCAGCAGCACCGCCCCGGCGACCAGCGCACCGCCGGCCGCACCGAGCGACATCGCCACGCCCGCCATCAGCGCCAGCAGTGCGCCGACCGCCGCACCGCCGGACGTGCCCAGCACGTAGGGGTCGGCCAGCGGATTGCGCAGCAGCGACTGCATCGCCAGGCCCGACAGCGCCAGCAGCGCGCCCACGCCCGCGGCCGCGGCCACGCGCGGCCCGCGCAGCGTGCGGATCATCTCGGCGTCGAGACCGGCGCTGCCGATGGCCAGGGCGGCCGCGACGATCGCCACGGTCGCGGCCACCAGGGCCGCGACGAGGGCGAACAGGCGGGCGCCAGCCAGCGGCATGCTTGCCTCAGCGCCAACGCGCCTGCAGCGACACCATCACGCTGCGCGGCGGCGCGGTGTAGCCCAGCACCTCGGGCGTGTCGGTGCCGGTGGCGTTGTCGAGCTTCACACCGAGGCGCCAGCCTGGGACCAGTTCGCGCGACAGGCTCAGGTCGACCGTCGTGCGGGCGGGGTTGTCGGCGTCGCCGAAGGTGGCCGGGTCCGTGTCCAGCCGCTTGCCGGTGTGGCGCACCGCCGCACCCACCTGCCAGCCGGCCACGCGCGTCGCGTAGTTCAGCGCCGCCGACGCACGCGCGCGACGCTTCAGTCTCAGCCCGGTGTCGCGGTCGCGCGGGTCCTGCACAGTGACGTCCGAGGTGAGCACGCCGTCGATGTCGAACGGCACCGGCGTCTGCAGCATCAGCTCGAGGCCGCGGTTGCTGGCCCGCGCGATGTTGCCGGCCTCGAAGGTGACCGGGTCGAACGCCACGCGGTCGCGCTGGCGCTGCACGAAGGCCGCAGCGCGCAGCAGCCGGCCGCGCTCGGCCCACTGCAGCGCCACTTCGCCGTGACGCGACCGCTCGGGACGCAGCTGCACCCCGGGCGCGGCGAACTGCTGGTCGAGGAACGACGGCGCGGAGAACCCCGTGGCCCACTGCGCGCTCAGCTTCAGCGACGGCTGCCACTGCCACGCCAGCGCCAGCAGGCCGGTCGTGGCCCGCCCGAAGTCGCTGCTGTCGTCGCTGCGCACGGCCAGCTGGGTCTGCCACTGGCTGGCGAACCGGCCCAGCCACGCCAGGCGCAGGCTGTCGGTGCTGCGCTGCTGCGCCGGCGAGCCGCTGCCGGCGAAGCGTTCGCGGCGCGTCTCGGCCCCGAATTGCACGGTCTGCCCCTCGGCCGCGGCCCAGCCGAGCTGCAGGCCGCCGACGCGGACCCGGTTGCTGCCGGACACGACAAAGCCGGTCGGGTCGTCGAAGCGTTCGGTCGTCTGCCCCAGTTCGGCCACCAGCTGCCAGGCCGGCGCCAGCGCGTGCCGGCTCTTCAGGCCCGCCGCCTGCACGCGGGTGGTGAGCACGTCGTCCAGTCCGGGCGCGAAGCCGTCGTAGGCGCTGCGGGTGCGCGTGGACAGCAGGCCGAGTTCGGTGCGATGCCCGGCCGCCCAGGTCTGGTCGACACGGGCGCTGCCGCCGGACTGGCGCGCGCCGTCGCGGTCCGGGTTGGCCGACGGGTCGGCCACCGGGTCGCGCGCCGAGAAGCCGTCGGTGCGGCGCCACGCCAGCGACGCCGACAGGCGCGTGGGCGTCGCCGTGTCGCCCAGCCGAGCGCCGCCGGCGAACGACGCCTGCTGCGTGCCGCGGCTGCCGAACGCCACATCGACCTGCGGCGCGGCGGCACTGCGGGTCACGATGTGCACCACGCCGCCGACCGCCTGGGCGCCATGCACCGCGGACAGGTTGCCGCGGACGATCTCGATGCGCTCGATCTGCTCGGGCAGCAGGTGCTGCCACGACGCGGTGCCGAAGTCGGCGCGCTGCAGCGGCACGCCGTCGACCAGCACCAGGGTCTGGCGACTGTCGGCGCCGCGCAGGAACAGAGACGCCTGCGAGCCCATCGGCCCGGTCTGGCCGACGTCGATGGAAGTCAGCATGCGCAGCAGCGCCGGCAGGTCGGCGGCCTGCGCCGACTCGATCTCCTGGCGCGTGATGACGCGGGTGGACGGCAGGGCATCGGCCAGCGTCTGTTCGACGCGCGCCGCGGTGATGGTGACGCGGTCGGCCGGCGTATCGGCCTGGATTGGGGTTGGGGTTGGGGTTGGGGTTGGGGTTGGGGTTGGGGTTGGGGTCTGGGCCTGCACGGATGCGCATGCGGCAGCCAGGCTCGCCAGCGCGGCCAGGGCACGAGGCCCGGAAGAGGGAGCAAACATGATGAGGAACGGTCCGGTCGTTGCGCGCGCCTGCTTCCCCGCAGGCCCGCACGTCATGGCAGCCGCGCTTGCGCGATGGCTGCCGCCGTGTTGGCCGGTATCCGGGCTGGCGCAGACAACCCGTGTGGCCTTCCCAGAGCAGACTGCAGGCTCCAGTGGCCGGTGGACACAGGCGGGTCGCATCGCCCGGACAGGGCGGCACGGCCGTGCGCTTACCGTTGCGGGGGCAGCTCGGGTTGGCTTCGCCGCGGCGCGGCTTGGCTTCCCGATTCCCGTTTACCCCATGCCGATCGAGAACGACGACACGGGCACCAACGTTGCGGATGCTAGCAGGCACCGCATAATCCGCCAGCCCCCTCTCGCGCACCCTCCATGGCCACGCTGCACGACCTTGCCCAGCGCATCGACCGGCTCCTCGTCCGCCACGAGGAACTGGAGCGAACCAACAAGCTGCTGCTTGCGCAGGTGGCCCAACTCAGCGGCGAGCGCGACAGCCTCAAGTCGCGGCTGTCGGCAGCGCGATCGCGCATCGACGCGCTGCTCGAGCGCCTGCCCGCCGACAGTGCCGACGAAGGACCCACCCCATGAAGCAGATGGAAGTCACCATCCTCGGCCAGAGCTACATCCTGGGCTGCCCGGACGGCGGCGAGGCCTCGCTGCTGGCCGCGGTGGCGCAGGTGGACAACGAGATGAGCGGCATCCGCGACGCGGGCAAGGTCAAGGCGCGCGAGAAGATCGCCGTGCTGGCCGCGCTGAATCTCGCCTATCAGCTGGCCGAGCGCCCCGTGGCGAGCGCGCCGCGCGCGGCGCCGTCGCCGGCCGGCGACGCCGGCCCTGCGGGCGTGCAGATCGACACGCTGATCGCGCGCATCGACGCCGCGATGGGCACCGACGGCCAGCTGCTCTAGCCGTAGAATCGTTTCGTCCGCCGCGTTCGCGCGGGTTTTATATTTCCTTGAACCGATGCTCTCTGAGCAAGGGCTTGGAACATCGCTCGGCTGGTGTGATCGTCTCGCGTCAGATGAACCCGAAGCCTTGCTGACCTCGCCCACCTGAACTTCACCTGGGTTCAGGAATGCGGCCCGTGGGATGCGGCGGACACCTTATCTCTCCCTCTTCGACGCGCCCCCGACCATGGCCTACTGGCTGATGAAGTCCGAGCCCTCCGAGTGCTCGATCGACGACCTGGTCCGCGCGGGCCGCGTGCCCTGGACCGGCGTGCGCAACTACCAGGCGCGCAACTTCATGCGCGACGACATGCGCGTCGGCGACGGCGTGCTGTTCTATCACTCGTCATGCCCCGAGCCGGGCGTGGCCGGCCTGGCCGAGGTGGCCTGCGCGGCCTACCCCGACGAGACGCAGTTCGATGCGTCCAGCAAGTACTTCGACCCCAAGTCCACGCGCGACAACCCGCGCTGGGTGCACGTGGACGTGAAGCTGGTGCGCCGGACGGCGCTGCTCTCGCTGGCCGAGATGCGCACCATGCAGGCGCTGCAGGGCATGCGCCTGCTCCAGCGCGGCAACCGGCTGTCGATCACGCCGGTCAGCGCGGCCGAGTGGCGCGCGGTGTCGAAGCGGCTCGAGTCGAAGGCCTGACGGTCGTCTTGCCGCGCCGGCCTTTGGGCGCGGGCGTCGGCGCGTTCACCGGCACGAAGCGGTCGACCAGCGCCGATCCCTCGGCCAGCAGGAACTCGCGGAACGCCTGCGCCACCGGCGGCAGCCGCTTGCTGCGCCGCTGAACGAGGTACCAGTTCAGGCGCACCGGGAAGCCCTGCACGTCCAGCGCCACCAGGCTGCCGTCGCGCAGCTCGCGGCTGACCGTGTGGCCGGAGATGAAGGCCACGCCCATGCCGGCGATCACCGCCTGCTTGATGGTCTCGGTGCTCTTCACCTCGAGGGCCACGTTCAGGTGCGCATAGTGGCGGCCGAAGGCGTCGCCCATCGCATGGCGGGTGTCCGAGCCGGGCTCGCGCACGATGAAGCGCTCTCGCACCAGACGCGACAGCGGGATCGCTGACTCCCCGTGCAGCGGGTGGGAGCGTGGCGCCACCACCAGGTACGGGTGCGGCGCGAACGGCTCGGCCAGGGTGAGGTCATCCTCGGGGGGGCGCACCATCACCGCCAGGTCGGTGAGGTTATCGACGATCTGGTTGAGCAGGTCGACCCGGTTGTGCACCGACAGGTTGAGCTCCACGCCCTCGTGGCGCCGCGCGAACTCGACCAGCAGGCTGGGCAGGAAGTAGTCGCCCGCGCTGATCACCGCCACGTTCAGGCGCCCGCCCGCCACGCCCTTGAAGTGGGTCATCGCGGCCTCGGCCTCCTCGAACTGGCGAATGATCAGGTGGCTGTGGTGGAGCAGCTCGGTGCCCGCGGCCGTGAGGTAGATGCGTTTGCCCAGCTGCTCGAACAGCGGCAGGCCGGCATGGCCCTCGAGCTTGCGGATCTGGGTCGACACCGCGGGCTGCGTCAGGTGCAGCTCGTCGGCGGCGCGCGAGTAGCTGGACAGCCGGGCCACGGCCTCGAACACCTTGAGCTGACGCAGGGTCGCGTGCTTCATGCTGCCTCGTTACATCACCTATGAGTAATGTATTCGATCATTTACTTTGATTGTTATTTATCCAACGCAGCACCTAGCATGAACCCATCCTGCAACCCGAACCCGACGCCGAGGACCCCGAATGCTCTCCCCCCGCAAGATCGACTGCCCGACCGACGCCGAGATCGAACTCAGCGCCTACAACGCAGCGTTCTACGAGATCGGCCTGCCCTGGCACTGGGACGACGGCACCTACGAGCGCCTGGCCCTGCTGCCCTGCGAACGGTCGCGCTTGCGCCAGTACATGGAGAACATGCACCCGCACCTGCTGCGCGCCTACGACGCCGACGCGCTGGCCGACGCGATCCTGCAGGCCAAGCAGCGCGTGCAGCGCTCGCTGTCGCAGTGCGCGCCCGGCACCGTGCCGCGCTTCAACTGGGCCGATGCACGCTGGGGCCAGGTGGGCATCTGAAACAGCGCCCGCTGCGGCGGGCACAACCGGGAGGTCGGGATGACGAACGCCATCGCCTGGGTGCGGTATGACCTGGGGGGCCTGGAAGGCTTCGGCCGGCTCGACGGTGACCGCATCCACGTTCACGATGGCGACCTGTTCGGCTCGCCTCGGCCGACCGGCCAGCAACTGCCGGTGTCCGCCGTGCGCCTGCTGACGCCCACGCGCCCGACCAAGGTCATCGCGCTGTGGAACAACTTCGGTCAGCTGGCGGCCAAGCTGGGGCTGTCCCGGCCCGAGGAACCGCTCTACCTGATCAAGAGCCCGAACTCCTATCTGGACCCCGGCCAGCCGATCCGCCGCCCGCCCGGCGACGGCAAGATGGTCTTCGAGGGCGAGCTGGCCATCGTGATCGGCCGGCGCGCCTCGCGGGTGGACGTCGACGCAGCCACGGACCATGTGTTCGGCTTCACCTGCGCCAACGACGTCACGATGGCCGACATCCTGAACCGCGACCCCTCATTCGCGCAGTGGGTGCGGGCCAAGGGATTCGATACCTTCTGTCCTTTCGGGCCCGCCGTCGTCACGGGGCTGGACCCGGCTTCCCTCACCGTGCGCACCGTGCTCGACGGCCAGGTGCGCCAGGACTACCCGATCAGCGACATGCGCTTCTCGGTGGCCGAACTCGTCAGCCGGATCTCGCACGACATGACGCTGCTGCCCGGGGACCTGATCCTGTGCGGCACCTCGGTGGGCGTGGGCTCGATGAAGCCCGGCAGCTGGGTCAGTGTCGAGATCGACGGCATCGGCGCGCTGACCAACCCGGTCGAGTGACGCGCCCGCACGGCATCGGAATTGCTTTTCAACCATCGAGAGGACCATCCCCATGAAGATCGCGATCATCGGAGCGGGCGCCATAGGCGGCTACGTCGGCGCCAGGTTCGCCCTGGCAGGCGAGGACGTCACCTTCATGGTGCGTGGCGCCAACCTGCAGGCGATCCGCCAGAGCGGCATCCGCCTGGTGCAGGCCGACGGGCTCGAGCTGGTGGCCCGCAACGTGAAGGCCACCAACGACTACGCGTCGGCCGGCGTGCAGGACCTCGTCATCCTGGCCATGAAGGCGCACCAGGTCGAGGCGGTGCTGCCGGACCTGCACCACCTGATCGGCCCGGACACGGTGATCGTGCCGATGCAGAACGGCATCCCGTTCTGGTACTTCCATGACCATGGCGGTGCGCTCGCGGGCACGCCGGTGCGCAGCGTGGACCCCAACGGCGCGCTGCTGGCGACCATCCCGGTGGCCCAGGTGCTGGGCTGCGTGGTGTACCCGGCGTCGGAGCTCACCGCGCCCGGCGTGGTCAAGCACGTGGAAGGCGACCGCTTTCCGCTCGGCGAACTCGACGGCAGCCAGAGCGAGCGCGCGCAGCGCGTCTCGGCGTGCTTCGCCCGCGCCGGCTTCAAGGCGCCGGTGCTCGAGGACATCCGCGCCGAGATCTGGCTCAAGCTGTGGGGCAACCTCACCTTCAACCCCATCAGTGCGCTGTCGCACGCCACGCTGGTGGACATCTGCCAGTTCCCGGCCACGCGCGAGCTGGCCACGCAGATGATGACCGAGGCCCAGGCCGTGGCCGGCAAGCTCGGCATCCAGTTCCGCGTGCCGCTGGAAAAGCGCATCGCCGGCGCCGAGAAGGTCGGCAAGCACAAGACCTCGATGCTGCAGGACGTGGAAGCCGGGCGCGCGCCCGAGATCGACGCGCTGGTCGGCTCGGTGGTGGAACTGGGCCGACTGACCGGCACGCCCACACCGCACATCGACACCGTGCATGCGCTGATGCTGCTGCTGGCGCGCACGATGGAAGAGCACAAGGGGCGCCTTCAGGTGGAGCCCGTGATGACGACGGCGTCCGGCCCGCTGAACTTGTCCCGCGCGCCCCAGCAGGCCGCCGCCTGAGGCGGTTTCCGGCGCGAGGTGGCCTGCCAGGCCACCTCGCTTAGACTGCGCGCCGTGGTCGCAACACCAGGCTCCGAAGGGGACGAGTTCGTCCCCTACATCCCCCACGACGAGTTCGTCGCCGGGCTGCCGCACGGCCACTTCCGCATGGTCGTGAACCCGACGCTCGCCCGCCCCTACGTGGTGCGGCGCACGCGGGTGATCGTGCTGTCGGTGACGGTCATCGCGGTCGGCGCCGCCCTGGCGCTGGCCGGTCAGGTGGTCGCGGGCGGCGTGCTGGTGGCCCTGGGCATCGTCGCCAACCGGATCGTGCGTCACCAGGCGGGCAAGATCGTGCTGCACCTGGCAGCACGGGACCCGCAGGTCTACGACGAGGTCACCTCCACCGGCGTGATGGAAGTGCGCCGCGCGGCCTGAGCGGCCGGCGGCGCACCCCGCCGATCACCTGACCAGCATCACGGGCACCTTCGCCTGCCCGACCGTGGCCTGCGCCACGGACCCGAGCAGCGAAGCGCCCATGCCCACCCCGTGGGTGCCCATGATGATCAGGTCGCTGCCCTGGTCGGTGGCTTCCTGGGCGATCAAGTCGCCCGGCGTCCCGACCCGCGCGCCTTCCTTGAACGGGACACCCGCCTGCTGCAGGATCGCCCGCGCAGGTGCCAGCGCCTGGTCGCACTGCTCCTTGTAGTACTCGTCCAGGGTCTTGCTGGCGAGGAAGGACGACACGTCGCCGGACACCGGACGCTGCACATGCACCAGCGCCACTTCGGTCGCGGCCGGGTCCGCCAGGCTGGCGCGCAGAGCCAGCGCCTGGCGCACGGCGCGCGCCGAGGTGTCCGAGCCGTCCACCGCCAGCAACAGGCGGCGCAGCGTGCCGGGCGCACCCGACGCTTCCGCAGGCGCCGCGGGCGCGGCCGGTTCGGCCGCCGTGCGGCGCGACGTGATGAACTTGCCGATGGCCAGCACCAGCAGGGCACCCACGACACCGGCGCCGTACCGGATGACGGCGGACTCCTCGATCTTCGGCATGTACGGCATCACGCTCGGGTTGATCAGCGCGGGATCCGTGACGGTCATCGTTCCGGCAATCCAGCCCAGCAGCATGCCGCCGAGCGTGATGATGATCGGGAAGCGCTCCATCAGCTTGATGACCAGCTGGCTGCCCCACACGATGATGGGAATGCTGACCAGCACGCCGAAGATCACGAGGGCCATGCTGTGGCCTGTGCCGGAGGCTTCCGCCGCGCCGGCGATCGCGATCACGTTGTCCACGCTCATCACGAAGTCGGCAATGATCACCGTCTTGACGGCGCCCCAGAGCTTGTCGCTGCCCTCGATGTTCGAGTGACCTTCGTCGTGCTCGGGCACCAGCAGCTTGACGCCGATCCAGACCAGCAGGATCGCGCCCACGATCTTGAGGAACGGGATCGCCAGCAGCGTCAGCGCGAAGAAGATCAGGATGATCCGCAGACCGATCGCGCCGGCAGTGCCCCAGAGGATGCCCTGCGTGCGCTGCTTGGGCGGCAGCTTGCGACAGGCCAGGGCGATCACCACGGCGTTGTCTCCCCCCAGAAGAATGTCGATCAGGATGATCTGGCCGACCGCGACCCAGAATTCAGGCGTGGATAGGAATTCCATCTTGATTGCTCTTGCGCTTGTGCGCTGTTGGTTCTGATTCGAATTGGACCGCGCGAAGGCCGCGGCGGGCCTACGTACTAGCCGAAGCGGCCGTTCATGCCTTCCCGTGCTGGACAGCCGCCAGCAGCTGGCCTCCGCCATAGCTGCTCTGGTGCGGCGGCTCTCCCCCCTTGTGCACCCGCACGGCACAGTACTTGAACTCCGGGATCTTGGCGAACGGGTCGAGCGCCGCATGGGTCAGGCGATTGATCGCCGCCTCGTAATAGGCAAAGGCGACGAACACCGCCCCCCGAGGCGTGCCCTCGTCGGCCCGGGCGTACAGGGTGACCTTGCCGCGCCTCGACTCGATGGTCAGCACGTCGCCGGGCTGGGCCCCCATCGCGGCCAGGTCCAGCGGGTGCACCAGGGCCGTGGGGTCCGGCTCGATCGCGTCGAGCACGCTGGCGCGGCGCGTCATGCTCCCGGTGTGCCAGTGCTCGAGCTGGCGCCCGGTGATCAGCACCAGGGGGTACTCGGCGTCGGGCCGCTCGGCGGCAGGGATGATGTCGGCCGGCACGAAGCGGGCCTTGCCACCCTCGCGCGGGAAGTCCTCGGTGAACACCACCGGCTGCCCCGGGTCGCCCTCCTGCGTGCACGGGTAGGTGACCGCGTGCTCGCGCTCCAGCCGGTCCCAGGTGATGCCGCCGATGCTGGGCATGGTGTGCCGCATCTCGTCGAACACCTCGCTGACGTGTCCGTAGTTCCAGGGCAGGCCGAGGCGCTTGCCGATCTCCTGGATGATCCACAGGTCCTGCCGCGCGTCGCCCGGCGGGTCGATCGCCTGCCGGCCCATCTGCACCAGCCGGTCGGTGTTGGTGAAGGTGCCGGTCTTCTCGGGGAACGCACCGGCGGGCAGGATCACGTCGGCCAGGTAGGCCGTCTCGGTGAGGAAGATGTCCTGCACCACCAGGTGATCCAGCGCGGCCAGCGCCTCGCGGGCGTGGTTGGCGTCGGGGTCGGACATCGCCGGGTTCTCGCCCTGCACGTACATGCCGCGGATGTCACCGTGCTTGATGGCGTGCATCACCTCCACCACCGTGAGGCCGACCTTGTCGTCGAGCGTGCCGGGGGCCAGCTTCCAGGCCTTCTCGAAGCGCTCGCGCACTTCCGGCTTGGAGACGTGCTGGTAGTCGGGCAGCATCATCGGGATCAGGCCGGCGTCGGACGCACCCTGCACGTTGTTCTGACCGCGCAGCGGATGCAGGCCCGTGCCGGGGCGGCCGATCTGCCCGGTCATCAGGGCCAGCGCGATCAGGCAACGCGCGTTGTCGGTGCCGTGCACGTGCTGGCTCACGCCCATGCCCCACAGGATCATCGAGGCCTTGGAGCGGGCATACAGCCGCGCCACGTCGCGCAGCGTCTCGGCGTCGATGCCGCAGATCGGCGCCATCGCCTCCGGCGAGTAGGCCGCCACGTTGGCACGCAGTTCCTCGTAGCCGATGGTGCGGCTGGCGATGAAGGCCTCGTCCACCAGGCCCTCGGTGACGATGACGTTCATCATCGCGTTGAGCATCGCCACGTCGGTGTCGGGCTTGAACTGCAGGAAGCGGTGCGCCACGCGGGCCAGGTCGGAGCGGCGCGGGTCCATCACGATCAGCTTGGTGCCTTCGCGCGCCGCGTTCTTGATCCAGGTGGCCGCCACCGGATGGTTCACGGTGGGGTTGGCGCCGATGACGATCACCACCTCGGCCTGGGTCACGTCCATCACTGGGTTGCTGACGGCGCCGGAGCCGATGCCTTCGAGCAGCGCCACCACCGACGAGGCGTGGCACAGCCGCGTGCAGTGGTCGACGTTGTTGCTGCCGAAGCCGGTGCGCACCAGCTTCTGGAACAGGTAGGCCTCCTCGTTGCTGCCCTTGGCCGAGCCGAAACCGGCCAGCGCCTTGCGGCCGTGGCGGTCGCGGATCGCCTTCAGGCCGCCGCCGGCGAAGTCCAGTGCCTCTTCCCAGGTCGCCTCGCGGAACACGTCCATGATGCGGTCCGGGTCCATCGTGAAGTCGCCGGACTTGGGCGGCGCGTCCTTGCGCCGGATCAGCGGCCGGGTCAGGCGCTGCGGATGGTGCGCGTAGTCGAAGCCGTAGCGGCCCTTGACGCACAGGCGCCCGTGGTTGGCCGGACCATCGCGCCCCTCGACGAAGAGGATCTTGTTGTCCTTGATGTTGTAGGTGAGCTGGCAGCCTACGCCGCAGTAGGGGCACACGGACGGCACCTGCTTGTCGGGCACGGTCAGCGCGGCGTCGCGGGCGGGCATCAGCGCGCCGGTCGGGCAGGCCTGCACGCATTCGCCGCAGGCCACACAGGTGGACGCACCCATCGGGTCGTCCATGTCGAACACGATCTTGGCGTGGTCGCCGCGGAAGGCCAGGCCGATCACGTCGTTGACCTGTTCGTCGCGGCAGGCGCGCAGGCAGCGCGTGCACTGGATGCAGGCGTCCAGGTTGACGGCGATGGCCGGGTGCGACACGTCCTGCGCCGGCTGGGCGCGCGACGCGAAGCGCGGCTTGCCCAGCCCCAGCTTGGCGGACCACTGGTCCACCTCGTTGTGGCGCGTGTAGTCGGCCTCGGGCATGTCCGACTGCAGCAGCTCGAGCACCAGCTTCTGCGACTTGAGCGCGCGCTCGCTGTCGGTGCTGACCTTCATGCCGGGCGTGGCCGCGCGGCAGCACGACGGCGCCAGCGTGCGTTCGCCGGCGATCTCCACCACGCACGCGCGGCAGTTGCCCACCGCGTCCAGGCCCGGCTTGTAGCAGAGGTGCGGGATCTCGATGCCCTCGCGGCGGGCCACCTCGATGATCGGCTCGCCCTTCAGGCCGGTGACGTCGCGGCCGTTCAGGCTGAAGGTGATCGTTTCGCGGGCGGTCATTTCAGCTCCTCGGGGAAGTACTTCACGACGCAGTCCACCGGGTTCGGTGCGGCCTGGCCCAGGCCGCAGATCGATGCGTCGCGCATCACCTGCGACAGGTCGGCCAGCAGTTCAAGGTCCCACTTCGGCTGCTCGATCAGCGCCGAGGCCTTGGCCGTGCCGTTGCGGCACGGCGTGCACTGGCCGCAGGACTCGTGCTGGAAGAAGCGCATCAGGTTGCGCGCGGCACCGACGGCGCTGTCCTGGTCGGACAGCACCACCACCGCGGCCGACCCGATGAAGCAGCCGTAGGGCTGCAGGGTGTCGAAGTCCAGCGGGATGTCGCCCATCGACGCCGGCAGGATGCCGCCCGACGCGCCGCCGGGCAGGTAGCCGTAGAAGGCGTTGCCGTCGGCCATGCCGCCGCAGTACTCGTCGATCAGCTCGCGGATCGTGATGCCCGCGGGCGCCAGCTTGACGCCGGGCGACTTGACGCGACCCGACACCGAGAACGAGCGCAGGCCCTTGCGTCCGTTGCGGCCGTGGGACGCGAACCAGCTGCCGCCCTTCTCGAGGATCTCGCGCACCCAGTACAGCGTCTCGAAGTTGTGCTCCAGCGTGGGCCGTCCGAACAGGCCGACCTGCGCCACGTAGGGCGGACGCAGGCGCGGCATGCCGCGCTTGCCCTCGATGGACTCGATCATCGCGGACTCTTCGCCGCAGATGTAGGCACCGGCACCGCGCCGCAGCACGATCTCCGGCATGCCAGGGAAGGGCGGGCAGGCGCGCAGCTTGTCGAGCTCCGACTCGAGCATCGCGCGGCAGCCGTGGTACTCGTCGCGCAGGTAGACGTAGATGCGCGCGATGCCCACCGCCCAGGCCGCGATCAGCATGCCTTCGAGGAACCGGTGCGGGTCGCGCTCGAGGTAGACCCGGTCCTTGAAGGTGCCGGGCTCGCCCTCGTCGATGTTGACGGCCATCAGCCGCGGCGCGGGCTCGTTGCGCACGATGCGCCACTTGCGGCCGGCCGGAAAGCCTGCGCCGCCCAGGCCGCGCAGGCCGGAGTCCTCGAGCGCCTTGATGACGTCCTCGACCTCCAGTTCGCCGGCGATGCAGGTCTTGAGCAGCGCGTAGCCGCCCTCGTCCTTGTAGGCCTGCAGGTCGATGAAGCCCGACGGGTCGTGCTTGGTGCGGCCCGCCTTGACGGCACTCTCCACCGACTGCGTCGTCGCGCAGGCCAGCGGATGCTGGCCCACGGCCACCGCCGGCGCCTGCTCGCAGCGGCCGATGCACGGCGCGGCGATGACGCGCACGTCCTTGCCGAGAATGGCCGGCAGGCGGGCCAGCAGGTCGCGTGCGCCGGCCATCTCGCAGGACAGCCCGTCGCACACCCGCACGGTCAGCGCCTGCGGCGCGGCATCGCCCTCCTTGACCACGTCGAAGTGGTGATAGAAGGTCGCCACCTCGTAGACCTCGGTCTGGGCCAGGCCCATCTCGCGCGCCAGCGCCGCGAGGTGCCGCGCACTCAGGTGGCCGAAGTGGTCCTGCAGCTTGTGCAGGTGCTCGATCAGCATGTCGCGGGCACGCGACTCGGTGCCGAGCAGACGCTGCACATCGGCCAGCGCGGCCGGATCGACCACCCGGCCCTTGGGGGCCTGGCGCTTGCGCTGCCGGGCATCGGGCGCGGCGACGATGGGTATGGTTCGGGCGTTCATCGGTTCCTTTGCGGTGCGGCTCGCAGCGCTCCTCAGACGGCGCCTTCGGCGCGCAGGGCGGCCACCGCGGCGGCATCGAAGCCGAGCTGGGCCAGGACTTCGTCGGTGTGCTCGCCCAGCAGCGGCGAGCGCTTCACCTCGGTGGGGCTGTCCGACAGCTTGATCGGGTTGCCCACCGTGAGGTACTTGCCGCGCGCCGGATGGTCGACCTCGACCACGGTGCCGGTGGCGCGCAGCGACGGTTCGTAGGCGATCTCCTTCATCGACAGGATCGGGCCGCAGGGGATGTCCAGCTTGTTGAGGATGTCCATCGCCTCGAACTTGTCCTTGGTCATCGTCCACTGCTCGATGCGGCGGAAGATCGGCTTGAGGTGCAGCAGCCGGGCCTGCGGCGTGGCGAAGGCCTCGTCGGTGATCCAGTCCTCCTGACCGATCACCTTGCAGATGGCCGGCCACACCGCCGCCTGGGTGATGAAGTAGATGTAGGCGTTGGAATCGGTCTCCCAGCCCTTGCAGCGAAGCACCGCACCGGGCTGGCCGCCGCCGGACGCATTGCCGGCGCGCGGCACGGCGTCGCCGAACTGGCCGTCGGGGTACTGCGGGTACTCGTGCAGGGTGTGCGTGCGCTCCAGCCGCTGCTGGTCGCGCAGCTTCACGCGGCACAGGTTCAGCACCGCGTCCTGCATCGGCGCCAGCACCTTCTGGCCGCGGCCGCTGTGGGTGCGCTGGAACAGCGCCGCGACGATGCCCAGCGCCAGGTGCAGGCCGGTGCCGCTGTCGCCGATCTGCGCGCCGGTGACCATCGGCATGCCGTCGACCTCGCCGGTGGTTGACGCGGCGCCGCCGGCACACTGGGCCACGTTCTCGTAGACCTTGCAGTCCTCGTAGGGGCCGGGGCCGAAGCCCTTGACCGACGCGACGATCATCTTCGGGTTGAGCTTCTGGATGTGCTCCCAGGTGATGCCCATGCGGTCCAGCGCGCCGGGCGCGAAGTTCTCCACCAGCACGTCGCAGCTCTGGATCAGGCGGTCGAGCACCGCCATCCCGCCCTTCTTCTTGGTGTTGATCGTGACCGAGCGCTTGTTGTGGTTCAGCATCGTGAAATAGAGGCTGTCCACGCCGGGGATGTCGCGCAGCTGCTGCCGCGTCGCGTCGCCCTCCCCCGGCCGCTCGACCTTGATCACGTCCGCGCCCAGCCATGCCAGCAGCTGGGTGCAGGTGGGTCCCGACTGCACGTGGGTGAAATCGAGGATCCGTACTCCTTCTAGCGCCTTGCCCATGTCGTCAACTCCGGTAGTCCATGTCTGAAGTATGCGTGCGCGGAGCCGGCTGGCGCCCTTGGGGCCCGCTCATGCCGGACCGCCGCCCGGGCGGGCGGCAAGCTGCGCCTCCAGCTCGGTCAGGCGCTTGCGCAGGGCACGCTCCTCGGCGAAGCGGTCCGTCTCGTCGCGGATCACCGAGGCCACGGCGCTGACCCTGCCCTGGTCGTCGTGGAGCATGGCCACGGTGAAGGCGATCGACAGCGCGCGGCCGGCCTTGTCCACCGCCGGCACGCGCAGCACGTCGTGCCCGTAGCGGGTGGTGCCGGTGGCCATGGACTTGTCGAAGCCGTCCCAGTGCCGCTTGCGCAGGCGCTCCGGAATGATCATGTCCATGCGCTGCCCGAGCGCTTCCGCCTCGGTGAAGCCGAACAGGCGCTCGGCGGCCGGGTTCCAGACGATCACCCGCCCCTGGTCGTCGCTCACGACGACGGCGTCGCCGATGGCGTTGACGAGGGCGTGGAGGTCGATGCGGGCTTGCATGGATTTCGCGTGGATAGGCGGGCCGAAGCGAAAACGGCGCCCGCCGGGCGCCGTTTTTCAGGGCCGGGCCCCCGCTGATGCGGGCAGGATCAGACGGCCTTGGCCTCGTGGATCTGGGCGATCTGCTCCTTGGTGTAGCCCAGCTCGGCGAGCACCTCGTCGGTGTGCTCGCCCAGCAGCGGCGACGCCGTGACGGTGGGCTTCATGTCGGAGAACTTGATCGGGCTGCCGACCGTGAAGTAGCTGCCGCGCACCTTGTGCGGCACTTCGACGATGGAGCCGCTCTTGCGCAGCGACTCGTCGTGCAGCAGTTCCTTCATCGACAGGACCGGCGCGCAGGGGATGTCGAACTTGCGGAAGATGTCGACGGCCTCGTACTTGGTCTTGTCCTTGATGAAGTCCTCGATCGTGGCGAAGATCTCCTCGATGTGCGGCTGGCGCGCGCGGGCCGTGGTGTAGGCCGGGTCGGTCTTCCATTCCGGCTTGCCCAGCGCGTCGCAGATCGGCTCCCAGGCATGGCCCTGGATCGTGAAGTAGATGTAGGCGTTGGGGTCGGTCTCCCAGCCCTTGCACTTCAGGATCCAGCCCGGCTGGCCGCCGCCGCCGGCGTTGGCGCCGCGCGGCACGACGCCGTCCTTGAAGGCTTCCATCTCGTGCGGGTACTGGGGGTACTCCTCGAGGTAGCCGACCTTGTCCAGGCGCAGCTGGTCGCGCATCTTCACGCGGCACAGGTTCAGCACGGCGTCCTGCATCGACACGGCGACCTTCTGGCCCTTGCCGGTCTTCTGCTTGCCGATGTAGGCGGTGAGGATGCCGATGGCCAGGTGCATGCCGGTGTTGGAGTCGCCCAGCGCGGCGGCCGAGATCGTCGGGCCGGCGTTCTCGCCCTTCCAGTAGCCGGTGGTCGACGCGGCGCCGCCGGCGCACTGCGCCACGTTCTCGTAGACCTTCAGGTCCTCGTAGTGGTGGCCTTCGCTGAAGCCCTTGACCGACGCCAGGATCATGCCGGGGTTGAGCTTCTGGATGTACTCCCACGTGAAGCCCATGCGGTCCAGCGCGCCGGGGCCGAAGTTCTCGACCATGACGTCGCTCTCGCGAATCAGCTTCTCGAGCACCGCCTTGCCTTCGGGCTTCTTGGTGTCCAGCGTCAGCGAGCGCTTGTTGCTGTTGAGCATCGTGAAGTACAGCGCGTCGGCATCGGGGATGTCGCGCAGCTGGCTGCGGGTGACGTCACCGGAGCCGGGACGCTCCACCTTGATGACGTCGGCGCCGAACCAGGCCAGCAGCTGGGTACAGGCCGGGCCCGCCTGAACGTGCGTGAAATCGATGATCTTGAGGCCCTGGAGGGGGAGTTGCCCAGACATGTGCGTTCGCTCCTTGCGTTGCTTCTGACGGAAAAAGAACTTACTTCTTCAAGGCCGCAGCCGGGTTCAGGCTGGTGATGCGGCCGCTCTCGGTGCCGGCGGTCTCGTCGATGATCGCGTTGATCAGCGTCGGCCGGCGCGACTTGATGGCTTCCTCCATCCCGCGGCGCAGCTCGGCCGGGGTGGTGGCGTACACGCCGACGCCACCGAAGGCTTCCATCAGCTTCTCGTAGCGGGCGTCCTTGACGAACACCGTGGGGGCCACGTCAGGGCCGCCCTTCGGATTGACGTCGGTGCCGCGGTAGACGCCGTTGTTGTTGAAGATCACCACGCACACCGGCAGGTTGTAGCGGCAGATCGTCTCGACCTCCATGCCGCTGAAGCCGAAGGCGCTGTCGCCCTCGATGGCGATCACCGGCTGGCCGGACTCGACCGCGGCGGCCACGGCGAAGCCCATGCCGATGCCCATCACGCCCCAGGTGCCGACGTCCAGGCGCTTGCGCGGCTTGTACATGTCGACGATGCTGCGCGTGAAGTCCAGCGCGTTGGCACCCTCGTTGACCAGCATCGCGTCGGGGTTGGCCTTGACGATGTCGCGCACCACGTTGAGCGCGCTGTGGAAGTTCATCGGCTTCGGATCCTTGGCCAGCGTCTCGGCCATCTTGGCGATGTTCTTCGTGCGGCGCTCGGCCACGGCGCTGGTCCACTCGGCCGGCGGCTTGGGCCACTGGGTGCCGATGCCGGCCAGCAGGGCCGACACGCAGGAGCCGATGTCGCCGACCACGGGCGCGTCGATGCGCACGTTGCTGTCCATCTCGGTGGGCGAGATGTCGATCTGGATGAACTTCTGGCCGCCCCAGGCCTTGTGGTCCTTGCCACCCCAGGTCTTGCCCTTGCCGTGCGACAGCAGCCAGTTCAGGCGCGCGCCGATCAGCAGCACCACGTCGGCCTCGGGCAGCACGTAGCTGCGCGCCGCGGCGGCGGACTGCTCGTGCGTGTCCGGGAGGATGCCCTTGGCCATCGACATCGGCAGGTAGGGGATGCCGGTGCGCTCCACCAGGGTGCGGATGTCGTCCTCGGCACGCGCGTAGGCGGCGCCCTTGCCGAGCAGGATCAGCGGCTTCTTCGCCGACTTGAGCAGGTCCAGGGCGCGGGCGATCGCGTCCGGCGCGGGGATCTGGCGCGGGGCCGGGTCCACCACCTTGATCAGCGACGCGGCGCCGGCGGCGGCGTCCATCGTCTGCGCGAACAGCCGGGCCGGCAGGTCGAGGTAGACACCGCCGGGTCGGCCCGACACCGCGGCGCGGATGGCGCGCGCGATGCCCACACCGATGTCCTCGGCGTGCAGCACGCGGAAGGCCGCCTTGCACAGCGGCTTGGCGATGGCCAGCTGATCCATCTCCTCGTAGTCGCCCTGCTGCAGGTCGACGATCTCGCGCTCGCTCGAGCCGCTGATCAGGATCATCGGGAAGCAATTGGTCGTGGCATTGGCCAGCGCCGTGAGGCCGTTCAGGAAGCCGGGCGCCGACACCGTCAGGCACACGCCGGGGCGGCCGTTGATGAAGCCGGCGATGGCTGCGGCATTGCCCGCGTTCTGCTCGTGGCGGAACGAGATCACGCGCAGGCCCTCGGCCTGCGCCATGCGCGTCAGGTCGGTGATGGGAATGCCGGGCAGGCCGTAGATCGTGGTGATGCCGTTGAGCTTGAGGGCATCGAGGACGAGGTGGAAGCCGTCGGTCAGACGGGCTTCGGCGGCGGGGGTGCTCACGGTCGAGAGGACTGCCGACATGGCAAGGCTCCTGGGGTCGGAATAAGACTGGCGGCTATGGTAGAAACTCGCCCTTTCCTTCACCGTTGACCGCGGTCAACTTTCGGAAACTGGCGGCCCCCGATGCTGCGGTTTTCGCGCCCTCTGCACCCATGACCCTCCTGGTCGGACACCCCGAACGCAACATCATCCACGTCCAGCTGCGGCAGAACGTCGTCCTCAAGACGATGACCGACGCCGAGCGGGCGGAACTGGAGCAGAGGCTGGTCGTCGTGGACTGCGCCAAGGAGGAGTACCTGCTTCACCAGGGCGTGCACGAGATGGAGCAGTACTTCGTGCTGGACGGCATCCTCAAGCGCGTGGTGGCCAATGCCGACGCCAAGGAGATGATCCTGCGCTTCGCCGACGAGCGTGACATCGAGACCAGCTACGCCGCCTGGCGCCTGAACACGCCCACGCCCTATGCCATCGTCAGCGTCACCAAGGCGCGCGTGGCCAAGCTGCCGATGCCGCAGTGGGTGGAATTCATGGACCGGCACCCGCGCTTCAAGGCCGAGTTCGAGGTGCAGGTGATGCAGATCATGAGCGAGATCCTGGCGCACACGATCACGCTGCACCTGCTCGACGCGCCGGGTCGGGTGCACCGCTTCATGCGCAAGCATGCCGACCTGGCCGAGCGGATCCCGAAGAAGCAGCTGGCGGCCTACCTCAACCTGTCGGCCGAGACGCTGAGCCGCCTGAAGCAGCGCGGCAAGATCTGAGCGGCGCGCCGGGCCGCGCCCGGCTCAGTTCTTCGACGACGTGAAGAGCTTGCTCGCGGCCATCACGCGCAGCTGGCTGTCCACGCCGGACACGCCGGGCACGCCCGCAGCCACCTTCTCGGCGGCGTCGCGTTCGGCCGTGTTGACCACGATGCCGCGCAGCACGACGACGCTGCCCGAGCCCTCGATGCTGACGTCCACCTCGCGCGTGGCCTCATGGGCCCGCAACGCGGCGCGCACGTGCGCATGCAGCGACATCGACTGCAGCAGCGCGCGTGACGCGTCGGTCTCGGCGAACTCCGGGCGCGCCAGCAGCGCCTTGATCTGCTGCACGCAGGTGTCGACCGAGAGCCGGTCGGTGTTGAGCACCATGTCGAACAGCGACGGATCGCCCCATTCCACGCCGAACTGCTCGTGCATGCGCGCGGCATTGGCCTGGTCGCTGCGCCGGATCTCGGCCTCGGCCAGGTCCACGTCGTCGGTGTCGAGCTCGGCCATCAGCCACTGCACGCGCTTGGCGAACGGCCGCATGATGCGGATGCAGGGCACGTGCGGCACCGTGCGCAGCAGGCAGGTGGCACCCCAGCCCCGCAGCACCACGTTGCCGCGCGCGGCGGCGTCGAGCACTTCCTCGGCCGTGTAGACCGCGATGCTCTCCTTGTCCGCCGTCAGGCGCTCGATGGGCCCGGCCTTGCCCGCGCGCAGGCGGTTGATCAGGCTCTTGGACACGTGCATCTTGTCGGCGACGCGCTCGGCCACCTCGTGCTGCAGCGTGGCGATGCCAAGCTCGGCGGCCAGCTGCTCGGCGATGTCCTGGGCCAGCGAGCCCATTCCCTGGGTGAGAGCGATGACAGGCATGGTGAGCCTCCCGGGTCGGGGTCAGTCGATCGGACGCTGGGCGGCCAGCGGGTCCTGCTTCGGCGCGCGGATGAGCGCCAGCACCTTGGAGATCAGCGGCCACAGCAGCATGATCAGCGCCAGCGTGGTGATCGAACCCACCAGCGGGTTGGACCACATGATGCTCACCTCGCCCTGCGACACCAGCATGGCCTGGCGGAACGAGTCCTCCGCCTTGTCGCCCAGCACCAGGGCCAGGACCAGCGGCGCCAGCGGGTAGTCGAGCTTCTTGAACACGTAGCCGATGATGCCGAACACCAGCATCAGCCAGATGTCGAGCATCGCGTTGTGCACCGTGTAGGCGCCGATCGCGCAGATCACGATGATCACCGGCGCGATGATCGAGAACGGGATGCGCAGGATCGACGCGAACAGCGGCACCGTCGACAGCACCACGATCAGGCCGACCAGGTTGCCCAGGTACATGCTGGCGATCAGGCCCCAGACGAACTCCTTCTGCTCGACGAACAGCAGCGGACCGGGTTGCAGGCCCCAGATCAGCAGGCCGCCCAGCAGCACGGCCGCGGTCGGCGAGCCGGGAATGCCCAGCGCCAGCATCGGCAGCAGCGCGCTGGTGCCCGCCGCGTGCGCGGCGGTTTCCGGCGCCACCACGCCCTCGACCTCGCCGGTGCCGAACTTGGGCCCGGTCTTCGAGAACTTCTTGGCCAGGCCGTAGCTCATGAAGGAGGCCGGCGTGGCACCCCCCGGGGTGATGCCCATCCAGATGCCCACCAGCGAGCTGCGCACCGACGTGGCCCAGTAGCGCGGCAGTTCCTTCCAGGTCTGCCACACCACCCTGGCGTTGATGCGGGCCGACTTGCCCGAGAAGCTCAGGCCCTCCTCCATCGACAGCAGGATCTCGCCGATGCCGAACAGGCCGATCACCGCGATCAGGAAGTCGAAGCCGCGCATCAGCTCGGTGATGCCGAAGGTCATCCGGAGCTGGCCGGTCACCGTGTCCATGCCCACGGCGGCGAGCGCGAAGCCGAGCGTCATGGCCACCAGGATCTTGAACGGGTTGCCCTTGCCCATGCCGACGAACGAGCAGAACGTGAGCAGGTAGACGGCGAAGAACTCCGGCGCGCCGAACTTCAGGGCGAACTTGGCCACCAGCGGCGCCGTGAACGTGATCATCAGCACCGCGACAAAGGCGCCGATGAACGACGACGTGAAGGCCGCGGCCAGCGCCTCGCCGGCGCGGCCCTTCTGCGCCAGCGGGTAGCCGTCGAAGGTGGTGGCCACCGACCACGGCTCGCCCGGGATGTTGAACAGGATCGAGGTGATGGCACCGCCGAACAGGGCACCCCAGTAGATGCACGACAGCATCACGATCGCCGACGTGGGCGACATCGTGAAGGTCAGCGGCAGCAGGATGGCCACGCCGTTGGCGCCGCCCAGGCCCGGCAGCACGCCGATCAGCACGCCGAGGATGATGCCGACGAACATCAGGGCGATGTTGGTGGGCGTGAGCACGACGGCGAAGCCGTGCATCAGTGCGCTTAGTTCTTCCATGAATCCAGACTCCAGTTGGTCCGTCGACGGCTCGCGGTGCCGTGTGCGTCAGTAGCCGAGGAAGCCGAGGGGGTCGAGCGCGCCCTTGAAGAGCGGCACCTTGAACCAGACCTCGAACATCACGAAGAAGAGTGCGTTCACCACCACCCCGACGACCACGCTCTTGAACGGGGAGTACTTGCCCAGGATGATCATGAACAGCGCGATGAAGATCGCCGAGGCCACGTACAGGCCCAGCACCATGATCACGCCGACATAGATGCAGGACGGGATCAGCACCGACAGCACCCGCTTGAGCTGCACGGAGTCGACGAAGGTCTCGTCCTCGCCGGAAGAGACGGCGCTGGCGCGGGCCCGCACCGACTGCACGAAGATGGCGGCGCCGCACACGGCCAGGATCAGGCCGATGTAGAAGGGAAAGTAGCCTGCGCCGGGGCCGTCGGTGGTCCACTCCGCCCCCAGCCGGCGGGCCTCGTAGATCACCACGCCGCCGACGAGCATCAGGCAGGCTGCGACGACCGCGTCGACGGTCGAGTTGCGGACGACCGGGGTGCCCTCGGGAGCTTCGCCGGACGGTTCGTGTGCCATGGTTTCCTCCTGCGTCGGGGCAGAGTCGCCCCCTCCGCCTGTCTCACGACGGGCGGAACTGTCCTCAAAGTCGATCGGCGCCGGCGGCGAGCGCCGGCGTCAGGGGGCTTACTTCGCGATGAAGCCGGCTTCGGTCATCAGCGTGCGGTGCAGCGCTTCGGCGCCGGTGAGCCACTTGGCATAGTCGGCACCGGTCATGGCCGTGGTGTTGAACGCGCCCTTCTCCATGAACTCCTTCCAGTCCGGCGTCTCGCGCACCTTCTTCATCAGGTCCACGTAGTAGCCGATCTGGGCCGGCGTCACGCCGGGCGCCATGAAGATGCCGCGCAGCATCACGTAGTCGGTGGGCACGCCGGACTCCTTGCAGGTCGGGATGTCGGCCCACGACTGCGTGGCGGTCACCTTCTCCTTGTAGGGCATGCGGGTGTCGTCGAACACGCACAGCGGACGCAGCGAGCCCGCGCGCCACTGGGCCACGGCCTCGATCGGGTTGTTCACCGACGAGTCGATGTGCTTGCCCACCAGCTGCACGGCCACTTCGCCGCCGCCCTTGAACGGCACGTAGATGAACTTGGTGCCGGTGGCCTTCTCGAGGCCGACGGTGATGATCTGGTCTTCCTGCTTGGAGCCGGTGCCACCCATCTTCATCTTGTTCGGGCCGGCGGCCTTGACCGCGGCGATGTACTCGTTGGCGGTCTTGTAGGGCGACTCGGCGTTGACCCACAGCACGAACTGGTCGAGCGCCATCATCGACACGGGCGTCATGTCCTTCCAGTTGAACGGCACGCCGGTGGCCAGCGGGGTCGTGAACAGGTTGGACAGCGTGATGATGATCTTGTGCGGGTCGCCCTTGGCTTCCTTCACGGCGAGGAAGCCCTCGGCCCCCGCGCCGCCGGACTTGTTGACGACGACCATCGACTCCTTCATCAGCTTGTGCTTGACGATGATGCCCTGGATCAGGCGCGCCATCTGGTCGGCACCGCCGCCGGTGCCGGCGGGCACCACGAACTCGACCGGCTTGGTCGGCTCCCAGGCCCAGGCGGCCGGAGCTGCGATCGCGAGAGCTGCGCATGCCGCGGTGGACAGGCGCTTGAAGGTGCGGCCGAGGGCCGTACGACGGGGGGCTTGGGTAGCGCGCATGGACATGTCTCCAGTCGGTGAGTCGATCTGCGTGGAAGCCTTGCCGAACCTCTTGCGAGGGCATCCACTCGGTTCGGCGCGATGGTGTTTGGGACCGGCGGAAATTCAATTGACCGCAGTCAAGATCAAGGGACAACCCGGTCCGAGGGCACTCTACAGGAACGGCGTGTCGGGAAGCACCGTTGACCATGATGTCCGAAGTCATCGCGGCACGCTGCATCGAGTGTGTTTCTCTCTGCAGCCAACGCTGTGGCCACGCGCGCGGGGCGTGCGTCGAACCATGCGCTTGCCACAAGCCAAGGGCGTCGGCAACGAGCATCGGTACAAACACCAAGCATGGTTTCCCCTAGCGCCGTGGGCCCCACACCCCCGAGTGCCGGTTCGAGGGCCGCGGCCTCCGTGCATCATTGCCACCGTCGATCAAACCCGCATTGCCGATGAGCACCTGGATCTACTCCCACGCCGCCTGCCTCGACCATCGTCCCGGCCCGCATCACCCCGAATCGCCCGACCGCCTGGTGGCGGTGCTGCGAGCGCTGGAAGCGCCCGAGTTCGCCGCCGCTGCGCGTCACGACGCACCGCTGGGCACGCGCGAGCAGATCCTGCGCATCCACGACGCCGACTACGTGGACGCCGTGGAGTCCGCCGTGCCGCGCCAGGGCTACCGCGCGCTCGACGCCGGCGACACCATCATGTCCCCGGGCACCTGGGAGGCCGTGCTGCGCTGCGTCGGCGCGGCCTGCGCGGCGGTCGACGCCGTGGTGGCCGGGCAGGCGCGCAATGCGTTCTGCGCCACGCGCCCCTGCGGCCACCACGCCGAGGCGGACCGCGCCATGGGCTTCTGCGTCTTCAACCAGGCCGCCATCGCCGCACTGCATGCGCGCGAGGTGCACGGCATCCGCCGCGTCGCGGTGGTGGACTTCGACGTGCACCATGGCAATGGCACGCAGAACAGCTTCTACGACGACCCCGACCTGTTCTACGGCTCGAGCCACCAGTCGCCGTTCTATCCGGGCACCGGCGCGCGCGGCGAGTCGGGCTCCGCAGGCAACGTGGTCAACATCCCGCTGTCGCGCGGCGCGGACTCGGCGACGTTTCGGCATCACATGCGCAACGAACTGCTGCCCGCCCTGGCGCGGTTCGAGCCGGGCCTGGTGATCATCTCCGCCGGCTTCGACGCGCATCACCTCGACCCGCTCGGCGGCCTGGCCCTCACCGACGACGACTTCCACTGGATCACGCGCGAGCTGATGGCGGTGGCCGACCGGTCGGCCGGCGGCAAGGTGGTGTCCACGCTCGAAGGCGGCTACAGCCTCGACGGCCTGGCCAGCGGCACCGCCGCTCATGTGCGTGCCCTGATGCAGCCTTGACTCGGCGCCGATGCCGCGCTGACCCGGTGGCCGCAAAGGCCTCGCCCCTCAGCCAGCCTCGAAGCGGATGCTGGCCAAGGTGACCCGGTTGCCGCCACGCTGGCGTGCGTCGGCCAGGGCGGCCTCGCAGGCGGCACGCAGGTCGTCCTGCGTGGCAGCGGTGTGGGGGAAGCTGGCCACGCCCATCGACACGGTGAAGCCGATCTCGCGCCCTTCGTGCGCCACGATCTGGGTCGCGCACTGGCGGCGCAGGCCTTCCATGCGCGAGTGCGCCGTCGCCAGACCCACGCCCGACAGCAGCACCGCGAATCGGTCCTCGTCGTCGCGGCAGGACGCGTCCATCGCCCGCGTGTTGTTGCGCAGCAGCAGGCCCAGCGCCTCCTGCACCCGGCGCCGCACCCCGGCTCCCAGCGCCTGAATCTCCGGCAGCAGCGGGTCGAGTGCGATCGACACCAGCGCGAACTCGCGGTGCTCGCGGGTGGACAGGTCCACCTCGCGTCGGATCTGGTCGTCGAAGTGGGCGCGGTTGTACAGGCCGGTGGCACGGTCGCGGGGGGACTGGCCCTGCAATTCGCGCCGCAGCTGCTCGTTGGCCAGCTGCTGCTGTTCCAGTTGCTCCAGGGCCTGGCGCAACTGGGCCTCGCGACGCCGGGCCGGCGCCAGGTCGCGCCACACCAGGGCCAGCAGGGGCTGCCCGTCGGGGCCGCTCAGTCGCATCCTGAGCACCTGGAACTCGCGCCGCACACCGGCCATTTCGCAGCGGTACTCGCTGACATGCCAGCCGGGCTGGTCCAGCGCCGCCTGGTCGGCGGCCTTCAAGGCGGCCGGGTCCCCCAGCACGTCGGCGTCGCGCACCCCGGCAAGCGACCCCGGCGGACGCCCCAGCCATTCCACCATACGGGATCCTGCATGCATCCAGGTGCCGGACGCGTCCTTCAGCACCAGGGCGTCCTGGTCACGCAGGACCAGCGCCAGGGCCAGCGGCGAAAGGCACGCTGCCAGCGGAGCATCCAGGCCGGGGGCTGCAGGGTCGGAGGACATCGGGAAGGGACCGTGACCGGCGGATGGTAGCCACACGGGCTCCCCATGCCATGCTCCCAAACCGGCAGTCGCCAGGCCTGCGGACCGCCGCTATAATGCTCGGCTTTGCTGGCAGGCACCCTGGCTTGCCCGGCGCAGAACCTAGGACCTTCCCCTTCATGACCACCATTCGCGTCAAAGAGAACGAGCCCTTCGACGTGGCGCTGCGCCGCTTCAAGCGCACCATCGAAAAGCTGGGCCTGCTGACCGAACTGCGCGCCCGCGAGTTCTACGAGAAGCCCACGGCCGAGCGCAAGCGCAAGAAGGCTGCCGCGGTGAAGCGCCACTACAAGCGCGTTCGCTCGATGCAGCTGCCCAAGAAGCTGTACTGATTCCGGCCCCAGGCCAGCGACGAGCCCGCGCGGGACACCGCAGCGGGCTCGTTGCGCTTCTGAAGGACACCCGATGACCCTCAAGGACCGCATCACCGACGACATGAAGGCCGCCATGCGCGCCAAGGACGCCGCGCGGCTGTCGACGATCCGCCTGCTGCTGGCGGCGATCAAGCAGCGCGAGGTGGACGAGCGCATCACGCTGGACGACGCCCAGGTGGTGGGCGTGTTGGACAAGCTGGCCAAGCAGCGCAAGGACTCGATCGCCGCGTTCGCGCAGGCCGGGCGCACCGACCTGGTGGACAAGGAAACCGCCGAACTGGCCGTGCTGGAGGGCTACCTGCCCCAGCGCCTGTCGGCCGATGAGGTGGCCGCCGAGGTGGCCCGCATCGTGGCCGAGGTCGGCGCCGCCGGCCCGGGCGACATGGGCAAGGTGATGGGCGCGGCCAAGGGCCGCCTGGCCGGCAAGGCCGACATGGGCATGGTGTCGGCGGCGGTCAAGGCCGCGCTGACCCGGTAGGCTTGCGCACCATGACGACACCCTCCCTGCCGATCCGCCCGGTGGCACCCGATGTGTGCGTGGCCCCGCAGCTCACGCCGGACGCGATGGCCGAGGCCGCCCGTGCCGGCTTTCGCAGCGTGGTGAACAACCGCCCCGACTTCGAGCACGGGCCCGACCAGCCCACCAGTGCGCAGATCGAGGCCGCGGCGCGCGCCGCGGGGCTCGAGTACCGCCACCTGCCGGTGGCAGGCGGCTTCCAGACGCCCGAGCAGATCGCCGAGATGGCCGCGCTGCTGGCGCAGCTGCCGCGGCCGCTGCTGATGTTCTGCCGCAGCGGCGCCCGCTCGACCAACCTGTACATGCAGGCCCAGGCTGCGGGTTAGACCCTCCGGAGCGGCGTGCGAACGCTGCCAGAATCCGCGCATCGCGAATTCCGGAGGGGAGCGCCCGTGGGTGCACTGCTCAAACTGTCCCGGCTGATCGACACCGTCAACGAGTGGATCGGCAAGCTGACCATGTGGCTGGTGCTGGCCGCGGTGCTGATCAGCGCCGGCAACGCGACGCTGCGCAAGGCGTTCAACATCGGCTCGAACGCGTGGCTGGAGATCCAGTGGTACCTGTTCGCCGCCGTGTTCATGCTCGGCGTGGGCTACGTGATGCTGAAGAACGCCCATGTGCGGATCGACTTCATCTCCAGCAAGCTGTCCCGGCGCACCAACGCGATCATCGACGCGATCGGCATCGTGGTCTTCACGATCCCGCTGTCGATCATCATGATCAACCTCGGCTGGCCGGTGTTCGTGCGCGCCTTCGAGACCGGCGAAATGAGCCAGAACGCCGGCGGCCTGATCCGCTGGCCGATGTGGGCGCTGCTGCCGCTGGGCTTTTCCATCCTGCTCACGCAGGCGGCGTCGGAGCTGATCAAGCGCATCGCCTTCATCACCGGGCACACGTCGGAACCGTTCAGCGTGGAAGAGGGCAAGTCGGACGAGGAGAAGCTCGCCGAGGAGCTGGCCGCCGAGGCGGCCCGGCACGAACAGCAACTCGCGAACGCCAAGAAGAGCTGACACCATGGCCCAGTTCATCGCCCAGAACTTCGTCCCGCTGCTGTTCTGCGGGCTGCTCTTCTTCCTGCTGACGGGCATCCCCGTCGCGTTCGGCCTCGCGGCCACCGGGCTGCTGTTCGGCTACATCGGCATGGAAGTGGGGCTGTTCTCGACCACCCTTTTCCAGGCGCTGCCGCTGCGGGTGTTCAGCATCATGAGCAACGAGACGCTGCTCGCGATCCCGTTCTTCACCTTCATGGGCATCATCCTCGAACGGTCCGGCATGGCCGAGGACCTGCTCGAGACGGTGGGCCAGGTGTTCGGCCCGTTGCGCGGCGGCCTGGCCATCGCGGTGATCCTGGTCGGCGCGCTGCTGGCCGCCACCACCGGCGTGGTCGCCGCGGCGGTGATCTCGATGGGCCTGATCTCGCTGCCCATCATGCTGCGCTACGGCTACAACCGCACCATCGCCACCGGCACCATCACCGCGTCGGGCACGCTGGCCCAGGCCATTCCGCCGTCGCTGGTGCTCATCGTGCTGGCTGACCAGATGGGCCGCTCGGTGGGCGACATGTACGCCGGCGCGCTGATTCCGGGCCTGATGCTGGTGGGCCTGTACATCCTGTTCATCGTGTTCGTGGCCTTCGGCCGCCCGAGCTGGGTGCCGGCGCTGCCGCCCGAGGCCCGCATCTACCGCGAGCCCGACGGCAGCGGCGGCTACCGGTCGCTGCTGGTGCTGTTCCTGGTCTGCGGCGCCGCCGGCTATGCCTGGTCGCGCGTGCACAGCCAGCTGATGGGCGCCTGGCTCGAGCGCGAGGGCGCGGCGCCCGGCGACGAGGTCTTCATCATGTCGATGACGATCGCCTCGCTGCTGGGGCTGGGGCTGGCGCTGCTGAACAGCGTGACGCGAATGGGGCTGCTGTCGCGACTGGCCGAGCGCGTGACCTTCGTGCTGATCCCGCCGCTGGTGCTGATCTTCCTCGTGCTGGGGACCATCTTCCTCGGCGTGGCCACGCCCACAGAAGGTGGCGCGATGGGCGCCCTGGGCGCGCTGATCATGGCCGTGGGCCGCCGTCGCCTGAACCTCAAGCTGATGATGCAGGCGCTGGACAGCACGGCCAAGCTGGCCACCTTCGTGCTGTTCATCCTGATCGGCTCGACGGTGTTCTCGTTCACGTTCAACGCCGCCGACGGCCACGTCTGGGTCGAGCACCTGTTCGACAAGCTGCCCGGCGGCGCGCTCGGCTTCCTGATCGTCGTGAACGTGCTGGTGTTCATCCTCGGCTGCTTCATCGACTTCTTCGAGATCGCCTTCATCGTGATCCCGATCCTGCTGCCGGTGGCCGAGAAGATCCTGCCGTCGATGTTCCCGCCGGGCACGCCGATCGATCCGATCATGATCTGGTTCGGCGTCATCATCGCGATGAACCTGCAGACGTCGTTCCTGACGCCGCCGTTCGGCTTCGCGCTGTTCTACCTGCGCAGCGTGGCCGCCAAGACCGACTACAAGGACCGCGTCACCGGGGCCAACATCCCGGCCGTGACCACGGGGCAGATCTACAAGGGCTCGATCGCTTTCATCGTGCTGCAGGTGATCATGGTCGGCATGATCATCGCGTTCCCCGGCCTGGTCACGGACGGCATCGAGCAGGGCGTCAAGATCGACGCCGAGCAGGCCCTGCAGTCCATGGGCGTGCCCGAGGCGGCCGCGGACCCGAATGCCGCGGCTTCCGAGCCCGAGTCCGCCGCCTCCGAGCCGGAGGAAGGTGCGTCCGAACCCGGCGCCGGCAAGGAGGAGGACCCGATGAAGGCCCTGCAGGACGCGATCAAGCAGGACGCCGCCAAGAAGTAGCCCCGGCCGGGCCGGCGCAGCCCGGCCCGCTGCGCGCCTGCCGCATCGATTCCGGCGCCCAAGAAAAAGCCCCGCCGAGGCGGGGCTTTTCGTTGCCGTCGCGGGCTCTGCGCGTCAGAGCTTGGCCGACTGCATGTAGTTGTCGAAGCGCGCCTCGGTGAAGCGGAACCACAGGTTGGCTTCCTTGCGGAACGCCGAGTAGTCGTCGTACACCTTCTTCCAGCGCGGGTTGCGGGCGCCGATCTCGCTGTACAGCGCCATCGCCTCCTTGAAGGCCGCGTCCATCAGGTCCTTCGGGAACGGGAACAGCTTGGCGCCACCGGCCACCAGCGCCTTCAGCGCGGCGGCGTTCTTGCCGTCGTACTTGGCCTGCATGTCCACGTGGGCATAGGCCGAGGCGGCCTCGACGATGGCCTTGTTCTCGGCCGACAGCGCTTCCCAGGCCTTCAGGTTGATGTGCAGGTCCAGCTGCGGGCCGCCTTCCCACCAGCCCGGGTAGGCGTAGTTCTTGGCGACCTTCTGGAAGCCGAGCTTCTGGTCGTCGTACGGGCCCACCCACTCGGCGGCGTCGATCGTGCCCTTTTCCAGCGCCTGGTAGATCTCGCCACCCGGGATGTTCTGCGGCACGCCGCCGATGCGCTCGACCACCTTGCCGGCGAAGCCGCCGCAGCGGAACTTGATGCCCTTGAAGTCCTTCAGGGACTTGATCTCCTTGCGGAACCAGCCCCCCATCTGCGCCCCGGTGTTGCCCATCGGGAAGTTGATGATGTTGTAGCCGGCGTAGAACTCGCGCATCAGCTTCAGGCCGTTGCCCTCGAACATCCAGGCGGTCATCTGGCGGCTGTTCAGGCCAAACGGGATGGCGCAGCCCAGGGCGAAGGTCTCGTCCTTGCCGAAGTAGTAGTACGGCGCGGTGTTGGCCGCCTCGACGGTGCCGTTCTGCAGCGCGTCGACCGTGCCGAAGGCCGGCACCAGTTCGCCCGGCGCGTGCGTCGTGATCTCGAACTTTCCGCCGCTCATCTCCTTGACCTTCTTCGCGAAGACGTCGTTCACGCCGAACAGCGTGTCGAGCGCCTTGGGGAAGCTGGAGGTCAGGCGCCAGCGGATCGCGGCTTGCGCGTGCACGGCCGGCGCGACGCCGGCAGCCAGGACACCGGCGATGCCGGCGCTGCGAACAAAGGAACGACGTTCCATGGAGTCTCTCCTGAAGAGGATGGAGGGAAGTGCGCGGCGATTCTAGGCAGCGCCCCCGCCCCGCCCGGCCGGGGTTTCCCCGTGCGTAGGTTTGCGATGCGCCGGGCCGGTCAGGCGCCGGCCACCTTCATCCGCTGCACCAGGATGGAGCCCGTGGTCCGGCTGCCCGAGGTGTAGGCGTCGGCGCCCACGGCGACGATGTCGCGCAGCATGTCGCGCAGGTTGCCGGCGATGGTGACCTCGTGCACCGGATGGGCAATGCGTCCGCCCTCGACCCAGAAGCCGGCCGCGCCGCGCGAATAGTCGCCGGTGACGCCGTTGACGCCCTGCCCCATCAGCTCGATGACGAACAGGCCGCGCCCGAGCTTGCGCAGCATGGCCTCCAGGTCGTCGCCGGGGCGGGTCAGGCGGCTGCGCAGCACCAGGTTGTGGGCGCCGCCGGCATGGCCGGTGGTGCGCAGGCCCAGCTTGCGGGCCGAGTAGCTCGACAGGAAGTAGCCCTGCACGACGCCCGCGTCGACGACGCGCCGGGCCCGGGTGCGCACGCCTTCGTCGTCGAACGGCGAGCTGCCCTTTCCCTTGGCCACCAGCGGGTCCTCGTCCAGGTCGAGGTGGGGCGCCAGCACCGGCTGGCCCAGGCACCCTTCCAGGAACGTGGCCTTGCGGTAGAGCGCGCCGCCGGACGTGGCCTGCACGAACGCGCCCACCAGACCCGACGCCAGCGTGGACTCGAACAGCACCGGCACCTCGCAGGTGGCGATCTTGCGCGACTTCAGCCGCGACAGCGCCCGCTCGGCGGCGTAGCGGCCCACGGCCTCCGGCGAAGCCAGGTCGGCCGGGTCACGCATCGACGTGTACCAGTAGTCGCGCTGCATGCCGTTGCCGCGGCCGGCGATCGGCGACACCGACAGGCCGTGGCGCGAGCTGGCGTAGCCCCCGCGGAAGCCGCGCGAGTTGCCCATGAAGAAGTGCGACTGCTGCGCCGACACGCCGGCGCCTTCGGAATTGGTGATGCGGCGGTCGGTGGCGAAGGCCGCGGCCTCGCAGCGCAGCGCCAGCTCGCCGGCGCGGGCGGCGTCGATCGCCCAGGGGTGGATCAGGTCGAGGTCGGTGGCGGCCTGCTGCGGGCTGGCGAGGTCGGCCTCGTCGGGCAGGCCGGCGGCCGGGTCCTCGGCGGTGAAGCGCGCGATGTCGTAGGCCGCCTTGACGGTCTGCTCCAGCGCGGCGCGGGAGAAGTCCGACGTGCTGGCATTGCCGCGCCGCTGCCCCAGGTACACGGTGACGCCGACCGACTTGTCGCGGTTGCGTTCCACGTTCTCGAGCCGGCCCTTGCGCACCGACACCGACAGCCCGGCGCCCTCGGACACTTCCACCGCCGCGTCGCTGGCGCCGGCTGCGCGGGCGATGCGCAGCGCGTCGTCGACGATCTGCTGGAACTGGGCGCGGGTGTAGGCGAATCCTTGGTGTCCGGTCATGCGAACTATCATAGCCAGCAACCCATGAAAGCCTCCGACGACCTGCCCGACGACGCCACGGCGTCGCGCCCGAGCAAGAGCGAACTCAAGCGCCAGGCGCACGACCAGCAGGACATCGGGCAGGCCCTCGCGGCGCTGCCGGACGCGGCCCTGGCCGCCACGCCGATGCCCGAGGCCCTGCGCGACGCGGTGCTGGAACTGCGCCGCACCCGGTCGCACGAGGGCCGGCGGCGCCAGCTGCAATACGTGGGCAAGCTGATGCGCCAGGCCGACATCGAGCCCTTGCGGGCCGCCGTGGCCGCGGCCCAGCTCGGCCGCGCGCACGACGCGCTCGCGCTGCACAAGGCGGAGCACTGGCGCGCCGAGCTGATGGCCGACGACGATGCCCTCACGCGCTGGATGGCCGAGCATCCGGACACCGACCTGCAGCGCCTGCGCACGCTGATCCGCAACGCGCGCAAGGACGCCGCCCTGCCCCCCGAGCAGCGCCACGGCCGCGCCTGGCGCGAACTGTTCCAGTTCATCAAGCCGCAGCTGGCCTCGACGCCGGCCGCGGGCCCCACCCCATGAGCGACTTCGACCCCGTCCGCATCGGCCTGCTGTCGATCAGCGACCGTGCCTCCGCCGGCATCTACGAGGACAAGGGCCTGCCGGCCCTGCAGCAGTGGCTGCAGCGCGCCCTGCGCAACCCGATCACCTGGGACGCCCGCGTGATCCCCGACGAGCAGCAGGGCATCTCCCGGGCGCTGGTGGAGCTGGTGGACGAGCGCGCCTGCCACCTGGTGCTGACCACCGGCGGCACCGGCCCGGCACCGCGCGACGTGACGCCCGAGGCCACGCTGGCCGTGGCCGACAAGGTGATGCCCGGCTTCGGCGAGCAGATGCGCCAGATCAGCTTGAACTTCGTGCCCACGGCGATCCTGTCGCGCCAGGTGGCGGTGATCCGCAAGTCCACGCTGATCATCAACCTGCCGGGCCAGCCGAAGTCGATCGCCGAGACCCTGGAAGGCCTGCCCGCGGCCACGCCCCCGGTGCCCGGCATCTTCGCGGCGGTGCCCTACTGCATCGACCTGATCGGCGGCCCGTACTTCGAGACCGACGAGACGGTGTGCAAGGCCTTCCGGCCGAAGTCGGCAATCCGGGTGCGCTGAGCGCTACACCACCACCGGCTCGGGCTCGAGGCGGATGCCGAAGCGGCCGTAGACCGACTCCTGGATCGCGCGCGCCAGCGTCACCACCTCGGCGCCGGTGGCGCCGCCCCGGTTCACCAGCACCAGCGCCTGCTTCTCGTAGACGCCGGCATGGCCGATGGTCTTGCCCTTCCAGCCGCAGGCGTCGATCAGCCAGCCGGCGGCCAGCTTCACGCTGCCGTCGGGCATCGGGTAGTGCACGATCTCGGGGTCGCGGCCGATGATGTCGCGGCACTGCTCGGCGCTGACCACCGGGTTCTTGAAGAAGCTGCCGACGTTGCCGATCACCGCGGGGTCCGGCAGCTTGGCGCGGCGAATGGCGCAGACCCAGTCGAACACGGTCTGGGCATCGGGCGTGGCATTGCCCGTCTCCTGCACCTTGCGCTCGAGCTCCAGGTAGCCCAGCACCGGCTGCCACGGGCGCGGCAACCGCATGCGCACGCGGGTGATCACGCTCTTGCCGGCCAGCGCCTGCTTGAAGATGCTATCGCGGTAGCCGAATCGGCAGGCGTCCGGCCCCAGCGTGGCGCTGCGTCCCGTGACCAGGTCCACCACGTCGAGCGACTCGAAGCGGTCTTTCAGCTCCACGCCGTAGGCACCGATGTTCTGCACCGGCGCCGCGCCCACGGTGCCGGGGATCAGCGCGAGGTTCTCCAGGCCCGGCCAGCCCTGCGCCAGGGTCCAGGCCACGGTGTCGTGCCAGGGCTCGCCGGCGCCGACCTCGACGATCCAGGCGTCGTCGCGCTGCTCGAGCAGGCGCCGGCCGGCCACCTCCACCTTCACGACGACGGCCTGCGGGTCGCGCGTGAACACCACGTTGCTGCCGCCGCCGAGGATGAACTTCGCCGCGCGCCCGAGTTCGGGGTGGTCGACCAGGCGCCGCACCTCGGCGTCGCTGCGCACGCGCACCAGCGTGTGCGCCACGGCCGGCAAGCCGAACGCGTTGAGCGTGCGCAGGTTCACGCCCTTGTCGATCGGCAGGTCGGGTGCGGCAACGCCTTGCATGGGACAATTCTCGCCCATGCCCGGGACCCTCTAGCAACAGGCCATGCCCAGCTTCGACGTCATGCTCGAGCCGAACTTCGTCGAACTGCGCAACGCGGTCGACCAGGTCAACAAGGAGATCGGCACCCGCTTCGATTTCAAGGGCAGCAGCGCCAAGGTCGAGCTCACCGAGAAGGGCACGGCGCGCGACCTGATGCTGTACGCGGACAGCGACTTCCAGATCAGCCAGGTCAAGGACATCCTGCTGGCCAAGCTCGCCAAGCGCGGCGTGGACGTGCGCTTTCTCGACGACAGCGCCAAGATCGAGCGCATCGGCGGCGACAAGGTGCGCCAGCCGGTCAAGGTCAAGGTGGGCGTCGACGCTGAGCTCGGCCGGCGCATCCAGCAACTGGTCAAGCAGAGCAAGATCAAGGTGCAGGCCGCGATCCAGGGCGACATCGTGCGGGTGTCCGGCGCCAAGCGCGACGACCTGCAGCTCACGATCGCGCTGCTGCGCCGCGAGGTCGCGGACACCCCGATCCGCTTCGACAACCCGCGGGACTGAGCCGATGCGAGCCGATGCCCTGCTCTTCGTGCTGGCCGCGGCCGCCGCCGGCACGGCCCAGGCGCAGACAGTCACCCTGAACGGCGCGCTCGGCACACAGCAGGCGCTGCTGGTCATCGACGGCCAGCCCCAAGCGGTGCCGGTGGGCGCCACGGTCCGGGGCGTGAAGCTGCTGTCGCTGTCGGCCACCCAGGCCGAGGTGGAAGCCGCGGGCGTGCGCCGCACGCTCACGCTGGGCGCCGGCCCGGTCCGCGTGTCGGGGGGCGGTGGCGGCAACAGCGGCGCCCGCGAAATCGTGTTGACGGCGGGCCCGGGCGGCCACTTCCTCACCACCGGCCAGATCAACGGCCGTGCGGCGCAGTTCATGGTGGACACCGGTGCCACCGTGGTGGCGCTGGGCCAGGCCGACGCCGACCGCATGGGCATCGACTACCGCAGCAGTTCGCGCCGCGGCTTTGCCGAGACCGCCAACGGGCGCGTGCCCACCTACGCCGTCACGCTCACCTCGGTGCGCGTGGGCGACGTGGAGGTGGCCAACGTGGAAGCCATGATCCTGCCGGCGTCGATGCCGCACGTGCTGCTGGGCAACAGCTTCCTCACGCGCTTCCAGATGAAGCGCGAAAACGACGTGCTGCGGCTGGAGAAGCGCCCGAACTGACTCGTCGCGCTCCCTCCGGCGCCGTCACGCCGGCTGCAGCAGGCCCTTCTTGTCGAGCATCGGCTCCAGGCGCGGTGCGCGGCCCCGGAACGCGGCATACGTGGCGCCGGGCTCCACGCTGTCGCCGGCGGCGTACACATGCCGCAGCAGGCGCCCCGCCACGTCGGCGTCGAACGGGCTGCCGGCCTCGACGAAGGCATCGAACGCGTCGGCGTCCAGCACCTCGGCCCACAGGTACACGTAGTAGCCCGCGGCGTATCCCGAGCCGTAGAACAGGTGCTGGAAGTGCGTGAAGCGGTGGTTCAGGCCCACGCCGTCGGGCAGGCCCCGGTCGCGCAGCACCCGGGCCTCGAACGCCACCGGGTCGGACGGCACCTGACCGCTCGGCAGCGCATGCACGGCCATGTCGGTCAGCGCGCTGGCGACGTAGCGCACGGTCTCGTAGCCCTGGCCGAAGCGGCGCGCGCGCCGCAGGCGCTCGATCAGGTCCTCGGGGATCGGCTGGCCGGTGTGCACGTGGCGGGCATGCCGGCGCAGCACCTCGGGCTCGCTCATCCAGTGTTCGAACAGCTGCGACGGCAGTTCGACGAAGTCGCGCAGCACATTGGTGCCCGACAGGCGCTCGTAGCCCACGTCCGACAGCAGGCCGTGCAGGCCATGCCCGAACTCGTGGAACAGCGTGCGCACATCGTCGAACGACAGCAGCGTCGGCTGCCCCGGCGCGGCCTTGGCGAAGTTGTTGTTGTTGACGACGATCGGCGCCACGGCGCCGCCGTTGCGGGTCTGCTGGCGGAACAGGCTCATCCAGGCGCCGCTTCGCTTGGTGGGCCGCGCGAAGTTGTCGTGCAGGAACACGCCGATCAGGCGGTCGTCGCGCCCGCGCACTTCGTAGGCCTTGACGTCGGGGTGGTAGACCGGCAGGTCGGCCCGCTCGACGAGGCGGATGCCGAACAGGCGCTGCGCGCAGTCGAAGGCGGCGGCGACCATGCGGTCGAGCGCGAAGTACGGCTTGACCTCGGCGTCGTCGATCGCGTAGTGGCGCTGACGCACCAGTTCGGCCCAGTAGCGCCAGTCCCAGGGCTCGATGGCATGGTCGACGCCCCGCTCGCGCATCAGGGCCAGCAGTTCGCCGCGCTCGCGTTCCACCGCCGGCACGGCACGCGCCCAGACGTCGTCCAGCAGCTTCATCACCGCCGCCTGCGTGCCGGCCATGGTGTTGTCCAGCGCGTAGTCGGCATAGCTGGCATAGCCCAGCAGGCCCGCCTGTTCCGCACGCAGCTCGAGGATGTCGCGCACGATGGCCCGGTTGTCGGTCTCGCCTGGGTGCTCGCCCCGGCGGGTCCAGGCCCGCCAGGCGGCCTCGCGCAGGTCGCGCCGCTCGCTGAAGGTCAGGAAGGGCACGATCAGCGACCGCGACAGCGTGATCACGGCACCGTCCAGGCCGCGATCGCTGGCGGCCTGCCGCGCAGCGTCGCGCACGAAGTCGGGCAGCCCGGCCATGTCGGCCTCGTGCGCCAGCGTCAGGCGGAAGGCGCTCTCGTCGGCGAGCACGTTCTGGCCGAAGCGCGTCATCAGCGACGCCAGTTTCTCGTTCGTGGCGGCGTAGCGCTCGCGCTGCTCGCCCCGCAGCCGGGCACCGGCGCGCACGAAGTCGCTGTGCAGCCGCTCGAGCAGCCGCCGGTCCTGGGCCGACAGGCCCAGCTCGCCGCGCCGGGCATGCAGGGTGTCCAGGCGCTCGAAGAGCCGAGCGTTCAGGTAGATGGCGTTGCTGTGGGCCGCCAGCGGCTGCGCCATCTCGCGCTGCACCGTCTGCAGGGCCGGCGAGGTCTCCGACGCGCACAGGTTGTGGAACACGGCCTCGATGCGATTGAACAGGCGGCCGCTGGCGTCCAGACGGGCCACCGTGTTGGCGAAGGTCGGCGGCTCGGCCTGCTGCGCGATGGCGTCGATCTCGTCGCGGTGCGCGCGCATCGCCACGTCGAAACCCTGCGCGAAATGACCCGGCTCGATGTCCGCGAACGGCGGCAGTTCGTGCGGCGTGCGCCAGGGCTGGAGCAGCGGGTTGCGCCCGGTGTCGGTGGAATCCTTCATCGCCAGCAACCTACTTGCCGGCCTTGATGGCCATCTCGTCCTCTTCCCGGTACGGGCGGTTGGCGCACTCGGTCAGCCAGTCGGTGCGCTCTTCCTCGGCCTTGGTGCCGGCATCGTTGAGAACCTTGTTGCGCGCGTTCCAGTCGACCACGACCGCGTCGCGGGCCTTGGCGCGCTCGTTGTAGCTGCGCACGCTGGCCTCGTAGGCCGGCACCAGGCTCGCCTCGTCGCTGGCCAGGCTGTTGCGGGTGCGGCTGAGGCCTTCGCGGTCGGCCTCGAGCGCCTTGGTCATCGCCTCGCGATCGGCCTTGGGAGCCTCGTCGATCGCCCGGGCGCGCTGGTTGAACGCCTCGATCTCGGCGGCGTGGGCGCGCATGCGCCCCTCCCAGGCCCGCACGGCCGCCAGCTTCGCATCGACGTCGGCCCGGGCCAGCTTCAGCGCGTCGCCGCTCTTGACCAGCTCGTCCTTCTCGGCGTCGAGCGCGGTGCGGCGCTGGACCAGGTCCTTGCCGGAGGCAGTGATGTCGTCCAGGCGCTTGAGGCAGGCGCGAAGCTCCTCGCGCGAAAGCAGCTTGCCCGAGGGCGCGCCCTTGCCGCCGAGCGTCTTGGCCGGCGCGGCTTTCGGGGCCGGCGACGCAGGAAGCACGATCGATGGCGGCTTGGCCTTCGACGGCGCAGGCGCCTGCGCCTGCTGGGCCAGCGCCGGCGCGGCAAGCCCGGCAAAGGTGCAGGAAACGGCCGCGGCAAGTCGGAAAAGTCGCAACATGAATGTCTCTGGAACGGCCTCGTGGGCCTGGGTTGGACCGGAGCGCGGCCATCGCGTGGGCGGCCGCTGGCGCAAGGGCGAGATCATGCCATCTTGCCCCGCCTTCGATTGGGGTTCAGACTCGATCCCCCAAGGGCTGCGGGAGAAGCCGATGCTTCGGATCCTGAAGTGGGTGGTCGGTGCGGTGCTGGCGCTGGCCCTCTTGCTGGTGGCCGGCGGCTACGCGCTGTCGCCGGAGTTCCGTGCCGTGCGCAGCATCACGGTCAACGCGCCGGCCGACCGGGTGTATGCCCTCGTGGCCGACCCCCGCGAGTGGAAGCGCTGGACGGTGTGGAACCAGCGCGACCCGTCGATGGCGATCACCTACAGCGGCGCCGCGTCGGGCGTCGGCGCAGGCTGGGCCTGGCAGAGCAAGACCGAAGGCGACGGCAAGATGACCTTCACCGCCGCCGACCCCGGGCGGCGCCTGGCCTACGACCTGTACTTTCCGGACTTCGGCACCACGTCGACCGGCGACCTGACGCTGGCCGCCGACGGCGCCGGCACCCGCGTCACCTGGAGCATGACCGGCAACATGGGGTCCAACCCGCTGTTCCGGTGGATCGCGCTGTTCGGCGACCGCATGGTCGGCCCGGACTTCGAGGCCGGACTGGCCAACCTGAAGCAGCTGGCCGAGAAGCCCTGAGGCGGCGCGCCGGGCGCGCGCGGCTCACTCGCCCAGGTAGGCGGCGCGCACGCGCGGGTCGGCCAGCAGCATCTTGGCGTCGCCGTCCATCGACACCTCGCCGGACTCCATCACGTAGCCGCGATCGGCCAGCGACAGCGCGCGGCTGGCGTTCTGCTCGACCAGCAGGATCGTGGTGCCCTGCTTGTGGATGTCGGCCACGACCTCGAAGATCTTGTCGACCATGATCGGCGACAGGCCCATCGAGGGCTCGTCGAGCAGCAGCACCTTGGGGCGCGCCATCAGCGCGCGGCCCATCGCCAGCATCTGCTGCTCGCCGCCGCTCATCGTGCCGGCGAGCTGCTGCGCCCGCTCCTTCAGGCGCGGGAAGATCGTGAACACCTTGTCGATGTCGGCGTCGATCTCGCCGTCGTTGCGCACGAAGGCGCCCATCTGCAGGTTCTCGACGATGGTCATGCGGGTGAAGGTGCCGCGCCCCTCGGGCACCATCACCAGGCCCTGCTTGACGAGGTCCCAGGCGCCCTGGCCGCGGATCGACCGGCCCATGAACTCGATGTCGCCGGCAGCCACCGGCTGCGTGCCCGTGATGGCCTTCAGCGTGGTGGTCTTGCCCGCGCCGTTGGCGCCGATCAGGCTGACCAGCTCGCCCTGGCGCACCTCGAAGCTGACGCCCTTGACGGCCTGGATGCCGCCGTAGGCGACCTTCAGGCCGCTCACCTTCAACAGTGTCGTTGCCATCTCAATGCGTCCCGTGCCCGGCGCCGAGGTAGGCCTCGATCACCTTCTCGTTCTTCTGCACCTCGGCCGGCGTGCCCTCGGCGATCTGCTTGCCGTAGTCGAGCACGGTCACCCGGTCGCACAGCCCCATCACCAGCTTCACGTCGTGCTCGATCAGCAGGATGGTGCGGTTGTCGTTGCGGATGCGGTCGATCAGCTCGCGCAGCACCACCTTCTCGGTGGCATTCATGCCCGCGGCCGGCTCGTCGAGCGCGATCAGCTTCGGGTCGGTGGCCAGTGCGCGCGCGATCTCCAGGCGGCGCTGGTCGCCGTAGGACAGCGTGCGCGCCTTGTAGTCGGCATAGCGGCCGATACCCACGTAGTCGAGCAGCTCCTGCGCCCGCTGCGCGATCGCCTGCTCCTCGGCCTTGAACGACGCGGTGCGGAACACCGCGCCCATCAGGCCCGACTGGGTGCGCACATGCCGGCCGACCATCACGTTCTCGAGTGCGGTCATCTCGGCGAACAGGCGGATGTTCTGGAACGTGCGCGCAATGCCGGCCTTGGCCACCTGGTGCACGGCCTCGGGCTTGTAGGGCGCGCCGCCGAGCTCGAAGGTGCCGGAGTCCGGCGTGTACAGCCCGGTGATCACGTTGAAGAACGTGGTCTTGCCCGCGCCGTTGGGGCCGATCAGGCCGTAGACCTGCCCCTCGGTGATCGTGATGCCCACTTCGGACAGCGCCTGCAGCCCGCCGAAGCGCTTGGAGACGTTGCCGACCTTGAGGACGACCTTGCCGTTGCTCATCGTGCCGCCCCCTTACTTCGTCACCGGCGACGGCGCCGACTTGCCGTGCTCGGGCGACGGCCACAGGCCGCGCGGCCGCAGCAGCATCACCACCACCATCGCCAGCGCGATCAGCAGCTGGCGCAGGATGGACGCGTCGATGCGTCCGCCGGTCAGGTTCTGGATGTCGCCCGCCACGTAACGCAGCGCCTCGGGCAGGATCGCCAGCAGCAGGGCGCCGACGATCACGCCCGGCAGGTGGCCGATGCCGCCCACGACGACCATCGCCACGATCATCACCGACTCCATCAGGCTGAAGGATTCCGGCGAGACGAAGCCCTGGAAGGCAGCGAACATCGAGCCCGACACGCCGCCGAAGGTGGCGCCCATGCCGAAGGCCAGCAGCTTCATGTTGCGCGTGTTGATGCCCATGGCCTTGGCCGCGATCTCGTCCTCGCGGATGGCCATCCAGGCGCGGCCGATGCGCGAGGTTTCCAGGCGATAGCACACCAGCAGGCTGCCGATCACCAGCGACAGGAACAGCCAGTAGTACAGCGTCACCGACGGGATCGAGAAATCGCCGATCTGCAGCGACTTGCCGAACGAGAACCCGAAGATGTTCATCGAGTCGATGCGGTCCAGCCCGCGCGGCCCGTTGGTGATGTTGACCGGGTGCTCCAGGTTGTTCATGAACACCCGGATGATCTCGCCGAAGCCGAGCGTGACGATGGCCAGGTAGTCGCCGCGCAGCTTGAGCACTGGCGCGCCGAGCAGCACGCCGGCAATCGCCGCCAACCCCGCGGCCAGTGGTATCACCACCCAGATCGGCGTGTGCAAGCCGTCCGGGAACATGGCCTTGAAGCCCTCGAAGTTCTCGGCCAGGTGCGGACTCGCCAGCAGCGCGTACATGTAGGCGCCGACGGCGTAGAACGCGACGAAGCCCAGGTCCAGCAGGCCGGCGTAGCCCACGACGATGTTCAGGCCCAGCGCCAGCAGCACGTACAGCATCGCCAGCGCCATGATGCGCACCGGCCCCTGCCCGAGCTGCTGCGCCAGCAGCGGCAGCAGGAACAGGCCGAGCGCGACGAGCACGAAGACGATGACCTGGTTCTTCTTGTCCATCATGTCAGGCTCCCCTCAGGCGCGGTCGGCCACGCGTTCGCCCAGCAGGCCGGACGGTCGCAGCGTGAGCACCAGGATCAGCGCGACAAAGGCGAAGATGTCGGCGTAGTGGCTGCCCAGCACGCCCCCGGTGATCTCGCCCAGGTAGCCGGCGCCGATGGCTTCCACGAGCCCGAGCAGCAGACCGCCGACCACCGCGCCCGCGAGATTGCCGATGCCGCCCAGCACGGCCGCGGTGAACGCCTTCAGACCGGGCAGGAAGCCCATCGAGTGCTGCACGGTGCCGTAGTTGGCGGCCCACATGATCCCTGCCACGGCGGCGAGCGCGGCGCCGATGATGAACGTGGCGGAGATGACCATGTCGGGCTTGACGCCCATCAGCGCGGCCACGCGCGGGTTCTCGGCCGTGGCGCGCATCGCACGCCCGAGCTTGGTGCGGTTCACGAGGTACATCAGCCCGGCCAGGATCACCGCGGTGAGCCCGAGGATGATGCACTGCACGATGCTGATGACGGGACCGCCGAGGTCGATCGGCTCGCTGGGCAGCAGGATCGGGAACGGCTTGGGGTTGGGCTTCCAGATGATCATCGCCACCGTCTGCAGCAGCAGGCTCATGCCCATGGCGGTGATCAGCGGCGCCAGTCGCGGCGCATTGCGCAGGGGCCGGTAGGCCACCTTCTCGATCGAGAAGTTCAGCGTGGCGCACACCGCGATGGACACGGGCACCGACAACAGCAGCACCAGCCAGCCCGGCATGCCGCTGCCTTCCAGCGCGTTGACGACGGTCCAGCTGGTGAGCGCACCGAACATCAGCACCTCGCCGTGGGCGAAGTTGATGAGGTTGATGATGCCGTACACCATGGTGTAGCCCAGCGCCACCAGCGCGTACATGCTGCCGAGCACCAGCCCGTTGATGATCTGTTGGAAAAAGATGTCCAAGCGGCCACTCCAGGTTCACACCGTCCCGCCAACGGCGGGCCCGATTCTAGGCAGGCAAGGTCCGTGCCCCGCGCAAGGATTACCCTTGCGGAAAGCGCCCCTGCAAGGGGCGTCAGGCAAGCAGCGTGGCGATGTCTCGCAGGGGCTTGCCGAGCCCCGCGGCGACGCTGGCGTGGGTGATCGCGCCGTCGTGCACCGTCAGGCCCGCGGCCAGGTGGCGGTCGTCGGCGCAGGCGCGGCGCCAGCCCTTGCCGGCAAGCGCCAGGATGAACGGCAGCGTGGCGTGGCCCAGTGCATGGGTCGACGTGCGCGGCACGGCGCCGGGCATGTTGGCCACGCAGTAGTGCACGATGCCGTCGACCTCGTAGGTGGGTTCGGCATGCGTGGTGGCGCGTGAGGTCTCGAAGCAGCCACCCTGGTCGATGGCCACGTCCACGATCACCGCGCCGGGCGTCATGCGCGACAACTGGGCACGCGTGATCAGCTTCGGTGCGGTCGCACCGGGCACCAGCACGGCGCCCACCACCAGATCGGCCCGCAGCACCGCCTGCTCGGTGGCGTCGAGCGTGGCGTACTGTGTGCGGATGCGGCCGCCGAAGGCCTCGTCGATCTGGCGCAGCCGCGGCAGCGAGCGGTCGAGGATCGTCACGTCGGCGCCAAGGCCGATCGCCATGCGGGCGGCATGGGTGCCGACCACGCCGCCGCCGATCACCGTCACCTGCGCCGGCGCCACGCCCGGCACGCCGCCGAGCAGCACGCCCAGGCCGCCATTGGCCTTCTGCAGCGCCACGGCGCCGACCTGGATCGCCATGCGGCCGGCCACCTCGCTCATCGGCGCCAGCAGCGGCAGCCCGCCGCGGTCGTCGGTGATGGTCTCGTAGGCGATCGCCGTGCAGCCGCTGGCCAGCAGGCCCTGCGCCTGCACCGGGTCCGGCGCGAGGTGCAGGTAGGTGAACAGGGTCTGGCCGCGGCGCAGCATCGCGCACTCGGCCGGCTGCGGCTCCTTGACCTTGACCACCAGTTCGGCCGACTCGAACACCGCCACAGCGTCGGGCACGACCTGCGCGCCGGCCTGCACGTAGGCCGCGTCGTCGCAGCCGATGCCGCGGCCGGCCCCGGCCTGCACCAGGACCGAGTGCCCATGGTGGACCGCCTCCCGGACGGCCGCAGGCGTCATGCCGACGCGGTACTCGTGGTTCTTCACTTCCTTGGGAACGCCGATGCGCATGGGAAACCTCCGTGGGGATCGGCAGATCGTGGTCCCGGACGCCTCGAATGGGGTTGCGCTTTGGCCCCTGGAAAACCCCAGATTCAAGCAACGATGTTGCAAGCATTCCCCTTCAGAGACAATCAGTGCTGTCCACAAAGCAGGAAACGTCGATGAACATTGACAAGATCGACCGCGAGATCCTGCGCCTGCTGCAGTCCGACGGCCGCCTGCCCAATGCCGAACTCGCGCAGAAGGTCGGCCTGTCGGCGTCGGCGTGCTTCCGCCGGCTGCAGCGGCTGGAACAGGAGCGGGTGATCTCCGGCTACAGCGCCGTGCTCGACGGCGACGCGATCGGCAAGCCCACCACGGTGTTCATCGAGGTCACCCTGTCCAGCCAGGGCAGCGCGGTGCTCGACGCGTTCGAACGTGCGGTGGCGGCCTGCGACGACGTGCTCGAGTGCTACCTGATGTCCGGCGACTTCGACTACCTGCTGCGCGTGGCGGTGGCCGACATGCGCGACTACGAGCGCGTGCACCGCCAGCGGGTGGCCGCGTTCCCGCACGTGGCGCGCATCCGCACCGCCTTCGCGATGCGCGCCGTGGTGCCGCGCCGGGGCTTCGCGCTCTAGGCCCCGCCGCGCTGGCGCTCGTTGGCCTGCCGCAGGCGTGCCAGCTTGTCGGCGATCTGCTGCTCGAGCCCGCGGTCGGTGGGGCGATAGAAGTTCGGCGCGGGCTCCAGGCCGTCCGGGAAGTACGACTCGCCGGCGGCGAAGCCGTCCGCCTCGTCGTGGGCATAGCGGTAGTCCCTGCCGTAGTCGAGCTGCTTCATCAGCTTCGTGGGCGCGTTGCGCAGCCGCAGCGGCACCGGGCGCGTGCCGTCCTGGCGCACGAAGGCGCGCGCCTCGTTGTAGGCCACGTAGGCCGCGTTGCTCTTGGGCGCCGCGGCGAGGAACAGCACCACCTGTGCCAGTGCCAGCTCGCCCTCGGGCGAGCCCAGTCGCTCGTAGACCTCGGCCGCGTCGAGCGCCATGCGCAGACCGCGCGGGTCGGCCAGGCCGATGTCCTCGCTGGCCATGCGGATCACGCGTCGTGCGACGTAGCGCGGGTCCACGCCGCCGTCGAGCATGCGCACCAGCCAGTACAGCGCGGCGTCCGGGTCGCTGCCGCGCACCGCCTTGTGCAGCGCCGAGATCGTGTCGTAGAACTGCTCGCCGCCCTTGTCGTAACGGCGCAGCTGATCACCGAGCGCACGCTCCAGCAGAGCCTCGTCGATCTGCCGCGCGTCGCCCGCCACCGCGGCCACGTTCTCCACGACGTTGAGCAGGCGCCGGGCGTCGCCGTCGGCATAGCCGATCAGGCGGTCGCGTGCCGCGTCGGCGAACGGCGCCAGCCCCATCGAGGCCTGCGCGCGCGACAGCAGCTCGGCCAGGTCGTCCGGCGTCAGCGGCTGCAGCACGTGCACGGTGGCCCGCGACAGCAGCGCCGAGTTGACCTCGAACGACGGGTTCTCGGTGGTGGCGCCAATGAAGGTGAACAGTCCCGACTCCACGTGCGGCAGGAACGCGTCCTGCTGCGCCTTGTTGAAGCGGTGCACCTCGTCGACGAACACGATGCTCGAGCGGCCGGCCCGGCGTGCCGCCTGGGCCCGGTCCACCGCGTCGCGAATGTCCTTCACGCCGCCGAGCACGGCCGAGATCTGGATGAACTCGGCGTCGAACGCGTTCGCGACCAGGCGCGCCAGCGTCGTCTTGCCGACGCCGGGCGGCCCCCACAGGATCATCGAATGCAGACGGCCGGCGTCGAAGGCGGCCCGCAGCGGCTTGCCGGGGCCGAGCAGATGACGCTGCCCGATCACCTCGTCCAGCGTGCGGGGGCGCAGTCGCTCGGCCAGCGGCGCGTTGCCGGCCGCCGCCGGCTCCACCGTCGGCGGCACGGGGTCGTCGTCGAAGAGCGAGCCGGGCATGGGGCGTCATTGTGTCAGTCGGTGCGATGATCGGCGCATGAACCGCCACCTCGTGCTGCTGTCGCTCTGCCAGGGCGCGTTCCTCACCAACAACGTCCTGTTCATCGCGATCAACGGCCTGGTGGGCCTGGCGCTGGCCCCGGTGGGCTGGATGGCCACGCTGCCGGTCACCGGCTACGTGGTCGGCAGTGCGTTGGCCACCGGCCTGGTGGCACGCACGCAGGCGCGCTGGGGCCGCAAGCGGTCGTTCCAGCTCGGCCTGGTCGTGGCGATCCTGTCGGCCGCGCTGTGCGCCTGGGCCGTGGCCAGCCGCGACTTCTGGCTGCTGGTGGCCGCCACGATGATTGCCGGCTACTACAACGCCAACGCCGCGCTGTACCGCTTTGCCGGGCCGGAGCTGGTGCGCCCGGACTACAAGGAGCGCGCGATCTCCCTGGTGCTGGCGGGCGGCATCATCGGCGCGTTCACCGGCCCCAACCTCGCCAGTGCCACGCGCGACCTGCTGCCGGTGCCCTTCGCGGCAGCCTACCTGTCGCTGGTGGGCGTGGCGCTGCTGTCGCTGGCGATGCTGTCGTTCATCGAGTTCCCGCCCCACGTGGTGGCCCCGAAGGGTGCCCCGCAGGGCCGGCCGCTCGGGCAGATCATGCGGCAGCCGGTGTTCATCGTGGCCGCGTCCTGCGGCGCGCTGGGTTACGGCGTGATGAACCTGCTGATGGCCGCCACGCCGATCGCGATGCAGCGCTGCGGCCTGCCGTTCGAGGACGCGGCGCTGGTGCTGGAGTGGCATGTGCTGGGCATGTTCGTTCCCAGCTTCTTCACCGGCCACCTGATCCGCCGCGTCGGCGTCGTGCCGGTGATGCTGGTGGGCGCCGTGCTCAACCTGCTGTGCATCGGCATTGCGCTGGCGGGTGTGGAGCTGGCCAACTTCCTGTGGGCGCTGTTCGTGCTGGGCGTGGGCTGGAACTTCCTGTTCACCGGCGGCACCACGCTGCTGACCGAGGCCTATCGCCCGGAGGAGAAGACCCGGGCCCAGGCGGCGATGGACTTCTGCGTCTTCACGACGATGGCCGCCAGTTCGTTCGCGTCGGGCGCGCTGGTCACGACGCAGGGCTGGACCTGGCTCAACGTGGGCTCGCTGGTGCCCGTGGGCCTGTCGATCGCGGCGCTGGGCTGGCTGCTGGCCCGGCGGCTTCGCGCCAAGGCGGCCGACGGCGCTACGGCCTGAGCACTTCCACGCCCGGCGGCGGCACGAAGCGGAACGCGTCGGGCGCGGGGGCGACGTTCAGCACGAGGTCCGTGAACGCGATCTGCGAGCGCTGACCGAAGCTGTCGACGAGGTCGAGCGCGGCCAGCTGGCGGCCCCGGAAGCCGACCTTCAGGGCCTGGAATCCGATCGACTCCTGCCGCACGCGCGGCTCGGCCTGCACCCAGTCCAGGCCGTCGGCGGCAGGCAGGGCGCGCAGGACGAAGTCGCGCTCGAGGCCGGTGCCGGCCAGCAGGGCGGCGGGCGTGGCGCCGAGCGCCTGGTCCATCGCCCGCACGGTGACCTGCTGCAGGTCCACGTCGTGCAGCCAGACCTTTTCGCCGTCGCCGACGATCACCTGCGCGTAGGGCTTCGCATAGACGAAGCGGAAGCGGTTCGGCCGCGCGAATTCGAAGCTGCCGCTGGAGGTGCGCCGGCGCGCCCCGTCGGGCGACGTCACGACCTGCGTGAAGGCCGCGCGGCCGCTGCGAGCGTCGCGCGTGAACTCGCGCAGCGCATCGACGGCGTCGGCCCGGCTGGCGCCGGCCGCCAGCCCGAGCGCCCCGAAAAGCCAGGCGCGGCGCCGCATCGGCTACTCCTCCCGCCGCGGCACGAGCAGGTCGCGATTGCCGTTGGTGGCCATCGCCGACACCAGGCCCGACTTCTCCATCTGCTCGAGCAGCCGCGCGGCGCGGTTGTAGCCGATGCGCAGGTGGCGCTGCACCAGCGAGATCGAGGCCCGCTTGTGCTGGAGGACGATGGCCACGGCCTGGTCGTACATGGGGTCGGCTTCTCCGTCGCCGGCACCGGCTTCGCCGGGGGCGGCATCACCGTCGCCGTCCAGCGTGCCGCCCTCGAGGATGCCCTCGATGTAGTTCGGCTCGCCCTGCGACTTCAGGTACTCCACAACGCGGTGCACCTCGTCGTCGCTGACATAGGCGCCATGCACGCGCATCGGCGTGTTGACACCCGCGGGCGCGGACAGATAGAGCATGTCGCCCATGCCGAGCAGCGACTCGGCGCCCATCTGGTCGAGGATGGTGCGGCTGTCGATTTTGCTCGAGACCTGGAAGCCGATGCGCGTGGGGATGTTCGCCTTGATCAGGCCGGTGATCACGTCGACGCTGGGACGCTGCGTGGCCAGGATCAGGTGGATGCCCGAGGCACGGGCCTTCTGCGCCAGCCGCGCGATCAGTTCCTCGATCTTCTTGCCCACCACCATCATCAGGTCGGCCAGCTCGTCGATCACGACCACGATCTGCGGCAGGCGCTCCAGCGGCTCGGGCTGCTCCGGCGTGAGCGAGAACGGGTTGCCGATCTTCTCGCCGCGCGCGGCGGCCTCGTCGATCTTCTTGTTGTAGCCGGAGAGCTGGCGCACGCCGAGCTTGCTCATGAGCTTGTAGCGGCGCTCCATCTCGCCGACGCACCAGTTCAGCGCGTTGGCCGCCTGCTTCATGTCGGTGACGACCGGGCACAGCAGGTGCGGGATGCCCTCGTACACCGACAGCTCCAGCATCTTCGGGTCGATGAGGATCAGCCGCACGTCGCGCGCCTCGGCCTTGTAGAGCAGGCTCAGGATCATCGCGTTGATGCCCACGCTCTTGCCCGAGCCGGTGGTGCCGGCCACCAGGGCATGCGGTGTCTTGGCCAGGTCCACCACCACCGGCGCGCCGACGATGTCCTTGCCCAGCCCGATGGTCAGCAGCGACGCCGCGTCGTTGTAGGCCGTGGAACCCAGGATCTCCGCCAGCCGGATCGTCTGCCGCTTGGCGTTGGGCAGCTCCAGCGCCATCGTGGTCTTGCCCGGAATCGTCTCGACCACGCGGATGCTCACCAGGCTGAGCGAGCGCGCCAGGTCCTTGGCCAGGTTCACCACCTGCGCCCCCTTGACGCCGGTGGCCGGCTCGATCTCGTAGCGCGTGATCACCGGGCCGGGCGACGCCGCCACCACCCGCACCTCGACGCCGAAGTCCTTGAGCTTCTTCTCGATCAGGCGCGAGGTCATCTCGAGCGATTCGGCAGTCACCGATTCGACCCGCCCCGGGGCCGCGTCCAGCAGGTCCACCTGCGGCAGCCTGGTGTCGCTCAGCTCGGCGAAGAGCGGCTTCTGGCGCTCCTTGGCCACGCGCTCGGAACGCGGCAACTCGGCGATGGTCTTCTCGATCACCACCGGGATGTGTTCCTCGATCTCCTCGCGCTCCACCGCCACCACCTCGGCCCGCTCGCGCTGCGCCTGCGCCCCCAGGCGCTCGTCCTCGGCGATCTCGCGCCGCGCCTCGCGCCGCTCGCGGAAGGTATCGACCCAGGTGCCGATGGTCTCGGCCAGCCCGATCCAGGAAAAGCGCAGCGCCAGCGCCATGCCGGCCACAAGCAGGCCGATCCAGGCCACGCCGGAGCCCGCGAAGCCGAGCCAGCGGGCCGACAGCGGACCGATCAGGTAGCCGAGCACGCCGCCGGCATGGCCCGGCAGCGACGACTCGAACCGGTAAAGCCGGGTCGATTCGAGGGCGCAACTGGCGCAGACCAGCAGCACGAGCCCGACCCAGAAAGCCAGACGATGGCCCTCGGGCGCGGCCTGACCCCGCAGCCGGCGCGCCAGCGCCGACAGCCACGAGCGCGCGGCCACCACCGGCAGCCACCAGGCGCTGTGGCCGAGCATGAAGAACAGGAAGTCGGAGAACCAGGCGCCGGCCATGCCGGCCTTGTTGACCAGCGCGCCACCGCTGCCCGACGTGGAGAAACCCGCGTCGGCACCGCTGTGGGTGAGCATGGCCAGCACCATCAGCAACCACGCCACCGCGGCCACCGTCAGCCACAGCTGCTGTCTCAGCGTCATCGACGTCGGCGCATTGCCCGGCGCCATGGCGGCCCTGGCCTCGGCCCCGAGTGATCCGAGGGGAAAGGTCATGGACGCATTGTGGCCGAAGGGGCGCAGCCGCCCCGGGCCCCCGGCAGGCTCAGTCGTTGTACAGGCGCTGCTTGATGATGACCGAGCCGTTCTCCTGGGTCTCGATCACGCCGCGCTGCTCCAGGTCCTTCATGACCCGGCTGACCATCTCGCGCGAGGCGCCGACGACCTTGGCCATGTCCTGGCGCGACACCTTGTTGCGGATCAGGCTGGTGCCGTTGACGTCCTCGGCCATGTCCAGCAGCGTGCGGGCGACGCGGCCGTACACGTCCAGCAGCGCCAGCGACTCGATCTGGCGGTCGGCCGCCCGCAGGCGCTGGACCAGGCCGCGCAGGATGCCGTAGGCCAGGGACGTGGTCTCGGGCAGGCAGCGCGCGAACTCGGTGCGCCCCAGCACCAGCATGTCGGTCTGCACCTCGGCGCGGACCGTGGCCGAGTGCGGCTCGTTGTCGATCAGGCTCATCTCGCCGACGTAGTCGCCGGCTTCCAGCACCGCCAGGATGACCTCTCGGCCGCGCGAGTCGGAGGTCAGCACCCGGGCGCGGCCGTTGAGGAGGATGAACAGGGCATTGCTCTTGCGGCCCTGCTCGACGACCAGTTCGCCGCGGCGAAAGCGCCGCTTCACGACGTTGTCGGCCACCTGCTGCGCATGCTCGTTGCTGAGCATCGAGAACAGCGGCACGCGCCGGATCAGGTCGAGATTCGAAAGCATCGACATCGCGGAAACTCCTTGTTGGTGCTCTTCTTACGGCTCGCCGGGCGGCAGTTCCCAGGGGGAACCGGCCATCCGCGTCGGCTGCCTACAATTTCACGACCGGGCTATTGTGCCTATTGACAGGCTTCACGCCATGCCTGCTGCACCTCATGTAGGGTGCCCTGTTGGCCGACCGCGACGCCCTCCCCCGCTCCCAGGAACCCCAAGATGACCACTTCCACCCACGCCAAGGTGCTGATCCTCGGCTCCGGCCCGGCCGGCTATACCGCCGCCGTCTATGCCGCCCGTGCCAACCTCAAGCCCGTGCTGGTGACCGGCCTGGCCCAGGGCGGCCAGCTGATGACGACCACCGATGTGGACAACTGGCCCGCCGACGCCCAGGGCGTGCAGGGCCCGGACCTGATGCAGCGGTTCCTGGAGCACGCCGAGCGCTTCCAGACCCAGATCGTCTACGACCACATCGGCTCGGTCGACCTGTCGCGCCGGCCGTTCACGCTGGTGGGCGACTCGGGCACCTACACCTGCGACGCCCTCATCGTGGCCACCGGCGCCAGCGCCAAGTACCTCGGCCTGCCCAGCGAGCAGGCCTTCATGGGCCGCGGCGTCAGTGGCTGCGCCACCTGCGATGGCTTCTTCTACAAGGGCGCCGAGGTCTGCGTGGTCGGCGGCGGCAACACCGCCGTGGAGGAGGCGCTGTACCTGTCCAACATCGCCACCAAGGTGCACCTGATCCACCGCCGCGACAAGTTCCGCGCCGAGGCGATCATGGTGGACAAGCTGCACGCCAAGGTGGCCGAAGGCCGCATGCAGCTGCACCTGTGGCAGACGCTGGACGAGGTGCTCGGCGACGCCAGCGGCGTGACCGGCGTGCGCCTGCGCAGCACGACCGACGGCAGCACCCGGGACCTCGCCGTCAAGGGCTGCTTCATCGCGATCGGCCACCAGCCCAATACCGACATCTTCAAGGGCCAGCTCGAGATGAAGGACGGCTACGTCGTCACCCGGTCCGGCCTGGCAGGCATGGCCACCATGACGAGCGTGCCCGGCGTCTTCGCCGCCGGCGACGTGCAGGACCACGTCTACCGGCAGGCCATCACCTCTGCCGGCACCGGCTGCATGGCGGCCCTGGACGCCCAGCGCTTCCTCGAACAGCAGTCCTAGCCCGGCCGGCCGGGCTCGGCTATACTCGCGGTCTTTGCCGAAATCCGGCACGCAGAACCTTTTTTCGGAGCCGAACATGGCACGAGTCTGTCAAGTCACGGGCAAGCGCCCGATGGTGGGAAACCATGTTTCCCATGCCAACAACAAGACCAAGCGTCGCTTCCTGCCTAACCTGCAGTACCGCCGTTTCTGGCTGGAGACCGAGAACCGCTGGGTGCGCCTGCGCGTGTCCAATGCGGCACTGCGGTTGATCGACAAGGTGGGCATCGACCAGGTCGTCGCCGACCTGCGCGCCCGCGGCGAACTTTGATTTAGGAGCCCGACATGGCCACCAAAGGCGGACGCGAGAAGATCAAGCTGGAGTCGACGGCAGGCACCGGCCACTTCTACACCACGGCGAAGAACAAGAAGACAACGCCGGACAAGCTCGAATTCATGAAGTTCGATCCGAAGGCACGCAAGCACGTGCTCTACAAGGAAACGAAGCTCAAGTAGTCTTCCCGCTCGGGGCTAGGCGTTCGGCCGGCCCTCAAGCAAAACGGGCCGCCCAGAGGGCGGCCCGTTGTCTTTGGGAGCGGCTGCAGGGTCCCGCGCGCACGCCCATGCGGCGCGCCGGCACACTCAGGCGTGGGCCGCCCTCAGGCGCAGCGAGAAGTCGCGCAGGGCAGCGATGCCGCTGTCCTCGGCGCGGCGGCACCAGGCCTGCAGGTCCACCACCAGTTGCTCCGCGGACACGTTGGTGCGCGTCCAGAGCTGGCGCAGCTCCTCGCGCATCGCCACCAGCTTGGCCAGCGACGGGCTCTGCTGCACGGCTTCGGCCATCTGCGGCTTGATGCCCTGGGGGATCTTGTCGTCGTCGCGGTGCAGCCACCGGCGGGCCAGGCGCAACTGGGCCCGGCGGGTGGAACTGGCCGCACCCTGCTCCTTGAGCTTGGCCAGCTCGCTGCCGACGGTGCCGCGCAGCGCCTTGGCGTACTGGGCCATCACCTCGTAGCGGTTGGCGATCAGCGCCTCGAGCGTCTTGCCGTCGGCGGCGCGAACCTCACCCAGTGCCAGGCGCGGCGGCGTCTTGCGCACCTTGGCCCAGCCCAGCGTCTCCAGGATGCGGATGTACAGCCAGCCGATGTCGAACTCGTAGGGCTTCACCGACAGCTTGGCGCTGGTCGGGTAGGTGTGATGGTTGTTGTGGAGTTCCTCGCCGCCGATGATCACGCCCCAGGGCGAGATGTTCGTCGACGCGTCCGACGCCTCGAAGTTGCGGTAGCCCCACCAGTGGCCGATGCCATTGATGATGCCGGCGGCCGTGATCGGGATCCACAGCATCTGCACCGCCCACACGGCAGCCCCGATGGCGCCGAACAGGAACAGGTTGACGATCAGCATCAGGCCCACGCCCTGCCAGCTGTAGCGGGTGTAGAGATTGCGCTCGAGCCAGTCGTCCGGCGTGTTGTGGCCGTACTTCGACAGCGTTTCCTGGTTCTTGGCCTCGGCGCGGTACAGCTCGCTGCCTTCGAGCAGCACCTTCTTGATGCCGCGGGTCTGCGGGCTGTGGGGGTCGTCGACCGTTTCGCACTTGGCGTGGTGCTTGCGGTGGATCGCGACCCACTCCTTGGTGACCATGCCGGTGGTCAGCCAGAGCCAGAAACGGAAGAAATGCGACGGCACCGGCCCCAGGTCGAGCGCGCGGTGCGCCTGGGCCCGGTGCAGGAAGATGGTCACGGCCGCGATGGTGATGTGGGTGACCACCAGCGTGAACAGGACGACCTGCCACCAGACCGCCCCGGCGGCCCCGTGGGCCAGCCATTGCACGAGCGCGTCGATCACCAAAGAGATAGCGTCCATCCGAGTCCTTCAGGTTCTCCGACCGATTGTAGTTGGCAGCCTCGCCCGGAAAGCGGGGAAACTGCGTAGCAAAGGCTTTGCTTCTTGCCGATCAGCCCGAGGCTTTGCGCCAGATCATGGCAAAGAAGCCGTCGGTTGAATGCAGATGGGGCCACATTCGCAGGTTTCCAGCGGTGACCAGCGAGTCCGCGCCAGCCACGCCCTGGGCCGTCAGGACCTGCGCCGCGTCCAGCTTCTCGAACCCGGGTTGGGCCGCGCCGAACGCCTCGCCCACCTCCTCGTTCTCGGCCCGCAGCAGGCTGCAGGTGGCATAGACCAGGCGTCCGCCCGGCTTGAGCAGGCGGGCCGCCGCCGCCAGGATGTCGGTCTGCTTGGCCACCAGCTCCGCCACCGCCCCCGGCGACTGGCGCCACTTCAGATCCGGATTGCGACGCAAAGTGCCCAGGCCGGAACACGGCGCGTCCACCAGCACGCGGTCGATCTTGCCGGCCAGGCGCCGGATGCGGTCGTCGCGCTCGTGGATGATCTGGACCGGGTAGACGTTGGACAGCCCACTGCGGGCCAGGCGGGGCTTGAGCGCCGCAAGACGGTGCCCCGACGTGTCGAAGGCATACAGCCGCCCGGTGTTCTTCATGCAGGCGCCCAGCGCCAGCGTCTTGCCGCCCGCGCCGGCGCAGAAATCGACCACCATCTCCCCGCGGCGGGCCTCCACGGCCAGGGCCAGCAGCTGGCTGCCTTCGTCCTGCACTTCCATGTCGCCGTCGGTGAACACCTTGAGCCGGGTCAGCGCCGGCTTGCCCGTCACCCGCAGGCCCCAGGGCGAATGGGGTGTCGGCCGCGACTCGATGCCCGCATCGGCCAGCGCCGCCTGCACGGCGTCGCGCCGCGCCTTGTGGATGTTGACCCGCAGATCGAGCGGGCCGGTCTGGTCCAGCGCCGCCACCAGCGCCCAGAACCCTTCGTCGCCGAGCTGCTCCTGCAGCGGCATGGCGATCCAGTCGGGCAGGTTGTGCCGAAGCTTGGGCGCCAGCGTCGCCGGGTCGACCTTGCGCGCCCGGGCCAGCCAGTCCTTCTCCTCGGGCGCCAGCGCAGCCATGAGAAACGCCTCGTCGCCCGCCCAGCCGAGCGCGGCGAAGCGCCGCTCGATGGCGCCGGGCCCGCCCTGCGCGAGGTGCTGGAACAGCAGCCGGCGCCGCAGCACGGCATAGGTGGTCTCGGCCAGCGTGTGGCGCTCGCGCTGGCCCAGGCCCTTGTGCTTGCGGAAATGCGCCGACACCACGCCGTCGGCCGGCGAGGCGAAGGTGAGCACCTCGCGCAGCAGCGCACTGCAGGCGTCGAGCAACTGCCTCGGCGTCATGCCAGACCCACCTGCTGCGGCTCGCCGGCCAGTTGCCGCACCACGCCCTGCTCGATGCGCAGCGCGCCGTGCACCCACCAGCGCACGGCGCGCGGGTAGATCACGTGCTCGTGCGCCAGCACGCGATCGGCGAGCGCGTCCTCGTCGTCCTGCGGCAGCACCGGCACCACGGCCTGGATGACGATCGGCCCGTGGTCGAGCTCCGGCGTCACGAAGTGCACCGTGGCGCCCGCCACCTTGCAGCCGGCTTCCAGCGCCCGGCGGTGCGTGTGCAGCCCCGGGAACGCCGGCAGCAGCGACGGGTGGATGTTGAGCAGGCGACCCTCGTAGCGGCGCACGAACGGCGCGCCCAGGATGCGCATGAACCCGGCCAGCACGACGAGGTCCGGCGCATGCGCATCGATGCAGGCGGCGAGCGCAGCATCGAAAGCGTCCCTCGACGCATGGGCCCGGTGGTCGACGACCTCGGCGGCGATGCCGCGCTCGGCCGCATACGCCAGGCCACCGGCGTCGGGGCGGTTGGACACCACGGCCACGACGGTGGCCGCCCAGCGCTCCGCGGCACAGGCCTCGACGATGGAGCGCATGTTCGAGCCGCGGCCGGAGATCAGGATGACGATGCGCTTCATGGGCGGCGGGCAGTGTAGCCCCGCCTAGAATCGCGCCACCATGAAGTCACGCGTCCTCTCCGGCATGCGCCCCACGGGCGCGATGCACCTCGGCCACTATCACGGCGCCCTGAAGAACTGGGTCCGACTGCAGGACGAGCACGACTGCTTCTTCTTCGTGGCCGACTGGCATGCGCTGACCACGCACTACGAAGAGCGCGACGTGATGGAGCGCTACGTGTACGAGATGGTGACCGACTGGCTCGCCGCCGGCCTCGACCCCGAGAAGTGCACGATCTTCATCCAGAGCCGGCTGCCCGAGCATGCCGAACTGTTCACGCTGCTGGCCATGGGCACGCCGCTGGGCTGGCTCGAGCGCGTGCCGACCTACAAGGACCAGATTGACAAGCTCAAGGACCGCGACCTCGCCACCTACGGCTTCCTCGGCTATCCGCTGCTGCAGGCGGCGGACATCCTGATCTACCGCGCCACGTCGGTGCCGGTGGGCGAGGACCAGAGCTCGCACGTCGAGCTCACGCGCGAGGTGGCGCGCCGCTTCAACCACCTCTACGGCCGCCCGGCCAACTTCGAGGCGCGGGTGGCCGCGTCGCTGGCTCGCCTGTCCAAGGACGACGCGCGCTATCTGGACAAGCAGCGCAAGGCCTACGGCGAGACCGGCAGCGCCGAGGCCCTGGGCAAGGGCGAGGCACTGCTGGCCCGGGCCGCGGGCAGCGTGCCCGGCTGGACCGCCGACGACACCGAGATCCTGTCCGGCCACCTCAGGGGCAGCGGTCGCGCCATCCTCGTCGAGCCCGCCGCGCTGCACACGGAAGTGAAGAAGCTGCCCGGCCTGGACGGCGCCAAGATGAGCAAGAGCTACGGCAACTCGATCGCCATGCGCGAGGAGCCGGCCGTCGTGAAGCAGAAGGTGCAGACCATGCCCACCGACCCGGCCCGCGTGCGCCGCACCGACCCGGGCAATCCGGAGCGCTGCCCGGTGTGGCAGTTCCACCAGGTGTATTCGGACGCCGCCACGCGCGACTGGGTCGTCAAGGGCTGCACCACCGCGGGCATCGGCTGCCTCGAATGCAAGCAGCCGGTGATCGACGCGATCGTGGCCGAGCAGCAGCCCTGGCGCGAGCGCGCCGAGGCCTACCTGGCCGACCCGAAGAAGGTGCACTGGATCGTCGAGATGGGCACCGAGCGGGCGCGCACGGTGGCGCGCCAGACGATGCGCGACGTGCGCGTGGCCATGGGCCTCAACTACTGAACCGCGATGAGCACCTCCCTGCAGTCCTTCGAGTTCCACCCCGCCGGCGATGCCGTGGCCAGCGTCGTCGTGCTGCACGGCCTGGGCGCCGACGGCACCGACTTCCTGCCCTTCGCCGACCAGGTCGACCTGTCCGCGATCGGCCCGGTGCGCTGGGTGCTGCCGCGCGCGCCGGTGCGCCCCGTCACGGTGAACAACGGCTACCGGATGCGCGCCTGGTACGACATCTACGAGTTCGGCGCGCAGGCGCGCACCGACCCGCGCGAGGACGAGGCCGGCCTGCGCGACAGCTTCGCGGCGGTGCACGCGCTGATCGAGCGCGAGATCGCCCGCGGCGTGCCCGCCTCGCGCATCGTGCTGGCCGGCTTCAGCCAGGGCTGCGCCATCACGCTGGGCGCGGGCACGCGCTTCGGCCAACGCCTGGCCGGGCTGGTGGGCATGTCCGGCTACCTGCCCCTGGCCGCCACCACGGCGGCCGAGCGCAGCGACGCCAACCGCAGCACGCCGATCTTCCTGGCCCATGGCCGGCGCGATCCGGTCGTCGGCCTGGACCGCGGCACCGCCTCGCGCGACCTGCTGGCCGGCCTGGGCTACGGCATCGAGTGGCACGACTACCCGATGGAACACTCCGTCTGCGCGGAGGAAGTCGACGACCTGCAGCAGTTCCTGCTGCGCGTGCTGGGCGCCTAGGCCGCCGGGCCGAGCCAGGCCGCCGGGTCGGCGAGCGACGCCTCGAACGCCTCCACGAATCGGCCCACATGCACGCCATCCATCAGCGCGTGATGGACCTCGACCGACATCGGCATCCAGGTATGCGGCCCCTCGGCCTGCGCGCGGCCGAAGGCGAACTTGGGTACGGAATCCTCGCGGCCCCAGTTGCGGGCGTGGGCAAAGCTGCTGAAGTGCACCCAGGGCAAGGTGGTGAAGTGCAGCCGGGCCTGGTCGTGCGGCCGGGGTTCGAACGCGACCGCGGTGGTGCGGGCCGCCTCGATCGACGCGCGGGCCTTGGCGCAGAAGCGGTCGAAGTCGCTGTCGTGCTCGAGGTCGGCGAACGCGAAGCTCTCGCCGTCGGGGCGCAGCACCGTCGTGCTGCCGTCGACGCGGTCGTGCACGCGCACCCGGCCACCTTCCAGGCGCAGCCGGAAAGGCTCGAGCCGGTTGGCCAGCGTGATCGCGACGAAGTAGCACGCCAGCGCCAGGCCGCCGCCGCGGGGCTGCGCCGCCAGGGCCGCCCGCAGCGGGGCCACGTCCAGACGGACGCAGACGTTGAAGAACGGGTTGTCGAAGGCGCGGAAGTGCTCGAAGGTAGCACGTCGCGCCCAGCGGTCGGTGTCGAGGTAGTGGCTCATGGCGACGGCCCCGATTCTGACCGGCGGCGCCGCTGACGGGAACGCGATGTTCAATCCGCAAGCCCGGGTCCGGGCCCTCCCGCTGTTCGACGGCCGCGAGTGCCTGGTGATCGACGACCTGCTGGCCGACCCGCAGGCGTGGGTGGACACCGCGTCCCGCGCGCGCGACGCCTTCGTGCGGCCCACCCAGCCCTACCCGGGCCTCGAGGCGGTGCTGCCCGACGCGGTGCAGGCGTCGCTGGCGGATCACTTCGCGAGCCAGGTGCGGGCCCGACTGGGCGGACGGCGCACGCTGGGCGTCCGAGCCCGGCTGTCGCTGGCGACCCTGAAGCCGCACGAACTCGAGCCGAGGCAATGGTTCTGCCACCGCGACAGCGCCGGCCTGCCGCCAGACCAGTGCATCGTCGCGTCGGTGCTCTACCTGTTCCACGACGAAGGGCTTGGCGGCACCAGCTTCTACCGGCCCCGCCGCAGCGACGCGGAGACTGCGCGCCTGGTGCACGACGCCGGCGCGCTGGCGCGGGCGGAATTCGAGCTCCGCTATCCGGAGATCGCACCGGGCTACCAGCTCGACGGCAACGCCTGGTTCGACCGTGTCGCCAGCGTGCCCGCGCGCTGGAACCGCGCGATCTTCTACGACGGCAGCACCTTCCACTCGGCCGACCTGGCCGCGCCCGACCGGCTGGTGGCCGACCCGGTGCGCGGGCGGCTCACGGTGAACGGGTTCTTCACCTGCCGCCGGACGGCGGACCGCTAGCGCCGGCGCTCAGTAGGTGCCGGGCACCAGGATGTCGCGCCCCACGTCGGCAATGTTCGTGCGGCCGCAGAACGCCATCGTGATGTCCAGCTCCTTGTGCAGGATCTGCAGCGCCTTGGTGACACCGGCCTCGCCCATCGCGCCCAGGCCGTAGACCATCGCGCGGCCGATCATCGTGCCGCGGGCGCCTAGGGCCCAGGCCTTGAGCACGTCCTGCCCGGTGCGGATGCCGCCGTCCATCCAGACCTCGATCTTGTCGCCCACGGCTTCCACGATGGCCGGCAGCGCGGCGATGCTCGACGGCGCGCCGTCGAGCTGACGCCCGCCGTGGTTGCTGACGACGATGGCGTCGGCACCGCTGGCCACCGCCAGCTTCGCGTCTTCCACTTCCATGATCCCCTTGAGGATCAGCTTGCCGCCCCAGCGCTCCTTGACCCAGGCCACGTCGGGCCAGGACAGGCGCGGGTCGAACTGCTCGTTGGTCCAGGCCGCCAGCGACTTCATGTCGCTCACCGATTCGACATGCCCCACGAGGTTGCGGAAGGTGTGGCGGCGCGTGCCCAGCATGCCCAGGCACCAGCGCGGCTTGGTGGCGAGGTTGACGATGTTGGCCAGCGTCGGCCGAGGCGGCGCGGTCAGCCCGTTCTTCAGGTCCTTGTGGCGCTGCCCGATCACCTGCAGGTCCAGCGTCAGCACCAGGGCGCTGCAGCGCGCCGCCTTGCAGCGGTCGATCATGCGGGCCATCGCTTCGCGGTCGCGCATCATGTAGAGCTGGAACCAGAACGGCGCCGACGTGTGCTCGGCGATGTCCTCGATCGAGCAGATGCTCATCGTCGACAGCGTGAACGGGATGCCGAACTTCTCGGCCGCGCGGGCGGCGTGGATCTCGCCATCGGCATGCTGCATGCCCGTCAGGCCGACGGGCGCGATGGCCACCGGCATCTTGGCGTCGACGCCGACCATCCGGACCGCCGTGCTGCGGTTTTCCATGTTCACGGCCACCCGCTGGCGCAGCTTGATGCGGGCGAAGTCGCTCTCGTTGGCGCGGTAGGTGGACTCGGTCCACGAGCCGCTGTCCGCGTAGTCGTAGAACATGCGCGGCACGCGGCGCTTGGCCAGGACGCGCAGGTCCTCGATGCAGGTGATGACGGTCATGGAGCGCTCCTCGTGTCTCTTCTCAGGACACGGATGCTAAGCGCGATGGCGCCTCCGGCTCCTGGCCGGGCTCAAACCGCGGCGCGGCGACTCAGCTCAGACGAGCGAGCGGGTGACGAGCACGACGGCGGCGATGGCGCCGGCCGTGACGGCCAGCACCCAGTTGGGCAGCTGGCCCCGGGGCGCGATGCGGCGGCGACCGGGATGGTCCTTGGGACTGTGCATGGCGCGAGTGTCACCGGCCGGCGTGGCTCAGGGAAGCCATGCGAACCCCGAGCAGGCGGATCCGGCGCGAAAAGTCGACCCGCCTGAGACAAAGTCCCGCTGCGGCGCGGATCGCCTCGGCTTCCGCCGTGGCCGCGGGCAGGGTCAGGTCCCGCGTCACGGTCCGGAAGTCGTCGAAGCGCAGCTTGATGCCGACCGTGCGCCCCTGGAAACCCTTGCGCTGCAGGTCGTGCGCCAGCTCGCCTACCAGGGTGTCCAGGATGGCGCCGAGCTCGGCCCGATCGGCCTGCACCGACAGGTCGCGGTCGAAGGTGGTCTCGCGGCTGACGGACACCGGGTCGCCGCCCGTCGACAGGGGCCGGTCGTCCCGGCCGTGCGCCGCGTCGGCGAGCCAGCGCCCGTAGCTGCGGCCGAAGCGCTCGGCCAGCATGGCGGGGTCGGCCGCGGCCAGGTCGCTGATGGTGCGGATGCCCATCGCCTCGAGCTGGGCGCCGGCCTTGGGCCCGATCCCGTTGATGCGCCGCACCGGCAGCGGCCAGATCCGGCGCGGCAGGTCGTCCAGGGTCAGCACGGTCAGCCCGTCGGGCTTGTCGAGCTCGGAGGCGATCTTGGCCAGCAGCTTGTTCGGCGTCACGCCGATCGAGCAGGTGAGCCCGGTGGCGCTGCGCACGTTGTTGCGGATCTCCTGCGCCACCGCCCGCACCCCGCCGAACGGATCGTGCCCGACGGCGTCCTGCGCGCCGGGCACGCCGCCGAGGTCGATGTAGATCTCGTCGATGCCTCGGTCCTCGATCAGCGGGGCAATCTCGGCCACCGCCGCCTTGAAGCGGCGCGAGTACAGCCGGTAGCGGTCGAAGTCGGTCGGCAGCAGCACGGCCTGGGGCGCGCGCTGCGCCGCCTTCATCAGGCCCATGCCCGAATGCACGCCGAGGTCGCGCGCCGGGTAGGTGGCCGTGGTGACCACGCCGCGGCCCTTGTAGGCACCCAGGGTCGCGAAGCGGCGGGTGCCGTCGGCCAGCGTCTCGGGCTGGTGGCGCCGGCCCCCGCCGATGACCACCGGCTGGCCCTGCAGCTCCGGATAGCGCAGCAACTCGACGGACGCGTAGAAGGCGTCCATGTCGAGGTGCGCGATCCAGCGTCGGGGCGCGGTGAGGCTCATCCCGACGATTGTGAAGTGCGCCTCCTGACACGCCCGACGGCCCGATCTGTTGCAATTCGTTGCACTTGGCACGCGGAGATGACGGTCGGCCGATTGCAAATGTGCACGTTGCCCATTTAAACTGTGGCCATCGACCCACCTCAACCCGAGGCAGGCAGCCCAGGCGCCCGGCAGGCGGCGCAGGAGATCCCGATGAGCACCCGTTCCAACGACCGTCCCTCCCCCCTGATGCTGCGCCGCCGCCAGGCGCTGGCCACGCCGTTCGCGGCCCTGCTGACCGGCACGCTCGGTTCCACCCTGCTGTCGGCCTGCGGCGGCGGCGGTGGCGACGACGCGGCCCCCACCGCCAGCGCGCAGAGCTTCACCACCGGCCCGATCAGCGGCCTGGGATCGATCATCGTGGGCGGCGTGCGCTTCGAGGACAACAGCGCCCGCGTCGAGGACGACGACGGCGGCTCCTTCGCCCGCTCGGCGCTCAAGCTGGGCATGATGGTCGAGGTGCTGTCCTCGTCCATCGACGACAGCGCCGGACGCGGCGTGGCCGCGCTGATCCGCTTCGGCAGCGAGATCAAGGGGCCGGTGGCGTCGGTGGATGCCGCGGCGCAGACCTTCCGCATGCTCGACCAGACCGTGGTCGTGCGGCCGGAGACCGTGTTCGACACCACGCTGCCGGGCGGCTTCGCCGCGATCGCGGTGGGCCAGATCCTCGAGGTGCACGCGCTGTTCGACAGCGCGACGGGCCGCTACATCGCCACCCGCATCGAGCGCGAGGACAGCACGTCCAACTACCGCCTGCGCGGCCTGATCAGCCAACTCGACACCACGGCGCGCACCTTCCGCATCGGCGACGCGGTGATCAACTACGCCGGCGTGCCGGCCGGCGACCTGCCCACGCTGACCAACGGCATGCGCATCCGCGTGCGCCTACAGACGACGCAGGTCAATGGCCAATGGGTCGCCATCAGCGTGCGCACCGGTGTGCGCCGCGTCGACGACCTGCCGGACGCCCGCCTGCGTGGCTACATCACCGCGTTCACGTCGGCCAGCCAGTTCGAGGTCAACGGCATCGCGGTGAGCGCCGGCGGTGCCCGTCTCGACCCGCCGAACGCGACGCTGGCGCTGGGCACGCTGGTCGAGGTGCGCGGAAGCGCCAGCAACGGCACCATCGTCGCCACCCGGGTCAAGGTGATCGACCGCCTGAGCGACGAGTGGCGCCGCGTCGAACTGCACGGCACGGTGAGCGAACTCGACACCACGGCGCAGACCTTCCTGCTGCGCGACGTGCGCGTGAACTACTCGCGGGTGGTGGAGTGGCGCGACGGCGGGCCCGCCAACCTGGCCAACGGCCGCGCGCTCGAGGTCAAGGGCCTGTGGTCCGACGATCGCAGCGTGCTGATGGCCGCGGTGATCGAGTTCGAGTGAGGCCCTAACATCGTTCGATGTCCGAGCCCGACGCAGACCTGCCGGCCGACGCCGCCCTCCAGGCGGCGTTGGCCCGGCTGCTCGCGCCGCTGGCCCGGCTGGTCGTGGCGCGCGGGCTGCCGTTCGCCGTCGTCGACGAGATGCTGCGCCGCGCCGTCGTGAACGAGGCGCATGCCGCCCACCCGGGTCTGCCGGAGCACCGGCGCGCCAGCCGCGTCAGCGCGAGCACGGGGCTCAACCGCCGCGAGGTGAACCGCCTGTTGGCCGCGCGGGCCGAGGCCGACGGCGCAACGTCGGCGCCGCCGCGGTCGCCGGCCGCCGCCGTGTTTGCGCACTGGCGCGCCGCGCCCGCCTACCGCTCGCCCGACGGCAAGCCGCTCGCGCTGCCGCGCGTCGGCGCTGCGCCGAGCTTCGAGTCGCTGGCGCAGGAAGTCACCCGCGACGTGCATCCGCGCGCCCTGCTCGAGGAACTGCTGCGGCTCGACCTGGCCCGGCACGACCTGGCCGACGACACCGTCGCGCTGACGCGGCAGGCCTTCGTGCCGCGCGGCGACAGCGAGCGCATGACCCAGTGGATGGGCGCCAACGTGGGCGACCATCTCGAGGCGGCGGTGGCCAACCTGCTGGGCAGCGACCCGGCCCACTTCGAGCAGGCCATCGCCGCGGGCAACCTGTCTGCCGAGTCGGTCGCCCAGGTCCGGCCGCTGCTGCAGTCCCACTGGCAGCGCCTGACCGATGAACTCGTGCCCCTGCTCGAAACGCTGATCGAGCAGGACGCCGGTCGCGGCACGCCGGCCCCGCACCGGGTGCGCCTGGGCCTGTACGGCTTCGACGACGCGCCGCGCGGCGCCGCAACCCCCTCCCCAGCCAGGGCCCGCCTCGCGAGCCCGCGAAAGACCAAGCCATGAACCTGCATCGAAACCTGGGCGCCTTCCGGGCGCTGGCGCTGTCCCTGCTGCTCGCGGCCTGCGGCGGCGGCGTCGAGACCGGCGGCACCGGGGCGACCGGCACCTTCGTCGAGGGGCCCGTCAGCGGATTCGGCTCGGTCATCGTCGACGGCATCCGCTTCGACGAGTCGGGCGCGACCATCGAGGACGCCGACGGCAGCGTGCGCCGCCGCGACGAGCTTCGCCTGGGCATGCGGCTGGAGGTGGTCGCGGGCACGGTCGGCAACGACGCCGACGGTGGCCGCAGCGCCACGGCCACGCGGGTGCGCATCGGCACCGACCTGCTGGGGCCGGTGACGTTCGCCGATGCCGGCGGCAACCTGATCAGCGTCCTCGGCCAGGTGGTTCGCGTCACACCGGCGACCGTGCTCGACGGCCTGCCGGGCGGACTCTCCGCCATCGCCCTGGGCGACGTGGTCGAGGTGCACGGGTTCCTCGACCCCGGCGTGCTGGTCGACCGCCTCGTCGCCACGCGCATCGAGCGGCGTGCCACCCTGCCGCCCCGGTTCCTGGTGCGGGGCCCGGCGCGCGACATCGACACCGCTGCGCGTACCTTGCGACTGGGCGGACAGACCTTCGATCTGGCGTCGACCGGCGTGCCGGCCGGGCTCGTCGCGGGGCAGGTGGTGCGGCTGCGCGTGCAGACGGCGCAGGTGGCGGGCCGCTGGCCGGTGGCCGCGATCGTGGTCGAGTCGCGCCAGCTCGACGACCGCGACGAGGCCGGCATCGAGGGCGTGATCACGGCCCTGACGAGCGTCACGCAGTTCAGTCTGAACGGCATTGCCGTGGACGCCACGCAGGCGCGCTTCGAGGACGGCACGGCCGGCATCGTCCAGGGCGCACGGGTCAAGGTGCGCGGGCGCGCCGAGGGTGGGGTGCTGCGGGCCAGCGAGGTCGACCTGCGGTCCGACGACGACGCGCGCAACGACGGCGTCGACCTGCGCGACCGCATCACCGCGCTGGACACGGTGGCGCGCACCTTCGTCGTGCGCGGCGTGACGGTGTTCTACGGCACGACGCCGGCGCCGCGCTACGACAACGGCAGCGAGGCCAGCCTGGCCAACGACGTTCGGGTGCGGGTGCGGGCCGTGCTGTCGGCCGATCGCACGCGGGTCGAGGCCTCGCGCATCGAGTTCCTGGGCGGCTGAGGGAGCCGCCGCCGGCGCCTCAGCCCTTGACCCGGGCCACCTTCAGGACCGATGGGGCGCGCCGCAGGGTGCGCAGCGCATCGGCCAGATGCTGCCGGTCGCGCACCGCCAGCGTCAGCCGCAGCTCGGTGGTCTCAGCGGCCTTCTCCGAGCCCATGTCGATGTGCGTGATGTCGGTTTCGGTCGCGCTCACCGCCGCCGCCACGCGCGCCAGCACGCCCTTGCCGTTCTTCACCAGCACGAGCACCTGGGCGTCGAACGGGCGCACCGGCTGCTCCGACCATTCCACCGGCAGCCAGCGCTCGCTGTCGCGCTCGTAGAGCCGCTTGCCGACGGTGCAGTCGGCGGTGTGCACGGTGAGGCCCTCGCCGCGGCCGAGGTAGCCGACGATGTCGTCGCCCGGGATCGGGTGGCAGCAGGCGGCCAGCTGGATCGACGCCCCCTCGCTGCCGTCGATCACGACATGCCCCTGCTGCGCCGGTTCGTCGGCGGCGCCGAAGTGGCGCAGCGACAGCGTCACCGCGTCGGGGCGCTTCTCGCCGCGCTCGGCCATCAGGTGCGCCAGCCGCTTGGCCACGATCGAGGCGATCTTGCGGCCGACGCCGATGTCCACCATCAGCTCCCCGCGATTGCGATTGCCGCTCCAGCGCGTCAGCAGCTGCCACACCGCCGCCGCCGCCTCGTTGCCCGGGTCCGCGGACGGCATCAGCAGGCCCTCGCTGCGCAGGCTCTGCGCCAGCAGCCGCTCGCCCAGCGCGCGCGACTCTTCCAGTTCCATCGTCTTCAGGTGGTGACGGATCTTGGCGCGGGCGCGGCCGGTGCGCACGAAGTTGAGCCAGCCCGGATTGGGGCGCGCGCCCGGTGCGGTGGTGATCTCGACCACGTCGCCGCTCTTGAGCTCGGTGCGCAGCGCCACCGCCTCGCCGTTGACGGCCGCCGCCACGCAATGGTCGCCCACGTCGGAGTGGATCGCGTAGGCGAAGTCCACCGGCGTGGCACCGCGCGGCAGCGCCAGGATCTTGGACTTGGGCGTGAACACGTACACCGCGTCGGGGTACAGGTCGATCTTGACGTGCTCCAGGAACTCGGCCGCGTCGCGCGTGTCGTCCTGGATGTCGATCAGGCTCTTGAGCACCGTGGCCCCGAGGCGCTGCGCATCGTCGTGCCGGGTGCCCTTGACCTTGTACATCCAGTGCGCCGCGATGCCGCTCTCGGCCACGGCATGCATCGGCTCGGTGCGGATCTGGAACTCCACCGCCGTGCCGAGCGGGCTGACCAGCGTGGTGTGCAGCGACTGGTAGCCGTTGGCCTTGGGGATGGCGATGTAGTCCTTGAAGCGGCCGGGCAGCGGCTTGTAGAGCTGGTGCAGCACACCCAGCGCGAGATAGCAGTCCTGCAGCGTCGGCACCACCACGCGGAAGCCGAACAGGTCGGTGACGTTGGCGAAGGGCAGATGCTTGTCGCGCATCTTGCGGAAGATCGAATACACGGTCTTCTCGCGGCTGTGCAGCTGCACCTTCAGCTTGGCCGCCGCGAAGGCCTGGGTCACCTCGCGCTGCACGCGGTCGACGATATCGCGGCGGGTGCCGCGCGCCTTGCCCAGCGCCTTGGCCAGCGCCCGGTGGCGCCATGGATAGAGCTGCTCGAACGACAGCTCCTGCAGCTCGCGGTAGATCTGGTTCAGGCCGAGGCGGTGCGCGATCGGCGCGTAGATGTCCAGCGTCTCGCGGGCAATGCGGCCGCGCTTTTCCGGCGCCATCGCCGACAGCGTGCGCATGTTGTGCAGGCGGTCGGCCAGCTTGACGAGGATCACGCGCACGTCGCGCGCCATCGCCAGCAGCATCTTGCGGAACGACTCCGCCTGCGACTCTTCACGGGTGGAGAAGTGCAGCTTGTCGAGCTTGGTCAGGCCGTCGACCAGCTCGGCCGTCGGCGCGCCGAAGCGCTCGATCAGCTCGGGCTTGGTGACGCCGCAGTCCTCCATCGCGTCGTGCATCAGGGCGGCCATCACCGCCTGCACGTCGAGCTTCCAGTCGGCCACCAGCCCCGCCACGGCGATCGGGTGCGTGATGTAGGGCTGGCCGCTGGCGCGGAACTGGCCGAGGTGGGCCTCGTCGGCGAACTTGTAGGCCTCGCGCACCTGGCGCAGCTCGGCCTTGGACAGGTAGCCGAGCTTTTCCGTCAGCGCGGCGAAGTCGTTGGCTTCCGGGCGCGGCACGGCCGCACTCGGCCGGTCGCGGCCCGGTTGGAGCAGCGCGGTCGGCAGCAGTTCGGCGGCGAGAGATCGGAAGCCCACGGCCGCTATGGTCCCACAAACAAAAACAAAGGGCGCCCCATGGGGCGCCCTGTGGCGGGAAAGACGGCGCTCAGGCGGTCAGATCGGCACCTTGCGCAGCATCTCCAGGCCCACCTGGCCGGCGGCGATCTCGCGCAGCGCGGTCACGCCCGGCTTGTTGCCGCGCGACTCGATCTTCGGCGCATGGCCCTGGCTGAGCATGCGGGCGCGGTAGGTCGCGGCCAGCACCAGCTGGAAGCGGTTCGGCACCTTCTCGAGGCAGTCTTCGACGGTGATGCGGGCCATGGGGATCCTTGCGGTTCAGTCGATGTTCAAGGCCGCGAACACGGCGGACTTGTTGCGCAGCTGCGCGGCGTACTTCAGGCGTTGGGAGTGGACCACGGTCTTCAGATCGAAAAGCGCGGTCTCGAAGAGGGCGTTGATTATAACGAAGTCGAACTCGCGGGCGTGGGGCACCTCGAGGCGGGCATTGGCCAGGCGCTGCTCAATCACCTCCGGCCGGTCCTCGCCGCGGCGCTTCAGGCGCTGCTCCAGCTCGGCCCAGGAAGGCGGCAGGATGAAGATCGTCACGGTCTGGGGGAACAGCCGCTTGATCTGCTGCGCGCCCTGCCAGTCGATCTCCAGCACCACGTCCTCGCCCCGCTCCAGGCGCTCCTGGATCGCCTTGCGCGACGTGCCGTACAGGCGGCCGTGGACCTGGGCCCACTCGAAGAACTCGTCCCGGGCGACCATGGCGCGGAACTCCGCCTCGTCGACGAACCAGTACTCGCGGCCGTGCTGCTCCTGGCCGCGCGGCGCCCGGGTGGTGTGCGACACCGACACCGCGAGGTGCGAGTCCAGCTCCAGCAGGGCCTTGACCAGGCTGGACTTGCCGGCCCCGCTAGGGGCCGCCACGACGAAAAGGTTGCCGGGTGTTTCCATGGCGCACGCTACTCGATGTTCTGGACCTGCTCGCGCATCTGCTCGATGGCCACCTTCATGTCCACCGACACCGCCGTCAGCTCGAGCGCGGCGGACTTGGCACCCAGGGTGTTGGCCTCGCGGTGGAGTTCCTGGATCAGGAAGTCCAGCCGCTTACCCAGCTCGCCGCCGGCCTTGAGCAGCCGCTCGATCTCGTCCAGGTGCGACGCCAGGCGGGCCAGCTCCTCGGCCACGTCGATGCGGATGGCGAACGCCGCCGCCTCGTTGAGCGCGCGCTCCTGCAGCGCCTGGGTCGGCACGCTGCCGGCGGCGCCGCTGGCGGCCAGGGCCTCGTTCCATCGCTCCAGGAACCGGTCGCGTTGCTTGCGCACCACCTCGGGCACCAGCGGCGCGGCGCGGGCGGCCAGCACGCGCAGCTGGGCCACGCGCTCCAGCAGCACCGCCGCCAGCCGGGCGCCCTCGCGCTCGCGGGCGGCACGCAGGGCCTGCAGCGCCTGGCGCGCGGCGGCCAGTGCGGCCTCGTCCTGCGGCTCGTCGGCGCCGGCCCCCCGGCACCACTGAAGCGCCTCGTGCACCGTGAGCCCGGTCGCCTTGGGCAGCCAGCCCTGGACCATCGCCTCGGTCCGCGCCAGGCGCAGCAGCGCCTCGGGCCCGGGTGTCGGCAGCTCCGCGCCGCCCTCGCGCGACGGCGCCAGGCGCAGCTCGACCTTGCCCCGCTTGACCGAGGCGCCCACCAGCTCGCGCAGGGCGGGCTCCAGGGCGCGCCACTCGTCGGGCAGCTTCAGGGACAGATCCAGGAAGCGGCCGTTGACCGACCGCACCTCGGCATTGACGGCCGGCCGGGACGCCGTGGCGCCGGGTGTGCCGTCTGCCCGCAAAGCCGCGCCAACACTGGCGCTGGCGTAACCGGTCATGCTGTAGACTGACATCGAACCCCGAGCTGACAAGCAAACCCGAACGATTATGTCAAAGCCCAAACCCGCCCCGTTGCCCGCGGGCACCGTGGTCGGCGGCTACCAGGTCGTCAAGAAACTGGCAGCAGGGGGCTTCGGGGTCGTCTACCTCGCCGAGGACGACGACCGGCGCCTCGTGGCGCTCAAGGAGTACCTGCCCGCGTCGCTGGCCGAGCGCTCGCCCGGCGAACTCACGCCGCGCGTCAAGCCGGACAAGCTGCCGCTGTACCGCCTGGGCCTGAAGAGCTTCTTCGAGGAAGGCCGCAGCCTCGCGCAGATCAGCCACCCGAGCGTGGTCTCGGTGCTGAACTTCTTCCGCGAGAACGAGACCGTCTACATGGTGATGAACTACCTGCAGGGCGACACCCTGCAGGACTTCATCGTCACCGCGCGCGACCTCAAGCGTGACAAGGTGTTTCGCGAATCCACGATCCGCAGCCTGTTCGACGAGATCCTGCGCGGCCTGCGCATCGTGCACCAGCACAAGATGCTCCACCTGGACATCAAGCCGGCCAACATCTTCATCACCAACGACAACAAGGCGGTGCTGCTGGACTTCGGCGCCGCGCGCGAGGTGCTGAGCAAGGAAGGCAACTTCATCCGCCCGATGTACACGCCGGGCTTTGCCGCGCCTGAGATGTATCGCCGAGACGGCAGCCTAGGCCCCTGGACCGACATCTACGCCATCGGCGCCTGCATCTACGCCTGCATGCAGGGCTATCCGCCCAACGACGCGCCGCAGCGCATCGAGAAGGACCGCCTCGCGCTGTCGCTGTCCCGGCTGCGCAACGTGTACTCGGACAACCTCATCGAGGTCACCGAGTGGTGCATGTCGCTCGACCCGCTGTCGCGCCCGCAGAGCGTGTTCGCGCTGCAGAAGGAACTGGCCCGCGAGACCGAGCGCCGCTACACCAAGCTCAGCTTCAGCGAGCGCCTGAAGCTGCAGCTCGAGAACCTCAAGACGGGCGCCAAGGCCTGATCCGCAGTGCAGTTCAGCGTCTACCAGGTCAGCCGCAAGGGCGGCCGCGAGAAGAACGAAGACCGGATGGGCTACTGCTACACGCGGGACGCCGGTCTGTTCGCGCTGGCCGACGGCATGGGCGGCCACCCCGAAGGCGAGGTGGCCTCGCAGCTGGCGCTGCAGACCATGGCGGCGCTGTTCCAGCGCGACGCCAAGCCCACGCTCGACGACCCGCTGCGCTTCCTGCACGACGCCATCATCGCCGGCCACCACCAGCTGCTGCGCTACGCCACCGAGAAGGCGCTGATGGACACGCCGCGCACCACCATCGTGGCCTGCGTGCTGCAGGGTGACGCCGCCTACTGGGCCCATTGCGGCGACTCGCGCCTGTACCTCGTGCGCGAGGGCAAGCTGATCGCCCGCACCCGCGACCACAGCTACTCCGAACTCCAGGAGACGCTGTCGCACGTGGTCCCGATGGGCGAGAAATTCAACCGCAACGTGCTCTTCACCTGCCTGGGCAGCCCCGGCAAGCCGGTGGTGGACACCGCGGGGCCGCTGCTGCTGCACAGCGGCGACCGCGTGCTGCTGTGCTCCGACGGCCTGTGGGGCAGCGTGTCCGACGCCGAGATCGCCGAGCAGCTGGCGCAGCGCACCATCTCCGACGCCGTGCCCGAGCTGGTGGAGCGCGCGCTGCGCCACGCCGGCGCCAAGAGCGACAACGTCACCGTGCTGGCCGCCGAATGGGAAGCGGCCGAGGACAACGACAGCAAGAGCGGCATTTCCACGCAGAGCCTGGGCGAGGAGGTCTTCGCCTCCACCATCCAGGCCGGCGTGGCCGTCGGCAACCTGCCGACCGACGAGCTGGACGAGGCGGAAATCGAGCGTTCGATCAAGGAGATCAACGACGCGATCCGCCGCTCCAACGAGAAGAAATCCTGATGAGTTCCACGTTCGAGCGCAGCGCGTCCCGCGCCGCGGACGCCCTGCGTCCGCTGACCATCCGCCGCGGCTTCACCAAGCATGCCGAGGGCTCGGTGCTGATCGCCTTCGGCGACACGCAGGTGCTGTGCACCGCCTCGGTCGAGGACAAGGTGCCGCCGCACAAGCGCGGCTCGGGCGAAGGCTGGGTCACGGCCGAATACGGCATGCTGCCGCGCGCCACCCACACCCGCGGCGACCGCGAGGCCGCGCGCGGCAAGCAGAGCGGCCGCACGCAGGAGATCCAGCGCCTGATCGGCCGCTCGCTGCGCGCGGTGTTCGACCTGCGCGCACTCGGCGAGCGCACGATCACGCTCGACTGCGACGTGCTGCAGGCCGACGGCGGCACGCGCACCGCGGCCATCACCGGCGCCTTCGTGGCGGCGCACGACGCGGTGTCGGTGCTGCTGGCCCAAGGCAAGCTCGCCGCCAGCCCGATCCGCGACCATGTCGCCGCGGTGTCGGTGGGCATCGTGCAGGGCGTACCGCTGCTGGACCTCGAGTACACCGAGGACTCCGCCTGCGACACCGACATGAACGTCGTGATGACCGGCGCCGGCCACTTCGTCGAGGTGCAGGGCACCGCCGAGGGCACGGCGTTCTCGCGCGCCCAGATGGACGCGCTGCTCGGCCTGGCCACGCGCGGCATCGCCGACCTGGTGAGCGCCCAGAAGGCCGCCCTGGCCCGCCCCCCGGAAGCGTCGTGAAGCTGGTGCTGGCGTCCAACAACGCCAAGAAGCTCGCGGAACTGCAGGCCCTGTTCGCCGGCCTCCCTCTTGAACTCGTGTCGCAGAGGGCGCTGGGCGTGACCGAGGCCGAGGAGCCGCACCACACCTTCGTCGAGAACGCTCTGGCCAAGGCACGCCATGCGGCGCGCGCCACGGGCCTGCCCGCGATCGCCGACGACTCGGGCCTGTGCGTGGACGCGCTGGGCGGCGCGCCGGGCGTGCAGTCGGCGGTATACGCACCGATGCCGGCCACGGCCCCCGGGGCCGACCGCGAGGCCCTGCGCCGGGCGCAGGACAGCGCCAACAACGCACGGCTGCTGGAGCGCCTGCGCGGCGTGACCGACCGGCGCTGCCGCTTCGTCAGCACCCTGGTGGCGCTGCGCCATGCCGACGACCCCGAGCCGCTGTTGGCGTTCGGCCGCTGGGAAGCCACGCTGCTGACCGCACCGCGCGGCAGCGGCGGTTTCGGCTACGACCCGTTGGTGTGGATCGACGCGCTGGGCACCAGCGTGGCCGAACTGGCCCCCGAGGCCAAAAACCGCGTCAGTCACCGCGCCCTGGCCGCCGGCCAGATGCGTTCGCTGATGCGCGAGGTGTGGCTGCGGGCCGCGCCGTGACCACGGCACCGATCCGCCTTCACCGGCCCGGCAGCGTCAGCCTGACCGCGCTGCCGCCGCTGTCGCTGTACGTGCACCTGCCGTGGTGCCTGCGCAAGTGCCCGTACTGCGACTTCAACAGCCACGAGCGGGCCGGTGCCCTGCCCGAGGCGGCCTATGTCGACGCGCTCAGGGCAGACCTCGAAACTGCCCTGCCCCGGGTGTGGGGCCGCCGCGTGCACAGCGTGTTCATCGGCGGCGGCACGCCGAGCCTGTTCTCGCCCGCCGCCATCGAGCGCCTGCTGGCCGACGTGCGCGCGCGGCTGCCGCTCGAGCCGGGCTGCGAGATCACGCTCGAGGCCAACCCCGGCACCTTCGAGCGCGAGCGCTTCCATGCCTTCCGGGCCGCGGGTGTCACGCGGCTGTCGGTGGGGGTGCAGAGCTTCGACGACGCGATGCTCGGGGCCATCGGCCGCGTCCATGACGCCGCGCAGGCGAGGGCCGCGGTGGCGGAAGCGCGCGAGGCCTTCGACACCTTCAACATCGACCTGATGTACGCCCTGCCCGGCCAGACGCTGGCGCATCTGGCCGCCGACCTCGACACCGCGCTGGGCTTCGAGCCGCCGCACCTGTCGATCTATCACCTGACGGTGGAGCCGAACACGGCCTTCGCCGTGGCGCCTCCCGCGCTGCCCGACGCCGACCTGGCCAGCGACATGCTCGACCTGATCGCGCAGCGCACCGGGGCCGCTGGACTGTCGCGATACGAGGTGTCGGCCTTCGCGCGCACGGGCCATCGCTGCCGGCACAACCTCAACTACTGGCAGTTCGGCGACTACCTCGGCATCGGGGCCGGCGCCCACTCCAAGCTGAGCTTTCCCGACGGTGTACGGCGCCAGGTGCGCTGGCGCGAGCCGTCGATGTACATGCAGCGTGCCCTGGCCGGCGAGGCGGTCTCCAACGAGCACGAGGTCGGGCCCGCGCAGCTGCCGGGCGAGTTCATGATGAACGTGCTGCGCCTGGCCGAAGGCTTCGACGCGGCGTGGCTGCCCGAGCGCACGGGGCTGGCGTGGCCGCTGCTGGAAGCCCCGCTGCAGCAGGCCCGTCAGCGAGGTCTCATCGAGCCGGTCGAGGACGCTTCCGGGCCGCGCTGGCGCCCGACGCCGAAAGGCTTCGACTTCCTGAGCGACCTGCAGGCGCTGTTCCTCTAGGGCCCTGGCGCGCTGCGTCCAGTTCGCGCTGTGACCGCGCCAGTTCGTCATACAGCCACTGGCGAAAGGCCTGCAACGGCGGCCAGTCACGCAAGGCCGGTGGGAACACGAGCCAGTAGGCAAAGCCTTCCTCCTGTGCCAGCGCCAGCGGGGACAGCCTGACGAGCCGGCCATCGCGCAAGGCGTCGGCGGCGAGGATCTCGCGCGCCAGCGTCAGCCCGAGGTTCTGCTCGGCCGCCTGCAGCATCAGCCCGGCATCGTTGAACGATGCGACCGGATTGACGCGCGTGCGCACGCCCGCCAGCGCAAACCAGCGCTGCCACATCGCGGCGCTGCCCAGCAGGGGCTCGTCGGCCAGCGCAGCGGGTGTGGCATCGCGCAGGCGGTGCGCCGCCTCGGGCGAACCCAGCACGATCATCGGCGAGTCGGTCAGACACACCGCCTCGAGATCGCGCCACTGCCCGGCCCCCTGGCGCAGGGCGGCGTGAAAGCCCTCGCGCTGCAGGTCCACCACGTTCTGGGACGTGTGCAGCTCGACGCCGATGTCGGGGTGGCGCTCACGCCAGCGACCCATGCGCGGCAGCAGCCAGCGCTGCGCGAACGAGTTCAGCAGCGTCAGCCGGACGCGCTGCGCCTCGCTGCCGGCCGCGGCGGCGGCGGCGCGCAGGCCGTCGGCGAGCTGGTCGAGGGCCGGGTCCACGGCGCGCAGCAGTGCTGCGCCCGCCGGGTTGAGCACGATGCGGCGACCGCGACGATCGAACAGCTCGAACCCCACCTGCTGCTCCAGCAGCTTGATCTGCTGGCTGACCGCGCTGTGCGTGAGGTGCAGTTCCTCGGCGGCCGTGCGCAGGTGCCCCAGGCGCGCCACGGCCCTGAAGGCCGGCAGGGTGTGCAGCGGCAGGCGACGGTTCGGATCGGGCATATGGTCAGCATAGCTGACCAATTCATGCAGAACAAATCGATTTTCTGTCGGGTTTCCTATGAATATCCTGACCAGATCGCATTGCCGAACCGGAGCCCGCCATGCCGACCCGAAGCCTGCCTCAGGCAATCCCGCTGCACCGCGGCACGATGGCCACGCTCGCCGACGCCCTGGTCGCCGGCTGGAAGCGCTGGCGGCATGCGCGGCAGTCCGCTCGTCGCTGGCACGAGGCCGAACAGGCCGAGCGCGAGCTGAGGCTTTTGCATCCGCGGTCGCTGGCCGACATCGGCGCGCCCGAGGGCCTGGCGGGGCATCCGCGCTGGCCCCACGAACCCTGGGGGCCGGACACCGGCCGCCTGATGGACCTGCGCGGCGGCTGAGCGCGCCGTCAGACGCGGTGCGTGTTGGCGCCGGCGGTGGCGCGCAACCGCTCGAGCAGATGCGGCGCGATCTGCGCCAGCGGCAGCACCTCGTGCGCCGCGCCGTGAGCGATGGCCTCGCGCGGCATGCCGAACACGACGCAGGTGGCCTCGTCCTGGCACAGGTTGTAGGCACCCGCGTCGCGCATCGCACGCATGGCTCGCGCGCCGTCGGCCCCCATGCCGGTGAGCATGATGCCGAACGCATTGGGGCCCACCACGCGGGCGGCCGACTCGAACAGCACCTCGACCGACGGCTTGTGGCGGTTCACCGGCTCGCCGTCGCGCACGCGGGCCACGTAGTTGGCGCCCGAGCGCTCGACCGACAGATGCAGCCCGCCCGGAGCCAGGTAGGCGTGGCCGGGCAGCACGCGCTCGCCGTCCACCGCTTCCTTGACGCGGATGCGCGCCAGGCCGTCCAGGCGCCGTGCGTAGCTGGTGGTGAAGCCGGGCGGCATGTGCTGAGTGATCATCACCGCGGGGGCGTCGTGCGGCAGGCCCAGCAGCACTTCCTTGGTGGCCTCGGTGCCGCCGGTGGACGCGCCGATGAAGATGATCTTCTCCGTCGACAGGCGGCCCATCGCCGCCACCGCCGGCGGTGCCGCCACGCCGCCGCGCGCGGCCCCCTCGGCCGGCGCCGGGGCGGCCGGCGGCGCGCGCCGCACCTGGGAGCGCGACGCGATGCGGATCTTGTCGGTGATGTCCTCGGCCAGCTGGCGCATGCCGTCGGCCAGGCCGATCTTGGGCTTGGCAACGAAGTCCACCGCGCCCAGTTCCAGCGCACGCAGCGTCACGTCGGCGCCGCGCTCGGTCAGCGTGGACACCATCACCACCGGCGTCGGCCGCAGGCGCATCAGCTTGCCCAGGAAGTCGATGCCGTCCATGCGCGGCATCTCCACGTCGAGCGTGATCACGTCCGGGTTGGTGCTGCGGATGGTCTCGCGCGCCACGTAAGGGTCGGACGCGGTGCCCACGCAGGCCATGTCCGGCTGGCGATCGATGATCTCCTTGAGCAGGCTGCGCACCAGGGCCGAGTCGTCGACGACCACCACGCGAGTCTTGTTGGCTGCCACGACGACACCTCAGAACAGGTCGATGGATCCGCCGCCGGAACTGGCGGGCTGCACCTTTTGCGCCGCGGCGCGCTCCTGCGCCACGATCGCCTCGGGGTTGGCCGCCGCCAGGCGCTTGACCATGGCCCGGCCGCTGGCCGGCAGGAAGCACACCTTGCGCGGATAGATGTCGAGCACGTCCTTGCTGACCACCGCGATGCGTTCGGTCTTCAGGTAGTCGAGCACGAACTGGGTGTTGCGCTCGCCGACGTTGATCGAGGTCATGCCGGAGATCACGGCACCGCCGCCGAAGACCTTGGCTTCCATCGTGGTGCGCGAGGCGCCGCGCTTGATCAGCTCGTTGATCAGCAGTTCCATTGCATAGGAGCCGTAGCGTCCGCTGTCGCCCAGGCCGGAGCCGTCGGGCAGCATGAAGTGGTTCATGCCGCCGACCTTGCGCTCGCGGTCCCACAGGCAGGCGGCGATGCACGAGCCCAGCGTCGTCATGATCGCGATGTCCTCGTCGTGCACGAAGTACTCGCCGGGCAGCACCTTGACCGCGTCGGTCTTGAAGTGCGAGTCGTAGTAGAAGAAGCTGGCCTCGCCGGGGCGGCGCGGGGCGGCACGCAGGCGGTCGAGCCTGCTCGGGGCGGGGGCAAGGGCGGCGGTCACAGGCGCTCGTAGATGGTCTTGCCGCGCAGCCGGAACAGCGCGCGCGAGTCGGTGAAGTTCTCCGAATGGCCCACATAGAGCAGGCCGCCAGGTCGCATCGCGCCGTGGATCCGCTCCAGCACACGGCGCTGCGTGGGCCCGTCGAAGTAGATCATCACGTTGCGGCAGAACACCATGTCGAACGGCTCGCCGAAGGACCAGCTCGACGACATGAGATTGAAGGCGCGGAACTCCACCAGCCGCGCCAGCTCGGGCTTGGCGCGGATCGAGCCCTGGTTGGCGCCGGTGCCGCGCAGAAAGTGGCGCTTGAGCCGCTCCGGCGTCAGGCCGCGTGCACCGGCCTCGTAGACGCCGCGGCGCGCGGTGTCCAGCACATGGGTGTCGATGTCGGTGGCCAGCAGCGTCACCGACGCCTGCGGCCCCAGGGTCTCGGCCACCGTCATCAGGATCGAGTACGGCTCCTCGCCGGTGGACGCGGCGTTGCACCAGATGCGCAGCGGCCGGCCGGCGCGCTGGCGCAGGTCGTCGGCCAGGGCCGTGAAGTGATGGTCCTCGCGGAAGAAGGACGTCAGGTTGGTCGTCAGGCAGTTGACGAAGGCCTGCCACTCGGGGTCGGTCGGCGGATGCGACTCCAGCCACTGCAGGTAGTCGGCGAAGCTCGGGTGCCCGGTCTCGCGCAGCCGGCGCGACAGGCGGCTGTAGACCATGGCCTGCTTGCCCGGCTGCAGGTGGATGCCGGCTCGCTGGTAGATCAGCGAGCGCACCCGCTCGAAGTCGGCACCGGAGAAGACGAACTCCTGGTCGACGGGGGCGGAGGTGGCGAGGGCGAGGCTCATGAATCGGTCGGCGGGCGGGCTGGCGGGCGGAATCGGTCAGCGGCATCCAGTCTCCCGCCGTCGGGGGGTTCGCGACCCGCCGAACAAGCCCCCTAAAGCGAGCCAATTCGCCGTCGGTGCCGCCGACCCCACTGCTAGACTGCCCGGCACCTTGACCCCCGTGCCCACCCCGCCCGCGCCTGCCGCCGCGCCTGCGTTGCGCGTGGAGTCGGCGCTCGCATTGCTGGCGCATGCCGGCCAGGAGCCGCCGCGCGGCGAACCCGGCAGCGCAGCCTGGCTGCAGGGCCTGATCGACGGGCTGTGCGAACTGTCCAGCCGCGACGCCCTCACCGGGCTGACCAACCGGCGCCAGTTCGAGTCGGTGCTGGCGCGCGAGCTCGACCGCGTGGCCCGTGCCGGCGAGCCCGCGCTGCTGCTGCTGCTGGACATCGACCACTTCAAGCGCATCAACGACACCCACGGCCATGGCGCCGGCGACCTGGTGCTCAAGGCCGTGGCCGACACGCTGATGCAGTGCGTGCGCCCGATGGACACGGTGGCACGCATCGGCGGCGAGGAGTTCGCCGTGGCGCTGCCGAACTGCCCGCCGGCCTTCGGCCCGACGGTGGCCGAGCGCATGCGCGCGCGCATCGAACAGTGCCGCATTCCGGTCGGCCTGGCCGAACCGCTGTCGGTGACCGTGAGCCTGGGCGGCGCCTTCGCGCCGCAATGGGTGCGTTCCAGCCTCAAGCTCTGGCTCGAGCGCGCCGACAAACAGCTCTACCGCGCCAAGGCCGGCGGACGCAACCGGGCCGAGTTCGAGCCCGCGGTGGTGTCCCAGGTCAGCGCCGAGGAAAAGGGGCTGCTGTTCGCAGGCACCCACGACGACGGCGACGACGCGCCCCGACAAGGCCCCCATCCATGACCACCGACGCCGCCCCGACCCCCGCGCCCGGCGAGCCGGCGCCGCGTCGCGCCCGCATCACCGCCATCACCAGCGGCAAGGGCGGCGTGGGCAAGACCTTCATCGCGGCCAACCTGGCGGCCGCCCTGGCGGCACGCGGCGAGCGCGTGCTCGTGCTCGACGCCGACCTCGGCCTGGCCAACCTGGACGTGGTGCTGAACCTGGCGCCCAAGGTCACGCTGCACGACGTGTTCACCGGGCAGAAGTCGCTCGACGACGCGCTCACCGAGGTGTCCACCGGGTTCTGGGTCCTGCTGGCCGGGTCCGGACTGGTGGAGTACTCGCGCCTGACGCCCGAGGTGCGCGACCGCCTGGTCGAAACGCTCGAGGCCGTGGCGCCGCGCTTCGACCGGATCCTGCTCGACACCGGTGCCGGCATCTCGGACGTGGTGCTCTACACCGTGTCGCTGGCCGACGAGGTGCTGATCGTCGCCACGCCCGAGCCGACCTCGCTGACCGACGCCTACGCCACCATCAAGGTGCTGGCCAGCACGCAGGGGCGCCGCGCCATCCGGCTCGTGGTGAACCAGAAGCCGGCCTCGAGCGACGGCCGCACCGTGCGCGCCCAGCTGCAGCAGGTGATCGACCGCTACGTCAGCCCCACGCTGGACGCACCCGTGGTGCTGGACCTGGTGGGCGAAGTGCCGTCCGACCCGGCCGTGCGCGACGCGGTGCGCCGGCGCCAGCTGCTGCGCGAGTGCTACCCCGGCTCGCCGGCGGCCATGGCGCTGTCCGCCCTGGCGGCGCGCATGGTGCTCGGCCATGGCTGAGGCCACGCCGGCCACCAGCGCGTTCGACGCGCTGGGCGGCGAGCCCGCCGTGCGCGCGCTGGTGGACCGTTTCTACGACCTGATGGACCTGGAGCCGGCGTACGCGGGCATCCGCCGGCTGCACCCGGCCGACCTGGGCGGCTCGCGCGACAAGCTGCACTGGTTCCTGTGCGGCTGGCTCGGCGGGCCGGACCTGTACGTGCAGCGCTTCGGCCACCCACGGCTGCGCGCGCGCCACCTGCCCTATGCGATCGGCCTGGCCGAGCGCGACCAGTGGCTGGCGTGCATGGCACAGGCCATGGGCGATCAGGGCGTCGACACCACGCTGGCGCAGCGGCTGGCCGGCGCGTTCTTCAACACCGCCGACTGGATGCGCAACAAGGGCGGCTGAACGCCGTCGCGTGCGTCGGGCGCTCAGTCGCCGCGCAGCAGCACCAGCAGCGCGCCATGGCCGCCGTCGGCGGCGCTGGCCTGGGCGAAGGCGATCACCTCCTGCTTCTGCACCAGCCACGAGCGCACCTTGCCCTTGAGCACGGGTTCGCGCCCCGGCGAGCCGTTGCCCTTGCCATGCACCACGCGCACGCAGCGCAGGCCGTCGCGCCCGGCCTGGCGGATGAAGCGCGCCAGCGCCTCGCGCGCGGCGTCGCGGGTCAGGCCATGCAGGTCCACCTGGCGCTGGATGCTCCACTGCCCGCGGCGCAGCCGCGCCAGCACATCGGGCCCGATGCCCTCGCGAGTGAAGCCCAGGCCGTCGTCGGTGTCGAGCAGCGTGCCCGGGTCGAACTCGTCGGACAGCGACTCGGCCAGCACGCGGGCCTCGTCGGCCTCGCGCTGGCGCGGCCGGGGCTCGGGCGACTCGGGCTTGCGCTCGGCCCGCACCGTGCCGCGCACCGGCTTCACGGGGCCCACCGCGCGCGCGAACTGCGTGCGCTCGGCCTGCTCGCGCCGCGCGCGCTCGGCCGCTTCGGCCTCCCGGCGGGCCTGCTCGCGCGCCTGCTCGGCGAGGCGGCGGCGCACGGCCTCGAGCTGGGCGCGCAGGTCGGCGGCGTCGCTCACAGCAGCCCCCGCTCGGCGAACGACACCGCGGCACCGCGCGCGACGATCACGTGGTCCAGCACCCGCACGTCCACCAGCGCCAGCGCCTGCTTCAGCGTGGCGGTGAGCAGTTCGTCGGCACGCGACGGTTCGGCCACGCCGCTGGGGTGGTTGTGCGCCAGCACCACCGCCGCCGCATTGAGCGCCAGCGCGCGGCGCACCACCTCGCGTGGGTGCACGCTGGTCTGCGCCAGCGTGCCGCGGAACAGCACCTCGAACGCGACGAACCGATGCTGCGCGTCGACGAACAGCACGCCGAACACCTCGTGGTCGAGCGCGGCCAACTGCAGCGACAGGTAGTCCTTCACCGCCTGCGGATGCTCGAAGGCCGGCTGCGCCGCCAGCCGCTGCGCCAGCACGCGGCGCGACACCTCCAGCACCGCGGCCAGTTCGGCGCGCTTGGCCGGGCCCAGCCCGCGCACGCGCTCCAGCCCCGTGCCGCCGCCGGCCATCAACCCGGACAGGCCGCCGAAGCGGTCCAGCAGCGACTGCGCCAGCTGCAGCACGCCCTGCCCCGCCGTGCCGGTGCGCAGCAGCAGCGCCAGCAGCTCGGCGTCGGCCAGCGCGGCCGGGCCGCGCGCGAGCAGCTTCTCGCGCGGGCGCGCGTCGGGGGGCAGTTGCTTCAGGACGTTCAAGGATTCCGCCGTCGGTGCCGGTGCGGCGCCCGCGCGTCGCCGGACGCGGGCCGCCTCGTAAAATCGCCGGTCCAGTCTATTCGCAGGCCGCTGCCGCCCATGACCACCGTCCAGCAAGGGTCGTTTCTGACCCTTCATTACCGCCTTGCCGGCCCTGACGGGGGCGTGGTCATCGACACCTTCGACGACAAACCGGCCACGCTGTCGCTGGGCACCGGCGAACTGGCCCCGGCGATGGAAGCGCGCCTGCTCGGCCTGGCCGAGGGCGAACGCCAGTCCTTCGAGCTGGCCGCCGGCGAAGCCTTCGGCCCGCGCAACCCCGACCTGCTCCAGCGCGTGAAGCTGTCGCTGCTGCACGAGCTGGGCGACCCCGACCAGGCCTACCGCCTGGGCGACGTGGTGCAGTTCCCCACCCCCGACGGCCAGGGCCGCTACGCCGGCATCGTGCGCGAGGTGGGCCCGGACTGGCTGCTGTTCGACTTCAACCACCCGCTGGCAGGCCAGCCCGTGCGCTTCGACGTGCACGTGATCGGAGTGCTCTAGCCATGCAGGAAATCATCCTGGCCGAACCGCGCGGCTTCTGTGCCGGCGTCGACCGCGCCATCGAGATCGTCGAGCGCGCGCTGATCAAGTACGGCGCGCCGATCTACGTGCGCCACGAGATCGTGCACAACACCTATGTGGTGAACGACCTGCGTGCCAAGGGCGCCATCTTCATCGAGGACCTGAGCGAGGTGCCGCCCGGCGCCACGCTGGTGTTCAGCGCCCACGGCGTGAGCCAGGCCGTGCGCCAGGAAGCCGAGCGCCGCGGCTTTTCCATCTTCGACGCCACCTGCCCGCTGGTGACCAAGGTGCACGTGGAAGTGGCCAAGCTGCACAAGGAAGGCTACGAATTCCTGATGATCGGCCACAAGGGCCACCCCGAGGTGGAAGGCACGATGGGCCAGCTGTACGACGGCATCTACCTCGTGGAGGACGCCGAGGACGTGCTCACCGCGCCGGTGAAGAACCCCGACCGGCTGGCCGTGGTGACGCAGACCACGCTGTCGGTGGACGACGCCGCGCAGGTGCTGGCCGCCGTGAAGCGGCGCTTTCCCAACGTGCGCGAGCCCAAGCGCCAGGACATCTGCTACGCCACCCAGAACCGGCAGGACGCCGTGAAGGTGCTCACGCCGCAGGTGGACGTCGTCATCGTCGTGGGCAGCCCCACGTCGAGCAACAGCAACCGCCTGCGCGAACTGGCCGGCCGGCTGGGCAAGCCCGCCTACATGATCGACGACGCCAGCGGGCTGGACCCGGCCTGGTTCGAGGGCGCGCAGCGCGTGGGCCTGACCGCCGGCGCGTCGGCGCCCGACGTGCTGGTGCAGCAGGTGATCGCGCGGCTGCGCGAGCTGGGCGCCGTGGCGGTGCGCAAGCTCGACGGCGTGCAGGAGACCGTGCATTTCCCGCTGCCCAAGGGCCTGGGCGACAAGTCGATGGCCGAGGTGGCCGCGTCGCGATCCGGGGGCGAACAGCCCTGACCCGCCGCCCCGCCCGCCTCCACTGAATCAACGCCACACCATGCTCGACATCACCCTGCTGCGCCGCGACCTCGACGGCGTGATCGCCCGCCTTGAAGCACGCAAGACGCCCCAGCCCTTCCTGGACCGCGAGCGCTTCGCCGCGCTCGAGGCCGAGCGCAAGCGCATCCAGACCCGCACCGAAGACCTGCAGGCGCGACGCAACGCGCTGAGCAAGCAGATCGGGCAACTCAAGGCCAAGGGCGGCGACACCGCCGCGCTGATGGCCGAGGTGCAGGGCCTGGCCGACGAGCTGGCTGCCAGCGCGAAGCGCAACGACGAGCTGCAGGCCGAGATCGCCGACCTGATGATGCGTCTGCCCAACCTGCCGCAGCCCGGCGTGCCGGTGGGCGAGGACGAGAAGGGCAACGTCGAGGTGCGCCGCTGGGGCACGCCACCCGCCTTTGCGTTCACGCCGCGCGACCACGCCGACGTGGGCCCCGCGCTGGGCGTGGACTTCGACACCGGCGCGCTGCTGTCGGGCGCGCGCTTCACCTTCCTGCGCGGGCCGGCCGCGCGCCTGCACCGCGCGCTGGCACAGCTGATGCTGGACGTGCAGACGCAGGAGCACGGCTACACCGAGTGCTACACGCCCTACATCGTCAACCGCGAGATCCTCGAAGGCACCGGCCAGCTGCCCAAGTTCAAGGACGACATGTTCTGGGTCTCGCGCGGCGGCGACGACGAGCGCACCGAGCAGTACCTCATCAGCACCAGCGAGATCTCGCTGACCAACACCGTGCGCGGGCAGATCCTCGACGCGGCGCAGCTGCCGCTGAAGCTCACCGCGCACAGCCCCTGCTTCCGCTCGGAAGCCGGCAGCGGCGGGCGCGACGTGCGCGGCATGATCCGCCAGCACCAGTTCGACAAGGTCGAGATGGTGCAGATCACCACGCCCGAGCAGAGCGATGCGGCGCTGGAGCAGATGGTCGGCCACGCCGAGGCGATCCTGCGCAAGCTGGAGCTGCCCTACCGGGTGGTGCAGCTGTGCACCGGCGACATGGGCTTCGGCTCGGCGCGCACCTACGACCTGGAGGTCTGGCTGCCCGGCCAGGGCGCCTACCGCGAGATCAGCTCGTGCAGCAACTGCGAGGCGTTCCAGGCGCGCCGCATGCAGGCGCGCTTCCGCAACGCGCAGGGCAAGACCGAGCTGGTGCACACGCTCAACGGGTCGGGCCTGGCCGTGGGCCGCGCCATGGTGGCAGTGATCGAGAACCACCAGCAGGCCGACGGCAGCGTGCGCGTGCCGGCCGCGCTGCGCCCCTACCTGGGCGGCGCCGAAGTGCTGCGCCCCTGAGCCCGCCCGGCCGGGTGGCCGCCGTCGGCTAGAATCCCGGCCTTCTCGCAAGAGAGACCACGCGCAGGAAAGGTGGCAGAGTGGTCGAATGCGCCGGACTCGAAATCCGGTTCACGGGTCTCCCGTGACGAGGGTTCGAATCCCTCCCTTTCCGCCAACGCGCAATGAAACACGGGCCCTTCGGGCCCGTTTCTCGTTGTGCCCCTGCCGGGCATGATGTCGAACCCGCGGGCCATCGCCACGCGCGACGCGCCTGCCCCGACCCCCACCCCGACCCAGGAGACACGATGAAGATCGGCATGGCAGGCATCGGCATGATGGGCCACGGCATCGCCAGCAACCTCGTCGCGAAGGGCCACGAGCTGACGCTGCTGGAGCACCCGGGCAACCAGCCGCTCGACGCGCTGAAGGCCGCGGGCGCGACCAGCGTGCCGCGCGCCGACACACTGGCCGCGCGGGTGGACTTGGTGATCCTGGTGGTGACCGGCTCGCCCCAGGTCGAGTCGGTGCTCACCGGGCCGGCCGGGGTGCTGCAGGGCCTGCGCCCGGGCAGCGTGGTCATCGACTGCTCGACCGCCATCCCGTCGTCCACCCTGCGCATGGCGCAGGCGGTGCAGCAGGCCGGCTCGCGCTTCCTGGACGCACCGATGACGCGCACGCCCAAGGAGGCTGCCGAAGGGCGCCTGAACCTGCTGGTCGGCGGCGACGCCGCGCTGCTGGAGCAGGTGCGTCCGGTGCTGGCCTGCTTTGCCGAGAACATCACGCACGTGGGCCCGGTGGGCGCCGGCCACGGCATGAAGTTGCTGCACAACTACGTGTCGCTGGGCATGGTCACCCTGCTGGCCGAGGCCGCCGCGTGCGCGGGCAAGGTCGGGGTGTCCGCCGAGTCCTTCGTCGACGTGCTGTCCAAGGGCGGCGGCGGCGGGATCGCGCTGGAGCGCATCAGGCCCTACCTGCTCGCCCGCGACACCGGCGGGCTGCGCTTCTCGATCGCCAACGCCTGCAAGGACCTCGGCTACTACCATCAGATGGCGGCCGATGCCCAGGCGCATTGCGGGGTGGCCGACGCCGTGCTGGGCACGCTGGAGGCCGCGCGCGGCCGCGCCGGCCCCGACGCCCTGGTGCCGGAGCTGGTGACGCTTCTGACGCAGGGCTGAGCGTCCTTCGCTGTCGCGCTGGCGGCACGGCCCGCCGCAGCGGCCGTTTCTGAGGGGTTTTCCAGGGTCAGTTCCACGGCACGCCGCGCGCGCACCTGCGCAGAATCGTCCGGTCGGCATCGACACCACCGCCACGGGGACAACAATGAAAAGGGCCTGGGTTCGCGTCGGTCTCGCAGCAGTGCTGCTGGCCTGGGTTGCGCCGATGGTCCGCGCGCAGGCGGCCTGCCCGCGCGTCGTGCTGTCGGCCAACCCGGACTACCCGCCCTATCACTGGGCCGAGGGTGAACGCCTTGTCGGCGCCAGCATCGCCCTCACCGGTCGCATCCTCGACGAACTGGGCGTGCCCTGGGAGGCGCGCTACGTCGGCCCCTGGCCACGCGTGCTCAAGTCCGCCGAGCACGGGCAGATCGATCTCATCGTCAGCCTCAAGCCCACGCCCGAGCGCGAGGCCTATCTCGTGTTCACCCCCTCGGCGGCGTTCCCCAACCCGATGGCGGTGTTCGCCGCCAAGGCCCGGCCGGTGCGGTTCGACAGCCCGCGCGACCTCGTGGGCAAACGCGGCGGGCGCACCGCGGGCGACCGCTTTGGCGACGCCTTCGACCGCATCGCCGCGGAGCAGCTGACGCTGGAGGACGCCGACAGCCTGAGCGTCAACTTCCACAAGCTGTCCGCCGGACGGATCGACTACGTGGTCACCGGCCTGTACACCGGCCGCGCGCAGCTGGCCCAGCTCGGCCTCACGGACCAGATCATCGCCCTGCCCCGGCCCGTGAACCAGGGCGACATCCACCACGGCTTCTCGCGGCGCAGCCCCTGCGCGGCCCTGGTCGACGCCGTGGACGCGCGCCTGGACGCAGCGCGCCGCAGCGGCCTGGCGCAACGCCTGCTCGAGGACGCTCTGGTGCAGTGGCAGCGTCGCAGCACGCCGGCCGGACGATGATGCGCGCGTGGCCGGGGATCGGTCGGCTCGCGCTGCGGCAGGCCCTGCTGGCAGCCCTGCTCGGCGTGGTCCTGGGGGCGGTGTTCAGCGTGCTGCAGGTGCGCCACGACCACGTAGAGTCGGTCGAGGCCGAGCGGCGCGAGATCGTCCAGATGATGGCCGTGATGCGCGAACCGGCGGCGCAGGCCGGCTACAACCTCAACGCGCAGGCGGCCACGGTGATCGTGAAGGGCGCGCTGTCGTATGTGCCTGTGCAGGAGGCGACGCTGCGCAGCGACTTCGGTGAGATCCTGGCCCAGGCCCGCAACGACAAGCTGCCGGCCGACCCGGACGCGTGGTGGTCACGTTTCGTGCCACCGACGCAGGAGTACACGCTGCCGCTGCACTACGGGCCGGCGGGCAAGCCGGTGGGCGAGCTGAAGGTCGTGACCGACCAGGCGCCCCGCGTCGAACGCTTCCTGGCCAATGCCTGGCACGACGTCGGCCTGACATTGCTGCGCAGCGTCATCGTGGCGCTGGCGCTGGGCGCCCTGTCGTTCGTGACGCTGACGCGGCCGTTGACGTCGATCGCGCGCCGCATCGGCAACGGGCCTGCCGCACCAGGCACCCGCCCGATCGCGGAGGCGACGCGTGACGACGAGATCGGGCAGATCGCGCAGGCCTTCGAACGCTACGAGCGCGAGGCGGACGACCGCGCCCGCAGCCTGCAATCGTCGGCTCGCGCGCTGGCCGCCAGCGAGGTGCGCTACCGGCGCATCGTCGAGACCGCCGGCGAAGGCGTCTGGCAGGTCGACGAGTCGGGGCATACGACCCTGGCCAACGACGCCATGGCGCGCATGCTCGGCACCACCGCACCACTGCTCATCGGGCGGTCGATGTTCGAGTTCATCGACCCGGCGGACCGGCCCGGGGCGAAGGCCCTGCTTGAGCGGCGCAACGGGCGCGACAGCGAGCGCCACGAGATCCGCTTCCTGCGTGCCGACGGACGCGAGCTCTGGGCCGAGGTGTCCACCTGCCCGATCGCGGACGCCGAAGGGCGCGCGTCGGGCACGCTGGCGATGGTGACCGACGCCACCGAACGCCGCCGACGCGACGAGGAGCTGCGCGCGACCAACGCGCGACTGACCGCCATGGTGACCGACCTCGAACAGCACAAGTCCGACATGGCCTGCATCGCCGAACTCAACGAGCTGCTGCAGTCGGCCCGCACCGAGGCCGAGGCCTTCGACGTGATCCGTGCGGCCGCGTCGCGGCTGTTCGCCGATTGCGACGGCGGCTTCGCCGTCTCCGGCAGCGGCGACGAGATGGTCATCGTCGGCACCTGGGGCCAGGCGGCCTGCGTGCCGCAGACCTACAGCCGAAGCACCTGCTGGGCCGTTCGGCGAGGTGGCCCTCACCTGCAGTCGGCGCATCACGGCATCCACTGCAGCCATCAGGCGCCGGGGCACAGCGGCGAGATGCTGTGCACGCCACTGTATGTGGACGGGCGCCTGATCGGCGTGCTGCACGTGCTGCACCAGGGCCCCGGCGTCGACTTCGACGGTGCCGTGAGGCAGCGCTCGGAGATCTTCGGCGAGGTGGTCAAGCTCGGGCTGTCCAACCTGCGCCTGCGCGAGACGCTGCGAGAGCAGGCGCTGCGCGACGTGCTGACCGGCCTGCCGAACCGCCGCCTGTTCGAGGAGACGCTGCCGCGCGAGCTGGCGCGCTGCCTGCGCGCAGGCGAGCCCCTCACCGTGGCCATCGTCGACGTGGACCACTTCAAGCGCTTCAACGACCGCTTCGGCCACGACGCCGGCGACCGCGTGCTGCGCACGGTGGCGCAGGGCCTGGTGCAGGCGATCCGATCCAGCGACATGGCCAGCCGCTACGGCGGCGACGAGTTCATGTGCCTGCTGCCGGGCATGACCGCCGCCGACGCGCGGGTGCGCTTCGAGCTCGCGCTGACCCGCGTGTCGGCCGGGGCCGGCGATTCGGTGCTGCAGGACGAACCGATCACCTTCACGGTCGGGCTGGCCTGCGCCCCCGACTGCGGCAGCGACGCCTCGACGCTCGTCCGCGCGGCCGACGCCGCCCTGTATGCCGCCAAGGACAAGGGCCGCAACTGCGTCGAGGTGGCGCCGCCGTCAGCGAGACCAGGGCGAGCTCTGCTCTCGTCCAGAAGGGCGGACTGAGCCGCGGCGGACCCAGCCCGCCCGCCGGGACGCGTCACTGCTCCGGCTTGAACCCGGCGCTCTTGAGCAGCTCGGCGCTCTGCGCCACGTCGGCCGCGATGAACTTGCGGAACTGCTCGGGACTTTCTGTCACGGCGTCCACGCCGATCTTGGCGAACGCGCCGGACCGCGAAAGCTCCGTCACCGCCTGATTGATCGCCGCGTTGAGCGCGGTCACGCGGTCGGCCGCCGTGCCCTTGGGCGCCCACACGCCGTACCAGGACGCGTAGCCGTAGTTCGCGATGCCGCTCTCGTGCACGGTGGGCACCTCGGGCGCCAACGCGCTGCGCTGCATCGACGTGATGGCGACCGGCTTGACCTTGCCCGCCTTGGCCAGCGGCAGCAACGAGATCATCGAGTCGAGCAGCATGTTGACGTGCCCGCCGGCCACGTCGGTCAGCGCCGGCTGGGTGCCCTTGTAGGGCACATAGGTCAGGCGGACCTTGCCCTGCTGCGCCAGCAGCAGCGTGGCCAGGTGGCTGGGTGCGCCGGCCGCGGGAATCGCTGCGGTGAACTGGCCGTCGCCCTTGCGCGCGGCCGCCAGCACGTCGGCCAGTCGGGCGGCACCAGACTGCGCCGGCACCACCAGCATCAAGGGCGCCTCGCCCACACGCGCCACGGCCACGAAGTCGGCCTGCGGATCGTAGGGCGGGCTGGTCAGCACCTGGTTGGCCAGCACATGCGTGGCGGCCGAGAACAGCAGCGTGTAGCCGTCGGCCGCCGCGGTCTGCACGAACTTGCCGCCGATCGTGCCGCTGGCACCGGCCTTGTTGTCGACCACGACCGACATGCCGAGCTGCTTGCGCAGCTGTTCAGCCAGCAGGCGGGCCGCGCTGTCCACGCCGCCGCCGGCGGCGAACGGCACCACCAGCCGCAGCGTCTGGTCGCGCTCCGGGAATCGGCCCGCCTGCGCCCAGGCCGGCGCCGCCCAGGTCAGCAGCGCCATCGTCAGCCATCCAAGCATCTTCATGTCGTCTCCTACTTGTATTGGAAGAAGGTGAACGCTGCGCCGGCGGTCAGCGCACGCGGCCCAGGCCGGCCGACGCCATCGCCTCGGCGATCTCGCGGTCTGCGCCTTCGGCCAGCGGCAGCAGCGGCGAGCGCACCGTGGCGTGCTCGAGGATGCCGCGATGCACCAGCGCCCACTTCAGCGCCACCGAGCCTTCCATGTGCGAGCCGCGGTGGTAGACGTTGGCGGTCACCGGCAGCAGGCGGTCGTGCAACTCGCGCGCCTTTTTGTAGTCCTTCGCCTTGCCGGCGGCGATCATCTCCACCAGCGGCTCGGGCGCGATGCAGCCATAGCCCACCAGCGCGCCGTCGACGTCGAACATCGTGTGCAGCAGGTACTCGTCGTGGCAGGTCAGCACCTGCAGGTTCGGGCGCTCCTTGCGGATGACGGGGATCTCGCGGTCCCAGCGCTTCATGTTGCGCACGCCGTTCTTCATCGCGAACACTCCGGGCAACGCCGCGATGTCGAGCTGCGTCTCGAGGTCGTAGGTGCACTTGGTGGCGTCGGGGTACTGGAACAGGATCAGCGGCAGGCCGCTGGCGTCGTGGATGGCCTTGTACTTGTCCTGCGGCGCGCCCTTCTGGTAGCCGAAGCGCAGCCAGCCGTGCGACGGGTAGACCAGGCCGGCCTTCGCACCGGCCTGCACCGCGCGCCGCGCCTCCTCGGCGGCGACCTTGGTGCCTTCGAGCGTGATGCCCGCGATGATCGGGATGCGGTCGCCCACCGACTCGCGGAAGGCCTCGATCACCTTGAACTGCTCGTCGCGCTCGAGGAAGGTGCCCTCGCCGGCGTGGCCGAGCACGGTCAGGCTCTTGACGCCGGGCACGCTGGACAGCCAGCGACCCAGCCGCTGGATTGCCGGGTAGTCGACGGCGCCGTCGCGGGTGAACGGGGTGACCGGCGCCGGGTTCAGGCCGCGCAGGTCGAGGGCGGTGGAAGCAGTCATGGGCGTCTCCGTGCAAGGGTGCGTCGAGGCCGACGCGGTGGGGATGGACGCACTCTAGAAAGCCCTGAGGTCTGCGCATAGATAGACTTCGCAGCATTCAGACTTGCCGAAATAGGCAATTCGGAGGTCCCCGCGATGAACCCCGCCAGCGTCCGACTCTTCCTCGAAGTGGCCGAGGCTGGCAGCCTGAGCAAGGTGGCCGCGCGGCGCCAGACCGTGCAGTCCCACATCAGCCGCCAGATCACCGACTTCGAGGCCGGCTTCGGCGGCCGGCTGTTCCGCCGCACCGGCCGGGGGGTCGAGCTGACCGAACTGGGCGCGCGGGCCGCGGCGCGCCTGAGGCCGTGGCTGCAGGAGACCGAGCACCTCGCGCAGGAGCTTCGCAGCGCCACCGGACGTCTGTCGGGGCCGGTGCGCCTGGGCATCATCCCGTCGGCGGCGCATCCGCTCGTCACGCGTCTGTTTGAGCGGCTGCAGGCTGAGCATCCGGGCATCCGCCTCGACGTGGCCGAGTCGCAGGGCGCCGAGCTGGACGCCATGCTCGACAGCGGCGCGGTCGATCTGGCGGTGCTGTTCCGCTACCAGCGGCCGAGTGGCCGCGAGGAGCGGGCGCTGTGCGTGGCCGACACCTATCTCGTGTCGGCGCCCGGCGACGAACTCACGCGCGGGCCGACGCTGGAGTTCTCGCGCCTGGCCGGCCTGCGGCTCGTGCTGCCGCGGCGGCCGAGCCACTGGCGCCAGGCCCTCGACGAGACGTCGCGCAGCCTGGGGTTCCATCTCGAGCCGGTGGCCGAGGCCGACTCGCTGACGGTGCAGAAGGAACTGGTGGCCCATGGCCGCGGCCTGTACTCGGTGCTCGGGCCGTACTCCTTCGCTGCCGAACTGCGCGACGGCCGGCTGCAGGCCAGCCGCCTGGTGCGGCCGGCCCTGCAGCGCCATGTCACGCTGGCGTTCCCCAGGCAGGGCAAGCTGTCGCCCGCCTGCAAGGCCGTCGCGGCCGGCATCGAGGCCCTGGTGGCGGCCTGGGGCCAGCAGCTCACCGAACCCTGAAGCGAGCGGCGCCAGCCGGCGCCCGCACCAGGCAACTTGCGCGGGGTACTGTATGCCTATACAGTTGTCGCCTTGCCTCAGGAGACACGCCATGTACCCGTCGCTGCGCCAGCACTACCAGCCCCGCTCGGACCGCCTTCCCGGCTGGCTGCGCCGCCTGTGGGCCTGGTGCTGATCGCTGCGTCGCCGCGCCCGCGGTAGCGCGGCACGTCCGGCGGCGCGTCCGCGCCGCGGGTTAGGACGCGATCTCGACGGCGACGCCGGTCCAGATGTCGCCGCCGCCGGACCAGGTCATGTCGGCCGTGGTGTCGGCCGCCGGCTTGTACTGGACGAACAGCGCCCGGTCGCCGAACGGCTCGACCCCGGGCCGCGCCAGTTCGATGAAGCCGCTGCCCACCGTGGGCGTCGCGCTGGTCACCCCGCCGCCGAAGGCCGCGAAGGTGCTGTGGGACGCGCTGGCGAACGGCGCACCGAAGGTCACGAGGCAGCTCTGCACCAGGCCCAGGCCGCCCCCGCGAGCCACCTGCACGATCGCGCCCGAGCCGTTGGTGCCGCTGCGGTTGATGCTGGTGCCGGACTGCTCGATCGACCACCGGTTGAAGAACTGCGCCTGCCCGCCGAAGCTGATCACATGGGCCTGCGTCGAGTCGGTCGCGGCCATGCGCCGGAAGATCGACACCCGGTTGATGTCGCCGGTGACATGCGTGGCCACCAGCGCCCAGCCTGCCACGGTGGGCACCTGCGGCAGGGTCGCGACGTTCACCACCGTCAGCAGCGCCAGGCGGTTGGCCAGGAGCGTCACCGATGCCGTGGATTGCTGCGTCACGCCGTCGGCGCCCTTGCCGCTGGCGACGTGGGTGAAGGTCGGGTTGGTTCCCGACGAGGTCGTCGCCGTGTAGGTGACGCCCGCCGGATTGGTCAGCCCGCGGTCATTGGTGACGCCGATGGAGCGGGCGCCGGCCGTGGTCGGCGTGTAGGTGAAGGAAGCGGACGGCGCGGCCGCCGTCAAAGTCACCGTGGTCGGGGCGAACGTGCCGCCCCCGACGCTGCTGGCCGGCGTCACCACGATCGGCGCAGCCACGGGCCCCGACACGGACACCGCAAAGCTCGCCGAGGCCGCACCCACCAGCCCCGAGTCCGGGCCGCTCAGGCTCAAGGTGGTGGGAGTGCCACCACCGCCGCCACCACCGTCGCTGCTGCCACCGCCACCACCACCGCAGGCGCTCAACAGCACACTGCCCGAAAAGACGCACCACTCGCGCCGGCTGGTCAACGCCATGAATTCCGTTCCTATGCCTGCGGGACACCGGCCGGGCCTGCGCGCTGCCGGGAACCAGGTCCCGCCACCGCGCAGGACGCCACGTCGCGGCTTCGTCCCCAGCGCCGGATGTTCGCCGAAGGACGGAAAGCCGTCGTTTCGAAAGGTGTAGCCGCGCGCCGCGCCATGGCGCGGCGAGTGCGGGCCCGGGTCTACAATCCCTTGCCCCTCGCCTTTCAGGCCCGCGCCGCGAGCGCGCTGCCCGAGGCAGGGCATCAGGGCACCGCCCGTCGCGAAGGCGACGACGGACATGTCGTGAACCGAAAGGCAGAGCTTCCTCGCGTTCGCTGGTCCGATGACACCCGACACCCCTCCCCCGCCGCCCGACCTGGGTGCGCTGTCGCCGCTGGCCCATGAGGTCGCGCAGACGATGGCACGCGTGGCCAGCGACATCGCGCTCGTGATCGACGCGCAGGGCGTGATCCGCAACGTCGCCGAGGGCCGCTCGGCGCTGCAGGCCGGCTGCACCGACTGGGTCGGCCGGCGCTGGGTCGACACCGTCACGGCCGACACGCGGCCCAAGATCGAGCTGCTGCTCGACGAGCTGCAGGCCACCGGCGTGACGCAGCGGCGCGAGGTCAATCACCCCGCGCTGGACGGCGACGCCGTGCCCGTGGCCTGGACGGCGATCCGTCTCGGCGAAGGCGGCCCCGTGGTGGCCGTCGGGCGCGACCTGCGCGCCGTGGCAGCGATCCAGCGCCGCTACCTCGACGCGCAGCACGAGATCGAGCTCGACTACTGGCAGCGCCGCCACGCGGACAGCCGCTACCAGCTGCTGTTCCAGGTGGCCAGCGACGCCGTGCTCACGCTGGACGCCGCCACGCTCGAGATCATCGAGGCCAACGAGGCGACGCGCGGCATGCTCGGCGACAGCGACGCGCCGATGGGCGGTCGCCGCCTGGCCGACCTGCTGCATGCGTCGGCGCGCGCGGCGGTCACCGAACTGCTGATCACGGCCCGCACCAGCGACCGGCCCTGCGAGATCCGGCTGCGCCTGGTCGAGCAGGGGCCGGCGTGGGACCTCGCCGCCACGCCGTTTCGCGTCGGCGATCGCCACCAGCTGCTGCTGCGCGCGCGGCGCCACGACGAGGAAGGCGTCGCACCGGACCTGTTGCGTTCGCTGGTCGAGTCCACGCCCGACGCGCTGGCGATCACCGACGCGTCCGGCCACGTGGTGCTGGCCAATCCGGCGTTCGTCTCGCTGGTGCAGGGCGGTACCGAATCGCGCATCAAGGGCCGCCTGCTCACCGAGGTGGTCGACGACCGCGACGGTCGCTGGCGCGACCTGATCGCGCGCACGCGGCTGCACGGTCTGTGCCCGCGCTGCCCGCTGGTGGTCACCCCGGGCGGCCTGAGTCTCGCGGTGGAGGTGTCCTCCACGCTGCTGGCCGACGGCGACCAGGAACGGCTGGGCTTCACGCTGCGCACGGCCGAGCCTGCCGCGGCCCCGGCCGACAGCGGCGCGCTCGAGGGCTGGCCCGGCCTGTGGGCGCTGCGAGCCCAGGTGGGCCTGGTGCCGCTGGCCACGCTGGTGCGCGACGCCTCGGACGCCGCCGAGCGCCAGTTCATCCACACCGCGCTGCGTCTGGCGGGAGGGCAGGTGCAGGCCGCCGCACGCATGCTTCAAATGGAACCGCAGGCACTGTCCGCACGGATGCGCAGCCTGCAGATCGGGTCGCAGGGCCTCGACGACGACGTCGGGACGCCGCCGCGCTCCAGTTTCAACTGAGGACCGCCATGGACGTCGTGCCGGCGCCAGGCGCCGTCAACCTGACGAACTGCGAACTCGAGCCGATCCACCTGATCGGTGCCGTGCAGCCGCATGGCCTGCTGCTGGTCGCGCGCGAAGCCGACGGCCTGGTGATCCAGTGCAGCCGCAATGCCGCGGCCCTGCTCGACATGCCGCCGGACTCGCTGCTGGACCAGCCCCTGTCCGCGCTCGGCGGCGACCTCGCCGACCGCGTGGCGCACCTCGCGCGCGAGCATGCGCTGGACGAGCCCGAGGCCCTGCAGTGCGTGGTGGGGCCGCGCGCCGAGCGCCGCCGCTTCGAGGGCGCGGTGCACCGGGTGCCGCCGGGCCTGCTGGTGGTGGAGCTCGAGCCGCTGGACCTGTCGCCGGGACCCGCAGGCGCCACGGACCTCGCCCCGGCGGTAATCGCTGCGACGCTGTCGCAGGCGGTGCAGCGCTTCTCGTCCGCACCGTCGGTGGGCACGCTGGCCGACGCCGTGGTGCAGGCCCTGCGCGACCTCACCGGCTACGACCGCGTGATGGTCTACCGCTTCGACCCGGACGGCCACGGCAAGGTGATCGCCGAGTCGCGCCATCCGCGCCTGGCGCCGTTCCTGGGGCATCACTACCCGGCGAGCGACATCCCGCAGCGCGCACGCGCGCTGTACCTGCGCAACCGCGTGCGCATGCTGGTGGACGTGGACCACGTGCCGCAGGCGCTGGAGCCGCCGCTGCTGCGGCCGTCCGGCGACCACCTCGACATGTCGCAGTGCTCGCTGCGCTGCATGTCGCCGATCCACCTGCAGTACCTGCGCAACATGGGCGTCACCGCGTCGTTCTCGGCGTCGCTGGTGCGCGAAGGCCAGCTCTGGGGCCTCGTGGCGGCGCACCATCACGCGCCGCGCTACCTGCGGCGCACCGTGCGCGCCGCCGCGGAGCTGCTGGCCGAGGTGGCCTCCACCCGCATCACCGCGATCGAGAACTACGCCCACGCGCAGGTGGCGCTGATGGTGCGGCGGCTGGAGCAGCGGCTGGTCGAGGCCACGTCCACCGAAGGCGAGTGGCGCTACGCCATCTTCCGCAATCCGCGCACGCTGCTGCAGCCGCTGGAAGCCACCGGCGCGGCGCTGTTCCACGACGGCGAGGTGCTGACCACCGGCGAGGTGCCGTCCACGCCGCAGTTGCAGGCGCTGCTGGCCTGGGTGCAGGGCCGCTGCACCGACGAGCCGATGGCCTGCTCGTCGGTCGGCAAGGCCGAACCCGCGCTGGAGGGGCTGACCGCCACCGCCAGCGGCGTGCTCGCGGTGCGCCTGTCGACCACGCGCCCGGACTTCCTGATGTGGTTCCGCAAGGAACAGCTGCTCACGGTGACCTGGGCCGGCGACCCGAACAAGGCCGCCCACGGCGACAACCCGCTGGAGCTGTCGCCGCGCCAGTCGTTCGACGCCTGGTCGGAGATCGTGCGCGGCACCGCCGTGCCGTGGTCGTCCACCGAGGTGGCGCTGGCCCGCGCCATCGGCGTGGCACTGGTGGACATCATCGTGCAGGTGCAGGCGGTGCGCCTGCTGATCGCGGAGCACCAGCTGCGCCAGGTGCGCAACGTGGTGGCCGGCGCGCGCGAGCCGGTGCTGGTGGCCGACGTCGACGGCCGGGTCATCTTCGCCAACGACGCCTGCCAGGCCCTGATCGGGCGGGCCGTGCCGGCCGGTGCCACGGTGGCCGCGCACTTCACGCAGGCCGACCTCGTGCAACGCGCGCTGGACGGCCTGCGCCAGGCGCCGCACCCCTGGCGGCACGACGTCGACCTGATCGACGCGGCTGGCGCCGGCGTGCCGGTGAACCTGCGTGCCGAGGTCGTGAGCGGCCGCGACGGCATGCGCCTGGGCTACATCCTCGGGCTGACCGACCTGCGCGAGGCGCGCCGTGCCGACGCGGCGCGGGCGCACCTCGAAGCCTCGCTGCGTCAGGCCGCGCGCGTGTCGGACCCTCAGGCCGACGACGTGGTGTCGGCGATCCTCACCAATGCCAGCCTCGCAGCGATGGACATCACCGACGCGCGTGGCGGCCCGCCGGTGGCGCCGCTGCTCAAGGAGCTGGAAGATTCCACGCGCCGCGCCGCGGCGCTGTACCAGCAGATCCGCCGGTTCACCTCGACGTGACGCCCCCGCCGCCGCTTCGCGGCGGCCGCTGCAGGGGCGTCAGTCGGCGGCGGGCGCCGGGTACAGATCGTCGAGCTGCTCGAACAGACGGCAGTGCGCCTCGAAGGCCCATTGCGCTTCGGCGAGCACGTCATCGGCCTGGGCGGGCGTGAGCGGCACGCTGCCCAGCCAGGCGCGAACGGCGTCGCGCAGCTGCTGCACGCGCTCGGGCGGGCCGAACCGGTAGAAGCGCGTGCCCACGCTGCCGGGCAGCCGGTACAGCTCGCTGACCAGCCGCTGCAGCACCTGCCCGCCATGCAGGTCGCCCAGGTAGCGCACATAGGCATGGGCCACCAGGCGGTGCGGCGCCGCCGCGCCGGCATGACCCACGCGCGCCACGTAGTCGAGCGTGGCGGGCACCGGCACGGTGGGCGCTTCGGCCAGGTCGCGCAGGTCGGCGTCGAGCGCCTCGGCCCGGCCCAGAGGGCCCAGGGACCGGGCCTCGGGCCAGCGCGCCAGGGCCGGCTCCAGCGCCGCATACAGCGCCTGCAGGTTGCCCAGCAGGGCCGCATAGCCGGCCCGGTCGAGGCGCCGGCCGAGCAGCTGCGCCATCACGCCGCTGCGCTCGGCCCGCCGGTGCAGCGACTGCGTGGCCTGCCGCAGGCGCTGCGGCAGGTCGGGTTGCGGTGCGGGGCGGTCGGACAAGGTGGCGTGGCCGCGCCGGAAACCCTCCCGCGCGGGCGGTCCATGCTAACCGCAGCGCCGTGCCGGCTCAGGCGCGGCGCGGCATCCGGAACGGCAGCAGCGTCTGCACCCAGGGCCGCGCCAGGCGGCGCACGTCCAGTGTCTCGTGCACCGCGTGCTCGCGCCGCTGCCCGTCCAGGCTCAGGTCGAGCAGCGAGCGCGCGTAGAACGGCGTGTCCTCCAGCGTGCGCAGCACGCGCGGCGGGCCGTCGGCAGCGCCGGGCTCGCCCTGCGCGGCGCAGACCTGACGGTCCACGCGCCACCAGGTCGTGCGCGGCAGGGGCTGGCGCGACGGCGCGACGAGCGCCTGCACCGGCCCGCCCGGCGCGAAGCGCTGCGCCAGCACGCGCGCGGCCCCCTGGCGCGGCTCGACGTCGTAGACCACCGTGGTGCTGCCGTCGGGCGACGCGGTGCGCAGCCAGTCCCAGCGCGTGAAGCCCTGCTCGATCGGCTCGTCGCCCTCGTTGCTGTCGAAGTAGGCCATGCCGGACCATCGCAGCGACGGTGTGTGCAGATCGACGTGGATGCGCGCGCAAGGCGCAATCGGCTGCCAGCGATGGCGGCCGGCGTCGTCGAGCGCGAAGGCCCGCGCCGGCAGGCCCTGCGGCACCAGGCTCAGGTGGCCGAGCACCGCACGCGGCAGCGGCACGGCCGTCTCGTCGAGGGCCAGGTCGAGCGAGCGGCCGGTCCACAGCAGGCGGCTCGGACCGACGGCGAACAGTCGCGGCTCGCGATGCACGTGGCGCTGCGAGCGCTCGGTCATGGTCCAGCGGTGCAGCCCGGGGCCGTATAGGCACACGTTGACCGCGCAGTGCTCGGCGGGGTCGGTGTCCGGGTTGGCACGCAAAGCGCGCCGGTAGTAGGGCGAGAAGACGCTGCCGACGAAGGCGATGACGGTCAGGGCGTGGCGGCCGTCGTCGCTGATCGCATCGACGTACCACCAGCGATACGCACCCGGCGCGAGCGGCTGATCGAATCGAGGCTGGCCATCAGCGTCGCAGCAGCCAGTCGGCCCGACATCGCCGCCATCGGCACCCCCGGCCCCGGATGCGCGCTGCCCCCCGCGAGGTACAGGCCCGGCAGGGCCGTCGCCGCCCCGGGCCGGCGGAACAGCGCCATCCAGCCGTGCGTCGCCGGCCCGTACAGCGCTCCGCCCGAGCCCGGGTACAGGCGATGGAAGTCCACCGGCGTGCGCAGGAGCACCTGGCGTGCGTCCTGGATCGACAGCTGCAGGCCGCACTGGCGCAGCAGCGCGAGGCTGCGGTGTTCGCATGGATCGGTCTCCGTGGCATCGAAGGGGCGGCGGTCGCCGTCGGCCGGCGCGTTGACCAGCGCCAGCAGGCGTTCGCGGCCCGCGGGCGCGTGGCCGTCGTGCAGGCGGTCCTGCGCGCACAGGTACACCGTGCCCTGCCGCGGCAGGCGTCGCTGCACGAACACGTCGTCGAACTCGCTGGCGTAGTCGTCGTCGAAGAAGACGTTGTGGCGCGCCAGCTCGAAGCCCTGCGTCTGCGCGTGAATGGCCCAGGTGGCGGCCGACAGCGAGCGCTGCCCGGGCTGCAGCGGCGAGCCCGCCGCGGCGCGCGCGGGCTCGCCCAGCAGGCCCTGCGCCAGCGCATCGGCGTCGCCGTTGAACACCACCGAGTCGGCCGGCACGAACTCGCCGCCGGCCAGGCGCACGCCGCTGGCGCGCCCGCGCGCCTGCTCGATGCGCGCCACCGTGCTGCAGCAGCGCAGCTCGACGCCGCGCTGCACGGCCAGCGCCGCCAGCCGCTGCGCCAGCGTGTGCATGCCGCCGTCGATCGACCACACGCCGTCCATCTCCACATGCGCCACCAGCATCAGCGTGGCCGGCGCCTGCCAGGGCGAGGCGCCGCAGTAGGTGGCATAGCGGGCGAACAGCTGGCGCAGGCGCGCGTCGTGGAAGTGGCGTCCGAGCGTGCGCCACAGCGACGCGAACGGGCCCAGCGCGGCCAGCGCGCGCAGCCCCGACGGGCCCAGGTCCGCCACCATCTGCGTGAAGCTCGGCCGCGCCGAGCGGATGTGCGGCTCTTCGAGCCGGCGGTAGACGCGCCGGGCCTCGTCGCAGAACGCGACGAAGCGGCGCCCCTCGGCCGGCGACGCGAAGCGCGCGATCGCGTCGGCCGAGCGCGCCATGTCGGCATGCAGGTCCAGCCGCTCGTCGTGCCCGCGCCAGGCATGGCGTGCCAGCACCGACAGCGGCCGCAGCGTCACCAGGTCGTCGAGCGACGCGCCCACGTCGGCCAGGATCTCGTCGAAGACCCAGCGCATCGTGAACACCGTGGGTCCGGCGTCGATCGACACGCCGTCCACCGGCACCGCGCGCATCTTGCCGCCGGGTTCGGCGCCGGCCTCGAGCAGCGTGACGCGCACGCCGCGCGCGGCGAGCTGCAGCGCGCAGACGAGGCCGCCGATGCCGGCCCCGACGACGACCACGCGGTGCGCGTCAGCCGAAGTGCCGGCCATGCCAGGTGCCCTCGACCGCGATCGGCACCAGCCGCACGAACATCGATTCGCTGAACCAATGGCGTCCCACGGCGTAGGCGCTGGCCTGCCGGTGCGCACCGCGGCGCGCGAAGGCCTCCATCGCCGCCGCGTCGTCCCACAGGCTGAAGGTGGCCTGGCGCAGCAGCGGTGCCTCGCCGAGCCCCACCGCGAGGCGGCAGCCGACGGCGGCATCGAGCGCCGCCTGCGCTGCCGGCGTGTGGCGCCAGAACGCGCGCGCGTGCCGCCACCGGATCGATGCGCGTGTCAGCGACGCGATGGGCTGCCCCGGCGCCAACGGCGCTGCGGTCACGGCCAGCGAGTGGCCGCCCCAGCTGCCGCGCGACGCGCTGGCACGGCACAGCATCAGCAGGCTCTCTTCGGCATGCGCACGCCGCGCCTGCAGCGCCGGCGAGCCGCGGGCGAAGTCGAAGGCGCTGGCTTCGTCGGCGAAGAAGGCCGCCACGCCCTGGCGGTCGAATCCGGGCGCGAGGCCGAAGCCGCCCTGGTGGCCGCTGCCGAGCACGCGCGCGAAGCGCAGGCCCGGGGCGCGACCGAGTGCGCGCGGGCCGAGCACCAGGCGCGACAGGCCCCAGGCGGTGGCGCCGGCGCGCCAGCGATCCAGCTGCAGCAGCAGCACCTCGCTGGCCGGCGCGTCGGCGCTCGGGGGCGGTCGGCGCGCGGCCGCATCGGCAAAGCGGGCCGGGCCGGCGGCATCGACCGGCGCGGCGGCGGCATCGGCGTCACCGGCCGTGCGGTGCACCAGAGGCAGGGCAGCCATGCGGCTCACCTCCGGTGCCCGGCCAGGCCCTAGCGGACCGTGACCTCCACGCGTCGGGCCACCGGGTCCTCGCCGGCCACGTTGGCCTCGGTCTGCTGCGGCTTGTCGAGCTTGACGCGCGACTCGGCGATGCCGGCGGCCAGCAGGGCGTCGCGCACGGTGAAGGCGCGCTGCTTGGCCAGCTCGTGGTTGGCCGCCACGGTGCCGGCGGCGGAGTGATAGCCGGAGATGGTGGCCACCGTCCGCTTCTGCGCGCTCATCGTCGCCACGAGCCGGTCCAGTGCCTTGGCCTGCTCGCCGTCGAGCACCGGCGAGCCGACGCCGAAGTACAGCACCGAGCGCATGGCTTCGGCCACCGGCGGCGGCAGGGCCGCGGCCATCGCCGACGCGGCCGTCGGCACCAAGCCGGGCCAGTCCTTGGCCATCGCCAGGCCGCCGAGGGGCTTGTTGACGCCCTGGTGGCAGCTGGCGCAGTTGACCTTGGCCACGTCGCCCGTGGGGCCGAGCCGCGACGCCGGGAAGGTCTTGGTCAGCGGCTCGAGGTAGGCGTTGTTCAGGTCGCGCGCCATGTTGATGCCGTGCCACGCCGTCACGCGCTTGTCGGTCCAGATCGCGAACGACTGCGTGTTGTGGCAGAAGGTGCAGTTCACGCCCAGCGACTTGCTGATGTGGTTCATCAGGCTGTAGGTGAACTCGGCCTGCTTGATCGACGTGCGGTGCTCGTCCGTCGGCAGGGCCTGCGTGCCGGCCACGCGGATCGGCTCCTTGCCGCTGAGGAACGGGGTGAACGGGTCGTAGGGCAGCGAGGCCAGCGCGATCGACGGCTCGGCCTTGTTCTGGCCGGCGTCGTAGCCCATGCCGGAACCGACGCGGTTGTACTTCGGCGTGAGCGGCGCGAAGCTCACCTGCGCCGGCACCGGCTTGCCGCGGTGGCAGGTGTAGCAGGTGACGCCGGTCTGGCCCACGTGCTGGGTCCAGTCGGCGTTGAGATGGCGCGTCATCTCGATCATGCGGCGCGCCACCACCTTGGTGTAGAGGGCGTCGTCGGCGAAGTTGGCACCGTGGCAGTAGGTGCAGCCCTGCTCGGGCGCCACCCATTGCGTCATCGCCACCATGTGGCGCGTGAATTCGCCCACCGACAGGTCGCCCAGCACCTTGACGTTCTGGTACACGTCCCTGGCCTTGGGCCCGTCGTTGGGGCCGGGCGGCGGCAGGTCGGGCACCGGCGGCAGTGCGGCCTTCTGCGCGGCCACGATGCGCGGGTTGTCCACCTGCACCATGCCCGTGCCGCGATAGCCCTGCTGCTGGCTCTGCATCGGCGGGCGCTCGCCGCAGCCGGCCACGAGGGCCGCGCTGGCGAGGGCCACGACCGCGAGGAAGATGCGCTTCATGGCTTGGCTCCTTGCACCACGGCAGACGGGTCTGCCACCACCGGCACGGCGGGGTACGGCGTGGCGAAGTCGTGCTTGACGGCCCACAGGTACCAGTTGTCCACCACGGTGCCGGTGAGCAGGATGCCGATGCCACCGCACAGCGGGCACAGCACCGCGAACCACCAGGCCCAGCGGTGGATCGACTCCATCGTCGCGTTGAAGCCCATGGTCCAGCGCCAGAACAGCGCGGCGCGCTCGCTGGCGGTGCCGCGGTCGACGATCTGGTCGATCTCGCGGTCGCCGCCGTAGCGGCTGACGGCCAGGATGGTGGCGCCGTGCATCGCGAACAGCAGCGCCGACCCGTACAGGAAAGCGATGCTCAGCGCGTGGAACGGGTTGTAGAACAGGTTGCCGTAGCGCAGCGAGAACGCCGCGGTCCAGTCCAGGTGCGGGAAGATGCCGAACGGCACCGCCTCGCCCCAGGAGCCCATCAGCACCGGGCGGATGAAGCCCAGCACCAGGAACAGCCAGATCGCCGCGGCGAAGGCCCAGGCCACGTGCGTGCCCAGGCCCAGCTCGCGCGCGCGGCGGTAGGTGCGCGCCCACCACAGCAGGATCGACGCGGTGAGCAGCCCGCCCGCCAGCAGCCACCATCCGCCCTGGTTCATCGGCGGGAAGTGCAGGCCGTAGCCGGGCGGCGGCGGCTCGAGCGCCAGCCATGGCAGCTGCCGGATGAACTCCACCGGGTTCCAGTTCACCGACGCCAGCATGTTGAAGCCGATGATGTTGATCGCCAGCGTGCCCAGGATCAGCGAGGCGATGCCCAGGCCGCCCAGGTACACCGGACCCACCTGCGCATTGCCGAGCAGGCCGAGCAGGTACCAGAGCCGGGGCTGCCCGGTGCGCGGGCTGTTGCCCGCGGGCAGCTCGATGCCGTGGTGGACCGGGCCGACGGCCTGGACGCGCGTGAAGAGGTTCTGATACTCCATGGTCGCGGCCTCCCTACTTCCAGATCGGCAGCGCGAGCCACCAGTTCCACCACTCGGGCCAGCCGCGTGTCCAGAACGGCCCGCTGATCACGATGCACACGGCACTGAAGAACACCGCGGCCAGCGCCAGGAACAGGCCCAGCCGGTGGATGCCCAGCGTGCCCACCGAGTAGCCGATCAGGTCGCGGAAGAAGGTGTCCTCGTGGTCCGGCGTCTTGACGGTGCGGCCGGCGCCCGGATTGGTCGACGACAGGATCAGTCCCCCGTGCATCGACAGCGCCAGCGCCGTCGTGAAGAAGAACGTGATCGCCAGCATGTGCGCCGGGTTGTAGTGGAAGTGCAGGTACTGGTAGCCGACGTTGGACACCCAGTCCAGGTGGCTGAAGATGCCGTACGGGAAGCCGTGGCCCCAGGCGCCCAGCAGCACCGGCCGGATCACCACCAGCGTCACGTAGGCGAAGATCGCCATGCCGAAGGCGAAGGGCACGTGCAGGCCCATGCCGAGCTTGCGCGCGATCTCGATCTCGCGAAGCATCCAGCTGCCGAAGGCGCCGATCGCGCACACGGTGACGACCTGCCAGATGCCGCCTTCCTTGAGCGGCGCCAGCGCCAGCCCGTACTTGAGGTCGGGCGGCGCGATGTTGATCTGCCACGGGTTCCACGTGGGGCCGAGGGCGGCGCCGTAGAGGATCATCGCCGTGCCGACGAAGGTGAAGAAGACCGTGGTCACGCCGAAGAAACCGACGTAGAACGGGCCGACCCAGAAGTCGAAAAGGTCACCGCCGACGAGCGTGCCGCCGCGTACCCTGTACTTGCGTTCGAAACTCAGCATCGCCATGGCCGGTTCCTCTTTCGATTCGATGGAGAGGACGGAGCGCGGTCTTCGCCTTGCGGGCTCGTACCGTGCCCCGCCATCCGTTTGTGCCTTGACGGCCCAGGAATCACTTCTTGGGCATCGCGGCGTTCTGCTTCAGCGTCTGGTTTGCGCTTGGGCCATCCAGCCAGTTGAAGGTGGGCGTCGAAAGCAAGATGAGATGAATCATCGCCGCCAACCCAAACAGGAAGATGCCTTGCGCAACCATGGCGCGAAGCGGGTCGTACAACTTCCAGATACGCCACATAACGTGACCTCCTATTGAAGATGCGACATGAAGGTATAGACAGCCGCCTTCACGCCCCCGGTCACCGACTTGACTCCTTCGGCACCGGGCAACCAGGACCGCCATTGCATGCCCAGCGTCTGGCCCACCAGAGCGATGGCCAGGAACACCACGAACGCCGTGGCGAAGATGAGAAGAAAGACTTTGCGTTCGTCCGCCCTCGTCACCGCCGCCGGCGGCATCACGTGTCGATCTGCAGGTATTGCCATGACAGTCCTCGCTTCTATGCGGTTGCTACAACCAGGGCCGCCAGATCCAGACCAGGATGTGCGCCACCACGGCAACCGCCGTGAAGCCCACGAACCCCTGGGTCCAGTACTGGTGGAACTCCTGGGCCTCTTCGTCGGTCAGGCCCGAAACCGAGCCCCTACGTTCAGCCATGTGAACCACTCCTTTTTCCGAAATCGACCTTGCGGCCTTTTTTGCGCACAACCCGCGCAATGTGGGTAGCCGGAGCGGAAGCCCCGGCGTCTTGGGGCAGGCGGCGCGCGCTCATGCGTCGGCCTCCTGCGGCAGTCCGGCCACGCGGGCCATCAGTTCGCGCGTCACGCGCGCGGCACCCGCCTCGCGGGCCAGGGCCTCGGCGCGGTCGCGCAGCCGCTTGGCGGTGGAGATCTGCACCAGCACCGGCTCGCGCTGCACCGCCTCGGCCAGCAGCGACTCGGCGGGCGCGTCCCAGGGCAGCGGCGCCTCGCGCTGGCGCGCCGGCGTGGCGTCCACGCGGTCGAGCTCGGTGCCCAGGGGCAGCACGTGGAACAGCGCGTCGAACAGCGCGTTGCAGAACTCCTGCACGAGGTAGGTCGCGCCGGCGTAGCCCATGAAGGGCGTGCCGGTGGCACGGCGGATCACCGCGCCGGGGAACGACGCCGGGATGTAGGTCGGCCGCGGGCCGAAGCCGGCGCCCGCGCTCTCGGCGAGGTACATGCGCTCGTTGTAGGAGCCGAACATCACCAGCGGCGGCTGCTCGTGGCAGAGCTTTCGCACCGCGTCGTTGTCGGTCTTGGCGCCCGGCTTGCGCGGCACCGCGAAGCGGCACGGCAGGCCCAGCTCGTCCTCGAGGAAGTGACGGATGCCGCGGGTGTAGGTCTCGTTGGCGACCACGGCGAAGGTGGCGGTGCCGAAGAAGTCCTGCGTCACCGAGCGCCACAGGTCCCACAGCGGCTTGATCGTGGTGTGCTTCTCGCGCTCGATGAAGGGTTCCGGGTCGAGCCCGGTCAGGCGGCCCAGCTCGCGCAGGAAGGCGGTGGTGCTGTGCAGGCCGATCGGCGCCTGCAGGTAGGGCCGGTCGAGCGCCTCGCACAGCATGCGGCCGAACTCGCGGTACAGGCAGATGTTGACGTCGGCTTCCACCAGGCGCGACACGTCGGCGAGGTGGCTGCCGAGCGGGAACACCATGTTCACGTCGCAGCCGATGCCCTGGACCAGGCGGCGGATCTCGGCCAGGTCGCTCGGGCCGTTGAACATGCCGTAGCTCGGGCCGATGATGTTCACGCGCGGCCGCTCGCCATCCTTGCGCTCGCGCTTGGGCACGTGGCGCAGGCCGTACTGCTGCCACAGCCAGTACATCGCGCGGTTGGCGCACTGCCACTGGTCCTCGTCGATCGTGCGCGGCAGGAAGCGCTGGATCGACGTGCCCTCCGGCGTGACGCCGCCGCCGATCATCTCGGCGATGGAACCCGTGACCACCACCGCGGGCAGGTCCGGGTCGAGCGCCGCATGGGCACGCTTCATCGCGCCCTCGGTGCCCTCGCGGCCGAGCTGCTCCTCGGCCAGGCCGGTGACGACGATGGGCAGCTCGTGCGGCGGCAGCGCGTCGGTGTAGTGCAGCACGCTGGTCACCGGCAGGTTCTCGCAGCCCACCGGCCCGTCGATCACCACCTGCAGGCCCTTGATCGCGGTGAAGACGTACACCGCGCCCCAGTAGCCGCCCGCACGGTCATGGTCTAGAACGAGCATCGGCGCTCCCCCACCCCGAGCCACGCAACCCAGCTTCCCGCCGCGGACCCGGCTTGGCCGGTCCGCAGGCGGACGGCCCCCTCGGGGGGCAGCGACCGGAGCAAGCGTGGGGGCTGCTTCAAATCATTTCCTCGGCCTTGCGGCGCTTGGCCAGCTTCTCGAGCTGGCGCCGCGTCTCGGCACGGAACTCGGGACGCATCTGCGGCGTGCCTTCCCAGACGCCGGCACGGTCGCCCTTGCCGGTGTCGCCGAAGAACTCGCTCATCGTGTCGAAGCGCGCCTTGTTGGCGATGGCCGCGTTGACCACCTGCGCCAGCGAGCCGGCACCGGCCGGCCCCATCAGCGGGCGCGCGGAGATCAGGTTGGTGAAGTACAGCGCCGGGATCGAGGCCTGCTTGGCCGCCTGCACCACCGGCGTCGTGCCGACGGCCAGGTCGGGCTGGAACTCGTGCACGGCGGCGAGATCCTGCTCGAGCGACGCGCGGTACTGCACGTGCACGCCGCGCGACTCGAGCCACTCGCGGTCGGCGTCGCTCCACGGGGTGCGCGGGCAGGCGGTGCCCACGTAGCGCAGGTCGGCGCCGGACTCGACCAGCAACCGGCCGACCAGCAGTTCCGAGCCCTCGTAGCCCGACAGCGTGATGCGCCCGCGCACCGGCGTCTTCGCCAGCGCGCCGGCGATCGCCGGCAGCCATTGGTTCTTGGCGGCGTCGATCTGCGCCTGGCTCACGTTCATCGCGTTGCCGATGGCCTGCAGCCAGGCCTCGGTGCCCTCGCGGCCGACCGGCGCCGAGCCCACCACGGGGCGGCCGGCGGCCTCGAACTCGCGGATGCTCGCGGTGTAGAAGGGATGGATCGCCGCGACCACGCTGCCGTCGAGCGCGGCGTACAGCTCGCGCCACTCGCGCGTGGGCACCACGGGCCCGGCGGCCAGGCCCATCGGCGCCAGCATCATGCCGACGCCCACCGGGTCGGCGGGGAACATCTCGCCCAGCAGCGTGACGGTGGGCCTGTCGGCGCGGCCGCTGCGCGGGGCGGCCACCGGGCCGGCCTCGGCCTCGGCGCGGGCGTAGCGCAGCATGGCGCCGGCCAGCACGTCCTTGGCCTCGGCATGGGTGGGTACGCCGAAGCCCGGCACGTCGATGCCAACGATGCGCACGCCGTTGATCTCGCGCGGCAGCAGCTGCAGCGGCACGCCGCTGGCGGTGGGCACGCACAGGTTGATGATGACGATGGCATCGAACTGCGCCGGGTCGGCCTGGGCGTAGACCGCCTCGCGGATGTCCTCGAACAGCTTGCCGGTGACCAGGGTCTCGCTGTTGAAGGGCACGTAGCCGACGCTGCGGCGCGCGCCGTAGAAGTGGCTGGTGAACGTGAGGCCGTAGACGCAGCAGGCCGAGCCGGACAGGATCGTCTGTGTGCGTCGCATGCGCAGGCCCACGCGCAGCGAGCCGAAGGCCGGGCACATGCTCTGCGGCTGGTCGTGCGGGCCCTTCGGGTAGTCGGCCGCGTACCGGGCCAGCGTCTCGCTCTTGCCGGCCGCGCGCGCGGCCGCGTGCATCGCGTCCTTGCCGGAGTGGCAGCCCAGGCCGTCGCCGGTGGCGGCGGCGGGCACCGCCAGCGGCACGATCGGAATGACGGGCGACGTGCTCATGGGCTCAGGCCGCGTCGTAGACCACTTCGAGCGAGGGCTTGACCACCTCGGCCTTGCCCACCATGTCGAACAGGGTCGCGGGTTCCATCTGGAAGTCGCGCCCGGTGGACTCGGCGGAGAACAGGCCCAGCAGCTGGTCCTGCGTCTGCGGCCGTGGCCGCACCGGCGGCGCCTCGGCCACGTTGGTGGCAAGCTGCTCGAACAGCGGCGCCCACTGCGTGCCGGGGCGGCCGATGATCTCGTAACTGGCGCTCTTGCGGCGGATGTCCTCGTGCGCCGGGATCGCCGCCAGCACCGGGATGCCGGCATTGGCCGCGAAGGCCGCGGCCTCGCCGGTGCCGTCGTCCTTGTTGATCACCATGCCGGCCACGCCGACGTTGCCGCCGAGCTTGCGGAAGTACTCGACCGCGCTGCACACGTTGTTGGCCACGTACAGGCTCTGCAGGTCGTTGCTGCCCACGACGATGACCTTCTGGCACATGTCGCGCGCAATCGGCAGGCCGAAGCCGCCGCAGACCACGTCGCCCAGGAAGTCGAGCAGCACGTAGTCGAAGCCCCAGTCGTGGAAGCCGAGCTTCTCCAGCGTCTCGAAGCCGTGGATGATCCCGCGCCCGCCGCAGCCGCGGCCGACCTCGGGGCCGCCGAGTTCCATCGCGTAGACGCCGTCGCGCTTGAAGCACACGTCGCCGATCTGCACCGCGTCGCCGGCGAGCTTCTTGCGCGAGCTGGTCTCGATGATGGTCGGGCAGGCCTTGCCGCCGAACAGCAGGCTGGTCGTGTCGCTCTTCGGGTCGCAGCCGATCAGCAGCACCTTCTTGCCCTGCTGCGCCATCATGTAGCTGAGGTTGGCCAGCGTGAAGCTCTTGCCGATGCCGCCCTTGCCGTAGATCGCGATGATCTGCGTCGTCTTGGTCACCGCGCCGGTGGGCACCGGGTCGGGCTCGACCGCGGCCTCGGCGCGCAGCTGCTCGCGCTGCATGAACTTGACCGGTGCGACGGCGGGGATCGTGTGCGTCATGCTCTGCCTCTCCAGTCGAGCACCATCTTGAGACAGTCGCTGTCCCCGAAGGCGGTGCGGTAGGCACGCTCGGCGTCGCTCGCCTCGGCGTGATGGGTGATGAGACCGTCCAGCGGCAGGAAGCCGCTCTCGGCCAGCTCGCGCACGGCCAGCATGTCGGCCGGCTTCCACTCGGCGGCGGCGCGGATCTGCGCCTCGCGCATGAACGCGGGCGGGAACGAGAACTGCAGCGGCTCGCTGTAGAAGCCCGCCAGCACGATCTCGCCGCCGGGGGCCAGGCGGGCGATCAGGCGGTCGAGGATCGACGCGTCGCCCGACACGTCGTAGATGGAGCGGTAGTCGCGGCGCTCGTCGGCGTCCGGATGCACCACGCGGTAGCCCTGGGCGCCGCCACGGCGCTCGGCGCAGGTGTCCCACACCGTGGGCGCCGGGTACTCGGCCAGCACCGTCATGCGCGCCAGCAGGCGGCCCAGCACGCCGTGGCCGACGATCAGGTCCGGCGGCACGATCGGCTCGCGGCGGCCGCCGCCGGCCACCGCGTGATAGGCCGTGGCCGCCAGCGCCAGCAGCACCGCACGCTCGCCCAGTTCTTCGCTCACCGTCACGGCCTTGGCACCGGGCACCACCAGGCGGGAGGCCGCGCCGCCGAACAGGCCGCGCACCTCGCCGAAGCAGCGCGCGCCGGGCACGAACACGCGCTCGCCGACCCGGTGACCCGACTCGCGGCCGGCCTGGCGCACACGACCGACCGACTCGTAGCCGGGCACCAGCGGGTAGCCCATGCCGGGGAACATCGGCATGCGGCCGGTGTAGAGCAGCTTCTCGGTGCCGGTGGAGATGCCGCTCCATTCCACGTCGACCACCACGTCGTCGTCGCCGGGACCGGCCATGTCCAGGTCGTGCAGCGCCAGCTTCTCGGGCTGCTCCAGCACGACCGCTCGGGTGCTGATGTTCATGGGCGCGACTCCTTGGGCGCGCCCGCGGCTCGGTGGGAAGGGAGGGGGCGTCGACCGTTCATGCATTGCCTGTGTGGGCGAATGTCATCGTAGGCTTACTTTGATTGGTGTCAAGCGTGATTTACGCTTTTCGGGCCCGGCGGCCCGCCGGACGGGGGCCGGACGGCACCCCACGCACGGGTAAACACTCAGGCCGCACGCGCAACGATCAACCCGGCCTGCAGCGGCAGCGCCGTGCGGCGCTCGCGGACGTGGTCGAAGCCGGCCTCGCGCAGCATCGCGCCCAGCCGCGCCGCGCTGCGCGAGCGCCCGCCGCCCATGGCCAGCAGGTACATGCCGAAGTAGGCAGCGCCCATCCGCTGGGCGCCCTCGGCACCGGCCATCGGCTCGGCCAGCAGCAGCGTGCCGCCGGCCGGCAGGGCGCGCCGCGCCGCGCGCAGGATGGCCTGCGCCGTGGCGTCGTCATGGTCGTAGATGACGCGCACCAGCGACACCACGTCGGCCCCCTGGGGCAGCGCGTCGCGGTGGAAGTCGCCCCCCACCGCCTGCGCGCGTTGCGCGAGGCCGAGCCGCGCGAAGCGGGCCCGGGCGGCGTCGGCCACCCTGGGCAGGTCGAACACCACCGCCTCCAGGCCGGGGGCGCGCACCAGCGCCTCGGACGCGAACACGCCCTCCCCGCCCCCCAGGTCGAGCAGGCGCCGATGGCGGCCGATCGGGTAGGCGTCGAGCACCTGCCCGGCCACCAGCGGCTGCGTCGCCGACATCAGCGCCGAGTACGGCGCGGTGCGCTGCGTGTCGAGCGCCGCCGGCGCGTCGCCCGCGGCATAGGCCCAGTAGCCGGCGACCGCGCCGCTGCCACGCCCTTCGCGCAGCAGCGCCACCGGGTCGCCCAGGTCGGCATACAGCGTGCGGTGGTGCTCCACCATGGCCGTCAGCGCCTCGTTGCCGACCATCGTGGCTCCCAGCGGGCCCAGGCCGTAGAGCAGGCGGCCCTCGGCGTCGTGCCCGCGCGCCTGGGCGAGGTCGAGCGCGGCCGCGGCCTCCAGCAGGCGCTGTGCCGACGCGACCGGCAGGTGCGCCTCGGCCGCCAGACGGTCCGCATGCAGCGGCGCTTCGGCCAGGCGGTCGAACAGCCGGAGCTCGACGCAGGCGAGCAGCCACTGCGTGTAGACGAAGCCGGCGACCAGGTCGAACAGTTCGCTGGCCCGTTGCCTGGCCAGCGGCCGGGTGGCGACGAAGCGGCTGGCGAACTCGCGAAAGCGCGGGCTGGCGAGCCAGCGATCACGCTGGGCGAACCAGCGTTCGCGCCAGGCGGGCAGGACGCCGGCGGCCATGGCGTCAGGCCGCCAGCCGCGCGCGCACGGTCGGCGGCAGCAGCCGCTCGGCCTCGGCGCGCAGCAGCGCCCGCAGCGGCCGGGCCCCGGGGCCGTCGGGCACCGAGCGGCCGGCGTTGTCGACCAGCGACTCGAAGCGCGCCAGCGCGCCGGACATGCCGAACTCGGCCACCGCGCTCGGACGGCCGAGCGTGCGGTCGCGGTCCGCGGGCTTGCCGAGCGTGGCGCTGTCGCAGGCCGCGTCGCGGATGTCGTCGGCCACCTGGTAGGCCTCGCCGAGCCATTCGCCGAAGCCGCGCCACAGCGCCGGGTCGCCCGCCGCGGCCAGCGCGCCCATCTCGGTGGCGGCGGCGAACAGCGAACCGGTCTTGGCACGCTGGTAGTCCGGCAGCGCGACCCAGTCCTCGCACTCCCAGGCCTGACCGGCGACGATGCCGGCGGGCATGCCCACGCGCTGCGCCAGCACCAGGGTCATCGCGGGCAGGCGGGCGGGATGGCGCGCAGCGCCCGCGGCCAGCACCTCGAAGGCCATCACGATCAGCGCGTCGCCGGCCAGCACCGCGCAGCGCTCGCCGTAGGCCGCGTGCACCGACGGCACGCCGCGCCGCAGGGGCGCGTCGTCGAAGCACGGCAGGTCGTCGTGCACCAGCGACGCGCAGTGCAGCAACTCGATCGCGGCGCCGGCCGCGTCGGCCAGGCGGGGGTCGGTGTCGCCGCAGGCCGCGGCCACGGCCAGGCACAGCTGGGGACGGATGCGCGCGCCGCCGGGCAGCACGGCATGGCGGATGGCCGCCGCCAGTCGGGGAGGCGCCCCGCGTGCCTCGCCGCGCGCCAGCGCGTCCGACAGGGCCTGATCGATCCGCGCCTTGGCGTGCTGCATCGCTTGCCTTTCAAGGATGGTGGAAGGGCAGCGCGGGGGGCGCGCAGTGGACGCCGAAGCGTCATGTCTGCTTGTCACCTGCCTGTGTAAATCAGTATAGACACAGGCCGGAAAACGCGTCAATCTGGTGCCAACACGGGGGCGACGACCCCGGGAGCGCATCGAATGGAGCGAAGCCCACCCTGGCACCAGCGCATCGCGCGCCGCCTCGAGAGCTGGATCGGCCTGGCCGCCCTGGCGGGCAGCGCCTGGATGTTCTCCACCATGAGCGAGGCCACGACCGTGGCGGCGCAGGGCGTGGTCAGCCCGGCTAGAGCCGAGGCTGCGCCTCGCGCGAATGCAGCGCCCGCGCATCCGTCGTCCGGGGGCGTGGCCCCGGCGCCTTCGCCCGGGCGCTGAGCCCGGTCACCGAATTCCGATCGCCGGCCGTCAGCCGACGAGGGCCGCCTGCGCCTGCGGGGCGGCGGCCCAGGCTGCATCGATGCGGGCCGCCGTCGCGGCGGCGTCCTCCTCGTGCGACAGGTGGCCCAGACCCGGCTGCCACGCCAGCTGCGCCCGTGGCAGCACGGCCTGCACGCGCAGCGCATGCGACGGCGCCAGCGTGCGGTCGCCCTCGGCCGCCAGCAGCAGCAGCGGCAGGTCCAGGCGCGGCAGGTCCTGCGCCAGGGCGTGAAGGTCCCACGACGCCATCAACCGCAGCGCGCCGGCCGCGTGACGCCGGTCGGCCACGAGGTGCGCATAGCAGCGCTCGCCCTCGGCGTCGATGCGCGAGCCGGTGCTGTCCAGCAGCCGGCGCGCCACCGACGGCAACCCGGCCCAGGCGGCGAAGGCCGGCGCCACCAGCGGATTGGCCGCCAGCAACCGGGCGGCGGGCATGAACATGCGGCCCACCGGCCCCTGCAGCGGCAGGATCGCGCCATTGATGGACACCACGAGGCGCGGATCGATCCGCCCCGCCAGTGCCATGCGCAGCGCCACCGCCGCGCCGGCACTGTGCCCGACCACCAGCGCCGGGCGCACCTGCAGCCGTGTCAGCAGACCGGTCAGCGCATCGGCCACTGCGGGCAGCGACAGCGCCTGATCGGCCGGCGTCTGCGTGAACGCATGCCCGGGCAGGTCGGGCGCGATCACGTCGAAGCGCGGGGCCAGCAGCGGCGCGAGATGGCGCCACGAGTGCGACCCGGCGCCGGTGCCGTGGATCAGCAGTGCCACCGGGCGCTGCGCGGCGGCGCCGCCCCAGCGCTGCACGTGCCAGCGCAGGCCATCGGCGTCGACCATCGTGCTGCGCTGCACATGCGGCCACCTGGCGGGCAGCCCGGGCGGCGGCATCGCAACGGACGGCGCGCGCTCAGCCACGGCGCGGCCCCGCGCCGGCGCCGCGTTCGTCGCGCACCGCCTGCGACAGCGCATGGGCCTGCGCATAGGGCAGCGCCACGCAGCGCGCGCCGAGGGCGGCCGCCAGGGCGGGGGCCGCGGCGCCGGGCTGCGCCGACGTGTCGATCAGCAGGGCCGGCGTCGCGGTGGCGGCGAACTGGCGCGCCGCGACCAGCGTGTCGCGCTGGGCCGCCTCGCGGCCGCCGCTGCCGTCGCGCGCGACGTTGGCGCGGCCGTCGGTCAGCAGCACCACCAGCGGCGTCGCGCCACCCCGGCGCACCGCCTGCGCCATGTCCTGTGCCGCGGCCAGCCCCGCGGCCAGCGGCGTGCCGCCGCCGCCGGGCAGGCCGGCGAGCTGGCGCTTGGCGCGCACCAGCGACCGCGTCGGCGCCAGCAGCACCTGCGCGCCGCGACCGCGGAAGGCGATCACCGCCACCCGGTCGCGCCGCGCATAGCAATCGGCCAGCAGCAGCTCGACGGCCCCCTTGGCCTCGGCCAGCCGGTGCATGGCCTGCGAGCCCGAAGCGTCGATCGCGAAGATGGTGGTGGTGGCGCGCTGCTGCACGCGGCGCTGCACGCGCAGGTCCTCGCGCGACACGTGCACGCGCGACGCGTCGCCGCTGGCCTGCCGGCGCAGGTTCTGCCACGGCGCCGCGGCGCGCAGCGTGTCGATCAGCGCCAGCCGCGCGCCGCCGCGCGGCGTGCCGCGGCGCGAGCCGACGCTGCGCCCGCGCTGCAGCGACGCGGTCATCGCGCCCTCGCGACCGGCGTCGCCGCCGCGCGAGGCGCGCGAGCGGCCGGCTGCCAGCAGCGCCAGCAGACCGGCGGGGATCGCGGCCTGCGCGGCGTCGAGCACGCGGTCCTCCAGCGGGCGGTCGTCGTCGGTGCGCGCCGTGGCGTCGTCCGGCGGCTCGTCGCCCGGTGGTGGCGGCTGCGGCGGCTCGGGCGGCTCGTCGGGCGCCGCCTGCGCCGGCGGCTCGGCCGCGTCCTCGACGGGCGGCAGGCGCGTCGCCTTGGGCGCAAGCACCACGCGTGCCGCGCGGGCGACGTCGTCGTCGACGGCCTCGGCACGGCCGTCGAGCGCGGCCGCGATGCGCGTCACGCACAGCGCCTGCCAGGTGGCACGCGCCGAGCCGACGCCCAGTGCCTGCGCCACGGCGGCGAGGGCCTCGATGCGCTCGTCGGCCACATGCACCCGGGGCCAGCGGGCACGGGCCCGTTCGACGCGCCGCGGGTCGGGCAGCGCGCCCGCCACCGGCCGCACCGTCAGCGCCACGCGCTCGGCCAGGCTCGCCGGCAGGGCCTCGTCGTCCACGCCTTCGTCGAGCAGCACGAGGCCGAAGCCGGCGTCGCCGTCGAGCGCGGCCGACACCTTGGCCGCCAGCACGGCGCCGATGCGCTCGGCGCTGGCGGCAACCAGCACGCCGCCGGCGGCCCGTGCGAACAGGCCGCGCTCGACCACGAGCCGGCCGGTGGCCAGCGTGGCGGCCAGGTCGGGCGCGCCCCGCAGCGCGTCGTCGCCCACGTGCACCGGCATGCGGACCCAGGGCGCGTCGGCCGGCAGCGCCGCGCGCAGCGCCGTCAGCACCGCGTCGCGCGGCGGGTCGGCCGGGCCGCGCAGCGCCAGCGCCCCCAGTGCGGCCGGCGCACAGGCGAAGGCCTCGATCGCCAGCCGGGCGTCGCCCGCGGCGTCGGGCGGGCGCGGGGCATTCACCCGAACTGCTCGGCGACCACGCGCGCGACGCGGGTCGAGGCGTCGCTGTCGTCGAGCGGGTTGCGGCGCAGCCGGTGCCGCAGCGCCGGGCCGGCCAGTCGACGCAGGTGCGCGTCGTCGACGCTGCGCGCGCCTTCCAGCGCCGCCAGGGCGCGCGCGGCGCGCACCAGCGTCAGTTCGCCGCGCAGGCCGTCGGTGCCGAGCGCGATGCACAGCGTGGCCGCGCGCTCCAGCGCCGCGTCGGGCACGGCCACGTCGTCGAGCCGGCGCCGCGCCTGCACGATGCGCTTGCGCGCGTCGTCCTGCGTGCCCTGCCACTGCGCGGCGAAGGCGTCGCCGTCGCGCTCGAACGCGTCGCGGCGGCGCACCACCTCCACCCGCGTGGGCAGGTCTTCCGGCGTGCGCACCTCCACCGCGAGGCCGAAGCGGTCGAGCAGCTGCGGCCGCAGCTCGCCCTCCTCCGGGTTGCCGCTGCCGATGAGCACGAAGCGCGCGGGGTGCCGCACCGACAGGCCGTCGCGCTCGACGACGTTCTCGCCGGAGGCGGCCACGTCGATCAGCAGGTCGACGAGGTGGTCCTCCAGCAGGTTGACCTCATCGACGTAGAGGAAGCCGCGGTGCGCCCGCGCCAGGAGGCCGGGCTCGAAGGCCTTGACGCCCTGCGACAGCGCGCGCTCGAGGTCGAGCGCGCCGACAACGCGGTCCTCGGTGGCGCCCAGCGGCAGGTCCACCACCGGCACCGGGATCAGGTGCACCTTGGGGCGGCCGCGCTCGCCCAGGCGCGTGCGGCAGTCCTCGCACCAGGCCGCGCGCGGGCCGGGGTCGCAGCCGTAGCGGCAGCCCTGCACCGCGCGCATCGCCGGCAGCAGCGAGGCCAGCGCGCGCACCGCGGTGGACTTGCCGGTGCCGCGGTCGCCAAAGGCGAGCACGCCGCCGATGCCGGGATCGACCGCGCACACCGTGAGCGCGAGCTTGAGCTCGTCCTGCCCCACGATGGCGGTGAACGGAAATGCCTGTCTGGCCATCAAGCCCCCTGCTCTGCCAGCCGCCGCCGCATGCGGCGAATGGACCACAACATCAATGCCGCCACCAGCGGGATCGACACGCCCACGGCGATGTCCGGGTCGATCGGCAGGCCGGCGCCGCGCGCGGCCTTGGCCACGTAGCCCACCAGCCCGGCCATGTAGTAGACGATGGCCGCCACCGACAGGCCTTCCACCGTCTGCTGCAGCCGCAGCTGCAGCTTGGCGCGGCGGTCCATCGACGCCAGCAGCGACTGGTTCTGCCGCTCGCGGGCGATGCCCACGCGCGTGGCCAGCAGCGCGCTGGTCTGCCCGATGCGGTCGGCCAGGCCGCGCAGGCGCTGCGCGGCGTTGGCGCAGGTGGCCGCTGCCGGGGCCAGGCGCCGGCTCATGAACTCGTCGATCGTCTGCAGCCCGGGCAGACGCGCCTCGCGCAGCTCGGCGATGCGGCGCAGCACCAGGCCGTGATAGGCCTCGCAGGCGCCGAAGCGGAACTGGCTCGCGGCGATGCCGCTTTCCACCTCGGTGGCCAGGCGCATCAGCTCGTGCAGCAGCGCCTCGTCGTCGATGCCCTCGCCGGCCATGGTGTCGGTGAGCGAGGCCAGCGAGGTTTCGATGGCGGCGATGCGCGGCGCCTGCCGGCGCGCGATGGGCAGCGCCAGCAGGGCGAGCACGCGGTAGGCCTCGATCTCGAACAGGCGCTGCAGCGTGCGGCCGGTCTGGGCCTGGGTCAGGCTGCGGTTGACGAGCCACACGCGGGTGCAGCCGTCGTCGTGCAGGCGGAAGTCGGTGAACAGCTGCGCCGCGCCCTCGGCGATCTCGCTGGCCACCACCGCGTTGCTGCCGAAGCGCGCGGACAGCGCCTCCGCATCGGGCACGCCGGGCGCCGTGCCCGACGCGGCCGTCACCTCGGCATGCACCGCGGCGACGGTGCGCCCCGGGATGCCGGCCAGCCAGCCGGGGGGCAGCTGCTGCGCGGCCGGGGTCTCGAACGGCGCCCCGTCCGAGGCGGCCATCGACATGGTGTAGCCGGAGAACTCGCCGTGCCGTTCCCACTTGAGGCGCAGCGGCCCGAGCGCGGCGCGGAAGTGCGACGCCTGCGGCGGCGGGCCGGGCACGTCGAAGCGGCGGCACAGCGCGGCCAGATGCCGCACCTCCTGGTCGCGCGCCTCAGGCTCCACCAGCACGGCCACGTAGCTCGCGCGCGCCGGCGTGGCCAGCGGCTCGGGCGGCCGCGCGTGGACCTCGTCTGCCAGAGCGATTCGCTCGGGATGGTCGGGCGGGAAGATGGACATGCGCAGGAGGCTCTAGGATGATCGCGCGGCGCTGGCACGCAGTATGTCAAATCGGGTTGACGATGTGCCGGCGTCATCCACCACTGTCAAACCCGAACGGAGCCCTGAATGTCTCTCTCGAATCGCAATCACTCCACGCGTCGCGTCTTCCTGATGCAGGTGGCTGCCGCGGGCGGCGCCGTGTCGCTGGCCGGCACCGCGCAGGCGCAGGCCAAGGTCGACGAGAAGGACGCCCAGGCGGCCGCGCTCGGCTACGTGGCCGACACCGCCAAGGCCGACGCCAAGAAGTACCCGAAGCACACCAAGGACCAGAAGTGCAGCAACTGCCAGCTCTACACGGGCAAGGCGGCCGACGCGTCCGGTCCGTGCTCGCTGTTCCCGGGCAAGCACGTGGCCTCGGGCGGCTGGTGCAGCGCCTGGGTGAAGAAGGCCGGCTGATCGCACGTCAGCGGCGCGGCGGCGAGCGCCGGCCGCGCCCCTGGGTCTTCGACGGCGCGCCCGCGCCCCGGGCGCGCTGCTGGGCCCGCGCCAGGAAGTGGCGCTCGGCCAGTCGCCGCGCATCGCGGATCAGGCCGGGCAGTTGGTCCTGGCCGATCCGGTCGTACAGCCGGCGCAGCGCGCGCAGCAGTTCCTCGTCCGCCAGGGCTTCGGCGCCGGCATCGGCACCGGCCGGCAGGCCGAGGCTGGCCTTCTCGCCGGCAGTGAGCGTGGCGGGCGCCTCGGGCGGCGCCGGGCTGTGCATGTTCCAGTAGCTTCGCTCCAGCGCTTCCTGCGCCGCCAGGAAGCGCTGCTGCAGCGCCGCCTGCGCCCGCAGGTCGTGACCGATCGCCAGCATCGGGCCGTCGGCCCCCAGTCGCGCGAGGCTGTAGGCCACGGGCACCGGGCCGCCGATCGCGCTCGGATGGTTGAGCTCGCGCCGCTTGGCATGGCCCTGCGCCGCCACGTCGGCGAGCATCTGGTCCACCTTGGCCAGCGAGTCGGCACCGACGGTCTGGCGCCACTCGGTGCCGACCCAGGCCACCGGCGCAATGGGGTGCGCGTCGTGCTGCGCCATGCGGGCGATGCGGCCCTTCTCGTCGATCACCAGCGCGATGTCGCACGACAGCGCGACGAAGGTGTCGGCCAGCTCGGGGGCCCAGGCGGCCAGCACCTGCAGATCGGACGAGGGCGGAGCGCGCATGGTCAGGCGGCCGGGTTGAGCCGCACCACGGCCAGGTTGAGGACGCCCGCGAATCCCACCCACAGCAGGTAGGGCAGCAGCAGCCACGCGGCCACCGGAGCGAGCCGTCCGGCCACGGCCATCAGCAGCGCCACCGACAGCCACAGGAACACCACCTCGACCAGCGCCCAGTCGGGACGGCGCGCCGCGAAGAACAACCCGCTCCACAGCACGTTGAGCGCGCCGTTGAGCAGGAACGCGACCAGCACGCCGCGGCGCTGGGGCCGGGTCGACGCCGCCATCCATGCCTTCACGCCGGCGGCTGCCGCCAGTGTGTAGATCAGCGTCCACACCGGGCCGAACCAGAGGTCCGACGGCTTCCAGTCCGGCTGCACCAGCGCCTGGTACCAGGGCCCGAGGTCGGTCAGCGCCATGCCCAGCAGCGCGACGACGGTCGCCACGGTGCCGGCCCACAGCGAAGCCACGGCCACGCGGCCGCGCGGCATTGCGCTGGCGCCGGTGCTCACGTGACGCGCGCCAGGCCCAGCAGGTGCGCCATGTCCTTGAAGAAGATCCGCACATGCGCGATCGGGCGCTTGCGGACGAGGCGCTTGTGCATGTAGGCGTCGAAGGTGAGCTGCTGCACGTCGCGGTCGCGGCAGATGGCCACGAAGCGCTCGCGCCGCTTGTCGCTGGAATACCAGAAGCGCTGCATGATCCCCAGCACCCAGAACACGCGGCCATGCTCGGCCAAGAAGCGCTTGCGCGCCTTGGCCAGGTGGCTGGCCTTGCCGGTGGCCAGGAAGGCCTCGACGGCCTCGGCGGCCATGCGTGCGCTGGCCATCGCGTAGTAGATGCCCTCGCCCGAGGCCGGCGCGACGACGCCGGCGGCGTCGCCCACCAGCACCACGTCGCGGCCGTTGTCCCAGCGCGGCAGTGGCTTCATCGGGATCGGCGCACCCTCGCGGCGCACGGTCTGCGCGTCGCCCAGGCCGATCTCGCGCCGCAGCGCCGCCGCCGCATGGCGCAGCGAGAAGCCCTTGTCGGCGCTGCCGGTGCCGATGGACAGGGTCTGCCCGTGCGGGAAGACCCAGCCGTAGAAGTCCGGCGACAGGGTGCCGCGGTAGATGACGTCGCAGCGCGAGCCGTCGTAGTCGGGCGGCGGCACGTCGGGCTTGCGCACCACCTCGTGGTAGGCGAACACGAAGCGCCCGCGCTCCCAGCCCTCGATGGCCTGGCGCGCGACGCCGCTGCGCGCGCCGTCGGCGCCGATCACGCAGCGGGCGCGCGCCTTTGCATGCCCGCCCGCGCCGGCGCCCTCGGCCTGCCAGGTGACGACGGCGGTGCCGTCGGTGTCGCGATCGATCGACTCGAAGCGGCCGGTGCGGCGCAGCGCGCCGGCACTGGCGGCGCGCTCGCGCAGCCACTCGTCGAAGTGCTCGCGGTCGACCATGCCGACGAAGCCGCCCTCGATCGGGATGTCCACCTTGCGGTCGGTCGGCGACACCATGCGCGCGCAGGTGGCATGCGCCACCAGCTGCTCGGGCGGGATGGCGAAGTCCTCGATCAGGCGCGGGGGGATCGCGCCGCCGCAGGGCTTGATGCGGCCGTCGCGGTCCAGCAGCAGGACCGAGCGGCCGCGCTGCGCCAGCTCGTGGGCCGCGGTCGCGCCCGAGGGCCCGCCACCGACCACGATGACGTCGAAGGTGCCGATGGGCGTGCTGTCATTGCTCATGCTCGTCTCTCCAGCGAGGGGGCTGCGTCGGGCTGCGGTGGCGGCTGGGGTGCCGGTGCGGACTCGGGCATCGCGATGCGCCGCGCCAGCAGCGCCGCGACCACGAACAGGAAGGCCTCGAGCGCGAACACCAGCGCATAGGCCGGCGCCTGCGCGCCGAGCCACCAGCGCGCCACGTCGCTGGCGGCCGTGCCGGCCACGCCGCCGAGGGCAAAGGCGATGGCCTGCGACGCGCCCCACAGGCCCATGCGCGTGCCTTCGCGCGCGGCGCGTCCCTGGCCGGCCAGCGCCATCATCGAGCCGATGGCCGCGATCGAGAACGCGCCATTGGCCACGCCCATGGCGAACACGTTGGCGCGCAGCGGCCAGCCGGCGGCCACGGCCGCGCCGCCGAAGCCGGCGAAGGCCAGCCCGGCCAGCGCCACGCAGGACGCGAGGCAGCCCCAGACGATCCAGGTGCGCAGCGAGCCGAAGCCGATGCCCATCACGCGGCGGCCGGCCAGCGCCGCGAGCAGCATCCCGGCCAGCGTGCCGCCGTGCTGCAGGCCCGACAGCTGCGTCGACTCGCCCGGCGTGAAGCCGAACACCACGCCGGCGAAGGGCTCGAGGATCAGGTCCTGGGCGCTGAAGGCCAGCATCGAGACGAACACGAAGACCGTGAAGCGGCGCGCGTCGGGCTCGCCCCACACCTGGGCCAGCGCGTGGCGGAAGCGCTGCGCGGTCATCGGCGCGTCGGCCCCGTCCCGCGGAGACGCGGCTTCGGCCACCAGCCGGCCCTGCCGCTCCAGCCGCCACAGCGCCAGCAGCGTGACGGCCACCGCGATGGCCGACACCACACCCGACACCGACATCAGCCGCGCCGGCGTGTAGGGGTCGAGGAAGCGGCCGGCCACGCCGGCCGTGACCGCGAAGCCGACGATCATCATGGTCCACACCAGTGCCGCGGCGCCGGCGCGTCGCGGCGCGTCGACGCACTTGGCCAGCATCACCAGCAGCGAGGTGCCGGCCGCGCTGACGCCCAGGCCGACCAGCGTGAAAGCCAGCACCGCCAGCGCGAGGCCACCGGCCGCCTGCTGCGACATCCAGGCCGTGGCCACGGCCGCGAGCCAGCCGCCAGCGGCCAGCACGGCCATGCCGCCGACGATCCACGGCGTGCGCCGCCCGCCGACGTCGGAGCCGAATCCCATGCGCGGGCGGCTCATCTGGATCGCATGGTGCAGGCCGACCAGCAGCCCCGGCAGCAGGGCCGGCAGCGCCAGTTCCACGACCATCACGCGGTTGATCGTCGACGTGGTCAGCACCACCACCGCGCCCAGCATCGCCTGCACGATGCCCAGGCGGGCGATGCCCCACCACGACAGCCCCGTGGCGCGGCTCATGCGACAGCCCTTTCCACCGCGCGCAGCGCGAACGCCGAGCACAGCATGCCCAGCACGTAGAGCGTGACGCCCAGGCCGCTGTACCAGAGCGCGCGCTCGCGCGGCGCCGCGAGGAAGCGCCACATCAGCGCCACCTGCGCCAGCAGCAGCGCGCCCACCGTGGCGGCATGCCAGGGCCGGCCCCAGTCGAGCAGCAGCGCCACCACCGCCACCTGCGGCAGCGCCATCACCCAGCAGGCCACCTGCGCCGCGCGCTGCGTCCCCAGCCGCACCGGCAGCGAGCCGATGCCCATGCGCCGGTCGCCCTCGATCGACTTGAAGTCGTTGAGCGTCATGATCCCGTGCGCGCCGGCGCTGTACAGCGCCGCCAGCAGCAGCGAGCGCAGGCTCGGCGCGCCTCCGGCCATGACGGCCGCGCCGGTGATCCAGGCCAGCCCCTCGTAGCACAGGCCGCAGGCCGCATTGCCCCACCAGCCGTTGCGCTTCAGGCGCAGCGGCGGCGCGCTGTAGGCCCAGGCCAGGGCCAGCCCGAAGGCGGCGGCGGCCAGCACCCACGGGCCGATGGCCCAGGCGGCCGCCAGCGACAGCAGGGTCCAGAGGATCGCGACGTACAGGCCCCAGCGCCCGGGCATGCGGCCGGACGGGATCGGCCGGTGCGGCTCGTTGATCGCATCGACCTCGCGGTCGAACCAGTCGTTGACGGCCTGGCTGGTGGCGCACACCAGCGGGCCGGCCAGCACCACGCCGGCGACGACGAGGCCGACGCGGCCGTCGGCGGACGCACCCGAGGCCACCGCACCGCAGGCGAAAGCCCACATCGGCGGGAACCAGGTGACCGGCTTGAGAAGTTCGGCGACCGCCGAAGGCGCAGGCAGCAGCATCGGCGCATGTTGCGCCTGACACTCAACTACGTCAACTCAGATTTACACCTTGAGCAGGGGACCCGCCCGGCCGGCACCGGCGCACCGCCTCAGGGCGCGTCGCCGCCGTCGAGGCCGCCGATGCCGAAGCGGCGCAGCTTGACGTACAGGCTCTGGCGCGACAGGCCCAGCAGCTGCGCGGCCATGGCCCGGTTGTCCTTGGTCATGGTCAGCGCGGTCTCGATCGACAGCCGCTCGATCAGGTCGCTCGTCTCGGCCACGATCTGCTTGAGCGGCACGCGGCCCACCAGTTCGGTGAGCTGCTGCACCGACGCCGGCACCTTGGTGGGCAGCGTCTGCTCGGACGGCGCCAGCCGGCGGCCGACGTCGCGCAGCGAGAACGCGAACGCCGCCTCGCCCGGCTCGTCCAGCACCGACGCGGCGATCTCCACTTCCGTCACCAGCCCGAGCGTGCCGCGCAGTTCGGTGCTGAACAGGCCGGCCGAGCCGCTCTCGCGCAGGTTGGCCAGCAGCACCGACAGTTCGACCCCGGTGCGCCCGAGCCAGCGGTCGAGCGTCTGGCCGCGGGCCTGGTCTTCGCTGGACAGCTGGGCCAGGCGCGCGAAGGCGCGGTTGACCGCCACCACGCGGCCGGCGGTGTCGGTGAGCACCAGCGCGTCGGCTGCGCTGCGCACGAAGGACGCCGCCGCCTCGTCGATGCCCTGCATCGGCGCCGCGACGGCCGCGCGAGCCCCGCGTGCACTGCGCGGGGCTGCGGCCTGCGGAGGCGCCAGGCGCACCAGCAGGAACGACGCCTGATCCTGGCGGAACGACGACAAGGCCACCGACACCACCTGGCCCGACGCCGCCAGCGGTGCCGACAGGCGTTCATGCTTGCCGGCATTGCGCGCCGCCGCCACCGCGGCGGCCAGCGCGTCCGCCGCCTCGGCGGCGAACAGCGACGCCAGCGGCGCTCCGGGCGTCTTGGCGGCGCGGCTTCCGGCCTCGCCGATCAGGGCCATCGCGGCCGGGTTGGCCTCGGCCACGCGCAGCGTGGAGCCGTCGACGATGAGCACCGCCTCGGCCGAGGACTGGAACAGGTTGCGGTAGCGGGTCTCCGCTTCGCGGAAGCGCCAGTAGTCGCGCTCCATCGTCTGCTGCGCCTCGACCAGGCGGCGCTGCAGCACCACCGTGTCGCGCAGATCGCGCCCGAGCGCGACGAGGCGGATGCCGGCGCGCGAGCGGCCGGTGCCCGCGACGCGGACCACCGAATACAGCACCGGCAGGTCCGGGCCGCCGCGGCCGGGATGGTTCACCTGGCGCGGCGCGCCGGCGCGGTCGCCCAGCGCCTGCTCCAGCAGGTCGGCCACCTTGTCGCGGCTGTCCACGGTGACGCTGTCGGCCCAGGGCTTGCCGCGCCAGTCGCGGCGGGCCGACTTCTGCAGTTCCGCGTCCTGGGCCCGCACGTCGATCACCACGCCGTCGCCGTCGAGCACGAGGGCGATGTCGCCGGCGGCCTCGATCAGACGTTGGGCATGGGCCGCGTCGAGGTCGCGCGCGAGCATCGGCGCGTTGGCCATGGCAGCCTTGGCAGCCCGGCTCATGAGAGCCGGGCCTTCGGGACAGTACTGCTCGGGTTGTGCTGACTGCGGTGTGGTGGGCCCACCGGATTCATCGGTCTGCGTCCTCTGGCTGGCGACCAGGTTGCCGTCTTCTACTGTCGCGGGTCAGCGCCGCTGCAGGCGTGTTGCCAGGAGTTGCTCCGCGATCGACGGCGCCTTGCCACCGTCGTTGCCCATCGCGTCGGCCCCAACCACCTTGGCCCACGCAGGGTCATGCACGAAAAGCGGCCCCCCTACCAGCACGACCACCGAGCGATTGCGCGTCGCCGCGCGTACCTGGGCGATTCGTTCCTTCAGCCAGTCTATCCGCGATTCGACGCCGATTGAGAAACCCACCACGTCGAACCAGTCGCGGGACACCTGGGCCGACGGGTCGTGCACCGCCCCGCCGACGCCACCCAGCACTTCCCAGCCGTCGCGACGGAAGAACTCCGCCACCATCGACAGGCCGAAGCTGTGGTGCTCGTCCGGATGCTGCGCCAGCAGGATGCGTCGTCCGTTGGGCGGGTGCTCCACCTCGGTGCCGAAGGCCGGGCTCCATTCGCGCAGCAGGCGCTGCAGGCGGCCCAGGCAGATGGTGACGGTGGAAAAGTCGCAGCGGTCGGACGCCCACATCTCGCCCAGCAGGCGCGCCGCGGGCGCGAAGACCTGCAGGAAGATCGACTCGACGGTCATGCCGCGCCGGCGCAGGGCCTGCATCGTGGCGTCGACCTCGGCCTCGGTGCCCTGCCGCAGCAGCCCGACGAAGCTCTCGACCTCGCGCGGCTCGAACGGCAGCGGCATCGGCAGGTCGCGCGCATGCGCCCCGACCAGGCGCGGAATGACATCGGACTCGAGGGTCTGCGCCAGCGACGTGAGCCGTGACTTCGCGTCGACCCGGCCGGCGGCCGCGCTCGGCCAAGCCGAGCCGGCAACGTGCATCCACACATCCGGAACCGGGTCGCACTCGGCGGGGGGGTTCTCCCTCGATCGGCCGGACTGCATTGAGGCCTTCTCCTGCGTCGCGTCCTCTGCCGGCGAATGCCGACGCAGGGCGGGCTTGCTCTTCAGCGCATTGCGCCGAGCCCTGCTCCGACCCGACCCCGGGGTCGAAGTCATCCGCATCGAAACAGCGCTCATGCGTTGTACTCCTCGGAAAGGTGAGCGTCAAAAGCAGTTCGCACCGGGTTTTCCCCGAGTTGCGTGACGCTGCGGCCCGGCCCCTCCGCCTGCCGCTCGATGCTGGCCATCTTCCGAAGCTCCGACCCTTCTGTCAATCCGGCATGACGTACATCTTGATTGACACTTTGCGGGCGCCCCACTAGGCTGCCTTCCGCAAGGAGAAGTCCGACCCGATGAACCAGCCGCGCCAAGCGAGGGGCCCGACCAGAGCACCGCTGTACTCGCCCGAGGAGCGCCGCCGCCGTGATGCGACGGCGTGGACGATGGTGCAGGGCGTGCTGGCACCGGTGCAGTTCGCCGTCTGCGCCGTCAGCGCCGTGCTCGTGGTGCGCTATCTCGTCACCGGCGACGGCTGGCTCGCCGCCAGCGTGTCCTTCCTCGCCAAGACCGCGCTGCTCTATCTGATCATGGTCACCGGCAGCGTCTGGGAGAAGGTGGTGTTCGGGCGCTGGCTGTTCGCCCCGGCCTTCTTCTGGGAAGACGTGGTGTCGATGGTCGTCATCGCACTGCACACCGCCTGCCTCGTGGCCATGGCCACCGGCTGGCTCACGCCGCGCGCCCAGATGCTGCTGGCGCTGGCCGCCTACGCGTCCTACGTCGTCAACGCGGTGCAGTTCCTGCTGAAGCTGCGCGCCGCGCGCCTCGACGAGCGCCGCGAGACCCCCTCGCCCGCGGGGGTGCCGGCATGACGCCGCCGGTGGTGCCCATCCACGCCGAGCCGCTGCCCGGCCCGGCCGGACTGCGCGGCGAAGGCTGCGCACTGCCGCCGGTGATCCGCGAGCGCGGCCAGCGCGAGGTGTTCTGCGGCCTCACCGGCATCGTGTGGCTGCACCGCAAGATCCAGGACGCTTTCTTCCTGGTGGTGGGCTCGCGCACCTGCGCGCACCTGCTGCAGTCGGCGGCCGGCGTGATGATCTTCGCCGAGCCCCGCTTCGCCACCGCCATCATCGACGAGCGCGACCTGGCCGGCCTGGCCGACGCCAACGCCGAGCTCGACCGCGTGGTGACCCGGCTGCTCGAGCGCCGCCCCGACATCCGGCTGCTGTTCCTGGTCGGCTCGTGCCCGTCCGAGGTGATCAAGCTGGACCTGTCTCGCGCCGCGGCGCGCCTGTCGCAGCGCTTCAACCCCGGCGTACGCATCCTCAACTACTCGGGCAGCGGCATCGAGACCACGTTCACGCAGGGCGAGGACGCCTGCCTCGCGTCGCTGGTGCCGCAGCTGCCGGCCACCGACGAGCGCCGGCTGCTGGTGGTGGGCGCGCTGGCCGACGTGGTCGAGGACCAGTTCCGCCGCCTCTTCGACGAGCTGGGCATCGGCCCGGTGGACTTCCTGCCGCCGCGCCGCGCGAACCTGATGCCGCCGGTAGGCCCGAACACCCGCATGCTGGTGGCCCAGCCCTTCCTCGCCGACACCGTGCGGGCACTGGAAGACCGCGGCGCCACGCGGCTGCCGGCGCCGTTCCCGCTCGGCGCCGAAGGCACCACCGAGTGGCTGCGCGCCGCCTGGAACGACTGGCCGCACGACGGCGACGACGTGACGCGCTTCGCCAACGTGGTCGGCCCGCGCCGCGAGCGTGCCGCACGCGCGCTGGCGCGCCACCGCCTCGCGCTGCAGGGCAAGCGCGTGTTCTTCTTTCCCGATTCGCAGCTCGAGGTGCCGCTGGCGCGCTTCCTGTCGCGCGAGCTGCACATGCAGCTGGCCGAGGTGGGTACGCCGTACCTGCACCGCACGCTGCTCGACCACGAGCTGTCGCTGCTGCCCGAGGGCACGCAGCTGGCCGAGGGGCAGGACGTGGAGCGTCAGCTCGACCGCTGCCGCGCCGCGCGTCCCGACCTCGTGGTCTGCGGCCTGGGCCTGGCCAATCCGCTCGAGGCCGAGGGCTACACCACCAAGTGGGCGATCGAGCTGGTCTTCACCCCGGTGCAGGGCTTCGAGCAGGCCACCGACCTGGCCGGCCTGTTCACCCGTCCCCTCGAGCGCCGCACGCGCCTCGTTGCCTGACATGAAGCCCCCACGCTCTCTTCGTTCGCTGCCCCCCGAGGGGGCGGTCAGTCCCTTCGGACCGGCCGGGCGGGACTGACATGCAGCTCACGCTCTGGACCTACGAAGGCCCCACGCACGTCGGGGCGATGCGCATCGCCACCGCGATGCGCGGCGTGCACTACGTGCTGCATGCGCCGCAGGGCGACACCTACGCCGACCTGCTGTTCACGATGATCGAGCGGCGCAACCACCGCCCGCCGGTCACCTACACCACGTTCCAGGCGCGCGACCTGGGCGGCGACACCGCCGAGCTGTTCAAGACCGCCGCGCGCGGCGCCTACGAGCGCTTCCGCCCGCAGGCGATGCTGGTGGGCGCGTCGTGCACCGCCGAGCTGATCCAGGACGACCCGGGCGGCCTGGCGCAGGCGCTGGACCTGCCGATCCCGGTGGTGCCGCTGGAGCTGCCGTCCTACCAGCGCAAGGAGAACTGGGGTGCCGCGGAAACCTTCTACCGCCTCGTGCGCGCGCTGGCGCGGCCGGCCACGCCGCGCGCAGCCGGCTCGCGCCCGCGCTGCAACCTGCTGGGCGCCACCGCGCTGGGCTTCCGCCACCGCGACGACCTGATCGAGATCCGCGGCCTGCTGGCGCGCCTGGGCATCGACGTCAACGTCTGCGCCCCCTACGACGCCACGCCGGACGACCTGGCGCGCCTGACCGACGCCGACTTCAACGTCGTGATGTACCCCGAGGTGGCGGGCCTGGCGGCGAGCTGGCTCGAACGCACGCACCGCATGCCGCGCACGACCGTCGTGCCGATCGGCCGCGGCGCTACGGTCGAGTTCGTGCGCCAGGTGGCGCAGTTCGCCGGCGTCGACGCCGAGCCGGTGCTGGCCTCGATGGACTGGCACTCGCGCTGGTATTCGCAGTCGGTGGACGCCACCTACCTGACCGGCAAGCGCGTATTCATCTTCGGCGACGCCACCCATGCGGTGGCCGCAGCGCGGGTTGCCACCGAGGAGATGGGCTTCGAGGTGGTGGGCCTGGGCACCTACAGCCGCGAGTTCGCGCGCGAGGTGCGCGAGGCCGCCGCGAAGTACGGCGTCGAGCCGCTGATCACCGACGACTACCTCGAGGTGGAAGCGCGCATCGCCGAGCTGCACCCGGAGCTGGTGCTGGGCACGCAGATGGAACGCCACATCGCCAAGCGCCTGGGCCTGCCCTGCGCCGTGATCTCGGCGCCGGTGCACGTGCAGGACTTCCCCGCCCGACGCTCGCCGCAGATGGGCGAGGAAGGCGCGAACGTGCTGTTCGACACCTGGGTGCACCCGCTGATGATGGGGCTGGAGGAGCACCTGCTGCACATGTTCCGCGACGACTTCGAGTTCAACGAGTCGTCGGCGCCGTCGCACCTGGGCTCCGCGGCGGCCCGGCCCGAGGCGACCGCGCGCGCCGCCGCTGCGGTGGCCACGGCACCGGCCGCCGAAGCGGACACCGACATGGCCGCCCTGCCCGCCACCGCGCAGGCGGCGTCCGAACCGATCGTCGTGCCGGCCGGTCCCGCCGGGCCGGCCCCCTGGACCCCCGACGCCGAGAACGAGCTGAAGAAGATCCCCTTCTTCGTGCGCGGCAAGGCGCGTCGCAACACCGAGGCGTATGCCGGCCAGCGAGGCCTCACGCGCATCACCGTCGAGACCCTCTACGATGCCAAGGCGCACTTCAGCCGCTGACACGGTGGCGGCCGCCACCCTGACGCTGCCCGGCGCCGCCGCCGGCGCCAAGGGCGGCACGCGCACTCGCGACGCGCAGGCCGGCGCCACGCCGATGCGCGTGGTGCTCGTCACGATGGACAGCCACCTGGCCAGCGCCGCGCGCCGTGCCGGGCGCAGCCTGGCGCGCCAGCTGCCCGGCCTGGTGTTCACCACGCACGCCGCCGACGAGTGGAGCAACGACGAGCGGGCGCTCGAGCGCTGCAAGGCCGACATCCTGCAGGGCGACATCGTCATCGTGACGATGCTGTTCATGGAAGACCACTTCCAGCCGCTGCTGCCGGTGCTGCGGGCGCGCCGCGACCACTGCGACGCGATGGTCTGCGCCATGAGCGCCGGCGAGGTGAGCAAGCTCACCCGCATGGGCAAGTTCGACATGTCGGCCCCGGCCAGCGGCCTGATGGCGCTGCTGAAGAAGCTGCGCGGCAAGGCCAGCGAGACCGCCGACAACCGGGCCGACAACGCCGCCAAGGCCAGCGCCGGCGAGAAGCAGATGCGCATGCTGCGCCGGCTGCCGAAGATCCTGCGCTTCATTCCCGGTGCCGCGCAGGACGTGCGGGCCTACTTCCTGACGCTGCAGTACTGGCTGGCCGGCAGCGAGGCCAACGTCGGCCGTCTCGTGCACTTCCTGGTCGACCGCTATGCCGACGGCCCGCGCAAGGGCCTGCGCGGCCTGGTCCGCACGCTCGAGCCGGTGGAGTACCCCGAGCTGGGCGTCTACCACCCGCGCATGGAACCGCGCCTGTCCGAGCAGGCGTCCGACCTGCCCGACTGCGCCACGCGCGGCGCCCAGGGCACGGTCGGCGTGCTGCTGCTGCGCTCGTACCTGCTGGCCGGCAACGCGGCCCACTACGACGGCGTGATCACCGCGCTGGAAGCGCGCGGCCTGCGCGTGCTGCCGGTGTTCGCCACCGGCCTGGACGCCCGCCCCGCGATGGAGCGCTTCTTCTTCGACCACGGCCGCCCGGTGGTGGACGCGGTGGTGTCGCTCACCGGCTTCTCGCTCGTCGGCGGCCCGGCCTACAACGACGCCCGCGCCGCCGAGGAGATCCTGGGCCGGCTCGACGTGCCCTACGTCGCCGTGACCCCGGTGGAGTTCCAGAGCCTGGACCAGTGGGGCGGCTCCGAGCGCGGCCTGCTGCCGGTGGAAGCCACGATGATGGTGGCGATCCCCGAACTGGACGGCGCCACCGGCTCGATGGTCTTCGGCGGCCGCGGCAATGCCGCCCACGTGGCCTGCACCGGCTGCGAGCGCGCCTGCACCTTCCAGGCACCGGCCTCGAACGATGCGCCGGCCGAGGCCGGGCACGACATGTTCAGCTGCCCCGACCGTGCCGACATGCTGGCCGCGCGCCTGGGCCGCCTCGTGGCGCTGCGCCGTTCGCAGCGCGCCGAGCGCAAGGTGGCGCTGGTGGTGTTCAACTTCCCGCCCAACGCGGGGGCCACCGGCACCGCGGCCTTCCTGTCGGTGTTCGAGTCGCTCTACAACACCCTGGCCGCGATGCAGCGCGAGGGCTACTCGATCGACATGCCCGCCAGCGTGGACGCGCTGCGCCACGCCGTGGTCCAGGGCAACGCCGAGCGCCTGGGCGCCCTGGCCAACGTGCATGCGCGCGTGCCGGTGGCCGACCATGTGCGCCGCGAGCGCTGGCTGCGCCAGATCGAGGCGCAGTGGGGCCCGGCGCCGGGCCGGCTGCAAAGCGACGGCGCCTCGATCCACGTGCTGGGCGAGCGCTTCGGCAATGTCTTCGTCGGCATCCAGCCGGGCATGGGCTACGAAGGCGACCCGATGCGCCTGCTGTTCGAGAAGGGCTTCGCGCCCACGCATGCCTTCTCGGCCTTCTACCGCTGGATCCGCGAGGACTTCGGCGCCCATGCGGTGCTGCACTTCGGCACCCACGGCGCGCTCGAGTTCATGCCCGGCAAGCAGAACGGCATGACCGCCAGCTGCTGGCCCGACCGCCTGATCGGCGACCTGCCGAACTTCTATCTCTACGCCAGCAACAACCCGAGCGAAGGCACGGTCGCCAAACGACGCGCGGCGGCCACGCTGATCAGCTACCTGACGCCGCCCACCTCGCAGGCCGGCCTCTACAAGGGGCTCGTGGACCTCAAGGCCGCGATCGAGCGCTTCCGCAGCCTCGAACCCGAAGCCGAGCGCGAGCGCGGCGAGCTGGGCCAGATGATCCAGGCCCAGGCCGCCGCGCTGGATCTCGCCCCGGCGCAGCCGGCCTGGGCCGCGGACGCCGGCGCCCAGGTGGCCCGGCTGTCGGAGCAGGTGCTGGAGCTGGAGTACGCGCTGATCCCGCATGGCCTGCACGTGGTGGGCGCCGTGCCCAGCGCCGCCCAGCGCGTGGACCTGCTGATGTCGCTGGCCGAGGCCTCGCACGGCCAGCGCCTGGAGCGCGCCACGATGCAGGCCCTGGTGGACGGTCAGTCGCCGCAGGCCCTGGCCGCCAGGACCGGTGCCGCCGGCAGCGCCGACGAGCAGGCCGCCCGCCGCACGCTGCTCGAGGACCTGGCCCACCACGACCGCCTGCTCGCCACCGACCATGAGCTCCCCGGCCTGATCCATGCGCTGGATGCCGGCTACGTGCGGCCCGCCCCCGGCGGCGACCTGCTGCGCACGCCGTCGGTGCTGCCCACCGGGCGCAACCTGCACGGCTTCGACCCCTTCCGCATCCCCAGCGCCTACGCGGTGCGCGACGGCGCGCGCCAGGCGCAGCGCCTGCTGGACCGCCACATGCAGGACGGCCATGCGCTGCCCGAGACGGTCGCGCTGGTGCTGTGGGGCACCGACAACCTCAAGACCGAGGGCGGCCCGATCGCCCAGGCGCTGGCGCTCATGGGCGCCAAGCCGCGCTTCGACAGCTACGGCCGTCTCGCCGGCGCCGAACTGCAGCCGCTGGCCGAACTGGGCCGGCCGCGGGTGGACGTGGTGATCACGCTGTCGGGCATCTTCCGCGACCTGCTGCCGCTGCAGGTGAAGCTGCTGGCCGAGGCGGCCTTCCTGGCCGCGCAGGCCGACGAGCCGCCGGAACAGAACTTCGTGCGCAAGCATGCGCTGGCCTACCTGGCGCAGCATGGCGGCGACCTGGAGACCGCGGCGCTGCGCGTGTTCGGCAATGCCGAGGGCGCCTATGGCGCCAACGTCAACCTGATGATCGACAACGCGCGCTGGGACGACGAGGACGAGCTGGCCGAGACCTACTCGCGCCGCAAGGGCTTCGCCTACGGCCGCAGCGGGCGCCCGGTGCAGCGCGCCGAGCTGCTGAAGAGCGTGCTGTCGCAGGTGGAACTGGCCTACCAGAACCTCGACTCGGTCGAGCTGGGCGTGACCACGATCGACACCTACTTCGACACGCTCGGCGGCATCAGCCGCGCCGTCAAGCGCGCCAAGACCGAGCTGCAGGGCAGCGAGGCCCGCGTGGCGCCGGTCTACATCGGCGACCAGACCAACGACGGCATCGGCGGCGGCACCGTGCGCACGCTCGACGAGCAGGTGGCGCTGGAAACGCGCACCCGCATGCTCAACCCCAAGTGGTACGAGAGCATGCTCGAGCACGGCTACGAGGGCGTGCGCCAGATCGAGGTGCACCTGACCAACACCATGGGCTGGTCGGCCACCACCGGGCAGGTGCAGCCCTGGGTGTACCAGCAGCTCACCGAGACCTTCGTGCTCGACCCGGCCATGCGCGAGCGCCTGGCCCAGCTCAACCCGACCGCGTCGGCCCGCGTGGCCCACCGGCTGTTGGAAGCCCATCGGCGCCAGTACTGGCAGCCCGATGACAAGACGCTCGAGGCCCTGCAGAGGGCGGGCGAGGAACTGGAAGACCGCCTCGAGGGCGTTTACGAAAAGGCTGCCGCATGAACGACATCGTCTCCGTGCCCCTGAGCGAACTCAGGCGCGCCGGCTCCCGCGCCGGCCCCCGCCCGCCCGACGGCGAGGGCAGCGTGCAGGTGCAGCTCGATCCGAACCTGAAGATCGGCACCGCCAAGGTGTTCGCCGTCTACGGCAAGGGCGGCATCGGCAAGAGCACCACCAGCTCCAACCTCAGCGTGGCCTTCAGCAAGCTCGGCAAGCGCGTGCTGCAGATCGGCTGCGATCCCAAGCACGACAGCACCTTCACGCTGACCAAGCGCCTGGTGCCCACCGTGATCGACATCCTGGAGACGGTGGACTTCCATGCCGAGGAGCTGCGGCCCGAGGACTTCGTGTTCCCGGGCTACAACGGCGTGATGTGCGTCGAGGCCGGCGGGCCGCCCGCGGGCACCGGCTGCGGCGGCTACGTCGTCGGCCAGACGGTCAAGCTGCTCAAGGAACACCACCTGCTCGAGGACACCGACGTGGTGATCTTCGACGTGCTGGGCGACGTGGTGTGCGGCGGCTTCGCGGCCCCACTGCAGCACGCCGACCGGGCGCTGATCGTCACCGCCAACGACTTCGACTCCATCTTCGCGATGAACCGCATCGTGCAGGCCATCGGCGCCAAGGCGAAGAACTACAACGTGCGCCTGGGCGGCGTGATCGCCAACCGCTCCGACGCCACCGACCAGATCGACAAGTTCAACGAACGCGTCGGCCTGAAGACGATGGCCCGCTTCCCCCAGCTCGACGTGATCCGCAGGAGCCGGCTCAAGAAGGCCACGCTGTTCGAGCTGGAGGACTCGCCCGAACTGCTCGCGGTGCAGGAGGAGTACCTGCGGCTTGCGGCCCAGCTGTGGGCCGGCACCGACCCGGTGGCGCCGCAGGCGCTGAAGGACCGCGAGATCTTCGACCTCCTCGGATTCGACTGATGAACCCCGCCCGCAACGACACCTTCGAGGCCCGCCGCGGCCAGATCGAGCACTACTTCGACCGCACCGCGATGCGGGCCTGGGAGCAGCTCACGTCGACGGCGCCGGTGGGCCGCATCCGCGCCACCGTGCGCGCCGGCCGCGACCGCATGCGCGACACGCTGCTGTCGTGGCTGCCGGCGGACCTGCACGGCCTGCGCATCCTCGACGCCGGCTGCGGCACCGGGGCGCTGGCGATGGCGGCCGCGCGCCGCGGCGCCCACGTGGTGGCGATCGACCTGTCGCCGGCCCTGGTGGACGTGGCGCAGCGCCGCGTCGCGCAGAACCTCGACGTGTTCGACCATGGTGGCCGCATCGACTTCCGCAGTGGCGACTTCACCGACGAGTCGCTCGGCGAGTTCGACCACGTCGTCGCGATGGACTCGCTGATCCACTACAACGCCGAGGACGCGGTGCGCGTGCTGCAGGGCTGGGCGCGGCGCGTCCCGTCGCCGCAGGGCTCGCTGCTGTTCACCTTCGCGCCCAGCAACCCGCTGCTGCGCGCGATGCACACGGTGGGGCGGCTGTTCCCGCGCGGCGACCGCGCGCCGGCGATCGAGCCGGTGGCCGAAAGCGCGCTGCGCCGCATGCTGGCCACCGACGACGGCTTCGCGCTGTGGCAGCCGGGCCGCACCGAACGCGTGGCCAGCGGGTTCTACACCTCGCAGGCCCTCGAGCTGAACCGCGCCCGATGAGCGGCTTCATCCAGCGCAAGGGCCTGATGCTGCGCATCGACTGGATGCGCGTGCCCGAGCGCTGGCTGCCGTTCGCCGACGCGGCGTCGCCCGAGCTGCCGCTGGCGCGGCTGATGCGGCTGTCGCTGTTCCAGGTGGCGGTGGGCCTGGTCACGGCCCTGATGGTGGGCACCCTCAACCGCGTGATGATCGTCGAGCTGGGCGTCGCGGCCTGGCTGGTGGCGCTGATGGTCGCGCTGCCGCTGCTGGTGGCGCCCTTCCGCGCGCTGATCGGCCTGCGCTCGGACCAGCACCGCAGCTTCCTCGGCTGGCGCCGCGTGCCCTTCATCTGGTTCGGCACGCTGATGCTGTTCGGCGGGCTGGCGATCATGCCGTTCTCGCTGATCCTGCTCACCGGAGAGACCGCCGTGCAGCAATGGGCCGGCCACGGCGCGGCCGCGCTGGCGTTCCTGCTCGCCGGCGCCGGCCTGCAGACCAGCCAGACCGCCGGCCTGGCGCTGGCCAGCGACCTCGCCCCCGAGGACACCCGGCCGCGCGTGGTGGCCCTGCTCTACGTGATGCTGCTGGTGGGCATGGTCGGCGCCGGCATCGTCTACGGCCTGCTGCTGACCGACTACACCCACACGCGCCTGGTGCAGGTGGTGCAGGGCTCGGCGGTGGCCTGCGTGCTGCTGAACTTCGTGGCCCTGTGGAAGCAGGAGCCGCGCGACCGCCAGCGCGCCCGCGCGACCACGCCGCGCGAGCCGTTCGCAGTGCACTGGCAGCGTTTCACGCAGGCCCAGCCGCACGTGCGCCGCTTCCTGGTGATGATCGGCATGGGCACCCTGGCCTTCAACATGCAGGACGTGATCCTCGAGCCCTACGGCGGCGAGATCCTGCACCTGGGCGTGGGCGCGACGACGCAGCTCACCGCGCTGATGGCCGGCGGCGCCTTGCTTGCCTTCGGCGCTGCGGCGCGCACGCTGGCGCGTGGTGGCGATCCGTATCGCGTGGCCGCGGTCGGCGTGCTGTTCGGGCTGGCGGGGTTCTCGGCCGTGATCTTCGCCGAGCCGCTGGAAGCGCCGAACCTGTTCCGCGCCGGCACCGCGCTGATCGGCTTCGGTGGCGGCCTGTTCTCGGTGGGCACGCTGAGCGCCGCGATGGGCCTGCAGGGCCACGGCATGAACGGCCTGGTGCTCGGTGCCTGGGGCGCCGTGCAGGCCACCTGCGCCGGCGTCGCGGTCGCCCTGGGCGGCGCGCTGCGCGACGTGGTGTCGCACCTGTCGGCGTCGGGCGCCCTGGGCGAGGCGCTGCAGCACCCCGCCACCGGCTACGCCACCGTCTACCACCTCGAGCTGGGCCTGCTGTTCGCCACGCTCATCGCGCTCGGGCCGCTGGTCGGCCGCGCACGCCGACCGCTTTCCACCGACGCACGGTCCGACGCCGTGCCCGGCCATCCGCCCCGTCTCGGCCTGGCCGAGCTGCCGGGCTGAGTCCCCGCCAACAAGGAGCCACACCATGGGCACAGGCGCCATCACCTCGTACATCGACGTCGCGCAGATCGTCCTGTACCTGTTCTGGATCTTCTTCTTCGGCCTCATCTACTACCTGATCCGCGAGAACCACCGGGAGGGCTACCCGATGGACAACGACCGCGGCATCACGATGGAAGGCTGGCCGCGCGCGCCGGAGCCCAAGACCTACCTGCTGGACAACGGCCGCGAGGTCGTGGTGCCGCGCCCGGACGACCGCGAGCCCGAGACGCGCGGCGAGCGCGTCTACCGCTCGGCCGGCTCGCCGATCGAGCCGGTGGGCAACCCGCTGACCGCGGGCGTGGGGCCCGGCGCCTACGCGCTGCGCCCCGACGTGCCCGACCTCGACCATCACGGCCTGCCCAAGATCGTGCCGCTGTCGACGCTGCCCGATCACGGCGTTAGCCCGCACGACCCCGACCCGCGCGGCAAGCCGCTGTTCGACGCCCACGGCGACGAGGCCGGCACGGTGCGCGACCTGTGGATCGACCGCAGCGAGATGATGTTCCGCTACCTTGAGGCCGAGGTGCCGGTGGACGGCGGCGGCACGCGCCGCGTGCTGGTGCCCGTGACCTTCGCGCGCCAGCGCCAGGACGGCGTGACGGTGCATGCGCTGGTGGCCGGCCAGTTCGCCGGTGTGCCGGCGCCGAAGACGCCCGGGCAGGTCACCTTCCTCGAGGAGGAAATGATCACCGCCTACTACGGCGCGGGCACGCTGTACGCCGAGCCGGGCCGCGCCGAGCCGCTGATCTGACCGGAGCAAGCCGATGAACGCACCGCGCCCCGTCCACGAGCACGAGTTCGAGCCCCAGCACGGCCTGCCCGAGCGCCTGCCCGAAGGCGAGCGGCTGCTGTGGCAGGGCATGCCCGACTGGCGCGTGATCACCCGGCGCGTGTTCCACTTCAACAAGGTGGCCGTGTACTTCGCGGCGATGCTCGCCTGGCGCGTGGCCACCGCGCTGCATGACGGCGGCAGCCTCGGCGACGCCCTGCGCGCACTGGCCTGGCTGGCCCCGCTGGCCGCGCTGGGCCTGGGCCTGCTGGCGCTGCTGGGCTGGCTGACGGCCCGCACCACCGTCTACACGCTCACCGACCGCCGCATCGTGATGCGCATCGGCATCGTGCTTACCGTGGCCTACAACCTGCCCCTGGTGCGCATCGAAAGCGCCGACCGCGCCGACGTCGGCAGCGGCTGCGGCGACATCGCGCTCACGCTAGAACGCGGCACGCGCATCGCATGGCTGCACCTGTGGCCGCATGTGCGCCCCTGGCGCGTGCGCCGCACGCAGCCGATGCTGCGCGCCCTGCCCGATGCGCCGCACGTGGCGGCACTGCTGGCGCAGGCCTGGTCGGCGGCCAACGGCCAGCAGGCGCTGGCCAGCCAGGGGGCACCGGCCCGTCCCGGCCCCGCGCAGGGTTCGCTGCAGGGCCGCGCCGTGCTCATGGGCCGATAGGCGCAAGCCCTCCACCAACATGCAGGCCGCCAGCCCCGACATCATCCCGCGCCGCGCGCTGCTGGTCGGCGCCCTGGCGCTGGCCGCCACGGTGCTGGCCATCGGCGCCGCACGGCTGTCGGGTCTGGACACGACCGAACCCGACGCCGTCACCGTGGTCGAGCGCTCGCTGCGCTTCGTCGATCGGCCCGACGGCGGCATCGCCGTGGTGGACGCGCGCAGCGGCCGCACGCTGGACGTGATGCAGGGCGAGCAGGGTTTCCTGCGCGGCACCCTGCGCGGCATGGCCCGCGAGCGCCGTCGCCACGGGCTGGACGACAGCGCCCCGCTGTCCCTGCTGGCGCGCGCCGACGGCCGCCTGACCCTCGTCGACCCGGCCACCGGGCGACGCATCGATCTCGAATCCTTCGGTCCGACCAACGCGGCGGTGTTCGCCCGCTGGATCGCGCCGCCCACCGCCCAGGAGGCCAGACCATGACCATGACCGTGCCCGCCATCGAGAGCCGCGACGACGTGATGGAGCGCGCCAAGGCCAAGACGCTGATCAGCCCGCGCTTCTACACCACCGACTACAAGGCGATGGACCGGCTCGACATGAGCCCGGTGCGCAAGGAATGGGACGAGATGCTCGCCGAGTACGAGGGCGACAACAACCACGACCACTTCCAGCGCGACGCGTCCTTCAAGGACGAGATCCGCCAGCTGCCGCCCGAGTTGCAGCAGGAGTTCCTGGACTTCCTCGTCAGCTCGATCACCAGCGAGTACTCGGGCTGCGTGCTCTACAACGAGATCCGCAAGCACGTCGACAACCCGGACATCAAGCAGCTGATGACCTACCTGACGCGCGACGAGTCGCGTCACGCGAACTTCATCAACGCGGCGCTGCGCGACTACGGCCTGGGCGTGGACCTGGCCAACCTCAAGGCCACCAAGCACTACACCTACTTCAAGCCCAAGTACATCTTCTACGCGACCTACCTGTCCGAGAAGATCGGCTACGCGCGCTACATCACCATCTACCGCCAGCTCGAGCGGCATCCGGACAAGCGCTTCCACCCGATCTTTCGCTGGTTCGAGCGCTGGTGCAACGACGAATTCCGCCACGGCGAGTCGTTCGCGCTGATCATGCGCGCCAACCCGCACCTGCTGCGCGGCCCCAACCTGCTGTGGGTGCGCTTCTTCCTGCTGGCGGTGTACGCCACGATGTACGTGCGCGACCACACGCGGCCGATGCTGCACGTGGCGATGGGGATCGACCCGGACGAGTACGACCACCGGGTGTTCGACATCACCACCGAGATCAGCCGCCAGGTGTTCCCGATCTCGCTGGACACGCGCAGCGACCGCTTCCGTGCCGGCCTGAAGCGCCTGCTCGAATGCAGCAACGGCGTGGCCGCCGCCAAGGCGCGCGGCGGCGTGGTGGGCCTGGTCAGGCAGGCCGGCTGGGCGGCGGCGGCGGTCGTCGCCTTCGCGCGGCTGTACACGCTGCCGGTCAAGCGCCACGACCTGCCCGCGCAGATGCGCGTCGCTCCGGCATGGTGACCGTGAGCCCCCGGCCCGCTTCGCCCGGGTCCCCTCGGGGGGACGTCATGCCCGCCGGGCCACAACCCGGGGCCTGACGGAACGCCCATGGACTTCCTGCTGCCCCCGGTCTTCGCGCTGTTCGTGTGGTGGTTCGGCACGGGCATCGTGATGCTGCTCGACGGACTGCCGCGCGGCACCTTCCGCTGGAGCCTCGCCACGTCCACCGTGATCGCCGTCGGCGCCCTGGTGTGCATCGCGCGCAGCGCCGACAACACCACGGTGGCGGGCGCCTACGCGGCGTTCACCTGCGCCGTGCTGGCCTGGGGCTGGCACGAACTGGCCTTCCTCACCGGCTGGCTGACCGGTCCACGCAAGGACGCCTGCAGCGCGCCCGGCCACGGGCCGACGCGGTTCAACGAGGCGGTGCAGGCGATCCTGTGGCACGAGCTGGCCATCATCGCGATGGCGCTGGTGATCGCCGCGCTCACCTGGGGCGGCCCGAACCAGGTGGCGCTGTGGACCTTCGGCCTGCTGTGGATCATGCGGCTGTCGGCCAAGCTCAACCTGTTCCTCGGCGTGCGCAACCGCGGCGAGGAGTTCCTGCCGCCGCACCTGGTGTACCTCGGCAGCTACTTCCGGCACCGCCGCATCAATGCGCTGCTGCCGGTGTCGCTGATCGTCGGCACGGCCGTGGCCGCGTCGATGATCGGTGCGGCCCTGGCGGGCAGCGGTGCGCAGCGCACCGGACTGCTGCTGGTGGCCTCGATGCTGGTGCTGGCCCTGGTGGAGCACCTGCTGATGATCACCCCGATGTCGCCCGTCGCCCTGTGGCGCTGGGCGCTGCGACAGGGCGAACCCTCGCCCACGCTGCCATGAAGCCCGACCCCGCTCCCGTGCTGCTCGCCCGCGACGGCGCCCCCACCGCGGTGGTCATCGGCGCCGGCTTCGGCGGCCTGGCGGCTGCGGTGCGCCTGGCCTGCCGCGGCTGGCGCGTCAAGGTGCTGGAGAAGCTCGACGCGCCCGGCGGCCGCGCCTACGTGTTCCGCGAGGGCGGCTACACCTTCGACGCCGGCCCCACCATCGTCACCGTACCGCACCTGTTCGAGGAACTGTGGTCGATGGCCGGCCGGCGCCTGGCCGACGACGTGACGCTGCGCTCGCTCGACCCGTTCTACCGCATCCGCTTCGACGACGGCAGCCACTTCGACTACAACGGCGACCCGGCGCACATGCGTGCCGAGGTGGCGCGCATCTGCCCGGCCGACCTGCCCGGCTACGAGCGCTTCATGGCGGCGGCCGAGCGCTGCTACCGCATCGGCTTCGAAGAGCTCGGCGCCACCGCGTTCGACTCGCTGGGCGACCTCGTGGCCGCCGTACCGGCGCTGATCAAGATGCGCTCGTGGCGCACGATGCGCACGATGGTGGCGGGCTACTTCCGCGACCCGAAGTTGCGCGTGGTGTTCAGCTTCCATCCGCTGCTGATCGGCGGCAACCCGTCGTCGGTGACCTCCACCTACAGCCTGATCAACCTGCTCGAGCGGCGCTATGGCGTGCACTGGGCGATGGGCGGCACCAACGCACTGGTCACCGGCCTGGCCCGGCTGGCGCAGAGCCTGGGCGTGGAGCTGCGCTGCAACGCGGGCGTGAAGCAGGTGCGGGTGGACGGCGGCCGCGCGCGCGGCGTGGTGCTGGACAACGGCGAACGCATCGACGCCGACATCGTGGTCAGCAACGCCGACACCGCCTGGACCTACCGCAACCTGGTCGCGCCGGAGCACCGCCGCGTCTGGACCGACCGCAAGCTCGACCGCGCGCGCTACTCGATGAGCCTGTTCGTCTGGTACTTCGGGCTGGACCGCCGCTACGACGCCGTGCCGCACCACACCATGGTGCTCGGCCCGCGCTACGAGGGCCTGCTGCACGACATCTTCAAGCGCCACCACCTCGCCGAGGACTTCAGCCTCTACCTGCACCGCCCGACCGCCAGCGACGCATCGATGGCGCCGCCCGGCTGCGACACGTTCTACGCGCTGTCGCCAGTGCCGCACCTAGACAGCGGCACCGACTGGCGCACTCAGGCCCCGCTGTACCGGCGCGCGATCGAGAAACGCCTGGACGCCACGATGCTGCCCGGCTTCGCGAAGCACGTGATGGTGTCGCGCACGATGACGCCCCTGGACTTCCAGGACCGACTGCTGTCGCACAAGGGCGCGGCCTTCGGCCTGGAGCCGCTGCTGCTGCAGAGCGCCTGGTTCCGCCCGCACAACCGCAGCGAGGACCTGCCCGGCCTGTACCTCGTGGGCGCCGGCACGCACCCGGGCGCCGGCATCCCCGGCGTGCTGATGTCGGCCAAGGCGCTGGAGTCCGTGCTGCCCCCCGTGTCCGCGTTCGCCAACCCCACCGGAGCGTCCCGATGAACGCCGTCGAGCTGCAGGCCTGCCGCACGCTGATGCGCGGCGGCTCGAAAAGCTTCTTCCTCGCGTCGCTGGCGCTGCCGCAGCGCGTGCGCGCGCCCGCCAGCGCGCTGTACGCCTTCTGCCGCGTCGCCGACGACGCGGTGGACCTGAGCGAGTCGCCCGAGGCGGCCCTGTCGCAGCTGCGTCAGCGCCTGGACGCGGTGTATGCCGGCGCGCCGCAGCCCGAGTTGGCCGACCGCGCGCTGGCCGCCGTGGTGCGCGACGCCAGCCTGCCGCGCACACTGCTGGAAGCCCTGCTCGAAGGCTTCGCCTGGGACGCCGAGGGCCGCACCTACGAGACGCTGGAGGACGTGCACGACTACGCCGCGCGCGTGGCCGGCACGGTGGGCGCGATGATGGCGCTGGTGATGGAGACGCGCGACGCCACCGCGCTGGCCCGGGCCTGCGAGCTGGGCGTGGCGATGCAGCTGACCAACATCGCGCGCGACGTGGGCGAGGACGCCCGCCGCGGCCGCCTTTACCTGCCGCGCGCCTGGATGCGCGAGGCCGGCCTGGACCCCGACGCCTGGCTCGCCGATCCGGTGTTCGACGGGCGCATCGCCGCCGTGGTGCAGCGCCTGCTCGCCGAGGCCGACCGCCTGTACGCACGCGGCGAGTGCGGCGTGATCTCGCTGCCGCGCGCCTGCCGCCCGGCCATCCAGACGGCCCGCCTCGTGTATGCCGAGATCGGCCGCGCACTGGCCGCCGCGGGCCACGACTCGGTGCACACCCGCACCGTCGTGCGCACGGGCCGCAAGCTGGCACTGCTGGCCCGCGGCTGTGGTGCGCTGCTGGTGGCGCCGGGCCATCCGATCGACGCGGGCGCCGCCAGCGCGCCGCTGCCGGCGGTGCGCTTTCTCGTCGACGCGGCGGCCGGCTCCGAACTGCCGCAGCGAACGTTCTACCAGCGCACGCTGCGCATGATCGCGCTGTTCGAGCGCCAGGCCGAGCGCCAGCGCGTCGGCATGGTCTCGTCGTGAACCACCTGCCGCTGATCGTCGTCGAGGTGCTGCTCGTGTTCGGGGGTGCGCTGGCCTTCGCCTGGTGGCAGTTCCGCGACCTGCGGCTGGAACGCGAGAAGCGCGAGAAGCGCAAGCAGGAATCCCGCGACGCCGGCGACGGCGCCGCCTCACCCGCCAAGGAGCCCGGCGATGTCCACTGACACCTTCCTCAGCCCGCGTCATCCGGGCCGCAGCCTGGCCGCCCGGGTGCGTGGCCTGGTCTCGTGGGGGGCCCACGGCGCGGCGATGGCCGCGGGGGCCTGGTACAGCTTCGGCTTCGGCGTGCAGATCGGCGGGCCGGGCATCGGCGCGCTGGCCGCGCTCAACGGCGCGGTGATCAGCGCGCTCATGGTCGGCGCGGCGATCGACCGGCTCTGGCCGTCGGACTGACGGTCAGACCGGCCGGAGCGGCCAGGGCCGCCGGCCTACTTGCCGTCGCCCTTGCGCTTGTTGTGCTCGGCGAACTGGCGCACGAGCCAGAACGCGAACACGACGGCCCAGAGGATGAAAATGATCTGATAGACCTTCAAGGCGCGCTCCAGAGTTGTCGGTGGGAAGTCGGCGTGCCGGGGGGCACGGCCAGGGCCCGCAGCGCCACCAGGGTGGCCACGAGCAGGAGGATCTCGACGGCGTAGACGGCAGCATAGCCGGTGGCCGGGCCGGCGAGCGACTCGCCCAGCCAGCCGCGGCTGGCCGCCGCCTGCACCAGGTCGCGGCCGAGCCCGCCGGCCGCCACGGCGGCGCCGGCGGCGGTGGCCTGCACCGCGCCCCAGGCGCCCAGCGCCAGCCCGGCCTGCCCGGCCGGCGCACCGTTCATCGTGAGGGTGAGCGTGCCATGGCTGAACAGTCCGGCACCGAAGCCGATGAGCAGCACGCCCAGCGAGAACATCGGCACCGACAGCGTGGCCGAGGCGCTCAGCACGGCCGCAAAGGCCGGCAGCCCGACCCAGGCACCGGCCGTGGCCATGCGCGCCGCGTCCGTGCCGCGGGCCAGCACCACCGACGCGAGCCAGAACCCGGCCAGCCCGCCCGTGGCCAGCGTGGCGGTGAGCCACGTGGTGGCGCCCACGCCCATGCCCAGCACCTGCCCGCCATAGGGTTCGAGCAGCACGTCCTGCATGCCGAAGGCCACCGTGCCCAGCGCGATGGCCACGAGCCGCGGACGCACGCCCGGCTGCGCCACGTGCTCGCGCCAGGCCTGCCGGAAGCCGGCCTCGGCGGGCCGGGGCGGCGCGCGGCCGCGGTCGGGACGGCGTGTCTCCTGTTTCCACAGCGCCACGGCGTTGAGCACCATCGTGGCCAGCGCCGCCGCCTGCAGCACCTGCACCAGGCGCCCGGGGGAGAAGTCGCGCAGGAACGCGCCGAAGACAAAGGCGCTGACGATGGTGCCGGCCAGCAGCATCACGTACATCAGGCCGACCATGCGTGGCCGCGCGGACTCTGGGGCCAGGTCGGTGGCCAGGGCAAGACCGGCGGTCTGCGTGGTGTGCAGCCCGGCGCCCACCATCAGGAAGCACAGGCCGGCACCGGCCTGGCCCACCCAGGCCGGCCAGCTCGCAGCGTCGCCGCCGCCGGACAGCACGAGCAGGGCGAACGGCATCACGGCGAACCCGCCGAACTGCATCAGCGTGCCCATCCAGATGAAGGGCACGCGGCGCCAGCCCAGGGCCGAGCGGTGCGTATCGGAGCGGAAGCCCACCAGGGCGCGCAGCGGCGCATACAGCACCGGCAGCGCCACCATCACCGCCACCAGGGTGGCGGGCACGTGCAGCTCGACGATCATCACGCGGTTGAGCGTGCCCACGAGCAGCACCAGGGCCATGCCGACGGAGACCTGGAACAGCGACAGCCGCAACAGGCGCGGCAGGGGCAGGTCCGGCGTGGCGACGTCGGCGAAGGGCAGGAAACGCGGGCCCAGGTTGGCCCACCGGCCGATCAGGTTGCGCGTGAGCGAACTCATGACATCGGGGTGCGGGTCAGGGGCACGACGAAAACGGGGTGCAGCGTCGGCCGAGGCGCGCTCGTGCACCGGGTCGGCAACAGCGATGCTGCCGGCCCGCGCACCAACGCGCGGCCTGCTGCCGGGCCTACTTCTTCGGCGCAGGCGCCGCGGGTGCGGCACCTCCGGCGTCCGCGGGCGCAGTGGCCACCACCGCGGGCTTGCCGGCGACGAAGTTCTGCAGCCACGGAGCGTGACGCAGCAGGGTCAGGTGGACGGCGAACGAACTCACCGCGACGGCCCCCAGGAACAGCGGGATGCCGACCGACGGCTTGACGACGCACCAGAGCTTTCCGTAGATCATGGTTGGTCCTCCGGCCTTACTTCAGCCACGGCGAATAGATGTAGGCGAACAGGTGCGCCAGCACGGCGATGAAGCCGAAGATCTGGGTTCCCTGGATGAGATGGCGATGGATTTCCTCCGACTCGGCGGTGGTCAGTCCGGTGGGCCACACCTTGTTGGGATCCGACTTGCTGTCTGACATGGACCCTCCTTGAGGGGGTTTTCTTCGTGCGCAACCCGCACGCGGGTACTTCGCTGGTACCGCCCGGCACCGGCACGCGTAATCTTGCATTTACGCTTCTATATGTCAATCTGCATTTACGATCAAGTCGGCCGGGCGCCATGACGAGCCCATCGCCGCTGACGGCACAATCGAGGCGACCATGCCCCGCCCCGTGACGCCCGCCCCCCGGCCCGCCCTGCCCGCGGCCCTGCTTGCCCTGATGCTGGCCGCCGGCTGCGCCACCCGCTCGCAGGACGTGCCGGCCGAGAAGGTGGACGCCGCGACCTTCTCGGCGCTGGACTGCAATGCGCTGTACGACGAGACCGACCGCACCCGCCTGCGGGCCACCCAGGTGGCCTATGCGCTCGACGAGCGCTCGGGCACCAACATCGTCGCCCTGGGCATGGGCGTCACCGTGTTCTGGCCCGCCCTGCTGGCCATGCGCCCCACCGGCCCGGACGCGTTGGAACTGTCCCGCCTGAAGGGCCGCGACGAGGCCCTACGCGCAGCCCAGGCGGCGCGCGGATGCCCGCCGGCCCCGACGGAACTGTCGGCCGAACGCGCCGCGCGCCTGCCGGTGGCGCAGGGTGAGCGGCTGGTCTACGAGGAACGCGCCGCCCGCGGCGGGCCGGCGCGCGAACTGGGGCTGCGCCTGCTGAGCCTGCGCCGCGACGGCCTCGAGTTCGCGCTCGATCCGCCCGGCGGGGCCGGCGCGCCGCGCTGGCGCCAGGACCCCTTCGGCAACCTGCCGCAGCCGTCCGACGCCACGGGCTGGGTGCAGTGGCGCCGCCTGCTGCTGCCGGACCTGCCGCTGGGCCAGGTGGTGTCGGGCGACCTCGTGGCCGGCGACGGCGAGGTGCGCGGCCGCGTTCGCGGCCAGGTCATCGCCCAGGGTGTGCAGACGGCGGGACTGGGCCGCCCGTTCGACGCGGCGGTGATCGAACTGTTCGGCGACGTCGCCGACGCCGACGTCAGTACCCGGCTCGACGGGGTCATGGTGGTGGACCGTCGCAGCGGCGTGCTGCTGCGGCTGGAGCTGAAGAGCGCCCACCCGGAGTTCTCGTTCCGGCGCACGCTGGTGCGCATCGAGCCGGCCGGCGCCGCCGTGGCCCGCCCGCCGCGCTGAGCCGCTGCACGCGGCGGGGCCGCGTGTGGGGGCGCCACCCCTTTACGCAGCTTTACCCCCGGTTGGCACGCGCGTGACGAGCGCGGCGCATCCTTTGCACATCCCATCCGCAAAGGACTCCGACATGAGCACCCAGACCTCCGCCTCCCGATTCCTCGCGCCCCGCGGCGCCCGCCTGGCCGGCGCCGCCCTGCTGGTGGCCCTGCTGAGCACCGTCACCCTGTCGGCCTGGGCCCAGCCCGGTGGCCATCGAATGCACGACGGCGGCCCCGGCATGGGCATGATGATGGGCGGGCGCGGCCTCGAGCGCATGCTCGACAGCGTCAACGCCACCGCCGAGCAGCGCACCCAGATCAAGCAGATCGCCGAGCGCGCGATGGCCGACATGAAGGCGCAGCGCGAGGCGGGCCGCGCCAGCCGCGACGAGATGATGAAGCTGTTCACCGCGCCGACCGTGGACGCCAACGCCGTGGAAGCCCTGCGGGCGCGCAAGATGCAGCAGCACGACCAGGCCTCGCGGCGCATGACCCAGGCCATGGTGGAGGCCAGCCGCGTGCTGACGCCCGAGCAGCGCAAGCAGCTGGCCGAGCGCATGACCAAGCGCCACGACATGATGCAGCGCCACATGCAGGAGCGCCGCGCGCTCGAGGCCCCGGCCAAGCCCTGATCCGGCGCCGGCTTGAACCGCTATCCTTCGTTCCAGGAGCTTGCCCCGGCCCCGAAAGGCGCCGGGGCCCTTTTGCGTAACGCCCCTGCCGTGACACCCAACGCCAAGCTGCTGCTGATCGACGACGACGCGCGACTGACCGCCATGGTGGGCGACTACCTGCGCGGCGCCGGGTACGACGTCGAGACCGCGCCCACGCTGGCCGCCGGCCACGAGCGCCTGGCTGCCGGCCACTTCGACGCCCTGCTGCTGGACCTGATGCTGCCCGACGGCGACGGCCTCGACTTCACGCGCCGGCTGCGCGCCGACCCGCGCACACGCCGCCTGCCGCTGCTGATGCTCACCGCGCGCGGCGAACCGATGGACCGCATCGTCGGTCTCGAACTCGGCGCCGACGACTACCTGGGCAAGCCCTTCGAGCCGCGCGAACTGCTGGCGCGCGTGAAGGCGCTGTTGCGCCGCGCGCAGCCCGCCGCCGGCGCCGACGACGTGCTGGCCTTCGGCCGCCTCGAGGTGGACCTCGGCGCGCGCGAGGCGCGGCTGGACGGCAAGCGCTGCGACCTCACCAGCCACCAGTTCGAGCTGCTGGCCGTGCTGGCGCAGAGCGCCGGACGGGTGCTGTCGCGCGACCAGATCATGGACTCCCTGCGGGGCCACCCGATGGAGGCATTCGACCGCTCGATCGACGTGCACGTGTCGCGCATCCGCGCCGCCATCGAGGACGACCCCAAGACGCCCAAGCGCGTGCTCACGGTGCGCGGCGCGGGCTACATCTTCGCCAAGCGCCAGGACACCGACAGCGACGAATGAAGTCGCTCTACCTGCGCATCTACGTCACGGTGGTGGTGGTGCTGGCGCTGTTCGCGCTGGGCTCGGGCTGGCTGTTCCAGCGCCAGGTGGAGGCCGAGCGCGGCCGGCTCGACGCGCAGGTCACCGAGCGCGTGGGCGCCTGGGCCGAGCTGATCCAGCGATCGCTGCCGGCAGCCGACGCGCCGCCCGAGGAGCAGGCCGACGCGTTGCGCGAATGGGCGGCGCGGCTGCGCCTGCCGATCGCCCTGGACGACTCGCGCGGCGAGCGCATCGCCGAGAGCGAGCTCTACACCCAGCGCCAGTCGATGATGCCCGGCGCGCCGCGCGGCATGGCCGTGCGCCTGGACGACGGCCGCACGCTGTGGGTGCTGCGCGGCCCGGTGCAGGGCCTGCGCAACCCCAATCGCAACCCGCCGCCGCTGGGCATCGCCGCGCCGCCGTGGGCCCGGGGCACCGGGCTGCTGGCGCTGCTGGTGGTGCTGTTCATCGCCGTGGCGGCCGGTGCCTACCCGGTGGTGCGGCGGCTGACGCGGCGCCTGGAAAGCCTCAAGCAGGGCGTGGAGCGCTTCGGCGCGGGCGCGCTCGGCCAGCGCGTGGACACGTCCGGCCGCGACGAGGTGGCCGCGGTGGCGGCCAGCTTCAACCTCGCCGCCGAGCGCATCGAGGCGCTGGTGGCGTCGCACAAGAACCTGCTGGCCAACGCGAGCCACGAACTGCGCTCGCCGCTGGCGCGCATGAAGATGGCGCTGTCGCTGATGGAGGACGCCGAGTCGCCCGCCCAGCGCGAGCGCCTGGCTGCCGAGGTGCGCACCAACATCGCCGAGCTGGACGCGCTGGTCGAGGAGGTGCTGCTGGCCAGCCGCCTGGACGCGCAGGCCGGCAGCTTCACCCCGCTGCCGGTGGACCTGGTGTCGCTGGCCGCCGAGGAGGCCGCACGCGTCGGCGCGGAGCTGCAGGCCACCGACACGCAGCTCACCGTGGACGGCGACGAGCGCCTGCTGCGCCGCGCGCTGCGCAACCTGCTGGAGAACGCGCGCCGCTACGGCGTGGCCCCCGCGCGCGAGGGCACCGGGGCAGCGGCCGACGCCGAGCCCGCGGCCGACATCACGCTGCAGGCGCTGCGGCAGGGCGCGATGGTGGAACTGCGCGTTTGCGACCGCGGCCCGGGCGTGCCCGAGGCGCTGCGCGAACGCATCTTCGAGCCCTTCTTCCGCCTGCCCGGCCATGCCGAGCGCGAGGGCGGCGTCGGCCTGGGCCTCGCCCTGGTGCGCCAGATCGCGCAGCGCCACGGCGGCAGCGTGCGCTGCGAGCCGCAGCCCGGCGGCGGCAGCTGCTTCGTGCTCGGCCTGCCCGCGGCCTAGCGCGGCACGCCGCGCCAGGCCAAGGCGCTCAGGCCGCCGCTTCCTGCGCCCGCTGCCGGCGCAGCACCCACGCCAGCAGCAGCGTCAGCCCCGTGGCGGCACAGGCCAGCCCGGCCGTGGACGCGATCCAGAAGCCGCGCGCACCGTGCAGCGCGGCGGGCACGCCGCCGCCCAGGTTGAAGGCCAGCGCGTAGCCGCCGCCCATGCCCACGCCCCACAGCGACGTGGCATAGATGAACAGCGGCGCGGTGGCGATGCGCCAGGCGCGCAGCACCAGCGCGGACACGATCTGCATCGCGTCGACGAAGTGGAACAGCGCCACCCAGGCCAGCAGCGGCAGCGCCGCGGCGACGATGACCTCGTTGCCGGTGTACAGGCGCACCACCTCCTCGCGCAGCACGAACAGCGCCGCGCCCAGCGCCAGCGCCACCAGCGCCGCGAACTCCATGCCGTGCCAGGCCACGCGCCGGGCGTCGCGCAGCGCGCCCGCGCCGACCGACTGCGCCGCCAGCGTGCTGGTGGCATTGCCCAGCGCCATCGGCACCATGAACAGCAGCGACACCATGTTGGCCGCGATCTGGTGCCCGGCCACCGGCGTGGCGCCGAAGCGCGAGATGAAGAACGCCATCGACGCGAAGCCGGTCACCTCGATCAGGATCGACCCGCCCATCGGCAGCCCCAGGCGCAGCTGCGCCGCCAGCGCGGGCCGGTGCGGCGGGCGCAGCCCGTGGCCGAAGATCGCGAACGGCCCGTAGAACGGATCGCGCCGCATCACCTGCCACGCGATCAGCGCCAGCAGCCACATCACGATCGCGGTGGACACGCCGCAGCCCACCACGCCCAGCGCCGGCACCGGCCCGGCGCCATGCACCAGCAGCGCGGCCAGCGGCAGCTTCAGGCCCAGGCCCGCCAGCTGCAGCGCCATCACGGCCTTGGGCCGCGACACGGCGTTGTTGAAGCCGCGGTAGGCCGCGAACAGCAGGCCGGCGGGCAGCGCGAAGGCCAGCGCCAGCAGGTAGCCGCGCAGGCGTTCGGCCACCTCCGCCGACGCGCCGGACAGCGCGATGAACGGGCCCGGCAGCGCCAGCGCCAGGCAGCCGGGCAGCGACAGGCCGAGCGCCAGCCACACGGCCTGGTGCAGCTGGTCGCCGGCGGCTTCCAGCCGGCGTGCGCCGTAGAGCTGGCCGACGATCGGCGCCACCGCCAGCACCACGCCCATCAGGCCGATGAACACCGTGATGTAGGCCGCCGCGCCCACCGCCAGCGCGGCCAGGTCGGTGGCCGAGTGGCGCGCCACCAGCACCGTGTCGACCGTGGCGAACAGCACCATCGCCACCTGCCCGGCGAACACCGGCCACGCCAGCGGCACGATGCGCGCCACGTCGGCGCGCCACTGCCGGGCGCGCCCGGTCATCCGCGCTCCGGCGGACGGCTCTCGGCCCGCGGGGCGATGTCGGCGAAGGCCTCCGGGCCCGGATGGTCGACGCCAGTGGCCAGCCTCGCACGCTCGGCATAGCGGTTGAAGCGCCAGGCCGTGTTCTGCATCGTGATGCGGCGCCACACGGCGCGCTTCTCGCCCGGGCTCAGCAGGGGCCAGTGCTGCACCTCGCCCTCGGTGCGCCCGCAGCCCTTGCACACCGGGTCGCCCTGCGCGGTGGAGCAGATGGCGATGCAGGGCGCGTCGGGCGTGCTGGCGTACCAGCCCAGCCACGCGTCTCGCGCCCGCGCGGGCAGCGTGTCCTCGTCGCACTCGCTCTCGCGGTAGTACACCATCAGCGCATACACCTCGGCCAGCGCGCGCACCTCGGCGCAGGCGGTGATGCCGTCGGGCGACGGCGAGCGTTCGCGCCACCAGTTGATGGCGCGCTCGATGTCGGTGATGTGGATGCCGGCCATGCGCTGCGCGAGGGGCTTGCCGGCACGCGCGGGGCGGCGCCGGATCAAGGGGGGCGAAGCATAGCGCCCCGTCGGGCGTCGCGTGCGCGCCCGGGGCCGGCGGCGGGCCGGGCGCGGGCTACGACGCGGACGTGTCCGCGGGCGGCGCCGCAGGGGCACCCGCCTCGCCGGAGGCCGGGTCGGCCGGCGCACCGTCGGGCTGCGACGCCTTGCGCTGGGCCTTCTCTTCCTTCTTGCGCTTCTTGGCGAGCTCGCGCTGGCGCTTCTCGAACTGGTAGTTGGGCTTCGGGGGCACGCGTGCCTTTCCTGGGGGAGCTGGGAGGGGGTACGGCGACCCGACGATACCCTACTTGCCCGCCGGCGCCGGCAGGTTGGCCGTGTAGTGGGCCGGCAGCCAGCGGTAGCCCTTGCCGTCGGGCCGCAGGCGGCCGATGCCCGGGAAGGACACGTGGGCCACCGCGGCGTAGTAGCCCTGCTTCGCCGCGTCGGCATAGGCCTTCTGGCGCTGCGCACGCGCGGCCTTCGTGTCCGAGTCGAAGCCCACGGTGATGTCCGGGTGCGGGAACTGCACCGCGGCCACGTGCATCAGGTCGCCCCACACCACCAGCGTGGCACCCTTGCTCTGCACCTGGTAGACGGTGTGGCCGGGGGTGTGGCCGTGCGTGGGCAGCGCGCGGATGCCCGGCACCAGCTCCACGCCGCCGGGTGCGGACTCGAAGGTCTTCATGCGCCCCGAGTCCAGGTAGGGCTTCATCGAGATCAGCGCGCCGTCGAACGCCGACTTCAGCGCCTCCGGTGCCTTGTCCTTGTTGGCCGGGTCGAGCCAGAACGCGGCCTCCTTGGCGTCCAGCCGCACCACGGCGTTGGGGAACACCGGCTTGCCGTCGGCCGTGGTGATGCCGGCCACGTGGTCGGCATGCAGGTGGGTGACGTAGATCTCGTCCACCTGCTCGGGCTTGTAGCCCGACGCCTCGAGGTGTTTCACGAGACGGCCGAGCGTGGGGCCGAACAGGCCGGCCGCGCCGGCGTCGATCAGCACCAGCTTGCTGCCGGTGTTGACGAGGTAGCCGTTGACCGAGGTCTCGTAGGGCGAGGTGCCCATGTACTGCGCGCGCAGCGCGGCCTGGATGCGCGCGGCCGAGCCGTTGAGCAGCTTGTCCCACGGCAGGGCGACGGTACCGTCCGACAGCGCGGTGACCTCGAACGCGCCGAGCGGCATGCGGTACCAGCCGGGCGCCTGGCCCCCGGCGACCGGGCCGGCGGCGTGGGACGACGCGGCCGCGAGGGCCAGGACCAGGGCTGCGACCGGACGCAGCCAGCGGGAGACGGTGGGGGTCATGGTGGCGGGCTCCTGCGGGTGGGAGGACAGCGTAGCGCACCGGCCGGCCGTGCGCGCGGCGGCAGCGCCCCGACGACGGCGGGCAGGCCCCCTCAGGGGGTGCGGGCCGTGGCGGCGCCCCAGGCCAGCAGGCCCCAGCCCACGATCCAGGCCACGCCGCCCAGTGGCGTGACCGCGCCGAGCCAGCGCACGCCCGACAGCGCCAGCAGGTACAGGCTGCCCGAGAACAGCACCGTGCCGGCCACGAAGGCCCAGCCGCTGGCGTGGACGGCGCTGCCGGGCCAGCGGCCCACGGCCCAGGCCACGGCCAGCAGGCCGAGGGCGTGGACGATCTGGTAGCGCACCCCGGTCTCCCACACCGCCAGCAGGTCGGGCGTCAGGCGCGCCTTCAGCGCGTGGGCGCCGAAGGCGCCGAGCGCCACGCCGAGGCCGGCGCTGACGGCGCCGATCGCGAAGAAGAGTCGGTCCATGGCGGTCATTGTGGCGCCGGGGCTGCGATGATGTCGGCCCCCTTTCGAATCGCCCTGCTTCCATGGACCTGCAACTCACCGGCAAGCGCGCCCTCGTCACCGGCGGCAGCCGCGGCATCGGCAAGGCCATCGCGCATGCGCTGGCCGCCGAAGGCGCCGACGTGGCGCTTCTGGCGCGCGACCGCGCCACGCTCGACGCGGCCGCCGCCGAGATCGCCGCAGCCAGCGGCCGCCGCATCGTCGGCGTGGTGGCCGACACGCGCAGCGACGACGCCGTGCGCGCCGCCGTGGCCGACGCCGTGCGCCGGCTCGGTGGGCCGATCCAGGTGCTGGTCAATGCCGCGGCCGAGCCGGCGGGCTTCGCCGCGCCGCCGAAGCTGGCGCAGATCGAGACCGGCTACTTCCACGCCGAGATGGACACCAAGGTGATGGGCTACCTGCGCTGCGCTCGCGAGGTGGCGCCGGGCATGCAGGCCGCGGGCTGGGGCCGCATCGTCAACGTCAGCGGCCTGGGCGCGCGCACCACCGGCCACGCCGTGGGCAGCATGCGCAACGTGGCCGTGGCCGCCCTCACCAAGAACCTGGCCGACGAGCTGGGGCCGCAGGGCATCAACGTCACCGTGGTGCACCCGGGCACCACGCGCACCGAACGCACGCCGGGGCTGGTGGCCGCGCGCGCCGCGGCGCAGGGCCTCACGCCGCAGGAGATGGAGGCGCGCATGGCCGGCGCCAACAGCATCCGCCACCTGGTGGACGCGGCGGAGGTGGCGCACGTGGTGGCGTTCCTGTGCTCGCCGCTGTCGCGCGCCATCAACGGCGACGCGATCGCCGTCGGCGGGGGAACCCCCGGCACGATCCACTACTGAACGACCCGTCCCGCATGAGCGCTCTGTTCTCGCCCTGGGCCCTCGGCCCCCTCGCGCTGCCCAACCGCATCGTCATCGCCCCCATGTGCCAGTACTCGGCGCAGGACGGCTCGGCCACCGACTGGCACCTGATCCACCTCGGCACGATGGCGCAGTCCGGCGCGGGCCTGCTGATCCTGGAGGCCACGGCGGTGGAAGCCGCGGGCCGCATCACGCCGGGCTGCCTCGGGCTGTACTCGGACGCCAACGAGGCGGCGCTCGGCCGCGTGCTCGACGCGGTGCGCGCCCACGGCAGCGGCATGCCACTGGCGATCCAGCTCGGCCATGCCGGGCGCAAGGCCAGCAGCCGCGCGCCGTGGCACGGCGGCGCGCAGATCCCGCTGGCCGAGCCCGGCGCCTGGCCGGCCGAGGCGCCGTCGGCGCTGGCGCACATCGCCGGCGAGGAGGCCCCGCGCGCGCTCGACGCCGCCGGGCTGGCCCGGGTGCGCGAGGCCTTCGCGCAGGCGGCGCGCCGCGCCGCGCGCCTGGGGCTTCAGGGCATCGAGATCCACGCCGCGCACGGCTACCTGCTGCACCAGTTCCTGTCGCCCGTCGCCAACCGGCGCGACGACGCCTACGGCGGCAGCCTCGCCCACCGCATGCGCTTCCCGCTCGAAGTGTTCGACGCGGTGCGCGCCGCGTTCCCGGCCGACCGGCCGGTGTGGGTGCGCGTGTCGGCCACCGACTGGGTCGAGGGCAGCGGCTGGGACATCGACACCACGATCGAGTTTTCGCGCGCGCTGGCGGCCCGCGGCTGCGCCGCCATCCACGTGTCCAGCGGTGGCGTGTCGCCGCAGCAGAAGATCCCGCTCGGCCCGGGCTACCAGGTCGGTCTGGCCACGCGCATCCGGCAGGCCGTGGGGCTGCCGGTCATCGCGGTGGGCCTGATCACCGAGCCGCAGCAGGCGCAGGCCATCGTCGAGTCGGGCCAGGCCGACGCGGTGGCGCTGGCGCGCGCGATGCTCTACGACCCGCGCTGGCCCTGGCATGCCGCCGCGGCGCTGGGCGCACAGGTGACGGCCCCGCCGCAGTTCTGGCGCAGTCAGCCGCGCGAGCTCAAGACGCTGTTCGCCGGCCTGAAGTTCGGCGCGCGCTAGCCGTCAGGCACCGGCCGGCGCCGCCCCTTCGCCGGCCCCTGCGCCGGCCCCTGCGCCGGCCGCGCCATCGGCCACCACGCCGCCTCGGGCCAGCGCGATCGCCTCGCGCAGCACCGCCAGGTCGCCGACATGGTTGGCCAGCAGCAGCACCAGGCGCGCATTGAGCAGTTCGCTCTGCGCGTCGCTCAGGCCCTGGTGCGCCGCGATCAGCGCCTCGTAGAAGGCGTCGCCGGGCGTGTAGGCCCAGCGCTGGCGCTGGCCGGGTTCGTGGAAGTGGGGTTGGGTGTTCAGCGGCATGGTGGCGGGCCCCTGTGGTCAGCCGGCCAGGCCCTGGGCCCGTGCCAGCGCCACACCGGCGGCGGCGACGTCGAAGCGGCGCCAGCGCGCCGCCACGTGCTGGTCGGGACGGATCAGGTAGCAGGTGCCGGGCCGCGCGTCGCAGCGCCGCGCCGCCAGGCCCTGCACGTCGTGCAGGTGGCCGGCGTCGGGTTCGGCGGCATCCAGCAGGACGATCAGCGCGAGGTCCAGCTCATGAGCTGCGCGCCGCGTGGCGTCGTCGGGGCGGCCGAAGTGCAGCAGCACGAAGCCATTGGCCGCCGCCACCGCGTCGAGCAGCCAGCCCGCACCCTGGGGCCCCTGCACGGGCGCGTCGTCCAGCGGCGCGCCGGGCAGCATCCAGCCGGCGAAGGCCTGCGTGCCGGTGTCCGCGTCGGGCGTGTTCAGCGGCGAGTCGAGCAGCCACGTGGGCACCGACAGGCGCCCGCTGTTGACCAGCGCGCGGCCCGCGGGCACTTCGGCGGCCAGCGACAGCACCGCGTCGCGCAGCACGCGCGCGGCACGGCTCTTGGGCGTCATGAAGTCGGTGCTGCGCGTGCTGTTGAGCAGGTTCTCGTCGGCGGCGGCCACGCGCTCGGTGCTGTAGCTGTCCAGCAGCGATGCCGGCGCGATGCCGTCGACCACCCGCTTGAGCTTCCACATCAGGTTGTCGGTGTCCTGGATGCCCGAGTTGGCACCGCGCGCGCCGAAGGGCGACACCTGGTGCGCGCTGTCGCCGACGAAGAGCACGCGGCCGTGGCGGAAGCGTTCCATGCGGCGGCACTGGAAGGTGTAGACGCTGACCCATTCCAGCTCGAAGCCGATGTGGCCGAAGCCCTGCTGGTCGAGCGCGGCGCGCACGCGGGCAGCCACGCGCTGCGGGTCCTTCTCGGCCTCGGGGTCGGCGTCCCAGCCGAGCTGGAAGTCCAGCCGCCAGACGTTGTCGGCCTGGCGGTGCAGCAGCGCGCTCTCGCCGGCATGGAACTTCGGCGCGAACCAGAAGCGGCGCTCGGTGCGCTCGAGCGGGAACGGCTCGCCGTCGAGCACGATGTCGGCGATGAGGAAGCGGTCCTGGAACACCTTGCCGTCGATGTCCAGGCCCATCTGGCGGCGCACGGTGCTGCGCGTGCCGTCGGCGGCCACCAGCCAGTCGGCGTCCAGCGTGTACGGGCCGTCGGCGGTGTCCACCTGCAGGCGCACGCCGTGATCGCCGGGCTCCACCTGCTGCAGCTTGTGCTGCCAGCGCAGGTCGATCGCGGGCAACTGCTGCGCGCGTTCCACGAGGTACTGCTCTAGGTGGTACTGCTGGAGGTTCACCATGCCGGGCCGGTGGTGGCCGGCCTCGGGCAGCAGGTCGAAGCTGAACACCTCGCGGTCGCCGTGGAAGGTGCGGCCCACGTTCCAGGTGACGCCCTTGTCCACCACGCGCTGGCCCACGCCCAGGCGATCCAGGATCTCCAGCGTGCGCTTGGCGTAGCAGACGCCGCGCGAGCCCACCGACACGGTGTTGTCGTCGTCGATCAGCACCACCGGCAGGCCGCGCTGCGCCGCATCGATGGCCGCGCACAGGCCCACCGGGCCGGCGCCCACCACCACCAGCGGCACGCGCCGCACCGTGGCGGCGCCGCGCTCGGGCGCGGCGCGGTAGGCATAGCGCGGCCAGGTGTAGGTGGCAAGCACGGCGGCGGCCCCGATAGGGTCAGTGGTTCTGCGGGTGCATCCAGGCGGCGTGCTGCGGCGCCTTGCGCGTGCGGCTCCACTCCTCGAGCATGTCCCACTTCACGGCGTCGAGCTTGGCGTTCATCTCGGGCGTGGCGGTGTCGCAGGCCAGTTCCAGCCGGTGGCCGTTGGGATCGAAGAAGTAGATCGACTTGAAGATGGTGTGCTCGGTGGGGCCGACCACGTCGATGCCCGCGGCCTGCAGGCGCGCCTTGGTGGCGAGCAGCTCGTCCAGGCTGCCGACCTTGAACGCGATGTGCTGCACCCATTCCGGCGTGTTCGCGTCGCGGCCCATCGGCGGCGAGTTGGGCAACTCGAAGAACGCGAGCACGTTGCCCTGCCCGGCGTCGAGGAAGACGTGCATGTACGGGTCGGGCGCGCCGGTGGACGGCACGTTGTTCTCGGCGATCGCGAGCACGAAGTCCATGCCGAGATGCTCGCGGTACCACTGCACCGTCTGCTTGGCGTCGCGGCAGCGGTAGGCGACATGGTGGATGCGTTGCAGCAGGGCCATGGCTCAGGTCTCCAGGGCTTTCCACATCTCGACATCGCGCTCGGCGGTCCAGATGCGGGGGTCGCGGTGTTGCGTGGCCTCGTCGTAGGCGCGGGTCACGTCGAAGGGCATGCAGTGGTCGAAGATCACCCAGTGGCCGTACTTCGGCTGGAGGGCGTCGAAGGTGGCGCGGTACACCGCCCTGAGGTCCTTGCCGGCCGCCACGCCGGCCTGCACGTGGGCCCAGACGTCGCTGATGAAGGCCTTGGTGACGTCGAGCCCGCGCTGGACCTGGGCTTCGCCCTGGAGCGCCGGGCCGCGGCCGGGCACCAGGGCACGGGCCTTGAGCGCCGCGATGTTGTCGAGCGTCTTCGGCCAGTCGGAGAAGTAGGCGTCGCCGGCATAGGGCGTGGCGTCGAACTCCACCAGGTCGCCCGACAGCAGGGTCTTCTCGCCGGGCAGCCAGACCACGGTGTCGCCCTTGGTGTGGCCGCGGCCGAGCTGCAGCAGCTGCACCTCGAGCTTGCCCAGCCAGAGCGTGAGCTTGCCGCTGAACACGAGGGTGGGCCAGGTGAGGCCGGCGGGCACGGTCTCGACGTTGCGGAACAGGCGCGGGAAGCGGCCGATCTCGCTGGCCTTGTCCTGCTCGCCGCGCTCGACGATCAGGTCGTAGGTGTCCTGGCTGGCGAGGATCTGCTGCGGCTGGTAGGCCGACGCACCCAGCACGCGCACCGCGTGGTAGTGGGTCAGCACCACGTACTTGATCGGCTTGTCGGTCACCTCGCGGATGCGGCGGATCACGTCGGCGGCCATCGCGGGCGTGGCCTGCGTGTCGGCGACCAGCACCGCGTCGTCGCCGATGACGATGCCGGTGTTGGGGTCGCCCTCGGCGGTGTAGGCCCAGGCGTGCTCGGACAGCTGCTCGAAGGTGACCTTCTTCTCGGCCAGGTCGGCCTGCGAGGCGAAGGCTTTGGTGGGGGTGGCGCTCATGGGGCTGGAGTCTAGCGCCGGAGTTTGTTATTGTCTAACGCATTCAACTAATCGGAAGTACCACCCATGGCGTCGCCGCGCGGCATCCAGAGCATCGAGGTCGGCGGCCGGCTGCTGCAGGCGCTGGCCGGGCGCGGCCTGCCGATGGCGCTGAAGGACCTGGCCCAGGCCGCGGCCATGACGCCGGCCAAGGCGCATCCGTACCTGGTGAGCTTCGCCAAGCTCGGCCTGGTGGAGCAGGACGACGTGACCGGCCGCTACGGCCTGGGCCCGTTCGCGATGCAGCTCGGCCTGATCGGCCTGGCGCAGCAGGACCCGGTGCGCCTGGCCTTCCCGGTGGTGGAGCAGCTGGCGCAGCAGCTCGGCCACACGGTGGCGGTGGCGGTGTGGGGCGAGCACGGCCCGGTGATCGTGCGCGTGGCCGAGGCGCCGAGCCCGATCCATGTGGTGATGCGGCACGGCACCGTGCTGTCGCTCACCGGCACCGCCAGCGGCTGGCTGTTCGCCGCCCACCTCGACGAGCGCACGGTGGCGCCGCTGCGACCGCGCTCGATGCCGCGCGCCGAGTGGGACGCCGAGGTGGCGCAGGTGCGCCAGCGCGGCGTGGCGCGGGCGCTCAACCGCGTGGTCGAGGGCGTCAGCGCGATGGCCGCGCCGGTGTTCGACGTGCGCGGCCGCATCGCGCTGGGCCTGACCGCGATCGGGCCGAGTGCGTCGTTCGACACGCGGTGGGACGGGGGGGTGGCGCAGGCCCTGCGCGGGGCGGCGCGGGGGTTGTCGGCGCGGCTGGGGGCGGTGGTGGAGGAGGCGGCTTGAGCCGTCCGTGTCGCTTTTCGTGGGTATCTGCTACTGCCTCGATGCCGGGTCCCGGCCCGGCATCGAGGCAGTCAGACAGCACACCGCCAAGGCAATCCACGAACTGCCCACCCTAACGCCCCGCGTTCGGAAAGAACAACTGCTCGCCACCGATCTTGTAGGCCGCGATCGACGCCTGCCCCGCCGGCGACACCACCCAGTCGACGAAGGTCTGCGCCAGCGCCGCCTTCACGTGCGGATGCTTCGCCGGGTTCACCGCGATCACGCCGTACTGGTTGAACAGGCGCTGGTCGCCTTCCACCAGCAGCACCAGGTTGCCGCGGTTCCTGAAACTGAGCCAGGTGCCGCGGTCGGTCAGCACATAGGCGTTGCTCGACGCACCGATGTTCAGCGCCGGGCCCATGCCGCAGCCGCAGGCCCGGTAGCCGCGGGGCTTGGCGGCGTCCACGTCCACCGAGGCCATCTTCCAGTAGCGCAACTCGGCGGCATGGGTGCCGCTCTTGTCGCCGCGCGACACGAAGGGCTGGCCGCTGGAGGCGATCCTGCCCAGCGCGGCCACCACGTCCCTGCCGCGTGCGCCCGCCGGGTCGCCCTTGGGCCCGACGATCACGAAGTCGTTGTACATGACCGGCAGGCGCCTCACGCCGAAGCCTTCGGCAACGAACTTCTCCTCGGCCACCTGGTCGTGAACGAACACCACGTCGGCGTCGCCGCGGCGCGCGATGTCGAGCGCCTGGCCCGTGCCCTGCGCGACCACGCGCACGTCGATGCCGCTGGCCGCCTTGAACGCCGGCAGCAGGTGGGAGAACAGCCCCGACTGCTCGGTGCTGGTGGTGGAGGCCACGATGATGAAGCGGTCCTGCGCGTGCGCGGCCAGCGCGGCGCAGAGCGCAAGTGCGATGACGATCAGGCGGACCAGGGCAGCTCTCCCTTGAGGAACGAGGCCGCGGGTTCGGGCAGCGGGGAATCGAAGAACTCCGTGGTCGGGCGGTCCACCACCAGATGGCCGCCTTCCAGGTAGAGCACGCGGCTGGCCAGCCGCTTGGCCTGGCCGAGGTTGTGCGTGCTGAACACCAGCGCCATGCCCTCGGCGCTGAACTCGGCCATCAACTGCTCGACCTCGCGCTTGGCGCCGGGGTCGAGCGCGGCGGTGGGCTCGTCGAGGAACAGCACCTGCGGCCGCACGGCCCAGGCGCGCGCCAGCGCCAGGCGCTGCTGCTGCCCGCCGGACAGCACGCGCGCCGGCCGGTCGCGCTCGGCCGACAGGCCCACGCGCGCGAGCGCGTCGGCGGCGCGCTGCGCGCGCTCGGCCGCCGGCACGCCGGCCAGCCACAGCGCCAGGCGCAGGTTGTTCCACACCGACAGGCGCATCAGGAACGGACGCTGGAACACCATCGCCTGACGCAGGTCGCCGGCCACGAAGCGGCGACCCTCGTGCGGCAGACGCCCGTGCAGCACGCGCAGCAGCGTGGTCTTGCCGCTGCCGTTGGCGCCCACCAGCGCCACGCGCTCGCCGGCATGCAGGGAGAAGTCCACGCCCTGCAACGCCACGGTGGCGCCGAAGCGCACGGCCACGCCCTGCAGCGCGATCAGGGTGGCGCCGCCCGGCGCGACACCGCGCGTTGCCTTCGCCGGGGACACCGAAGCGGCCGCGTTCACGACGCGGCCCCCGCGGCCAGCGCGGCCGTGCCGCGGTCCTGCGCGCCCTGGCGGCGCTGCAGCAGGCCGATCGCGGCATTGAGCGTGCCCACCACACCCAGCAGCACGATGCCCAGGCCCAGGGCCAGCGGCAGGTCGCCCTTGCTGGTCTCCAGCGCGATGGCGGTGGTCATCACGCGCGTGACGCCCTCGATGTTGCCGCCGACGATCATCACCGCGCCCACCTCGCTGACGGCGCGGCCGAACGCGGTGAGCAGGATGGTGACCAGCGCGATGCGCTCGTGCACCAGCAGCAGCAGCGCGGCCACGAAAGGTGGCGCGCCCATGGAGCGCAGCTGCTCGCCGTTGCCGTGCCACGCGTCGGCGACAAGCTGGCGCGTCAGCGCCGCCACCAGCGGCAGCACCAGCACCGTCTGCGCCACCACCATCGCCGTGGGCGTGAACAGGATGCCCAGCGAGCCCAGCGGCCCGGCGCGCGACAGCAGCAGGTACACCACCAGGCCCACCACCACCGACGGCAGCGCCAGCAGCGTGTTCAGGGCCGCCACCAGGGCGGCATGGCCGGGAAAGCGCGCCACCGCGAGCCAGGCTCCGGCGGCCAAGCCGAAGCCGGCCGCCAGCAGGCAGGCCGTGCCGCTGACGCCGAGCGACAGCGCCACCACCTGCGCCAACCGCGCATCGAACTCCACCACCAGCGCCCACGCCGTGCGCAGCGCCGCCGCAAAACCGTCGTTCATCTGGGGCGCGATTCTGGTCAGGCCGGCGCCGGGGCGCGATATGTTCGCGCCGACATAGGGCCAACCCACCCCCTCGGCACGTGTGGCACAGTGCGCCGCCATGCCGCTCGTTGCCCCCCTGCCCGCCGACCACGACCCCGCCGTGGCCGAACTGGCGCGCTTCTTCGAAGGCACGCTGGGATTCGCGCCGAACAGCGTGCTCACGATGATGCGGCGCCCTGCGCTGGCGCGGGCGTTCACCGAGCTGAACCGTGCGGTGATGACCAACGACGGGCGCGTCACGAGCGAGCTCAAGCGGCTGATCGGCCATGTGGCCAGCCGCGTGGCCGGCTGCCGCTACTGCGAGGCGCACACGATGCGCGCCGCGGCGCGCTTCGGCCAGGCCGAAGGCGCCGACGCACGCCGGCTCGACGCGGTGTGGCAGTTCCGCGAGAGTGCGCTGTTCACGCCGGCCGAGCGGGCGGCGCTGGAGTTCGCCGCCGCGGCGGCCAGCGTGCCCGGTGCGGTGGACGCCGAGATCGCCGCCGCGCTGCGCGCCCACTGGGACGATGGCGAGATCGTCGAGATCACCGGCGTGGTGGCGCTGTTCGGCTTCCTCAACCGCTGGAACGACGCGATGGCCACCGAACTGGAAGCGCACGCCGCCGCCGACGGCCGGCGCTGGCTGGCGGCGCGGGGCTGGCAGCCCGGCAAGCACGGGTAAGGCGCGCAACGGCATGGCCCTCAAGTCCACCATCTACAAGGTCCAGCTGTCGGTGTCCGACATGGACCGTGGCGTCTATGGCGAGCACGCGCTGACGCTGGCGCTGCACCCGAGCGAGACCGAGGAGCGCCTGATGGTGCGCCTGCTCGCCTTCGCGCTGTACGCACCCAAGGACAACGAACACGGCGAACTGGTGTTCGCGCGCGGCCTGTCCGACACCGACGAGCCCGACCTGTGGCGGCACGACCTGTCGGGCCAGCTGGTGGACTGGATCGAGGTCGGCCATCCCGACGAGCGCCGCATGCAGCGCGCCGCGTCGCGCGCCGACCGCGCCGTCTTCATCGCCTACGCCGCCAGCACCCCGGTGTGGTGGGCCGGCGTGAAGAACAAGCTCAACCGCACCGAGAAACTCGCGGTGTGGCAGCTGCCCGCCGCGCAGAGCCAGGCCCTGGCGGCACTGGCACAGCGCTCGATGCAGCTGCAGGTGAGCGTGCAGGACGGCACCGTGTGGTGCAGCGCCGGCGACGCCACCCTCGAACTGACCCTGGAGCCCCTGCTCGAACCCCGTTGACCCGAAGATGGTGAAGCGACTGATCGCCCTGGCCCTGATGACCTCAGCCACCCTCGCCCCCGCCCAGACCCCGCCGCCGCCGGACGACGACCCCTACCTGTGGCTGGAGGAGGTGCAGGGCGAGCGGGCGCTGGCCTGGGTGCGCGAGCGCAATCGCGAGACCCGCGCGGTGCTCGAGAAGCATCCCCGGTTCGAGGCCATGCGCTCGCGCATCCTGGAGATCCTCGACTCGCGCGACCGCATCCCCGCCATCCACCGTGTGGGCGCGCACGTCTACAACCTGTGGCAGGACGCGGCCAACCCGCGCGGCCTGTGGCGCCGCACCACGCTGGACGACTACCGCCAGGCGCAGCCGACCTGGGAGACGGTGCTCGACCTCGACGCCCTGGGCCAGGCCGAGAAGGAAAGCTGGGTCTGGGGCGGCGCCACCTGCCTGGGCCCACGCTACGAACGCTGCATCGTGTCGCTGTCGCGCGGTGGCGCCGACGCCAAGGTGCTGCGCGAGTTCGACCTGCGCACGAAGCGCTTCGTGCCGGCCGCGGCCGGCGGCTTCGAGCTGCCCGAGGCCAAGTCGTCGATCGACTGGGTGGACGCCGACACGCTACTCGTGGCCACCGACTTCGGGCCGGGCGCGATGACCGACTCGGGCTACCCGCGCATCATCAAGCGCTGGAAGCGCGGCACGCCGCTGGCGGCCGCGTCCACCGTGTTCGAGGCCGAGAAGGCCGACGTCGGCGCCTTCGCGCTGGTGGACCGCACGCCCGGCCACCCGCGCACCGTGATCGGCCGCTACCTGGATTTCTACCGCTCCAAGCAGTGGCTGCTCGAGGACGGGCGACTGGTGCCGCTGGACGTGCCCGACGACGCGGACACGGCGTTCTGGCGATCGCGGCTGCTGATCCAGCTCAAGAGCGACTGGACCACGGGGGGCCGCACCCATGCGCGCGGCAGCCTGCTCGTCACCGACGCCAAGGCGTTCATGGCCGGCGAGCGGCGCTTCGACACGCTGTTCACGCCCACGCCGACGCGGTCGCTGGAGGGCTTCGTCACCACCCACCGCCACGTGCTGCTGTCGGTGCTGGACAACGTGGCCGGCCGCGTGGAAGAGTGGCGCGCCCCGGCGCGCGCCGGCGGCGCCTGGGTGCGGCGCGAGGTGGCGGCGCCCTTCCCCGGCACGCTGGGCATCGCCGCGCTGCACGACCCGCTGCTGGGCTCGCGCGACCCGCTGGCCGAGCGCTATCTGCTGACCTATACCGACTTCCTGACGCCCGACTCGCTGTCGCTGGCGCGCACCGGCAGCGACGCGCGCGAGCTTCTCAAGGCGCGGCCGCGCTTCTTCGACAGCGAAGGCATGCGCGTCGAGCAGCGCTTCGCCACGTCGAAGGACGGCACGCGCGTGCCCTACTTCGTGGTGTGGCCGCGCGGCGCCCGCGCCGACGGCAGCAACCCCACGCTGCTGTACGGCTACGGCGGCTTCGAGGTGTCGATGAAGCCGTGGTATTCCGGCGCCTTCGGCAGCGCCTGGTACGGCCAGGGCGGCGTGCTGGTGGTGGCCAACATCCGCGGCGGCGGCGAGTACGGCCCGGCCTGGCATCAGGCCGCCGTCAAGGCCACGCGACAGAACAGCCACGACGACTTTGCCGCCGTCGCCGAGGACCTGATCGCCGCGAAGATCACCAGCCCGCGCCACCTCGGCATCGAGGGCGGCAGCGGCGGCGGCCTGCTCGTGGGTGCAGTCATGCTGCAACGGCCCGAGCTGTTCAACGCCGTGGTCAGCCAGGTGCCGCTGCTGGACATGCGGCGCTATCACAAGCTGCTGGCGGGCGCGAGCTGGATGGCCGAGTACGGCGACCCCGACAAGCCCGAGGAATGGGCCTGGATCTCGAAGTACAGCCCCTACCAGAACGTGCGCCGCGACATGAAGCTGCCGCGCGTGCTGTTCACCACCAGCACGCGCGATGACCGGGTGCACCCCGGCCACGCCCGCAAGATGGCCGCCCGAATGGCCGAGCAGGGCCACGCGCCGCTGTACTACGAGAACATCGAGGGTGGCCACGGCGCGGCCGCCGACAACCCGCAGCGCGCCGACATGCTGGCGCTGGAGTTCGCGTTCCTGTGGCAGCAGCTCGGCCGATGACGGTGTTCGACGTTCGCCACGACCGCGAGGGCACGCGCTTCGTCGCCACCGTCGAAGGCCAGGACTGCGTGGCGCTGTACCGGGTGTACGGCAAGGTGATGATGCTCACCCACACCGGCGTGCCCAAGTCGCTGCGTGGCCGCGGCATCGCCGCGGTGCTGGTGCGCGCCGCGCTCGACCATGCCCGCGAGCGCGGGCTCAAGGTGCGCCCGGACTGCAGCTACGCCGAGGACTACATGCGCAGGCATCCCGAGACGCTCGACCTGCTGCAGGACTGAACCGCGACCCCATCCCACGAGAATCCATGACGGAGGAGACACCGATGCACACCCTGACCCGACGCCTGGCCACCGCCGCCCTGTGCGCGCTGCCTCTGGCCGCCGCCGCCCAGGCCCCACAGACCGGCAGGCCGCTGAAGATCATCATCGGCTTTCCCGCCGGCGGCCCGCTCGACGCCCACGCGCGGCTGCTGGCCGAGCGGCTCGGGCAGGCGCTGGGCCAGCCGGTGATCATCGACTACAAGGCCGGCGCCGGCGGCACCGTGGGCGCCGAGTTCGTCGCCAAGAGCGACCCCGACGGCACCACGCTGCTCATGGCCAACACCGGCACGATGGTGATCAACCCCGCCATCTACACCCGGCTGCCCTATCAGACGCTGAAGGACTTCGTGCCGATCGCGCGAACCGCGCAGCAACCGCTGGCCTTCGTGGTGCATCCGGACGTCAAGGCGCGCACCATCGGCGAGCTGGTGGCGCTGGCCAAGGCCCAGCCGGGGCGCCTGAACTACGGTTCGGCGGGCAACGGCGGCATCAGCCATCTGGTGCCGGAGATGTTCAAGCAGGCCACCGGCACCTTCATCGTCCACATCCCCTATCGCGGCAGCGCGCCGGCCTTCACCGACCTGATGGCCGGCCAGGTGCAGGTGATGGCCGAGTCGATCCCCCAGGCGGCGCAGTACGTCAAGGCGGGCAAGATCCGCGCATTGGCCGTCACCAGCCGCGAGCGCAACCCGGCCCTGCCCGACACGCCCACGCTGATCGAGTCGGGGCTGCGCGGCTTCGAGGTCGTGGGCTTCTATGGCGTGCTGGCCCCCGCAGGCACGCCGCGGCCGTTGGTGGACCGGCTGTCCAATGCCTTCCGCAGCGTGCTGGAGTCGGCCGACATCCGCAGCCGCATGGTGGCGCAGGGCGCCGACCCGGCCTTCCTCGGCAGCGACGAGTTCGCCCGCTTCCTGGCCGCCGAGATGCCGCGCTGGGCCAAGGCGGTCAAGGACTCGGGCGCCAAGCTCGACTGAGCCCCATGTCGCCCACCGCCCGCGACGTGCTGGACTTCTGGTTCGGCGACACCGACGAACCCCGCGAGGCCTGGTTCCGCAAGGACCCCGCCTTCGACGGCGCGATCCGCGACCGCTTCGGCGCGTTGATCGACGCCGCGCTGGCCGGCACGATCGACGGCTGGGCTGCGTCGCCCGACGGCGCGCTGGCGCGGCTGGTGGTGCTGGACCAGTTCACCCGCAATGTGTATCGCGGCACGGCACGCGCGTTCGCCGGCGACGCGCAGGCGCTGGCCGGCGCCCGCGCGATGGTGGCGCACGGCGACGACCTGCACCTGCCGCCGTTGCGCCGGGTGTTCGCCTATCTGCCCTTCGAGCACGCGGAGGACATGGCGATGCAGCACGAGTCGGTGCGCCTGTTCGAAGCCCTCGCCGCCCTGCGGCCTTCGCTGGCCGGCTATGCCGACTACGCGCGGCGCCATGCCGAGGTGATCGAGCGCTTCGGCCGCTTCCCGCACCGCAATGCCGCCCTCGGACGCCCATCGACCGACGAAGAGACCGCCTGGCTGGCGCTGCCCGGATCGGGCTTCTGACGATCGCGGCGCCGCGCGGCGCCGGTGCGGGCCTCAGCGCTGGTGCTGAAGCGCGGCTTCTTCCTGCTCGCGCATCTTCACGCACTCGGGATGGTTGCGCAGCGCGGGCGCCTCGCACTCGCGCTTCATGCACACCAGCAGCGACAGCAGCATGCGGTCGCCGCACCGGGCGCGTGGGCCCTGCGCGTCGACTGCGGCCGTGGCGGGCGCACCGGCCGTCGTGGGGGCGCGGCCGGTCGGGGCCGGCAGGTCGGCCGAGCGCATCGGTGGCACGGTGGCCACGGCCGGCAGCGTCGGGGACACCCCGGCGGCCGCGCTGCCGTCGGGCGCTGTCGCACCCGCGGGGCGGGGCGGCCGCGCCGGCAGCACCGACAGGATCGTTTCGGCGGGTTCCGCGGCACGGGCCGCGGCGGACGCCGCCGGGGCGGCGGCAGGCGCGGTCGCGGCCCCCGCGGAGGCCGGTGCGGCCGCGCCGGCCACTCCGCCGGTTCCGGTCGCCGCGACCGCCGGCGTGGCCGGGGCCGGGTCGCCTGGGCGGGTGAACCACCACCAGGCCAGGATGTTCAGCACCACCAGCACCGCCAGCACCGGCAGCAGCGAACGCTGCGCCGGCGCCGCGGCCGGCGCCGGGTTCAACGCGGCGGGCGTGGGCAGGGCGGCCGGCGCCGTGGGCATCAGCACCGTGCGGGCATCGCTGGGCGGCGGTTGCGTCCGGCCCTCGTGTGCCGACGGCCCGCCGAGATCGCCCGGCCCGGTGGGGATGTCCACGCCGTCGCGCGCCGCGATGCCGGGCACGGTGCGATCGGCCGCCAGGCGAACGGGAATGCTCATGCGCCCGTCGAGCACGTCGCGCAGCATGTGCACGCTCTGCGGCCGCTCGGCCGGCTTGAGCGCGAGCATCCAGTCCACCGCGGCCAGGAAGCCGTGGGTGCAGTCGGCGGGCCGCAGGTCCGTCAGGCGCGGCTGGTCGTCGTGCAGCGCGCGCGACGCCGCCGGCACCGGTTCGCGGCCGGTGATCAGGAAGTAGATCGTGCCGCCCAGCGCGTAGAGATCGGTCCAGGGACCCTGGCGCATCGCGCTCTGGTCGGCGTACTGCTCCAGCGGCGCGAAGTGCGGCTTCATGATCGACGTGAGCGCCTTGTTGCCCTCGCCGATCACCCGGCGCGCAGCGCCGAAGTCCAGCAGCACCGGCAGGCCGTCGTCGCCGAGCAGGATGTTGTCCGGCGCGATGTCGCGATGGAACACGCCTTCCTTGTGCAGCACTTCCAGCGCCGACAGCAGCGCGTCGAGCACGCGGCGGCAGGCCGCCTCGTTGGGCGGCACCACCATGCCGGCCCGCACCTGGCGCAGCGTGCGGCCGACGTAGCGCGGCATCACCATGTAGGCGGTGCCGTTGTCCTCCCAGAAGCGGTACACCTTGACCAGCGACGGGTGGTCGAAGCGCGCCAGCATGCGCGCCTCGTTGACGAAGGACTTCAGACCCAGCGCGAAGGTCTCGGCCATGCCCTGCGAGCGCACGGACACCGCGAGGCCCTCGCCGCGACCGGCCAGCGTGCCGGGCATGTACTCCTTGAGCGCGACCTCGCGCTCAAGGGCGTGGTCCCAGGCCAGGTAGACGATGCCGAAGCCGCCGCTGCCCAGCACGCCACGCACCTCGAACTCACCCACGCGCGTGCCCACCGGCAGCGTCGGCGCGTCTTCGCCCCCGGGCGTGACGCCCGGCGGCAGCGATGAGGAGGGCACGGCCTCGGTCATCCAGCCAGCTTATCAGGGGCTGCCCCCGTGGCAGCGTGCGCACGGCGCGCCGGGGCCGACCAGGGGGCGCGCACTAGTTCTCGAAATCGCCGGCTCAAGTTCCGCCAGGGCCTGACCGAAAACGGCCCTACGGCCCCAGCCACTTCGCAGACGGGGACGAGTCCCGACCGGCCCACCGGCCGGATCAGGAGTGCAACACCGTTCACAGGAGTGCCAACACCATGCCCATGACCATCAACACCAACGTCGTTTCGCTGAATGCGCAACGCAACCTGACCACGTCGCAGAACTCGCTGGCGACGTCGATGCAGCGCCTGTCCTCGGGCCTGCGCGTCAACAGCGCCAAGGACGATGCCGCCGGCCTGGCGATCGCCGAGCGCATGAACGCCCAGACCCGCGGCATGAACGTCGCGATCCGCAACGGCAACGACGCGATCTCGCTGTCGCAGACGGCCGAAGGCGCGCTCGGCAAGGTTGGCGACATGCTGCAGCGCATGCGCGAACTGGCTGTGCAGGCCGCCAACGCCACCAACGGCACCGGCGACCGCGCCAACCTGAACGCGGAGTACCAGCAGCTCGGCGCGGAAATCGGTCGCACGCTGTCCAACACCCGCTTCAACGGCATCGCAATCCTGGCCGGCGGCGCCGGCGCGCAGGCCTTCCAGGTCGGCGCCAACAGCGGCGAGACGGTCACCGTGACGACGACCAACATGTCCACCAACACGGACATCACGGCCGTCACCGGCGGCGGCCTCACCACGGCGGCCACCGCGGGCACGGCGATGACCAACATCGACACCGCGCTGAACACGCTCAACACCGAGCGTGCCCTGTACGGTGCGGTGCAGAACCGCTTCGAGGCGATCATCAGCGTGCTGCAGGTGTCGGCCGAGAACCAGGCCGCTGCCGCGGGCCGCATCGTCGACGCCGACTTCGCGGCGGAGACGGCCAACCTGTCGCGGGCCCAGATCCTGCAGCAGGCCGGCTCGGCGATGGTGGCCCAGGCCAACCAGCTGCCCCAGTCGGTGCTGGCCCTGCTGCGCTGACGCGCGCCACCGGGACCCGCGGGTCCCGGCGATCCTCCCAAGCGCCCGCCTTTCGCGGGCGCTTGTTCTTTTCTGGGGCGGCAAACGGGTTCATTTCCATCGATCACGCCGTCGCGGCGTTTTCCAGAATGGGCACAAGCGTTCAACCCTGATCGGTGAGCGCGGGACCGGCACTCAGGCCGGAAGTCATCGATCCGTAGGAGTTGCTCCATGCCCCAGACCATCAACACGAACATTTCGTCGCTGAACGCCCAGCGCAACCTCAACACGTCGCAGACCTCGCTGGCGACGTCGATGCAGCGCCTGTCCTCGGGCCTGCGCGTCAACAGCGCCAAGGACGACGCGGCCGGCCTGGCGATCGCCGAGCGCATGAACACGCAGGTGCGCGGCATGAACGTCGCCATCCGCAATGCCAACGACGCGATCTCGCTGGCGCAGACCGCCGAAGGCGCGCTCGGCAAGCTCGGCGACATGATGCAGCGCATGCGCGAACTGGCGGTGCAGGCCGCCAACGCCACCAACGGCACCGGCGACCGCGCCAACCTGAACGCCGAGTACCAGCAGCTGGCCTCGGAAGTGACGCGCACCATCAGCTCGACCCGCTTCAACGGCATCGCCATCCTGGCCGGCGGCGCCGGCGCGCAGGCCTTCCAGGTCGGCGCCAACAGCGGCGAGACGGTCACCGTGACCACCACCGACATGTCGGGCAACGCCTCGATCACCGCGGTGACCGGCGGCGGCCTGACCACGGCGGCGCTGGCCGGCACGGCCATGACCAACATCGACGCCGCGCTCGACACGCTCAACACCGAGCGCGCGCTGTACGGCGCGGCGCAGAACCGCTTCGAGGCCGTGATCACCAACCTGCAGGTGGCCGCCGAGAACCAGGCGGCCGCCCGCGGCCGCATCATGGACGCCGACTTCGCGGCCGAGACGGCCAACCTGTCGCGCGCCCAGATCCTGCAGCAGGCCGGCTCGGCGATGGTGGCCCAGGCCAACCAGCTGCCGCAGCAGGTGCTGCAGCTGCTGCAGCGCTGAAGCGCCCCACCCCGGCCCGCGGCGCGCAATCCATCACGCGCCGCGCGGTTTCGGCAGCGCCGGCCTCAAGAAAGCCCCGGCGCTGCCGAAACCGCCGACGTACGACGGGAAAACCTGACATGGCTTCCATCTCATCGGCCGGTATCGGCAGCGGCCTCGACGTCAACAGCATCATCACGCAGTTGATGGCCATCGAGCGCCAGCCCCTGAAGGCCCTCGAGAAGCAGGAGACCGAGCTCAACTCCGAGCTGTCGAGCTTCGGCCGGCTGCAGGGCATGCTGTCCAGCCTGCGCGACAAGTCGGGCGCGATGAACTCGCTGACGCTGTGGAACCGGCGTGCGGGCACCTCCGCCGACGACCGCGCAGTGCAGGTCACCACCGCCGCCGGTGCCGCCGCCGGCAGCTATGCGGTCGAGGTGAGCCAGCTCGCGTCGGCGCAGACCCTGTCCAGCCGCGCCTTCACCGCGGCCGACACCGCCGGCCAGTTCGCGGGCGGCACGCTGACCATCGAGCTCGGCGAATGGACCGGCACCCCGACCAGCGGCTTCGCGCCCAAGGTCGGCGCCACGCCGGTGACGATCACCTTCGACCCCGCCGACGACACGCTGGCCGAGGTGCGCGACCGCATCAACGGCGCCGGTGCCGGCGTCACCGCGACGATCATCAACGACGCCAGCGGCGCGCGGCTGGCGCTGCGATCCACCGCCACCGGCGCCGAGAACGGCTTCCGCATCACGGCCACCGAGACCACCGACGACGGCGTGGCCACCAACGGCCTGTCGGCGCTGGCCTACAACGCGCTGGCCGCCAGCCCCATGACGCTCAACCAGAGCGCGGCCGATGCGCTGGCCACCATCAACGGCATCGATGTCGAGTCGACGAGCAACACGCTGACCAACGTGTCCGACGGCGTGACGCTGCGCCTGATGGCCGAGACGGCGGGCCCGGTGGAAGTGGTCGTGGCCACCGACACCGCGGCGGTGAAGACGGCGGTGGAGGACTTCGTCAAGTCCTTCAACGAGCTGGCGACCTTCATCCGCGAGCAGACCAAGTACGACGAGGCGAGCAAAAAGGCCGGCGCGATGCAGGGCGACAGCCTGGTCGTGGGCCTGCAGCGTCAGATGCGCAACGTGATCAACGAGGCCACCACGGCGTCGACCGCCTTCACCCGGCTGGCCGACGTGGGCATCACGATGGGCGCCGACGGCACGCTGTCGATCAACGCCAGCTCGCTCGACAACGGCATCGCCAACATCGAGCAGTTCCGCAACCTGATGCAGGGCGACGGTGCCACCACCGCCGACAAGGGGTTCATGCGGCGCTTCAAGGAGATGGGCGATCTGCTGCTGGCCGCTGACGGTTCCTTCGAGGGCCGCACGGACAGCCTGCAAGCCCGGATCGACCGCATCGACGACCGGCAGGAGCAGATGGAAGCCCGGCTGGCCGCCACCGAGAAGCGGCTGCGTGCCCAGTACGAGGCCCTGGACCGCAACATGGGCCAGCTGTCGGGCCTGTCGAGCTACATGTCGCAGCAGCTGCAGGCACTGAACAACTTCTACACCGCGCGCAGCGCCGGCGGGGGCTGAGCGGCAGGCGTTGCGCCGAGGAGCCCTGGAGCCAGGGCCCAGTTTGACCCTCAAGGGTCACTCGCGGCGGACGATAACCCTGGCAAGCCCAGACAAGACCACCGCACCGCAGCCGCATGTACGCACACCCCCTCGCCTCCCCCGCCTTCGGCCGGTCCGGCGTGCCCCACGCCCGCATGTACCAGAACGTCGGTGTCGAGACCGGCGTCGTGGACGCCTCGCCGCACAAGCTGGTGGCCCTGCTGTTCGACGGCTTCTTCGAGGCCCTCGGCCGTGCCCGGGCCGCCCTGGCCGCCGGCGACACCGAAGCCAAGGGCCGCGAGATCGGCCGCGCCGCGCGCATCGTGGAGGAAGGCCTCAAGGCCGGCCTCGACCTGCAGGCCGGTGGCGCGCTGGCGTCCGACCTGGCGGCGCTGTACGCCTACATCGGCCTTCGTCTGACCCAGGCCAACCTGAAGAACGACACCGGCATGCTCGACGAGTGCCAGCGCCTGATGCAGCCGCTGCGCGACGCCTGGCAGTCGATCGCCCCTCAAGCCAACGGCCCCCGCGGCTGACCCCGGAGAGCCTGCGCATGAGCGCCCTCGACAGCAACCTGCTGAGCTACTACGAAGCGCTGGAACGCGCCAGCAACGACATGCTCGCGGCGGCCCGCGCGGCCGACTGGGACCAGGTCGTCAAGCTGGAAGGCGCCTGCGTGCTGCTGATCGCCCAGCTCAAGCACGCCGCCACCGAGAAGCCGCTGGCCAGCGAAGAGTCCAAGGCCAAGAGCCGCATCATGCAGCGCATCCTCGTCAACGACGCGGAGATCCGGCAGCTGGCCGAACCGTGGCTCGAAGAACTGGACCAGATGGTCTCGGGCCGGCCGCGCACCCTGCACTGACCGGAGGCACCCGTGGCTGCCGCACGCCCCGACTTCCAGCCGACCCAGCCGGCGCCGATCTCGGCGCTCACGGGCAATGCGCTCGACGAGTTCCGCGTCGCCCACCCGGCCGAGGTGCTGTCGCTGCTGCGCCGCCTGGTCGACGGCCACGTGGTGGTGCAGCTGAGCGGCCCCAGCGGGGCCGCCTACACCACCGTGCTGTGGGCCGTGGACGCGCACCAGCGCCGCGTCAGCCTCGACGCCGACCCTGCCCACCCGCAGGTGGGCCCGCTGATCGACGGCGGCGAGGTCACCGCGGTGGCCTACCTGGACGCGGTGAAGGTGCAGTTCGACCTGAGCCACCTGATGCTGGTGCGCGGCCCGAGCGGCAGCGCGCTGCAGGCCGCGCTGCCCGACGTGGTGTACCGCTTCCAGCGCCGCGAGTACTTCCGCGTGCGCACCCGCGACGGCGCGCTGGCGCGGATGCGTCACCCGGCCGTGCCCGACATGCAGCTCGAGCTGCGCCTGCTCGACGTGAGCATTGGCGGCTGTGCGCTCGCGATGCCGCCGGACCTGCCGCCGATCGCCGCGGGCATCCGCATCGCCGGCGTGCGCATCGAGCTCGACGCCGACACCCGCTTCGTCGCCACGCTGGGCGTGCAGCACGTGAGCGGCGGCTTCCACCCCCAGGCCCGCGGCACGCGGCTGGGCTGCTCGTTCGTGGACCTGCAGGGCCCGGCCGAGCGCGCGCTGCAGCGCTACATCGACGTGGTCCAGCGCCGCTCGCGGCTGCTCACGCTGGGCTGAGCGCCTCGGCCGGCGCATGCCGGCAGCCGAGGCGTTCGCCGGACCGGGGTTGTCGCCAGTGCCGCATGGAGGCGGCGGCCCCAGAATCGGCCCCTGGTTCCACCCCGCCGCCGCCATGCGCCTCGAATTCCGCACCCCGGGCCTCGTCGCCCCCCTCGTCCTGACGGCCCTGCTGCTGACGGCCTGTGCCGCGCCGCAGCCTCCGGCGCCGCCGGCTCCGACCCGCGTCGTGGTCACCACGGCCAACCAGCTGCCGCGGACCCAGCTGACCCTGCCGGTCCTGCCCAGCGAGCTGTTCGCGCTGCCCCCCGCACAACTGCAGCCGGTGCTCGACCAGCTCGCCGCCGACGTGGCGGACGAGGCGCGCCGCTACGACGTGCGCGACCGCGCCACGCTGGACGGCTACAGCGCCGCCCGCGTCGCGGTGGCCCTGCTCGGCGGGCGCTTCGGCGACGTGCCCGCGCTCACGGCCGAGTGGCGAGCCCGCCAGGAGAAGCCCGCCGCCGCCGCCACCACCGCCGTGCTGTCGGAAGCCGCCGCCGCGGCGCGCGCCGGCGGCGGCGACCTGGCGGCGCAGCGTCAGCGCTTCCGCGCCCGACTGGCCGCACTGCTGGACCCGCACCCCTGGGCCGTGGTCTCGAACAACGTCAAGTCGATGAAGGGCTTGCTCGAGCTCAACAACCCGGTGGTCACGCAGGCCGGCGTGAAGGCGCGGCTGGACCCGCCCGCACGCAACAACCAGCTGCGGCTGGACCGCGGCAGCGTCGCCGGCGTGCTGTCGCAGCGGGCCTTCATCGAGCACGTGCTGCCGTTCCGGGAGGACGCGATCGCCGTGCTGCAGGACTACGTGACGCGCAACGACCGTCCCGTGGCCGACACCTGGACGCCGCGCACCTTCGCCCTGCGGCCGGACGCGCCGGCGCGCCCGGTGGTGGTCGCCGTCTGGGACAGCGGTGTGGACCCGGCCCTGTTCCGCATGGCCGCGCCGGTGGCCGGCGTCGGCTTCGACCTCGAGGCGCGGCCGACTTCCGCGCCGCTGGAGGACATCGCGCAGTCGCCGCTGCCGTGGTCGCAGACCAAGGGCCTGATGCGCGGGGCGCGCGACGTGTTCGCCAACGTCGAGTCGCCCGAGGCCAGTGCGTACCGGCGCCAGGTGGCGGGCCTGCGGCCCGAGCAGGTACAGCCGTTCCAGGAGTCGATGCGCCTGGGCGGCAACTACTACCACGGCACGCATGTCGCGGGCATCGCGGTGGACGGCAACCCGTTCGCCCGCGTGTTCAACGCCCGCATCACCTTCGGGTGGCGCACCGAGCCGCTGCCGATCACCGACGAGCGGCGCGAGCGCGCCAAGGCCGCCTACCGCGCCACCGTGGCCGCGATGCGCGCGGCCGGCGTGCGCGTGGCCAACATGAGCTTCGGCGGCACCCAGCGCGGCTGGGAAGCGTCGCTGCAGTTCCACGGTGTGGGCCGCAATGCCGAGGAGCGGCGCGAACTGGCGCGGCGCTACTTCATGGAAGCGCGCGAGGCGATGCGCGACGCCCTGGCTTCGGCACCGGAGATCCTGTTCGTCACGTCCGCCGGCAACGCCGACTCCGACAGCGGCTTCGAGGAGACTTCGCCGGCCGACATCGCGCTGCCCAACCTGATCACGGTGGGCGCGGTCGACTCGGCAGGCCAGGAGACCAGCTTCTCCAGCTTCGGCCGCACCACCGTGATCCATGCCAACGGCTACCAGGTCGACAGCTTCATGCCCGGCGGCGACCGCCTGCGCGCGTCGGGCACGTCGATGTCGGCGCCGCAGATCGCCAACCTGGCCGCCAAGCTGCTGGCGCTGTACCCGGACCTGAGCGTGGCCGAGCTGCGGCAGCTCATCCTGGACGGCGCCGAGCGCAACGGCCGCGTCAACCTCGCCCACCCGCGACGCACGCTGGAACTGGCGGCGCAGCGCCGGCCGGCCGGGCCCCGGCCCGCCGACGTCGTGGCACGCTGACGCGCGGCACGCTCGGGCCGGCAACCGATCGACAGCCGCGTCGACCGCCCCATCGACAAAACCGCCCTGCGAGGAGACGACCATGACCCCGACGATCCGCACCCTGGCCTGCGCATTGGCGTCGGCAGCATGGCTGGTCCCGGCCACCGCGGTGGCCCAGACCGCTGCACCGGCACCGGCGTCCGCCACCGCGCCGGCCGTGCCGCCGGGCTACGACGCGGCCCTGGCCCAGCGCCTGGGCGCCGACGAGCGGGGCATGCGCAGCTACGTGCTGGTGGTGCTCAAGACCGGCCCGAACCGCGTGCCCGACGGTCCCGACCGCGACGCGATGTTCCGCGGCCACTTCGCCAACATGAAGCGCCTGGCCGACGAAGGCAAGCTCGCGCTGGCCGGGCCCTTCGACGGCGTCGACGGCTGGCGCGGGCTGTTCGTGTTTGCGGTCCGGGACATCGAGGAGGCACGCCAGCTCACCGCCAGCGACCCGGTGATCGCCAAGGGCGAGATGGTGGCCGAGTTCCATCGCTACTACGGGTCCGCCGCGCTGATGCTGGTGCCCGAGACGCACGACAAGCTGGCGAAGAAGCGCTTCTGAGGCGCGCGCCGCGCGGCGCACGCCCGCACGCACGCAATCTGCCGGCGGCCTGCAGCCCTACAGACCGCCTGCCAGCGTGCGCAGCACGGTGGCGGCCGGCTCGGCACGGCACAGCGCGCCACGCGTGCCGGACCACAGCGGCGAGAAGTCGCCCGAACCGCCCGCCTCGGCCCGGGCCCGCAGCGGCGCCAGCGCCGCGGTGGCCAGCGGAAACGCCGGCGCCGCGGGATGCATCGGGCCCTGCTCGCGCATCAGCCGGTTGACGATGCCGCGCGCCGGCCGCCCGCTGAACAGGCGGGTCAGCGCCGTGTGCTGCGCCGCCGGGCCGGCGAGCGCGGCACGGTGCACCGCGCTGGTGGTGGCCTCCGGGCAGCACAGGAACGCCGTGCCCGCCTGCACGCCGGCCGCGCCCGCGGCCATCGCGTCGGCCACGTCCTGCGCGGTGGCGATGCCGCCGGCGGCCAGCACCGGCACGCGCACGGCGCGCACCACCGCGGCCACCAGCGCGAGCGTGTCGGTCTGCGTGGACAGGTCCTCGGTGAGGAACATGCCGCGGTGGCCGCCGGCCTGCACCCCCTGGGCGATGACGGCGTCCACCCCGCGGGCCTCCAGCCAGCGCGCCTCGTCCACCGTGGTGGCGCTGGACAGCACCACCGCGCCCCAGGCCTTGACGCGGGCCAGCAGCGCCGGCGCCGGCAACCCGAAGTGGAAGCTCACCACTTCGGGCCGGAAGTCGGCCAGCACGTCGGCGGCCTCGGCCGTGAATGGCTGCCGGCCCGGGCCGGCGCCCACCGTGGCGGGGTCGATGCCGAACTCGGCGCAGTACGGCGCGAGCAGCGCGCGCCACGCCGCTTCGCGTGCGGCGTCCGGCGGCGGCGGCATGTGGCAGAAGAAGTTGACGTTGACCGGCGCCGAGGTCTGCGCGCGCAGCCGGGTGAGTTCGTCGCGCATCGCGTCCGCGCCGAGCATGGCGCAGGGCAGCGACCCCAGGCCGCCGGCCTGGCTCACCGCGGCCGCCAGCGCGAAGCCCTGCGAGCCCGCCATCGGCGCCTGCACCAGCGGCAACGGCGTGCGCAGCAGGTCGGCCAGGCGCGCGTCAGCCATCGCTGGCGGCCGCCTCGGCCATGGCCTTCAGGCGTGACAGGGTCACCGGCAGGCCGGCGTCGATGCGCCGCGCGAGCATCGGCCCGATCACCAGCGACAGCGGGCCCGACAGCGTCACCCGGTGCACCACCTGCGTGACCGGGCCCTCGGGCTCGAGCTCGTGGTCGAACACCATGCGAAACAGCGGAATGCGTGACTCGACCGTGAAGCAGCGGCCGGGCTCCGCCCGGGTGACGAGCATCGGCACGGTGCGGCCCTGCGTCGGCGTGAGCTGCCCGCGGCTGCCCGGCCGCAGCGGGCCGTCGAGCCAGGCGGCCCGGGTGTCCGGGTCCCAGGCGGGCCAGCGGGTCACGTCCTCGTAGAGGCGGAAGATGGTGGCTGCAGGGGCGGACACGCGGATGCGGTGCTCGATCTTCATGCGTTGGGGGGCTCGCCTCGCGGCTCGATGTCGAAGTGAAGCACGTCCTCGCGGGTACCCAGGCCGGTGTACAGCGCGATCGCCGCATCGTCGCCGTGGTCGGCCTGCACGTAGATCACGTGGGCGCCCCGTTCGCCGGCCAGCTCCCGCACGCGCTCGATCAGCGCCGTGGCGATGCCGCGCCGTCGGTGGTCCGCGTCGACGCCCAGGTCGTAGATGTAGAGCTCGGAGCGCGCCTGCTCGAACTTGTGCAGCATGTAGCCGGCCAGGCCGCCCACGACCCGCCCGCCGACCAGCGCCACCACGGCGACGAAGGTGTCGCTGGCCAGCAGCCGCCGCAGGTAGTCGTCGCCCGGCGGCTGGCGCATGTAGCTGTCCTCGTCGTCGAACACGCGGCCGAACAGCCGCGACATCGCGCGCGCCAGGGGCACGTCGTCGCTGGTCAGCACCCGCAGTTCCACGATGCCGGTGGCCTCAGCCAGAGTTGCCCGGCGGGGCCGCGGCCGCGCGGCGCGCCTCCTGCCGGCGGTAGTGGACCACCGCGAAGGCCAGGGCCACCGTGAGCACCGCGGTGCCCATCAGGCTGGCCTCGACGCCGAAGTTGCCGCCGGTGATGAGTTCGTTCGAGCCCGGCGCGGGACCGAAATTCCACAGCGACGTGCCTTCGGTGTTGCCGCTGACCGGCAAGCCGAAGATGTTGCCCTGGCAGTAGTTCCAGCCGCCGTGGATGCCGCAGATGCGCCACAGCGAGCCGTCGCCGAGCGCGACGAAACAGGCGAACACCGCGTACAGCACGATGTTGGCGAAGGGCACCGGGTCGAAGTCCCGGTGCAGCGCGCTGAAGATCGCCGACGTGCCGATGATGGCCAGCATCGGCGCCATCTGCCGACCCGCCGTCTGCAGCATGTAGCCGCGCAGCACGAGCTCCTCGGTGGAGCCCTGCAGGATGAACAGCAGCAGCAGCGGCACCAGCAGCGGCACGGCGTCCAGGCCGAGCCGCCCGTGCGCCGACGCGCCCGGCGCGTACTGGCCGAAGGCCCAGGGCACCAGCACGCCCGCGGTCATCATCAGCGCGCCGATGACCACGCCGCCGGCCAGCTGGCCCAGCGGGTTGCCGCCGCGCAGGCCGACCGACGAGAAGGTGCGCCCCTCCTTGAAGCGCAGCCACAGGTAGAGGAACACCAGCACCATGCCGAAGCCGAAGAAGTCGACGAACTGGTGCAGCGGCGCGTCCTTCGGCGGTTGGCCCAGCAAGGTCTCGCCCACCATGCCGCCCACCACGAGACCGCCGAAGATGATCGCCACGCCGACCCCCCAGGCCAGCCACCAGGGTGTGGGGCGCCGCGCGTCCCCGGCCATCTTCACCAGCGGTGATGTCTCGATGTTCATGCGTCGGCCTCCAGCGGAGTGCATTCTTGCCCATGCCGGTCCGCGCGTCGCGCGCAGCCCCCCTGTTCAAACCGACGCCGTGCCGGCGTTCCAGTCGCGTCGCAGCAGACCGTACATCGCCGAGTCCGACACCTCGTCGCCGACGATCCAGCGCTCGCGGAAGTAGCCCTCCCGGACGAAGCCCAGTCGCTCCAGCAGGCGCATCGAGCGCTCGTTCCTCGGGTCGGTGTCGGCCTCGACGCGAAGGAGGTCCAGCTCGGCGAAGGCATGGCCCAGGAAGCCGCGCAGCGCCTCGTGCATCAGTCCCCGGCCCCACACGGCGGATGAAAGCATGTACCCCAGCTCGGCGCGGCGGCACTGCGCGCTGATGCCGAACAGCGTGCAGGTACCCACCAGCGAGCCGGACTGAGCCAGCTCGATGCCCAGGCGCAGGTGGTCGGTCAGCGCCGGGTCGAGGTCGCGCGCCACCATGTCGTGGCCGCGCTGGGCGTCCTGCCACAGCGGCGCGCTCCAGTAGCGCATGGCAAGGGGATCGGCGTGGATCGCGAACAGGGCGGGCACGTCGGCCTCGGTCAACGGCCGCAGCACGAGGCGGTCCGTGCGGAGGGCGGGGCCGGCAAAGCGGAGCATGGGCGGATTTTCCCCTCCTTATCGCCCTTTAGCCCGCCGCGCGCCGCGCCAAGCTAGGCCACCCGCGACTCGCGTCGCCCGACCATTGCGCCATGCACACCGTCCCGCCGCCGATCTACGTCACGCAGCCGCACCTGCCGCCGCTGGACGACTTCGTGCCGCTGCTGCGCGAGATCTGGGACAGCAAGGTGCTGACCAACGGCGGCCCCTTCCACCAGCGCCTGGAAGCGGTGCTGGCCGAGCACCTGGGCGTGGGCCACATCGCGCTGTTCGCCAACGCCACGGTGGCGCTGGTAACGGCGCTGCAGGCGCTGCGCATCACCGGCGAGGTGATCACCACGCCGTACTCCTTCGTCGCCACCGCGCACTCGCTGCTGTGGAACGGCATCAAGCCGGTGTTCGTCGACATCGACCCCGACACGCTGAACCTGGACCCGGCGCAGGTGGAGGCGGCCATCACGCCGCAGACCACCGCGATCCTGCCGGTGCACTGCTACGGCCGCCCGTGCGACACCGCGGCGCTGCAGCGCATCGCCGACACCTACGGCCTGAAACTGATCTACGACGCGGCGCATGCCTTCGGCGTGCGCGACGCAGGCGGAAGCGTGCTGCGCCACGGCGACCTGTCGGTGCTGAGCTTCCACGCCACCAAGGTGTTCAACACCTTCGAGGGCGGCGCCATCGTCTGCCCCGACGCCAAGGCCAAGACGCGCATCGACCACCTAAAGAACTTCGGCTTCGTCGACGAGGTCACCGTGGTGGCGCCGGGCATCAACGGCAAGATGAACGAGTTCCAGGCCGCCCTCGGCCTGATGCAGCTGCGCGAGATCGACGCGCTGATCGAGCGCCGCGCGGCCATCGACGCGCGCTACCGCGCCGCCCTGGCCGGCGTGCCCGGCATCCGCTGCGTGGCGCGGGACCCGCGCGCGCGCAACAACCACTCGTACTTTCCGATCCTGGTGGGGCCCGAGTTCCCGCTCACGCGCGACGCGCTGTACGAGCGGCTCAAGGCGCACGGCATCCACGGGCGGCGCTACTTCCACCCGCTGATCACGCAGTTCCCGATGTACCGGGGTCTGCCCAGCGCGGCACCGGCGCGCCTGCCGGTGGCCACGCGCATCGCGCAGCAGGTGATCTGCCTGCCGATCTACCCGGCGCTGGGCATGGACGACGTGGACCGCATCGGCGGCCTCGTCCGCGACGCCGCCGTCCCGAGGAGCCACGCATGTCCTTCTATACCGACGCCGAGCTACGCGAGCTCGGGCTGGAGCACTGCGGAGTGGGCGTCAAGCTGTCCCGGCGCGCTGCCCTGCACGGTGCCGCCCGCATCCGCCTGGGCGACCACTGCCGCATCGACGACTTCTGCGTGATCAGCGCGGGCGCCGGCGGCATCGCCATCGGCCGCCACGTCCACATCGCCGCGTTCTGCCTGCTGGCCGGCGCCGCGCGCATCGAGCTGCACGACTACGCCGGCCTGTCGTCGCGCGTGTCGATCTACAGCTCCAGCGACGACTACTCCGGCGAGCACATGACCAACCCCACCGTGCCGGCGCAGTTCACCGGCGTGGAGAGCGCCCCGGTCACGCTGGGGCGGCACGTCATCGTGGGCTGCGGCTCGGTCATCCTGCCCGGCGTGACCATGCACGAGGGCAGCGGCATGGGCGCGCTGTCGCTGGTGCGGCGCGACTGCGAGCCCTTCGGCCTGTACTCGGGCATGCCGGCACGGCGCGTGGCCTGGCGCTCGGACCAGATGGTGCGGCTGGGCGACGCGCTCGAGGCCACGCAGCGGGGGCAGCCCGGCGCCGTGGCGCTGGCGCGCGCCTGCGAGGACACGGTGTCGACGTGAGCCGCCTGGCCACGCTGATCCCGGCCTACAAGCCCGACTTCCTCGGGCCGCTGCTGCGCAGCCTGCAGCGGCAGACCTGGCGCGACTTCCACGTCGTCGTCGCCGACGACAGCCCCGGCCGGCGCATCAGCGCGCTGCTGCGCGGCGGGCACTTCGACGCCGACAGCGCCGGCCTGCACCTGACGGTGCTGCGCGGCGCCGGCAGCGCACTGCGCAACCACGAACGCGTGCTGCAGGCCTGGGGCGGCACCACGCCGCTGGTGCACCTGCTGATGGACGACGACGTCGTCGAGCCCGCCTTCTACGAACGCCACGTGGCGCTGCACGACGCCCATCCCGGCCTGGCCGCCAGCGTCAGCCTGCGCCGACTGATCGACGCCGCCGGCCGCCCGCTCGGCGAGCTGCCGCTGCCCGGCTTCGTCACCGGCGCAGCCGACCCCTGCGTGATGGTGGACGCGGCCACGCTGGTGCGCTCCACCGTGGCACCGTGCGAGAACTGGCTCGGCGAGCTGTCGAACATCGTGCTGTCGGCAAACGCCGCGCGCTGCTTCCCGCTGCCGCCGGACGACGGCGTGTCGTACTTCGGCCTGCCCGACATCGGCACCCTGCTGGCGGCCCAGCACTGCGGCCCGCTGGCGGTGTGGCGCGAGGTGCTCGGCGGCTTTCGCCAGCACGGCGGTCAGACCACGGCCAACACGCAGTCGCGGTCGCTCAAGGTGGCGCACCTGGCGTGGGTGTCGTTCGCGCTCAAGGCGCGCCAGGACGGCGCGCTCGACGACGAGGCGGTGCGCCAGGCGGTGGCGGTGGCGATCCGCCGCTGCCTCGGCGTGTATGCGCACGACGCCGACCTGCGCCCCTTCTTCGAGCTGGCGCGCGACGGCCTCACCGGCGACCTGGACGCGTTCACGCGCCACTTCGCGTCGCTCTGGCATGCGCTGCTGGACAGCAACGCCGACACGCGTCGCGGCGACCGCAACCCGTTCCTCGCGACCGCGCCCGCACCGGCGGCCCGCGTGCCTGCCAGCCCGGCGACCCCGGCCCCCGCGACGTCCACGGCGACCTCGACCCCGACCACGGCACCTGCGAGCCCGCCGCGCAGCGGTGCCGCCGCACTGGCAGCCGTGCCACCCCGGCCGCCCGGCCTGCTGATCCTGGACGACTTCTTCCCCGAGCTGCTCACCGGTTTCCGCGTCGCCGAGTACAACGCGCTGATGGCGCTGTCGCCGCAGGTGCAGGTGGCCTCGTGCGCGGAGCAGTTCGACGAGCGCCATGCGCGCTACGCCGAGGTTTACCCCGGGCTGGCGCCGCGCGTGCGGCCCTTCGACACCGCCCAGGTGCCGGTGCCGGGCACGGTGGCCTACCTGAATTTCCTGAACAACGCACTGCGCTTCCTGCCCTGGATCGAGCGCCACGGCCTGCCCTTCGCACTGACGCTCTATCCCGGCGGCGGTTTCGGCATCGGCGCGCCGTTCTCGGACAACGGCCTGAAGCGCGTGCTGGCCTCGCCGCTGCTGCGCCACGTGATCGCCACGCAGCCGATCACGCAGCTGTACCTGCAGGACTTCGCCGCCGCGCACGGCCTGCCGCTGCCGCCGTGCACGCTGATCCCCGGCGGCGTGGCGAGCGAGCGCTACTTCGCGCCGGACGCGCCGCCGCACGCGCCCTGGTTCGGCGAAGGCAAGGCCGCGATGGACATCGCCTTCGTGGCCGAGAAGTACATGCCCGACGGCGCCAACAAGGGCTGGCCCGCCTTCGTCGATGCCCTGCGTGCGCTGGCCGACCGGCCGCAGGTGCGCTGGCACGTGGTGGGCGGCTTCGGCCCCGACGACCTGCCCGCCGGCGAACCGGCACTGCGCGAGCGCGTGCGCTTCCACGGCCGGCTCGAGACCGCCGCGCTGCAGCAGCTGCTGTGCGGCATCGACGTGGTGGTGTCGCTGTCGCGGCCGGGTGTGCTGCACGCCGGCAACTTCGACGGCTTCCCCACCGGCAGCGCGGTGGAGGCGTCCCTGTGCGGCGCGGCCATCGTCGCCAGCGACGTGCTGCTGCAGAACCCAGGTTATGTCGACGGCGGGTCGATGATGCTGGTGGAGCCCGAAGGCCCCGACGTGGCACGTGCGCTGTTGTCGCTGCTGGCCGAGCCGGCCCGCGTGGGCCCGCTGGCCCGCGCCGGGCAGGCCGTCACGCGCGAGCTGTACGCGCTGGAACGCCAGGTGGCGCCGCGCTGGCAGGTGCTGGAGGCACTGATGCGCGAAGGGGCGCCGCGCTCGGTGGCGGCCCAGGCCGTGGCCTGAGCCCGGAAGGCGCCGCTAGGCCGCGGCCGCCTGCCCCGGCGCGTCGATCGTGCCGCACAGCGTGACGATCGGGCCGAAGCCGGCGTGCTTGGCCGCCAGCACCGAGGCGCTGCGGTGGAAGGCCTCGCCCAGCGTGTAGTCGTTGCTGGAGTGGTGGAACAGCGGCACGCGCACGATGCGCGCGAACACCTTGTGCTGCCCGATCGCCTGCAGGCACAGGTCGGTGGCCCACAGGTGCCAGCCGAGCGCGGGGTCGATGCGGTGCAGCGTGTCGCGCGACACCACCACCGCCAGCTCGTCGATCGACATCGCGCTGTCGCTGGCCGGGTGGTCGAAGCGGCTGGTGCGGTCGATCACCAGGCCCGCGGGCACGGTGCGGCCGCCCTCGCGGTCGATGCCCACGCCGGCAAAGCCGATCAGCGTGCGCGGCCGGTCCTCGGGTTTCACCTCCGCCAGCAGGGCATTGAGGCGGTGGCCGAAGCCGCGCGGAAAGTACACGTCCTGGTGCGCGATCAGCACCCAGTCGGCGTGGCAGTGCGGCAGCGCCTGCGCCAGCGCGTCGGCCGGGCTGGCCGCGCCGCGGCAGGCCACGATGCCGGCCTGCACCTCGGCCAGGCCGGGCGAAGCGAGCACGTTGCGTCGCAGCTGGCCGTCGCGGGTGGTGGGCACCACCACGCTGAAGGCCGCGTCGGTGCGTGACGGCCGCGTCGGCACCGGGTCCGCGGCGGGCACGGCCTGGACCGTGAACCGCTCCACCGACAGCGTGCGCTGCAACGTGGCCCGCGGCACCTGGTGCGCGGCGGCCAGCGCCAGCGCCGGGCCGGCGAAGGCCTCGGCCGGGGCATGAGGCGTGTCCTCGTGCGCGGCCACCTGCGGCAGCCAGCCGGCGTCCAGCAGCGTGCGCGTCAGCGTGGCCACGGTGTGGCGGCGCGTCATCGGGCCTTCGGCCTGGTCGCCCTCGAGCAGGGCTTCGAGCGCGTTCCAGGTGGCCTGGTTGTCGGCGGCGAGGTGCAGCGACGCGGTCGGTGCGGCCAGCGGGCGCAGCGCGGCCAGCAGCGCCGCCGCATCGGGCACGGCGTCCAGCAGGCCGGGCAGCACGATCAGGTCGAACGCGCCTTCGGCGGGCGGTGCCGGGGGCAGCGCGTCGGGAGTGGCCCTCGTCCAGCCCGACGCCGCCACGGCGGCTCCGTGCACAGCGCGCCAGGCGGATTCGAGCGACATGCCATCCGTCGACACTTCCAGCACGCGAACGGCGCAGGGCAGCGAGGCGGCGGCGATGCCGGTCGTGATGCTGGCAACGGGCGCCAGCGCGGCCGGCTCGTCGAGCACGAGCAGCGTGCCCGGGACGACGGCCGTGGCCGGCACCGGCACCTCGCCAGGGACTGGGGGCTGCGTCGCGTCGGCCGGCAGGTCATCCGGCAGGCCGCCGAAGTCCGGCCGCATCGCGCGCGCCACGGTCCGCTCGTACGCGGTGGTGGCCACCTTCTTCAGCGTCACGTGCATGAACTCGGCGCCGTCCTGCGCGCAGTCGCGCAGCTGGCCGTCGAGCCAGGCCGCGGCCGCGATCTCGAAGCGGTGCTCGAACCAGCCCAGGTACCAGAACCACTCGGTGTAGTAGAGCCAGCTCTTTTCGTTGAGCGCGCGCACGTGGGTCGGGTCCTGCCACGCGGTGAGCGCGCGCTCGTAGGGCACCTCGATCTCGAACAGGCCGCCCTCGGCCAGCAGGTCGAGCACGTTGCCCATCAGCGTGGGCAGGTCGGGCACATGCTCCAGCACGTTGTTGGCGTAGACCGCCTGCACGCTGCCCGGCTCCAGCGCCACCTCGCCGCCGAAGCGCAGCGGCGCGCGCACCGGCCAGGCCACGGGCTGGCCGAGGTCGAGCACCAGGTCGGGCTCGGCACGGTCGAGCACGTCCACGTTGAGCCAGCCGGGCTTGTAGTCCTTGCCCGAGCCCAGGTTCACGAACGTCGGGCGCCAGGCTTCGCGGCCCTGTCGCTGCGCATGCACGTGGTACACGCCCGCGCCGAAGGCCATCAGGCCGGCATAGGCGTCCACCGGGTCGTGCGTCCGCCAGCGCGCCAGGCGCGCGTCGGCGTCGGCGAAGAAGGCGTCGGTGCCGAACCGCTCGCGGAAGAAGCGCTCGAAGCCGGGGCCGTCGTCGAGCCAGAACACCGCGTCGTCGAACGCGGTGTGCGGCGCGCCCGTGCCGCGGCGCTCGGCGATCACCGGCGTGCCCAGCGACAGGCAGTGCGACACGCGCGCCTGCTCGAAGCGGCTGCTCGCGTAATAGTGGCAGTTGAGCACCGCTTTGGCCTGGCGCACGAAGGCGTCGCGCTCCTCGCCGTACACCGGGTGGTCGAAGGTGGCCACCTGCAGGCCGCAGGCTTCCACGCGGTCGAGGAACTGGCGGCGGCGCTCGTTCATCGTGCCGTAGAACAGCAGGTCGATCGGCCGCTCGCGCAGCGGCAGCGTGTCGGTGCGCTCGAGATACGGTGCATGCAGCAGCGGCACCACCGGCACGTCGGCGGCATCGCCGCCGGCTGCCAGGTAGGCCGCCACGTTGGCCGGGTCGTAGTCGGCCACGGCCGAGCGGCGCAGCAGCGCCAGGTAGTCCGCGTCGAGCGTGGCGCCGCCGTCGCCGAGCTGCTCCAGGTTGAAGAAGACGCAGGCGTGACGCTGCGCCCAGTCGGGCGCGAAGCCCAGGTGCGCGCCGAGCACGATGTTCAGCGCGTCGGCGCGCAGCCGGTTCTTGGCCAGCGTCACGTCGGTGCCGAAGCGCCGCAGCTGGTGGCGCAGGTAGCGCGCGGGATCGACGAGACCCAGCGCCGGCAGGTGACCCAGCGGCTGCATCAGGGCGATGTGGACAGGCGGCAGCGAGACGGACGTGTGCATCGGCCCATGCTAGGCAGCGCCGTGCGCGGCGATGGTGCGAACAGGGCGGGCCTTGCCGGCCAGTTCAGGCGGCCACGGCGGCCGGTGCGTCGATTCAGGCCGCCTCGGCGGCCCGGGTGCGCAGCGTGCGCGCCTCGGCGCTGCGGCCGGTGCCGTCCAGCAGCAGCGCCAGGTTGTGCGCGGCCAGGTGGCTGCCGCGGCCGGCGACCGCGCCTTCGAGCTCGGGCCGCTCGCCCAGGGCCAGGCAGCGGCGCCATGCCTGCTCGATCATTGGCAGCAGCTCGGCGGCATGCTGCGGACGGTCGGCCGCCATGTCCAGCAGCAGATCGCCGACGGCGAAGAAGTAGTCGGGCGACACCTCGTTGGCCGACAGCTCGTCGCCGGCCAGGGCCAGACCCTCGTCATGGCGCTTCAGGCGCTTGAGCGTGAACAGGCGCCGCGCGACGAGGTCGTGCCGCCAGGGTTCGTCGCCGCGGCACAGCGCCAGCGCGCGCGCGAAGCCCTGCTCGGCGCGCTCGTGGTCGTCGTACACCGCCGCGTCCTTGCCGAGCTGGTACCAGGCATAGGCATCGTCGGGCCGGTCGCGCAGCTCGGCTTCGAGCAGCGCCCGGTTGCGACCGCGCTTGCGCGCCAGCGCGTCGGCGCGGTAGCCGTCGTGCCCCACCACCACCGGCAGCGCGCGCAAAGGCAGCGCATGCTGGGGCTGCTCGTGCACCCGGCCGGCATAGCGCACGCGGCCCGGCAGCACGCGCGACAGCCGCCCGCGCGAGGCCTGCACCGCGCCGTCACCCGAAGCCGGGTCGTCGAAGTCCGACCGCACCTCCAGCGTGCCGACGAAGTCCGGCGCCTGCCCGCGCAGGGCCGCGATCGCCTGCGCGCCGTCGGCCAGCCACTCGTCCGCGTCCAGCACCACGTGCCAGTCCGCCGCCGCCGCGTCCAGCGCCGCATTGCGCGCCGCCGCGAAGTCGTCGCACCAGGCAAAGTGCGCCACATCCGCCCCCGCCGCCCGCGCGATCGCCACCGTGCCGTCCACCGACCCGGTGTCGAGCACCAGCATGCGGTCCACGAACGGCCGCACGCTCGCCAGCAGCCGCGAGATCCGCGCCGCCTCGTCGCGCGCGATGACCACCAGGGCGACGGAGTAGGTCACGACAGGTTCGGGTCCGACGCGATGCGCGTGCAAACGCCCCCCCGGGCCAATGCGTCGACGACCACGGCGGAACCGAATCGCGCCAGCGCATCACCCCAGCGAGCGCGCCCCCGCAAACGCCACGGGCCGGCTTGGCCGGCCCGTAGGCGTGCCCCCCTGGTCCACGAAGGGGACCCTGACGGGTCCCGGGGGAGCCGCGAAGCGGCAACGGGGGGGGGCCTCATACATTCATGTTCATGATGTCGGTATAGGCGCGCACCAGCTGGTTGCGCACCGTCAGCGCGGCCTGGAAGCCGATCTGCGCCTTCTGCATGGTGACCATCGTCTGCTCCAGGCTGACGTTCGGGTTGTCCATCTGCAGCTCGCGCTGCATTCGCTGCGATTCCATCTGCTGCGCGCTGACCGACTTGAGTGCCTGTGTCATCGCGCTGGCGAAGCTGCCTTCCACGGCGGCGGCCGCGCCGGTGCCGGCCGCGGGCCGGCCGTCGGTGCCGAGGCCGGCACGCGCCACGGCCTGCGCGAAGTCGAAGGGCTTGAGGGACCGGATCGGTTCCATGGTGTCCGTCCTGTGGTTGCGCTGTCGGGCGTGAAGCCCGTCACGTTCGGTTGGCCTGGGCCGCCGAGCTTGCCGCCACTGTAGGGCGCGACGCGGCGCCACGGAGCGTCGAACAGGCCAGCGTTTGGCCGACTGTTCTGGCTATAGATCGGCCCGCTCGCGCCGAACAATGGCCCCCGAAGCAGACCCCCCCAACCCATGGACAACGCCGTCGCCACCACCGCCCTTCCCAACGCCGCGCCCGCCGACGGCGCCGTGTCGCGCCTGGCCGCGATGCCCGCCGCCGCGAAGTTCAAGCTCGGCCTGGGCGTGGCCGGCCTCGTGGCCGTGCTGGCCGCCCTGTCGATGTGGAGCTCGCGCGGCGATTACAAGGTGCTGTACGCCAACCTGTCCGAGAAGGACGGCGGCGCAATCATCGCCCAGCTGTCGCAGATGAACATTCCCTACCGGCATGCGGACGGCGGCAACGCGATCCTGGTGCCGTCGGGCCAGGTCCACGACGCGCGCCTGAAGCTCGCGTCGGCCGGACTGCCCAAGGGCAGCGTGGTGGGCTTCGAACTGATGGACAGCGCCCGCTTCGGCCAGACCCAGTTCCAGGAGCGGCTCACGTTCCAGCGCGGCCTCGAAGGCGAGCTGACGCGCTCGATCCTCGCGCTCGGCGCGGTGCAGGCCGCGCGCGTGCACCTGGCGCTGCCGCAGAACAACGGCTTCTTCCGCGAGCAGCAGAAGCCCTCGGCGTCGGTGCTGGTGACCCTGCACCCGGGCCGCGCGCTCGACCGCACCCAGATCGCCGGCATCGTGCACCTGGTGTCGTCGTCGGTGCCCGAGCTCACGCCCAAGGCGGTGAGCGTGATCGACCAGAGCGGCTCGCTGCTGTCGGGCCCGTCCGAGGGCGCGTCGGGCCAGGGCCTGGACGCGCAGCAGTTGCAGTACGTGCAGCAGGTTGAGCAGAGCTATCACAAGCGCGTGGTCGACATCCTGGAGCCGATCGTCGGCCGCGACAACCTGCGCGCCACCATCGCCGCCGAGGTCGACTTCTCGCAGAGCGAGTCCACGTCCGAGCAGTTCCGGCCCAACCAGGGCAGCGAACCGGCCGCGGTGCGCAGCCAGCAGGTCAGCGAGTCCGGCGCGGGTGCGCAGGGCGTGCCCTCGGGCGTGCCGGGCGCGGCGTCGAACCAACCGCCGGTGCCGGCCACCGCGCCGGTCAACGGCGCCTCGGCCCCGCTGCAGGCCGGTGCCGGCGGCACGGCTGGCGGCAGCTCGCGCCGCGACGCGGTGACCAACTATGAACTCGACAAGACCGTGCGCGTGACGCGCAATTCCACCGGCAACGTCAAGCGCCTGAACGCGGCGGTGGTGGTGAACCATCGCGTCAACACCGCGCCCAACGGCAAGACCACCAGCACGCCGCTGTCGGCCGACGAGGTGGAGAAGCTCACGGCCCTGGTGCAGGAGGCGATCGGCTTCAACAAGGAGCGCGGCGACTCGGTCAAGCTGATCAACGCGCCGTTCAAGGTGGACGCGATGCCCAAGCCGGCCGACGTGCCGATCTGGCAGCAGGACTGGGTGATGGACCTGCTGCGCACCGCCGCCACGCCCACCGCGCTGGTGCTGGTGGCCCTGATGATCCTGTTCGGCCTGGTCAAGCCGGCGCTCAAGGCCGCGACCGAGGTGGCCGCGCCCACCGGTGCGGCCGCCGGCAGCAGCGTCAACGTGGTCGCCGACGAGCCGGTGGCCCTGCCCGGCGCCACGCCTCCGATGCTGGAGGCGCCCCGCAACGACGAGCGCCTGGCCGGTGCGCGCGCCATCGCCAAGGAGAACCCGGCGGCGGTAGCCAACATCGTGCGCGGCTGGGTCAAGGGAGAGGCGGCGTGAGTCGCCCCCACGCTCACTTCGCAAACCTGGGAGCTGACCGATGAGCGGCATGGACGACCAGGGCATCGAGGACGCCGCCATCCTGCTGATGTCGCTCGGCGAGGAGGAAGCCGGCGAGGTGTTCAAGCACCTCGAGCCCAAGGAAGTGCAGCGCCTGGGCGAGACCATCGCGCGCATGAAGGCGATCCCGCGCGAGAAGGTCGAGACCGTGCTCGACCGGTTCACGGCCGTGGCCGCCGAGCAGAGCATCCTGGTGGCCGACACCGACGAGTACGTCAAGAGCGTCCTCAAGCGCGCGCTCGGCGAGGACAAGGCCAACCTGCTGATCGACCGCATCCTGCAGGGCAGCGACGTGTCGGGCATCGAGAGCCTGAAGTGGATGGACCCGGGCTCGGTGGCCGAGCTGCTGCGCAACGAGCATCCGCAGATCGTCTCGGCGATCCTGGTGCACCTGGACCACGACCAGGCCAGCACGATCCTCAAGTGCTTCGGCGAACGCCAACGCAACGAGGTGCTGATCCGCATCGCCACGCTCGACGGCATCCAGCCGTCGGCGCTGAAGGACCTCAACGAGGTGCTGTCGCGCGTGCTGGCCGGCGGCGACCGGCTGCGCAAGGCGTCGCTGGGTGGCGTGAAGACGGCCGCCGAGATCATCAACCTGCTGGGCAGCTCGGTCGAGACCGCCGTGCTCGACTTCATCCGCGAGGCGGACAACGAGCTGGCGCAGAAGATCCAGGACAACATGTTCACCTTCGACGACCTGGACAAGCTCGACGACAAGGGCATCCAGGCGCTGATGAAGGAAGTGCAGAGCGAATCGCTGGTGGTCGCGCTCAAGGGCGCCACGCCGGAACTGCGCGAGAAGATCTTCCGCAACATGTCCACCCGCGCCGCCGAGACGCTGCGCGAGGACCTCGAGTCGCGCGGGCCGGTGCGCCTGTCCGAGGTGGAGGCCGAGCAGAAGGAGATGCTCAAGATCGTGCGGCGCCTGGCCGACGAAGGGCAGATCGTCCTCGGGGGCGGAGGGGACGATGAGTTCGTTTGACCCCCCCGTTGCCGCTTCGCGGCTCCCCCCCAGGGGGGCGACGCCGGCGGACCGGCGGAGCCGGATCCGCGGCGTCTGCTGGGTTGCGCTCACGGGCCGGCGGAGCCGGTCCCGTCTCGCTGGCTGGGCTTCGCCTGCGGCGCTGGTGGCTAGGTGATGGACAGCACAACGACCCATCCCTATTCGCGGTTCATTCCGCGCGAGGAGCTGGAGGGGTTCTCGGCGTGGAAGCCGGACGCCTTCGGCGACACCAAGGTGCGCGGCACCGGGGTGCCGACGCAGGCCGAGCAGGCGCAGCAGGGGGCGGACCATCAGGCCGCGCTGCAGGCGGCGCGGCAGGCCGGCTACCAGGACGGCTACCGCGACGGGCTGGTGGCACTGGAAAGCTTCAAGCAGAGCTTCGCGCAGCAGGTGACGTCGCAGATCGGGGCGCTGGTCGCTTCGTTCGACGCCGAGTTCGCCGCGCTGGAATCGCAGATCGCCGACACCGTCGCGCGCACCGCCACCGCGCTGGCGCGCCAGGTGGTGCGCAGCGAATTGGTGGCCAACCCGGCGCAGGTGGCGGCCGTGGCGGCGCAGGCGGTCGAAGCCGTGCTGCTGTCGGCGCGGCACATCCGTCTGCACGTGAATCCGCAGGACCTGTCGCTGGTGGCCGACGGCGCCGGCGAGGTGCTGGCGGCCCGTGGCGCGCGGCTGATCGCCGACCCGACGGTGTCGCGCGGCGGCTGCCGCGTCGAGTCCGACCTCGGCCGCATCGACGCCGGCATCGAGTCGCGCTGGGCCCAGGCCGCGGCCTCGCTCGGCCAGACCCTGCCGCTGGACGACCCCGCGCCATGACCGACGCCGCGCCGCGCCGCGAACCGCGCGCCCAGATCTGGTCGCGCTACCTGCACGACCTGCAGACCTTCGCCGAGACCCCGCTGCCTCTGGAGACCGAGGGCTCGCTGGTGCGCGTCACCGGGCTCGTGCTCGAAGCCGCCGGCGTGCGCGCGCCCGTGGGCGCCGTGTGCGAGGTGGCCACCGCGGGCCAGGAGCCGGTGCTGGCCGAGGTGGTGGGCTTCCATGGCGACCGCGCCTACCTGATGCCCACCGGCGAGGTGCACGGCCTGGCCTCGGGATCGCGCGTGCTGCCGCGTCCCGCGCCGCTGGCCCCGCCGCGCCTGGGCGCGGTGAACCACCTGTGGCGCCGGCGCGAGGACCGCGGCCTGCACCTGCCCGTGGGCGACGGCCTGCTCGGCCGCGTGGTGGACCCGCACGGCCAGCCGATGGACCGCCGCGGCCCGATCGCCGACGTGCACCCGGAGCCGATGCTGCGCCGCCCGATCAACGCGATGGACCGCGACCCGGTGCGCCAGCCGCTGGACACCGGCGTGCGCGCCATCAACGCCATGCTCACCGTGGGCCGCGGCCAGCGCATCGGCCTGTTCGCCGGCACCGGCGTGGGCAAGTCGGTGCTGCTGGGCATGATGGCGCGCTACACCGCGGCCGACGTGATCGTGGTCGGTCTGATCGGCGAGCGCGGCCGTGAAGTCAAGGAATTCATCGAGGACATCCTCGAGGCCGAGGGCCTGGCGCGCAGCGTCGTGGTGGCCGCGCCGGCCGACGCGCCGCCGCTGGTGCGCATGCAGGGCGCGCACTACGCCACGGCGATCGCCGAGCACTACCGCGACCGCGGCCTGCACGTGCTGCTGCTGATGGACTCGCTAACGCGCTATGCGATGGCGCAGCGCGAGATCGCGCTGGCCATCGGCGAGCCGCCGGCCACCAAGGGCTATCCGCCGAGCTGCTTCGCCAAGCTGCCGCAGCTGGTGGAACGCAGCGGCAACGGCCGCGAGGGCTGCGGCTCGATCACCGCGTTCTACACCGTGCTCAGCGAAGGCGACGACCAGCAGGACCCGATCGCCGACGCGGCGCGAGGCATCCTCGACGGCCACATCGTGCTCAGCCGCGAGCTGGCCGAGGCCGGCCACTATCCGGCCATCGACGTGGAGAAGTCGGTGTCGCGCGTGATGGCCAACGTGACCGGGCGTGAGCACCTGCAGCAGGCCCGCCGCGCGCGCGCCATGCTCGCCCGGCTGACCAAGGCGCGCGACCTGATCCAGCTCGGCGCCTACGCGCCCGGCCACGACGCCGACCTCGACGCCGCGATCCGCGCCCAGCCGCGCCTGCTGGCGCTGCTGCAGCAGGACATGCACGACCGCGCCACGCTCGACGCCAGCCGCGACCAGCTCGCCATGAGCATCGCCTGACTCCCCGCACCCCATGCAGACCCTGATCACCCTGCTCGAACAGGCCGAGTCGCAGCGCAACGTGGCCCTGGCCGCCTTCAACCAGGCCCGTGCACGGCGCGACAGCGCACGCGACCAGGCGCGCGACCTCGACACCTACCGCAGCGACTACCAGCACCGCTGGAGCCAGCAGTTCCGCAGCCGCGCGGCCGCGCCCGACATCGTGCGCTGCTACCAGCAGTTCGCCGAGCGGCTGGAACTGGCGATCGCGCAGCAGGCGCATGCGGTGGACGTGACCGAGCAGGCGCTGGCGCGCGCCGGCGACACGCTGGCCGCGCACGAGCTGCGCGTGGCCTCCGTGCGCAAGCTGATCGAGCGCCGCCAGCAGGAAGCCCGTCGCGGCGCCGAGCGCCGCGAGCAGATCGCCACCGACGAACTGGCCCAGCGCCACGCCGCGCGCCGAGCCACCCTGGAAGGAACCCCACCGTGATGAACGCCCTGGCCACCCCGACCGCGCTGCCCGGCGCCACCCCGATGCCTGTGCCCCAGGGCAGCGCCGGCTGCGGCCGCGAAGGCGCCGACGAACCGTTCTCGCGCTGCCTCGACCGCGCGGTGGACCGCGACCCTGCGGCGCCGCCCGCCCCGGGCGCGCGCGCATCCGGCGAGCCCGTCCGAGCCCGAGGGCGCGACGAGAGCGTGGCACGCCGCGACGACGCCGCTGCGGCACCCGGCGGCGGCCGTGCCGATGACGACGCCACCGAGGCCGCAACCGCCCCCGACACGGCCGAGACGACCGAAGCGACCGACGCGCAGCGGGGCTCCCGCGCGCGCGGACCGCGGCGCGTGGGCCACGGCGACCCGCGCGCCGACGCCGGGCGGCCCCTCAAGGACGCCGCACCCGCCTTGTCGCCGCCGAACGCGAAAGCCGTGGCTGAAGCCGACGCAACCGCCGCCGCGAAGCCGGCCGACGAGGCCGAGCCCCGCGGCATCGACACCCTGCTGCCTGGCTGGCCGGCCCTGCCGCGCGACACGGCGGTCGCGGTGGCCCCCGCCACCGCGGCCACCGGCGCCGGGGTCCCGGACGCCGCGGCGCGTGCCGGCGACGCCGCCCTCGCCACCGACGCGCCGACGCCAACCGACACCGCGCCGGACGTGGTGGGCACCTTCGTACCGCCCGACGCCGACCTGCGCGCCGCCGCGCGCCGCGCGGTCGCGGCGGGCACGGCCGCCCTGGCGGCGCCGGACGCCGGCGCAACGCCCAGCAAGCCGGGTGCGGCGCCGTCGGCGGAATTCGCGCAGGCCCTGCAGGCCGCGGCCGACCCCGCCGCCGGCCGCACGGCGGGCGCCGCACGCCCGCCCACCGAGATGCCGGCCCTGCCGGCCTGGACCGCCGCCGCCGCGCAACCCGCGGTGCCGGTGGCGGCCGCCAGCGAGCCCACGCGCACCGCGCAGACCCACGTGGCCGCCCCGCTGGACAGCGCGGCGTTCGCGCCGGCCCTGGCCACGCAGGTGCGCTGGCTGGTCCGCGAAGGCGTGCAGGAGGCGCGCCTGAGCCTGAACCCGGCCGAGATGGGCCCGGTGAACGTGCAGATCGTGATCGACGGGCGCGACGCGCGCATCGACTTCCGCGCCGACATGGCCGCCACGCGGCAGGCCCTGGAAGCCAGCCTGCCGGTGCTGGCGGCCGCGCTCGACGACAGCGGGCTGCGCCTGGCCGGCGGCGGCGTGCACGACGGCGCCGGCCCGCGCCAGGGCCAGGCCGGCACGCACCCGGACGCGCCGCTGCGCGCCCGCGGCGCCGGCGACGAGCGCCAGCCCGCTGCCCTGCCCGCGGCCACCGCACGCCCGGGCGGCCGCGAACGCGGCCTGGTGGACCTGGTGGCCTGACGCGCCGCCGCGCCCGGCGGTGCGAGCAGCAAGGCAAACACCGGCCTTATCGGGGGTTCCAAACGGGGCCCGTTCCACAGAATCGATGCCAGGAAACCTTGCGGTGCGCGGCCTTCCGGCGCGCGCGCCGCACTGACTCAGGAGTCTTTGCATGGCCGCCGCAGCCGCCTCGAAAGCCGAAGCCGACAGCCCCGAAGCCGCCGCGGCTGCGCCGTCGCGCGGCAAGAAGAAGCTCATCGTCATCATCGCGGCGGTGGTGCTGCTGCTGGCCGCCGGCGGCGGTGGCGCCGCCTGGTACCTGATGAAGAAGAAGGCCGCCGAGGCGGCTGCCGCCGCGGCCGAGGCCGAGGAAGGCGGCGAGGGCGAAGGCGCGGCCGCCAAGCGCGGCGCGGACGAGCCCAAGGTGCCCAAGGCCGACCTGAAGCACGCACCGACCTTCGTGCCGCTGGACCCGTTCACCGTGAACCTGGCCGACCGCGACGCCGAGCGCTATGCGCAGGTGGGCATGACGCTGGAACTCATCGACGCCAAGGCCGGCGACCTGCTCAAGGCCTACATGCCGGCGATCCGCAACAACATCCTGCTCGTGCTGGCCAGCAAGACCGCCGGCGAGCTGATGGAGCACGAGGGCAAGGTGCGACTGGCCACCGAGGTGCGCGCGGCCGCGCTGAAGCCGCTGGGCTACGAGGCCACGCCGCCGTTGCCGCACCCGCCCGAGGGCGGCAAGAAGGACGCGAAGGACGGCTACGACGAGCCGCCGATCCGCGCCGTGCACTTCTCCAACTTCATCATCCAGTGACCCGGAACACGGCAAGGCGATGAATCAGCAGATTCTTTCGCAGGACGAAGTCGACGCACTCCTGCAGGGCATCACCGGCGAGAGCCAGAAGCTCGAGCAGGAGGAAGAGCCGCAGGGTGGCATCCGCAACTACGACCTGGCCAGCCAGGAGCGCATCGTCCGTGGGCGCATGCCCACGATGGAGATCATCAACGAGCGCTTCGCGCGCAACATCCGCATCGGGCTGTTCAACTTCATCCGCAAGAGCCCGGAAGTCTCCATCGGCGGCATCAAGGTGCAGAAGTACAGCGCCTTCCTGCGCGAGATCGTGGTGCCGACCAACTTCAACATCGTCAGCGTCAAGCCGCTGCGCGGCTCGGGCCTGATCGTGTGCGACCCGAACGTGGTGTTCGCGGTGATCGACGCGCTGTTCGGCGGCGCCGGCAAGTACCACACCCGCATCGAGGGCCGCGACTTCAGCCCCACCGAGCAGCGCGTGATCCTGCGCCTGGTGGAGACGATCTGCGCCGAATTCAAGAAGGCCTGGCACGGCATCTACCCGCTGGAGCTGACCTACCAGCGCTCGGAGATGCAGCCGCAGTTCGCCAACATCGCCTCGCCCAGCGAGATCGTCGTGGCCACCAGCTTCACGCTGGAGATCGGCGAGACCTCGGGCGCGGTGCACTTCTGCATCCCCTACTCCACGCTGGAGCCGATCCGCGACGTGCTCTACAGCACGATCCAGGGCGACTCCGCCGAGCCCGACCGGCGCTGGATCAACCTGCTGCAGACGCAGATCCAGTCCGCCGAGGTGGACCTGGTGGCCGAGCTGGCGTCGACGCAGGCCACGGTGGAGCAGCTGCTCGCCTTCAAGCCGGGCGACTTCGTCGAGCTCGACCTGCAGCCCGCGATCCAGGCCAAGGTGGACGGCGTGCCGGTGTTCGACTGCACCTACGGCATGGCCAACAACCGCTACGCGATCAAGATCGACCGACTGATTTCCAGCTCCAACCAGGGCTGGCTGGGAGAATCGAATGTCAGCTGAAAACACCGCCGCCCCCGCCGACGACGCCCAGGACGCGATGGCGGCCGAATGGGCGGCCGCGCTGGCCGAGAGCAAGCCCGCCGCGCCCGCGACCGAGGTGGAGCAGGTGGCCCCCGCGCAGTTCGCCAACTTCGCGCAGGCCACGCCCGGGCTCACCGGGTCCGGCAACGACATCAGCATGATCCTGGACATCCCGGTGCAGCTGACCGTGGAGCTGGGCCGCACGCGCATCCCCATCAAGCACATCCTGCAGCTCGCGCAGGGCTCGGTGGTGGAACTGGAAACCCTGGCCGGCGAGCCGATGGACGTGCTCGTCAACGGCTTCCTCATCGCCCAGGGCGAGGTGGTGGTCGTCAACGACAAGTTCGGCATCCGCCTGACCGACATCGTCACGCCGAGCGAGCGCATGCGCCGCCTGTCCAAGACATGAGCGCGCCGGGCCGCTCCCCAGCGCTCATCCCGCAGCGCCCGGCGCGGAGGGTGGTCCGATGACCGCTTCGTCGCTGTTCACGTCGCTGCTGTGGTTCGCCGCCGTCGTGGCCGCGATCCCGGCCGCGCTGTGGCTGCTCAAGCGCACGCCGGCCGGCGGCGGCGCCTCCAACGGGCTGATGCGCACGGTGGCGGTGCTGCCGCTGTCGCCCGCGCAGCGGCTGGTGACGGTGGAAGTCGGCCGCGGCGAAGCACGGCGCTGGCTGGTGCTGGGCGTGACCGGTCAGCAGATCACGACACTGCACGAGATGGCCCCGCAGGACAGCGAGCCGGCACCGGGCGCACCCGGCGCCGGTGCGCCGTTCGCCCAGCTGCTGGGGCGGCTGCAGTCGCGCCGCACGACGGACGGGCCCGATGCGCACTGACCGCCGCCTGCGCTGGGGGCGCGCCTTCGCCCTGTCGGTGATTTCGGCCGTTCCTGCACTGGCTTTAGCCCAGACGCAGGGCGCGGGGCCGACGCTGCCGCTGATGGTGGGCCAGGGGCCCGGCGGCACCAGCTACTCGGTGCCGATCCAGACCCTGCTGTTCTTCACCGCGCTGTCGTTCCTGCCCGCGCTGCTGCTGCTGATGACCGGCTTCACCCGCATCGTCATCGTGCTGTCACTGCTGCGCCAGGCGCTGGGCACCCAGGCCGCGCCACCCAACCAGGTGATCATCGGCCTGAGCCTGTTCCTCACGTTCTTCGTGATGAGCCCGACCTTCGACAAGGTCTACGAGCAGGCCTGGAAGCCGTTCTCCGAGAACCGCATCGCCGCCGAGGAGGCGTTTCGCCGCGGCGAGGCGCCGATGCGCGAGTTCATGCTCAAGCAGACGCGCCAGGCCGACGTGATGCTGTTCGCGCGCCTGGCCAAGCTGCCGCCCGACACCCAGGGCGACGCGGTACCGCTGAAGGTGCTGGTGCCGGCCTTCGTGACGAGCGAGCTCAAGAGCGCGTTCCAGATCGGCTTCATGATCTTCATCCCGTTCCTGATCATCGACATGGTGGTGGCCAGCGTGCTGATGTCGCTGGGCATGATGATGCTGAGCCCCGTGCTGGTGGCCCTGCCCTTCAAGCTGATGCTGTTCGTGCTGGCCGACGGCTGGAACCTGCTGCTCGGCTCGCTGGCCGCGTCCTTCGCCACCTGAACCCGATCCACCGACCGAGTCCCCCATGAATGCCTCTTCCGTCTTCGGCGCCGGCCAGCAGGGCCTGATGATGCTGCTCACCGTCAGCGCCCCGGTGCTGCTGGCCGTGCTGGTGGTGGGCCTGGTGGTCAGCGTGTTCCAGGCCGCCACGCAGATCAACGAGGCCACGCTGTCCTTCGTGCCCAAGATCGTCGCCGCGGTGGTGGTGCTGGCCGTGGCCGGCCCGTGGATGATGACCACGCTGGTCGAGTACCTGCAGCGCGTGCTGCAGGCCATTCCGCAAGCCGTCGGCTGATGCTGACCTTCACCGAGGCACAGCTGCTGGGTTGGCTGAGCCCGGTGCTGTGGCCGTTCGTGCGCGTGCTGGCGCTGTTCTCGGCGCTGCCGGTGCTGGGCCAGCGCACGGTGCCGGTGCGGGTGCGCGTCGCGCTGTCGATGCTGATCGTCGTGGCCGCGCAGGGCTCGCTGCCGCCGATGCCGGTGGTACCGCTGGACTCGCCGGCCGCCTTCGCGCTGATCGTTCAGAACCTGCTGATCGGCATCACGCTGGGCTTCGCGGTGCGCATCGTGTTCGCCGCGGTGGAGTTCGCCGGCGAGCTGATCGGGCTGCAGATGGGCCTGAACTACGCCGGCCTGTTCGACCCGGCCACCGGCTCGCAGGGCACGGCGACCAGCCGCTTCTTCGGCACCACGGTGGCCTTCCTGTTCATCGCCGCCAATGCCCACCTGCTGGTGGTGGCGGCGGTGGTGCAGAGCTTCCATGCCTTCCCGGTGGGCGAGGCGCCGTTCGCCTTCCTGCGCGCGATGCAGCCGCAGGCCTGGGGCGCGGAGATCTTCGGCATGGGCCTGTGGATCGCGCTGCCGATGGTGGGCATGCTGCTGTTCGTCAACCTGGTGCTGGGCATCGTGGCGCGCGTCGCGCCGCAGATGAACGTGTTCGCGATCGGCTTTCCGGTCACGCTGGGCGTGGGCCTGCTGGGCATCCTGCTGACGCTGCCGATGATGGAAGCGCCGTTCACGATGGCGCTGGAGCGCATGCTCACCAAGTTCCAGTAGCGGGGCCGCCGGCACGCGCTGGCTACCATCGCGCCGTGAGCAATGTGTACGGCCCGCCCGAACCGGCGGACATCTTCGCCCGCCTGCGCATGGCGCCCGGCGAGGCGCCGCTGGAGCGCTGGAAGCCGGGCCTCGGGCCCTGGGGCCGCGGCCCCTTCGTGCGCCCGCGCGTGCCCGGCGAGCCGGCCGCCGGATGGCAGCTGGTGGTGGGCCAGTTCGCGCTGATCGGCGACCAGGACACGAAGCCGGACAACCGGCCGCGCATGACCAACAACGCGCGCTCGGAGGAACTGGAGGCCAAGCGCACCTTCCGCGGCCCGTGGGCGCGCGGCCAGCGCTGCCTGGTGCCGGTGGCCTGGTACGACGAGCCCAACTACGAGGCCGGCCCCAAGTGCGTGTGGTGGCGCATCCGCCGCGCCGCCGCCGCGGCGCCGGACGCGCCGGGCCGGATCGTGATGCTCGCCGGCCTGTACAACGACTGGGTCGACCGTGCCACCGGCGAGGTGCACCCGAGCTACACGATGCTCACGGTCAACGCCGACCACCATGCGCTGCTCGCGCGCATGCACAAGCCCGGCGACGAGAAGCGGGCCGTGGTGCCCCTGCCCGACGCCTGCTGGGACGACTGGCTGCACGGCCCGGTGGGCTCGGCGCGGGCGCTGCTGGTGCTGCCCCCGCCCGACTGGTACGACGCCGCGCCGCGGCCGCGGTAGGCCCCGGCGCGCCGGCTCACTTGCCGATCGTCACCCACTCCCACACGAAGTAGTTGTCCGGCCGATGCACGGCCGTGACGTTGCTGCGCGCGGCCCAGGGGATCACCTGGCGATGCAGCGGGATCGTGTGCACCTGCTCCTTCCACTCGGTCAGCGCGGCCATGATCAGCTCGCGGCGCTTGGCCGGGTCGGTCTCGACGCTGGAGCGGGCGGCGAGGTCGTCGAACTTGGCGTTGGTGCTGCGGCCGTAGTTGTAGCTGCCGATGCCGCCGGCGCCGAGGTTGCGCATCACCGGCGTGAGCGTGGTCTCCGCGTCGGTGACCGAGCCGCCCCAGCCGAGCATGTACATGCTGGCGTCGAACTTCTCGAGCTTGGGGAAGTAGGTCACGCGCGGCTGGGCCACCACCTTGACCTTGACGCCGATCTTGTCCCACATCGCGGCCAGCGCGACGCAGATCTCCTCGTCCTGGATGTAGCGGTTGTTCGGGCAGTCGAGCTGCACCTCGAAGCCGTTGGGATAGCCGGCCTCGGCCATCAGCTTGCGCGCGGCGGCCAGGTCGAAGGGCAGGCGCGCCTCGATCTTCGGGTCGTTGAAGTAGGCCTTGGGCGAGGGCGTGTTGCCGCCGGTCGGGAAGCTCTGGCCGCTCATCAGCTTGGTCTTCATCGTCTCGATGTCCACCGCGTGATACAGCGCCTTGCGCACCCGCACGTCCTTGAACGGGTTCTTGCCCTTGACGTTGCTGTAGAGCAGTTCGTCGCGGAACTGGTCCATGCCGATGAAGACGACGCGGTTCTCCGGGCCGTCGATCACCTTCACCCCGGGGGTGTTGCGCAGCTTGGCCACGTCGCGCGGCGGCGGGTCGAGGATGAAGTCGAGTTCGCCGGAGATCAGCGCGGCGCTGCGCGTGGCGTCGTTGCCGATCGGCGTGAACACCACCTCCTGCACGTTGCCCTCGATCGGCTTCCAGTAGTTGGGGTTGCGCTTCCAGGTCGTGCGGATGCCGGGCTGGCGGCTCACCAGCATGAAGGGGCCGGTGCCGTTGGCATTGAGCGCGGTGTGCGTCTCTTCCTTGTTCTTGAAGTCCTGCGGCTTGGCGGCCTTGTTCTTCTCGCTCCACTCCTTGTCCATGATGAACAGGGGCTGGATGTGCTCCATGAAGATCGGGTTCGCCTTGGGCAGGTCGAACTCGACCGTGAAGTCGTCGATCTTCTTCGGCGTGCCCACGGCGTTGGCGTACACGGCGATCTGCGACGTGGGCTGCTGCGCGCGGATGATCGAGAACACCACGTCGTCGGCGTTGAAGGCGCTGCCGTCGTGGAACTTGACGCCCTGGCGCAGCTTGAAGCGCCACTTCAGCGGCGACACCTGCTCCCACGACGTGGCCAGGCCGGGCACGAAGTTGAGCTGCTTGTCGCGGTGCACGAGGTACTCGTAGACCTGCTGGTTCACCGAATTGGTGAACGACTCGTTCTGCGAGTGCGGGTCCATCGTCTGCGGGTCGCCCTGGCTGGCGAAGCGCAGGGTCTGGGCCGAGGCGGCGGTGGCCAGCGCGCCGACAAGGGCGGCGGCCAGGGCGTGGCGGGCGAAACGTTGCATGGGGAAGACTCCTGTCGGAACCGAGGCCGGCAGTGTAGGCAGGGCCCCTGCCGCGCCCGCGTGGGGTTAACGCGATGCGGCGGCGGGGTATCCCTGCTCGGCCAGGGCCTTTACCAGCAAGTCCCGCGCCACCCCGGTGTCGATCACCGCGGTGTGGGTGGCCAGGTCGGTGCGCACGCTGGCCTTCGGGTCCAGCCGCTGCACGGTCTGGGTGACGGTGCGCACGCAATGGCCGCAGGTCATGTCGGGCAGGGTCAGCTCGATGCTCATGAAGGCTCCTTGGGAAATCGCAATGCCTGCACTCTAGACCTTGACATGATGGCAAGGTCTAGAGTGGGTGCATGACGAATCTGACCCGGATCAACCTCCCCATCGAGGGCATGACCTGCGCGTCCTGCGTCGGCCGCGTCGAGCGCGCGCTGGCGGCCGTGCCCGGCGTGGCCTCGGCCAGCGTCAACCTCGCCACCGAGCGCGCCCAGCTGGAGCTGGCCGGCGGTGCGCCGGCGCTGGCCGCGGCCGAGGCGGCCGTGCTGGCCGCCGGCTACGCGGTGCGCCGCGACACCACCGACCTGGTCGTCGACGGCATGACCTGCGCCTCCTGCGTCGGCCGCGTCGAGCGCGCGCTGCGCGCGGTGCCCGGCGTGCTCGAGGCCGAGGTCAACCTGGCCACGTCGCGCGCCCGGGTGGTGCACCTGGGCACCGCCACCGGGCCCCTGCTCGCCGCCGTGCACGACGCCGGCTACGAAGCCCGTGCGGCCGCCGACACGCCGCCCGCCGGCCCGCGGACGGACCCGGACCCGGGCTGGCGCGTCGTGCTGGCGCTGCTGCTGTCCGCGCCGCTGGCGCTGCCGATGGTCGGCGACCTGCTCGGGCGCCACTGGATGCTGCCCGCGGCGTGGCAGTTCGCGCTGGCCGCGCCGGTGCAGTTCTGGCTCGGCGCGCGCTTCTACCGCGCCGGCTGGAAGGCGCTCAAGGCGCGCAGTGCCAACATGGACCTGCTGGTCGCGCTCGGCACCAGCGCCGCGTTCGGCCTGAGCCTGGCCCTGTGGTGGCGCGACCCGCAGGGCATGCCGCACCTGTACTTCGAGAGCGCGGCCGTCGTCGTGTCGCTGGTGCTGCTGGGCAAGTGGCTCGAGGCCCGCGCCCGGCGCCGCACCCTGGCCGCGCTGGAGGCCCTGCGCGCGCTGGCGCCACCCACGGCCACGGTGCGCCGCCACGGCGTCCTGGTCAGCGTGCCGGTCGAGTCGCTGGTCATCGGCGACGAGGTGGTGGTGCGACCGGGCGAGCGCGTGCCCACCGACGGCACGCTGATCGAGGGCCGCAGCCACTTCGACGAGTCGCTGCTCACGGGCGAGAGCCTGCCGGTGGCGCGAGAGACCGGCGACCGGGTCACCGGTGGCGCCATCAACGCCGAGGGCCTGGTGGTGCTGCGCGTGACCGCCGTGGGCACCGAGACGATGCTCGCGCGCATCGTGCGCATGGTCGAGGACGCCCAGGCGCGCAAGCCGGCGATCCAGAAGACGGTGGACCGCGTGGCCGAGGTGTTCGTGCCGGCGGTGATGGCGGTGGCTGCGCTCACCCTGGTCGGCTGGGGCCTGGCCGCCGGCGACTGGGAGGCGGCGCTGGTGCACGCGGTGTCGGTGCTGGTGATCGCGTGCCCGTGCGCACTCGGGCTGGCCACGCCGACCGCCCTGATGGTGGGCACCGGCCTCGCCGCCCAGCGCGGCATCCTGGTGCGCGACGCCCAGGCGCTGGAGACCCTGCGCCAGGTGCGGGTGGTGGCCTTCGACAAGACCGGCACGCTCACCCTCGGCCGTCCGCGACTGGTGGGGCTGGCCACGGCGCCCGGCGACGACGAGGCCGGCGCGCTGGCCGACGCGGCCGCGTTGCAGGGCGGCAGCGAGCACCCGCTGGCGCGGGCGGTCGTCGAGGCGGCGGCGGCCCGCGCCCTGGCAGCGCCGGTGGCCGAAGGGCTGATGGCGGTGGCCGGGCGCGGCATCGAGGGCCGGGTTGGCGGCCGCGCGCTGCGCCTGGGCAGCACGCGCTGGCTCGGCGAGCAGGGTCTGGTGCCTGACGCCACCCTGGAGGCCGCCGCGCAGCACGCGCGCGCCGAGGGCCACAGCGTGTCCTGGCTGTTCGACGAAGGCGGCGTGCGCGCGATGCTCGCCTTCGGCGACACGCTGCGGCCCGAAGCGGCGCAGGCGGTGGCGGCGCTGCACGCCCAGGGCGTGCGCTGCGTGCTGGTCAGCGGCGACCACCGTGCGGCGGCGGACGCGGTGGCGCGGCAGCTCGGCATCGACGAGGTTCACGCCGAAGTGCTGCCCGGCGACAAGGCCCGGGTGGTGGCCGCGCTGCGCGAGGGCCTGCCCGCCGGGGCCCGCGTGGCCATGGTCGGCGACGGCATCAACGACGCGCCCGCGCTGGCTGCGGCCGACGTCGGCGTGGCCCTGGCCACCGGCACCGACGTGGCCATGGCCTCGGCTGGCCTGACGCTGATGCGCGGCGACCTGCGTCTGGTGCCCGAGGCGCTGGCGCTGTCGCGCGCCGTGGCGCGCAAGATCGGCCAGAACCTGTTCTGGGCCTTCGCCTACAACGTGGTCGGCATCCCGGCCGCGGCGCTGGGCGGCCTGACACCGGTGATCGCCGGCGCGGCGATGGCCCTGTCGTCGGTCAGCGTGGTCGGCAACGCGCTGCTGCTGCGGCGCTGGAGGATGCCAACGTGATGAACATCAGCGCGGCCTCGCGCGCCAGCGGCGTGTCGGCCAAGATGATCCGCCACTACGAGTCGCTGGGCCTGCTGCCGGGCGCACCGCGCACGGCCTCGGGCTACCGCCAGTACGACGCGACCGCGGTGCACCTGCTGCGCTTCGTGCGCCGCGCACGCGACCTGGGATTCGACACGCGGGAGATCGCCGGCCTGCTGGCGCTGTGGCGCAACAAGCGCCGCTCGAGCGCGCAGGTCAAGCAGATCGCCGCGGCGCACGTGCAGGCGCTGCAGCAGCGCATCGAGCAACTGCAGGCCATGCAGCGCACGCTGCAGCACCTGGCGCACCGTTGTCACGGCGACGAGCGGCCGGACTGCCCGATCCTGGACGACCTGGCCGGCGACGCGGCCCCGCAGCACACGCCCGCCGCGGCGGGCGGCCGCGATCAGCGGAAGTAGCTCTGCTTGACGATGCGCAGGTCGCCCGGCAGCGTGGACAGGTACTCCGACATCGCACGCAGTTCGGCGTTGGTGAACTGCTTCACCTGGCCGGCCATGATGGCGTTGCTGCGGCCGACATTGGCATTGCCTTCGGTCTTGTAGGCCTTCAGCGCCACGTACAGGTAGTCGGCATGCTGGCCGGCGATCTTGGGGTAGCTGCCGTCGATCGGCTTGTTGAAGTTGGCGCCGTGGCAGGACGCGCAGGCGCCCTTCTCGAACAGCTTGGCCACGTCGGTCCGGGCCGCGGGCGCCTGCTCGGGCACCGGGGCGCGCGTGCCGCCATGCTGCTCGTAGTAGGCCGACAGGTCGGCGATGTCCTGGTCGGACAGCGACACGGCGATGCCGCGCATCGTGGGATGCTTGCGCTCGCCCTTCTTGTAGGCATTGAGCGAGGCGGCGATGTACTTGGCGCCCTGGCCCGAGATCATCGGCACCTTGTGCACCTCGGGGAAGGTGGCCTGGTAGCCGACGATGCCGTGGCAGCCGATGCACATCTGGGCCTTCTGCTCGCCGGCGGCGACCGAACCGGCCCCGGCGGGCTTGGCGTCCTGCGCCTGGGCGAGGAAGGACAGGCTGGCGAGAAGGACGGTGGAGACGAGCGCGCGCATCATGAGGTGTGGGGTGGGGCCGGTCGAAACAGCGGCGGATTATAGGGGCCTGCCCTCCTATACTGGCCCGATGAAGTTCCAAGGCTCCGACGGCTACGTCGCCACCCCCGACCTCATGCTGGCCGTCAATGCGGCCATCACCCTGAAACGCCCGCTGCTGGTCAAGGGCGAGCCCGGCACCGGCAAGACCATGCTCGCCGAGCAGGTGGCCGAGTCGCTCGGCATGCCGCTGCTGCAGTGGCACGTGAAGAGCACCACCAAGGCGCAGCAGGGCCTGTACGAGTACGACGCCGTCAGCCGCCTGCGCGACAGCCAGCTCGCCGACGCCGCCAGCTCCGAGAAGGTGCGCGACATCCGCAACTACATCGTACGCGGCGTGCTGTGGCAGGCCTTCACCGCCGAGCAGCCGGTGGCGCTGCTGATCGACGAGGTGGACAAGGCCGACATCGAGTTCCCGAACGACCTGCTGCGCGAGCTCGACCGCATGGAGTTCTACGTCTACGAGACGCGCGAGCTGGTCCGGGCGAAGCACCGGCCGCTGGTGTTCATCACCAGCAACAACGAGAAGGAACTGCCCGACGCGTTCCTTCGCCGCTGCTTCTTCCACTACATCAAGTTCCCGGACGCCGACACGATGCGCGCCATCGTCGACGTGCACTTCCCCGGCCTGAAGAAGGAGCTGCTCGGCGCCGCGCTGAAGAGCTTCTACGAGATCCGCAACCTGCCGGGGCTGAAGAAGAAGCCGTCCACGTCCGAGCTGCTGGACTGGCTCAAGCTGCTGGTGGCCGAGGACATCCCGCTCGAGGCGCTGCAGAGCAAGGACGACAAGGTCGCGATCCCGCCGCTGGTGGGGGCGCTGCTCAAGAACGAGCAGGACGTGACGCTGTTCGAGAAGCTGGTGTTCATGCAGCGGAACAATCGATGAGCCCCCACGCTCCCTCGCGGTCGCTGCCCCCCGGGGGGGCTTCGGCGGCGGACCGGCTGAGCCGGATCCGCGCCGACGGCTTGGTTTGGCGGCGGAGGTCGTCGTGAGCTGGCCGGCGGCGGTGGTGCTGACGGGGGCGCAGGCGCGGCTGGAGCCGTTGGCGGCGTCCCACGAGGCGGGGCTGTGCGACGCGGTGCGCGATGGGGAGCTGTGGAAGCTCTGGTACACCGCGGTGCCGCCGCCCGAGCGCATGGGCGCGGAGATCGAGCGGCGGCTCGGGCTGCAGGCGCGCGGGTCGATGCTGCCGTTCACGGTGTTCGACGCGGCCGGGCGCATCGTCGGCATGACCACCTACATGAACATCGACGCGGTGAACCGGCGCGTGGAGATCGGCAGCACCTGGACCGCCGCGAGCGCGCAGCGCACCGCGCTGAACACCCAGTGCAAGCGGCTGCTGCTCGGGCATGCGTTCGACACGCTGGACTGCATCGCGGTGGAGTTCCGCACGCACCGCCTGAACACGCAGAGCCGGCGCGCCATCGAGCGCCTGGGTGCGCAGCTCGACGGCATCCTGCGCAGCCACCAGCGCACCGCCGACGGCGCGCTGCGCGACACCGCCGTCTACAGCATCACGGCCGCCGAGTGGCCCACGGTGCGCTCGCACCTGGACTGGCAGCTCGCCCGACCCCGATGAGCGCGCCCCTGCCGGACCGCACCCGCCTGGCCCGGGCCGTTCCGGGGGCCCGCACCGCCCTGGCTGCGCTGCTGTGCGCCCTGGCACCGGCCGCGCTGGCCGCGTCGGCAGCGGTCAGCCAGGCGGCAGCGCTGGGCGACTCCGACCCCATCACCGCGCTGGTGATCCTGGAGAAGGCCCACAACGAGGGCGACGTCGAGGCCAGCGCCGCGCTGGCGCGCACGCTGTTCTTCGCCGCGCCGCCGCGCCAGAACCGCGAGCGCGCCTGCGACATCGCGCGCAAGCTGGCCGAGGCCAACGACCGCCAGGGCTGGTCGCTCACCGCGTCGTGCCTGCTGGCCGGCACCGTCAAGTCACCCGCGCCGCTGGAGGCCGCCCGCGCGGCCGCGCGGCGCGCCGTGGCCCAGGGCCTGGCCAGCGGCGGCACCGCGCTGTTCACCGCCTTTGCCGCCGACCCGCAGTTCTCCACGCTGGGCGCCGACGGCCAGCCCGACCCGGCACGCCGCGCCGCGCTGGCCACCGTGCCGGCCGATCAGCGCAGCGTGCAGGCCGAGGCCTGGACCGGCCTGAGCTTCGCCCTCGAAGGCGGCGAGCCGATGGCCACCGCGTTCGGCATCGCCGCGCTGGCCGAGACCTCGGCGCCCGGCAACCTGGCGCTGCTGGTCGGCCTGGCCGACCGCGTGCCGGCCACGGCGTCGCGCTTCGGGCCGCTGGTGGACGCCGCGCGCTACTTCCAGCGCCTGGGCGGCACCCATGCGTCGGTGCGCGTGGCCGACGCCGCCCGGCCCGCGGCCCTGGCGGCCGCCCGCGCCGGTGCTGCGCGCGACCTGCTGCCGCCGTGCCAGGAGATGGAACTCGTGCGCACCGAACCCGGCGCGGTGTCGGCCGACGCGAGCTACCTGCCGGTGGCCCTGGGCCCGCTGAAGTCGGCCTACCTGGTGTCGGGCCGGTGGGACGAGCGCTGGGTGTACGACCACTGCGGCACCCCGGTGGCAGTGCAGATGGCCTTCGTGGCCGACGGCTGGGGCGGCGCCCGGTTCGAGGCCACGCCGATGCCGCGGTCCTTGGTGCGCAAGGCCCCCTAGGCAGCGTCCCGGCGCCCGTTTGGCCGACAATCGGCTGCAGCCCCTGCCCGCCCGATGCTGATCGACTTCTTCTACACCCTGCGCGCCGCCAAGCTGAAGGTGTCGGTGAAGGAGTACCTCACGCTGCTCGAGGCGCTGCAGGCCGGCGTCATCGACGACGACGGCGGCCCCACGGTGGACAAGTTCTACTACCTGGCGCGCACCTCGCTGGTCAAGGACGAGGCCCAGTTCGACAAGTTCGACCGCGCGTTCGCGGCCTACTTCAAGGGCGTCGAGCTGCTCACCGACTTCGCCCAGGACGTGCCGCTCGAGTGGCTGCGCAAGACGCTGGAACTGGAGCTCTCGCCCGAGGACAAGGCCGCCATCGAGAAGATGGGCTGGGACGAGCTGATGGAGACGCTGAAGAAGCGCTTCGAGGAGCAGAAGGAGCGCCACGAGGGCGGCAACCGCATGATCGGCACCGGCGGCACGAGCCCGTTCGGCGCCTACGGCTACAACCCGCAGGGCATCCGCATCGGCCAGGCGGCCGGCCGCAACAAGAGCGCGGTCAAGGTGTGGGACCAGCGCGCCTACAAGGACTACGACGACACCAAGGAACTCGGCACGCGCAACATCAAGGTCGCGCTGCGCCGGCTGCGCCGCTTCGCGCGCGAGGGCTCGGACCTCGAGCTCGACCTCGACGACACCATCCACAGCACCGCGGCCAACGCCGGCCTGCTGGACATCAAGCTGGTGCCGGAACGGCACAACAAGGTGAAAGTGCTGTTGCTGATGGATGTCGGCGGCACGATGGACGAGCACATCCACCGCGTCGAGGAGCTGTTCTCCGCCGCCAAGAGCGAGTTCAAGCACCTGGAGTTCTACTACTTCCACAACTGCGTCTACGACTTCGTGTGGAAGAACAACCGCCGCCGCTTCAGCGAGAAGTTCTCCACCTGGGACCTGATCCGGCGCTACAACCGCGACTACAAGCTGGTCTTCGTTGGCGACGCCACGATGAGCCCTTACGAGATCCTGCAGCCCGGCGGCAGCGTGGAGTACAACAACGAGGAAGCGGGCGCCGAGTGGCTGCAGCGCCTGACCAATGCCTTCCCCAAGTACGCGTGGATCAACCCCGAGCCCCAGGGCGTGTGGCAGTACCGCCAGAGCATCGCGATCATCGGCCAGCTGATGGGCCAGCGCATGTTCCCGCTCTCGCTGGCCGGCCTCGAAGGAGCGATGCGGCTGCTGTCCAAATGACGCGCCGCGCGATCGCCTGGCGCCGGCTGGGGGCTGCCCTGGCGCCGCTGCTGCTGGCCGGCTGCGCATCGCTGCGCGAGGCGCCGGCCGCCGACGCGCCGCCGCCCCCCCCGCCCCCGGTGGACGTGGTGGTCGAGGCGCCGGACGACCTGCGCCGCCTGCTGCTGACCCACCTCGACCTGGCCCGCCTGGCGCGCGACGCCGCCGGCGAGCCGCTCGGCGACAACGAGCTGCGCCGGCTGGAGAACGCCACGCCGGCTGAGGCGCGCGCGCTGCTGGCCACCGAGGGCTACATGGACGCCGAGGTGCGCACCGAGCGCGGCTTCGACAGCGTGAGCCTGCCGCCGCGCCCGCGGGTGCGCGTGATCGTCGCGCCCGGCCCGCGCACGCGCGTGGCCGGCGCCACGCTGCAGGTGCGCGGCGCGCTGGCCGACGCCGCCGCGGCCGGCGACACCGAGGCCCGCGCCCTGTTGGCGCAGTGGCGCGCCGACTGGCCGCTGGCCGCGGGCAGCACGTTCTCCAACGCCGCCTGGCGCGACGCCAAGAACGCCGCCATGGCCCGCCTGCGCAGCGCGGGCTATGCCGCGGCGGCGTGGCAGTCCACCGCCGCCGACGTCGACGCCGACACCGCGCGCGCCACGCTGGCGCTCGAGGCCGACTCCGGCCCGCTGTTCCGCACCGGCGATCTGGTGATCGAGGGGCTGGCGCGCCACGACCCCGCCAGCGTGCGCAACCTCGCCGGCTTCTCGCCCGGCACGCCGGCGTCCGAGTCGCTGCTGCTGGACTACCAGGAGCGGCTGCAGCGCTCGGGCCTGTTCGAGCGGGTGTCGGTCACGCTCGACGCCGACCCGTCGCGCGCAGCAGCGGCGGCGGTGCAGGTGCGCGTCGGCGAAGCGCCGCTGCAGCAGGCCACCGTGGGCGTGGGCTACAGCGCCAACACCGGCGCGCGGGTGTCGGCGGAGCACCTGCACCGGCGACCCTTCGGCCAGCGCGCCACCCTGCGCAACAAGATCGAATGGGGCTCGAAGCGCTCGGCCTGGGAGGGCGAGCTGGCCTCGCATGCGCAGCCCGGGCTGTACCGCAACCTGCTCGGTGGCGCGGCCGAGCGGCTGGAGTCCGACACCGACGTGGTGACCTCGCTGCGCGCGCGCCTGGGCCGCAGCTACGACACGCAGCGCATCGAGCGCCTGGGCTTCGCCGAGGTGGAGCGCGTGCGCACGCTGCCGGTGGTCACGCCGCTGTCTGGCGCGGGCACCCGCACCGACCTGATCGCCGCCACGCTTAACTTCCACGGCATCTGGCGCGACGTCGACAGCGTGGTGCTGCCCACGCTGGGTCAGAGCCTGGCGCTGCAGACTGGCGTGGGCCGCGTGCACAGCATCGACGAGAGCGGGGCCACCGGCCAGGGCAGCGGCAACTTCTCGCGCCTGTACCTGCGCGCCAACGTGTGGCGTCCGCTCGGCCAGCGCTGGTTCGCGCAGGCCCGCGTCGAACTGGGCCAGGTGTTCGCCGGCGACGACGTCGACGTGCCCGAGACGCAGCGCTTCCGCGCCGGCGGCGACGATTCCGTGCGCGGCTATGCGTGGCGCTCGCTGACGCCGCAGGTGGCCGGCGTGGACGTCGGCGGCCGCGTGCTCGCCACCGCCAGCGTCGAGATCGCGCGCCCGGTGAGCGAGCGCCTGCCCAGCGTCTGGTGGGCGGCCTTCGTCGACGCGGGCAATGCCGCGGCGAACTGGGGCGACTTCAAGCCAGCCTGGGGCGCCGGCCTGGGCGTACGCTGGCGCAGCCCGGTGGGCCCGCTGCGCGCCGACCTCGCCTGGGGCGACGAGGTCCGCAGCTGGCGCCTGCATCTGTCGGTGGGCATCGCGTTTTGAACCCGACCCCGCCCGCGCGCGCCCCGCGCCGCCTGCGTCCGCTGGCCCTGGCCGGGACGGCGGTGCTGCTGTCGCTGGCCTCGGCCGGCGCCGCCCTGGGCGTGCTGCTGCACACCGAAGCCGGCTCGGCCTGGGTGCTGCGGCAGGTGCCCGGCCTGACGGTGGAACAAGCGCAGGGCCGCGTGTTCGGCGGCGCCTTCGCCGCCGAGCGGGTGACGCTGAAGGCCGGGGCGCGCCCGGTGGTGCTGCACGGCCTGGGCTGGCGCGACACGAACTGGGCCTGGCGGCCGCACGACGGCGCCTGGCTCGGCCTGAACGTGCAGGCGCCGTCGGTGCGCCGCATCGAGATCGGTGCGTCCACCGACACCACGCCGCCGTCCCCGCCGCGGTCGCTGCGGCTGCCGCTGGCGCTGCAACTCGACGGCCTGACCGTGGACCGCGTGGACTTCGAGGGCCGCGAGCTGGTGTCGGGCCTGACGGCCCGCGTCGAGCTGGGCCACGGCCGCGGCGCCGAGCACCGCGTCGAGCAGCTCGCGCTGCGCACCGCGCTGGCCCGCGTCGAGGGTCGGGCGCAGATCGGCGCCGACGCGCCCTTCGACGTGTTGGCCACGCTGGACGCGCGCTCGGCCGACGGCGTGGCCTGGCCCTGGCAGGCACTGCTGCAGGCGCGTGGCCCGCTGTCCACGCTGGAGGCCCAGGCCCGCCTGACCAGCCCGCGCTCGGCCGGCGCACAGCTCGACGCGAAGGCCACGCTGTCGCCCTTTGCCGCCTGGCCGCTGGCGGCGCTGCAGGCCAGCGCCACCGACCTCGACCTCGCCGCCCTGGTGCAGGGTGCGCCGCAGACGCGGCTGTCCGGCCGCGCCACCCTCGACACGCGGGCGCTGGACCAGCCGATGACGGCGCGCGCGAGCCTGACCAATGCGCTGGCCGGGCGCTGGGACGCGCAGCGCCTGCCGCTGCAGGCGCTCGACCTCGACGTGTCCGGCCGGGCCGACCGGCGCGACCGTCTCGACGTGCAGCGCTTCGAGCTGCGGCTGGCCGGCGACGGCGGCCGCATCGGCGGCCAGGGCCACTGGCATGCCGACGCGGTGCGCCTGCAGCTCGCGCTGCAGGGCGTGCGGCCGGCCGCGCTGGACGCGCGTGCGCCGGCGATGACGCTGGGCGGTACGCTGGCGCTGGACCTGCAGGGCCTGCCCGCGCCGGACGGATCGCGCCCCGCGGCCGCGACGCAGCGCCTGCGTGCCGAAGCGGCGCTGGACGGCCGCGGTGACGGCGCGCGCGGCGCGCCTGCGCGCGTGCGCGGCACCGTGCTCGCGCAGCGCGACGCGGACGACTGGCGCGTGCAGATCGACGGCCTGGAGGCTGCGGCCGGCACGGCGCAGCTCAACGGGCAGGCCACCGTCGAGCGGTCTCGTGCCACGGGATGGCGCGTCGCCGGGCAGGCCGGGGCGCAGGGCTTCGATCCGTCACTGTGGTGGGCCACGGCGCCGCGCGCCCAGCTCGACGCGCGCGCGCAGCTGCGACTGTCCGCGCCGGCGACCACCGACTGGCCGCTGCGCACCGCGGCCGCCTGGCAGGCCCTTCGCGGCGAGGCCCGGCTGGAACTGCTGGCGCCCAGCCAGGTGGCCGGCGTGCCGCTGCAGGGCGTGCTGTCGGCCGACGGCCGCGAGCCCGGCTGGTCCGTCGACGCCGACCTGCTAGCGGCCTCCAGCACCGCCCGCCTGCGCGGTCGGCTCGCGCCGCGCGCCGAGGACGACCGCTGGCAGCTCGACATGGACGCACCGGCGCTGGCCGCGCTGCGGCCGCTGCTGGCGGCGCTGCGCGCCGGCAGCGCCGCCGACGGCCTGGCCGGCACGCTGAAGGCCGACGTGCAGGCGCAGGGCCGCTGGCCGGCGCTGCGCACGCAGGGCAGCCTGCGCGCCGACGCCCTGCGTGTCGGGCCGGCGTCGGCCCAGCGCCTGGCGGCACGCTGGCAGGCCGGTCCGGACCGCGACGCAGCGCTGTCGCTCACCATCGACGGCGAGCGCGTGGCCCACGGCAGCACGGCTCTCGAATCGATGCGCGGCAGCGTCGGCGGCAGCCTGGCCTCGCACACGCTGCAGCTGGAGGCGCTGTCGGCGCTGCGGCCGCCCGCCTGGACCGACGCCCTGCCCAGCGGCGGCACGCAGCGCGGCAGCCGGCTGCTGCTGCGCGCCGACGGGCGCTGGACCGCGGCGCCGCCGCCCGCGCGCGGCAACCCGCCGCCGGGGCCGCTGGCCGGCCAGTGGCAGGCGCGCGTGGTCGAACTGGACGCGCGCGGCCGCGACGCGGCGCAGCCCTGGTTCAGCGCCCGCGACGTGCCCCTGCAGGCCGTGCTGGACGACACCGGTGCGCTGGTCCAGGCCGGCGCCGGGGCCGGCCGCGCCAGCCTGCTCGGCGCGGCCGTCACCTGGCGCGAAGCCCGCTATGCCGCGCCGCGCGGCGCGCAGCCGGCGCAGATCGCGCTCGACGCCGAACTGGAGCCGATGGCGCTGGCGCCCTGGCTGGTGCGGCTGCAGCCCGACGCCGGCTTCGGCGGCGACCTCACGGTCAAGGGTCGCGCCATCGTGCGGCGCCTGCAGGGCTTCGAGGCCGACCTCGTGCTCGAGCGCGCCGGCGGCGACCTCACCGTCACCAGCGACGGCGTGACCCAGCCGCTGGGCCTGACCGACCTGCGCCTGGCCATGGCGGCAGGCGACGGCACCTGGCACTTCACCCAGGCCCTGGCCGGCGCCAACATGGGCGTGCTGGCCGGCGCCCAGTCGATGCGCGTGTCGCCGCAGGCCACCTGGCCCGCGCCCGACACGCCGATGCAGGGCGTGCTCGAGTGGCGCGTGGCCGACCTCGGCGTGTGGGCGCCGTTCACGCCGCCGGGCTGGCGCGTCGGCGGCACGCTGCGCACCAGCGCCGCACTCGGCGGGCGCTTCGGCGCCCCGGAGATCGAGGGCCGCATGGAAGGCAGCGGCCTGGCACTGCGCAACCTGCTGCAGGGCGTGGACGTGCGCGACGGCGAACTGGCGCTGTCGCTGCGCGGCATCGACGCGCGCATCGAACGCTTCGAATTCAAGGGCGGCGACGGCACGCTGCGGCTGGCCGGCGGCGCCACCCTCGGTGCCGACCCGGTGACGAACCTGCAGCTCGTGGCGCAGCGCTTCCGCCTGCTCGGCCGCGCCGACCGGCGCATCGTGGCCAGCGGCGAGGCCACGCTGGCGCTGGACCGCAGCTCGGTCGCGCTGGACGGCCGCTTCGTCGTCGACGAGGGCCTGATCGACGTGTCGCGCGGCGACGCGCCGAGCCTGGACGAGGACATCACCGTGCGCGGCGGCCGCCATGCGCAGCGGCCGGCGCCGCCATCGGGCGCGGCCAGCGCCGCCGAAGCGGCCGATGCAGCCAGCGCACCGCCCCGCCGTGCGGCGCGCCCGGTCGCCGTGCGCCTGGGCGTGCAGGTGGACCTGGGACGCCAGCTGCGCCTGCGCGGTCGCGGCCTGGACACCCGGCTGGCGGGCGTGCTGACGGTCAGCGCGCCGGGCGGGCGGCTGGCGCTGAACGGCCAGGTCAGCGCGCAGGACGGCAGCTACGCCGCCTACGGCCAGAAGCTCGAGATCGAGCGCGGCGTGGTCAGCTTCGTCGGCCCGGCGGAGAACCCGCGCCTGGACATCTTCGCGGTGCGGCCCAACCTCGACGTGAAGGTGGGCGTGCTGGTGGGCGGCACGGCGCAGGCCCCGCGCGTGCGCCTCGTCAGCGAGCCCGAGATGAGCGACTACGACAAGCTGTCGTGGCTGGTGCTCGGCCGCGCCAGCGACGGCCTGGCGCGCGCCGACACCGCGCTGCTGCAGCGCGCCGCGCTGGCGATCCTGGCCGGCGAGAACGAGAGCCCGGACACGCTGCTGCTGGCCAACCTGGGGCTCGACGAGCTGTCGGTGCGGCAGAGCGACGGCGAACTGCGCGAGACCGTCGTCACGCTCGGCAAGCAGCTGTCGCGGCGCTGGTACGTGGGCTACGAGCGCGGCGTCAACAGCACCACCGGCACCTGGCAGCTGATCTACCGCGCCGCCCAGCGCTTCACGCTGCGCGCGCAGAGCGGCGCCGACAACTCGCTCGACGCGATCTGGACCTGGCGCTGGAACTGAGCGCGCTAGTTGCCGCCATTGACTGCGTCCACCACATGCTGGGCCACCTTCACCGCGCCTCGCACACTCAGGTGATCCCGATCGCGGTACATCAGCATGTCGCCGCGATCGACACGGCAAATTGGGCCGTCACAGAGCGCATCAAGCACGTCGACGACTTCCACGCCTGACGCTGCCATCTCCGAACGCAACGACGCCTGGCGGCTCTGCGCGTCCGAACGCTGGAAAGTGCAGTCGACCTTGTTTCCCAATGGCCTGGTGATGCAGTCGCGTGGCGAGAACGACAGATCCGGCACGCTGGTCAGAACGACGACCCTCTTGCCTTCCAGTGCCCGAACTGTCGTGCCGATCGCCGCCGGCAATCCGGGGTAGGTCTCCCGGAAGGCGAGCACCACGGTTTCGTACTCAGATGCCGCCACCGCCGACAGCAGATCGGTGATCGAGCTGCACTTCCTGCCTTGGATGCCCGGCAGGTCGGCCGGAGCGCAACCGTGGCGAACGATGACGGACCACTTCCCCGGTTGCTGTTGCCGCAAGCCATTGAACAGAGCTTCGGCATGACTGTCGCCCAGCAGAAGGAACTGTCGACCGTCGGTGACGCACTCCTGCCGGGGCCCCTTCAGCCACTCATCGCAGGCGCCACCCGTAGGCTGAACCAGCTCCAGGTCCTTCACCTTGTCCGTCCGACTCAGGACCATGCCAGGAATGGCCGGAACCATCACGAGTGCAGACACGGACACCGCCGCCATCCCCGCAGCGAGGGCCACAGCGACTTGACGCCGATATGTCGACCGCACGGGCCGTTCGATCCAACGATACGTCAGCACCGCCAGCACAACGGACAGCACCACGGTCGCCAGGGTTACAAGACTTCCGGTGTGGCCCGTGATGCGCAGGAACGACAACAGCGGCCAGTGCCACAGATACAAGGGGTAGCTGACAAGTCCGATGGCCACCAGCCAGCGCACTTCGAGAAGGCGGCTTCGTCCTGCAACGGCACAGGCGGCCGCCACCGTGGCCACGGTCGACGTGAGTCCCAGGCCCATGTGCTTGCTGCACAGCAGCGCAGCAGCGACGCATAGGATCAGACCCGGAGTCCCCAAGCTGTCTCGTCTCCAACCGCCGATCGCCAGGGCCGCGCCGGCCAGGATCTGCCAGAACCTCGTGTGAGGAAGGAAGTAGCCGGCTTCGCCCTGCCAGACGATCAAGCCGAAGCTGGCGGCCATGCAGGCGAACGTCATGTGCAACCGCAGTCTCGCAGGGCAAGCGACCAGCGCGAGCGGCCACAGCAGATAGAACTGTTCCTCGACCGACAGGGACCAGAGGTGCAGAAGGGGCATCAACTGCGAATCCGGGGCAAAGTAGCCCTCCAGTTGCAGCAGATGGAAGTTCTGCATGAACAGCGCACTCGCAGCCGTGTGCCGCATCAGCGCCACCAGCTCATCTTCGAACAGGACGGTGAACCCGATGGCCGCGGTGGCCGTCAGCACCAGCAACAGTGCAGGGAAGATGCGACGGATGCGCCGGACATAGAAGTCCGTCAGCCCGAAGGTGCCGGCCCCCTGTCGTTCGATGATGTCGCGAGTGATCAGGTAGCCTGAAATCACAAAGAATACGTCGACGCCGACAAAGCCACCGGGCACCAGCGCGGGAAACGCATGGAAGCCGACCACGGCCATCACGGCCAGTCCTCTCAGACCATCGATGTCGAGACGGTACGGTTGCATCGAGAGAATGTACTTGCCGCGATTCGTCCAGGCCCCAGGCTCGATGCCGGTCGCGCCTGGCGCTGGAACTGAGCCTCCTACAATCCGGCTCCCCTGCCGCCGTAGTTCAATGGATAGAACGGGCGCCTCCTAAGCGCCAGATGCAGGTTCGATTCCTGCCGGGGGCGCCATTCGCCGATGCCTGACCTGCTTGCCCAGTTCGACGCCGCGCCGCTGGCCCTGACGCTGCGCGTGGCGTCGGTGGCCACGCTGCTGGCCCTGGCCGGTGGGGTGGCGCTGGGCTGGGTCGTGGCGCGCACGCGCCTGCCGGGCCGCCAGCTGCTCGAAGCCGTGTGCATGCTGCCGCTGGTGCTGCCGCCCACCGTGCTGGGCTATGCGATCCTGGTGCTGATGGGGCGCCGCAGCGCGCTCGGCGCGTGGCTGCGCGAGCACTTCGACTACACGGTCATCTTCCATTGGCACGGCGCGGTGATCGCCTCCGCGCTGGTGGCGCTGCCGCTGGTGCTCAAGGCCGCGTCCACCGCCTTCGCCCAGGTCGACCGCCCGCTGGAGGCCGCCGCGCGCACGCTGCGCCAGTCGGAGTGGAGCGTGTTCATGCGCGTGACGCTGCCGCTGGCGTGGCCCGGCATCCTGGCCGGCACGCTGCTGGCCTTCGCGCGCGCGATGGGCGAGTTCGGCGCGTCGCTGATGGTGGCCGGTTCGATCCCCGGCCGCACGCAGACGGCGTCGATGGCGATCTACGACGCCGTGCAGGCCGGCCAGGACGACGTGGCGCTGCTGCTCGTGCTGGCGGTGTCGGGCCTGTCGGTGGCGATCCTGCTGCTGGCCAACCGGCTGCTGTGGCCGCGATGAAGCGCCGCAGCGCCATCGCCGCGGTCGCCGTCGCCTCGCTGACGGGTGGCGGGCCGTCGATCGCCACCACGCCGTCGCTCACGGTGTCGGTCACCGCCAGCATGGCCGACGCCCTGCGCGAGATCGGCGCGCGCTTCCAGGCGGCGCGCCCGGGCGTGACGCTGCACTTCAACGCCGCCGCCTCGGGCGTGCTGGTGCAGCAGATCGTCAACGGCGCACCGGCCGACGTGCTGGTGTGCGCCGACGCCGAGTCGATGGACCGCGCGGTGCAGCAGCGCGTGGTGGACCCCACCACGCGGCGCGACTTCGCGGCCAACACCCTGGTGCTGGTGGTGCCGGCGCGCAGCGGCGCGCTGCCAGCCGGCGTGGCCGGCCTGACTGCGCCGGCGGTGCGCCGTGTGGCCATCGGCAAGCCGGCCACGGTGCCCGCCGGCCGCTATGCGCGCCAGGCGCTGGAGCACGCCGGCGTGTGGGCCGCCGTGCAGCCGCGGCTGGTGTATGCCGACCATGTGCGCCAGGTGCTGGACTACGTGGCGCGCGGCGAGGTCGACGCGGGCTTCGTCTACCGCACCGATGCGCTGGCTGCCGCCGGCGCCGTGCAGTTGGTGGACCCGGCGCCGGGGCACTCGCCGATCGCCTACCCGGTGGCGGTGGTGGCCGACAGCCGCCAGTCGGCGCTGGCGCGCGAGTTCACGGCCTTCCTGCTGACACCTCAGGCGCAGGATCTGCTGGCCCGCCGAGGCTTCGCACGCCCATGAGCGGCCCGACGTTCGACGTGTCGGTGGTGCTGTCGGTCAGCGACGGGCGGCGCCGCTTCGACCTCGACGCCCGCTTCGCCGCCGACGCCGGCGTGGTGGCGTTGCACGGCGCGTCGGGCGCCGGCAAGTCGCTCACGCTGCAGGCGATGGCCGGCCTGGTGCGGCCGTCGCGCGGCCATGTGCGCATCGGCGGGCGCACGCTGTTCGACGCCGCGCAGGGCGTGGACGTGCCGGCGCGGGCGCGCGCGCTGGGCCTGGTGTTCCAGCATTACGCGCTGTTCCCGCACCTGTCGGTGCGCGACAACGTGGCCTTCGGCCTCACCACGTGGCGGCGCGGGCTGGACCCCGACGGCGCGCGCCGCGTCGACGATCTGCTGACCAGCTTCGGCCTCGACGCGATGGCGCGCAGCCGGCCCGGCACGCTGTCCGGCGGCCAGCAGCAGCGCGTGGCGCTGGCGCGTGCGCTGGCCTGCGATCCGGCCGCGCTGCTGCTCGACGAGCCGTTCGCGGCCCTGAACCGCGCGCTGCGCGAGCAGCTTCGCGGCGAGTTGCTCGCGGTGCACCGGCGCTGGCGCATCCCGGTGGTGCTGGTCACGCACGACCCGGAGGACGTGGCCGCGCTCGCCGACGTGGCCTTCGAGTTCGACGACGGCCGGGTGGTCGGGCGCACCGACGTGCGCCCCGGCACGGCGGCGCAGGAGGGCTAGCGCATGGGCCTGCGCATCGCCGCGCTGCTGCTGGCCTGCTGCGCCCCGTGCACGGCCGCCCCCACCGCGGCCCCGCCGCCGCACCGCGTGCCCGACACGCTGGCCCAGCGCGTGCAGGCCTGCACCCCGTGCCACGGCGCGCAGGGCGTGGCCACGCGCGAGGGCTACTTCCCGCGCATCGCGGGCAAGCCGGAGGGCTACCTCTACCGGCAGCTGCTGAATTTCCGCGAAGGGCGGCGCCAGAACCCCGCGATGGCTCGGCTGGTGGAGAACCTGTCGGACGCCTACCTGAAGGAGATCGCGGCGTATTTCGCGGCGCTCGACCTGCCGCACGAGCCGACGCCTGCGCGCCCGGCCGACGCGCTGGCGATGGCGCGCGGCGCCGCGCTGGTGCGGCAGGGCGACGCGGCGCGTGGCGTGCCGGCCTGCGCCAGCTGCCATGGCGCCGCGATGACCGGCGTGGCGCCCGACGTGCCGGGCCTGCTGGGCCTGCCGCGCGACTACCTCATCGCGCAGCTCGGCGCCTGGCGTACCGGGCTGCGCCGTGCCCATGCGCCCGACTGCATGGCCGACCTCGCGCGCCGCCTGCCCGACGCCGACATCGCCGCCGTGGCCACCTACCTGTCGCAGCAGCCCCTGCCGCGCGACACGCGGCCGGCTGTATCGCTGCCCGCGCCGATGCCGCAGGACTGCGGATCGGTGGCCCGATGAGCCTGACGGTCCGTCCGCGCGGGCGCGTGGCGGTGGCGCTGGCCGCGCTGCTGGCCGCGTGCGCCGTGGTGGCCGGCAGCGTGGCCTGGCTCAACGGGCGCGGCGACGCGCACTTCGCGCAGGCCGACTTCACGGTGCCGGTGACGCCGGCCCTGGTGGTACGCGGCGCCTACCTCGCTCGCGCGGGCAACTGCGCCGGCTGCCACACCGCGCCGGGCGGTGCGCCCTATGCGGGCGGGCGCGGCATCGACACGCCGTTCGGCACCGTGTACGCGGGCAACCTCACGCCCGACGCCGCCACCGGCCTGGGCGCGTGGAGCGCGGGCGACTTCTGGCGCGCGCTGCACAACGGGCGCTCGCGCGACGGCCGCCTGCTCTACCCGGCGTTCCCCTACCCGGACATGACGCAGACCACGCGCGAGGACGCCGACGCGCTGTTCGCCTACCTGCGCACGCTGACGCCGGTGGCGCAGGCGCCGCGGCCCCATGCGCTGCGCGCGCCCTTCGACACCCAGGTGGCGCTCGCGCTGTGGCGCGCGCTGTACTTCCGCCCTGGGGTGTACGAGCCCGACGCCACCCGCAGTGCCGAGTGGAACCGCGGTGCCTACCTCGTGCGCGGGCTCGGCCACTGCGCGTCGTGCCACGCGCCGCGCAACCTGCTCGGGGCCACGCGCGACGCGCAGGGCCTGGGCGGCGGCGCGATCCCGGTGCAGGGCTGGGTGGCGCCGTCGCTGGCGGCCGCCGACGCCGCCGGCGTGCAGCGCTGGCCGCTGGACGACGTCGTGGCGCTGCTCCGGACCGGCGTGTCGCCGCAGGGCTCGGCCCTCGGACCGATGGCGCAGGTGGTGATGCGCAGCACCCAGCACCTGGACGACGCCGACCTGCGCGCGATGGCGACCTACCTGCAGTCCCTGCCGGCACGGGCCGCGGCCCGCGCCGCGCCGCCCGCGCCCGACCCGGCGTCGATGGCGCGCGGCGAGCGCCTGTACGGCGACCACTGCGCCGACTGCCATGGCCTCCAGGGACAGGGCGCCGCCGGGGCCTACCCGGCCCTGGCCGGCAACCGCAGCGTGCAGCTGGACGACCCGGCCAACGTGGTGCGCGTCATCGTCGAGGGCGGCTTCGCGCCGGCCACCGACGGCCACCCGCGGCCCTACGGCATGCCGCCGTTCGGTCACCGGCTGAACCGCGCCGAGATCGCCGACGTCGCGACCTACGTGCGCAATGCCTGGGGCCAGCGCGCCGGCGCCGTGCGCGAACTGGACGTGATCGACGTGCGCTGAGCGCCGTATGCCGTCACAGCGGCGAGGGCAGCGTCTCCACCTCGCCGCGCGCCGGCAGCACCACGTGGAACGCGGCGCCGCCGCCCGCACGGTTCTCGGCGCGGATGTGGCCGCCGTGCGCCTGCACGATCTTGCGGCAGATGGCCAGGCCCAGGCCGGTGCCGCCGGAGCCGTCCTTGGTGCGGGTGGACTGCACGAAGGCCTCGAAGATCGACTCCAGCTCCGCCTCGGGCACGCCGGGCCCGCGGTCGCAGACCGAAAAGCGCGGCTCGGCCTTCGCGTTGTAGCCGGCCTGGATCTCGATCGCGCTGCCGTCGGGGGCGAAGCGCAGCGCATTGGCCATCAGGTTGCGCGCCACCTGCTGCATGCGGGTGGCGTCCACCTTGGCCAGCACCGGTGCCTCCGGCAGCACGAGGTCGATCGACTGGCCGCGCTTGCCGGCCAGCACGCGCAGCTCGTCGGCCACCTCGCGCAGCAGCGGGCGCAGGTCGCTGCGCTCCAGGTCCACGCCGCCGATGGCGCTTTCGATCTTGGCCACGTCGAGAAGATCGTTCACCAGCGCCAGCATGCGGCGCCCGGCGGCATGGATGTCGCCGAACATCGCGGCGAAGCGCTCGTGCTCGCGCGCCCGCAGGCCGCCCAGTTCCGAGAAGCCGATGATCGACTGCAGGGGCGTGCGCAGCTCGTGGCTGATATTGGCGATGAACTCGGACTTGGCGCGCGAGGTCTCCTCCGCGGCCAGGCGGGCCGCGGTGGTGGCGCGCTCGGCCTCGCGGAACTCGGTCACGTCGATCACCACCGACAGCACGCCGGCTGCGCGACCATCGTGGCCGGGCACGCGCAGCTTGTTCACGACCACGTCGCGCGGCGAGCCGTCGGCATGGACGTACACCGCCTCGTAGCGCGCGGGCAGGCCGGTGGCGAGCACCTCGCGGTCCTCGCGCTCGCTGGCCTCGCGCTCGTGCGGCGCGAGGTGGGCGCCGGCGACCTGGCCCACCGCGTCCTCGCGACGACGTCCGGTGAAGGCTTCCCAGGCGCGGTTGACCAGCAGGTAGCGCCGGTCCGGATCCGTCACCGAGCTGGGCATCGGGTTGGCCTCGATCAGTTCCGCGGTGAGGGCGAGCTGCGCGCGCAGCCGCTGCTCGGCGGCCACCAGCGCCGACACGTCCACCGCACTGCCGGCAAAGCCGACGATCGCGCCGCTGTCCACCAGCGGCATCACCGACACGTCGAAGGTGTGGCCGGCCGTGCCCTTGCCGCGAATCACGAGCTGCGCGCGCCGCACGCCGCTGTCGGCATGATCAAGGTCGAACAGCGCACGGGCCGCGTCGCGCTGGGTGCGGTCGACGTAGTCCCACAGGTGGGCGCCCACCACCACGCCCCTGCCGACGACGGCGCTCCAGCGCCGCTCGTTGGCAAAGGTGAACGCACCGCGCACGTCGGTGCGGAAGATCAGCTCCTGCAGGCTGCGCACGGTGACGTTGAGCTCCTGCTCGCGGTGCGCCACCTGGGCGCGCGCCGAAGCCAGTCGGCCATAGGCCTGCTCGCGCGAGTTCGCGCTGCGGATGGCCACCGCCATCATCAGGGCCACGAACGCCAGCGCGAGCACGGCCGCCACGACGAGGTTGCGGATCTTCGCGATCCACTCCTTCAGCGCGCTGTCGGCCGAGTACTCCACCAGCACCGCGATGGGCCGCGTGGCGGACACGCGGAACGCCGCCTGCTGCTCGCCGGCGCGCAGGCCCGGGCCGGCCCACTGGCCATGCTCACGCGCCGGCAGGAAGCTCGTGAACGGCGGCAGCCCGGCCACCGACTCGCCGGGCACCTGGGTCACGCCGCGTGTGGCCGCGATGAGCTGACCGTCGAAGGTGGTGAGCGCGGCGGCGGCATCGTCCTCGCCGAGCGAGGCCTGCTGGAAGGTGGCGAAGGCGCCGGCATTGATCAACGCCAGCAGGTAGACGCGCTGGCCGTGGGGCGCCACCACGCCGTAGATCAGCGGCAGGAAACCCACGCCGGGCGGCTGCGCCGCGGCGGACTTGCCGACCCGCAGGTCCGACAGGCCACGTCCGGCGACGAAGCGCCCGAGCCGGTCGCGGCCGGGCTCGGGCAGCGGCCCCAGCAACTCCAGATTCAACACGTAGCCCGAAGCTGCTTCTTCGGTGGACGACAGTACCCCGCCGGAGCCGTCGATGACGCCGAGCGCCCGCACGAACGGCAGGTTCACCAGGGTCTGCGCCATGGCGGCGCGGATCTCGGCGCCGTCGGGCGGTGCCCCGCGGGTCAGCGGCTCGGCCAGCGTGGCCGTGGCCAGCGCTGCGCCTTCCACGTTGCGCGTGGCGGCGTCGATGAACAGGCGCGCCATCAGCGCGTTGCGTTCGTCGACGTGCTGCCGCTCCTCCTCGTACTCGTGCCAGCCCAGCGCCGCGAAGGTGAGCAGCAGCACCGCCAGCACCGCCACGCCGACGGCCGCAAGCACGCGCGCCGGGTTCGCGCGCGGCGATCCGTCGGCGGGGGGGGCGAGCCAGCGGCGCAGCAGGGTCACGGACGAGCGAGGCTCAGGGCTTCTGGACGATCGCGCTCAGGCCATGCCGCTTCGCGGCGGCGTCGAGCCGGCCGTCGCGCTGGATCGCGGCGACGAACTCGTCCACCCGCGCCAGCCACGCGTCGTCGCCCGGCTTGACCGCATAGGCATAAGGCAGCACGTGGAAGGGCTTCGGCGGCGCCACCAGCTGCGCCCAGTCGGCGTTGTCGAGCAGGCGCCGGCTGTAGGGGTAGTCGGTCATGAACACGTCCACGCGGCCGGCCTCGAGCTCGCGCTCGCGCGTGGCCGGCGGGCTCACGCGCACAAGCCTGGCCTGCTTCAGGCTGGCCGTCATCACCGGGTCCATGAAGGTGCCGGCCTGCACCGCCACCACCACGCCGGGCTTGTCGATGTCCTCCCAGCGCGACACGACGCGGCTGCCCTTGGCCGCGACGCCGTAGACGTCGCTGCTGAGGTACGGGCGGGTGAACTTCAGGTGCTCCATGCGCTGCGGCAGCATGCCCACGGCGAACATCGCCACGTCGCAGCGATCGGCCTTGACATCGTCGATCAGCGTGGCGAAGGACGAGTCCACGTACTGCAGCTTCGCGCCGAGGTCGCGCGCGAACTCGCCGGACAGGTCGATGTCGATGCCGGCGAGCTGCTGCGTGCGCGGGCTGCGGAAGGTGATGCCGTAATAGTCCGGCCAGATGCACACGCGCAGGGCGCCGGTGCTGCGCACGCGGTCGAGTACCGGGCCGGCATGGGCAGCGACGCCGGCGCAGGCCAGCAGCAGGGCGGCGCCGATCTGGCGCAGGCCGGTCGGGATCGTGATGGGCTTCATGATCGTCTCCTTCAGGCGTCGACCTGCAGTTGCAGGTCGGCATAGCCGGTCAGCGCGGACAGCCCGAGCTGGTCGGCATTGATGCGGTCACGCAGGGCGAAAAGCTCCTCGGCGTGTTCGATGTAGGCGTCGACGACGCGCGGGTCGAAGGCGCGGCCGCGCTGTTCGCGCAGCATCTCCATCGCCTGGTCGTCGTCGAATGCGGGGCGGTAGCAGCGGTCCATCGTCAGCGCATCGCAGAAGTCGACCACCGCGACGATGCGGCCCGACAGCGGGATCGCCTCGCCCGCCAGCTTGCCCGGATAGCCGGAGCCGTCCCAGCGCTCGTGGTGCGCCAGGGCCACCTCGGCCGCCAGCTGGAACAGCGGGATGCGCGAGCGGCCGAGGATGTCGGCGCCGATCTTCGGGTGCTCGTTCATCACCGCACGCTCCTCCGGCGTCAGCGGGCCGGGCTTCTTGAGCACGTTGTCGGGGATGCCGATCTTGCCGATATCGTGCATCGGCGCGGCCTGGCGCAGCAACTGGGCGAACTGAGGCCGCTCGCCCAGCTTGAGCGCCAGCCGCTCGGCGATGTGGCCGATGCGCACGATGTGCACGCCGGTGTCGTCGTCGCGCAGTTCGGCGGCGCGCGCCAGGCGCAGCAGCGCGTCGTGGTGGGCGCGCGCCACTTCCTGCAGCGCCTCGTTGCGCTCGCGGTACATGCGGCCGAAGTCGGCCACCAGGCGCTGCATCTGGCGGTTGGCCGCGTCCGAGAAGCAGTTCTCGCCGTCGTCCAGGTTCGTGGTCATCTCGGTGTTCATGATGTTGTCTTCTCCCTTCGGCGTTTCAGTGCACGCCTTGAGCGTCGGCCACCAGGTCCAGCACCTGCATCGGGCTGAAGGGCTTCACCAGGTAGGCGTCGGCGCCGGCGTACTTGCCGGCGGCGATGTCGGCCTGGCTGCCGCGGGCCGACAGCACGATCACGCGCGACCGCGCCAGGCGGCCGTCGGTCTTGATGGCATGGCACAGGTCCAGCCCGTTGAGCGGGCCGGGCATCATCACGTCCAGCAGCACCACGTCCGGCTGGAGTCGGTGCGCCTGCTCCCAGCCGCTCTCGGCGTCGGGCGCCTCGTGGATCTCGCAGTCCTCCAGTTCCAGTGTCATGCGGATCAGGCGCCGGATGTCGGGCTGGTCTTCGACGATGAGGATCTTCTTCATGGGGGTGTGGACCGTTGGCATGGCGCAATTATGATCAAAATGAAACGTATCATTTCATTCCGGGTATTCACAACCGGCCCAAATCGGTAGAATTGCGCAATGCCCGTCACCTCCCCCGCCCCCCTGACCGATTCCGACGACTGCAGCACGCTCGAAGTGGCGCGCCGGCTCGGCATGGCCGTGCGCTCGGTGCAGCTGATGGTCGACCGCGGCGAGCTCGAAGCCTGGAAGACGCCGGGTGGCCATCGCCGCATCTCGCGCGCATCGGTCGACCGCTGGGTGGCCGAGCGCCAGCGCGGCCCGGCCGGGCCGGCCGGCTCCGTGGCGGCGCCCCCACCCCCCGCACCGCGCGCCGCCGGCGCACCGCGACGCGTGCTGCTGATCGAGGACTCCAACCACTACCAGAACCTGGTGCGCCTCCTGGTGCAGCAGCGCTTCCCCGATGTGGAACTGCACATCGCGCACGACGGCATCGAAGGCCTGGCCATGGTGGGCCGGCTGCAGCCCGACGTGCTGCTGGTGGACATCCTGCTGCCGGGCATCGACGGCGCCACGCTGGTGACCGGCCTGCGCTCGAGCACCGCGTTCGGCAGCGTGCGGCCGATCGTCGTCACCTCGCTCGAGGGCGATCAGCTCGCGCCGTATGCGTTCGCACTGGGCGGGCTGCCGGTGGTGCACAAGGCCCGCCTGGTGACCGACCTGCCGCCGCTGGTGGCGCAGGCCCTGGCCGAGGCGCAGGCCGCCCGGCCGCAAGGCGCGACCACCGCGTGAACGCAGCGCGCGTCGTGGTGGTCGACGACGACGCGTCGATCCGCCGCCTCGTCGAGCTGGCGCTCGAACCGCTGCCGATCGAACTGGTGCTGTGCGCCGACGTGCCCGCGGCGCGCGCCGCGCTGCGCGAGCGCCGCGCCGACCTGCTGATCACCGACATGATGATGCCGGGCGAGACCGGCATCGACCTGCTGCGTTCGCTGCAGGCCGACCCGTCCCTGCGCGGCGGGGCCCGGCTGGCGGTGTTCAGCGCCGGGCTCGACGGGGCGCGCCGCGCCGAGCTGAAGCTGCTCGACGTGTGGCGCCTGATCGACAAGCCGGTGTCCACGCTCGCGCTGGAAGCCTGCGTCTGCGAGGCGCTCGGCCTCGACCCCGATGCCGCGGCCGCGCCGCCGTCCGCCCCGGCGGACGACGATGCCGATGCGCAGGCCGCAGCCGCGCACTTCGGCGGCGACCTGGCCCTGTTCCGCGCCTTCCGCGACGGCTGTCTGGCGCAGTTTCCGCTCGACCGCGCGGCGGGCGACACCGCCAGCGCAGCCGGCGATGCGCCCGCGCTGCGGCGCGTGGCGCACAACCTCAAGAGCGTGCTGCGCCTGCTCGGCCTCGAGCCTTCGTCCCGGCTGGCCGCGCGCCTGGAGCAGGCTGCCGCCGACGGCGACACCGTGACCGCGCGGTCCTTGTGGACCGGCCTGCGCGACGACCTGCCACGCCCGCCGGGCTGACCTCGGCACCGGTATTTCTTCACGAAAGCCGGTTGAAAGTGTCATTTTTAATGATACATATGATTCGATAAGTGATTCGATAGGTATCATTTGTCCATCGATCGCGAAACACGGCTCCCCGGGCTGGCGCGGTCGACGCAAGAGGACACGATGAACCTGTCTCACCCCCCGATCGACACCCTGGCCACGGCAGCCGCCCAGGTGGCCGTGCCGGTCGCCGCGATGGCGCCGGCCGCGCCGGTGCGCGGCGTGCTGAGCTTCCAGCTCGGCGACCAGACCTACGCCGTGGACGTGCGCCGCGTGCGCGAGATCCGCCGCTTCGAGAAACCGACCCGCATCGCCGGCGCGCGTGCCGACGTGCTCGGCCTGATCGATCTGCGCGGCACCGTGGTGCCGGTGATCGACCTGCGCCTGCGCCTGGACGCCGGCCGCGCCGACTGCAACGCCACCACCAGCGTGGTGGTGCTCGAGGTCGGCAGCCACCTCGTCGGCGCCGTGGTCGACCTCGTCTGCGACGTGGTCGACCTGGAGCAGGCCGCGCTGCACCCGGTGCCGCCGCTCGAGAGCGACCGTCCGGTGGCCTACCTGCGCGGCCTGGCCACCGTCGGCGACCAGATGCTGCTGCTGCTGGACACCGACACGCTGCTTGGCGACGCCGTCGCCACCGAACACTGACAAGCCCACAAGGACACACGTCATGAACCGATTCAAGGTTGCCACCCGCATCCACCTGATCACCGCCCTGCTGTCGCTGCTGCTGCTGACGGTGGGCGCCTTCGGCCTGTGGGGCATCAAGGCCAGCAACGACTCGCTGCGCACCGTCTACGACGACCGCGTGGTGCCGATGCAGCAGCTCACTCAGATCCAGAAACTGCAGCTCGACGCCCAGATGGCGCTGCTCAACGCGATCGGCGACCCCCGGCCCGAGGAGATCGCCATCGCCCAGGCCACCGTCGCCAGCGCCGGGCAGGAGATCGGCAAGATCTGGACCGCCTACATGGCCACCTACCTGACGCCCGAGGAGGCCGTGCTGGCACGCGAGTTCGCCGCCGCCCACAAGCGCCTGGAGGCCGAAGGCATCAAGCCGACGCTCGACGCCGTGGTGGCGAACCGGCTCGACCATGCGCGCAAGCTGGCCGACGACACGCTGCGCCCGATGCAGGAGAAGGACGACCAGCTGATGACCGCGCTGATCAAGCTGCAGATGGACGTGGCCAAGGCCGAGTACGACGCCGCCACTGCGCGCTACGGCTGGCTGTTCGCGCTGGCGGTGGCGAGCGTGCTGGCCGGCGTCGGCGGCGCGCTGGTGGTCGGCACCCTGGTGGCGCGGAGCCTGGCCCGTGAACTTGGCGCCGAACCTTCCGAGGCCGCCACGGTGGCCCGCGCCGTGGCCTCGGGCGACCTGGGCGTGGAGATCGCGCTGCGCCCCGGCGACCGGAACAGCCTGATGGCGTCGATGCTGCACATGCGCAACAGCCTGCAGACCGCCGTGCGCAGCGTGCGCCAGAACGCCGACAGCGTGGCCACCGCGTCGGTGCAGATCGCCCAGGGCAACCTGGACCTGAGCCAGCGCACCGAGGAGCAGGCCAGCGCGCTGCAGCAGACCGCCGCGTCGATGGAGGAGCTGGCCACCACGGTGCAGCGCAACGCCGACGCCGCCCAGCAGGCCAGCCAGCTGGCCGCCAGCGCCACCGACACCGCGGTGCGCGGCGGCGAGGTGGTGGGCGAGGTGGTGTCCACGATGAAGACGATCGAGGACAGCTCGCGCCAGATCGCCGAGATCATCGCGGTGATCGACTCGATCGCCTTCCAGACCAACATCCTGGCGCTCAACGCCGCCGTCGAGGCGGCGCGGGCCGGCGAGCAGGGGCGCGGCTTCGCGGTGGTGGCCGGCGAGGTGCGTGCGCTGTCGCAACGCAGCGCCCAGGCTGCGCGCGACGTCAAGGCGTTGATCGGCACGAGCTCCGAACGCGTCGCCGCCGGTGCCGAACTGGTGGCCACGGCCGGCGCCACGATGGCCGAGGTGGTGCAGTCGATCCGCCGCGTCAACGATCTGGTGGCCGAGATCAGCGCTGCCAGCACCGAGCAGAGCGCCGGCGTCGCGCAGATCGAGACCGCGGTGACGCAGATGGACCAGGTGACGCAGCAGAACGCGGCGCTGGTCGAGGAGAGCGCCGCCGCCGCGGACAGCCTGCGCCATCAGGCGGCGCAGCTGCAGGAGACGGTGTCCGTGTTCCGTGTCGGCGAGGAGACCGCGGCCAACGCCCCGGCCGAGAGCGCCGTCACGACGGCCGCGGGTCCCAAGCCGGCCTTCGTGCCCGGCGCGCCCGACGGCGTCGAGCGCCGCAGCCCGAACCGCGCCCGCAACGTGGTGCGCCCCACCTTCACCAAGGGCGGGCCGACGCGCCCGGCGCAGAAGGTCTCCGAAGAAGGCGCGCTGATCGCCCGCGCGATGCGCACCGGCACCGACGACGCCTGGGAGAACTTCTGACCCACCCTCCGCGCAGCCGGAGTCGAGGGCGCCTTGCGGCGCCCTTTTTCTTCGCCGGGCCGCGCTTCGTTAACGGGGGACCTGATCCTGGGCACCCACCATGCGGGCGATGGTCTCGATCAGCTCCAGCGGGCTGAACGGCTTGGCCAGGAAGGCGTCGGCACCGGCCGCGACGGCGGCGGCGCGGTCGGTGGACTGGGCCCGTGCCGTCAGCATGACCACGCGCACACCGGCCAGGTCGGGATCGGCCTTGAGCTGCGCGCAGACGGCCAGGCCGTCGAGGTCGCCCGGCATCATCACGTCCAGCAGCACGACCTCGGGCCTGACGCGGCGCGCCAGCGCCAGACCCTCGGTACCGTTGGACGCCTCGTGCAGCTCGTGCGGTTCGAGCTCGAGCGACCAGCGCACGAGGCGCCGGATGTCGGGCTGGTCCTCGACGATCAGCAGCCGGCTCATGGCCGGGCCCTCCGCGCGGGGATGCGATCGGCCGATGGCGTGCAAAGGCGTGACATGTTCATGCTTCCTCCAGAACCTGCGGCGGCGTGCGCGCGGCCGCATCGGCCAGCGGCAGCCACAACGTGACGGTGGTGCCCTGTCCGGACTCGCTGGCCAGCGCCACGGTGCCGCCGAGCAGTTCGACGATCTCCTTGACGATGCTCATGCCCAGGCCGGTGCCGGGAATGGTGCCCGAGGCGTCGGCGCGGTAGAAGCGCTCGCTGACGCGGGCCAGCTGCTCCGGCGTCATGCCGATGCCGTGGTCGCGCACCTCGATGCCCAGGCGGCGCGCCGCGTCGTCGCGCAGCAGGCGCAGGTCGACGGCACCGCCCTCGGGCGAATACTTGTAGGCGTTGGACAGCACGTTGACCAGTGCCTGGCGCAGCTTGGCCGGGTCCACGTTCACCGGCGCCGGCGCGCCGCCCAGGTCCAGCTGCGGCTCGGCGCGCTGGGGGGGCGCGCGGAAGTCGGCCACCAGCACCGGCAGCAGCCGGGTCAGGTCGCAGGGCTCGAGCACGAAGTCCTGCCCGCGGCGCGCCTCGATGCGCGCCAGGTCGAGCAGCTCGTTGATGATGGCGATCATCAGCTCGCTCTGACGGTGGATCGTCGCCACCACCTCCTGCTGCCGCTCGGGCGACATGCGCCGGCGCAGCATCAGTTCCGAGAAGCCGTAGATGCTGGCCATCGGCGTGCGCAGCTCGTGCGCGGCCGTGGACAGGAACTCGCTCTTCATCAGGTCGACCTCGGTCTCGTGCGTCACGTCGCGCATCGACAGCACCTGCGACACGCCACCGCCGTGGCCCTGGCGCAGCGCGATTTCGAGCACGCGGCGCGCGGGCCGAGCCACGTCCAGGCGTTCGCGCCGGTCGGTCGGGCCGCCCTCCTTTCGCATTGCGGCCAGGCCGCGCCAGCTTGCGGCACCGTCGCACTGCGTGCGCAGCAGCGCCTCCACGCGCGCCTCGTCGGCGCCCAGCACCAGCGACTCGGCCAGGCCGGTCAGTCGCACGAACGCGGGGCTCGCATAGTGCACGCGGCGATGCGAGTCGAAGGACAGGTAGCCGTCGGCGCTGAGCGCGAAGATCGCGTCGAGCTGGTCGCCGCGCACGCGCAGCCGCTCCACCAGCACCTCGATCATCGACGAGATCGCCGCCAGGTCGTCGCTACCGGCCGCGGCCGAGGGCACTGCATCGGCGCGGGTCAGGCCCTCGAGTACATGGCGCAACTTCACCAGCGCGGCATCGCGCGAGCGCACCTCGTCGCGCAGGCGCGCCACGGCCCGGCCGAGCACGTCGAAGGTCTCGCGCAGCTCCAGTGGCACGTCCTCGGCGGCCGGCAGCGCCGGCACGGACAGGCCGTTGCGCAGCGCCTCGTCGAAGGCCTGCACGCGATGCAGGTTGCCGAGCCAGCGCACCAGCGCAAACCGGATCAGCACCAGGCCGCCGATGGCCGCGGCCAGCGCCAGCACCAGGGCCCAGCGCGTCTGCTCCCACAGGGTCCCGGCGATGCGGTCGGCGGCCAGGGTCATGCGCAGCACGCCATAGTCGCGGCCGCCCGCGGCGACGGGCTGGTTGATGTCGTACAGGCGGGCGGCCACCAGCCGCTCCAGCCACCGCGGCGGAGCCACGTCGAGCGCATGCCCGCCCGGCACGCGCAGCTCGCCGCCGCGCAGGTCGATGAAGCTGGCCGAGGCCATCGACGAGTCGCGCACCGCGCGTTCGAGCGTGCGGCGGATCGTGTCGTAGTCGCCGATCTCCGCGCTGTCGGACACGGCCGGCTGCACCACCGCGGCCAGCGACTCGGCACGCAGCTGCGCCTGCTCGAGCTCGACGCCGAACTGGTGGCGGTAGAACATCAGCAGGCCGCCGACGACGAACACCAGCAGCACCGCGGTGTAGAGCGCGTACACGCGCCCGACCAGGGTGCGGAACCACCAGTCGCGGGTCCCTCCGGGCATCAGCTCTCTCCGGGCGCCCGCGGGTCAGCGAAGCGCCGGCGGCGAAGGGGAGCGGACGAGTTCATGCGCGGCGCCATGGCGTTAGAGGCCCGGCACACCACGCCCCCCCCAAGGCGGCGCGGCGCAGGCCCTTCGGTTTATCGGCGCCGGTGCGCCCGGCCTTGAGCGCCATGCAAAGCCCCGGACTGGCGGGCTTTCGGCGCGCATTTCGCACGCTGGACACGCCAGCGGCGCCCCTAGCATCGTGCGATGGCCACGAGACCGCCTCCCGCCCGAGCTGCCGCATGGTCCGCGCCGGGCCGGATGCCGTCCGCGGCGGCGCGGCCCTGGTCGTCCCTGAAGATGCGCCTGGCGCTGCTGGGGGCGCTGCTGATCGCGCTCAGCGTCACGCTGACCGTGGGGCTGACCCTGCACACGCTGGACCAGCGCAGCCAGCAGGAAGCGCTCGACCTGTCCCTGGCCCAGACCCGCAAGGCGGCCCGCATGGTCAGCATGCGGCTGGTGCAGCTGCAGCTCGCGCTGCGCGCCGCTGCGGGCCGGCTCGATGCCGGCACGCCGGGCGACGTGGACGCCGCGCGGCGGTTCCTGGCCGAACGCGACGTGCTGGCGCAGGAGATGCACACGATCCTGGTCACCGACGCACGCGGCCGCGTGCTGGCGCTGCGCGACCGCCACGGCGTGCACCTGTCCGACCTGGACATCGGCGACCGCGCCTACTTCCGGCAGACGCTGGCGCAGCAGCGGCCGATCATCTCCGAGGCGCAGTCCGGCGAGGGCGGGCGCGAGGCGGGCGTGATGCTTACCTTCCCCGTGCGCGGGCCCGACGGCCGCATCGCCGCCGTGATCGCCGGCAGCATCGGGCTGGCCGGCAACGTGATCACCCGCGAGCTGACGGCCGACGACGAGGACGACCCCGCCCAGACGGTGATCGTGGACCCGCAGGGCCGCGTGATCGCGCACCCGCGGCGCGAGTGGCTGATGCGCGACGCCGCGCTCGAGCCCAGCCTCGCCGAAGCGGTGTCGCACTGGGTGGCCCAGGGCCGCCCGGTGGAGCCGAGCGGCCACGCCGGGCGCTACGGTGACTACATCGTGTCGCACGCCGGCGTGCCCGACGCCGAATGGGTGGTGTTCCGCACCGTGGCGCACGACCGGGTGCTGACCGGGCTGGCCGACGCGCGGCGCCAGGCGGTGATGGTGGGTGCCGGGGTTGCGCTGGCCGGCGGCATGGCGCTGCTGGTGACCACGTTCGTGATGCTGCGTCCGCTGCGCCGGCTGGAGGCCTGCGCCGGCGCGCTGGCGCGCGGCGACACGCCGAGGGACGACGAATGGCCGCAGGTGACCGGCGAGCTGGGCCAGCTCACCGACGTGCTGCGCGACGCGCTGCAGCAGCGGGCCGCGGCCGACGCCAAGGGCCGCGAACTGCTGCAGCGTCTGCAGGCGGTGATGGCGCATGCGCCGGTGGGCTTCGCCTTCACGCGTGACAAGCACTTCGAGGCGGTGAGCATGCAGTTCGAGCGCCTGCTCGGCTACCCGCCCGGCGCACTGGACTTCACGCCGGCGCGCCAGATCTACGCCAGCGACGCGGCCTACGACTCCCTGGGTGCGCGGGTGGCGGCGGCCTTCACCGTGCACCGGCCGCTGGACGAGGAACTGGAGTTCATCCGCCGCGACGGCAGCGTGTTCTGGGGCCGGCTGCGCGGCCAGCCCGTGCAGTGGGGCCACGCGGCGGGCGGCACGATCTGGACCCTGGAGGACGTGACCGAGCAGCGCCGCGAGCGCCAGAGCCTGGCCTGGACCTCGACCCACGACGCGCTGACCGGCCTGGTGAACCGGGCCGAGTTCGAGCGCCGCCTGGCCGAGCGGCTGGCGGAACGCCGCGACGGCGATGCCGCCCTGCTGTTCGTCGACCTCGACCGCTTCAAGGCGGTCAACGACAGTGCCGGCCATGCCGCCGGCGACGCGGTGCTGATCGAGGTCGGTCGCACCCTGGAGCGCCTGGTGCGCCACGGCGACACGGTGGCGCGCATCGGTGGCGACGAGTTCGCGGTGCTGCTGCCCGACTGCAGCCTGGACAGCGCGACCCGCATCGCCGAGAAGATGCGCTCCGCGGTGGACGCGCTGGAGGTGATGTTCGGCAGCACCCCCCTGCGCGTGGGCGCCAGCATCGGCGTGGCCGAGGTGGTCGCCGCGCACGGCGACGCTGCGTCGCTGATGGCCGCGGCCGACGCCGCCTGCTACGAGGTCAAGCGCGCCGGCCGCAACGGCGTGCGCCTGCACCGCGAGCCCGAGTCCCGCGGCGCGGTCGAGGACGCGATCGCTTGACGCGCACGCCGGGACGGCGTGCCGTGGCCGCGCCGGCTCAGCGGCGCATGGCCCGCACCAGCAGCAGCACCGGCAGCAGCCCCACCAGCACGATCGCGAACGACGGCAACGCCGCCTCGGCCAGCCGCTCGTCGCGCGCCAGGTTGTAGGCCACCACCGCCAGCGTGTCGCTGTCGAAGGGCCGCAGGACCAGCGTTGCGGGCAGTTCCTTCATCACGTCGACGAACACCAGCAGCATCGCCGCGGCCAGCGAGCGCCGCAGCAGCGGCACGTGCACCGCGCCCAGCAGGCGCAGGCGCGACGCGCCGAGCATGCGGGCGCTGTCGTCCAGGCTCGGCGGCAGCCGCGTGTAGCCGGCCTCCAGCGTCTGCAGCGCCACGGCGGAAAAGCGCACCAGGTAGGCCAGCACCAGCCCGGCGGCGGTCCCCGTGACGATGGCCGTGGCCGGCCCGCCGGGCCACCAGGCCTGCAGCGCGCCCAGCGGCAGCAGGATGCCCACCGCCACCACCGCGCCCGGCACGGCATAGCCCAGCGACACGAGCCCGGTGCCGGCGTTCAGGGCCCGCGTGCGCCACTGCGACGCGCGGCTGACCCGGCCGACGAAGGCCAGCGCCAGCGCCAGCGCGGTGGCGGCCAGCGCCGCGATCAGCGCGAGCTGGAAGCTGTTGAGGCACCACTGGGCAAAACGCGCCAGCGGCAAGCCCACCTCGCCGTACACCGCCTCGCGCCAGAGCAGGCGCGCCAGCAGCGCCAGCGGCAGCACGAAGCCCAGGGCCACCGGCAGCGCGCACAGGGTCCACGCCAGCGCCGCCAGGTGACCGTGCAGCACCACCGCGCGCGCCTCGCGCCCCTCGGACGCCGTGGGCCGCGAGGCCGCGAAGCGCAGGCGGGCCCGGGCGCGCCGCTCGCCCACCAGCACCACGGCCACCACCACCAGCAGCACCGACGCGATCTGGGCCGCGGCGACACGGTCGTTCATCACCAGCCACGCCTTGTAGACGCCAGTGGACAGCGTGGTGAGCCCGAAGTACGCCCCCACGCCATAGTCGGCCAGCGTCTCCATGAGGGCCAGCGCCACGCCGGCCACCAGCGCCGGCCGCGACAGCGGCAGCGCCACCTCGCGCACCCGGCGCCAGAAGCCGGCGCCGAGCAGGCGCGCGGCTTCCATCAGGTGCACGCCGCGCTCGGCCAGCGACGTGCGCACCAGCAGGTACACGTAGGGGTACAGCGCCAGCACGAACAGCACGATCGCCCCGGGCAGGCTGCGCACGTCGGGCCACAGCGCGCCCTGCATGCCGGTGAGGTCGCGCAGCGCCGACTGCAGCGGCCCGCTGTACTGCAGGAAATCGGTGTACACGTAGGCCAGCACATAGGCCGGCACCGCCAGCGGCAGCAGCAGCGCCCACTCGAACCAGCGCCGGCCCGGGAACTCGAACAGGGCCACCGCGGCGGCCGCGCCCGCGCCGACCGCCGCCACCCCGACGGCCACGCCGGCCGCCAGCAGCGCCGACTGCAGCGCGTAGCCGCCGAGCACCGTGCCAGCCTGGTGCACCAGCACTTGCCACGCCTGAGCGTCGAAGCTCAGCCATGCCCCGAGCACCCCGAGCACGGGCAGCGCCAGCAGCAGGCACAGGGCGGTGAGCAGGACACGCATCGGGCGCAGGGCATCCAGGCGGGCGACGCGCCACCTGAATGAGAATGATTCTTATGTGATGGGTATGATACGGCCATGTTCCTCGACCTCCGGGACGTCGGCGTGCGCTACGCCGCCAGTCGCAGCGGCCACGACGCCGTGGCCGGCGTCAGCCTGTCGCTGGAGCGGGGCCAGATCGGCGTGCTGATCGGCCCGTCGGGCTGCGGCAAGACCTCGCTGCTGCGGGCCGTGGCCGGCCTGGAGCGGGTGTGCGCCGGCAGCGTGCGCATGGACGGCCGGCTGCTCGCCGACGAGACCACCCACGTGGAGCCCGAGGCGCGCCGCATCGGCATGGTGTTCCAGGACTACGCGCTGTTTCCGCACCTGACGGTGCGCGACAACGTGGCGTTCGGCGTGCGCCAGCTGCTGCGCGCCGAGCGCGACGCCCGCGTGGCCGAGGTGCTGGAGCTGGTGGGGCTGGCCCATGCCGCACGGCGTGCGCCGCACCAGCTGTCCGGCGGCCAGCAGCAGCGCGTGGCGCTGGCGCGGGCGCTGGCCCCGCGGCCGGACCTGCTGCTGCTCGACGAGCCCTTCTCCAGCCTCGACGCCGACCTGCGCGACCGGCTGGCGCACGACATCCGCGCCATCCTGCAGCGCACCGGCACCACCGCGCTTTTCGTCACCCACGACCAGCTCGAGGCCTTCGCCATCGGCGACCGCATCGGCGTGATGCACCGCGGGCGCCTCGAGCAGTGGGACGACGCCTACTCGCTGTACCACCGGCCGGCCACCCGCTTCGTGGCCGACTTCATCGGGCACGGCGTGTTCACGCCGGGCGAGGTGGTCGTCACCGCCGAGGGACCGCGGGTGATGACGCCGCTGGGGCCGCTGGCCGACGCGATCGAGTGCCCGCTGCCCGGCGCCTACCCCGACGACCGCTGCGACGTGCTGCTGCGCGCCGACGACATCGTCCACGACGACGAGGCTCCGGTGCGGGCCCGCATCGAGCGCAAGGCCTTCCGCGGCTCGGAGTTCCTGTACACCCTGCGCCTGGCCTCGGGCGAGCAGGTGCTGGCGCACGTGCCGAGCCACCACGACCACCAGGTCGGCGAATGGATCGGCATCCGGCCCGTGGTCGACCACGTGGTCACCTTCGAGCGCCAGGCCGGGCCCGGGGCGCCGGCCGGCCCCGCCAGCCCGGGCGCAGGGAACAACCCGTAACCCTTTCGCGGGGGACGAACTTTGCCCTTCTTCACGCCTGTACCCTGAGGCTCGGGCGTATATTCCCGTGACGCATTTCCCGGAGGCACCCATGGGCGCCAAACTGAAGATCGCCGGCTTCGTCGCGCTGGGCGCGCTGGCCGGCGCACTGACCACCATCCAGCTGCAGGCCGTCGCGCGCGCGAGCTACACGCCGCTGCCGCTCGAGGAGATGCAGCAGCTCGCCGCCGTGTTCGGCATGATCAAGAGCGACTACGTCGAGCCGGTGGACGAGAAGAAGCTCGTCACCGACGCCATCGCCGGCATGGTCGCGGGGCTGGATCCGCACAGCCAGTACTTCGACAAGAAGAGCTTCAAGGAATTCCGCGAGGGCACGACCGGCAAGTTCGTCGGCATCGGCATCGAGATCGCGATGGAGGACGGCCTGGTCAAGGTGGTCTCCCCGATCGAGGGCTCGCCCGCCTTCCGCGCCGGCCTGAAGAGCGGCGACCTGATCACCCGCATCGACGACACGCCCGTCAAGGGCCTGACGATCGACCAGGCCGTCAAGCGCATGCGCGGCGAGCCGGCCACCAAGGTGTCGCTGACCGTCTTCCGCAAGGACGAGTCGCGCAGCTTCCCGGTGACGCTGGTGCGCGAGGAAATCCGCCAGCAGAGCGTGCGCGCCAGGCTGGTCGAGCCGGGCTACGCCTGGCTGCGCATCTCGGTGTTCCAGGAGCGCACCCTCGACGACTTCGCGCGCAAGATCGAGGAGCTGTACAAGGCCGACCCGAACCTCAAGGGCATCGTGCTCGACCTGCGCAACGACCCGGGCGGCCTGCTCGACGGCGCGATCGGCATCTCGGCGGCCTTCCTGCCGGCCAACACGGTGGTCGTCACCACCAACGGCCAGGTGGCCGATTCCAAGGCCACCTTCACCACGGCGCCGGAGTTCTACGCCCGCCGCGGCGCGGACCCGCTGCGCCGCCTGCCCGAGGCGATCAAGAAGGTGCCGCTGGTGGTGCTGGTCAACGAGGGCTCGGCCTCGGCCAGCGAGATCGTCGCCGGCGCGCTGCAGGACCACAAGCGCGCGGTCGTGATGGGCGCGCAGACCTTCGGCAAGGGCTCGGTGCAGACCTGGCGCCCGCTCACCGCCGACACGGCGCTCAAGATCACCACCGCGCGCTACTTCACGCCGGCCGGCCGCTCGATCCAGGCCACCGGCATCGTGCCCGATGTCTGGCTGGACGAGACCGCCGAGGGCAACGTGTTCGCCGCACTGCGCCTGCGCGAGGCCGACCTCGACAAGCACCTCGCCGGCAAGGACGAGAAGAAGGACGAGGCGCGCGCCAAGGCCCGCGAGGAAGCGCGCAAGAAGTTCGAGGAGCAGGTCGCCAAGAGCAAGGACCAGCAGCCCAAGCCGCTGCCCGAGTTCGGCAGCGCAGAGGACTGGCCGCTGCGCCAGGCGCTCAACCAGCTGCAGGGCAAGACGGTCACCGCGTCCAAGACCGGCGCCGAGCGCAAGGCCGAGGCCAAGACCGAGTAGGCTCGCGCCTTCACCGGCCACCGCCTCCCGAAGGCCCGCTCCGGCGGGCCTTCGTCATGGCTCCGCCCATCCCATGGACGACACCCAGCTGCTGCGCTATTCGCGCCACATCCTGCTCGACGAGATCGGCATCGAGGGCCAGCAGCGCCTGCTCGCGGCGCACGCGCTCGTCATCGGCGCCGGCGGACTGGGCTCGCCTGTGGCGCTGTACCTGGGCACCGCGGGCGTGGGCCGCATCACCATCGTCGACCACGACACGGTGGACCTGACCAACCTGCAGCGCCAGATCGCGCACGACCTGGCGCGCGTGGGCACGCCCAAGGCCATGTCGGCCCAGGCGTCGATCGCCGCCATCAACCCGGACGTGCAGGTGGTGCCGCTGGTGGAGCGGGCCGACGCCGCGCGCCTGGACGCACTGGTGCGCGACGCCGACGTGGTGGTCGACTGCTGCGACAACTTCGCCACCCGCCAGGCCGTCAACGCCGCCTGCGTCGCGCACGCCGTGCCGCTGGTGTCCGGCGCGGCGATCGGCTTCGACGGCCAGGTGTCGGTGTACGACACGCGCCGGCCCGACGCGCCCTGCTACGCCTGCCTGTTCCCGCCCGAAGCCACCTTCGAGGAGGTGCGCTGCGCCACGATGGGCGTCTTCGCGCCACTGGTGGGCATCATCGGCACGGTGCAGGCGGCCGAGGCGCTGAAGCTGCTGGCCGGCGTGGGCACGTCGCTCGCCGGCCGGCTGCAGATGCTCGACGCGCGTTCGATGGAATGGACCGAGGTGCGGCTCAGCCGCCAGGCGGCCTGCCCGGTGTGTGCCCCGCGGCGCGCCGGCGCCGCGCCAGCCAGCGGCTGAGCTGCGAGCGCGTCGGCGCGAACTCGGCGCCGCCACCCTGCTCGCACTTGTAGGCCGCCGCGGCGCAGGCCCAGGCCACGGCCGGTTCCACCGGCCGGCCTTCGCCCAGCGCCACTGCCAGCGCGGCATGGAACACGTCGCCGGCGGCCGTGGTGTCGCGCGCGCGCACCGCGGGCGCCCCCACCTGATGCACCCCGCCGTCGGCGCCGATCCAGCGCGCACCCTGCGCGCCGAGGGTCACCAGCGCGATCTCGCAGCCCTGCGCGCGCGCGGCGCGCAGCCCGGCGTCGCGGTCGCCGCCCGCAGCCCACTGGTCGCAGCCGGGCTCGGAGAACGCCACCCAGCGCGCCAGCGGCACCAGGCGTTCCAGCACGCCCGGCGCCGCCACGTCGCCGTCCAGCAGCGACGGCACGCCGTGGCGCCGCGCCCACGCCAGCGCCGCCTGCGCGCCTTCGGGCCAGCGCGTGTCGGCCATCACCACGTCGGCGCCTTCGAGCTGGCGCGTGTCCAGCGCATGGGCGCGGCGCAGCGCCTCGCCGCGGTGGATGTAGATCTGGCGCGCGCCCGCGGCGTCGACAACCACCGTCGCCAGGGAGGTGGTGGTGCCGGGCACCGCCTCCAGGCCCTGCACCTGAACGCCCTCGTCGATCAGGCGCTGCTTGAGGAAGGCGGCCGCAGCGTCCTGCCCGACGCGGCCGAGCAGGCGAGACACCGCCCCCAGGCGCACGCAGGCGATGGCCGCGTGCAGCGACATGCCGCCGGGCCGCGCGCGGTAGGCGCGGGCCAGGGTCTTGGTGGGCTCGGCCGGCATCGCGTCGACCTCGAACACGTGGTCGAGCGCGGCATGGCCGACGCAGGCCACGCGCAGGGGTCGATCCGGCGACGGGTTCCGGGCTTCAGGCGCTCGCACGCAGCGAGGCTACCACCGCGTCGGGCACCTCGAGGCCCTCGGCCTCGGCGCGGCGGCGTAGCGCCTCCCGACGCGCACCGGGCAGGCGCACGCCGTCGTCGCGCAGCATCTCGGCCACCAGCACCTCGAGGCGGTCGAGATAGGCCTCGCGGCCGGCCAGCGCGCCCGGGTCGATGACGATGAAGGTCTGGCCGATGCGCGGCCGGTTGCCCTCGTCGACGAAGAAGCTCGACGCCTCGAAGCCGAACTGGGCGCCGATCAGCGCGGTGACCAGCAGTTCCACCATCAGCGCCAGCATCGCGCCCTTGCTCGACGTGGCCGCACCCACCGGCAGCATGGAGCCTTCCAATGCGGCCTTGGCGTCGGTGGTCGGACGGCCCTGGGCGTCCAGCGCCCAGCCCTCGGGGATGGGGTCGCCCTTCTTCGCCGCCAGCATGACCTTGCCGCGCGCCACCTCGGACAGGCTCAGGTCGATCAGCAGCGGGTCGGCCGCGCGGCGCGGGAACGCCGCGGCCACCGGGTTGGTGCCGAACACCGGATGCCGGCCGCCGGCCGCCGGCATCGCGGCCGGCGAGTTGGCGAAGCCCAGGCCCACCATGCCGGCCGCGGCCACCGGGCGCAGGTGGTCGACGATGACGCCCGCGTGGTGGCTGTTGAACACGCCGGCGATGGCGATGCCGTGGCTGCGCGCGCGCTCGATCGCCTCGCGCACCGCCAGCTCGCAGGCCGGAAAGGCCAGGCCGTCGTGCGCGTCGATCTGCAGCGCCGCGCCCTGCACCCGCGCCACGCTGGCGCGCGCACCGCCGTCGACGCGCCCGTTGCGCAGGTGGGTGACGTACTGCACCACGCGCGACAGGCCGTGCGAGCCCAGGCCCTGCGACTCGGCCAGCACCAGCGCGCGCGCGGTGCTGGCGGCCATGGCCTCGTGGGCCCCGGCGCGCACCAGCGCGTCGCGCACCAGCGTGGCCAGTTCGTCGACGCCGAGCTTCATGCCAGCGCCTCGATCACCTTGTCGGCGATGAGGAAGCTCACGCGCTCGTTGCTCTCGGTGGTCACACCCGCGATGTGCGGCGTGAGCAGCAGGTTCGGGCAGCCCGCGAAGTGCTCGGCCGCGGGCAGCGGCTCCTGGCCGAAGACGTCGATCGCCGCGCCGCCCAGATGGCCGCTGCGAAGCGCCGCGGCCAGCGCCACCTCGTCGACGATGCCGCCGCGCGCCGTGTTCACCAGCACCGCGCCCGGCTTCATCGACGCGATGCGGGCCGCGTCGAACAGGTTGCGCGTGCTGTCCACCAGCGGCACGTGCAGGCTCACCACGTCGGCGCCGGTGACCACCTCGTCCAGCCCGGCGGCGCGCACGCCCAGCGCGGCGAAGGCCGGGTGGTCGGCGTCCATCATGGCGTCGAAGGCGATGACCTGCATGCCCAGGCCGCGCGCCAGACGCGCGGTGAGCTGGCCGATGGAGCCGAAGCCGATCAGGCCGAGGGTGCGACCGCCGGCCTCGCGGCCGTTGGACAGCGCCGCGCGCGGCCACTGGCCCGCGGCGACCGCCGCCGTGGACTGATAGGCGCCGCGCAGCAGCAACAGCGCGCTGGCCACCACGTACTCGGCCACCGACAGCGCGTTGGCGCCGGTGGCCGGGATCACCTTCATGCCGCGCGCCTCGCAGGCCGGCACGTCGATGTTGTCCAGGCCCACGCCCAGGCGTCCCACCACGCGGCACTGCTTCAGCGCCGCCAGCAGCTCGCCGCGCACCTGCGTGCGATTGCGCACCACGATGGCGTCGGCCGTGGCCGCCGCCGCCAGCAGCCGCGCCGGGTCGTCGACCAGCTTCGGGTCGTACTCGACCTGGTGCGCCGCCCGCAGCGCCGGCAGCGCCCGCTCGTCGATGAACTCGGTGATCACGATGCGCGCCATCGTCAAGCCTCCTGCCCCTGCAACAGCCTCAGCCCAGATCCCCGCTGCGGCCCGTCGCCCTCCCCCCACCCAGCTTCCCGCCGCGGATCCGGCTCCGCCGGTCCGCAGGCGGACGCCCCCTCGGGGGGCAGCGAGCGGGAGCGAGCGTGGGGGCCCACCATCACGCGGATTCGTACAAGCGCGTCAGCACGAACTCGCGGTGACCCAGCGCCTCGGCGGCGGTCAGGCGGCCGTTGGCCGTGCGCAGCATGCACTCCAGCAGCTTGTCGCCGGCCTGGTCGAGCGTGATCTCGCGCTGCAGCAGGCCCGAGGTGTCGACGTCCACGTGCTCGCTCATCAGGCGCACCGTGCGCGGGTTGGCGCAGATCTTGATCACCGGCAGGATCGGGTTGCCGATCACGTTGCCCTGGCCGGTGGGGAAGAAGTGCACCGCATAGCCCGAGGCGGCGCACAGCGTCACCATCTCGGCGGCGGCCGACGACGAGTCCATGAACCACAGGCCCGGGTGGGTGGGCATCTCGGCCTTGTCGATCACGCCGTCGACCGTGCACTTCTTGCCGATCTTCTGGATGTTGCCGAGCGCCTTCTCCTCGATCGTGGTCAGCCCGCCGGCGATGTTGCCCTTGGTCGGCTGGCTCTCGGACAGGTCGGTCGTCTTGTGGCGGTTGATCATGTCCTGGTAGCGGTTGAACATGAACATGAAGCGCTCCGCCACCTCCGGCGTCTTGCAGCGCGCGGCGACGATCTTCTCGCCACCGGTGATCTCGCTGGTCTCGCCGAAGCACAGGTAGTTGCCCAGCGGGTGCAGCTTGTCGAAGGCGTTGCCCACGGTGGGGTTGGCGCCGCAGCCGCTGGTGGTGTCGCTCTCGCCGCACTTGGTGCTGACCCACAGCTCGTGGATCGGGCAAGCCTCGCGCTGCTTCTCGCTGGCCCACTGCGCGTACTCGCGCGCCACCTTGCTGGCCTTCATGATCGTGGCGTGGTCGCCATGACCCTCGATGCCGAAGCCGGTGACCGGCTTGCCGGTGGCGGCGATGCCGTCGACGACCTTCTTGGTCCAGCCGTCCTCGATGCCGATCACGACCACCGCCGCGACGTTGGGGTTGCAGCCCGTGCCGATGAGGGTGCGGAAGTGCAGCTCCAGGTCGGCGCCGAACTGCAGCCGGCCATACGGGTGCGGGATCGCCAGCGTGCCCTTGATGTTGTGGGCCACGGCCTCGGCGGCCGCGTTGGACAGGTCGTCCAGCGGCAGGATGATGACGTGGTTGCGCACGCCCACGCGGCCGTTCTCGCGCCGGTAGCCGAGGAACGTGGTGTCTTTGCTGATGACGGACATGCTTACCACCTCTTGGTCTTGATGTTCTGCACGTGGGCGTGTTCGCCCGCCTTGATCGGCGCGACGACCTTGCCCATGTCGATGCCGTACTTCCACACGGTGTCACCGACGGCCATGTCGGCCAGGGCGACCTTGTGGCCGATGGGGATGTCCGAGCGCGCGACCACGCTGGTCATGCGGTCCTCGTCCATGATCCAGCCGGCGAGTTCCATGCCGGCCTTGACGCCTTCCACCACCACGACCGCCACGGTGTCCTTGGCGTCGTGCAGCACGAAATGAATCATGCGCGCTCCTTGCGTTGCTTCGGTTGAGCGGCGCAGTCTAGCGGCGCCGCGGAGCCTGTCAACAAGGTCATTCATATGACTTGTATGTAACCCCGGGCCCGGCTAGCATCGCCGCCCATGCCCAATGCCCTGCGCGTCGAACGCATCGAACCCGGCGCCCAGGGCGCGCCGCTGTACCGCCTGGCCAAGCGCTCGCTGCTGGCGGCGATCGAGGCCGGCCGCTGCACGCCGGGGGAGGCCCTGCCCAGCGAGACCCTGCTGGCGCAGTCCCTGGGCGTGTCGGTGGGCACGCTGCGCCACGCCGTGGACGAACTGGTGGCCGAGAACGTGCTCGTGCGCCGGCAGGGCAAGGGCACCTTCGTGGCCACGCACAGCGCCGACCGCTTCCTGTTCCAGTTCTTCCACGTCGAGCACCGCGACGGCCGGCGCGAGGTGCCCGAGGTCGAGCTGCTCGGCTTCGAGCGCGTGCGTGCCGGCACCGAGGCGGCCGAAGCGCTGGGCGTGCGCGAGGGCGAACCCGCGATCGAGTTCTGCAACCTGCTGCGGCTGCAGGGCCGCCCTGTCGTGCACGACCGCATCACGCTGCCTGCCGCGCTGTTCCGCGGCCTGGGCGAGAAGCGGCTGCGCGAGCGCCCGGGCACGATCTACCAGCTCTACCAGACCGACTTCGGCATCACCGTGCTGCGCGCCCGCGAGCGCGCCCGTGCGGTGGCGGCCGACCGCGCCATCGCGCGAGCCCTGGGCGTGGCGCCGGGCAGCCCGGTAATGCAGGTGCGGCGCACCGCGCTCAGCTTCGGCGAGCGCGCGGTGGAGTACCGCGTGTCCACCATCGACACCGCGCAGCACGAGTACGTGCACCTGCTGTCCCGCCCCGATGCGAACTGACGGCGAGGAGCCCCGCCCATGATGCAGCGCGCATCGGACGCCGTCGCGGCGCTCGGCCGGCTGTGGCCCGGCACCGCGCTCACCGTGGTGCTGGCGCTGGCGGCCACCTTCGTGTCGACGATGCACGGCGGACCGACACTGCTGTATGCGTTGTTCTTCGGCGTGTCGTTCCACTACCTCAGCAAGGAGCCGCGCACGAAGCCCGGCATCGACCTGTGCTCTCGCACCGTGCTGCGCCTGGGCGTCGGGCTGCTGGGCGCGCGCATCACGGCGGCGCAGATCGTGGCGCTGGGCTGGCCGACCGCGCTGACCGTCGTGGTGGCGGTGGTGGCCACCCTCTCGCTGGGCGCCTGGCTGGCGCCGCGCTTCGGCCTCTCGCGCGACCAGGGCGTGCTGTCGGGCGGATCGGTGGCGATCTGCGGCGCCTCGGCGGCGCTGGCCATTTCCGCGGTGCTGCCGCGCACGAAGGACTCCGACCGCTTCACGCTGCTGGTGGTGGTGTCGGTCACCGCGCTGTCGACCGTGGCGATGGTGCTGTACCCGCTGCTCGCGCGCTGGCTCGGGCTGCCGCCGGCGCTGGCGGGCCTGTTCATCGGCGGCTCGATCCACGACGTGGCCCAGGTGGTCGGCGCCGGCTACACCATGGGTCCGGAGACCGGCGACGTCGCCACCGTGGTCAAGCTGATGCGGGTGGCGATGCTGTCGGTGGTGGTGCTGGTGCTGTCGCTGGCGCTGCGTCGCGCGCACGACGAGGCGGCCCGGGCCCGCGCCCGCAGCGAAGCGTCGGGCGACACCTCGGACGATGCCGGCGCGCCCGCGGCGGCGCGGCCGCCCGTACTGCCCTGGTTCCTGTGGCTGTTCCTCGCGCTGGTGGCCGTCAACTCCGCGGGCGTGCTGCCGGCGCCGGTGCAGTCCGGGCTGGCGGACACGGCCCGCGCCTGCCTCGTGGTGGCGATCGCGGCACTGGGCACCAAGACCTCGATCGGCCAGCTGGCCGCGGCCGGCTGGCGGCCGATGGCGCTGATCCTGGCCGAGACGGTCTTCCTCGCGCTGCTGGTGCTGGGCGTGATCGTGTTCATGCGCTGAGCCCCCGCCGCTCGGTCGCCGCGCCGCCGCGCGCGCAGAATGCCGCCATGAGCCCGAACCGCCCCGAACTGACCGCGCGCAACTTCCCGACCGCCGAGGAGGAGGCCGCGCTGCTAAAGCCCACCTCGCGCTACGACGGGCCGGACAGCAGCTACCGCCTGGCCTTCGCCGACGAGCGCTTCCTGCTGCGCGAGGACCTGCGGCCGGTGCGCATGCAGCTCGAGCTGCTCAAGCCCGAGCTGATCCTGCGCGAGGAGAACATCCTCGCCACCATCGTCATCTTCGGCAGCGCGCGGCTACTGCCGCAGGACGTGGCGCAGGAACGGCTGGCGCAGGCCCAGGCCGGCGGCGACGCGCAGGCCGAAGCGCGCGCCCGCATGGCCCTGACGATGTCGAAGTACTACGAGGAGGCGCGCCAGCTCGCGCGCCTGATCACCGCCGCCAGCAAGGCGCTCGACGAGAAGATCGTCGTCGTCACCGGCGGCGGGCCGGGCATCATGGAAGCCGGCAACCGTGGCGCCAGCGAGGCCGGCGGCCCGAGCATCGGCCTGAACATCGTGCTGCCGCACGAGCAGGAGCCCAACGCGTACATCACGCCGCGGCTGTGCTTCCAGTTCCACTACTTCGCGCTGCGCAAGATGCATTTCCTGATGCGCTCGGCGGGGCTGGTGTGCTTCCCCGGCGGCTTCGGCACGCTCGACGAGATGTTCGAGGTGCTCACGCTCACGCAGACCGGCAAGGTGCGCCGGCGCCCCATCGTGCTGGTGGGCCGCGAGTTCTGGAGCCGGCTGATCGACTGGGACTGGCTGGTGGCCACCGGCATGATCGCGGCCGACGACCTGAAGCTGTTCCACATCGTCGAGACCGCCGAGGAGGCCTGGGGCGTGCTGGAACATGCGCTCGGCCTGGACGCGCCCGAGACCGTGACGGGCGAGTTCGCCGACGACGTCTGAACGACAATCGCGCCCCATGACGAGCCGCCAGGTCTCCCTCATCGGCGCCCCCACCGACATCGGTGCGGGCTCGCGCGGTGCCAGCATGGGCCCCGAGGCGCTGCGCGTGGCGGGCCTCGTGCCCACGCTGGAGTCGCACGGCCTGTCGGTGATGGACCGCGGCAACCTCGCCGGCCCCGGCAACCCCTGGCTGCCTCCGGTGGACGGCTATCGCCACCTGAAGGAGGTGGCGCAGTGGAACCGCGCCGTGCACGACGCGGTACATGCGGAGCTGGCGCTGCGCCGGCTGCCGATCCTGCTCGGCGGCGACCACTGCCTGGCCATCGGCTCGATCAGCGCGGTGGCGCGCTTCTGCCGCGAGAACGGCCGCAAGCTGCGCGTGCTGTGGCTGGACGCGCACGCCGACTTCAACACCCATGTGCTCACGCCGTCGGGCAACGTGCACGGCATGCCGGTGGCCTGCCTGTGCGGCCACGGCCCGAAGGAACTGGTGGAGATCGGCGGGCACGTGCCGGCGATCAGCCCGAAGGCCGTGCGCCAGATCGGCATCCGCAGCGTGGACCCGGGCGAGAAGCGCTTCGTCCACGAGCAGGGCCTCGAAGTGTTCGACATGCGCTACATCGACGAGATGGGCATGCGCCACGCGATGGAGCTGGCCCTGGCCACGCTGGACTCGAACACGCACCTGCACGTCAGCTTCGACGTCGACTTCCTCGACCCGGAGATCGCGCCCGGCGTCGGCACCACGGTGCCCGGCGGCCCCACCTACCGCGAGGCGCAGCTGTGCATGGAGATGATCGCCGACACCGGCCGCCTCGCGTCGCTCGACGTGATGGAGCTCAACCCGGCGCTGGACGTGCGCAACAAGACCGCCCTGCTCGCGGTGGACCTGATCGAGAGCCTGTTCGGCAAGAGCACGCTGATGCGCGAGCGCGGCTGAGGGCCGCGCACCGATTCGGGCCGCTGCCGCGGCGCCGGATTCCCCCTTTTGGACGAATGACCCGGCGGTGGCCGGTTCCTATCCTGACCTGAACGCTCCCCCGAGGGAGCCAGGAGATCGAGGATGGTCCGCTCCCCCGCCACTGCCCGTCACGTGCCCCGGCTCGCGCTGTTGCTGGCCCTGGCGGCGCCGGGCGCCCTGCCCGCCATCGCCGACGCTGCCACGGCCGTGGCCTGGCTGACCCTGGCCGACGGCCCGGTCGAACTGCTGCGCGGCACGCAGCGGCATGCCGCGGGCGAGGGCCTGGCGCTGGCCGGCAACGACCTGCTGCGCACCGGCACGAGCACCCGCGTCGCGCGCATCGAGTTCGCCGACGGCCGGGTGCTCGACCTCGGACCGGACACCCAGGCCCTGCTGCCCGCAGCGCCGGCCGCCGCGGCGGCTGGCCTGCCCGGCACGACGACCGCCGTGCTCGTGCAAGGCTGGGCCAAGCTGTCGGTACCTGCGGCGGTCAACGCCGGGCCCGGGCCGGGCGCCCACCTCGCCGCGCCCGGCCTCACGCTGCAGGCCCCGGCAGCCGGCACGGTGCTGCTGCATGTGGCCACCGACGGCGCCCTGCTCGCTTTTGCCGAGTCGCGCGGCGCCACGCTGGCGCGGCGTGCGGCCGGCAGCGCGTCGCCGCCCGAGGCGCTGCTGCGCGAGGGCGACACCTGGGTGCGCGAGGCCGGGGCGGCCACCGGCGGGCGTGCCGCCAGCCTGGCCGCGCTGCGGCAGGTGCCGCCGGCGCTGGCCGACACCCTGCCGCGGCGCGCCGCCCGCATGGCGTCGCTGGCGGCCGACCCGGCGCCGGGCGAGCCGCTGTCGCCGGCCGACCTGGTGGCGTGGACGCGCGCCGAACCGGCCCTGATGGCCGTGCTGCGTCCCCGCACCCGCGTCGGCGCCCAGGGCGCTGCCCGCCTCGCCCGCCACGACGTCGCCCTCGCCGCGCCCGACGCCCTGCGCCGCCGCTGACCCTTCACGACACGGACACCCGCCATGAAGCTGCTCGTCAAGTTCAATCTCGTGTTCCTGGCCGTCTTCGCGCTCGGCTGGGGCGCCACCGCCGCCGTCACGCGCCATCTGCTCGAACGCCAGGCGCAGGACGAGGTGCTGCAGCATGCGCGCTTCCTGCTCGAGAAGGCCGTGGCCGTGCGCCACTACACCTCCACCCAGGTGGCACCGCTGCTGGAGACGCAGATGAAGTACGCGTTCCTGCCGCAGTCGGTGCCGGCCTTTTCCGCCACCGAGGTGCTGGGCCGGCTGCAGAAGGCCTACCCCGACTACAGCTACAAGGAGGCCACGCTCAACCCGACCAACCCGCGCGACCGCGCGCTGGCCTGGGAAGCCGACGTGATCTCCGAGTTCCGCAAGTCGCCGGACATGAAGGAGTTCGTCGGCGAACGCGACACGCCCGCGGGCCGCGCCCTGTACATCGCGCGGCCGATCCGCATCAGCGACGGCGCCTGCCTGCGCTGCCACAGCACGGTGGACGCCGCGCCGCGCGCCCTGGTGGAACGCTACGGCCCGGCCAACGGCTTCGGCTGGCAACTGCACGAGGTGGTGGGCGCGCAGATGGTGTCGGTGCCGATGAACGTGGCGCAGGACCGCTCGCAGCACACCTGGGGCACGTTCATGGCGCTGTTCAGCGCCGTGTTCGCCGCCACCGCCCTGGTGCTGAACGGGCTGCTGTGGGCGCTGGTGATCCGGCCGATCACGCGCATGGCGCACCTGGCCGAGCGCGTCAGCCTGGGCGAGCCCGACGTGCCGGCGTTCGCGGTGCGCGGCCGCGACGAGATCGCCGTGCTGGGGCAGTCGTTCACGCGCATGCGGCGCAGCCTGGGCAAGGCGATGAAGCTGCTCGAGGGGGCCTCGTGACGACCACCCGCCTGCACCTCGCGGCCGCGGCGGGAAGCCGCGTCGCACCGGCTTCCGGCGGGCCGGCCGGGCCGGGCCCCGAGGCCCCCGCGACGCCCGGGCGCCTCGGCCGCTACGAGCTGCAGGGCCTGATCGGCGAAGGGGCGATGGGCCAGGTCTGGCGCGCGCACGACCCGCTGCTGGCCCGCCCCGTGGCGCTGAAGACCATCCGCCGCGCGCTGCTGGGCAGCGCGGACGCCGCGGTGGCGGCGACGGCGCGGCTGCGCAACGAGGCGCAGGCCGCGGCGCGCCTGTCGCATCCGGGCATCGTCTCGGTGTACGAGTACGGCGAGGACGACGGCCAAAGCTTCATCGCGATGGAGTACGTGCACGGCACGCCGCTGCTGGCCGGGCTGGCGGGCCCCGACGTGCTGCCGCTGGACGATGTGCTGTGCCTGATGGTCCAGCTGCTGGCGGCGCTGCAGGGCGCACACGACCAGGGCGTGTGGCACCGCGACATCAAGCCCGCCAACCTGATGATCACGCCCGCGGGCCGGCTGAAGATCGCCGACTTCGGCATCGCCCGCATCGACGCCGTCGCGCTGACGCAGGAGGCGTCGGTGATGGGCTCGCCCGGCTACATGGCGCCCGAGTGCTACAGCGGCGTCGGCGTGGACTGGCGCTGCGACCTGTATGCCTGCGGCGTGCTGCTGTACGAGCTGCTGACGGGCGTGCGCCCGTACCGCGGCGGCCCCGACATGGTGATGTACCGGACCATGCACCTGCCGGTGCCGCCGCTGGTGCGCGACGACGCGCCGGGCGCGTCGGAACTGGCGGCGTTCGAGCCGGTGGTGCGCCGGGCCATGGCCAAGGCGCCGGGCGAGCGCTTCGCCAGCGCGCTGGAGATGCGCGAGGCGCTCACGCGCGTGGCGCCGCGGCCGGTGCCCAGTGCACTGTCGGCGCAGGCCATGCGCCGGCTGGTGCCGGGCGCCGCCACCGGGCCGGGGGCCGGCAGCGCGCCGGCGTCGCTGCCGCGCTCGCGCCCGCCGCTGCCGCGGGCCTTGCCGTCGATCTCGCCGACGGATCCGCCGTCGGACCCGCCGGTGAATGCGTCCGGCGCAGCCGCGGGCCTCGCCGCGACCACCGTCAGCGACCGGATCGCCGGCCCGGCGTCGCAACGCTTCGCCCCCGGGCTGCTGGCCCGGCTGGCACGCGACCTGGCCCCCGAGATCGGTGCGGTGGCGCGCTGCGTCGTGCAGCGTGCCGCGGCGCGCAGCGACGGTCTGCCCGCGCTGCTGCTGCGGGTGGCCAACGACGCGTTGCCGCCGGGGCAGCGGCAGGCGTTCATCGAGCGCCATCTCGGCGGCCCGCGTCCGGCCCGGGACCCGGCACGGGCCACGGCGCCGCCGCCGGTACTGGGCGACACGCCCCTGCAGGCCGGGCTGGTGCAGGCGGCGCGCGCGCTGCTGCTGCGCCGGCTCGGGCCGATCGCGTCGTGGATGGTGGGGCAGGCGGCCGCGCAGGCGGCCACGCGCGAGCAGTTCATCGCCCGCCTCGCGGACCTGGCCGCGGACGGGCCGGACCGCGAGCGGCTGCTGGCCGCGCTGTGCCGGCTGCGCTAGCCCGTCAGGGCTGCGGGCAGGCGCCGTTGCGCTGGCGGAACTCGCGCGGCTGGATGGCGCCGCCTTCGGCGTGCAGGCCGCGCTTGAGCGACTGCGCCATGCGCTCCTCGGCGATGTAGGGCCCGCGGTCGTACTTGTAGCGCGTGCTCCAGGCGTGGCCGTCGCGCACCATGCGGTCGCCGATGTCGCGCGTGCCGTCGAACACCTTGCCGACCTTGCGGCCCCAGTCGTCGGTGGCCACCGGCTTGACGGTGACGCTGCGGTTGAGCACCAGCGCGGCCAGCGCGGCCGTGGCCTCGGCGCCGCCGACCTGGCAGCTCTCCGGCGCGTCGATGCCCTCGATGCGCACCACCACCGGCGCCGCATCGACGGCCGTGCGCAGCCACAGCGTGTCGCCGTCGACGATGCGGCTGACCTGGCCGGTGATCTCCACCGGCGGCGGCGGCTCGCTGCGCCCCTTGCGGGCCGGTGCGGCACCGGCCGTGGCCGCACCCAGCAGCAGGGCGGCCAGTGCGGCGGTCATGGCGGTCGTGGCGATGCGGGGTCTGGTCATGACGTCACTCCGAGGCCCCGGATTTTCGCCCGCGGCCCCGGGTCGCCCGACCCTTCGAAGCCGGCGCGGGCGTGGCATCGAGCACACCTTGGGCCTCGGCGAGGATGCGCTGCAACCGGTCGGCCAGCTTCTCGGTGGACAGCTCCTCCCGGAAGCGCTCCACCATCAGCGGCAGCGCGAACGGGCTGGGCACCGCCAGCTCCACCAGTTCCACGCGCTGCGCGGCCATGCGCGACAGCGTGGCGCGCAGGCGGCCCAGTTCCAGCTCCTGCGCCAGCACCTCGCGCTCGGCCTGCGCCAGCAGGCGGTTGCCGGCGTCGTACTTGCGGAACACCTCCCAGAACAGGCTCGACGACGCCTGCAGCTGCTTCAGGCTCTTCGGCGCACCCGGGTAGCCGCCGAACACCAGACCGGCGACGCGCGCGATCTCGCGGAAGCGCCGCTGCGCCAGCTCGCCCGAGTTCAGGCTCGCCAGCACGTCGGCCAGGAGGTCGCGCGTGGCGAAGGCGCTGCCGTCCCGCAGCGGCGCCGGGTCCACCGGCTGCACCGCCAGCAGCTCGATGCCGAAGTCGTTGATCGACAGCGAGAAGGTGTTGGGCTGCGCGCGCGACAGGCGCCACGCGAGCAGCTGCGCCAGGCCCATGTGCACGTGGCGGCCGCCGAACGGATAGAGGAACAGGTGATGCCCCTCGCGCGATCGGAAGCGCTCGACCAGCAGCACGCCGGGCTGCGGCAGGCGCGACAGCCGCGCCTGCGTCGCCAGCATCGGCTGCGCGGCCTGCATCTCGGGCTCGAGGAAGTCGGCCTGGAAGGCGCCGCGGCGGCCGTCGAACGTGGCCGCGGCCTCGAACAGCAGCGCCTGCACCATGTCGGTCATCGCCTCGGACAGCGCCATCTTGGTGCCGCCCCAGGCCGGCACGCGGCCCTTGTCCTTGGCCGCCTTGCGCACGTAGGCGGTCATGTCCTGCGTGCGCACGAACTCCAGCACGCGGCCGGCAAAGACGAAGCAGTCGCCGGGCGCCAGCCGCGCGATGAAGCTTTCCTCCACCGTGCCGATGCGCCCGCCGCTCAACCACGCCACCTGCATCGCCGCGTCGCTGACGATGGTGCCCACCTGCAGGCGGTGGCGCTGCGCGATGCCGCGGTCGGTGACGCGATAGCGGCCGTCCGCGCCGCGCACGACGCGGTGGTACTGCGGATACGCGCCCAGGCTGTCGCCGCCGCGCTCGACGAAGGCCAGCGCCCAGTCGAATTCCTCGCGCGTCAGCGAGCGATACGCGAAGGCGCCGCGCACCTCGTCGAACAGCGCGTCGGCGTGAAAGCCGCTGCGCGCTGCCGCCCCGGCCGTGTCCGGCTCGCTGCCCAGCGCCACCGTCACCAGGTGCTGCACCAGCACGTCCAGCGGCTTGTCGGGCGCCTCGCGCGACTCCACCCGGCCCGCCACCGCCGCGCGCCGCGCCGCGGCCGCCTCCACCAGCTCCAGCGTGTTGGTGGGCACCAGGGTGACGCGGCTGATCCGGCCCGGCGCATGGCCGCTGCGGCCGGCGCGCTGCAGCAGCCGCGCCACGCCCTTGGGGCTGCCGATCTGCAGCACGCGCTCCACCGGCAGGAAGTCCACGCCGAGGTCCAGGCTGGACGTGGCCACCACCGCCTTGAGCGAGCCGTCCTTCAGGCCGGCCTCGACCCACTCGCGCACCTCGCGGTCGAGCGAGCCGTGATGCAGCGCGATGCTGCCGGCCCACTGCGGCCGCGCGGCCAGCAGCATCTGGTACCAGATCTCGGCCTGCGAGCGCACATTGGTGAACACCAGGGTCGTGCCGCCGGTGGTGGCCATCGTGCGCTCGATCTCCTGCACCACCGGCTGCTGCATCTGCGCGCCCAGGTGTCCGCCCCAGGAGAAGCGACCGGGCTCCACCGGCAGCAGCGTGTCGATGACGATGGTCTTGTCGGTGCGGCCGCGCACCAGCTGCGCGCCCGGGCCGCACAGCGTCTGCATGGCCTGGTCGAGGTTGCCGAGCGTGGCCGACAGGCCCCACACCACGAGCTTCGGGTTCCAGCGCGCCAGCCTCGCCAGCGCCAGCTGCACCTGCACGCCGCGCTTGTTGCCCACCAGCTCGTGCCACTCGTCGACGATCACGGTGTGCACGCCGGCCAGCTCGGTGGCGGCGCGCTCGCGCGCCAGCAGCAGCGACAGCGATTCCGGCGTCGTGACCAGCGCCGTGGGCAGGCGCCGGTCCTGCCGCGCGCGCTCGCCGCTGGCGGTGTCGCCGGTGCGCTGGCCGACCGTCCAGGCCGGGGCCACGTCCGCCAGCGGCGCCTGGAGCGCCCGCGTCGTGTCGGCCGACAGCGCGCGCATCGGCGTCAGCCACAGCACGCCCAGCGGGGGCGCATGCGCCCCCTCCAGCGCGACGCCGCGCTCGCGGGCGCGCGCGATCGCGCCGAACCAGACCGCATAGGTCTTGCCGCTGCCGGTGTTGGCATGCAGCAGGCCGCTGCGCCCGGCCGCCATCGCCTGCCAGACCTCGCGCTGGAAGGCGAAGGGGGCCCAGCCGCGCGCGGCAAACCAGGCCTCGGCCCGGGCCTCGAAGGGGGTATCGGTGCGCGCTTCGACGGTCAAGGCGGGGCTCGGATGGCAGCGTCCCATTGTGCGGGGCGGGCCTGCGGCGAGGCGCCGGTCACGGCGCCGGCGGCGCTGCGGCCTGCACCCCCCTTGAATAGGGGGGAGCGACGCCGGACCCCCGCGAAGAAGGGTTTGCCCGTTGGACCGTGGCGCGACGGGTGCTGAAGATGCCGGCTTCCGTGTGCACACGCACCGCTTGTGCGCGCGGAGCCATCGGGGGCCAGCGCACGCAGACGGCAACACCATTGCCCGATGCTGGCGCTGGGTGGAACACAAACAAGTGGCTGGTGCACGCCTGTCCCGCCAACACCATGCCATCAGGAGAAGTCACGTGAGCAGAGGGTACCTACGTCATCGCCTGGCCATTGCGGCCTGCGCGCTGGGTCTCGGCGCTGGCGCCGTCCAGGCGCAGACCGTGCCGATCACCGCAGCCGAGGGCGGCAATCTGTGGTTCGTCGAGCTGCGGGGCGCGCCGCGCTCCGAGGGGGCCTCGGCTGCCGAGGTGCAGGCCGACAAGGCCTCGTTCCGCCAGGCGGCCACCACGGCCGGCGTGCGCTATCGCGAGCGCCGCGCCTACGACACCCTGTTCAACGGCTTCGCCGTCGAGGCCACGGCGGCCGAACGCGCCAAGCTCGCGCGCCTGCCCGGCGTCAAGGCCCTCTACCCCGTCGAGGTGGTGTACGCCCCGACGCCCGACACCGGCTTCGCCGGCAGCACGCCGGACCTGGTGGCGGCGATCACGCAGACCGGCGCCAACGTCGCCCAGGCCGCCGGCTGGTCCGGCACCGGGATCAAGGTCGGCATCATCGACACCGGCATCGACATCGACCACCCGGCCTTCGGCGGCACCGGCGTTCCCGGCACCACCGCCTTCCCGAGCGCCCGCGTGGCCTACGGCTACGACTTCGTGGGCGACCGGTTCAACGCCGACCCGTCCAGCGCCTCGTACAACCCGGTGCCGGTGCCCGACAACAACCCGGACGACTGCGGTGGCCACGGCACGCACGTCGCCGGCATCGTCGGCGCCAACGGCGCCATCAAGGGGGTCGCGCCGGGCGTGACCTTCGGTGCCTACCGTGTGTTCGGCTGCAGCGGCTCGACCACCGCCGACGTGATCATCGACGCGCTGGAGCGGGCGCTGGCCGACGGCATGCACGTCGTCAACCAGAGCCTGGGCGCGTCGCGCCAGTGGCCCCAGTACCCGACCGCGGTGGCCGCCAGCCGGCTGGCCAAGCTCGGTGTGGTGGTCGTGGCCTCGATCGGCAACAACGGCCCTGGCGGTTCCCAGCCCGATGGCCTGTACGCGGCGGGCGCCCCCGGCGTCGGCGCGGGCGTGATCGGCGTGGCGTCGTTCGACAACGCGCAGCGCTCGCTCACCGTGGGCGGCACGCCCTACGGCTTCAACCCCGCCACCGGCGCGCCGCTGCCGCCCACCTCGGGCAGCCTGCCGATGGCCCGCACCGGCACGCCGGCCTCGACGGCCGACGGATGCGCGGCGCTGCCCGCGGGCAGCCTGACCGGCCGCGCGGTCCTGATCCGTCGTGGCACCTGCGGCTTCTATCAGAAGGCGTTCAATGCGCAGTCCGCCGGCGCGGCCGCTGTCGTGCTGTACAACAACGCAGCCGGCGCACTCGGTGCGACGGTGGCCGGATCGCCTGCCATCACCGTGCCGGTGGTGGGCATCACGGCAGCCCAGGGCGCGGCGCTCGACGCGCTGATCGCCGCCGGCGCCACGACGCTGACCTGGGGCGACGCCTACGTCGGCTATCCCTTCGGCACGGGCGGCCTGATCTCGGGCTTCAGCTCGTTCGGCCTGGCCGCCGACCTGTCGCTCAAGCCCAATCTCGGCGCGCCGGGCGGAGCGATCTTCTCCACCTATCCGCTCGAGCTGGGCGGGTCGGCCACGCTGTCGGGCACGTCGATGTCCGCGCCGCATGTGGCAGGCGCCGCGGCGCTCATCCTGCAGGCCCGTCCCTATGACGGCCAGGAGGTGCTGAGGCAGGTGCTGCACAACACGGCTCAGCCCAAGCTGTGGAACGGCAATCCGGCGCTGGGCTTCCTCGACAACGTGCATCGCCAGGGCGCCGGCATGATCGACATCCCGGCGGCCATCGCGCAGAAGGTGGTCGTCGAGCCGACCGAGCTGGCGCTGGGTGAAAGCGGCGCGACGCCGACTTCCATCGTGCGCACGGTGAAGGTGGTCAACCACGGCCTCACGGCGGTGACCTACGACATCACGCACGAGCCGGCACTGGCGACGGGACCCTTCACCTTCGTCCAGGCCCCGGGTCTGTCGTACTTCAATGCGCCCGCCGGCGCGACGCTGAGCCGCACGTCGGTCACGGTCAACGGCAAGGACCGCCGCGGCCGCTTCGGCACGCAGTCGGTGTCGGTCACGTTCACGGCGCCCGACAGCGCCGCGCTCGCCGACCGGGGCCTGTACGGCGGCTACCTGGTGTTCACGCCGCGTGGCGGCGGCAAGACGCTGCGCGTGCCCTACGCCGGCTTCAAGGGCGACTACCAGGCCATCCGTGTGCTCGAGCCGACCGCCAACGGCTTCCCGTGGCTGGCCAAGCTGTCGGGCACGTCGTTCCAGAACCAGCCCACCGGCGCGAGCTACACCCTCGCCGGCGGCGACATCCCGTACTTCCTGATCCACCTGGATCACCATTCGGAGTCGGTGCTGCTGGAAGCGCTGGACGCGGCGACCGACCAGGTCAAGGGCCGCATCAGCCTCGACGAATGGGTCACACGCAACAGCAGCCCGACCGGGTTCTTCACCTTCACCTGGGACGGCGAGGTGTTCCAGTCGGACCCGAGCAAGCCCGGCAACTGGAGCGCGCTGCCCAACGGGGCCTACAAGGTGCGCGTCACGGTGCGCAAGGCCCTGGCCGATGTGCGCAACCCGGCGCACTTCGAGAGCTGGGTCTCGCCGGTGATCACGCTGGCGCGTCCCTGAGCCGAAGCGCCGATCGGCTCTCGAAGCCCCGCCCCGGCGGGGCTTTTTCGTTGCCGGGCGTGGTTCAGCGCGACGCGGCCGGCGCCGCGGGCTCGGGCTGCGGCTGGGCGCAGCGCAGCCAGGCGCCGCTGCGGCTCGCGTGATAGGCGAGCCGGCGCCCGTCGCCCAGGTGCACGACGACGAGCCAGCCCGGCACCAGCGCCTGCGTGTAGGCCAGCCCGGGCTGGGGGCAGCCGAGCGCGCCGTCGTTCCACACCACGGCCTTCGGCGGCTGCACCTCGGCCACGCGGCCCCCGGGACCGGCCAGGCGCAGCGCGTCCGCCCGCACCTCGGCCACCAGTGCGGCCGGGTCCACGGTGGCGCCGGTCGTCAGTGGCGGGCGCGCCGCCGGCGGCGGCACGACACGCGCGTTCTCGGCCGCGCCGGCCGGCAGGCTCTGCACTGCGCCGGCCTGCGTCACTAACCACAGCGTCGACAGCACCCAGGGCGAGATCATCAGGGGTTCTCCATCACACCCTGCTGCAACGCCCGGCCGCGTCGTCCGGCCGACGCCGGGTGCGCCGCGTGCGGCAGCGCCGTCGCGATCCAGCCTTCCAGCGGATCGACGCCGGGCGGCAGGCCGAAGCCCGGCTGCGTGGCAGCCCAGGCGGCCTGCATAAGGCACAGCACGGCATCGAGGCGGTCGCCGCTGCCGTCGTCCGCCAGGGCGTCGCGCTGGGCATGGCTGAGCGCCAGGCGAAGGCCGAGCCGCGTACGCCCCTGCTCGAGCGCCTCGATGAGGTCCTTGCGCGCGATCAGGCGCTCCGGCGTGTGGGCGCGGCGGTCGTCGCTCTTGTACGAGCGCGCGCCGATCAGCTCGCGCGCCAGCAGGCCGGGGTAGGCCTCCAGCGCGACGCGGTCGCGGTCGCCGTCGTGCAGGCCGGGCAGGTGCACGCCGGCGTCGAGCAGCCGCGGCGCCCCGGCATGCAGCATCCAGGCCACCGGCGGGTTGACCCACTTCATCGAGGGGCTGGCACCGGCCGGGCCGTCGCAGGCCCGGTGCGCGAACTTGCCGCCCGCAGGCCGCGCAGCGCAGAACTCGACGAAGCGGCGCCGGATCTCGGGGCGGGGCAGCGCGGCGTAGTGGCGCACCAGCGACGGCCAGTCCTGCGGCCAGTGCATCGCCTGCACCAGCTCGCGCGGCAGGCCGAACGGGAAGTCGAAGCCGCCCAGCCAGGGCCCGGGTTCGCGCAGCAGGGCTTCGAAGGCGGCGAAGTCGGTCTGGGTGTCCACGCGCTGCAGGGCCAGCCGGCGGCCCGACAGGCTGCCGCGCGCGACGGTGATCGCCTTGCGTCGCGACGGGGCGCTGGTGAAATCGACGCCGACGAGGGACAAGTTCATGTCGGGCATTGTCGCGGTGGCCCGTGTCCTCTCCCCGGCGGATCGACAATCGGCGCATGTCGAGGATGTGGTCGTCGCGCCGCCTGCGCATCGGGCTGGCCGTCGTGAGCGCGGCGGGCCTGCTGCTGCTGGCCCTGCAGCTGGCGCTGCGCCAGCTGCCGCAACGCGTGGCCGCGGCGCTCGGCCCGCAGGCCAGCGTGCGCAGCATCGAGCTGGGCTGGACCGGTGTGCAGGTGCAGGGCCTCGTCGTGCGCGGCACGCCGGGCCGCTGGCCGGCCGAACATGAACTGCGGGCCGATAGGGTGACGATCCGCCCGGCGCTGTCGAGCCTGTGGCGCGACGGCTGGCAGCTCGCGAGCGTGCAGGTGCACGGCGGCTACGTCGCGATGCTGCGCTCGCGCGACGGGCGCCTGCAGGTGGTGCCGTCATTGCGCGGCCGCGACGACGCGGGCGGCAAGGCCGCCGCCGGCGACGCGGCGGGCGCGCCCGTGCGCATCGACTCGCTGGTGCTCGAGGGCGTGGCGGTGGACGTGTTCGACGCCACCGTCAGTCGGGCCGCGCCGCATCGCCTGCAGCTCGTCGACGTGCGCGCCGAGGCCGGGCCGCTGGCGCTGCCGGCGCTGGACGAGCGCATCGACCTGCAGCTGCAGGCCCGGCTGCGCGGCGCCCCGCGCGACGGCCGCATCGCCGTGCGCGGTCACCTGACCCCGGCCACGCGCACCGCGGACCTGCGCGTGGAAGCGCGCGGCCTCGACCTGCGCGCGCTGCAGCCCTACCTGCTGCGCAGCGGCGAGGGCGCGGTGCGCGCCGGCACGCTGGACCTGGACCTGCATGCGCGCGCCGCGGGCGGCCGCCTCGACGCGCCGGGCCGTGTCGTGCTCGACGGCCTGGAGCTGCAGGGCGGCGGTGGCCTGATGGGCACCTTCGCGGGCGTGCCCCGGCAGGCGGTGCTGGCCGCGATGAGCCGCGACGGCCGCATCGAGATGGAGTTCAGGCTCGAGGGCCGTGTCGACGACCCGCAGTTCTCGATCAACGAGCTGTTCGCGGCGCGCTTTGCCGTCGGCCTGGCCGAGAAGCTCGGGGTCAGCCTCGGCGGCGTGGTCGAAGGCGTGGGCAGCCTCGTCAAGGGCCTGTTCGGCCGCTGAGCGGCCGGCCCGTCAGCCCGTCACCGCGGGGGCGGCAGCGGTTCGCCCAGCGCGCGGCGCCCGACCCAGCGCAGGTAGGGGCCGACCTCGGGCCGGCGGCCCACCCGCGTCGGCACGGCCACGGGCTGCGGCGCCGCGGCACGCGTGGCCACGACGAAGCTGAAGTTGAAGGACGGGTGCTGGCCCATGCGCAGGTCGGACACGCGCAGCTCGTCGCCCACCGCGGCGAACGCGAAGTAGCCGCGGCTGAAGTCCGCCACGAGCTGCACCGCCGGCAGACCGGCCACCGGCGCGCCGAGGGCGAGGCCGCGGTCGAAGGCGTCGAACGCGACGCGGCGGTCGCGGTCGAGCAGCGAATGGAAACCTTCGAGGTAGCGGTCGCCGTCGATCACCAGCACGCGCCACAGCACGCTGTTGAACGCGGTGGGCGTGACCAGCACCTGCGTCGCGGCGATGCCCTGCGCCGCCAGCGACTCGCGCGCCACCCGCTCCACATGCTGCTGCGCCGCCCAGCCCCAGCCGAGGTAGGCGGTGGACAGCAGCAGCCCCGCGGCATTGGCCCGCAGCGAACGCCGCGCCAGCGCGAGCCCGAGTCCCACGAGCAGCGGCAGCGTGTAGAGCGGGTCGATGATGAAGACGCTGCCCACGCCGTAGGGCCGGTCGTGCAACGGCAGCGCCAGCCGCGTGCCGTACACGGTCATGGCGTCGAGCAGCGGATGCGTCAACAGCGCCAGGGCCATCGCCAGCCACCAGCGCCGCCACTGCGCGCGCTCGCCCGACAGCCACGCGACCGCCACGCCGAACGGCAGCGAGAACAGCGCCAGCCACGCCAGGGCATGCGTCTCGGCCCGGTGCAGCACCATGTTGCGCACGTCGTCGCCATGGTCGATGAAGACATCGAGGTCGGGCAGCGTACCCGCCAGGGCGCCCCAGGCTGCGGCCTTCCAGAGCGCGGTGCGCCGGCCCATCGCCGCCACGCCGACGGCCGCGCCGAGCGCGATCTGCGACATCGAATCCATGGGGCTCGATTGTGGGACGGCGTCCCCGCGCGCGCCGCCGTGGGGGCTTGCGTGCGCGCCGCCGGTTCAGCGCGACTTGCAGCGCTCGTCGTAGCGTGCCTGGAAGCGGGCGAGGTCGTCGCGCTCGCCGGGTGTCAGCGTGTCGATGCGGCGCCGCTTGGCCGACAGTGCCAGCAGCATCTCGTCGCACTGGGCGGCGACGCGGGCCGCATCGGCGCGCGCGGTCTGCTCGGCCTCGCGGGCGGCCTTGCGCTCGGTGCGCTCGCGCCGTTCCTCGTTCCAGGCCTGCTGCCGGGCTTCGGCATCCTCGTCCTGGCACTTCCTCTGGTACTCGGCGCGCAGGTCACGCACCACGGACCAGGACACGCCGCGCGACGGACCGGTGCGGATCGCATCGTCGATGCGGGCGCATTCGGCACCCAGGTACTGGGAATGCGCCTGGGCACGGCCCGGCAGGCCGGGCGTGCTCTGGCGCTGCGTGGCCGAGGGCCGCTCGGGCACCGGGCCGTACTGTCGCAGCGTCGTGCTGGCGGACGAGGGCCCGGCCGGGCACGGCGTGCGGGACCACCAGGTCTGGCCCGACGCCGTGGTGCACTGATGCATGCCCTGGGCCTGGGCCAGGGCGGCCGGGGTGGTGCAGGCCATCAGGGCCGCGAGGGCCCAGCGGCCCGTGACGCGTCGGTCGAACATGCCCGCTCCCTGTCGTCGAGGCTGGTCGTGGTGGTCCTGGCAGCATAGCGGCGCGCAGGCCGCGCCACACCCGCGCGTTCGTGAGGGAGCGCACGCTGCAGCGCTCCCGCGCGGGGTCAACCCAGCGCCAGGGTCGCCACGCCGGCGGCAATGCAGGCCGCACCGGCCACGCGCAGGCCGCGGTCGGCCTCGCCGAGCAGCCGGCCGCCGATCAGCGCGGCGAACAGCATCGACACCTCGCGCGCCGGGGCCACATGCGACAGCGGTGCCATGCGCGCCGCATAGAGCACCAGGATGTAGGCCAGCGGCCCCATCGCGCTGATGGCCAGCACCGCGCGCCAGTGCTGGCGCCACTGGTCGACGAGCGTGGCGCGCTCGCGCCACACCAGCGGCGCCTGCAGCGGCACGCGCAGCACGTTGCCGAGGTAGTCGAACAGCACCGGCCCGAGCAGCATCACCTTGACCGCATAGCCGTCGATCACGGTGTAGCCGGCGATGAGCACCCCGGTGAGCGCGCCCCAGGCCAGGCCGGTGCGCACGCGCTGACGCGCGGCGGCGTCGTGTGCGCCGCGGGCGCTGCGCCACAGCGCCGGCCCGCCGGCCACCAGGAACACCCCGCTGCAGATGCCCGCCACGCCCAGCGCGGTGGCCCAGGTGAAGGGCTCGCCCAGCAGCAGCACCGCACCGGCCACGGTGACCAGCGGCGCGCCGCCGCGCGCCACCGGGTACACCACGGTGAGATCGGCCTCGCGGTAGCCGCGCAGCAGGGCCAGGTAGTAGCCCACGTGCACCACGGCGCTGGCCGTCAGCACGGCCCACTCGGCCACGCCCCAGCGCGGCAGTTCGTCGGCGCCGAACCACCAGGCCGCGGGCGCCCACAGCACCGTCACGCCGACGGCGGTGAGGAAGGCAAAGCGATGGTCGCCGCCGCTGCGCTTGGCGATCAGGTTCCAGGTGGCGTGCAGCAGCGCGGCGGCCAGCACGAGGGCGAGCGCTTGGGCGGGCATGCGGCGATTGTCGCCAGAGCCGGCGCCGCTACAGTCGCGCACAGGACACCCTGCATGAACCTCCAGCCCGTTCTCGTCGAAGCCTGGCGCGGCAGCGCCGTCGAATCCTTCCACCGCGGCGCCTGGATCGTGTCCGACGCGGCGGGGCGCACGGTCGCCAGCGCCGGCGACGTGCAGCGGCCCGTCTTCCCGCGCTCGGCGATCAAGCTGCTGCAGGCGCTGCCGCTGGTGGACAGCGGTGCGGCGGACCGGTTCGGGCTCGACGCGGCGGAGCTGGCGCTGGCCTGCGCCTCGCACGGCGGCGAGGCCGACCATGCGCGCACGGCCGCGTCGATGCTGGCCAAGGCCGGGCTCGACGCGTCGGTGCTGGAGTGCGGCACGCACTGGCCCTACGACGAGAACGCCAAGCTCGCGCTGGCGTCCGCCGGGCAGGCGCCGGGCCCACTGCACAACAACTGCTCGGGCAAGCATGCGGGCTTCGTCTGCCTGGGCTGCATGCTCGCCGGCCAGGACGATGCGCGCGCGTTCCTCGCCGGCTACGTGCGGCACGGGCACCCGGTGATGCGCGAGGTGGACGCCGGCATCGAGTCGAGCACCGGCTGGCGCCTGGCGGACGCGCCGCGCGGCGTGGACGGCTGCTCGATCCCCACCTACGGCATCCCGCTGCAGCGGCTGGCGCTGGCGTTCGCGCGCGCGGGCACCGGCGTCGGCCTGACGCCCGGCCGCGCCGATGCGGCACGGCGGCTGCGCGACGCGGTGGCGCGCGCGCCTCGCATGGTGGCCGGCACCGGACGCTTCGACACGCTGGTGATGCAGCGCTTCGGGCCGCGCGTGTTCTGCAAGGTGGGTGCCGAGGGCGTGTACTGCGCCGCCCTGCCCGGGCCGGGCCTGGGCATCGCGCTCAAGATCGACGACGGCACCACGGCGCGTGCGGCCGAGGTGGTGATGGCCGCGCTGCTGCTCGCCTGGCTGGACCCGCTGGACGACGCCGGGCGCGCCCTGCTCGACGGCCTGGCCCGCCCGGTGCTGCGCAACTGGCGCGGCCTCGAAGTCGGCCGGCTCGCGCCGCATGACACGCTGGAAGCGACGGCAAAGCACCGCGGCGCGTGACACATTGCCACCTGGAGGCGCGGTGCGGCCTCCAGAATGACGGCACTTGCTGTCTCCCATGAAGAAGACCCCGCCCGCCTATGTCCCGCGCAAGTCGGGGCTGATGGAATTCGAACCCGTGTCGATCGAAGCCGCCCGTGCCTCGATCGAGCAGATCCCCGAGGGCATGGCCGCCATGCTCAGCAACGAGTACTGGCAGAAGGTGCGCCGTGCACCGCTGGCCACCGACCGTGCGCTGACCGGCCGTGCCATGGACTGGGTGGCCCGCCTGCCCGCCGAGGTGCGGCCGCTGGTCACCTGCGACCGCTATGCCCGCATCGTCAACACCCTGGCCGCAGCCTGGGACAGCGCCTCGTCGCGCGACGAGTGCCTGGAGCACCTGCTCAAGGATCGCCGGCGCGGCCGACGCGGCTTCCCGCCCGACGTCGAACGCGAGCTGGTGGCACTGAACCGGTACGCGAGGTACCTGCCGCGATGACCGCACCGAACTCGGCCGTGGCCGAGGCCCCCCTGCTGACCATCGCCCCCGTCGATCCGTCGCACCTGCAGGCGCTGGCCCTGCTGGCCGAGGCCGGCATCGAGGCGCGCGAGATCTATCCCGAGCTGTTCGCCCCGGACAGCCCGGCCCCGACCAACCTGCCGCTGGGCGAGCGCGAGGTGTATCTGCTGGCCTGGCGCGACGGCGTCGCGGTGGGCTGCGGTGCGCTGCGCCGCATCGACGCCACCACCGGCGAGGTGCGCCGCATGTTCGTCAGCCGCAGCGCGCGGCGCGAGGGCGTGGGGCGTGCGCTGCTGGCGCGGCTGGAAGCCGACGCACTGGCCATGGGCTATCGCCGCCTCGTGCTGGAGACCGGCGTGAAGCAGAAGCCCGCGATGGCGCTGTACCGTGCCAGCGGCTGGCGCCGCATCAAGGCCTACGGCAACTTCGTCGGCGACCCCACCAGCGTGTGCTTCGGCAAGACCATGCGTTGAGCCGAGGGCCCCGGCGCGGGCCCGGATAGGATCGCTGCCAGCGGCACACCGCCGCAGCCCGATGCGCACCGCTTCCCATGGACGATCCCGACAACGACTCCCTGCGCCGACTGCTGTTCACGTTCGACGGCCGCATCGGCCGCCGCACCTGGTGGCTCTGGGCCGTGGGCGCGATGCTCGGCCTGGGCCTGTACGCCACCGTGCTGCTGCGCGTGGCGGGCGTGTCGTCGCACATCACCGAGGGCCTGGTCAACATGCTGCTGCTGTGGCCGGCGCTGGCGCTGAGCATCAAGCGATGGCACGACCGCGGCAAGTCCGGCTGGTGGGTGCTGGTGACGCTGATCCCCGTGATCGGCTGGGCCTGGGCCGTGGTGGAGAACGGCCTGCTGCCCGGCACCGCGGGCGCCAACCGATACGGCAACGCGCCCACGGCCTGACGACCCGCAGGCCCGCGCCCGCGGGCCCCGCGGCGCGGACGGATCAGTAGCGGCGGCCCATGCCGGCCACGCGCGCCACCCAGTGCGCGGCCCAGGCCACGAAGCCGCGGCGCAACGCCGCCAGCCAGCCGGCGGCCACCGGCGGCGCCGTCACCTCGCGCGACACCGACACCGCACGATCGAACGCGTCGGCCAGCGTGCGCGTGAAGGCCGCGTCGCGCACGACGACGTTGGCCTCCAGGTTGAGCAGCAGCGACAGCGGGTCGATGTTGGAACTGCCGACGGTGGCCCAGTCGTCGTCGGCCAGCGCCACCTTGGCATGCAGGAAGGCGGGCGTGTACTCGTAGATGCGCACGCCCTGCGCGAGCATCTCGTCGTACAGCACCTGCGCCGCCAGCCCGGCGATGCGGTAGTCGAGCTTGCCCTGCAGCAGCAGACGCACCTGCACGCCGCGCCGCGCGGCGCTGCGCAGCGTGCGCCGGAACAGCCGGCCCGGATAGAAGTACGGGCAGACGATGTCGATGCGCGTGCGCGCCGACTGCAGCGCCGCGACGTAGCTGCGCTCGATGGCGCGGCGCTGGCGCAGGTTGTCGCGCACGACGAACGCGGCCTGCACCGGCGGCAGGGCCTCGGGCGGCGGCGCCGGCACGCCGGCCGGCAGGATGCGCAGGCGCTGCAGCAGCGCGCGGGCGCCGGCCACCGGCTCGGCGCTGCGCGCCAGCGCCAGCAGTTCCTCGCGCCACTCCTGGCCGAAGGCGGCGCGGGTCCACATCGCGCGCGTGCTCTGCGCCACCGGCCCGACCACCGGCCCGCGCAGCGCCACCGCGAAGTCCAGCCGCGGCTCGGGCGAGCGGCCGTGGTTGAGGTCGTTGCGGTCGTCGATGATGTTGATGCCGCCGACGAAGGCATGCTCGTCGTCCACCGCCAGCAGCTTCTGGTGCAGGCGGCGCAGTTGCCCGGGCTGCAGGTAGGCGGTCCAGCGGTCGAGCGGGCGGAACACCGCCAGCGCCACGCCGCTGCCGTGGAACCACGAGCGCAGCACCGGCAGGCTGGCCTTGGAGCCGAACCCGTCCACCACGACACGTACGCGCACGCCACGCCGCGCCGCGGCCACCAGCGCGTCGGCCACCGACCGCGCCGCCTCGTCGTGGTGGAAGATGTACGTCGCCAGCCAGACCTCGTGCTGCGCGCCGACGATGGCCTGGCACATCGCCGGGAACAGCTCGTCGCCCCCGGTCAGCAACTGCACCTCGTTGCCCCCCGACAGCGCCGGCTCGCGATCGAACACGCGAAGATCCGGCAAGGCAGGCAGCGGCGGCATGGGACCCCTCAGCGCCAGCCCGCACCGATCGCACGAGCGACCAGCGAAGTGCACCACCAGCGGGCGCCCGTGTCGGGCTCCGCCCGGCACGCGGCGCCGCCCCCCCGGGGGGGAGCGCCGAAGGCGCAACGGGGGGGGGTCATTCCACCTCCAGCTCCGCCACCAGCGGCAGGTGGTCCGACATGCGGGCCCAGGCCGGCCCGCGCGGCACGTGGGTCAGGCAGCAGCGCATGCGCCGCGTGTAGATGCGGTCGAGCGCGAAGATCGGCACGCGCGAGGGAAAGGTCGGCCGCACGCGGTGGTCCACCGCCCGCGTCAGGCCGATGCGGCGCATCGGCTCGTCCAGACGCTCGCCCCAGTCGTTGAAGTCGCCGGCCACCACCAGCGGCGCGTCGGCCGGCACCTCGGCCTCGATCGCCTCGGCCAGGCGCTGCACCTGGCGCACGCGGCTGGAATGGATGAGCCCGAGGTGCGCCACCAGCGCGTGGATCGTGGTGCCCTGCCACTGCACCGGCACATGCAGCAGGCCGCGCTGCTCGAAGCGGTGGTCGCTGACGTCGTGGTGGCCCACGTCGCCGAGCGGCCAGCGCGACAGCAGCGCGTTGCCGTGCTCGCCATGCCGCGTGACGGCGTTGGTGCGGTAGGCCACGGTGTAGCCCTCGGGCGCGAGGAACTCGGCCTGCCCCTCGTCGGGCCAGCCGAACCACGTGCGCTCGAAGCGCCGCGCCTCGCGCGCGTGGTACAGCCGCACCTCCTGCAGGAACACCAGGTCGGCGTCGAGCGCCTCGATGCCCAGGCCCAGGTTGTGGATCTCCAGCCGCTTGCGCGGGCCCACGCCCCGCACGCCCTTGTGGATGTTGTAGGTGGCCACGCGCAGGCGGCTGTGCAGCTCGCTGGCCGGCGGCAGCTGGCTGTGCCGGCTCATCGCGGCGCCTGCGCGGCAAAGCGCGGCAGCATCAGCACCGCCTCGGCATTGGACGGCGAGAAGCAGCGGTCGGCAGCCTCGCGCCAGGGCAGCCACGCGTGCTGCAGGTGCTCGCGCGGGTTCAGCCGCACCGGCGTGCCCGACGGCACCTGCAGCCCGAACACATGCTCGGTGTTGTGCGTGACCCCGGGCGCATAGCGGTGGCGCCACACCGGGTAGATCTCGTACAGGTTGGCCAGGTCCCAGTCCACCAGCGCGCTGCGCGGCACGGCCGCGCCGCCGATCTCGATGCCGGTCTCCTCGGCCACCTCGCGCACGCAGGTGGCCTCCAGCGGCTCGTCGGGCGCATCCTTCGAGCCGGTGACGCTCTGCCAGAAGCCGGGCTTGTCGGCGCGCTCGATCAGCAGCACGTCGAGCGCCGGCGTGTGGATGACGACGAGGACCGATTCGGGGATCTTGTAGGTCACGGCATGAGAAAAGGCGCGGGGGTGGCCCGCGCCTCGATTCTGCCGAATGCCCGGCGCCGGCGCCGGGGGCAGACCCTGACCGCTACTGGCCCGACTGCGGGTTGCGCAGGCGGATGTGCAGTTCGCGCAGCTGCTTCTCGTCCACCGGGCCCGGCGCGTTGGTCAGCAGGCACTGCGCGCGCTGGGTCTTGGGGAAGGCGATCACGTCGCGCAGGCTCTCGGCGCCGGTCATCAGCATCACGAAGCGGTCGAGGCCGATCGCGATGCCGCCGTGCGGCGGCGCGCCGTACTGCAGCGCGTCGAGCAGGAAGCCGAACTTGGCCTGCGCCTCCTCGGCGCCGATCTTGAGCGCGCGGAAGACCTTGCTCTGCACGTCCTCGCGGTGGATACGGACCGACCCGCCGCCGAGCTCGATGCCGTTGAGCACCACGTCGTAGGCCTTGGCGATGCAGCGGCCCGGGTCGGTCTCGAGCCAGTCCTCGTGGCCGTCCTTCGGGCTCGTGAACGGGTGGTGCATCGCGCTCCAGCGCTGGCCTTCCTCGTCGTACTCGAACATCGGGAAGTCCACCACCCACAGCGGCTCCCAGTCGCCATGCGCCAGGCCCTTGGCCTTGCCGAACTCGCTGTGGCCGATCTTCACGCGCAGCGCGCCGATGCCGTCGTTGACCACCTTGGCCTTGTCGGCGCCGAAGAAGATCAGGTCGCCGTTGCGCGCGCCGGTGCGCGACAGGATCTCGGCCACCGCCTTGTCGTGCAGGTTCTTGACGATCGGCGACTGCAGGCCGTCGCGCCCCGCCCCGGCCTCGTTGACCTTGATCCAGGCCAGGCCCTTGGCGCCGTAGATCTTGACGAACTCGGTGTAGCCGTCGATCTCGCCGCGGCTCATCTCGGCGCCGCCAGGCACGCGCAGCGCGACGACGCGCCCGTCGGCCTGGTTGGCCGGGCCGCTGAAGACCTTGAAGTCGACGTCCTTCATCGCGTCGGTCAGCTCGGTGAACTGGAGCTTGACGCGCAGGTCCGGCTTGTCGGAACCGTACAGGCGCATCGCGTCGGCCCAGGTCATCACCGGGAACGGCGGCAGCTTCACGCCGATGGCGTGCTCGAACGTGCTGCGGATCATGCCCTCGAACATCGTTCGGATCTCGTCCTCGGCGAGGAACGAGGTCTCGATGTCGATCTGCGTGAACTCGGGCTGCCGGTCGGCGCGCAGGTCCTCGTCGCGGAAGCACTTGACGATCTGGTAGTAGCGGTCGAAGCCGGCCACCATCAGCAGCTGCTTGAACAGCTGCGGGCTCTGCGGCAGCGCGAAGAACTGGCCGTCGTGCACGCGGCTGGGCACCAGGTAGTCGCGCGCGCCCTCGGGCGTGCTCTTGGTGAGCATCGGCGTCTCGATATCGATGAAGCCGTTGGCGTCGAGGAACTTGCGCACCTCCATCGCCACGCGGTAGCGCAGCCGCATGTTGCGTTGCATCTGCGGGCGGCGCAGGTCGAGCACGCGGTGCGTCAGCCGCACGGTCTCGGACAGGTTGTCGTCGTCGAGCTGGAACGGCGGCGTGACGCTGGGGTTGAGCACCTCCAGCTCGTGGGCCAGCACCTCGACCTTGCCGCTGACGAGGTTGGCGTTCTCGGTGCCCGCGGGGCGGGCGCGCACCTTGCCCACCACCTTGAGGCAGAACTCGTTGCGCACGCCCTCGGCGGTGGCGAAGGTGGCGGCGCGGTCCGGGTCACAGACGATCTGGACCAGGCCTTCGCGGTCGCGAAGGTCGATGAAGATCACGCCGCCATGGTCGCGCCGGCGATGGGCCCAGCCCATGAGGGTGACGGTCTGGCCCATCAGCGCGTCGCTGACGAGGCCGCAATAGGTGGTTCGCATGAGGGAACTCCGGGTTCTTTGGGTTCAGGCCGGCGGGCGCGCCGCCGGCAAGGAAGAAGTTGGCGCCATCGGATGGCCGAACGCCCGCCGCGCGTCCGGCCGGGTCAATTTCGGGCGGCGATCGGGGCAGCGGGCGGGACGGCGGACGCCGGCGGCGCCACCACGCCCATCGAGATGATGTACTTCAGCGCCTCGTCCACGCTCATGCGCAGTTCGATCACGTCGGCGCGCGGCGCCATCAGGAAGAAGCCCGAGGTCGGATTGGGCGTGGTCGGCACGTACAGGCTCAGGTAGTCGCCCTGCAGGTGCTGCGCCGCCTCGCCGCCCGGCTTGCCGGTGACGAAGGCGATGGTCCAGCTGCCGGCGCGCGGATACTGCACCAGCACTGCTTCGCGGAAGGCATTGCCGCTGGAGGAAAACAGCGTGTCCGAGACCTGCTTGACCGAGCTGTAGATCGACTTGACGATCGGGATGCGGTGCAGGATGCGGCTGCCCTGGCGCAGCCACCACTGTCCCATCATGTTGGCGGCGAACACGCCGCTGACCAGCAGCAGCACCACCACGACCACGAGGCCGAGGCCGGGCACGTGGCGCAGCATCTCGATGGTGGCCCTTGCGCCCTCGGGCAGCACGTGCTGCGACAGGGTCAGCAGCCAGCCGAAGACGCCGTCGACGAGGCCGAGCAGGGCCTGCAGGACCCAGACGGTGACCGCCAGGGGCAACCAGACCAGCAGGCCGGCGATCAGGTACTTCTTCACGACGAGCTTCCCGTGGACGGCGCAGGCGCCGCGGCAGGGGCCGGCGCCGGCGCCGGAGCAGCGGCAGGCGCGGGGGACGCGGCCGGAGCGCCGGCCGCCGCCGCGGGAGCGGCCGCGGGCTTGTCGGCGGCCTTGGACTCGGGCTTCTTGCCGCCGTCGCGGAAGTCGGTCACGTACCAGCCCGAGCCCTTGAGCTGGAAGCCCGCCGCGGTCACCTGCTTCTCGAAGCGCGGCGCGCCGCAGGCCGGGCAATCGACCAGGGGCGCGTCGGACAGCTTCTGCAGCACGTCCTTCGCGTGTCCGCAGGCGGCGCAGCGATAGGCGTAGATCGGCATGGTTCAACCCTTCAGGCAGAACCGCGGATTATAGGAGGCCGCCCCCGGAGCGGCGGCCCCCCTCGGCCGCCCTAGTGCGGGTGCTTGCCGGCGTGGGGATGCTCCGCGGCGTGCAGGGCGGCCTCGATCGAGTGCCCCTTGCGAGCCACGATCTGGGGCGCCAGCGAGCCCAGCAGCATGCCGATGATCGACGCGAAGAAGCCCAGCAGGTTGGGCGGCACCAGCGCCTCGGGCGCCACGGTGTTGGCGGTGAGCCAGGTGCCGATGCCCATCACGATGGACAGCAGCGCACCCTGGGTCGTGGCCTTCTTCCAGTAGGCCCCGGCCACCAGCGGGATGAAGGCGCCCGCCAGGGTGACGTTGTAGGCGTTCTGCACCATCTCGTACATGGTGCTCTTGCTGTTCAGCGCGAACAGCAGCGCGCCGGCCGTGAAGGTGACGAGGATGATCCGGGTGTTGAGCAGCAGCTGGCGGTCGCTCATGTGCGGCACGAAGGGGCGCAGCACGTTCTCGGAGAACAGCGCCGCCGGCGCCAGCAGCGCGCCGCTGGCCGTCGACAGGATCGCCGACAGCAATGCGCCGAAGAACATGATCTGCGCCCACAGCGGCATCTTGCCCAGCACCAGGTCGGGCAGGATGCGCTGGATGTCGCGCGCGTCCTCGGCGTTGAACAGCTCCTTGATCGACGGGTCCCCGACCAGGGCCGCATAGGCGATGTAGATCGGCACGAAGGCGAAGCAGAAGTAGATCAGCGCGCCGATGACCGTGCCGCGCACCGCGGTCTTCTCGTCCTTGGCGCTGGTCATGCGCTGGAACACGTCCTGCTGAGGCACCGAGCCGAAGGCGAACGCGAAGAAGGCCCCGGCCAGGGCCCACCATGCCGCGGCGTCCATGTCGGCCGGGAACATCACGAGCTTGCCGTCGGCCGCTGCCTGCGAGATGACCTTGCCGGCGCCGCCGGCCATGTCGCCCACGAGCAGCGCCACCAGGGTCAGGCCGATCAGGATGACGACGGTCTGGAACAGGTCGGTGAAGGCCACCGACCACATGCCGCCGAAGATGGTGTAGATAAGCACCACGCCGGCGCCGATCATGATGCCGGTGTTGAGGTCCAGCGCGCCGCCGGACAGCGTGGCGATGACCAGGCCGAGGGCGGTCATCTGCGCCGAGGTCCAGCCCAGGTACGACAGGACGATGGCCGTGCTGGTGAGCACTTCCACGCCCTTGCCGTAGCGCTGCTTGTAGAAGTCGCCGATGGTCAGCAGGTTCATGCGGTAGAACAGCCGCGCGAACAGCAGCGCGGCGATCACCAGGCAGACCGAGGCGCCGAACGGGTCGCCGGGGATGCCGTTCAGGCCGTCCTTGGCGAAGGTGGCCGACACCGACAGCACCGTCTCGGCGCCGAACCAGGTGGCGAACACGGTGGCCACGTTCATGTACAGCGGCAGCGAACGCCCGGCGACCAGGAAGTCCCTGGCGCCATGGACGCGGCGCGCGGCCACCAGGCCGATGGCGATCGTGACCAGCAGGTAGGCGACGACGAAAGTGATCAGCACGGCGGTCTCCTCGTGGAGGGGCGGATTTCGGGCGGGCCGAAGTGTAGGGCCCTTCGGCCCTGCCCCATCCTGGGGATCACCTCAGCCACGGCCCGAGGCGCAGCAGGATCTGGGCCAGCAGCAGCCCGCCCACGAAACCCAGACCCACCCAGAGCATGGCGCGCAGCAGCCGGTTGATGCGGCGCTGCTCGAGAAGGATGGACTGCATCAGGGCCTTGTCGTCGCGCGGCTGCAGCGCGGCGTGCAGCAGGCGCGGCAGCTCGGGCAGCAGCTTGGCGTAGCGCGGCGCCTCGTCGCGCAGGCGCTCGGCCAGACCCGCCCAGCCGATCTGCTCGTTCATCCAGCGCTCGAGGAAGGGCTTGGCGGTGCTCCACAGGTCCAGTTCGGGGTCGAGCTGTCGGCCCAATCCCTCCACGTTCAGCAGGGTCTTTTGCAGCAGCACCAGCTGGGGCTGGATCTCCACGTTGAAGCGGCGCGAGGTCTGGAACAGGCGCAGCAGCACCTGGCCGAGCGAGATGTCCTTCAGCGGCCGGTCGAACAGCGGCTCGCACACGGTGCGGATGGCCGATTCCAGTGCGTCGACGCGGGTGCCCGCGGGCACCCAGCCGCTTTCTAGGTGCAGCTCGGCCACGCGCTTGTAGTCGCGCCGGAAGAAGGCCAGGAAGTTCTGCGCCAGGTAGTCGCGGTCGTTGTCGGTGAGCGTGCCGACGATGCCGAAGTCCAGCGCGATGTAGCGGCCGAAGGTGGCCGGGTCGACGCTGACCTGGATGTTGCCCGGGTGCATGTCGGCATGGAAGAAGCCGTCGCGGAACACCTGGGTGAAGAAGATGGTGACGCCGTCGCGCGACAGGCGCTTGAAGTCCACGCCCGCGGCGCGCAGCCGCTCCACGTGGCTGATGGGGATGCCGCTCATGCGCTGCATCACCATCACGCTGGGCGTGCACCAGTCCCAATACATCTCCGGGATCTCGACCAGCCCGAGGCCGGCCATGTTGCGGCGCAGCTGGGCCGCATTGGCCGCCTCGCGCACGAGGTCGAGTTCGTCGTGCAGGTAGACGTCGAATTCGGCCACCACCTCGCGCGGCTTGAGGCGCTTGCCGTCGACGCTGACGCGCTCGACCCAGCCGGCCAGCCGGTGCAGCAGCGCCAGGTCGTCGTCGATGGCCCGCAGCATGCCGGGCCGCAGCACCTTCACCGCCACCGGCCGGCCGTCCTTGAGCGTGGCGAAATGCACCTGGGCGATCGACGCGCTGGCCACCGGCTCGGCGTCGAAGTCCGCGAACACCTCGGCCAGCGGGCGGCCGAACGCGCGCTCGACAATCTCGATCGAGCGCGCCCCAGGGAACGGCGGCACGCGGTCCTGCAGCCGCGCCAGCTCGTCCGCCAGGTCGGGCGGCAGCAGGTCGCGCCGGGTGGACAGCACCTGGCCGAACTTGACGAAGATCGGGCCCAGCCGCTCCAGCGCCCGGCGCAGGCGCACGCCGCGCGGCTCGTCGAAGCGGCGCCCGAGCCGCGCCAGCCGGGCCAGGCCGCGCAGCCAGCGCTGGCGCAGGCCCGACAGCGCGATGTCGTCGACGCCGAACCGCAGCAGAGTGAACGCGATGAACAGCGCCCGCGCGAGTTGCCTCATCGGCCACCGGCTCCGGCAGCGGGCACCCAGGAACGCAGCGCTGCCGCGGCCGCGCGGCCCCACTCGGCCAGCTGGTGCGCGGGCGCCGGCCCGATCAGGCCGGCGAGGTCGGCCTCGATGTCCCAGCGCAGGTGGTCCACCAGCCAGCGGATGTCGCCCGCGAGCGCCGCGTCGCCGTCGATCTGCACGGCAGGCTGCGCCTGGCCGGCCAGCGTGGACAGCAACTGGGGCAGGTCGGGCATCGCGAAGCGCAGTTCGAGGTCGGGCTCGGCGCAGGCGGCGTCGACCTCGACCAGGCCCGCCGGCGTCACCGCCAGCGTGGTGTCCGGCAGGGCGGGCAGCCAGCCCGCCAGCGCGGGCGGCGCGATGCGCACGCGCCGGCCGGCATGGGCCTTCAAGCGCTCCGCGGCCGCCGGTTCACGCGAGATGACGTGGTTGAGCAGCAGCACCAGCCGGGCCTGCACGGCCGGCAGCAGTTGCGAGTGGACGGAGTGCAACATTTGCACGCATTGTAGGGAGCCGACCCTGTCCGTCCCCCGCATCGGGGGAGGCCCGGTCCGGGGCTTGGGTCAGAATCGGCGCGCCGTCCAAGGACGCCGACGAAGCATGCGCTCGCCCACCGTGGCCGAGGCAGCGCTGCGTGGCGGCCGCCACCACCCGATGTTCGAAGAGCGCAACTACAAGCGAACGTTCTACAGCGCACCGCAGTCGGTGACCTCGCTGGTCGCCGCGCTGTCCGAGCCGCTGATCATCGTCGCCGTGCTGATCGCGGCCACGCTGGCCTACGACGAGCCGCTGTCGCGGCCGACGCTGACCCTGTGCCTGCTGTCGTTCGCGATCACGTTCCCGGGGCGCAACCGGTTCAAGGACAAGCTGCTCAACGCGGCCACCGGCATCGTCAGCTCCTGGGTGCCGCTGCTGGGCATCCTGTACCTGTGCGGCTACGCCACCAACAGCCTGTACTTCTTCGAGGGCCGGGTCCTGCTGGCCTGGGCCGTGGTGACGCCGCTGGTGCAGTGGGCGGCCGTCTGGGCCGGCCGGACCGTGCTGCGGCGGCGCGCGCGGCAGCCGCACCTGCGCAAGTCCGCCATCATCGTGGGCGCCAGCCCGCTGGGCGTGAAAGTGGCCGCGGCGCTCGAAGGCAACCAGGAGGAAGGGCGCGACTTTCTCGGCTGGTTCGACGACCGCAACGACGAGCGCGTCGCGGCCGAGACCGCCGGCCGCATGCTGGGGGGCCTGAAGGACGTGGCGCCCTATGTGCGCGCCAACGGCGTGTCGGAGGTGTTCATCACCCTGCCGCTGGGCTCGCAGCCGCGCATCCTGGAGCTGCTGGAAAGCATCCAGGGCACGACGGCGTCGCTGTACTTCGTGCCCGACGTGTTCGGCATCAGCATCATCCAGGGCCGGCTGCAGGACATGAACGGCGTGCCGGTGGTGGGCATCTGCGAGACGCCCTTCACCGGCACCAACGAGCTGGTCAAGCGCCTGTCGGACATCGTGCTGTCGTCGATCATCCTGGTGCTGATCTCGCCGCTGCTGCTGGCCATCGCCATCGGCGTCAAGCTCAGCTCGCCCGGCCCGGCGATCTTCCGCCAGCGCCGCAACGGGCTGGACGGCGAGGAGATCGTGGTCTACAAGTTCCGCTCGATGCGGGCCATGGACAACGGCCCCGTGGTGGCGCAGGCCACGAAGGACGACCCCCGGATCACCCGCTTCGGCGCGTTCCTGCGCCGCACCTCGCTGGACGAGCTGCCGCAGTTCTTCAACGTGCTGCAGGGCCGCATGAGCATCGTCGGCCCGCGCCCGCATGCGGTGGCGCACAACGAGATGTACCGCCAGCTGATCAAGGCCTACATGGTCCGGCACAAGGTCAAGCCCGGCATCACCGGTTGGGCCCAGGTGAATGGCCTGCGTGGCGAAACCGAGACGGTGGACAAGATGAAAGCGCGGGTCGAATACGATCTGGAGTACCTGCGCAACTGGTCGCTCGTGTTCGACCTGCAGATCATCGTGCGCACCATCCGCGTGATCTTCTTCGACCGCAACGCGTACTGAAAACCAGCCCACCACGGAGGCAAGCACATGAAGACCCGCCACACCGCCCTCGCCCTGGCTGCCGGACTGCTCGTCCACGGCGCCGCGCTGGCCCAGAGCGCCGACCGGCCCTGGTATGTCGGCCTGACGCAGGACTTCACGCGCGACTCCAACGTGTTCGGCGCCGCCACCGGCGAGGTCGCCGACACGATCTCCACCACGTCGCTGCGGGCCGGGCTGAACCAGCCCTTCGGCCGCCAGCGCCTGCGCCTGGACGGCAGCCTCAGCCACCAGCGCTACGACAGGGTGTCCGAGCGCAACAACGACGGCTACAGCCTGGCCGCCACGCTCGACTGGTCCACCGTCGAGCGCCTGTCCGGCAACGTGCGCATGAACAGCCAGCGACGCCAGGCCGAGTTCCGGGTCGGCGGCCTGACCCCCCTGTCGCTGTCCAACATCGAGCGCACCGACGACATCAACGCGACGGTGCGACTGGGCGTGGTGACGATGCTGGCCTTCGAGGCCGGCGCCGGGCACCGCAAGGTGGACTTCAGCGCCAGCGAGTTCGCCGCGCGCGAGTACAAGCAGGACAGCGCCAACCTGGGCATCGTCTACCGCCCGAGCGGGATCCTCAGCCTGTCCGCCGGAGGCAGCGCGGCGGACACCAAGTACCTCGCCCCCGAGGCCGGCCAGACCGAACGGGACAGCGCCAAGCGGCGCGACCTCTTCGTCGCCGCGAACTGGGTCCCCTCGGGCGCCAGCACGATCGACGCCCGCCTGGCCTACACCACCAACGAGTACCGGCTGGCGCGCCTGGCCGACTTCGACGGCGTGACCGGCTCGGTGAGCTGGGCCTGGCGCCCGACCGGGCTGCTCGCGCTGACGACCAGCCTGGCGCGCGACACCGGCCAGGAGTCGGGCTTCCGGGTCACCCCCGGCACCGCGACGACGCAGGCCACCGACTTCTCGCAGACGACCGACCGGGTCTCGATCGCGGCGACCTACGAACTGACCGGCAAGATCCGCCTTCTGACCGACGTGTCCCACGCCCGGCGCCAGTTCATCGACATCGCCGGCGCTTCGGGCCGCGAGAACTCGACGCGCCTGCTGCTGGGTGCCCGCTGGGCGGCCACCCGCACCATCAGCGTGGGCTGCGACGTGAGCCGCGAGTCGCGCTCCGGCTCGGGCACGGGCGTGGCGGAGTTCGACACCGATCGCTACGGCTGCTTCGGATCGATCACGCTCGACTGACCTCGTCATGCCCGTCGTTCTCCTGACCGGGGCCGCCGGGTACATCGGCTCGCACACCTGGGTCATGCTCGAGCGCGCCGGCCTGCAGGTGGTCGGCGTGGACGACCACCGCAACAGCTCGCCACGCGTGCTCGATCGGCTGGCCAACCTCCTCGGCCATGCGCCGGTGTTCGAGCAGGTCGACGTCTGCGACGCCGCCGCGATGGCCCGCGTGCTGGCGCGTCATCGCGTCGACGCGGCGGTGCACTTCGCCGCATTGAAGGCGGTGGGCGAGTCGGTCCGCGACCCGCTGGCCTACTACGCCAACAACCTCGGCGGGCTGGTCTCGACCTGCGCCGCCCTGCGCGCCGCCGGCGTCCGGCGCTTCGTGTTCAGCAGCAGCGCCACGGTGTACGGCCAGACGGACCGCCAGCCCATCCCCGAGGACACGCCGCTCGAGGCCACCAACCCCTACGGCGCCACCAAGCTGATGGCCGAGCGGATCCTGGCTGACCTGGAGGTGGCCGACCCGTCCTGGCAGACGGCCTGCCTGCGCTACTTCAATCCGGTCGGCGCCCACGACAGCGGGCTCATCGGCGAGGACCCGCGCGGCGTCCCGAACAACCTGATGCCCTATGTGGCCCAGGTCGCCGTGGGCCAGCGCCAGCGCCTGCAGGTCTACGGCAGCGACTACCCCACGCCGGACGGCACCGGCGTGCGCGACTACATCCATGTGCTCGACCTGGCGGCGGGCCATGTGGCGGCCCTGCAGCGTCTGCTCGACCAGCCCGGGTCGTTCACGGTCAACCTGGGCAGCGGCTCGGGACATTCCGTGCTGGACGTCGTTCGCGCCTACGAGCGCGCCAGCGGGCGTGAGATACCCTACGACCTGGTGCCACGCCGCCCGGGCGACGTGGCCACCAGCGTGGCCGACCCGTCCAAGGCCCTGGCCGTGCTGGGCTGGCGCACCCAGCGCAGCCTCGACGACATGTGTGCAGACAGCTGGCGCTGGCAGCGCCGCAATCCGAGGGGATTCGACGGGCCCCTGGAGCCCTAGAGAGAGAAGACATGAAAGTGACCGTGATCGGCAGCGGCTACGTCGGCCTGGTGACCGGCGCCTGCCTGGCCGAGATGGGCAACCACGTGGTGTGCCTGGATGTCGATGCAGGCAAGGTGGCCCGGCTGCAGCGTGGCGAGATTCCGATCCACGAACCGGGCTTGGACGCCGTGGTGGCGCGCAATGCCGCTGCCGGACGGCTGCAGTTCACCACCGACGCCGCCGCGGCCGCCGCGCACGGCACGCTGCAGTTCATCGGCGTGGGCACGCCGCCCGACGAGGACGGCTCGGCCGACCTGCAGTACGTGCTGGCCGCTGCGCGCAACATCGGCCGCCACATGACCGACTACAAGGTCGTGATCGACAAGAGCACGGTGCCGGTGGGCACGGCTGCCAGGGTGCGCGCGGCCATCGCCGAGGAACTGCAGGCGCGCGGCGTGTCGGTGGACTTCGCGGTCGTCTCCAACCCCGAGTTCCTCAAGGAAGGCGCTGCGGTCGAGGACTTCATGCGGCCGGACCGCATCGTCGTCGGCGCCGAGGACGAGCGCGCCATCCACCTGATGCGCGCCCTGTATGCCCCCTTCATCCGCAACCACGACCGTCTGCTGGTGATGGACATCCCCAGCGCCGAGTTCACCAAGTACGCCGCCAACTGCATGCTGGCCACCCGCATCAGCTTCATGAACGAGTTGTCGCGCCTGGCCGACCGCGTCGGCGCCGACATCGAGCAGGTGCGCAAGGGCATCGGCAGCGACCCGCGCATCGGCTACCACTTCCTCTACGCCGGCACCGGCTACGGCGGCTCGTGCTTCCCGAAGGACGTCAAGGCGATGGTGCGCAGCGCCGCCGCGCAGGGCGTGCGCATGGAACTGCTGGAAGCCGTCGAGGCCGTCAACGAGCGCCAGAAGTCGGTGCTGGTCGACAAGGTCGTGGCCCGCTTCGGCGAGGACCTCGCCGGCCGCAGCTTCGCGATGTGGGGCCTGGCCTTCAAGCCCAACACCGACGACATGCGCGAAGCGCCCAGCCGCGTCATCGTGGCCGGCCTGCTGCGCCGGGGCGCGCGGGTGCGTGCCTACGACCCGATCGCCGGCGCCGAAGCGCGGCGGGTGTTCGGCGACGCGCCCGGCCTGGAGATCGTCGACAGCGCCGCGGCCACGCTGCCCGGCGCCGACGCGCTGCTGATCGTCACCGAGTGGAAGGAATTCAAGAGCCCCGACTTCGACGCGATCCGCAGCCAGCTGCGCCAGCCGCTGGTCTACGATGGCCGCAACCTGTACGAGCCGGCCCTGATGAAGTCGCTCGGCATCGAGTACATCGGCATCGGCCGCGGCACGGCCTGAGCCGTTGCGGCCGGCCGCAGGGCGCGGCCCGCTGCCGGAACGTGCCATGCGTCACGCCGACCCGCGCTTCGGGGGGCATCGCCCCGATCGCCGGACGGTGAAAATCCTTGCTGCCAAGGCCAATGCGACCCGTCGGCTGTCGATGGCGCGAACCTTGATGGAGAAATGAGAATGTCCGTTGTCGCGGTGCTGGGCCTGGGCTATGTCGGCCTTCCCCTGGTGGTGGAGTTCGGCAAGCTGGGCCGCACGATCGGCTTCGACATCGTGCAGAGCAAGGTCGACGCCTGCCGCGCCGGGCGCGATCCGTCGCGCGAGATCCCGGACGCCGACATGGCCAGTGCGGTGCATGCGCACTACACCAGCGACCCCAAGGCGCTGTCCGAGGCCGACTTCCTGATCATCGCCGTGCCCACCCCGGTGGACGAGGCGCACCGCCCCGACTTCGGCCCGCTGATCGGTGCCAGCCGCAGCGTGGCGCCGCACCTCAAGCCCGGCGCGGTGGTGATCTTCGAGTCCACAGTCTACCCCGGCGCCACCGAGGAAGTGTGCATCCCCGAGATCGAGCGCGTGTCGGGCAAGCGCTGGAAGCGCGACTTCTTCGTCGGCTACAGCCCCGAGCGCATCAACCCGGGCGACCGCGAGCACATGCTCACCAACGTGATCAAGGTGGTGTCCGGCGACACGCCGGAGACGCTGGAGCGCGTGGCCGCGCTGTACGAGCGCATCGTCAAGCCGGGCGTGCACCGCACCAGCAGCATCAAGGCCGCCGAGGCCTGCAAGGTGATCGAGAACACCCAGCGCGACCTGAACATCGCGCTGATGAACGAGCTGGCGATCATCTTCGACAAGGTCGGCATCGACACCAGCGAGGTGCTCACCGCCGCCGGCACGAAATGGAACTTCCTGAAGTTCAAGCCCGGCCTGGTCGGCGGCCACTGCATCGGCGTCGACCCTTACTACCTGACCCACAAGGCGGAGATGCTGGGCTACCACCCGCAGGTAATCCTGGCCGGCCGGCGCATCAACGACGGGATGGGCAAGTACATCGCCGAGCAGACGGTCAAGCACATGATCGCCGCGGGCAGCCACATCAAGGGCGCCAAGGTCAACGTGCTGGGCCTGACCTTCAAGGAGAACTGTGCCGACCTGCGCAACAGCAAGGTGGTGGACATCATCAACGAGCTGCGCACCTATGGGCTGGACGTCTGCGTGCACGACCCGGAGGCCGACCCGGAGGAAGCCCTGCACGAGTACGGTGTCCGCCTGATGACCTGGGACGAGCTGCCGCGCGCCGAGGCCGTGGTCGCCGCCGTGGCCCACAAGCAGTTCCACGCCCTGGGCCCGGGCGACCTGGGCCCCAAGCTGGCCGGCGGCGGCTGCTTCATCGACGTCAAGGCCGCCTTCGACGAGCAGACGCTGCGCAACAGCGGCTGGCGCGTCTGGCGCCTGTGACGCCACCCTCGAAGACGGCAATTGCTCACTCGTTGGCCCACTCCCGTACGCCTGAGGGATTGCACCCCGGCAACACCCCCTCCATGATCGATCGCTGAGCCGGCGGACCGCGTCTCGCGCCCCACCGGCACCCATCTTCGAACCGTCACCGAGGCCTCAAGGCCAGAGGACCCCCATGCTCAAGCAAGCTAAGAAGTCGACCGCCATCCAGGACAAGGCCACCCCGGGCCTGGCCGCCAGCAACATGACCGGCACCGGGCCCGGCGGGCTGTCGGTGCGGGAGTTCGCCCAGTGGTACCGCGACCGCGAGCTGGAGCAGTGGCAGCAGTTCGACCTGGGCGCGATCGAGAAGATCGCCAAGGCGCTGGAAACTGCCGAGAAGAAGGGCCGCACGGTCTACGTGATGGGCAACGGCGGCTCGGCCGCCACCGCCTCGCACATCGCCACCGACTGGTCCAAGACCGCCGAGCGCAAGGGCAAGAAGCTGATCCGCTGCATGTCCCTGAACGACAACGTGGCCTTCATGACCGCGATCGGCAACGACCTCGGCTACGACGAGCTGTTCTCGCGCCAGATGGAGAACCTGGTCGAAAAGGGCGATGTGGTCGTGATGATCTCGGGCTCGGGCAACTCGCCCAACGTGATCAAGGCGGCCGAGCTGGCCAAGAAGCGCGGCGCGGTCACCATCGGCATGACCGGCTTCGCCGGCGGCAAGCTGCGCAAGATGGTGGACATCTGCCTGCACATCCCGAGCGACCAGTACGGCGTGATCGAGGACATGCACATGGCGGCGGGCTCGATCCTCGCGTTCTACCTGAAGCAGCGCCGCTGACGCGCGGCGGCTCGACGGCCGGGCGATGATCCACTACGTCACCACCAACGGCATCGGCAATGCCTGGGTCGCCAACGAACTGAGCCGGCTCGAAGCCGCCGGCGTGCCGTTCGTGCTGCACGCCCTGCGCAAGCCCGAGGCCCTGTTCCACGGCTCCGACTGGGCGGTGCGGCTGAACCAGCGCACGCGCTCGATCTACCCCCTGCCCGGCCCGGCGCTGGTGCTGTCGCTGCTGCTGGCGCCGCTGCTGTTCCGCGGCCGCTTCTTCGCGGCGCTGCTCAATGCCCTGTTCGGCCGCCGCGAGCACCTGCGCGCCCGCCTCGGCGGCATCGCGCACCTGGCCGTGGCCTGCCACTGGGCGCGCCGCATGCGTGCGGCCCCCGAGCCGGTGACCCACATCCATTCGCAGTGGATCCACTCCTGCGGCACGGTGGCGATGTACCTGGGCTGGCTGCTCGACCGCCCGTTCAGCTTCACCGGCCACGCCACGGACCTCTTCCGCGACCGCTGCGCACTGCTGGACAAGATCGAGCGCGCCGACTTTATCGTCTGCATCTCCGAGTTCCACCGCGACTTCTACCTGAAGCACGGTGCGCGGCCCGAGCAGTGCGTGATCGCCTACTGCGGCATCGATCCGGCGGTGTTCCATCCACGTGCCGCCGCGGCCCCCGTGGCTGACCGCCCGTACCGCATCCTCGCCTCCGGCCGCCTGGTCGAGAAGAAGGGCTTCGCGCTGCTGGTGGACGCCTGCCGCCTGCTGGCCGACCGCGGCGAGCGCTTCGAGTGCGTCATCGGCGGCAGCGGGCCGCTGGAGGCCAGCCTGCGTGCCCAGGTGGAGCGGCTCGGCCTGGGCGACCGCGTCTGCGTCACCGGCCAGGCCCTGCAGCAGGAGAAGATCATCGACTTCATGCACGGCGGCGACGTCTACGTGCTGCCCTGCGTCTGGGCCGCCGACGGCGACGTCGACGGCCTGCCGCAGATGCTGATGGAGGCCATGGCCTGCGGCCTGCCCGCCGTGTCCACGCGCCTGGTCGGCATCCCGGACCTGATCCGCGACGGCGAGACCGGCGTGCTGGTGCCGCCCGAGGACACCGTGGCGCTGGCCGACGCCATCGCCGGCCTGATGCACGACCCGGCGCGCTCGAAGCGCCTGGCCGACGCCGGCCTGCGCTGGGTGCACGAGCGCTTCGACCTGCGCGACTGCCTGGAACCGCTGATCGACCGCTACCGCCAGCGCCTGGGCCTGCCCGGCGCCGCGCCCACCACCCTGCCCCTGAGCGCCCCCGAGGCGAGCCGCGCATGATCATCTCCCAGACCCCGTACCGCGTCAGCTTCTCCGGCGGCGGCACCGACCTGCCGGCCTTCTACCGCCAGGAATACGGCGCCGTGCTGTCGATGGCGATCGACAAGCACATGTACGTCACGGTGAGCCCGCGCTTCGAGCCGAGCACGCGCGTGGCCTACACCCGCGTCGAGATGGTGGACAAGGTCGGCGACCTGCAGCACGAGCTGGTGCGCGAGGCGCTCAAGCTCACCGGCCTGGGCCGCCACCTGGAGATCACCACCGTGGGCGACGTGCCGGGCGGCACCGGCATGGGCTCGTCGAGCTCGCTCACCGTGGGCGTGCTGCAGGCGCTGTACGCCTACAAGGGCCAGATCGTCAGCGCCAAGAACCTCGCCGAGCAGGCCTGCCGCATCGAGATCGAGGTGCTGGGCAAGCCGATCGGCAAGCAGGACCAGTACGCCGCCGCCTTCGGCGGCCTGAACTACATCCGCTTCAACCCCGACGAGTCGGTGGACGTGGAACCGGTGCCGGCGCGGCCCGAGACCATGCAGGAACTGGGCAGCCGCATGATGCTGCTCTACACCGAGCAGCAACGCGACGCCGACGGCATCCTCAAGCGCCAGAGCGAGGGCACCAAGGACCGCATGCCGGTGCTGCGCGCGATGCGCGACCTGGCGCACGAGATGCGCGTGGCGCTCGGCGGCGGCGGCGGTCTCGACGAGTTCGCGCGTCTGCTGCACGAGGGCTGGGAACTCAAGCGCTCGCTCGGCTTCGGCATCAGTATGGAGAAGGTGGACGCCTGGTACGACCAGGCGCGCAAGCTCGGCGCGCAGGGCGGCAAGCTGCTGGGCGCGGGCGGCGGCGGCTTCCTGCTGCTGGTGGCGCCCCCGGAGCGGCACAACCTGATCCGCGACGCGCTGGGCCATCCACGCGAGCTGGCGCTGGGCATCGACCGCCGCGGCGGCCGCATCATCTTCATCAGCGATCACCAGCGCCTGCTGCACAACCAATGACCAAGGTCCTGATCACCGGCGGTGCCGGCTTCATCGGCTCGCACACCGCCGACGCGCTGCTGCGCGACGGCTACCAGGTGCGCGTGCTCGACTCGCTCGAGGAACCCGTGCACCCGGGCCACGCGGTGCCGGCCTACCTGGACCCGCGCATCGAGTTCGTGCGCGGCGACGTGCGCGACGCGGCGGTGCTGCTGGACGCGCTGCGCGGCTGCGAGGTGGTCTACCACCTGGCCGCGTTCCAGGACTACCTGCCCACCTTCAGCCGCTTCTTCGACGTCAACGTCACCAGCACGGCGCTGATCTACGAGCTGATCGTGCGCGAGAAGCTGCCGGTCAAGAAGGTGATCGTCGCGTCCAGCCAGGCCGCGCTCGGCGAGGGCCTGTACCACGACGCCGCCGGCCGGGCCGTGCTGCCCGACATCCGCCCGACCGAGCAGCTCGAGCGCGGTCAGTGGGAGCTGCAGGCACCCGCCGGCTTCACCGGCCCGCTGCAGTGGCAGCGCACCGACGAGACCGTGGCCAACCCGCAGAACCAGTACGGCCTGTCCAAGATCGCCGAGGAGCGCGTGGCGCTGTCGCTCGGCAAGCGCTACGGCATCCCGAGCGTGGCCATGCGCTACTCGATCGTGCAGGGCCCGCGCCAGAGCTTCTACAACGCCTACAGCGGCGCCTGCCGCGTGTTCAGCCTGAGCTTCCACCTCGGCCGCGAGCCGATGATCTACGAGGACGGCCAGCAGGTGCGCGACTTCGTCAACGTGCACGACGTCGTGGCCGCCAACCTGCTGGTGCTGGCCGACAGCCGCGCCGACTACGAGATGTTCAACGTCGGTGGCGACAAGCCCTACACGGTGGCCGAGTTCGCCAGCGCGGTGGCCGAAGTGTTCGGCGCGCGCGGCTACCGGCCCGAGCCCTGCGGCAAATTCCGCTTCGGCGACACGCGCCACATCTGCTCCGACGTGGGCAAGCTCAAGCGTCTGGGCTGGAAGCCCACGCGCAGCATCCACGACAGCGTCACCGACTACAAGGCCTGGCTCGCGACCGCCGACAACGCGGCGCAGATCCTGGACTACTGCAACCGCCAAATGGCGCAGCTCAACGTCGTGCGCGACGTGGCCAAGGCGTGAGCGCGGCGGCGGTGCCCGGGCGCGCGCCGCGCGCCAAGGCCCTGCTGCTGGCCGGCGGCCTGGGCACCCGGCTGCGGCCGATCACCGACACCGTGCCCAAGTGCATGGTGGACATCGGCGGCCGGCCGCTGCTGGGCCACTGGTTCGACGCGCTGGCTGCGGCCGGCGTGCGCGACGTGCTGATCAACACGCACCACCTGCCGGGGCCGGTGCGCGACTTCCTCGCCGAGCGCAACCGCCACGGCTTTCGCGCCGGCGAGGCCTACGAGCCGGTGCTGCTGGGCTCGGCCGGCACCATCGCCGCGGCCGCGGGCTATGCCGACGACGCCGACGACATCGTCATCGTCTATGCCGACAACCTGTCGGACGTGGACCTGGGCGCGCTGCTGGCCACGCACCGCCGCCACGCCCAGCCGATGACCATGCTGCTGTTCCGCACGCCGCGGCCGAGCGCCAGCGGCATCGCCGAGCTCGACGCCGGCGGCCGCGTGATCGACTTCGTCGAGAAGCCGGCGCAGCCGAAGTCCGATCTGGCCAATGCCGGCGTCTACGTCGTCACCGCAGCCGCGTGGCGCGAGATCGCCGCGATGCGCGCGTTCGACATCGGCTTCGAGGTGCTGCCGCGCTTCGTCGGCCGCATGCACGGCCACCTGCACCCCGGCTACCACCGCGACATCGGCACGCTCGAGGCGCTCGACGCCGCGCGGCGCGACGTCGCCGAGGGTCGCTTCGTGCCCTCCCCCGCTTCCACCACCCCTTCTCCAGGAACCCAGCCATGAGGATCTTCGTCACCGGCGGTGCCGGCTACGTGGGCAGCGCCTGCCTTCGACTGCTGCTGCGCGAGGGCCACGACGCGATCGCGTTCGACAACCTGTCCGAGGGCTATGCCGAGGCCGTGCCCGCGGGCCGCCTGGTGCAGGGCGACATCCGCGACACCGCCGCGCTGGCACAGGCGATGAAGGCGCACGGCGCCGAGGCGGTGATGCACTTCGCCGCGGCCACCTACGTCGGCGAATCGGTCACCAACCCCGACCACCACTACGGCAACAACATCGCCGGCACGCTGAGCCTGCTGCGCGCGATGCGCGAGACCGGCGTGCAGCGCATGCTGTTCTCCAGCACCTGCGCCACCTACGGCGACAACCCGACGCCGCCGATGAACGAGGACGCGGCGCAGATCCCGTGCAGCCCGTACGCGCGCACCAAGCTCGCGGTGGAATGGATGATCCGCGACTTCGCCCACGCCTACGGCCTGGGCTTCACGCTGCTGCGCTACTTCAACGCGTCGGGTGCCGACCGCGACGGCGAGTTCGGCGAGAACCACGAGCCGGAGAACCACCTGATCCCGCTGCTGCTGCAGGTGGCCGCGGGCCAGCGCGACAAGCTGCTGATGTTCGGCGACGACTACCCCACGCCCGACGGCACCTGCATCCGCGACTACGTGCACACCGACGACCTGGCCAGCGCGCACCTGCTGGCGATCCAGGCCACCACGCCGACCACCGCCGAGGTCTTCAACATCGGCACCGGCAACGGCCAGTCGGTGCGCCAGGTGATCTCCGCCTGCGAGAAGGTCACCGGCCGGCCGATCGCCATCGAGGTGGTGGCGCGGCGTCCCGGCGATGCGCCGGCGCTGGTGGCCGACCCGACCAAGATCAAGACGCGCCTGGGCTGGCAGCCGCAGTGGAACCGCATCGAGGACATCGTCGAGAGCGCCTGGCGCTGGCACCAGCGCTACCCCAAGGGCTACGCCAGCAAGGTGGCGGCTCAGCGCGCGGCGGCGGGCAGGTAGGCGGCGGCGTCGGCCAGGCGCGCGATGCGCCCTGGCGCCGGCGCCTCGTGCGGGCGGAACAGCAGGCAGTGCGCCAGCCCCGCCGCGCGGCCGGCCTGGATGTCCGTGTCCATGTCGCCCACCAGCACCGAGCGGGCGAGGTCGACGCCGAACTCGGCCGCGGCCTGCAGGATCATCCCCGGCTGCGGCTTGCGCAGCGGCGAGTCCACCTTGTAGCGGCCGATGCCATGCTCGGCGTGGTACGGGCAGTAGTACACCTTGTCGATCGGCGCGCGCTCGGCCTCGAAACGCTCGCACATCCAGGCACTCAGGCGGTGGAAGTCGTCCTCGGTGTAGTAGCCGCGCGCGATGCCGGCCTGGTTGGTGACGACGAAGACGCGGCAGCCCGCGCCGCGCGCCTGGCGCACCAGCTCGAAGATGCCGTCGATGAAGTGGAAGTCCTCGACGCGGTGCACGTAGGCGTGATCGACATTGATCACGCCGTCGCGGTCGAGGAACAGCGCGGGCCGCACAGGGCTCAGCGCGCCTGGCGGTGCGCCAGCATCAGCTCGTGCGCGGCCCGCGTCTTGCCCACCAGCAGCGCGCGGCGCTGGTAGCGGCCGACGAAGCGCAGGAACTCCGGGTTGTCGTAGCGCGGCTTGCGTCGCAGCCAGCCCCAGATCCAGCCCCACAGGATGGTGAGCTGCCCCAGCACGTAGGGCTTCTGGTTGAAGCGCGACACCGCCGACGCCGTCAGGTAGAGCAGGCTGGTGCCCATGTAGTACTGGCCGAAGCCCTGGCGCAGGCGGCCGGTGTAGACGCCCTTGTGGCTGGAGCCCTGCGGGCGCAGGTGGATGAAGCGCAGCTCGGGCTCGTCCCAGCTCACCGCCTCCCAGCCCTTCATGCGGCACATGTGGCCGTCGATGCCGTCCCAGCCCACCTCGCGCACGAAGCCGCCGATGGCCAGGAAGCTGCTCATGCGGTAGAACTTGGCCGCGCCGATGGAGTTCTCGTCGCCGTGGCGCTCGTAGACGAGCGAGCCGCCGTCCTCGATGTAGGTCTTGCCGCTGCAGGTGGCCAGGAACGGGTCGGCCTTCATGCGCTGGATCAGCAGCTCGAAGTAGCGCGGCGGCATGCGCAGGTCGAGGTCGAGCTTGCAGACGTAGTCGAACTGCTTCGGGTCGATCGTGTCGTAGCCCGAGTAGAACGCGTCGACCACGCCCGGGCCCACGGCGCGCACGCCGCGGTCCTTGCGCGTGACGATGCGGATCCAGTCGTGGCGCGCGGCGTACTCGGCCAGGATCGCCGGCGTCTCGTCGGTGGAGCCATCGTCGACGATGACCCACAGCGCCGGGCGCAGGCTCTGCGCGGCCACCGAGTCCAGCGTCTGGCGCATGTACTTGGCCTCGTTGCGGCAGGGCGAGATGATGACGTAGCGGTCGGCGGCGGGAGATGGCATCTCGGTGTCGGGGGTGTCGTGCGGGCGCAGGCGCGCCGGGCTGCACAAGGGGCGCGAGGAAGACTGCATTTTCGGTGATCCACAGGGGGGGATGGGGGCTGTCGTCGGTGCAGAGGGGCCGTGGTGGCGTGTCGTCGTGCACGCGACGGCCGGTCGCGTGCCTCGGTCTGTCGCCCGCGCGTCAGGCCCCCGGCGTCACGCCGCAGGCGCGCAGCATCAGGCGGTCCAGGCGCTGCACCAGGGTGCCGCGCACGGCGGCCTGCGTGAAGGTGTGGTCGGCGCCATCGACGAAGTCCAGCGACAGGCGGCCCTGCCGGGCCAGGCGCCGCACCGCCGGGCCGCCCTGCCGGTGCAGCAGCGTGCAGCCGGGCGCATCGGTCGCGAACACGAAGTGCAGCGGCCGCCCGCTGCCTGAGGCGCGCAGCAGCTCGCCCGCCAGGTCGTTGGCCTGCGGCCGGCCCAGGGCGCGCGCGAGGTCGCGCCAGCGCAGCACCACGGCGCGCGCCGCGGCCGTCGCCGCGGTGACGGCGATCTGCCGCAGGTCCAGCTCGCCGCGCGCCAGGCGCTGCCAGGTCTGGCGCCGGAACAGGCCGGTGCGGTAGCGTTCGCCAGCCAGCAGCACCTCGTAGTCCTTCAGGTCGGACAAGGGCGTGCCCGGCTCCCAGAAGTAGGTCAGCGGATTGATCATCAGGGCCGACGCCACCGGCAGGCCGGTCGTGGCCGCCTTGAAGGCGTGGTACGCACCCGAGCACAGGCCCATCGCGTGGCACGCAGTGGCGCCCTCGTGGCGGCGCAGCCAGTCCAGCGCCGTGGCCACGTCGGCCAGGGCGCTGCGCGAGTACACCACGTTGTCGGGCTCGCCGGTCCGCGGCGGGCTCTCGCCGATGCCCGACAGGTCCAGCCGCAACGTCGTCACCCCCTGCCGCGCCCAGCGCCGCGCGAGCTGCACCCACAGCCGGTTGGGGCCGATCGCATGCACCGCGCCGGCGTTGAGCATCAGCACCGCCGGCCCGGGCCGTGCCTGCGGCGACGGGCGGCACACGACGCCGAAGAGCGCCGTGCCGGCACCCGTGTCGATGCGCACCGGCGTCTCGAACCAGTCCGGGCCTGCACCACCGCTCAGGCCTTCGCCGACGTTCGACGTCCCCGCGGGCATGGGCACCGCGGGATGCACCGGATCGCGTGCCCAGTCCCACAGCGTGGCCACCACGCCGTCGACGATCGGCCGCGGCGTCTGGGCACGCTGCGGGTCCGCCACCATCGCGGCGTACCCGCTCCAGGGTTCGGCACGGGCGTCGAGCCCGGCGCGAGCCAGCGCCGCCGCCAGGCCGCTCGGGTCGGGCAGGTCGTCGCGCTCGACCACCCGCACGCGCAGCGCGGCGGGCAGCGGCAGGGTCCTGAGGTCCATCCGCCCGAGCGACGCGCAGGTGGCCGCGGACATCGCGAAGCCGGCGGATTCGATGCCCTGGTCGTCGCGCGGCGCGGTGTCGGTGGCCGGTGCGCCCAGCAGAGCCAGTTCGCGCAGATAGGCCCGGCCCCGCACCACGGGCGCCACGAGCACCAGCCCGTGGACGTCGTCGCGGCCCTGCGCCGCCGCGGCCGCCAGCAGCGCACCGAGCCGCACGCCCAGCAGCACCACGCGCTGCGCGCCGGTGGCCGCGCGCACGGCCTGCACGGCCTGGCGCACGGCGTCCACCCACAGCGGCCACTGGTCGGCCTGCCCGTCGTCGAGGTCCGACGAGTGCCCGCAGCCCGGGTAGTCGAAACGCAGCGCGGCGATGCCCGCGTCGGCCGCGGCCTGCGCCATGTCGCGCAGCGCGCGATGGGCGCACACCTCCTCGAAGCCGAAGGGATTGCACAGCACCAGCGCCATCCCGCCCGGCGCCACCGACGCCGGCCGGTGCAGCCAGCCGAACAGGCGCTGCGCGTCGGGACCGAAACAGACGGGCTGCGCTGGCGTGGGGCTCAAGCCGGCTCTCCCAGCGCGACCACCTGGGTCGAGTTGAGCATGCGCACGCAGCCGCGCGCCTGCGTGACGCCGGCGCGCGGCCGGGCCCGCACCTCGCGCGCATCGCCCGGCGCAAGGTGGAAGTGGTTGTCCGCGAGGTCGTGGCCGTCGATCTCGATGCACACCGACTGCGCGAATCGCTGCGCCTGCAGCTGCACGACGACCGTGCCGCAGCCGTCGCGGCGCAGACGGGCGGCCGCCAGCGCGGGCTGCGCATCGACCTCCGCGGGGCGCCCGGCGGGAAAGTGGAAGGCTTCGCCGAGCCGCGTGCCGTCGGCGCCGTCCAGGCACACCTGCACCAGCCCGATGGCCGGCGGGCCGAAGCGGTAGCTGTAGGTCAGGTCGTGGAAGCCGTCGAACAGCCCCGCCAGCGCCACCGTGCAGCGGCCGCGCGGCGCCAGACTCAGGGCGTGCGATGCCCGCGCCACCGGCGCATCGCCGGGTGCGAAGAGCGCCACCTGCAGCACGGAGTCCAGCGGGCGGTCGGGTTCGTGCACCACATGCGCATGGAGCCCGTTGCCGCCCTCGTCGGTCAGCAGCACGGCGGTGGGCTGCAGCGCGCGGCGCAAGGGATGCCAGCAGGCCTTGGGATGGCCCGCGTCGTCGAGCAGCCCCCAGCCCGCGCCGGCCCAGAGGTCGCGCAGCGTCCACACCAGCGCGCCGCGCGTCGGCGAACCCGGGCGGCGCCACTCCGCGAAGGCTTCGGCCATCAGCGCGCCGCCCACCTCGCGCGACAGCGCCAGGTAGCGCTCGTGGTCGTCGTGCCGACAGGACACCGCGTCCACGCCGAACAGCTCGCGCAGGTAGTGGTCGCGCACGTCCTCGAAGTCCCAGCCGGCGCCGAGGTCGCGCGGCACGCGTGCCTTCCAGGCCGCGTGGTGCACGCGCAGCGACCCGCCCTGCGGCATGCGCAGCACGGCCTCGGTGTCGGGCACGTGGGCGATGGCCAGGCATTCGGTGGCGAATCGCACAGCGGCGCGGCGCGCGTCGTGAAGCGGGCGCAGGTAGGCGCCGACGCCGTAGTACGACGAGGTGCCCACGTCGCTCTGGTGCGGCAGCGCTCCGCCGTGCGCGCTGGACGGCCAGTAGGGCACGCCGGGCAGCCCCGCGTGCACGAGATCGCGCAGCACCGCATGGAACAGCGGCGGTTCCCACAGCGAGCGCGGTGCGCCCCACATCGCCGCCTGCTGGCCGCCCTCGCTGTTGCCGCACACGACCGCCAGCGACGGCCTGCCCTGCCAGCGAGCGAGCTGTTGCCGCACCTCGGTCTGCACCGACGCCGCGAACGCCGCGTCGTCGGCGGGGTAGTCCATGCTGGCGAACATGAACTCCTGCCACACCAGCACGCCCTCGGCATCGCAGGCGTCGAAGAACACGTCGTCCTCGTAGACGGTCGCGCCGCTCACGCGCAGCATGTTCATGCCGGCGTCGCGCGCCTGCACCACCGCGGCATGCACGGCGCCGGGCGCGGGCCGGTGGCCGACCGGGTCCAGCGGCATCCAGCAGGCGCCGCGGCAGAACACCGGCACACCGTTGACCTGCACGGCGAAGTCGCCGTCCGTGGTGTCGACCTCGATGCGGCGCAGGCCGAGCGGGCGCAGCAGCTGCACGTGCCGGGCCGCGCCCTGGCGCTGCACCTCGAGCGAGGCCGCGTACAGGGCCGGCTCGCCGTGCGTGTGCGGCCACCACAGGGCAGGCCGCTCCACCGAGAGCGTGCCGTGCCAGCGCTGCGGGTCCGACGGGTCGGCTTGCAAGACCGCCCGATGCCGCTCGGCGCCCCGCGCCAGCTGCAGCACCACGGCCAGCGCGTCGGCACGGCAGACGACGCGCACCACGCCGCGTCCGTCCTCGACGCCGGCCTGGATCGATTCCACCGCCACGTCGACGGGCCGCGATGTCTCGATGGCGATGTCGCGCCAGGCTCCGAGCGGCGGTGCCGGCGGGGACCAGCCCGGAGTGCGGCCGATCAGGGTCTGGCGGAACCAGCGCAGCTGCTGGTGCTCGACCATCGGCGTGCGCCAGCGCGGCCGGGGCCGGCGCGCCTTCAAGGCGGCATCGAGCGAGGCCACGCGCAGGTGCAGCACGTTCGGGCCCGGTCGCAGCCACGGGCGCCAGTCGACCCGGTGCGCGACGAACATGTTGTCGCTGTGCAGGGCGTGGTGGCCGTTGACCCACAGGTCGGCGAGGCCGCCCAGGCCGTCCAGCCGCAGCGGGCCGATCGCAGAAGCGTCGTGGGCGTCGAGGTCGTGGGCGTCGAGGTCGATGCGGGCCCGCAGCCACCAGTCGTGGGCGTCCAGTCGCAGCGCAGGGCTGTCCACATGCCAGCGGCCGGCATGGGTCAGCATCGCCGCCACGGTGCCCAACGGTGCGTCGATCCAGTCGGCTTCGGCGGGCAGATCGCCCGGCGCGACCGCGCTGCCCGGGGGCACGGCCGCGATCTGCCACCCTTCCAGCGCGTGCTGCCGGGGGCTCCCGCCGTCCGGCGCCGCGGCCAGGGTCATTGCATCGGGCGGACGGCGTCCAGCTCGAGCAGCGCGTCGCGGATCGACGCGATGCTGGTGAACACGCTGCGCTTGAGCAGGTGGTCCGGGAACTCGATGTCCAAGGCGCCCTCGAGCGCCAGCATCACGTTGACGCTGGCATGCGACGTCATGCCCGACTGGTACAGGTCGGCGTCGTCGGCCATGGATTCGACCGGCCGGGACAGGCGACCGTGGTCGCCGAGGACGGAGCGGATCTGGCGGGTCAGGGCGTCGGTCGGGCTCATGAGTGACGGCTGGAGGATCGATTCGAAGACTCGTTGGCACCGGCGACCGCGGCGGGCGCGCCGGCACACAGGGCAGTGACCACGGCCGCGGCATAGCCGCCGTCGTGACTGAGGCTCAGCGCCACGCCCGTCACCCCGAGCCGTGCGGCGGCTTCGGCGGCGCGGCCATGCAGCGCCAGGCTGGGTGCGCCGTCGGCGGCACGTTGCACCTCGATGTCGCGCCAGCCGGCGCCGGCCTCGGACAGGGCGAAGGCCTTGATGGCCGCTTCCTTGGCAGCGAAGCGGGCGGCCAGGTGCTCGGCGGCCCGTGCGGGCTGGGAGCGTGCGTAGGCGATCTCGCCGTCGCTGAACAGGCGCTGCAGGAAGCGGTCGCCGAAGCGGTCGAGCGACTCCTGGATGCGGCTCACCTCGACCAGGTCCAGGCCCACGCGCAGCGGCACATCGCCACCGAAGGCGGGCGCGTGGCCGGGGCTGGGGAGGGAGAACATGGGGGGACTGCAGGTTCAGTGTGGCAGTCGAGACTATCGCTCCCCTTGTCCGCGCGCAACAACCACTCGTTCAGGGAGAGAGGTGCCTCAAATTGCACGTTTCGATCGAGCTAGGGGGGTCGGCAGGGGCGGCCCGCGCTATTCTGATTTCAGGCCCCAGGGGGTGGCTCGGCGGCATCCCGTCCGCCGCAGTGCAGGTACCCCGGGGCCCCGAGATGACGCACACCTCCGAGGTCCGCCAGGACCAGTCCTTCCAGGCCCTGCTCGACGCCGCCCGGCGCATCGCCCAGACCGTGGCGGCCGACCATGCCGATGCGGTCGATTCGCAGGCCCGATTCCCCCAGGAGACGCTGGAGGCGATGCGCGCGGCCGGCCTGCTCTCGGCCCCGGTGCCGCGCGCCCTGGGCGGTGCCGGCTGCGGCCTGCACGAACTGGGGCGCCTGTGCGCCGCCGTGGCCCATGGCTGCGGCTCCAGCGCCATGGTGCTGGCCATGCACTACATCCAGGTGGCCTGCGTGGCGCGCCACGTGCCGACCGACGGCGCGCTGGCCGGCTTCCTGCGCGGCCTGGTGCAGCACCAGTGGCTGCTGGCGTCGATCACCTCCGAGGTGGGCACCTACGGCGACACGCGCAGCAGCATCTGCGCGCTGCAGCGGCAGGGCGAGCGATTCGTGCTCGACAAGGACGCGACCACCGGCTCCTACTGCGCCCATGCCGACGCGATCGCCGTGACCTGCCGCCGCGACGCCGACGCCGCCGCCAGCGACCAGGCGCTCGTGCTGGTGCGGCGCGAGGACGCAAGACTGACCCAGACCACCACCTGGGACACGCTGGGCATGCGCGGCACCTGCAGTCCGGGCTTCCGGCTTGAGTCGTCGGGGCCGGCCGAGTTCGTGCTGCCGGTGCCCTATGCCGACATCTCGGCCCAGACCATGGTGCCCTACGCCCATGTGCTGTGGTCGTCGCTATGGTGGGGCATCGCCTCCGACGCGGTGCGCCGCGCGGCCCAGTTCGTGCGCGGCCAGGCGCGCAAGAGCCCGGGCACGGTGCCGCCGACGGCGCAGCGCCTGGCCGAGGTGACGGTGCAGCTGCAGACGATGCGTCAGCACTGGGAGTCGATGGCCGAGGCCTTCGACGCCGTGCCCGACACGCCGCAGGGCCGCCAGGAACTGGCCGGCATCGGCTGGGGACTGCGGCTGAACCACCTGAAGATCGCCTGCTCCGAGGCGGCGCCGCAGATCGTGCACCGCGCGCTGCAGATCGTGGGCATCCTCGGCTACAAGAACGACTCGCCGTTCAGCCTCGGCCGCCACTACCGCGACGTGCTGTCGGCGTCGCTGATGGTGTCCAACGAGCGCATCGCGGCGCGCAGCGCGTCGATGCTGCTGGTGCACAAGGACTCGCCGTGAACCCCGGCCAGGCGCTGTTCGACGGCCTCGTGGCGCATGGCCACGTGGTGCCGGTGGGCGTGGCGGGCGCTTTCGGCCGCGGACCGGTGTTCGAGGACGTGCTGCGCCGCTTCGACGCGCTGGTCGACCGGGCCGCGGCCGACGAGCGCCCGGAGTGGGTGATGTTCCCGCCGGTGATCGATCGCCGCGTGCTCGACCGCGTGCGCTACCTCGACTCCTTTCCGCAGCTGTGCGGGTCGGTGCACAGCTTCTTCGGCGACCCGAAGCAGGCCGCGGCGCTGGCCGAGGCCTCGGCCGGGGGCGGCGACTGGGGCCCCTACCTCGGCCAGACCGGCGTCGTGCTCGCGCCGGCGTGCTGCTATCCGCTGTATCCCACGCTCGCCGGCACGCTGCCCGCGGGCGGGCGCGTGGTGTCCCTGCTGGGCTGGGCCTACCGCCACGAGCCCTCCCCCGAGCCGACGCGCATGCAGGCCTTCCGCGTGCGCGAGCTGGTGCGCGCCGGCTCGCCCGACGACGTGGTGGCCTGGCGCGACCGCTGGCTCGAGCGCGGCGTGGCGCTGCTGCAGTCGCTGGGCCTGCCGACGCAGACCGACGTGGCCGCCGACCCCTTCTTCGGCCGCCGCGGCAAGATGATGGGCGCGAGCCAGAAGGAGCAGAAGCTCAAGTTCGAGGTGATGGTGCCGGTGATCTCCGACACCGAGCCCACGGCGCTGTGCTCGTTCAACTACCACCAGGACAAGTTCGGCGGCGAGTTCGGCATCCGCACCGCCGACGGCGCGGTGGCGCACACCGCCTGCCTGGGCTTCGGCATGGAGCGCGTGACGATGGCGCTGTTCAAGGTGCACGGCTTCGACCCGGCGGCGTGGCCGGCCGGGGTCCGCCGCCAGCTCTGGCCATGAGTGCCGGGCCCGCGCCGGCCGTGCGCGTGCTGCCGGGCGTGCAGGCGGGCGCCTACCGGCCGCATGCGCTGCACGGCGACACCCAGGCCTGGGTCGAGAAGAACTGCTACGCCGACGTCTGGATCGAGCTGCTGCACTCGATGGGCCTGGAGCCGCACGCGGTGCTGCCGTTCACGCTGGCGGTGGACTTCGAAGGCGACCAGTGGACCTTCTTCAAGCCGCCGCCGGGCGACCTGTGGGCGCTGTACGGCGTGGACGTGCAGGAGCTGACGGTCTGGCGGCCGCTGGCTGCGCACCTGCAGGAGCACGTGGGCGCGGGCAAGCTGGTCAGCGTCGAGGTCGACGCGCACTGGCTGCCCGACGTGGCCGGCACCGACTACCGCCGCAACCACGCCAAGACGACGATCGTGGTCAACGAGTTCGACGCCGCGGCGCAGCGCCTGGGCTACTTCCACAACGCCGGCTACCACGCGCTCGACGGCGAGGACTTCCGGCGCCTGCTGCACCTGGAGGCGCCGGACGACCCGGCCCGCCTGCCGCTGTTCGCCGAACTGGTGCGGGTGGACCGCGTGCAGCGACATGCGCCGCCGGTGCTGCGTGCCCGCTCGGCGCGTCTGCTGGCCGACCACCTGGCGCGCCGGCCCGCCACCAACCCGCTGCCGCGCTTTGCCGAACGCTTCGCGAGCGAGCTGCCGCAATTGCAGACGCTCGGCCTGGCGCACTACCACGCCTGGGCGTTCGCCACCGTGCGCCAGTGCGGCGCGGCCTTCGACCTGGCGGCGGCGCACCTGCGCTGGCGTGCCGGCTTCGGTGCGGCCGATGCCGCCGACGCCGTCATCGCCGCGGCCGCCTTCGACCGCATCGCCGCCGGCTGCAAGGCGCTGATCCTGAAGGTGGCGCGGGCGGTGAACAGCGGCCGCGCGCTCGATGCGGCGCCGGTCTTCGACGACATGGCGCGCGCGTGGGACGAGGGCATGGCGGCCACCGGCCGCGTCGTCGCGGCGCCCGCGGACGCCGCCTAGCCCGCAGCTCAGGCCGGCCCGAGCACCCGCGCCACCGCCGCGAAGGCGTCGATGCCGGTGGGCACCGACCGCACCTCCACCGCCATCGTGCCGGCCGGCGTTTCCAGCCGGGCCACGGCCGCGCCCTCGTGCGCCCCGGCCTCGAACGACGACGGCGCCAGCCGCAGGCCCAGGCCCACGGCCTTGAGGCAGGCTTCCTTGCGCGTCCACACGCGCAGGAACGCGGCCTCGCGCTCGGGCCCCTCGGGCGCGTCGAACACCGCCTCGCGCTCGGGCGCGGTGTAGAGCCGCTGCGCCAGCGCCCGGGCGTCGTCGAGCGTGCGCCGCACCTCCAGGTCCACGCCGATCGGCGCGCCCTGCTGCAGGCCCACCAGAGCCCAGTCGTCGCTGTCGCTCAGGTTGAACTGCCAGCCGTCATGGCCCACGAGCTGGGGCTTGTCGTGTTCGTCCGGCGCGATGCGCAGCTGCTGCGGCGCCTGACCCAGCGCGGCGCCGAGCAGGCCGCGCAGCGCCACGTGCGCGGCCAGATAGCGGCGACGGCGCAGGTCGTACAGGAAGCGCGCCGCGCGCGCGATCTCCACCGTGTCGAGCCAGTCCTGCTGCGCCCCGGTCGGCGCCTCGTGCAAGGGGCACAGCCACAGCCGCAGGCCGGGCCAGGCGTCGAGGGCGATCGGCTCGGCCACGTGCACGCGCCGCGCGCTACTTGTACTCGATCAGGTGCGCGCGCCGGCCCGACAGGCGCAGCGCGACGTACTTGCACTGCCCCACCGCCTCGGCGAACTTGCCCGCGACGTTGAAGAAGGCCCACCACGCGCGCACGGCAGGCGGGTACGGCACCACCATGCACAGACGCAGCATCTGCAGCGGATACAGCAGCAGGCCCCACAGCACCCAGGGGCCGAGCAGCAGCGCGCCGGCGCCCAGCGCCAGCGGCAGCGCGAGGCCCCAGAACCAGGCCCGGCGCGACTCGCGCACCTTGTGCCGCTCGGGCGGCGCGCCATGCAGGTGCGCGCCCTCGGCATAGGTGTAGCCGGCGCGCATGCTGCGCTTCCACCACTGGCCGATGCGCGTCATGGCCGCGTCGTGCAGCGTCATCTCGTCGGGCAGGCGCCAGATGCGCCAGCCGGCGGCGCGCAGGCGCACGCACAGCTCGGGCTCCTCGCCGGCGATGCAGGCGTCGCGGTAGCCGCCCACCGCCTGCAGCGCGTCCACGCGCGTCATCACATCGCCGCCGCAGGAGCGGGCCTCGCCCACGGGCGTGTCCCACTCCAGGTCGCACATCCGGTTGTAGATCGAGCGCTCGGGATGGCGCTCGCGGCGCCGGCCGCACACCGAGGCCACGTCGGGCCGCCCGCGCAGGAAGGCCGCGGCGGTGGCCAGCCAGCCCGGCGCGACCGCGCAGTCGCCGTCGACGAACTGCACCAGGGTCGCCGACGGCGCCAGCTCGCGCACGCGGCGCCAGCCGGCATTGCGCGCGCGCGCCGCGGTGAACGGCACGCTCATGTCGATCTGGACCACGTCCACGCCGATCGAGCGCGCGAACGCCACCGAGTCGTCGGTGGAGCCCGAGTCCACGTAGACCACCAGGGCCGCGCTGTCGATCACCGAACGCAGGCAGGCCTTCAGGCGCTCGCCCTCGTTGCGGCCGATGGCCACGACCGCGACGTCGGACAGCAGGTCAGCCACGGCGCGTCAAAGCTGCTCGGACACGGCCGGCTTCTGCAGCTTCCACAGCGTGTCGTCGAACAGCTTCCAGCCGTCCATCGCGCCGCGGCACAGCCACTTGAACATCCACAGCGGCTCGCCACCCTCGACCTTGACGCGCGGCAGGCGCGCCAGGTCGGCGCCGCGGCGCAGCGTGCCGTGCTGGGCGATGAACACCGTGCTGTAGCCGGCGCCGGAGAGCATGCCGGCCGTGGCGGGGCTTTCGTCCAGCCGCATGCCGAACGGGTAGGCGAAGGAGCGCACCGGGCGGCCCAGGTGCTGCTCCAGCAGCTGCTTGGACTGCACCGCCTCGTCCAGCGCCTCGGCCAGCGGGATGCGCGCCATCGAGCGGTGCGTGTGCGCATGCGAGCCCACGGTGACGCCGGCCGTGGGCAGCGCCGCCACCTCGTCCCAGGTGAGGTAGCGCTCGCCCGACGCGCTGACGGTGCCGACGAAGCCGGTGGTCACGTAGGCCACCGACGGGATGCCGTGGCGGCGCATGATCGGCGCGGCGATGTGCAGCACGCTGGAGAAGCCGTCGTCCATGGTGACGAGCACCGCGCCGTGCGGCAGGTCGCGCTCGCCGCGCACGAAGCGCTCGATGTCGTCGAGCGACACCGCCAGGCGCTGCTCGGCGAGCCACTTCATCTGTGCCTCGAAGGCGGCGGCGTCGACGCACCACGGGTCGCGGTGGGCGTCGCCGAAGCGGTGATAGGTGAGCACGCGCACCACCGGGCCGCGGCCGAAGACGCGGCGCAAGCCGATCGACCCCGACAGCACGCTGCCGATCACCATCGCGCGGCGGGCCGCCTTCTTGACCACCCAACGCAGCAGCGACACGCTCATCGGTAGACCCCAGACTCCGCCCGGTCGGTGCCGAGCATGCGGTTGCGCAGCACGCGCGCGAGGAACAGCGGGTTGCCCAGCAGGTAGCGACGCGCCTTGTGCGGCTGGCGGATCAGCAGGTGCAGCCACTCGTAGCCGATGCGGCGCACCCAGGCCGGCGCCCGCACGAGGTCACCGACCCAGTAGTCGAACAGGCCGCCGGTGCCCATGCACAGCGGCACGGTCAACTGCGGCAGGTGCTGCGCGATCCACTGCTCCTGCTTCGGGTTGCCCATGCCCACGAGCAGCATGTCGGCACCCGAGGCGTTGATGCGCTGCACCACCTCGGCATTGGCCTGCGCGCCCTTGTCGGACAGGAAGCCGTGGTGGCAGCCGGCCAGGCGCCAGCCGGGGAACGCGGCCTGCGCATGGGCCGCCGCGCGCTCGATGCGCTCGGGCGTGTTGCCCAGCAGGTAGTAGGACAGGCCGCGGCCGGCCAGGCGCTTGAACAGCAGCGGCACCACGTCCGTGCCGTTGACGTTGTCGCGCAGGCGGCGGCCGTGCAGCAGGCGCGCGGCCCAGCGCACGCCGGTGCCGTCGCCGAACACGCGGTCCGCGCCGCGCAGCACGGCGAGGTAGGCCGGGTCGTCGCTGGCAACGTTGAGCGTGTGTGCATTGACGAAGTACACCGCATGGGCCGGCGCGCGCGGCTGGCGCAGCAGCACCTGCTCGAACCAGTCCACGGCCTGGTCCATGGTGACGTCGGTCACCGGCACGCGCAGCACGGACAGCGAGTCCCCGTTGGCGGCACGCGCGCCGTTGGCGGGCACGGCAGGCATCGTGTCCGCCAGTTCGCCCTGCGCGGTGTCGGTGCTCACGACGCGACCCCCGCGTCGGACGGCGCGGCCAGCCGCGCCAGCAGCGCCTTGCGGTCGACCTTGCCGTTGGCGTTGAGCGGCCAGTCGGTCACGAGGTGCAGCGCGCTCGGATGCATGTAGGGCGGCAGGCGCGCGATCACGCGATCGCGGATCGCGGCCGTGTCGGCCCGGTCGGTGCCGATGAAGCCGACCACGCCGTCGGCCCCGCTCGACGTGACGGGCCAGCCCACGGCGATGGCGACCTCGACACCGGCCTCCTCGCGCAGCACGGCTTCGATCTCGCCCAGCTCGACGCGGTAGCCCTGGATCTTGATCTGGTTGTCGACGCGGCCCAGGTACACCAGCGGGCGGCCGGGCGCAGGGCGGCGCACGCGGTCGCCGGTGCGGTAGTACACCTCGTCGCGGCCGGGCGGCACCACGAACGCGGCCGCGGTGCGCGCCGGATCGTTGAAGTAGCCGAGCGTGAGCTGGGGGCCGGTCATCAGCAGTTCGCCGGCCTCGCCCACGGCCACCTCGCGCTGCTGCTCGTCGGCCACCAGCACCTTCATGCCGGGATAGGGTTCGCCGATCGGCACCACGCCCAGCTCGCTGTCGGCCGGCGAGGCGGCCGCGTCCCAGCGGTACAGGGTGCAGGCGATCGTGAGTTCGGTCGGGCCGTAGAGGTTCTCGCACACCGAGTTCGGCGCCGCCTCGGCGAAGCGCTGGATCACCTCCACCGGCAGCGCCTCGCCGCAGAACAGGCTCCAGCGCAGGCCGGGGAACTTGCCCGGCTTGAGGATGCGCAGGCGGCTCATCAGCACCGCCGTCGACGGCACCGAGAACCACACCGTGAGCCGGCAGTCGTTGACGTACTTGCCCGGCAGCATCTTCTGGCTCTGCGTGGGCGCGCACAGGCAGGCGCCGCGCTCCCAGCAGACGAACATGTCGAACGCCGACAGGTCGAAGGTGAGGTCGAAGGTCTGCGAGAAGCGGTCCTGCTCGGTGATGCCGTAGCGCTCCACCATCGCGTCGACGAAGTGCGTGACGTTGCGGTGCGCCACCATCACGCCCTTGGGCTGGCCGGTGCTGCCGGACGTGAACAGCAGGTAGGCGATGCCCGACGGGTCCACGTCGCGCGCGGTCCATCGGCCGGCGTCGGCCAGCGCGGCGCGCGGCACGAACCGGTGCGCCGGCCAGCGCTGCTCGAACGACGACACGTCGTCGTGCTCGGCCATCAGCAGCACCAGCGGCGTGTCCACGCCGTCGAGCACCTCCTCGAGCTGGCGCGCGCCGTGGCTGTCCACGACGAGACTGCGGCAGCCCGAGCGCACCAGCATCGCGCGCGTGCGGTCGGTCGGGAAGGCGGGGTTGAGCGGCACGTAGCCGTGGCCGCGCAGCAGCGCGCCCAGTACGCCGGCGTAGGCGGCGATCGAACGGTGCCCGAACACGGCGGTGAGCTGCGGCTCGCCGGCCGGGGCGTGGGCGTCCAGGGCCACCGCCAGCGACGCGGCCAGGTCGCGCAGCTGGCGGTAGGTGAGCACCCGGCCGTCCAGCTCGAGGGCCGGACGGTCCGGGAACCGCTCCACCGAGCGGAGGAAGCCCGTGCGCACGGTACGGCGCTCGACGCTCATGCCGAGGCTCCTGTCAGGCGGTCGCGGCGAAGAACGCCTCGTACAGCGAGTCGATGCTGGTGAAGACGGCCGGCTCGATGTCCTCGACGTCGACGTCCTCGCCGCGCAGGCTCTCGATGAAGAGCACGAACTCGACGATGTCCAGCGACGACAGGATGCCCTGCTCCAGCAGCTGGGTCTGGTCCGAGAAGTCCTTGCCCGGGGGCGTCTTGGCGTGCTTGACGATCCAGTCGCGCAGCTTGGTTCGGACGTCGCTTTCTTGCATGGGCTGGGGGGCCGCCTCAGAGCACCGGCTCTTCGGTCAGCAGGCCGTTCTTGATGAAGTAGGTGACCAGCTTGGCCGACGCGGCGCGGCGCAGGGCCACGCCGGCCGGGTGCGCCATCGCCATCTGGCGCAGCTCGTAGCTGTCGGCCAGGCCGGCGTCGCGGTACATCGTGGGGTTGTAGTAGTCGCCCCAGGACGCGCGCAGGTAGTCCACCAGCCACTGGCGGAAGCCCGCGAGCTGCTCGGGGGTCCACTTGGCGCTGTGCTGCTGGAACAGCTCGGCCAGGTAGAGGCGGCCGAAGGCCAGGTGGCGCGCCTCGTCCACGTGGTGCATGCGGTTGATCTCGCGCACCAGCGGGTCGCAGCGCTCGTCCTTCTCGATCACGAGGTTGTAGTAGTCGCCCAGTTCCTCGACGACCATCACCTTGCAGAAGAAGGCAACCTCCTCCTCGCCCTTGGCGTACTCGCGTGGCAGGGAGATCTTCTTCTCCGGGTACACCTTGCCGATGTAGCGGTGGCAGAACTCGCCGAACATCACCATGTGCTTGTTTTCCTCGTCGAGGAAATGGTGCAGGTACTCGGTGATGTGCTTGTTGTTGCTGCGGCTGTAGAGGCGGTCCGACAGGCCGGCCACCAGCGGGCGCTCGCCCTGCAGCACCAGGCTGAAGAAGTTGCCCAGCTCGAACTTGGACAGGGTCTTGCGCTGCGTCTCGTCCAGCGCGTCCCAGGCACTCGTGCCGTGGATGGAGATCAGCTCGGGCGGCATCATCCAGGCCCCCTCGACCAGTTGGTCGGGCCAGGTGATCGAGTTGTAGACGTCCCAGAACTTCTTACGGGAGGCCTTGGTGAGGCGGACGGCGAGTTCCGATGCGGTTTCCATGCAACTGCTCCAGGGAAAACTACGGTGGGGAAGAACAGCGAAGGATGCTAACAGCCGGGCGGGCCGCCCGGCCCCCCCACCCTGGGGACCCGCCCCCGGCAAGACCCCACGACCCGGCCCGGAATGCCGCCTAGTTCACGGATGGGCTAGAGCGCCATCGGCCCGTGGCCGTCCATGTTGGTCAGGTGCAGGCCGCGGGCGGTCTCGTCGAAGGGTTCCAGCAGGGCGCGCAGGGCCGGCGACGGCGCGAACATGCGCTTGTCGGGCAGCACGGCATAGCCATTGCGGCCGAAGCCCGCCGCCCAGGCCGGGTGGGCCTGGTTGGACACGATGATGTCCACGCCGCGGCCGGCCAGGAAGGCCGTGGCGGCATGCACCACCTCGCCGGCATCGTCCGGGTCGGCCAGGCAGTCGACCACCGAGCCCACGCGCAGGTCGCCGAAGCGGGCGTCGCCGCGCATCGCGGTGTCCATCACCAGGGCCCAGCCGACGGTGCGGCCGTCCCGGTCGACCTTCAGGCGCAGCACCGGTGGCCAGCCCACCGCGGGCGCCAGCACGTTCATCGAGGCCGCGTCGCGCTGGGCGATGGCCAGGTAGCGGCCCCGGCAGCGCTCCCACAGCTCGTCGGCCCAGGCGCCGAACGCCGGCACCAGGGTGGCCGTGGCCGTGAAGCGTCCGCCGCCGTGGCGCAGGCGCATCGCCGCATGGAGCAGCGGCAGCCCGACGCTGCCGGCGCCGCTGAAGGCGGCGATGTCGAGCACCGCGCGCCGCGCCGGCGACGAGCGCAGCAGCGCGTTGTACCGCAGGAAGCGGAACGGCTTGAGCACACGCAGGCAGAACGGCGTGTGGTGCATCACCCAGCCCATCTTGAGCAGCATCTGCACCACCGGCTGCTCGTTGCCACCATGGCCCCAGCTGTAGAGCAGCGGGTACTTCTTGAGCATGTCGCGCACCATGCGCAGGCCCAGCGTGTTGAAGCGCGCGTCGACGCTGCCCTCGGAGAACGGCCCCTGCCAGTCGGTGACCGTGTGCACCTCGCCGCGCACCCACCACGGCTGCGGCTTGAGCGCGAAGGCGCCGCGCACGCTGCCGTCCTCGTCGTCCAGCGCGAGGTGGTACTCGCGCCACACCGTCTGGCCGGGCAGGCGCGCGATCCAGTCGGGCCGGGCGTCGGCGTAGAAGCCCCAGGGCGAACCGCCCTCGGCCATGCGCCGGTTGAATGCGGCCACCGCGTCCTGGTGCTTCGCCTCGTACCCGACGATCCGGATGGCCATGTCACCAGCCCCTCAGCGCGGAGCGGACGGCTTGGCCAGCGCCTGCGCCACCACGCCGGCGATCACGGCATAGCCGGCGGACACCTCGTGGCCGTCGTCGTCGGCGGGATACAGGCGCTCGTGCGCCGCGATCCGCTGCTCCAGCGCCGGCGTGGCGTCGACATGCTCGATGCGCTCGCGCGTCATCGCCTCGCCCAGCCGGGCCAGCGCACGCGCCTCCACGTCGCACAGGCGCGCGTGCGCGGCCGGCATCGGCGCCGACGTGGCCTTGAGGTAAGCGCAGTACGCGCGCTCTTTGGTGGGGATCGTGACGACCAGCAGGCGCGCGCCCTGGGCCGACGCCTCGACCTGCAGTTCGGCCAGCGCCCGCTCGGTGATCTGCAGGCCCTCGGCCACCGCCGCGCGCTCGGCGTCGACCGCCTGCAGGCGCACTGCCGGCCTGAACACGGTGCGCGTGGCGGGCGCCGCCGGGTCCTGCCAGGCCCAGCGCTGGTCCGTCGGCGCGGCCGCGGCAGTCGCCTGCGGGGCGGCACCGCGCGACAGGAAGCCGGCCACGGTGGCCCGCGCCACCGAATACACCATGCTGTGGCGCGCCAGCCAGTCGCGCAGGGCACCGAAGCGCTTGGGCGGCTCGTCGGCCGCGGCGGCAGTGTCGGGCGCCGGCGTGGCCGAGCGTCGCCAGGCATGCCAGTGCGGCCGGCCGTGCGCCATGTAGTAGGCGTCGACGATGTCGTTGCCGAAGTACAGGCCCACGACGATCACCTTGGGCTCCAGGCCGCGCGCGGTGGTCCGGGCCAGGTGCAGGTACTGCAGCGGCCCGAAGCCGCCGAGCCCCATGTTGTAGACCGGCTCGCCGAGGCTGCGCGACAGGTGCTGCGGCCAGCTGCCGTCGCGCGGCGCACTCACGCCGTAGGTATGCGAGTCGCCGATGGCCACCACGCGCGACTTCGCCGGCACCTGCGCGTTGCGGAAGCCCAGGTCGTCGTGACCCGTGGTGCCGGGCGCGATGCGAACGCCGAGCGCCGGGTCGTCCACCAGCGTGGCCTGCATGAAGTCCGACGGGTTCAGCGCGATGCGCAGCACCGTTTCCATGATGGCCACGCCGACACCCAGCGTAAAAACCACCGCCAGCACGGGCGCGAGCCACCCAGGCCTTCTGAGCTCCTTGTCGCTCACGCCGCGGCCCGTATCAGTCCAGCTCGAACGCCGTCTCGTAGTTCAGCTTGAGCGCCGGGTCCTGCTGCTCCTTGCGCAGCAGGCAGTTGCCCACGGCGAGGATGTCGAGCTCGGTGCCCATGAAGCAGCGGAACGCGTCCTCGGGGCTGCCCACGATGGGTTCGCCGCGCACGTTGAAGCTGGTGTTGACCAGCACCGGGCAGCCGGTGCGGCGCTCGAACGCCGACAGCAGCGCGTGATAGCGCGGGTTGGTGCGCTCGTGCACGGTCTGAATGCGCGCCGAGTAGTCCACGTGCGTCACCGCCGGGATGTCCGAGCGCGGCACGTTGAGCTTGTCGATGCCGAACAGCTTCTGCTCCGCCGCGGTCATGGCGCGGCGGCGCGGCTTGACCACGTCGGCCACCAGCAGCATGTAGGGGCTGTCGCCGTCGAGCTCGAACCAGTCGGCCACCTTCTCGCGCAGCACCGAGGGCGCGAAAGGGCGGAAGGACTCGCGGTACTTGACCTTGAGGTTGAGTTGCTTCTGCATCGTCGGCGAGCGCGGGTCGCCGATGATCGAACGGCAGCCGAGTGCGCGCGGGCCGAACTCCATGCGGCCCTGGAACCAGCCCAGCGCCTTGCCCTCGGCCAGGTCGGCCGCACAGGCCTCGACGATGGCCTCGTCGCTCATCACCTCGAACTTCGCCCCGGCGGCCGCGAGGCGCGCCTCGATGTCGGCCTGTTCGAACTTCGGGCCCAGGTAGGAGCCCTTCATCGCGTCGCCCGGCACCACGGTGCGCGGCTGGCCCATCTGCAGGTGGTAGCCCACCAGCGCGGCGCCCAGCGCACCGCCGGCATCGCCCGCCGCGGGCTGGATGTAGATGTTCTCGAAGTGCTTGTCGCGCAGCACCTTGCCGTTGGCCACGCAGTTCAGCGCCACACCACCGGCCAGGCACAGGTTCTGGATGCCAGTCTCCTTGCGCAGCGCGCGAGTCAGGCGCAGCACCACCTCCTCGGTGGCAGCCTGCAGCGACGCGGCCAGGTCCATGTGGTGCTGGGTCAGCTGCTCGCTGGCCTTGCGCGGCGGTCCCCCGAACAACGCGTCGAACTTCGCGTTGGTCATGGTCAGGCCGGTGCAGTAGTCGAAGTAGCTCAGGTCGAGGCGGAACGAGCCGTCGTCCTTGACGTCGATCAGGTGGCGGAAGATCTTGTCGACGTACTTCGGCTCGCCGTAGGGCGCCAGGCCCATCACCTTGTACTCGCCGGAGTTGACCTTGAAGCCGGTGTAGTACGTGAAGGCGGAATACAGCAGGCCCAGCGAGTGCGGGAAGTGGATCTCCTTGATCACCTCCAGCTTGTGGCCGTCGCCGATGGCCACCGAGGTGGTGGCCCACTCGCCCACGCCGTCCATCGTCAGCACCACGGCCTTCTCGTACGGGGACGGGAAGAACGCGCTGGCCGCGTGGCTGAGGTGGTGCTCGGAGAACAGCAACTCGCCGTTCCAGCGCTGGCTCGTGTCGTGCTTGCGGAACTCCTTGAGCAGCAGGTCCTTCAGAAACAGCTTCTCGCGCAACCACAGCGGGATCGACATGCGGAAGGACTGGAAGCCACGCGGCGCGAACGCCAGGTAGGTCTCCAGCAGCCGCTCGAACTTCAGGAAGGGCTTGTCGTAGAAGACGACGCGGTCGATGTCGCCCAGCGTGACGCCGGCCTCGGCCAGGCAGTACTGCATGGCGTTGACCGGGAAGCGCGCGTCGTGCTTCTTGCGCGTGAAGCGCTCTTCCTGCGCCGCCGCGACGATGACACCGTCGTCCACCAGGGCGGCAGCACTGTCGTGGTAGTAGGCCGAAATGCCGAGCACTCGCATGCGATCGCCCGCCTCAGAACAGGGTGTAGATGAAGGGCGCGACGGCCGAGCCCTGTGCCAGCACGATCAGCGCGCCCAGCACCAGCATCATGAGAAAGATCGGCCACAGCCAGAACTTCTTGCGCGCACGCAGGAAGGCCCACAGTTCCTTGATGATCGACATGGCAACTCCTGAGGAACCCGGGGGTTCAGAACTGATTGGTCATCGACGTGGGCGGCGGGCCGGGAGGCTCGCGGTTCACCCAGTAGGTGGCGGCGGCAGGCTCGCGCTTGAGCTTGAGTGGGTCCTTGCCAAACAGGCGCATCAACAGGCCCGTGGGCGTGAACACCAGGAAGAACAGGATGCCCAGCGCGATGGGCGCGACGACCTTGCCCATCAGCAGGCCGAGCTTCATCCACAGCCGGTTGGGCACCGCGAGGATGCGCGGGATCACGAGCGCGACGACGGCGAACGCCACCGCGATGCCGGCCGCCCATCCGCGCACCGGGCCGCCGTGCATCAGCGGCCACGCCGCGATGATCGCGAACACGATCGCGAACACGACGCCGAAGCTGCGGTCCGACGAACCCTCGATGTGCTCTTCTCTGCTCAGGTCTTCATGTGCCATGACGCGATCCTAAATTGACAGTGCCTCTCGGTGGCGCCCCGACCCCACGGTCGAGGGCCCCTATGCCGCAGTCTGGCCGACTGCGGAATTGTCCCTTGGCGGGGCCTCCAGCATCCGGTTGCCGGGGGCCGATGTGTGCAGTAGCGCCGAGTTGCGGGCGAAATCGAGCAGCATCCACGGTGGGTCGGAGCGTGGCTTTCTTTGCAGGGTGCGGCGCAGCTGCCACAGGCAGAAGCACCCCATCCAGGCCAGGTCGGTGGCGGCGGCGTACCACCAGCCATGCTGCCGGATCCAGTAGCGGCGGCGCGACTCGAACCAGTAGGCGGGCCGGCGCCGCGGCGCGGCCCCCGGCGTGGTGACGCCGGTGCTCTGGCCGGCGATGTGCATCACGCGGCTGGCCGGCACGTACCAGCACTGCCAGCCGGCGCGGGCCGCGGCGCGGCAGAAGTCGGTCTCCTCGAAGTAGAGGAAATAGCCCTCGTCCATCAGGCCGGCCTGCTCGAACACCTCGCGCCGCACCAGCATGCTGGCGCCGGGGATCCAGTCGACGCGCTCGGGGCGGTCGCCCATGGTCATCAGCACGACATGGCGCTTGAGCAGGCGGTCGACCAGGCGCAGCCGCAACGCGCTGGCGATCTCGCTGCGGATCGACGGGAAGCGGAACGCATGCGGCCAGAGTTCGCCGGTGGCGATCTCGAAGCTGCTGCCGGCGATGCCCACCTCGGGGCGCGCCTGCACGAAGTCGAGCAGTTCGCACAGCGCACCCGGCCGCACCTCGGTGTCGGGGTTGAGGATCCAGAAGTGGTCGGGCGGCGACGGAGACGCGAGCGCGGGCCGGATGGCCAGGTTGTTGCCGTAGGCGAAGCCGCCGTTGACCGGCGCAGGCATCACCCGGGCCCAGCGGCCCCAGCCTTCGCGCTCGATGGCGGCGCCGATGACCGCCACCGAATCGTCGCCCGAGGCGTTGTCGACGACGACCACGTCGACCTGGGCCGGTACCGAGGCCCGCTCGGACGCGAGGCTGCGCAGGCAGGCCACCACATGGGTGGCGGTGCGGTAATTGACGACGACGACCCGTACCCGGGTCGTCGCGGCAGCGTCCGGTGTCATGCGCGCGGGCTGCCGCCGGACTGGGCCGTGGCTGCGCCGTGCCAGAGCGCGCTGTGGCGCAGCAGGTCCGCCTCGAAGCGGGGCGGCGTGGCGGGAACCCGGCCCACCAGCCGGTGGCGCAGCCGGCCGATCGGGCACACCAGCAGCAGCGCCAGGTCGGTCAGGGCCGCATAGGCCCGGCCGTAGTGCTGGACGAAGTAGCGGCGGCGCGACTCGAACCAGTAGGCGGGCATGCGGCGCGGCGCGCGGTCGCGCACGGTGACGCCGCTGCTCTGGCCGACCAGGTGCACGATGCGCGACTGGGGCACGTGCCAGCACTGCCAGCCCGCGCGCTGCGCGCGCAGCAGGTACTCGGTCTCCTCGAAGTAGAGGAAGTAGCCCTCGTCCATCAGGCCGAGCTGATCGACCATGTCGCGCCGCATCAGCACGAACGCGCCCGACACCCAGTCGACGCGCCGCGGCTGCTCGGGGATGCCCAGGTTGGTGCGGAAGCGGTCGAACAGGCGCGACAGCGCGCCGATGGCAAGGTGCCCGAGCATCTCGTTGACCGCATTGGGAAAGCGGAAGCAGCAGGCCTGCGGCGTGGCGTCCGGGTCCTCGCTGCGGCCGCCGGCGGCCCCCACCTCGGGCCGGGCGATCATGAAGTCGAGCAGGGTGCGCAGCGCGCCGGGCCGCACCACCGTGTCCGGATTGAGCAGCAGCAGCCACTGCGCGTCGGCGTGGCGCTGCTGCATCGTGCGGATGGCCACGTTGTTGCCGGCGGCGAAGCCGCGGTTGGCCGGAGCGCGCACCAGTTCGGCCCATTCGCCCCAGCCGCGCTCGTCGATCGCGCGCGCCACCACGTCGGCGGCACCGTCGGGCGAGCAGTTGTCGACCACCACGACGCGCAGCCCCGGCACGCTGGCGCGCTCGGGCTCGATCGACGCCAGGCAGTCGATCGTCAGCGGCGCGGCCCCGTAGGCCACCACCGCGATCACCAGTCGCTCGTCGGCGGCGGGCATCGGCTCAGTGCGGCGCCGGGGCGTTGACGCGGATCGCCAGGTTGCCCGGCGGGTGCGTGTTCTCGTGCAGCACCTGGTGCGCCAGGCCGACCTCCTCGAAGGCGAAGGTGCGCGCCAGCGCGGGGTCCACCGAGCCGTCGATGACCATGTCGTTCAGCGCCCGGCACTGCTCGGTGTTGGCGAAGTGCGAACCCTGCAGGCGCTTCTGGCGCATCCACAGGTAGCGCAGGTCGACGTCGGCGTTGTAGCCCGTGGTGCCGGCGCAGATGACCACCATGCCGGCGTTGTCGCACAGCAGGATCGAGGTCGGGATGGTGGACTCGCCGGGGTGCTCGAGCACGATGCGCGGGCCCTGGCGCGAGCCGAGCACCTCGCTCCACTTCTTGCGGAACGCGTTGGCGCCCTGCATCCACTGCGCGTAGGCGGCGGCGTCGGCGGTGTCGGGCAGGCGACCCCAGTGCGTGAAGGCCGGGTCGGTGCGGTCGATCACGCCGTGCGCGCCCAGGCGCAGGCAGTGCTCGACGCGCTCCTTGGACGAGACCACCGCGATCGGGATGCCGCCCTTGGCCTTGACGATCTGGATCGCCATCGAGCCCAGGCCGCCGGAGCCGCCCCAGATCAGCACCGGGTCGCCCGGCCGAACCACGTGCGGCTCCCAACCCATCAGCTGGCGGTAGGCCGTGGCGCCCACCAGCATGTAGGCGGCCGAGGCCTCCCACGACAGCTGGGGCGGCTTGGGGTGGCACTGGTAGTCGTCGACGAGCGTGAACTGGGCGAACGAGCCCCAGTTGACCTCGTAGCCCCAGATCCGGTTGGACGTGGACGTGATCGGGTCGCAGCCGGCGCGGATGTCCGCCGCGTCCTCGTCCCACATGGCGCACGACAGCACCACCTCGTCGCCAACCTTGACGCCGCGCGCGCCTTCGCCCACGGCCCACACGATGCCCGACGCATCGGAGCCGCCGATGTGGAACGGCGGCTCGGACTTGTCCTGCTTCTGCCGGCTGGCGATCACGTCCACCGGTCGGCCCAGCGCGGCCCACACGTTGTTGTAGTTGATGCCCGCGGCCATCACCCACACCAGCACCTGGCGCGGACCCGGCTTCGGCACGTCGACCACCTCGGTGCGGAACGCGTCGATCGGCTGGCCATAGCGTTCCGGCCGGATCAGGCTGGCGTACATCTGCCGCGGCACATGGCCCAGCGGCGGCGTCTCGCCCAGCTCGTAAAGCGCCTTGGTCTCGGCCATCGGGGTCACTCCTTGCCCAGTGTGTCGATCACGCGGCGCAGCTGCGACACCAGCACGCGCACGTTGGGTTCGAGAACCATGTTGTCGTGGTTGCCCGGCACCTCGAACACCTGCAGCTCGCCGGCGTGAGGGGTCCAGAAGTTGTCCTCGCGGACGTAGTTGCGGTAGCTGTCGACCATGCGGCCGCCGCTCAGGCGGTAGCGGATGTCCAGCTTGGGCCGGAACACCGCCACCTTCACCGGCACCTTGGGCACCTGGTAGCGCGCCAGCGCGCGCAGGAAGGCGTCGCCGATGCGGCGCGACTGGAAGCTGCTGGCCTGGGCCGGGTCCTGGCCCGGCGGCAGGTCGGACGCCGGCGCGGAGGCGCGCGGACGCAGCCGCCGCGCGACCTTCTCGACCAGCACGCCGGGGCCGTCGCGCTGCACGTTCTGCATCAGCATCGACAGCTTGTCGCCGAACGAGAAGCGCGGGATCTCGCGCGCCGGGGTGTCGAGCATCAGCACCGCCAGCACCTTCTCGCCGCGCGCCTGCAGCTGGCGCGCCATCTCGTAGGCGATCAGGCCGCCGCCGGAGAAGCCGCCCAGCAGGTACGGACCCTGCGGCTGCACCTGCACGATCTCGGCCAGGTAGTCGGCCGCGGCCTCCTCGAAGCTCTCGTGCGGCGCGACGTCGCCGTACAGGCCGCGCGCCTGCAGCGCGTAGAACGGCCGCTCCTCGCCCAGCAGGTGGGCGAGGTGGCTGAGGTTGAGCACGTTGCCGAACATGCCGGCCACCACGAACAGCGGCGTGCGGCCGCCCGACGGGCCGGCCTGCATCGGCACCACGTGGCGGAAGCGCAGCGCCGCGGGCGCCTCGGCCGGCTCGGCGGCCGCCCCGTCCCCAGGCTCGGCGCCTTCCACGAAGGGCCCGCCACGCACCAGCGTGGCCAGCGCCTCGATGGTGGGCGACTGCATCAGCACCGACATCGGCAGGTCGACCTTGAACTTGTCGCCGATCTCGTTGAACAGCCGCACCGCGATCAGCGAATGGCCGCCCAGGTCGAAGAAGCTGTCGCGGATGCCCACGCCTTCCACGCCCAGCAGCTTGGCCCACAGCTCGGCCAGCGTCTTCTCGACCGCGTCGCGCGGCGGCGCGAAGTCGCTGTCGAGCTCGGGCCGCGAGAAGCGCGCCGCGTCGCTGCCGGCGCTGCTGGCGCGCGACAGGCCCTCGGCCTGCGCCATCAGGTCCTCGACGCGCATCGAGCTGACAATCGCCTCGGCCGGCAGCTCGCCGGCCAGCAGGCGGGCCAGCGCGGCCAGGCCCTCGGCCGGCGCGATGCCCTGGCTGACGTTGTGCGCCAGCGCCGCCTCGCCGGGCGACAGCGGCTTGGCCCGCGCGGCGGCGTCGCCGCCTTCCACGCCCGTGGGCGGGGCCTCGGCGCGCGGCGCATGCCAGGGACCGTCCAGGCGGCGCAGCGTCAGCTGCTCCACCTCGGCCAGCACCCGGCCCTGCGGGTCGGTCAGCGTCACGTCGAAGGCGGCGAAGTCGCTGCGCGCGTCGCCGCTGCTGGCCAGCCGCAGCCAGCTGACGATCTCGCCCTGCAGCGGCGCATGGAAGCGCAGGCCGCGATAGGAGATCGGTGCCCACAGGTTCTGCGCCACCTCCTGCTCGGCGTAGCCGGGGATCAGGTCCATCGCGCAGCCGGTGGCGATGTCGAGCAGGCCGGGATGCAGGCCGTGCGTGGCCAGGTCGCCGGCGAACTGCGGCGCGAGCTGCAGCCGCGCCAGCGCCTCGCGCGAGCCGAGCTGCAGCCGGCGCAGCACCTGCCAGCGCGGGCCGAAGCGCAGGTGGTGTTCCTGCCGCGTGCGCAGCGCGCCGGAACCGGCCGCCGCGGTGGCCGGCCCGGTGCAGCGCGCCTGCACCTCGTCCAGCGGCACGGCCGCCGGCGCCGGCGGCACGCCGACGTCCACGCGCGCCACTGCGCAGCGCTGGAAGCCCTCGCCCGACGACGCATGGATCTCCACGTCCCAGTGGCGGGCATCGCCGCGCAGCACCACGCGCAGGGCGCGCCGGCCGCCGTCGTCGACGAACATCGGCGCCTCGAAAACCAGGTTGTGCAGGTGCCACGGGCCGGCCGCGCCCAGCTCGGCCAGCGCGGCGCGCACCAGCTCGAGGTAGCCGGTGCCCGGCAGCAGCGCCTCGCCGCTGCCCAGCCGGTGCTCGTCGATCACCCAGTCGCTGCTGCTCAGCGTGCCGGTGAACACGTGCACCTGGTCGGTACCCTCGCGCGAGCTGTAGTGCTGCTCGAACTGCGGGTTGGTGGCGGGCTGCGCCTGGGCCTGCGCCGGCACCGGGTCGGCCGGCGCCGACGGCGCCGCCGGGGCGCCGATCTGGCCCACCATGCCCACGTCCTTCCAGATGCCCCAGCCGATCGCGGTGACCGGATAGCGGCGCTGGCCGCGGCACGACTGCGCGAAGGCGTTGACGAAGGCGCTGGCGCCGACGTAGTCCACCTGGCCGGCCGGCGCGATGTGCGCGCTGGTCGACGAGAACAGCAGCATGAAGTCCAGCGGCGTGTCGCGGAACAGCTCGTCGAGGATCAGCGTGCCGTAGATCTTGGCGCTGAACACGTCCTCGATGTCGCGCGGGCTCTTCAGCGCGATCAGGCTGTCGCGGATGGTGCCGGCGGCATGCAGCACGCCGTGCACCGGGCCGAAGGCCTTGTGCACCTCGGCCAGCGCGTCCTTCATGCTGTCGGCCACGGCCACGTCGGCCGACAGCGGCAGCACGGTGGCGCCGAGCGCCTCGAGCTGGCGCACCTTGACGATCGAGCGCGAGATGCTGTCGTCGGCCTTGTGCCGTGCCAGCCAGTCGTCCCAGTCGGCGCGCTGCGGCATCGGCGTGCGGCCGATCAGCACCAGCCGGGCCTTGACTTCGCGCGCGAGCCACTCGGCGATCACGCCGCCGATGCCGCCCAGGCCGCCGGTGATGAGGTAGGTGCCGCCGTCGCGCAGGCGCGGCTTCGCGTCGGCCGCCACCGGGGCGGCCTCGCCCAGCAGGCGCTGCCAGCGCACACCGCCGCGCCAGGCGATGACGCGGTTGCCGGGCAGCGCGGCGAGGTCGTCGGCCAGGTCGGCCATCAGGCGCGCCATGTCGGGCGCCGGCGCGGCGCGCGCGGCGCGGCCCTCGGGCGGCGCGCCCAGGTCGACGTCGACGAAGCTGCAGCTCAGCGCGGGGAACTCGCGCGGCAGCACCGCGCAGGGGCCGAGCGCGGTGGCCTTGTCCGGGAAGGGCAGCGCCTCGTCGCGCACGCGCTGCGCGCCGTTGGCCAGCACCACGAGGTGCGCGCCCCTGTCGGCCAGGCCGGCCTTGGACAGCGCGCGCGCCAGGTGGAACAGCGAGTAGAAGCCGTGCTCCTGGTTGCGATGGAAGAAGGTGGAGCCGGGCCGGAAGCCGCGGTCGAGCGTGACCAGCCAGCCGTGCGCGATGCGCTCGGGCGCGAGGTCGCGCGCCACCAGTGCGTCGACCAGTTCCGGGTAGCCCGCGCCGCCGGCCTCGGCGGCCAGCGTGTAGGTGTGCTCGTCGACCTGGGCGAAGGTGTCGCCCGGACGCACCGCGATCACGCGGTGGCCGGCACCGCGCAGCTGCGCCAGCAGCGCATCGCCGAACGCATCGCGGCCGGCGAAGGCGAGCCAGGTGCGCGGCGTGGCGTCGCGATCGATCACGCCCTGCTGCACCCAGCGCGGCTGACGGAACCACTGCGCCAGCTCGGGCAGCTTCATCGGGCGCTGCGTGTCGGTCTTGGCCGTCGACGTACCGACACCCGGCTCGATCCAGTAGCGCGCGTGCTGGAACGCGTAGGTCGGCAGCGCGAGCCGGCGCCGGCCCTTGCCCCACAGCTTGCGCGTGTCGAACTCCACCCCCAGCGCCCACAGCCGGCCCATCGCCGTGCGCAGGTAGACGAGGTCGGGCGTCTTGTCGTCCGGGTGGCGCATCGACGACAGCACGCGCTGCGTTGGCGCGCGCGGGTTCTGCCGCGTCAGCGCGCCGAGGATGTTGCCGGGGCCGACCTCGAGGAACACGAGGTTGTCCTGCTGCAGCATGGTGTCCACGCCGTCGGCGAACAGGATCGAGTTGCGCAGGTGGCTCACCCAGTACTCGGGGTCGCGCGCGCTGGCCGCGTCGAGCCAGCCGCCGGTGCGGTTGGAGACGATGCGCAGCTTGGGCTCGCCGAGCTTGATGCCCTGCAGGTAGGCGCGGAAGCGCGGCAGGATGCCGTCGAGCAGGCGCGAGTGGCCGGCCACGCTGACCTTGACGCGCTGCGTCTCGATGCCCTGCTCGAGCATGCGCGCGGCCATGGCCTCGAGCTGGTCCACCGGGCCCGAGGCCACCGACAGCTGCGGGCTGTTGGCCGAGGCCAGGTCCAGGGTGTCACCGAGCCAGGGCTTGAGTTCGGCCGCGCCCATCGGCACGCTGAACATGCCGCCGGGTGGTGTCTGCTCGACGAGCTGGCCGCGCAGCAGCAGCAGGCCCAGCGCGTCCTCGAACGAGAACACGCCGGCCACGCAGGCGGCGGTGTTCTCGCCCATGCTGTGGCCGATCACGATGTCGGGCTTGACGCCGTAGTGCGCCCACAGCTGGGTCAGCGCATACTCGACCAGGAAGGTCATCGGCAGCTGCGCCGACGGGCGCGCCAGCGCCTCGTCCATCTCCGGCGTGGCGTCGCCCTGCGGCAGCAGCACGGCCCGCAGGTCGGCGCCGAAGCGGGTCTTCAGGATGTCGAGCCCGCGGTCGATCCACTCGCGGAACACCGGCTCGGCGTCGTACAGGCCGCGGCCCATGTGCACGTACTGCGCACCGCCGCCGGGGAACATGAACGCGAGCTGGGGCTTCTCGACCTCCAGCGTGTGGGTGTAGACGCGGCGCGGCTCGGGGTTGTCCAGCAGCGCGATGGCCTCGGCCGTGTCGCGCGCGGCCAGCACGCGGCGCTGCTCGAACGCGCGCCGGCCGGCCTTGAGCGTGTAGGCCACGTCGGCCAGCTCGGCCTCGGGATGCTCGCGCAGCCACGCCGCCAGGCGCTGCGCGTTCTGGTCCAGCGCCTTGCGGTTGCGCGCCGACAGCACCAGCAGCTGCGGCGAGGCGTCCTTCGGGCTCGGCGGCCGCTCGGGCGCCTCTTCCAGCACGACGAAGGCATTGGTGCCGCCGACGCCGAGCGAGTTGACGGCGGCGCGCCGCGGGCCGTCGCCGCGCGCCCACTCGGTCGCCTTGGCGGCGACGCGGAACGGGCTCGACTCGAAGTCCAGCCGCGGATTGGGGGCCTCGAAGTTGAGCGACGGCGGCACCAGGCGGTTTTCCAGCGCGAGCGACGCCTTGATCAGGCTGGCCACGCCGGCGGCGGTGTCGAGGTGGCCGATGTTGGTCTTGACCGAGCCGACGAGGCAGTAGCCCTTGCGGTCGGTGCTGGCGCGAAAGGCCTGGGTCAGCGCAGCGATCTCGATCGGGTCGCCCACCGGCGTGGCGGTGCCGTGGCATTCCACATAGCCGATGCTGTCGGCGCCGACGTCGGCCAGCTCGAGCGCCTCGGAGACGCAGGCGGCCTGGCCGTCCACGCTGGGGGCGAGATAGCCCACCTTGCGCGAGCCGTCGTTGTTGACGGCACTACCCTTGATCACGGCGTGGATCTTGTCGCCGTCGCGCAGCGCGTCCTTCAGGCGGCGCAGCACCACGACGCCGGCGCCGCTGCCGAACACCGTGCCCTTGGAGCGGTGGTCGAAGGTGCGGCAGTGGCCGTCCGGCGAGAGCACCTCGCCTTCCTTGTAGTGGTAGCCCACGCCATGCGGCACCTCGATGGTGACGCCGCCGGCCAGGGCCATGTCGCACTCGCCCGACAGCAGGCTCTGCACCGCCATGTGGGTGGCCACCAGCGACGTGGAGCACGCCGTCTGCACGTTGACGCTCGGGCCCTGCAGGTTGAATGCGTAGGACACGCGGGTGACGAGGAAGTCCTTGTCGTTGCCGGTGTGGCGCAGCAGGAACAGGCCGACGTTGTCCACCAGCTCCGGATTGGTCAGCAGGTTGAACGTGAAGTAGGCGCCCATGCCGCAGCCGCCGAACAGGCCGATGGAGCCGTCGAAGCTCTCGGGCACGTGGCCGGCGCTTTCCAGCGCCTCCCAGCACACCTCGTAGAACTGGCGGTGCTGCGGGTCGAGGATGCCGGCCTCCTTCGGGCTGAAGCCGAAGAACTCCGGGTCGAACTGGTCCACGTCCTGCAGCGGGATGCCCGCGCGCACGTAGTTCGGATCGGCCAGCGCGGACGGCGGCACGCCCTTGGCGAGCAGTTCCTCGTCCGTGTAGTGGCGCACGGACTCGACGCCCGCCTTCAGGTTGGCCCAGAACTGCTGGGGGTTGGCCGCGTCGGGCACACGGATCGCCATGCCCACGATGGCGATGTCGCTGTCGTTCACGTCAGTCATCGAAGGAGTTTCGCAGTCTCAGGGCCGGAGTCGGCAGGGCGGCGGCCCATGCAGGCCGCCATCCCGTGAGGAAGTCATCGCGTCGAGCGGGTCGCTGGAACCCCTGCGACGCCAGGGTCTATTCGTCGGCGTCGGCGTCGGCCGTGGCCCGGCGCCGCTGCATCGCCGCGCGCCGGCCCTGGGCTCGCGCCTTGCCCGACTGCGCCGCGGCGTCGTCCTCACCCTCGTTGCCGAGGTAGGCCGACAGGCTCTGGATGGTCGGGAAGCGGAAGATGTCGGTGATCGACAGCTCGCGCTGCAGCGCCTCCTTGAGCCGGCGGTGCGTCTGCACGGCCAGCAGCGAATGCCCGCCGAGATCGAAGAAGTTGTCTCGCGTGCCGACCTGCGGCAGCTTGAGCACGTCCTTCCAGATCGACGCGATGGTCTCCTCCAGGCCCGCCGTCGGCGCGACGAAGGCCTCGGCCGCGGCCGGCGCGGCCGTGGCCGTGTCCGGTGCCGGCAGGGCCTTGCGGTCGATCTTGCCGTTCGGGGTCTGCGGCATGGCGTCGATGACGACCAGGAAGGCCGGCACCATGAAATCGGGCAGGCGCTCGCGCAACTGCTCGCGCAGGGCGGCCTGCTCGATCGTCTGGCCGGCCTGGGCCACGAGGTAGCCCACCAGGCGCACGTCGCCCGGCGTGTCCTCGCGCGCCACCACCACCGCCTCGCGCACCGCGGGGTGTGCCAGCAGCGCGGCCTCGATCTCGCCCAGCTCGATGCGGTAGCCGCGCACCTTGACCTGGTGGTCGAGTCGACCGAGGAACTCCACCATGCCGTCCTCGCGCAGGCGCGCCAGGTCGCCGGTGCGGTAGATGCGGCCGCCCGCGGCGCCCTGGAACGGGTGCGGCAGGAAGCGCTCGGCCGTCAGCTCGGGCCGGTGCAGGTAGCCCCGCACCACGCCCAGGCCGCCGATCACCAGCTCGCCGGGCACGCCCGGCGGCAGCGGCTGCTGGCGCCGGTCGAGCACGTAGATCGACTGGTTGGCCAGCGGGCGGCCCAGCGGCACCGGGCCGTCGTGCGACTTGTCCAGCACGTGCACCGCCGACCAGATGGTGGTCTCGGTGGGCCCGTACATGTTCATCAACCGGCCGGCGATCAGATCGTTGAGTTCGCGCGCCAGCGGCGGCGGCAGCGCCTCGCCGCCGACCATCATGCGCTGCAGGCCCTTCATGCCCGCCTTGGCCTGGTCGTCCATCAGCAGCATGCGCGCCATCGACGGCGTGCACTGCAGGTGGGTGACACGGTGGCGCGACAGCAGCGCCGGCAGCGTGTGCTCGGCGCTCGTCACGCGCGGCGGCAGCGACAGCTTGCGCAGCTGGTTCAGGTAGGGCAGGTGCTCCAGCACCGACGCGGAGTCGACGCCGAAGTCGATCAGGCAGGCCACGTCGTCGACGCCGATCGCCTTGATGGCGTCCACCATCGCGACGCAGCTCTCGGGCGTGCCGAACAGGCCGCTGGTCTCGTAGTAGCGCTCGAACGAATGCTCCAGCAGCGCGTCCATCTCCTCCTTGGAGATCGACTGCAGGTCGATGCCGCCCATCGCGTCGCGGTTCTTGAACGCAGGGAAGCTCCAGGCGTACTGCTTGACCAGGTTCAGCGAGCTGCGCAGGTACTCGATGAGCGGCTGCTTCACCTTGGCGCGCACCGCGGCGGCGTCGGGGCCGACGAAGGTGTGCAGCATCAGCGACACATAGCCCTCGCCGGGGTGGCCGGCGTCCTTCCAGGCCTGGCGGTAGGCAGCCAGCTTGTCCTTGAGCTCCTCGACCGTCTGGCCCAGCAGGTGGGTCAGCACGTTGGCGCCGATGCGGCCGGCGGCGATGAAGGTCTCGGGGTTGCCGGCCGAGGTGACCCAGTACGGCAGTTCCTTCTGCACCGGGCGCGGCAGGATGCGCGTGTCCACCGCCTTGCCCAGCGGGCCGTCGAAGGCGATCGCCTCGCCGCGCCACAGGCGCCGCACGACGTCGATGTTCTTCAGCATCACGTTCTTGTTGTCGGCGTAGTTCTCGGGCCGGAGCACGAAGTCGTTGGGTTGCCAGCCCGACGCGAACGAGATGCCCACGCGGCCCTTGGAGATGTTGTCCACCACGGACCATTCCTCGGCCACGCGCAGCGGATGGTGCAGCGGCAGCACCACGCTGCCGGCGCGGATCTGCACCCGCTCGGTGACGGCCGCGATGGCCGCGCCGGTGACCGCCGGGTTCGGGTACAGGCCGCCGAAGGCATGGAAGTGGCGCTCGGGCGTCCACACCGCGGCGAAGCCGTGCTGGTCGCCGTACTTCGCGCCTTCGAGCAGCAGTCGGTACTTGTCGGTGACGCCCTCGGACTCGTCGCTGGAGAAGTAGAACAGGCTGAAGTCCAGCGGCCGGTGCGCATGCGCGCCGCGCGCCGGCGTGGCCGCGGAGCGGTCCTCGTCGGACGACACCACCACGTGGTAGCCGCGCGCCAGGGTCCAGCACAGCTCGAGCACCGAGATGTCGAACGACAGGCTGGTGACGGCCAGCCACGTGCCCGGCGCGTCGTCGCCGAGGTGGCGATCCATGCCGGCGAAGAAGTTGACGACGTTGCGGTGCTCGACCATCACGCCCTTGGGCTTGCCGGTCGAGCCCGAGGTGTAGATCACGTAGGCGAGGTGGCGCGGCTCGGCGCCGCCATCGAAGGCGTCGGCCGGCTCCGTGCCGATCGAGGCCCAGTCGCTGTCCAGGCAGACCACCTTGCCGCGGTACTTCGGCAGGTCGCCGCGCAGGCGCTCCTGCGTCAGCAGCACGGCGACCTTGGCGTCCTCCACCATGTAGGCGATGCGGTCGCGCGGGTAGGTCGGGTCCAGCGGCACATAGGCGCCGCCGGCCTTGTGGATGCCGATCAGGCCGACGATCAGCTCCACCGAGCGCTCGGCCATCAGGCCCACCAGCGAGTCCGGGCCCACGCCCAGCGCCGACAGGCGGCGCGCGAGCTGGCTGGAGCGGCGGTCGAGTTCGGCGTAGGTGAGCGTGACGCCGTTGCAGGTGACGGCCGGCTGGTCCGGCGTGCGCGCGGCCTGCTCGGCGAACAGGCGGTGCACGCAGGCGTCGGCGCGCACCGGGGCGGCGGTGGCGTTCCACTCGTCGAGCACGCGATGGCGCAGCGCGGCGTCCAGCAGCGGCAGCTCGGCCAGGGGGCGCTGCGCGTCGGCGTCGGCGGCTTCGAGCAGCTGGGCGAACTGCGACTGCAGTGCCTGCACCTGGCCGCGCGACAGCTTGGCGGCATCGAACAGCCAGCGGCTGGCGCGGCCGTCCTCGGTGAAGGCCACGGTCAGCTCGTTGCCCGGCCGCGCCGAGACGGCGTCGAGCGAACGCACGATCAGCACCGACACCGGCAGCACGCGCGGGTCGCGCGCCACGGCCATCGCGCGCAGTTCGGGCGTGCGCGCCACGGCGTCGGTGGCGAAGCTGCCGCGCTTGCGAAGTTCGGTGCGCTCGGCCACCACCGCGTCGCGCAGGCGGGCGAACGGCAGCGCGAAGTCGACCGCGGCGCGCAGTGGCACCTGGGCCGCGAACCACGCGCCGTCGGGGCCGACCTGGTCGGCCAGCGCCGGGTCGGCGAAGCCGACGTCGAAGGCGTCCTTGTCGGCCAGGCGGGCCAGCAGGCCCAGCGCGGCGGCGACGAGGGTGTCGCCACGGTCGCCGGCCGCGGCGGGATGCGCCGCGTCCAGGTGCATCCACTGCGCCGGCTGCGGCGGCGCGCTGCGGTCGATGGTCGGCAGTTCCACCGTCTCCTGGGTCTCCAGGCGACGCAGCCAGAACGGCTCGTGCGCACAGACCGCGGCATTGAGCGCCGACCGGCGTGCCACCGCGTCGGCCGACGGCACGTCGAGGCGGGTGCCGGCGCGCAGGCCGAACTCGGACTGGGCCTCGCCGGCCGAGACGGCACGGCCGCAGGTCGCTTCGAGCCGAGACAGGCGCAGGTCGCCGTCGGCGGTGGCCACGGTGATGCCCGACAGGTCGGCCGCCACCACGGTGCCGGGCTCGGCACCCGACGACGTGCCGGCCTTCTCGGCCGCGGCCACCAGCAGCACCCGGCCGCCGACGCTCAGCTTGGGCGCGCCGATCGGGTTGGCATAGGTGCCGAAGTCCAGTGCGCGCACCAGCGTGACGATGCGGTCGGCGCCCTGGTCCCAGCGGATCGCGCAGGCCGCCTCGGGGCGGTCCTTGCGGCCGTAGTAGCGCTCCAGCGCCTTCGTCTGCGGCTGGCCGGCCAGCGTGCCGGCTTCCAGGCCGGCCATCAGTTCCTCGAAGCCCTCGATGGCGGCCTCGTAGTTGCGCGTGTTGAGCGTCAGCGAGGTCTCGGCGTCACCCAGCGCGAAGCGCTTCTGGACCAGGATGTCGCCCTGGTCCACCTGCGCCGTCATCGTGTGCCAGGTGATGCCGTAGGCCTTCTCGCCATTGAGCAGCGCCCACACCGGCGTGTTCAGGCCGGCGTACTCGGGCAGCGGGCCGTCGTGGAAGTTGATCGCGCCGCGCACGGGCAGGGCCAGCACGTCGGCCGGCAGCACCGACAGGTTGGTGACGCTGAACAGGTAGTCAATGCGGCCGAGGTCGGCCGCCCCGCGCAGCGCGGCGGCGTCGGCCAGCACGCGCACGCCGCGCGCCGCGGCCCATTTGCGGATGGCCGGCCGGCCCGACACGATCGCGGCGACGGCGTGGCCCCGCTGTTCCAGGATCTCGGCACATTGGATCAGCAGCGACTCGCCGCCGATCAGCACGCAACGCCATGAATTTGCCATCGTCGTCCGCGGATAGATTCGTTCGTTGTTGAGCAGTCGCCGGCCCGGCGCCGGCGTGGGCCCCCTGCCGGACGCTGCGCGTCCCCGTCGGGGCCGACATGTTGCGCGGCCTTCATGTCAGCACGTACTTCCTGCCGACACCGCGCTCGATGCGTGGACGAATTATTTGGCCCGCTCACTGCGGGCAAGCACCCCTAGATGGGTGTGAACGCGAAAAACGACGGTGCTTCTGCACGGTTCCGTGAGGAATCGCCGGCTTGCGGGCCGCCGCACCGGCGCCTTCGGGCGCCCCGAAGCAGTGCGCTTCCACATGTAATTTTCACGAGACATTGTTGGGAATGCCTCGGCGACGAATCGTGATTTCGTAACTGTCAACCCCCCTATCCCCCTGATTCAAGGGAGACGGCGGCAGGGCGTCGGCGGTTACCCGCGGCCTCGCCACCGTTACAGCGAAACGATTTGCCTTACAGGCGCCTCGCGCGGCGTCGATAGCCTGTGTGCATCGATGTCGTACCCCACTGCACTCTCCTCCCAGACCCCGTCTGGCCCGGCGCTGGCGGTCCGACCCGAGCTGTTCCGTTCGTCCTGCCGCCACGCCGACCCGGTCGGTTCCCCCGCAGCAAGAACCCTTCGCAGCCGGCACCGGACCGACGCGGTCCGCCGGCACTCCGTGCGGCCCTGATTCCTGTCCGAGCATCACCATGACCAAGACCCTGCGCTTCCCCCTCAAGCTGGCCCCCGTTGCTGCGGCGTGCGCCATCCTCGTCGCCTGTGGCGGCGCCACCGAGTCCGAGTCGGTGGATCCGAACGCCGCGGAACGGGAAGACGCCGAACTGCGCCTGGACCGTGCGGTACCGAACCTGGTGATCGCGACGCCGACCACCGCCGAAACCTATTCCACGACGTCCGCGTCGGTGACGCTGGCGGGGTCGGCCACCGACGACCGCAAGATCAGCAAGATCACCTGGGTCAACGACCGCGGTGGCAACGGCGTGGCGGCCAAGTCGGGCACCTGGGGCACGGCCACCTGGACGGCGTCGTCGCTGCCGCTGGCGCAGGGCACCAACCGGATCGTCGTGCGCGCCTACGACGGCGCGGGCAATGCGACGTCAAAGGTGATCTCGGTCGAACTGGCGTCGACAGCGCCGGCTCCCGCGCCTGCTCCCGCGCCTGCTCCGGCCCCGGCTCCCGCTCCGGCCCCGGCCCCGGCCCCGGCCCCGGCCCCGGCCCCGGCTCCCGCTCCGGCCCCGGCTCCCGCTCCGGCCCCGGCTCCCGCTCCCGCCCCGGCTCCCGCTCCCGCCCCGGCTCCCGCTCCCGCCCCGGCTCCCGCTCCCGCCCCGGCGCCGGCGCCGGCCCCTGCTCCGGCCCCCGCCCCCGCCCCCGCCCCAGCTCCGGCTCCGGCCCCCGCGCCGGCTCCGGCTCCCGTGCCCCCGGGCGCGCTGGTCTACTACTTCAGCGACTGCCAGACCGGCGCCGTGTCGGGCTGCGTGCCCGGCAACAACGCCAACGCCGGCACCCAGTCCGCCCCCAAGCGTGACCTGTCAGGCCTGAACCTGAACGCCCTGCCCGCGGGCTCGCAGCTGTACTTCGCGCGCGGCGGTGCCTGGAACGTGTCCGTGCGCCTGGACAACCGCAACGTCTCCAGTGCCGCGCCCCTGACCTTCGCCGACTGGGGCTCCGGCGCCCTGCCCGTGTTCAACACCCCCAGCGGCACCACCTTCAGCTTCGGCATGTACGGCGAGACCGTCCAGGACGGCGGCTACACCTTCCG